>CAVQAR010000025.1:0-268579 GCA_963710425.1 uncultured delta proteobacterium
TCAGAGCTTGTGAGTGAATTGGATTGCGCGGCGGCACTTGGTGTGCTGTAGGCGATGAACTGGTTGTTGGGGTTGCTGGTTAGGTTGATAGGATAGCGCGGGTGAGGAAGCTGGCCGCTCGCGCTTTTTATAGCCAGCCCATTTTAATCGAGCGCATCAGGTTGTAAGTGAGCGCCGACCAGGTCGCCACCATCAGGACCTTGGTGGTGCCGCGCAGCAGCAGGCGGTCAAGCCCGCGCCAGGTCTTGAGGTCGGCGTTGACGGTCTCGGCGGTGGCGGCACGCTCCAGATAGATCTGCTTGCCCTCGGCCGCGCCCATGCGCTGGCGGTACTCGGCAATCGCCGCGCTGTCACCGGGTTGCGGGCTCAGCGGATCGATATGATAGGTGCGGTTCTCGCGCGGCGGGCAAAATACCTCCACCCCGCGCCCGGCGGCGCGCTCGACCGCGGCGAAGTTCATATAGCCGCCGTCGACCAGCTGTTGCTCGGGAATTTTTCCGGTGCGCCGCTCGATCTCATCGAGCATCGGCTCCAGCTGCTGGCTGTCAGTCCCTGAGTTGGTCGCCGCCACGCCCACGATAATCCGGCTGTCGGTGTCGGTGGCGAATTGCAGGTTGTAGGCCGGACGGAAGCCGCCGTCGGCCATCTTCATCACCCGCGCCTCGGGATCGGTGGTCGAGATGCGAGTTTCGGTTTTGCGCTGCGGATGGTTTTTGGCTTCCGCCTTATGCGCTCCGAGCGCGGCGAGTTGCGCCACCGCCTGCGTCACGCGCTGCTCGTAGTCGCGCGCGGCGCGCAATTCGGCCGCCCGTTGCCGCGCACTGCATTGGGTCGGATCATGCTCGGTCTCGGCGTCGAGCAGCTCCAGATGTCGGCGCGCGGCGCGCATACAGGCCTTAAGCCGCGCCTTGCGCCGAAATGAAGCCGCCCCCGCACTCGCCCGCACCCGGGTCCCGTCCTGCGCCACCCGGTAAAGCGTGATCAGATGCCGCTCCATCAGCAGACCCAACAGCTGGCCGAACAACTCATCGAGCGCCGCGCGATGCCCGCTGCGGAAGTCGCTCAGCAAGTGATGGTTAACGCTCACCCCGCCGCACAGCCAGCGATAGACCGCGTGCTCAGTGCTAAGCCGCTCCAGTTCACGCGCACTGTTCACCCCTTGGCTGAGCCCATACAGCCACAGCCCCAGCAGCATCCGCGGATCCGTCGCATCGCGTCCCGGGCGGTTCTCGCGCGCTTTGATCGGCGCACAGAACCGGCTCAGATCGAGCCCTTCCAGCACCCGCCAAATCGCCCGCGCCGGATGCCCGGCAGCGACCAGCGACTCGTAATCGAACTGCTGCAGAATCATCTGCTTGCGATTAGGTTCCCGCAGCCGCACCGCTTCCTCCATCACCTCACCTCCACCTAATTCCATCATCCACTTCTCGCCGCTTATTGCGATCCCCCCACAAAAAACTCACAAACTCTCAGAGTATTAGCGGGCGTCGGTTCGCGCCTGAAAAATTGTGCGCTTGCTCCCGCATTTTCTTTCGAGTAAACCGCCTGTTGTGCATCCGCAACCGATTCCCACTGAGAGTCGCCAACTGGTGCTTGCTCGGCGTCGGCTTGTTCATACTTACTTTGTCGCGGAATCCCATCCTTCACGCACTCGGCGGCGGATTCGCTGCACTGGCTGGACTCTCGATCGAACGAGGCTACAAAATCGCCAAAGCCCGCCGCCTGGAACTCTACGCCGAGGAGATCAACCGCCGCATGCAGAGCGCTCCCTCGGCCTCTAGCGAAAATAGGAAGCCATGAAACCTCGCCACTCAACCGCGCTCGCGCTTGTGGGCTGGTACCTGATGATGCCGGCGCCAGCACGAGAAACGTTCATGGAAGTGTCGCCGCCGGTTAGCCATTGGTCTCGTCTCGGCACCTATGACAGCGAAAAAGACTGTGATCATGCTTCAGAGGAAAAATATCGCGAGAGCGAACGAGCGGGATTCGAAATGAAAGGATTCAGCCCAGAAGACGTACGACGCTCTTGGGCTTTGGCTCAATGTATCTCCACCGACGACCCGCGCCTCAAGGAAAAGTGAACCCGTCCGGCGTAGTCGGACGTAGTCGGCCTTGGTCCGGCGAAATTAAGACACCGACGCTTTGAAATTCCCGACACGGAGCCCCGAACTAAGACAGTTCCGTAAATGGCTGCACACTGTTCCGGCTTTTTGCTTTCTGGTAAACCGCGTCCATGAAGCCCCGCCACGCAGTCGCGCTCGCGTTTGTGGGCTGGTATCTCATGTTCGTTCCTACAACGACTAACGCTCAAGCATCTCCCACCTCCACACCATCAAAACAAGCAGAGCATGTCTGGAAAGGACGGCCCCGGGCGAAAGCCGCCATCGCTGCGAATGCCTGGGTGCTAAAGGTGGGGCACGTCAAATATATGACGCCGACATTGATCAAACCGCCCGACTCGCCGACCCCTTTCTGGGCGATTGGGATCTTCGTGGACAATTCCGAAAACGTGCGCGAAGTCGAAGGTAAAGTACCGCCGCAATTGGATGGCGTCAGCGACTTTGTGGCTGTGAGTCCTCTCGTGGTCTGGTGTCTAAGTGTTCGTTTGGGGAAGGACGTCGCCAAAGAATGTTCCAAGTGCGTAGAAGGGAAGGAAGTCGCCAAAGATTGTTCCGGAAGGTGCGCAGTCACCCTGGAGTTGGAGGCTCACAGTTGTGAGAAGGAATTTAAGACGAAAGCCCAATGTGAATCAGGCGGGGCTAAGTATGTGCGGGATTGGTTTGTAGACGCAGACAAAAACGGCGATGTGGTGATCGACGCGCCGACAGCGCATTGCTGGGAAGCCATCAATCCCACAAATTCGCACTGGGATCCGATTACTGAGAAAGACGAACCGGACAAGCAGTAGGACACGCGCGATTTCAAACCGGAACATTCGAAATTACAGGTAGCATTACGAAAGCCAATGCTTCGGGGAACGCGAATACGATACGGTCGGAGAAAATTCTATTTGCTGGTGGCAGCAGGTTTCCTATCGCTCAACGCGTCGTTGGGTTCAGTGGTTTTAGCCACTGACGGCTGGGCAAGAATCCCTTGGTTAGTGATTCTGCTGTTGACTGATTTTCTGTTGATACTGGGGCTTATTCTCGGCCCTAAACCGAGGGTGCTCGTAGAGCAGGCTGAACGCGAGCGAGTGATGAACCAGCGCGCAGGGACGAACCCCCCTTCACCGCGTACTGCTCAAAGAGCCCTTGCATTTGCTCGGCGGGTTTTCCAAAAGAGAATTTCAAACTAGGACACTGCCCGGCGGAGCAGGGCGGTTGACAACGGCCTCCCTCGCATGGATCATTAACCTCAAGATGAACCTCACGAGCCGAAATGTTTGCGCGGGATGGTGGCGTTGGCACCTCGATGCACCCGCCTGCGCGCCGGCTTTGTAGTTCATCGCAAAACCGATTTCCCAAAAAGGGCCGCAGGCACAACCTGCGGCCCTTTTCTTTTTTGGCGATGACGGAAGCGGAAGTGAGAAGTGAGAAAGAGGAAACGAGATGTTACAGCCCACTGAAAACGAATTCGAACGGCTGGCGGCCAAGGGATTCAACCTCATCCCGGTCTTCGAGGAAGTCGCCGCCGACCTCGAGACTCCCGTCTCCGCCTTCCTCAAAATCGCGCGCGGCGACTACGCCTTCCTGCTCGAAAGCGTCCGCGGCGGCGAGAAATGGGGCCGCTACACCTTCCTCGGCAGCGATCCTTTCCTCGTCATGCGCGCGCGCAAGAACCGCATGGACATCATCCGCCCCGGCCGCGGCGTCGAGGTGCGCTCGGTCGCCAACTCGTTCGAGGAGTTGCGCGCCGAGGTCAAGCGCTTCCGCTCGCCCGAGCTGCCCAACCTGCCGCGCTTCTTCGGCGGCGCCGTCGGATTTCTCGCGTACGACATCGTGCGATGCTTCGAGAAGATTCCCGAAACCGCCACCGACGATCTCGGCATCCCCGATTTCCACCTGATGTTCACCGACACGGTGCTGTGCTTCGACAACGTCCGCCAGACGCTCAAAATTATCGCCAACGTCGCCGGTCGAGGAATTCGCCTCGACCAAAATGGCGTATCAAAGCGCGCGGATTAAAATCGATGAGATAATCGAGCGCCTCAAACGTCCCGCCGTGCCGCCGTTTCTCGAAGGCGCGAGCAACGTCGCGATCAACGACACGTCAATCACCTCGAACGTGACGCGCGAGGGTTACATGGCGATGGTTTCGGCCGCCAAGGAATATATCGCGGCCGGCGACGTTATCCAGGTCGTTCCGTCGCAGCGCTTCGAGGCGCCGCTCACCGCGCATCCGTTCAACATTTACCGCAGCCTGCGCACGATTAACCCGTCGCCCTACATGTTCTATCTGCGCCTCGGCGATCAAACACTGGTCGGCGCATCGCCCGAGGTGATGGTCCGGGTCGAGGGTCGCGAGATCACCCTGCGGCCGATCGCGGGAACTCGCCGGCGCGGCGTGACCGAAGCCGAGGACCGCGAACTCGAAGCCGAATTGCTCGCCGATCCCAAGGAACGCGCCGAGCACGTGATGCTGGTCGATCTCGGGCGCAACGACGTCGGCCGCGTCTCCGAAATCGGCTCGGTCAAAGTCACCGAGCTGATGGTGGTCGAGCGCTACTCGCACGTGATGCACATCGTGTCGAACGTCACCGGCGTGCTGCGCGAGGGATGCGACGCGTTCGACGCATTCGCGGCCACTTTTCCGCAGGGCACCGTCTCCGGCGCGCCGAAAATCCGCGCGATGGAAATCATCGACGAGCTCGAGTCGGTGCGCCGCGGCGTGTACGCCGGCGCGGTCGGCTATTTCAGCTACACCGGCAACACCGACACTGCGATCGCACTGCGCACGCTGCTGATCAGGAAGGACCGCGTTTACATCCAGGCAGGCGGCGGCGTCGTCGCCGATTCGGACCCCGGCGCCGAGTTCGACGAGTCGGTCAACAAGGCTCGCGCGATGGTCCGCGCGCTTCAAGCCGCGCGCGATTTCGAAATCGCGGCCAAGAGGTAATCACGATGGTCTCAAATACTGAAAAGAGAATCCTGATGATCGACAACTACGACTCGTTCACTTACAACATCGTGCAGTACCTCGGCGAACTCGGCGCCGACGTCACGGTCAAGCGCAACGACGCGATCGACGTCGCCGGCGTTCGCGCGCTGCATCCCGCGGCGATCGTCATCTCGCCCGGACCGTGCACGCCCACCGAAGCCGGAATCTCGCTGACCCTGCTGCGCGAGATGGCGGGCGAGGTTCCGATTCTCGGCGTGTGCCTGGGCCTGCAATGTATCGGCGAGGCGTTCGGCGGCAAGGTGGTGCGCGCGGATCGCCTGATGCACGGCAAGACCTCGCCGATAATTCACGACGGCAAGACGATTTTCGCCGGCATCCCGAGTCCGTTCGACGCGATGCGCTATCATTCGCTGCTGGTTGACGCGGCGACGATTCCGCCAATGCTCGAAGTCAGCGCCCGCACCGCGGAAAACGAAATCATGGGGCTGCGGCACAAACAGCACGCTGTCGAAGGCGTGCAGTTTCATCCCGAATCGATTCTGACGTTCGAAGGCAAGCATCTGCTGCAAAACTTTCTCGACAGCCTGGATCAGAACGGAACCGCGCGATGAGTGAACTCCACGACGCACTGCAAGCGCTCATCGACGGGCGCTCGCTCACCGACGCCGAAGCCGAACTCGCGATCGGCGAGGTCATGGACGGCGGCGCGCCCGACGCGGTCGTCGGCGCGTTCCTGGTCGCGCTGAAAATCAAGGGCGCCGAGGCCGACGAGCTGGCCGGCGCGGTACGCGCGATGCTTGCGCGCGCGCGTCCACTCAATCTTCGCGACGGCGAGGTGCTCGACACCTGCGGCACCGGCGGCGACGGCGCCAGCACCTTCAACATCTCGACCGGCGCCGCGCTGATCGCTGCGGCGGCGGGCGTGCCGGTCGCCAAGCACGGCAATCGCGCGATCAGCGGCACAGTAGGCACCGCCGACGTGCTCGAAGCGATGGGCGTGAAGATCGATTGCGATCCGGAAGGGCTGAAACGATGCCTCGACGCCGCCGGATGCTGCCACATCTTCGCGCAGACGTATCATCCCGCGTTCAAAAAGATTGCGCCGCTCCGCCGCGAGCTGCGAATCCGCACCATCTTCAATTTGATGGGCTCGCTCGGCAACCCGGCGCGTCCGCGCTTCCATCTGCTGGGCGTCGCCGACGAGAATTTGATCAGGCCGATGGCGAACGCGCTCAAGGCGCTCGGGCACGCGGCGCGCGATGGTCGTGCACGGCGGCGACGGAATCGACGAAATCGCAATCAGCGGCCCGACCCGGATCGCGGAACTGCGCGACGGCGAGTTGACGGAATATGAAGTCACGCCGCTGACCTTCGGCATCGCGCAAGGCGAGCATCGCGCGCTGGTCGTCACGAATCTCGACGATGCGGTGCGGGTTCTGCGCGGCGCGCTTGATGGCGGCGCAGGCCCGGCGCAAGATGTGCTCGCGCTGAACGGCGGCGCCGCAATCTATGTCGGCGGCAAGGCTGCGTCGCTGAAAGAAGGAGTCGATGCGGCGCGTGAAATTATCGCCAGCAGCCGCGCGCTGGAAGTCCTCGACAAGCTGCGGCGCGCCAGCAACGGAATTCAATGAGCTCGATCCTCGACAACATATACGCCGCCAAACGCGTCGAAGTGCGCGCGCGACGCGCAGTCGTGTCGCCGATGGCGATCGTCGCGGAGGCTGGCCGTGCGCCCAAGCCGCGCGATTTCATCGCGGCGCTGCGTGCGCGGCGTCCCGCGATCATCGCCGAAATCAAGCGCGCGTCCCCGAGCAAGGGCGACATCATGCCGGGACTCGATCCGGCCAGCGTCGCGCACGAGTATGTCGCCGCCGGCGCCGCCGCGATCTCCGTCCTTACCGATGTGCATTTCAAAGGTTCGCTCGACGACCTGCGTGCCGTCCGCGCCGCCGTGGACGTTCCGCTGCTGCGCAAGGACTTCATCTTCGAGCCGTACCAGGTTTATGAAGCGCGCGCGGCCGGCGCGGACTGTATTCTGCTGATCGCCGCGATGCTGAAAGAGGGCGAGCTGCGCTCGCTGTCGGCACTCGCGCGTGAACTCGGGATGGCGACTCTGGTCGAATCGCACGACGCCGCCGAGTTTGCGCTCGCCGAGAAAATCGGCGCGGGGCTGATAGGCGTCAACAACCGCGACTTGCACAATTTCGTCACCGATATCGCGGTGACCGAGCGCCTGCTCGCGGGTTACAAAGGCGATGCGGTGATCGTCACCGAAAGTGGAATCGATTCTCCTGACGATATTCGCCGGCTCGACGCGGCCGGCGCGCGCGCGTTTCTAATCGGCGAGAGCCTGCTGCGCGGCGGCACGCCCGGCGCGAAACTCGGGGAGTTGATGCGCGAGCTATGACCGTCCGGGTTAAAATTTGCGGCATCACGCGGGTCGAGGATGCGCACGCGGCAATCGCCGCCGGGGCCGATATGATCGGCCTGAATTTCTATGCGAAGAGTCCACGTTACGTCGAGATCGATCGCGCTGTCGAGATTCGCGCGGCGATTGGCTCGCGCGCGGTGGTGGTCGGCGTGTTCGTGAACGCGGAGCGCGCCTATATAGATGAGCGCTTGCGCGCCGCGACGCTCGATATGATCCAGTTCTCCGGCGACGAGGATGACGCGGCGCTCGCCGGCTGGCCGGTTCCGTCGATTGTCACGCGGCGGCTGAAGATGGGCGAGACTGTGACGCCGCATCGCGCGGACTACGTGCTGTTCGACGCCTTCGACGCGAAACTGCTCGGCGGCACTGGTAATCGTATTTCGTTGGATCAGCTTCGACGGCTTGATTTGAGCCGCGCGTTCGTCGCCGGAGGATTGAATCCCGACAATGTTGGCGAGGTTGCCGCGCTCGAACCGTATGCTGTCGATTGCGCCAGCGGGGTCGAGTCGTCGCCGGGCGTGAAGGACCACGATAAACTCAGGAGCTTCGTCAACAATGCAAAACGTTCCAGATAGCCGCGGTCATTTCGGCCAGTTCGGCGGCAAGTACGTCGCGGAAACCCTGATGCCGGCGCTGTTCGAGCTTGAGAGCGCCTACAAGGCGGCGCGCCGCGATCCAAAATTTCGCGACGAGCTCGAACAGCGCTCGCGCGAGTTCGTCGGACGGCCGACGCCGCTCTACCTGTGCGAAAATCTCACCGCCAAGCTCGGCGGCGCCAAAATTTATTTGAAGCGCGAGGACCTTTGCCACACCGGCGCGCACAAGGTGAACAATACGCTCGGGCAGGCGCTGCTCGCGGTGCGCATGAACAAGTCGCGCATCACGGCGGAGACCGGTGCGGGTCAGCATGGCGTCGCGACGGCCACGATGGCGGCGCTGTTCCGCCGCGAATGCGAAGTCTTCATGGGCTCGGTGGACGTCGAGCGTCAATCGCTGAACGTCTTTCGGATGAAGCTGCTCGGCACCAAGGTCACGCCGGTCGAGAGCGGCAGCAAGAGCCTGAAGGACGCGATGAACGAGGCGCTGCGCGATTGGATCGCGACAGTGCGTAACACTTACTACCTGATTGGCACCACCGCGGGGCCGCATCCATACCCGATGATCGTGCGCGACTTCCAGGCGGTCATCGGGCGCGAGGCGCGTCGCCAGATTCTCAAGCACGAAGGTCGGCTGCCCGACGTGCTGGTCGCGTGCGTCAACGGCGGCTCAAATGCGATTGGACTGTTCTATCCGTTCATCAAAGATACCAACGTGAAGATGATTGGCGTCGAGGCGGCCGGTCTCGGCATCAGCGGCCCGCATCATGCGGCCACGATCACGGCGGGCACCGTCGGCGTTCTACATGGAAACAAAACCTACCTGCTGCAGGACGAGCTCGGGCAGATTCGCGAGACGCATTCGATTGCGGCGGGCCTCGACTATCCCGGCGTCGGTCCTGAGCATTCGTGGCTGAACGACGTGGGCCGCGCCGAATACACGTCGGTGACTGACGCCGAGGCGCTCGACGCGTTGAAACTGCTGTCGGAGACCGAGGGAATAATCCCGGCGCTCGAGAGTTCTCATGCGGTGGCGCATGCGATCAAGCTGGCGCCGCAGATGGCGAAGGAACAAATCATGATCGTGAATCTGTCGGGGCGCGGCGACAAGGATATGCAGACGGTCGCCAAGGCGTTCGGAGTGACGGTGTAATCATGGCAGCGGCGCATAGAATCAAACGGAAGTTTCGCGAGCTGCGCGCGCGCGGCGAGGCGGCGCTGATCCCGTTCATCGTGGCCGGCGATCCCGATATGGATACGACGCGACGGCTGGTGCTCGAGCTCGAGGCTCGCGGCGCCGACTTGATCGAGCTGGGCGTGCCGTTTTCCGATCCGATGGCCGACGGACCCGCCAATCAGCGTGCGTCGGCGCGCGGACTCGGCGCGGGCGCGTCGTTGGCGGCGATTCTCTCGATGGTGAGCGAGCTGCGCGCGCAGACGCAGATCCCGCTGATCCTGTTCGGGTACTACAATCCGATTTTTCACTACGGATGCGAGCGGTTGTGCGCTGACGCTGCGCGCGCGGGTATCGACGGATTGCTGGTGGTCGATTTGCCGCCGGAGGAATCGGGCGAGCTCAAGAAACCGGCGCGCGCCAACGGTCTCGACCTGATTTACCTGCTCGCGCCGACGACGCCGATCGATCGAAGCCGCACGATAGCGCGATCGGCCAGCGGCTTTCTCTACTATGTGTCGGTGACGGGCGTGACTGGCGCGCGCGCGCATCTCGACACCGGAATCGCCGAGCACATGCGCGAGATTCGCAGCGTGACCGACTTGCCGATCGGCGTCGGCTTTGGAATTTCCACGCCTGTGCAGGCGGCCGAGGTTGCGACGATGGCGGATGCGGTGGTGGTCGGCAGCGCGATTTCATTGTTGATCGAAACGCATGCGAAGTCAGGTGACGCGCCTGCGGCCGTCGGCGGATTGGTTGGCGCGATGAAAGATGCGATGAAGTCGGCGCGTCGAATCGATCGCGCGCCTGCGGCGGAGAATTCAGATGGCTGAGCGCGAACAGACACCAGAAAATCACAGGCTAAAGCCTATGCCACTAGTTACGACCCAGGCGCCTTCGGACGATATCTGGTCGAAGTGCCCGTCGTGCAAGGAGATGGCGTTCCGCAAGGAAGTGGAGCGCAATCTGAACGTATGCCCCAAGTGCGGGTACCATTTCCGCGTCACGGTGCCACAGCGGCTGTCGATCAGTGTCGATCGCGGGACGTGGCGCGAGCTGATGGCCGAGATGGCGATTGGCGATCCGCTCGGCTTCGTCGATTCGCGGCCGTATCCCAAACGGATGGAGCAAGCGCGCGCGAACAGCGGCCGCAACGACGCGGTGGTGGTTGGAATCGGCAAAATCGAGAATCGGCCGGTGGCGATCGGCGTGATGGATTTCGAATTCATGGGCGGCAGCATGGGCGTCGTCGTCGGCGAGAAGCTCGCGCGGCTGTTCGATATCGCAAGCGAGCGTAAGCTGCCGGTGATCGTGTTCGTCGCGTCGGGGGGCGCGCGGATGCAGGAAGGCGCGCTCTCGCTGATGCAGATGGCGAAAGTATCGTCGGCGATCGCGCGATTTCGCGACGCGCGATTGCCGTACATTTCGGTGTTGTGCGATCCGACGACCGGCGGCGTGGCCGCCTCGTTTGCGATGCTCGGCGATTTGAATATCTCGGAGCCGGGCGCGCTGATTGGTTTTGCGGGCCGTCGCGTGACGGCGCAGACCAGCGGTCAGGAGTTGCCGGAAAATTTTCAGCGCGCCGAGTTTCTACTCGCGCACGGAATGCTCGACGCGATCGTCCCGCGACATCAGATGCGTTTCACGCTGGCGCGAATCCTCGCGATGCTGACCAAGCCGCGCGGCAACCGCGGCGCGCTGCCGGCCGCATCGAAGGGCAAGCGCAGATGAGCGTCCTAGCCTGAAGTTTTCTTTTGCGCGGCCTCTTTGATCAGCTTTGCGATGTCCCAGCCCAGGATCGTGAGGCCAATGATGTTTGCATTGTCGATGCTGACATTGGCTAGATTCACATTCTTGAATTTTGCGTCCTGAAAGGTCACGTCCGTAAATGACGCCCCGCGCAAGCTCACGTTGACGAATCTGGAATTTGCCAGGCCAACGTCATCAAACTCGGCCCGCGGCAGCGCGCATCCGCGAAACGTCGCGCCCGGCATCTGCTCCTGCTCGAATCGCTTGTTTTCGCTCATCGACTTCTCCATATCGCTCGCTGTGTTCATCTACCGCCGCTTCGCGCTGAATCTTCCGCCTTCAACTCATAGCCGGTAAACTCCGGGCTGGCTATGGATCAACTCGCCAAGACGATCGACTGGCTCTATTCGCTCGAGGCGCGCGGCGAGATTTACAAGCTCGAGCGGATGGAGGCGGCGCTTGAGGTTATCGGCAATCCGCATCGCAAGCTGCGGGCGGTGCATATTGCGGGGACCAAGGGCAAAGGTTCGGTCGCCGCGATGGTCGACAGTTGTCTGCGGCGCGCTGGTTATCGGACGGGGCTCTACACCAAACCCCACCTGGTGAACCTGGCGGAGCGGACGCGGATTTCCGGGGCTGAGATTCCGGCGGGGCTGATGCTCGACTATATCGAGCGGCTGCGCGCGATTTACGAACGCGCCGGCATGGCGCTCACGTTTTTCGAGTTCACCGTCGCGATGATGTTCCTCTACTTCGCGGAGGAGAAGGTCGATATCGCAGTGGTCGAGACCGGTCTTGGCGGGCGGCTGGATTCCACCAATGTCGTCACGCCGATCCTGAGTGTGATCACGCCGATTGGTTTCGATCACATGGAATATCTCGGCTACACGATCGCGGCGATCGCGGGAGAGAAGGGCGGGATCATCAAGCACGAGGTGCCGGTTGTGATTGGCGCGCGCGACGCCGAGGCACGCTTGACGCTCACATCTATCGCAGGTCAGCGTGGCAGCGCGGTGCGTTTGATCGATCGCGATTTTTCTTACACGTCGCACGCGCCGGCGCATCGACTGGACTACCACGGCCTCGGGCTGGACCTGCGCGATCTCGAGCTTGGGCTGGCGGGTCCGTTTCAGCATGAGAATGCGGCGATTGCGGTGGCGACGATCGAAGCTTTGCGCGCGCAGGGCTGGCGGATTGACGAGGACGCGATCCGCACCGGTCTGCGCGACATCTATTGGCCGGGGCGTTTCGACATCGTATCGAAGCGGCCGCTGGTTATCCTTGACTGTGCGCATAACGAGATGAGTATCGCCGCGCTGCTGGAAACCATGAGCGTCGAACTTGGCCCCGAGGTGAAGCCGCGGCTGATTTTCGGATGCCAGTCGGCGAAAACATGGCCGCAGATGGCCGCGATGCTTGCGCCGCGCGTGCGTGACGTGACTTTGACCCGCGCCAAGCCCAAGCTTCCGCTCGAGCCGGAGGAGCTCGTCGCGCATTTCGCCGCGCATTGCCCGGCGCGGGTCGAGCGCGATCCGATGCGCGCGATCGAGCGCGTGATTTCCGAATTGGCCGCCGATGACGTGGCGCTTGTCACTGGTTCGGTGTATCTTATCGGCGAAGTTTACCCGTATTTTTTGACCCGCGAGGGGCGGAGTGGGTTGTTTCCTGAAGCCGGCGCTTAAAAGAATCGGGATCGCGATGTTGTGGATGTTGGCCGCGACGATGTGGCCGGCTTTCGCCAACGCTGACGCGCCTGCTACGACGCCGCCGAAACAAGCTCCGAAGAAATCCGGCATTCCCGCTCCGGTCCGCGTCGAGCATGAAGAACCGGTCAACGTCACCGGCCAGGAAACTATCTACGACTCGAAGACCGACACCTTCGTGGTGAAGGGCGACGCCGTCATGACCCAGGGCGGCAGCGTGTTGAAGGCCGACGAGATCGACATCATGCGCCGCGACCACAAGGCGCGCGCCATCGGCAATGTCCATCTGATCGATCCCGAAGTCGAGATGTGGGCGACCGAGGGCACCATCGACATGATCAACGAAACGATGGTGCTCCAAAACTCCAAGATATTGGCGAAACAAAATATTTACCATCTCGAAGGCAAGGAGATCATAAAGCAGGAAGGGCAGACCTACGAGGTGAAGAAAGGCTTCTTCACGACCTGCGGATGCGAAAAGGGCACGCCGTCATGGTCGATCAACGCGGACCATATGGTGGTGAACATGGGGCATACCGGCACCGCTACCAACGGCACCTTTAACGTGGCGGGCTACCCGGTGATTCCGTTTCCGTACCTGATTTTTCCGGCCGATACGGACCGGCACAGCGGCTTGCTGAGCGGACGCGAGGGTCAATCGGGGCTGCGCGGTTTTCAGTGGCTGCAGCCGTACTATATCGCCATCAACAAAAGCTCAGACGCGACTGTCGCGATGGATCTCGAGACCTCGCAGCGAATCGGTGGGCTGGCCGAATACCGGCTGGTCAACGGCAAAGACGACTACCTGTGGGCGGATGGGGCATTCTACAACGAAGACCTCCGGTCAGAGGCGAATCGGTTGAACAACGTGGTAGATGGGCAGATCGCGGATCCGCACATCCCGGTTAATCGTTACGGGATAATTGCGATGACACGGCAGCATCTGACCGACGATTTGATCGCTTACGGCGACACGGTTTCCGTAAGTGACAGCCTGTACCTGCGGGAGATGGACGTATGGACCTTGTCGCGCGGCTTCTCCAACGGACTGGGCCAGAATAATTTCGGATCGATGACCAATGCGGCGTCGAATTTCGGATTGCTTTACCAGTTCAACGACGCATACGCGAAGCTGCAGGGGACCTGGAACCAGGATCTGATTCAGCCGCAAGAGTTCGCCCTACAGCGGCTGCCCGATTTCACGGTGACCGGACGCAAGGAATTGTTCAACAACCTGATGTTCGCGGACTACGACGCGGAGGCGGTCAACTTCTATAGATACCAGGGAGTTGACGGCGGGCGCTTCTCCGCAAATCCCCGGGTCACGCTGCCGTGGCGTCTGGGCGACTACCTCAATGGCTACGGCACAATCGGCGCGCAGGCGGTTGGATATGACACCGCGGGGCATAACCTCGCGATTATTCCGGTCGGAAACACGCCACCCGTCTCAAGTCCCACTTGCCCTAGCGGTGGCGGGGTTGCCCTGGCGTTCAACAATTGTGTTGCGTTGGCCGGCAGCAGCGATAGTGGAACCAGCGGACGGATTGTCCCCTACGCAAAAGTTGGAATGTCAACGGTTCTCGATCGAGTTTACGACTTCCAATGGAAATCGATCGAGAAGCTCAAGAACACGATCGAGCCGTTCGTCAACTATGCGTATGTGCCGCGCATCTACCAGGGTAATCAGCCGTTGTTCGATCAGACCGATCGGCTGAATTCGCGCAGTCTCATCACGTATGGATTCACCACGCGGCTGTTCGCCAAGATCAAGGAAGAGGCGCCCGAGGAAACGACTACCGACGCGACCCCGACCGAAGCTATAACCGGTACCGGCGATACGACCGTCGGGCCGTTCCATGAAGATCCCCTGGCGGACTCGCTGGCGCCGCGCGGCGGAAGCATCATCCGCGACGGCGAGCACTCGCAGGAACTCGGCTCGTTGACGATCCAGCAGGCGTACGACGTTTCGCACGAGATTGACCCGAGTGGATCGAAGGTTTCAGACATCGAGGGGCTGCTGAACGTTTACGCGACCCAGATTGCAACGCTGGGTGCGCAGCTCGATTACAATCCGCGCGCGCATTCGGGGATTACGTTTGCCAACGCGTCGCTGAGCATTCGGCCGCCCTGGGACACACAAGCCTCGCCCATTTACCTCGGCAAAGCGCTGCAAGGATCGTTCATCGAGTTCGCGTACAACTACGCCAGCCGGAACGCCACGGTCTTTCCCGCAACGGCCAAGAACGCCGCGCAGCTCGTTTCAGGACGCGCGTACACGGACGTTTTCGATCGACTCGGCGTTTACATTGCGCCCAGTTACGACCTCGCGGACAACCGGGCGCTATCGACTGAATACGGCGTGCGCCTGAAATCACCCTGCAATTGTTGGGCGGCCGACCTTGGAATCATCGATTCAACCAACCCCAACGAAGTGCAGGTCCAGTTCCAGTTGACGCTGGGCGGCCTCGGCTCGGTGGGACGCAGTCCGTTCGGACGCAATCCGTTCCAGACGCGTGGGCTGGTCGGATCGCCGACCGGAGTGCTGCCGAACTACTGAAACCGCGCGCGGCCAGCCGTTCTAGAAGTACAGCAACGCGATATCAGTTAGGATCCACAACAAGACCGCGAACATCAGCGGCCGATCGCGCATCAGCGCGCGCGCGGGGTCGCCGCCTTCGTTGCGCTCGTCGATCAGGTAGAGATAACGCAGGATTCCAAACGCCACGAACGGCACCGTCAAGTAGAGATGGTGCGTGCCCAGCTTCGCCTCGACCTCGGCCGACGCCGTGTAAATCATGTAGCTGACGAGCGTCGCGCCGGCGACGATCGAGATCATCTGATCGACCAGCCGGACACTGTATTCGGAGAGCGCGCTGCGATGCGCGATGGCGTCGTCGCCCAGCGCGATCAGCTCGTGGCGTCTGCGCGCCAGCACCAGGAACATCGCCAGCACGAACGTGATGAAGACCAGCCACGGCGATACCTCGACCTGGATCGCGACGCCGCCGGCGAATGCGCGCAGCACGAAGCCGACCGCAACCGCGATAATATCGATGATCACCTGGTGCTTGGCCCACAGCGAATAAAAGAGCTGAAGTGCGGCGTACAGCAGCGCGATTCCGACGAACTCGCGGCCCAACACGATACTCAACACGATCGCAATCGCCGCGAGCGTCACCGCTGCACGCGTCGCCGCCGCAACCGTGAGGTCGCCACGCGCAAGCGGACGGTCGCACTTCTCGGGATTCAGCCGATCGGCCTCGCGGTCGGCGATGTCATTCAGAATGTAGCCGGCGCTCGAAAGCGCGCAGAACGCGACGAACGCGACGATCGCAAGCACGACGTCGTGGAATACGAATAGGCGCTGGCCGAATACCAGGGCCGCCAGCACCAACGCGTTCTTGATCCATTGATGCGGCCGCGCGAGCCGAAATATCGCGGCCATCTGGCCCGCGCTCCGGCTGTCGTCCAACTTGGTCGCCGCGTTCACTGCCCTTCGTTGTATGGTCCGCGCTTTGCCGTCGCAAGATGGTGCTGGTACTTGACCGCGAGCCGCGATTGCGAAAACAGTACGCTCGATGAGTACTTCGACGCAGGAAAAAACCGGACCGTCGGCCACAGTCGATCTCGCGGGCCTGAAGCGGTTTCTCGATGAGCGTAAGCTCGGCGACACCATCGCGCTCAGGTCTGAAAATATCTCGTTTGGCCATTCCAACGAGGTCCACCTGGTTCATTTCGACGGCAATTCGTGGGCGCTACGCCGTCCGCCGCGCGGGCCGCTGCTCCCGACCGCGCACGACATGATGCGTGAATATCGTGTGATCAAAGCGCTGCAGGACACTGCGGTGCCGGTGCCGCGGGTGTACGCAGTGTGCGAGGATTCGTCGTACATCGGGGCGCCGTTTTACCTGATGGAGTACATGCGCGGCGACGTCGTGCGCGCCGACAACAAGCATTTCGTGCAGACGCCCGATCTGCGCCGACAGGTCAGCGAGCAGATGGTCGATGTGCTCGTCGCGCTGCAGGAAGTCGATTGGCGCGCGGCCGGCCTCGAGGGTTTCGGGCGGCCCGACGGCTACCTCGTGCGTCAACTCAAGCGATGGACCGATCAGCTCGAGCGCACGATCCCGCACACGCGCCCGCTGCCCGTGATGGAGAAAGTGAAGGAGTGGCTGCGCGCGCGAATCCCCGAGTCGCCGGCGCCGACGATTGTCCACGGCGATTACAAGCTCGACAACGTGATGTTCGATCCGAAAACCGCGCGCGCGATCGCCGTGCTGGATTGGGAGATGTCCACGATTGGCGATCCGCTCGCGGATTTCGGCTGGATGCTGACTTACTGGCCCGACCCGACCGACCGCGCGTCGGGGAACGTGATCGCGAGCATGCAGGCCGCCGAAGGATGGCTCACGCGGCGCGAGATGATCGACCGATACGAGGGCGCCAGCGGCCGCGCGATGAACGACTTCCCTTTCTACCAGGCGTTCGCGCTGTTCAAGCTCGCGATCATCATGGAAGGCAGCTACGCCCGATTCGTGCTCGGACAGACCGACGATCCGCTATTTGCAAGCAGCAAGGAGCGAGTGCCTGCTTTGGCCGACGCGGCGTGGTCAGTGTGCAAGTCTGCGTCGAGTCGTTAACGTGCGGCGCGGAAGATGGATCGCAACCACGCGCGCGCCTCAGGATACTGCTCGACATCGAGCACAAACTCCTGTCCGCGACCGACGGACTGCAAGCGCGTCGAGGTCGAACAGTCCGTCCAGCGCGCCGGGTTGGCGTGATAGGAGAGGGGAGTGCGCGCGACCGGATTGAACCATCGCGGCAACTGCCAGACCGAACAGTTCGAGTCGGCTTTTGTGAGTATCAGCTCAGGCCGTATCCGATCGAAGGTCCCTGCGCCGTTCATTTTGAAACCAATCGAAGAAAGACGATCGCTCGCGAAATAGAGGGTGTTGTTTTTGTATCGCTCGGGCGCGTCGAGATGTGGATGTCCATCTGCCCACGGGATTTCGGTAACGAGGCCATTGGTGGCTCGAGCAATCTTTCCGACCTGCAGCCATCCGAAGATAACGTGAAGTTTTGGCGCGTCGCGAACGAAGCGAAAAGTGCCTCCGACTTTCTGCGCGCATCGGAAGCATCCGAAAAATAAAAACAGATCGCCATGCGCTAATCCCATGACGATTGAGATGACTCTGCGCGGCTGCGGCCTGCCCGAAAATAGGACGCCATCCTTCGGAGCGCGCAATCGCGTAGCGGCGCAAATCCGGATCGAGATGTGCGCCATCTCCTCGCACGATTCGGCCGCGGGTCAGGTCTTCCACAATCCGAGCGATCGATGATCCATTGAACGAGAAAATTTGGCGATATCGCGTCGACGCATCCGCGTCGGGAATCGGGAGCGAGCACAGTTGGCCATCCAGAATCGGGCTCGGACATCCGCCGTTGGCCGAATCGAATCCCTTGCGACTGAGGATGAGTTTCATGTGATCTGTGAGGCAGGGCCAGAATGACACAAAAATCGGAAACAGTCGCAGAGTTCGCTCTCGCCGGTGGTTGGGGCTGTGCCGGCTAGCGTCGAGAAAGATCCGGGGTTCTTCGCTTCGCTCAGAATGACACAAAAATAAGAGAGCGCGATTTTTACGAAACGTGTAGCGCTTTACAAGGAAAATTTCGATGCCGGATTCTGATCTGCTGGCCGAATTGGCGCGCTTCATCGAACGTATCACCGCGATCGCGCGCACTGGACTCGCCTTTAAGCCCGACGGCTTCGACTCCGAACGCTACGAGGAATTGCTCAAGGAGGCTGCCCGGATGCATTCGATCGTCGGCGGCGCGAGCGACGACGATGCTGAAACGCTGCGTCGCCAGTGGCGCGATCAGGTGATCGCCGGCTACGAAGGATATGTCACGGCGGCGGTGGGATGCGGCGTGATTGCATTCAACGATCGCGACGAAATCCTGATGATTCAGCGGCTCACCGGCAAGTGGTGGTATCCGACCGGCTTTTGCGACGTCGGCATTTCGCCCGCCGAGAACATCGCGAAGGAAGCGCGCGAGGAAACCGGGCTCATCGTCGCGCCCGAGCGTCTGATCGCCGTGATGGATAACAAAAAGTACGGCTCACCCGCGCGCCACATCTACTCGATGCTTTTCTACAGCCGAATCGTCGGCGGTGAGCTGAAGCCGAATCCGCTCGAGGCGATTGACGCCGGTTTCTTCCCGCTCGACAACCTGCCGGAGCCGATGCATGGCCTCGATCGCAAGTGGATTTCGCTCGCGCGCGAGTTCCATTTCGACGGCCGCGTCGCGCCGTATTTCGATCCGCTGTGAAGTTTAGCGAGTAGTGGCTTCAGCCGGGCTGGATTGCGCCTGCATCGGTGGCGTTCCGCTGGTGCTCGCGCCAATCGAGATGATCATCATGCCCTGCTCGTAGCGCGGGCCGCCGACGATCAACGTACCGTTGTTCTTGAGCTTGAGGTCGGTGGTCATCATCGGGCGCGTCCCGTCGAACAGCACGATCTCCATCGCAATCATGTCGGCGTCGATCGCGCGCGGTTGCACGTGGAGAATTTTTCCGCCCGGTAGCGTGAACGCGATCATCTTGCCGCAATCAGTCTGCCCTTCGTTGTGACCGATCAGGCTGTACGTCGAAAATCCAAATAGCCCGCGCAGCTTCTTGTCCATCCCGCCGAGCCGTGGATCGGTGCCCTCGTTGGTATCCGCCGCCATGACGGAGTCGACATAAACGTAAACCTGCTTCGGCGCCACCTGTGCGTATGGGAGCCCCTGCGTTCCGAAGGTCGTGATCGCAATGATGAGGAAAGTGAGCCTACCGGGGCGCAGCGTCATAGCGACCTAAGGCTGATCCGGTAACCAGATGACCGTCGTGTCCCTGCGAGGCTCGCTCCAGACTGCAACCGAGTGATTCTCCGATTCGAGGCGCGAAATGTCGGCATGAGAATCGTTGTCCGCCATCGTCGGCTCATTCGCCGCCGTATTCGCCGCCTGATCGGTCGCCGCAGCGCTATGATCCGAACTGGCGACCATCGTCGGCGCCGTCCCGCGATTGGCGATTTGCCGGGCATACGGCGTCATCAGAACTATCGTCATGATGGCGGCCGCCACTACAGCACCGCCCCACGCGACGCCTGCGCCGACACTATCCAACTGGCGCCGCAGGAAACGTTCGATCCTGGTCAGCACCGGCTGTGGCAGCCGATCGACGCGCGCGATTACCGCGTTCGAGAAACCGGCGAGCGATGGCGCCGCCGTGATCGATCTGAGGTCTCGTCCAATCGTCGAATAATCCGCAAGCACGCCCGTGCACGATTCGCATCGCGCCAGATGAAACGCGACTTCCTGCATCTCGTTGGGTTCGAGTTCGGAGTCCTCGAACGCGCCGAGCATCATACTAATTTCGCCGCATTCAGCCATAAAGTCGCTCAGTCCCCGCCCACGTCCTTTAATATGTTACGCAGGTGCGTGCGTGCATAGTGCAACCTGCTCATGACCGTTCCTCTAGGGCACTGCAAAACGTCGCTAATTTCGTCGTACGACATTCCCTCGACTTCGCGTAGCAGTATCACTGCGCGATGTTCTGGCGTCAACTCCTCCAGCGCTTGCTTCAATCGCGCCGAGAGTTCACTACGACTGACTTCCTTAAACGAATCTCCTGCGGTCGTCGGCAGCTTGCTGATTTCCGTTTCAGCATCTTCACCGTGAAGCACAACGTGGCGTCCCTCGCGACGCCAGAAATCGATCGCGAGGTTGGCCGCGATTCGATATAGCCAGGTTGAAAAGCTCGATCGGGATTCGAACTTCGAAAGGTTTTCATAGGCGCGAACAAAAGTTTCTTGTGCCAATTCAATCGCGTCATCCTGATTATGCACCACCGCCAGCGCGACGCCGACCACTCGCCGCTGGTATCGCTCCACCAAAACGCCGAAGGCCTCCGAATCGCCCTTGCTCGAGCGTTCGATAAGTTCGGCTTCATCACCGTCGTGGCGGCCTGGTGTTCTCAACTTGAGTAGACGCTGGCGCGGGCGACTAAATTCAGCGAAGTGTTCATGCCGCGCCGCTCATCTCGGCCCAGTTTGGACCGGATTTCAGCTCCACTTTGAGCGGAATTTTAAGCTCGGCTACTCCCTCCATTTCGCGTTTTGCCAGTTTTGCCGCCTCTTGCCATTCGTTTTCGGGCGCTTCCAGCAGTAGTTCGTCATGCACTTGAAGTATCATCCGCGCGCCGAGGCCGCGCTCTTTTAGCACCCTGTCCAGCCGTATCATAGCGAGTTTTATCAGGTCTGCCGCCGTGCCCTGGATGGGCGTGTTGATAGCGATTCGCTCTGCTTGCGCCCTCGCGCCGCCCGGCTGCGCATTCAGCTCAGGCAAATAACGCCGCCGCCCGTACATCGTGCTTACGTATCCCGTCGTCCGCGCGATTCGAACAGTGTCGTCGAGCCACGCGCGCACTCCCGGCAACCGCTCGAAGTAGCGCTTGATGTAATCCGAGGCTTCCGACAGCGCAATCCCAAGCTCGCCTGCCAGCCGCTGCGATCCCATCCCGTAAATGATCCCGAAGTTTATCACCTTGGCCAGCCGGCGCGCCTCGGCATTGACCTTGTCCGGCGTGACTCCCAGCACTTCGGTCGCAGTGCGGATGTGAATGTCCTCGCCGGTCGTGAAGGCCTCGACCAGCGTCTTGTCGCCCGACAGATGAGCCATCACGCGCAGATCGATTTGCGAATAATCCGCCGACACGAACACGCATCCCGGCTTCGGCACGAACGCCCGGCGAATCCGGCGGCCCTCGACGCTGCGAGTCGGGATGTTCTGCAGATTCGGGTCGCTCGAGCTGACGCGTCCTGTCGGCACCAGCGCCTGATGCCAGGTCGTGTGGATTCGGCCGGTGCCTGATCGAATCACCTCGGACAGCGCATCGGCATAAGTGGATTTCAATTTCGAAACCGTGCGGTACTCGATCAGTTTGCGCGGCATCGGATGCACCGCGGCGAGCTTCTCGAGCGTGTCGGCGTCAGTCGAAAATCCACTCTTGGTTTTCTTCAGCCCCTTGGCCGACAGCTTCAGCTGAGTGAACAGAACCTCGCGCAACTGGATCGGCGAGTTGAGATTGAGCTCGCGTCCCGCCAGCTCGTAACACTCGCGCTCAAGCCGGCTCATCTCCTCGGCGAATTCCTTCGAGATGACTCTTGAGCGCGTCGCCATCGATCCCGATCCCAGCGGTTTCCATCTCGGCCAGTATCGGCGCGATCGGCATCTCGATCTCGTTGTACATCGAAGTGAGCCCGTCGGCTTCCAGACGGGCCGACAGCGCTTCGCGAAGATTTCTGATCAGGTCAGCATTCGTGCCCGGCGGCGTGCTCGCGCCCAGCGGCGCAAGATACTCGTGATAAAGCTGCGTGAGCGACGGCTCTCCCTGCCCGGAATTGATCAGAAAGCCCGCTAGCATCGTGTCGAAATCAACGCCCTTCAGCGCGATTCCATGCCGCGCGAACGCTTCGATTTGATTCTTGAGATCGTGGCACGACTTGAGCTGCTCCGAGCTGACCAAAGCGGCCGCGCCTGCAATCCCATCATGCTCGACGACGACCGTTTGCTCGGCGCTCGCTATCTGCAACGTGTCCCGCTGCGACTCGGACGCGGTGAGATCAACTGCGATTCGCGGGGCGTCGGCCAGGGTCTTTAGCGCCTCCGCGAGATCTTTTCCGCTGACCGTGGCTACCGGCGTCGCGCTCGACTCAAAGCCCGGCAGTTCCGCCTGCGATGGCGAGATCTCGCGGATGATCGAATTGAACTCCAACTCGCGCAGTAGCTCGGCGGCCAACTTCTCATCGACTCCCTGCCACGCGAATTCGTCGGGCTCGACTTTCAGCGGCATCTCGGTCTCGATGCGCACCAGTTTCCGCGCGAGATCCACCGCCGCGCGATGCTCGGCAAGCAGCCCTCCGACTTTCTTCGCGCCGCGAATCCCCGACTCTTCAATCCGATCGAGGTTCTCATAGAGTTGCTTGATCCCGCCGAATTTCTGGATCAGCGCCGACGCCGTCTTCTCGCCGACGCCCGGCACGCCCTTGATATTGTCGATCGTATCGCCGGTAAGCGCCTGGATATCGACCAACGCCGACGGCTCGACGCCGAAGCGTTCGCGTACGTCGCGCGCGCCGATTCGTCGGTCGCGCATCGTGTCCCACAGCGTCACGTGCGGTCCGACCAACTGCATGAAATCCTTGTCCGCCGTGATGAGAGTGACGACGAAGTCGTCTTTCGCCGCGCGCTTGGCGAGCGTGCCGATCACGTCGTCAGCCTCGAAGCCTTCGATCATCAGCGACTTGATTCTGAACGCCGCGACTGCGCGATGGATATATGGAATCTGCACGATGAGATCGTTGGGCGCCTCGCTGCGATTCGCCTTGTAGTCGGCGAACAGGTCGTCGCGAAAAGTCCTCTTCGGCGAGTCGAACACGATCGCGATATGCGACGGGCGCGCGTCCTTGAGCAGCTTCAGCAGCATCCGGATGAACCCGTAAACGGCCTGGGTCGGCAGCCCCCGCGAAGTATTCATCGGCGGCAGCGCATGAAACGCGCGAAAGATATATCCCGAGCCGTCAACCAGAATTAGTTGTTTGCGTTCCGCAGCCATCAGTCGAAACTATCCGATACAGTTCTCAAAACAAAAGCATCGCAAACGCAAACCGAAAATGTTGAGTGGTGAAAGATCACCGTATTGACAGTAACGCTTGGCGTGTTTAATTAGACGGTTGCCTTGTTGTTAATCGAATTGCCGTGCGGGTCACTTCGTCAATTTGAATGACTGCTACCGGACGACCTGAATGATTGAGGTTAAAAACCTAACTAAAGCCTACGGCAACTTTGTCGCGGTTAAAGACGTATCGTTCAAGGCTGAGAACGGTTCTATCCTCGGCTTTCTCGGCCCCAACGGCGCCGGCAAGACCACCACGATGCGCATCATCACCGGCTATATGCCGGCGACTGCGGGCACCGTGCTGATTGACGGGCTCGATATTTTTTCGCAGTCGCTCGAGGCGCGCCGCAAAATCGGCTACCTGCCGGAAAATCCGCCGCTCTATCCCGACATGCGGGTCGAGGCTTACCTCCGATTCGTCGCGAAGCTGCGCGACGTCCCGCGCGCGAAGATCGAATCGGCGCTCGAGCACGTGCTCGACGTTTGTGGACTGACCGACATGGCGCATCGCATTTGCGGCCAGCTTTCCAAAGGCTATCGTCAGCGCGTCGGACTGGCGCAGGCGCTGATTCACGATCCGCCGGTGCTGGTGCTCGACGAGCCGACCATCGGTCTCGACCCGCGCCAGATTCACGAAATTCGCGGGCTGATTCACAATCTCTCGGGCAACCGGACGGTGGTGCTTTCGACCCATATCCTGCCCGAGGTCTCGCAGATCTGCGACAAGGTCGTGATCATTGCCGACGGCCGCGTCGTGCTCGAGGAATATTTGAAGCAGTTGCCGGCCGGGACTTCGCTCGAAGATATTTTCCTGAACGCGATTACCAAGGAGCATCACGAGGACGGCGCGACCGCCGAGGAAAAGCTGGAGGAGGTCGGTGCGGGGCATACCTAGACCACCCGTGTCGCTCGAATGAAAAATTCTCTGACAATCGCGGGCAAAGAGCTCGCGGGATATTTCCTGCAGCCGGTCGCCTACGTCGTGATGACGGTGTTCCTGCTGCTCGGCGGATTCTTTTTCTTCGCGCTGCTGCGCTACTTCGAGGTGACGCTGACGGCCTACGCCGCGATGCAGAATCCCGAAGTTTTGCAGAAGTTGAATCTCAACGAGCGCGTGATCGAGCCGATGCTGCACAACCTCGCGATCGTGCTGGTCATCCTCGTGCCCGCGATCACGATGCGAAGTTTTGCCGAGGAGAAGCGCACCGGCACTTACGAACTTCTGCTCACCGCGCCGATTCGCACCGGCGAGATTGTCGCCGGAAAATTTATCGCGGCCGCGACCTTCATGCTGATCATGATCGGACTGGCCGGCATGTTCCCGCTTATCCTCGTCGCCTTCGGCAATCCTGAAGTCGGCGTCATGTTTTCAGGCTATCTCGGGCTCGCGTTCCTCGCAATTTCGTTCGTGTCGATCGGCCTCTTCACCAGCTCGCTGACGCAGAATCAGATAATCGCGGCGATCAGTTGTTTCGGCCTGCTGCTCTTGCTGTTCGTGATTTCGTGGCCGGCGCAGGCTGGCGGGTCGTCGTTTTCCGACTTGCTACGCTATCTGTCGCTGCCCGATCATTTCGCGCAGATGGTCACCGGCATCATCGACACGCGCGACATCATTTATTTCCTGAGTCTCATCTTCGTGGCGCTGTTCTTGACCCAACGATCGGTCGAGTCGGCGCGCTGGCGGTAAGGTAGAGGGGCGGATGCGGCGATCGGCGGCGCTTTACGGAATTCTCGGCCTGGTTCTGCTCACCTTCGGGCTGGTTGACTATTTTATTTCGAGCGGCTTCCGGCTGTTCGTTTGGGTCAACCTGGCCGGCGGCATCTTCGCGATCGTCCTGTGGATCACCTCGAGCCGATCCGAGCTTTCATCGATCACCACCGGACGCTCCGCGCGTTACGGCGCCAACGCCGCCATCTATTCGATTGCGTTCATCGGCCTGCTGGTTGCGATTAACTATATTTCATCGCTCCATCATGCGCGGCTCGATCTCACCACCGAGAAGGTTTACAGCCTGTCGAGCCAGTCGATAAACGTAGTCAAGGGTTTACAGAAGCCACTCAAACTGTACGGCTTCTTCCAGGGCGGCGAGAATCCCGCCGCGCGCGAACTCTACGAGACCTTCGCGTACTACTCGCCCAAGCTAACTTACGAGCTGGTCGATCCCGACAAGCATCCCGAGCTCGCCGAGCGATTCAAAGTCTCGGTGATGGGCACCACGCATCTGCAATATGGCGGCGCCGACAGCGGCGAGGGCACCAACGTCACCGACCTCACCGAGGAATCGCTGACCAACGCGATCATCCGCGCGACCCGCAGCACCAAGAAGGTGATCGACTTCCTCGACGGTCACGGCGAGGCGGATCCCGACGACGCCGAGGGTCAGGACGGCTACGGCACCATCAAAAAAGATCTGGAAGGCGAGGGCTACGAGGTTCGCAAGCTCGAACTCGCGCAATTGCCCAAGGTCCCCGACGACGCCAACCTGGTCGTGGTCGCGGGACCAATCAAGCCCCTCGGCCAGCATGAGATCGACGCGTTGAACGACTACCTCAAGCATGGCGGGCGCATGATCGCGATGTACCGGCCGCAGCGCCCCGACAATCCGATCGACGAAACCGCGATGGTCAAGCTGGCGAGCGATTGGGGCGTCAAGGTCGGCAACGACATCGTCGTGGACCAGGTGGTGCGCCTGTTCGAAGGTCCGGCGCTCGGCCTCAATCCTTTCGTGCAGAACTACGGCGAGCATCCGATCACCAAGGATTTCAAGCAGCGCACCATGTTCCCGATGGCGCGATCGCTTACCGCCGAACCCAATCTGAAACCGGGCCTCACCGTGACTCCGATTGCGATGACCAGTGATACGTCGTGGGCCGAGGTCGATCTCGACACGCTGTTCCGCCAGCAGAAAGCCGAACTCACCGCCAAGGATACGCGCGGTCCGATCACCGTCGTGATGGCGGTGGACGGCAACCTCGAGCAGCTCGGATTTGGCAAAGGCGATGCGCGCATGGTCGTGTACGGCAGCACCGAGTTTGCCGACAATCAATCTGTCACGCAGTTTTTCAACCGCGACTTTTTCATCAACAGCGCCGACTGGCTGACCGGCGAGGAAAATTCGATCTCGATCCGGCCGCGCTCGATCCGCGCCTCGCGCTTCCGTCTGACCGAGGGGCAGTTCTCGATCGTGTTTGCGTTCGCGGTGCTGATGCTGCCCGAGCTGCTGCTGATTGCGGGAATCGTCGTCTGGTGGGAACGGCGCAACTGAGGCGTTCCACGACTGCGACTTGAGCCGATGCGCCTGCGCAACACCATCATCGTTCTGGTCCTGTTCGCGATTGTCGGCGGCTACGCTTTTATCGTCAGCCATTATTCCGAGACCGAGGCGACCCAGAAACTGATCGCCGTCAAGCAGGATGACATCGCGAAAATTGAACTCAAGTATTCTGATCGCGACATCGTGCTCGAACGCGACAAGGACAAGCCATGGCGGCTCGTGAAGCCAGTGGGCGCCGACGCCGATCAGTCGCAGGCCAACAACCTCGCGCGCGCGATTGCCGAAGGTACGCTGGTCCGCACCGTCGATGACAAGCCGGCCGACCTCGCGCCATTCGGGCTCAAGCCGCCGACCACCACCGTCACCGTCACGACCTTCGACCACAAACCGCTGCCGTCGATCGAAGTCGGCAAAGTCCACGCCGATCGGATTCAACACTTACGTTCAGCTCTCGAACAATCCCGCGGTGCTGCTGACCGAAGGCGCGTTCGCGGCCGGGATGAACAAGACGGTCAACGACTTGCGCGTCCGCGACCTGATGGCGTTCAAAATCGACGACGTTCAGAAACTGATCATCACGCGCGACAACGGACAGTCGGTGGAAATCGATCGCGACGGCGACAATTGGAAAATCGTCAAGCCCGCGCCGTCGCCGGCCGACGACACCGCCGTGCGCCTCGCGCTCGGCACGCTGGTCAACGCGCGCGCGTCCGACTTCGTCGCCGACGCGCCCTCCAACGTCAATCAATACGGCCTGGAAAAACCGCATCTCACGGCGACGGTGGTGCTCAAGAACGGCGAGCAGCAATCGATGCTGTTCGGATTCAAGCAGAACGAGAATGGCAAGAGCGGGATTTACGTGCGTCGTGGAGAACGCGCGCCGGTTTACGCGGTGGCCGAGTACGTGATGACCAGCCTGGAAAAGTCGCCGCTGGATTTTCGCGACAAGACGGTCGTGAAGATCGATCCCGAGTCAGTCGAGACGGTCAAGGTCAAAAACAGCGACGGCGAGTTCACGCTCAAGCGCGCGCCGGTCGGAAAGTGGGACGTGATCGCAGGCGGCAAGACCTCGGAGGGCGATATCCCGGTCGTCGAGCGCCTGCTGAATCAGTTCCGCGATCTCAAGGCCGAATCGATCGTCGCCGATCCGATGCCGAGCGCGCAGCCGTTCGGACTCGACAATCCCGCGCTCGAAATCACGCTTAAAGGCAAGGACGGCAAAGAGCTGGGCATCGTCAAGCTCGCGAAGATCAGCGTCAAGTCAGACGTCCCCGCCAATCCCCGGCGAACCGCCCAATCGAACCGAATACTACGCAACTTCGAGCGACCAGCAAAGCAGTGTACGCCCTGAGCGATTTCAGTTTCGAGCAACTAAACAAGCCCGCCCCCCTCTACATGACAAAACCCCCCGAACCCCCACCCCCGCCGCAAGCAGCGTCGTCGCCCGCGAAGTAAACTCTTATTTCCGGTTCCCCTTCCCACTATGGGAAGGGTTAGGGGTTAGGTCGCCGGCTTCCACTTCAGACGTATTCGGATGTATTCTTAATGAGTAATGGGCATTGAGAAAACCACGACAGTGCGGATGGAGAGCCGGACGCTCAAGCGCATCGACGGTATTGCTCATGCTCTGAGCCGTTCACGGGCTTGGGTGATAAATCAGGCTCTCGAACGCTTCCTCGACTACGAAGAATGGTTCGTCGGCGAAGTCAAGCATGCGCTGAAGCAAGTCGAAGCTGGCGAGGTTCTGGAGCACAGCGAGGTGGTGAAGAGGTTGGAGCGAAAGCGTGCGGCTAAACTGGGCTCGAGACGCCGTTAGCGACCTCGATTCGATCGAGGAGTACATTGGACGCGACAACCCTGAAGCCGCGTTTCGAACCCTCGCAGAAATCGTTCGACAAGTAGAAATACTGGCCGAACACCCCGGCCTAGGCCGACCCGGTCGCGTCGAAGGCACGCGCGAGTTGGTAATCGCGGGACTTCCTTACATAGTCGCATATCTTCATCGGGGCGATACCGTTACGGTGCTGCGCGTTGTTCACGGTGCGATGAAGTGGCCTAAACGGTTTTGAACGACAACTCAGCTCTCAGCGATCACGTGCGCGATCGCCTGCGCCGCGGTATGCGTGATGCTCAAGTGAAAGCGCGTGATTTGTTTGCGCTGCGCGAAGGCGGCGGCCTTGCCTGACAGCGCGATCGTCGGCGCTTTGCCGCGCTCGCGCACGACTTCTATCTCGCTCCATCCGACGTTGCGGTTCCATCCCGGTGCCCAACGCCTTCATCGTCGCTTCCTTGGCGGCGAAGCGCGCGGCATAGCTTTGGTAGCGGGGACGGCCGCGCGACTCGCAGTACTTGATCTCGCCGGTAGTGAAGACACGGGCGCGAAAACGCTCGCCGGTTGCGGGCCGCGTGAGTGCGCGCTCGATGCGATCGACTTCGATGACGTCGATTCCGGTGCCTGCGATTTGGCTCATCGCGAATGAGTATTAGCCGCGCTGCGGGCGGATTCAATTGCGCGCGCGCGGCGCGGATTCTATTGTTCATTCAGAATGCGGAGGTAGCGATGGCGAAGCTTTCGATCACAGTGAACAAGGTCCGATGCATCGGCAGCGGCGACTGCGTGGAAACGGCGCCGGCCGTGTTTCAACTCGACGCGGAGGGCAAGTCCGAAGTCGTCAACGCGACCGGCGCCGACGACTGCGATAATCGTCTCGGCGGCGCGCTCGTGTCCGGTCAAGGCAATCACGGTGGTGGACGAAGCGGGCGTGCAGCTGTTCCCGCCGCCGAAAAAGTAGTCGCGAACACGCGGCATGGCGATACGCAAGCATCGCGCAGGCGAACTGGTAATCGAGCAGACGCGCGATCTCGCGCTCGTGCGCGCGATGCTCGCGCGCGGCGGCATGACGACCGACGGAATCGAATGGCCGGCCGCGTGTTACATCGTCGCGTACTTCGGCGACGAGGCGGTCGGAGTGATCGGCGTCGAGCCGAAAGTCGATGCGGCGCTGATACGCTCGCTTGTACGTGGACGAATCGATGCGGCGGCGCGGAATCGGCGCCGCGTTGATCGCGGCGGCGCGCAAGGCCGCGCACACGCGCGGCGCGCGTCATCTGTATTTGTTCAGCGCGGACGCTGGGCGAGTTCTTCGAGCGCAGGTTTCACGGCGGTTCCAGTCGCCGACGTAATCGCGGCACTGCCAGGCGTGCCGCAGGTCGAGTTCTATCGCGCGCGGCCCGACGAACTCGCGCGCGAGGTCGCATACCATCTGGATATCTCGGCGGACGGCGTGATCGAGCGATAGACTCACGTCCGGGACGTAGCGGCCGAGATATTTCCCTTCGCGGTCGTCACTATCAGGTACGGATTCGACTTCAACAGCTTCTTAGCGAGGCGCGGCGTCATGTCGGGGCGGATTGTTTGCGGGTTCGGATTCATCGCATCGAGCGCGCGCGGCGCGGTGTCGGATTGTTCGATCGCGCCGAGCAGGACTCCGTCGGGATTGAGCACGACGGCGCGCGGCTTTGGCGAATCGGGAGGAGCGGGCGGGACAAGGTCTTCGGGGCCGAGGCGGACGAGGTCGTCGCGCATGAACTCGTCGACGCGCACCCGGTCTGAATAGTGAATCCAGAATGCGCGCAGGCCGGGCGCAAGATTATTCACGAAATAGCGAAACGCGCGCATCCGCTCTGAGAGCGGCGCCGGCGGATCCATCGGCAATCCGCGGACCATCCAATCGGCCTTGCCGCGGAAGTAGTGGCGGACGTCGGTGAAGCCGAGCAACTCGAGCTGCGCCGCAGCTCGCGCGCTGAGGTCTCACAAGGAATCGCGGCAATAGACGACGACCGGGCGCGCGCGGTCGAGCAACTGCTGGCGCGTCGCGCAGGATGCGTCCGACCGGAATGTGAATCGCGCCGCGGATGTGAGCGGTGTGCGTACTCGTGCGACGGCAGCGCGTCGACGATTTGCGCTGCCGGAGGAGAGCATCCGGAGAAGTTCGCGATGTTGAATCTCGCGCACGACTTACGCGCGCATCGCGGCCAGCGCGGAGAGGGCGGTGTCGACGATCGTCTCGCCGCTGCCGGCGGCGATTCGCGCCGTATCGACTTCGTAGCCGCCTTCGGGGTACGCGGCGCGGGTGGGAATATATCCGATCAGATCGTTGCAGTAGCCGGCGACAAAAGTTTGCGCGAAGTGCGGGTTTGCCTTCAATCGCGAGGCCGAGCTCGACGAAGAGTTCGCCGGGGATGCCGACGATAGCGAGGTTGCCGACAGTCACGACCGTCATCGCGGTGGCAAGCTCGCGGCGTCGTCATGTCGACGCGGCGGTCGCGGCGGTTTTGCTCCTCGAGGGCTTCCAGAGCGGCTCAGCGCCGCGAGCGATTGTGCATGATGGTCGCGCAGGCGCTTCAACTGGTAGCCGTCGCCGCCGCGATGGTTGTCGAGCGAGGCTTGGGTCTGCGTCGGCGCAATCGCGCGCGATGGCGAGTTCGGCGCTGAGATCTTTGAGTTTGAGATTCAGCGCGATTCTGCGCGCGGCGATTCGTGCCGTCGGCAATCGAGGGAGCGTGATGGAGAGCGTCGAACGCGGCGCGGCCCATCGCGCGGCCGTGTTGCTCGGCGACTTCGAAGTTGCCGCGGCTGCGCGGATCGATGTTGCCGGTCGCGCCCTGGATGAAAATCGAGATTGGGCGCGGGCCGCCGGCGGAGGCGGCCGCGGTTTCGATTTCATCCATCGCGAAGCCGGGCCAATCGCGCGAGTAGAGCAGGTTGTCCTCGCATAGCACGACGCCGTGGCATGGATAGTTCATCAGGAACGCGATCGGAGTTCCGTTCGGCGCGATATGCGCCGAGCGCTGCTGACTTCGGCGTCGGCTGGACCGGAGCGATTTGCGGCGGTCTGAACTTGCCGATGCGGACGCATCAGCCGGCGATGGATTCCGAGCGTGAACTGGGCGGCGGCGGAGCGGAGAGTCGCGGGCTCGAGATTTTCGTTCGCCTGGATGATCGCGAGGCGATTTTTTCGGGCAGCGCGCGCTCCCATTCGAGGTCGCGGCCTTCAGCGGGCTTCGCGTCGGCGCGCGGCGTCGCGAAGATGTTGAAGGCGGGCGCGGAATGAGTGTGCGTCGCGCAAACCAGGATCGAATCGGCCGGGATGCCGGTGCTGGCGGCGACGCGTTCGCGAATGTCGTCGGCGATGCGAATTCCGATCGCGAGCAGATCAACGCCGGCGATCGCGACTTTGTTCGCGCCGTCGCTCAGCACGAGCGCTTGCGCGGCGAGGTCGTCATGGACGCCGGCGTTGCGGCCGACGCGATTGCCGTAACCGAGCATCGCGAGACCGGCCGGCGGGTCGAGTTTCACGCGTGCGGCGCCGGCGTAGAGGGGACTCATTTCAATTTGGCCGAGGCGAGTTCGGTGGCTCTGGAAGCCACTTTGGCGGCTGCGGCGACGATGTCGTCGAGGTCGCGGTCGTCGCCGAGCAGGCATTCGTGCGGGATCGAGACGATCGCGTGCTCGAACAGACGTTCGGCGACGGGGCAATCGATCGCGGCGGTGTCGGGATTGGCGCCCGCCAGTTCAACTGCTTTGCGATAGGCGGCGGACTCGCGCGGGAAGAGTGCGGATCGATAAACCGGGTCGTTGGCGACGCCGCATGGAATGCCTTCGGCGCGAAGTGCGCGGACGAATCGATTGCGCGAGATGCCGAGCGCGGATTCGTCGACGAGAAAAACAAATGCGTAGATGACTTCGCGCGTGACGCGTGGATCGCGCGCGACGGGCGTTAGTCCCTTGATGGCGGCGAGTCCTTCGCGCAGGCGGGCGGCGGCGCGGCTCTTGTGCTCGATCTGTTCGGGCAGGCGCGCGAGTTGCGCGAGCAGAATTCCGCATTGCCATTCCGTCATCCGATAGTTCGCGCCCATCAGCGGGCCTTCGAAATTGTCGTCGGGGCGGCGGCGTCCGCAATTGATCAGCGACTGGCATCGCTGCTCGAGGTCGGGATCGTCGGTCGTGATCATTCCACCTTCGCCCGCGGTCATCGGCTTCGAGGACTGAAAACTGAAGCATCCGAGAGCGCCGTGAGTGCCGACGCCGCGATCGCGGAATTGAGCGCCGGGGACGTGGGCGCAATCCTCGACGATCGGAATGGAATGCGCGCGCGAAATTTCGGCGAGTGCGTCGAGATCGGCGAGCGACGCGCCGTAATGCACCGGGATGATCGCCTTGGTGCGGCGCGTGATGAGGCGCTTGACGGATTCGGGATCGATGCATGCGTCGGCGGCGCTGACGTCGGCGAAGACCGGACGCGCCATGCATGCGACTGCAGCGTACGGAGTCGCGGCGAAAGTGATCGCGGGGACGATGACCTCGTCGCCGGCGCCGATGCCGAGCGCTTTGAGTGCGACCTCGAGCGCGCTGGTGCCGGACGTGGTCGGGATGGCGAAGCGAGCGCCTTGATACGCGGCGAATGCGGCGGCGAACTCGGTGGCTTTGCGATTGGGGCTGGGATGGCCGCCCCAGCTTTGCGAGGTGAGGACGTCTTCGAGTTGCGCGCGTTCGCGGGCGTCGAAGACCGGCCATGCCGGGAAGGGGCGAGTGCGAAGGGGCTGGCCGCCGAGGATTGCGAGGGTGGAAGGCATTGAGTTAAACTAAACTATTACTTTAAGTCTCGAAATGTGTCGAACGCCAGGCAACCTAACCCCTAACCCCTTCCCGAGCGGGAAGGGGAACCGGATGTTGGGATTTGGTTCAGGCGAAGAGAGTAAATTCATACCATATGTAGTGGTCTTGGAGGCCGGACCGCTACCGGGTAGGTTCGTTCCGTCAAAAGTTGTTTTTTGGCGGAAGCCCGCATCGCCCGATTTCGGGCGACGCGGGGAATGATGACGATGGTCCATACGCTAGAAAGTAGCACAGAAAATTCGGCTTGATCAGGCTGAAAAGTTCATCCCAAGAACCTAACCCCTAACCCCTTCCCGAGGGGAAGGGGGACCGGAATTCAGAGATCCCGAGCGGGAAGGGGAACCAGTTGAGTTTGTTACTTGCGAGCGACTTCCTGGAGGATCGCGATCTCGGGGCGGCCTGCCAGCAGCGCGCCGATTTTTCCGCCGAAGGCTTTCATGTGATCGGTTTTGCCGTGCGCGTCGAGTGCGGCCTGATCCTGGTAAACCTCGTAGTAGATGAACTCGGTCGCGTCCTTGGTGTTCTTGTGCAGCACGTAGGCGAGAGTGCCGGGCTCGGACTCTTTCACCGTCGCGATCATTTGCTTGGCGGCGGCTTCGAACTCGGCGTCCTTGCCGGGCTGTACTTTAAGTTTCGCAATCACGGTAATTGGCATGGTGGGTCTCCTTCGAGTTTTAGACTCATCTACCCTCGTATCGACATGTGGCCGGTTTTTCAAGGCGCGAAAGAGTTTTGAGCAAGAGGGCGTGACTGATAGAGGAGCGCGCGAAGCGCGCGATTACAGAGACCGGAACCGGGTTCGCGTGAAGCGAACCTGTCCGAGGCCCTTCCTCCCGTCGCTAACGCTCCCGTCGTCAGGGTGACAAAGGGGGCTCGCGCTGCTCGCTTCCTCAGCACGACAGAAAGCGCTGCGCGCTTCCTCAGCATGACAGAAGGCGCTGCTCTTTCATTGCATCGCGCGGTCGGCTAACACCAAATGCGACGATCGATCACGGGAGAAATATCACGATGCTTGGTTTTGATTTGACCGACGAACAGCTCGAACTGAAACAGCTGGCGCATAAGTTTGCCGAGCAGGAAATAATTCCGCGCGCGCGCGAGTACGACGAGAAGGAAATTTTTCCGGTGGACGTGTGCGAGAAGGCGTTCGCGGCCGGGCTGATGAACTTCGGAGTGCCGAAAGAGTTGGGCGGGCCGGGACTCGGCGTGCTCGACACCAGCTTGATCGTCGAGGAGTTGAACTACGGATGCGCGGGAATCTCGAACGCGGTCGGCGCCAACGACCTCGCGACGCTGCCGATTCTGATTGCGGGCAACGACGAACAGAAGCGGACCTACCTCGGGCAGCTGGTGAAGAAGCTGACGTTCTGCGCGTTCGCAATCACCGAGCCGGGCGCGGGATCTGACGTCGCCGCGATGAGCACGTCGTACCGGCGCGAGGGCGACGAGTTCATTATCAACGGCACCAAGCATTTTATCTCGAACGGGTCGAAGGCGGATTGGTACGTCACCTTCGCGACCTCGGACAAACGGCTCAAGCATAAGGGCATCTCGTGCTTCGTGTTTCCGTCGAGCGTGCCGGGGATCACACGCAACCGGATGCATGGCAAACTCGGGCAGCGCGCGGCCGACACAGGTGAGATTTTTTATGAAGACGTGCGGGTTCCGGCCAGCGCGCTGGTCGGGCGCGAGGGCGAGGGCTTCAAGTACGCGATGGCGACGTTCGATCACAGCCGGCCGGAGATTGGCGCGATTGCGATCGGAATCGCGCAGCGCGCGCTCGACGAATGCCTTAAGTACTCGAAGCAGCGCAGCGCGTTCGGGCAGCCGATCGCGAACTTCCAGGCGATCCAGTTCATGATGGCCGACATGGCGATCGATATCGAAGCGATGCGGCTGCTCACCTACAAAGCCGCGTGGCTGGTCGATCGCGGCGAGAGTCCCAACGCGATTTCGGCGTATGCGAAGGCCTTCAGCGCCGACGCGACGATGCGGATCACGACCGATGCGGTGCAGATTTTCGGCGGCTATGGGTACATGAAGGAGTATCCGGTCGAGAAGCTGATGCGCGATGCGAAGCTGTTGCAGATTTATGAAGGCACGTCGCAGATTCAGCGCGTCGTGATCGCGCGGAATTTACTGAAGGAGTGAACGGAGAACTTAATTAAATGTGAAACCCACCGTGGGTTTCAAACTTCCTTGGGCAGGGGTGACCCCTGCACCCAGTGATAAGAAATCGCAAAATGGCGAGGACGCCATTTCGCTCGAAGGTTCCGTCAGTCGGCGGGGTGTGCGACCGGGTGCGGGATCGGGGGGTCCTGGTCGGCGGGTTCGTTGCCGGTGACGGAGCCGACGTAGCCGCCTTGGTGATAGACGTCGACCTGGCCGGTGGTCGGATCGGGCAATAGGTTCCATTCGTCGGGTGGCGGCGGATTGGGATCCGGCGGCATATAGACGATTGGCGCAGGGGCAGGGGCTGGCGGCGGTGTCGTGGCGCATGAGGCGAATGCGAGCGACAAAAACAGAGCGAGCGCTAGCGTAGTCTTCGGATTCATGATGCGGCGCAGGATCGCCAGACACGACTACATTTATCTTCTCGCAAAGATTACGCGAATCGCAAGCTGCGTCACGCGTGAGTGAACGCGTTACTTGCGCGGGAGGCTGAGCACTTCGCGGAAGTGCGCGATGGTCTTTTCGAGGCCGGGGCGGAGCGCGGTGTGCGGCTCCCATCCGAGAACTTTTTTTGCGAGCTCGATGTTTGGTTTGCGACGGACCGGATCGTCGGAGCGCGGATTCTTGATCACCACCTTCGATGAACTGCCTGAAAGCTCGATGGCGATTTTGGCGAGATCCTCGATTGTGAACTCGTCGGGGTTGCCGATGTTCACCGGGCCGACGTGCGTGTCCTGATTCATCATGCGCACGAGCGCGTCGATGATGTCGTCAACGTAGGCGAACGAGCGGGTCGATTTGCCGTTGCCGTAAATTTCGAGATCCTCGCCGCGCAGTGCAGCGACGCAGAAGTTGGAGACCACGCGGCCGTCGTTGATCGCCATCCGCGGGCCGTACGTATTGAAGATGCGCACGATCCGGGTGTCGACGTTGTTCTGCCGGTGATAGTCCATCATCAGGCATTCGGCGACGCGCTTGCCTTCGTCGTAGCATGAGCGCACGCCGATCGGATTGACGTTGCCCCAGTAGGATTCGGTCTGCGGATGCTCCTCGGGGTCGCCGTAAACCTCGCTGGTCGAGGTGAGCAGGATGCGCGCGTGCACGCGCTTGGCGAGCCCGAGCATGTTGATCGTGCCCATCACGGAGGTCTTGATGGTCTTCACCGGGTTGTACTGGTAGTGCACTGGCGACGCGGGGCAGGCGAGGCTGAAGATGCGATCGACTTCGAGCAGGATTGGCTCGACCACGTCGTGGCGGATGAATTCGAAATTGCGGTTGCCGAGCAGGTGCATGATGTTGGCGCGCTTGCCGCTGAAAAAATTGTCGAGGCAGATGACTTCGTTGCCGTCGTTGAGCAAGCGCTCGCATAGATGAGAGCCGAGGAATCCTGCGCCGCCGGTTACCAGTACACGCACGCTTGTTTCTCCCCGCTAGCGCCGATTTTCGCGCGTGATGGCGCGAACGGTTTCGATTACGTAAGCGACATCCTCGTCGGTCATCGCGGCGTATATGGGCAGCGACAGGCATCGGCTGAAGATGTCTTCGGCGACCGGAAAATCGCCGTCGTGGTAGCCGTACATGCGCTGATAGTAGTGCATCGTGTGCAGCGGGATGCAGTGCACGGAGCATCCGACGCCGCGCTCGCGCAGAATCTCGACGAACTGATTGCGGCCGATCTTGAGGCGGTCGGGGCGGATGCGCAGCACGTAGAGATGCCAGGCGTGCTCGATGCCAGGCTCGGAATACGCGGGCTGCAAACCGTCGTCGGCGCGGAAGGCTTCGTTGTATGCGCGCGCGATTTCGCCGCGGCGGCGCATGAAGTCGTCGGCGCGCTTGAGCTGGGCCAATCCGATCGCGGCATGTACGTCGGACAGATTGTACTTGAAACCCATGTCGTGGATTTCGTAGTACCACGAGCCGCTCTTGTCGTAGCGCTTCCACGCGTCCTTGTTCATCCCGTGCAGGCTGGCGATCGCGATTTTTTCCGCGAGCGCGTCGTCCGAGGTGGTGATCATGCCGCCCTCGGCGGTGGTGAAATTCTTGGTCGCGTAGAAGCTGAAGCAGGTGAGGTCGCCGATGGTGCCGATTTTCGCCATCCCGCGGCCGTCCATGTGGCGCGCGGAACCGGCCGCATGCGCCGCATCCTCGACGACTTTCAAATTGTAGGTGCGCGCGATGTTGAGGATGCGATCCATGTCGCAGGCGTGGCCGGCGAAGTGCACCGGCAGGATCGCGCGGACGCGCTTGTTGGCGCCGCTCTCGAGCGCCTCCTCGATGCGGGCCGGGTTGATGTTGAAGGTGCCGGGATCGACGTCAACGAACACCGGGCGCGCGCCGAGGTAGCCGAGAATCTCGGCGGTCGCGGTGAAGGTGAACGGCGTGGTGATAACCTCGTCGCCGGGGCCGATGCCGAGCGCCCATAGCGAGAGATGGAGCGCGCCGGTGCAATGTGACAGCGCGAGCGCGTGTTTGGCGCCGACGTAACCGGCGAATTCAGCCTCGAAGCGCTTGGCCTTGGGGCCGGTGGTGATCCATCCGGAGCGCAGGGTATCGAGTACCTCGCGCTCCTCGTCGGGTCCGATCGACGGACGATGAAATGCTACTTGTCGCATTGTGTGTGATTCAGTGAAAGTTGAAATCGGCGCAGTCCCGTTTGCGGGTTAGTTTCGGAGTATAAAGGATACGTCAAAACGGGAGCAAGGCAGGACTCGATGAGGCGCGCAGGATGGGCCGCGGCGGCGGCGGTGATTGGATGGTACGTCTTCGCGCTCTGGATATTGCATCCGCTGACCGACGCGCCGGTGGTCGATAGCTGGCTCTACGGATCTGCCGTGCGGCGGTTTCTGCGCACCGGCGAGATGAGATTCGCCGGTTACACGCAGGCGATGCCGATCGCGCAGGTGTTCTACGGCGTCGGCTGGGCGCATGTGTTCGGCGGGAACTCGGTGTCGCTCGAGCTCTCGACAGTCGTGCTCGCGGTGTTGTGCGGCGTTATGTTCCATGCGCTCGCGATCAGATGCGGCGCGTCGCGATGGCAGGCGCTCGCGGCGACCGGGCTGCTGATCTGCAATCCATGCTTCACGTTCCTGAGCTTCTCGTTCATGACGGAGATTCCATTCCTGACCGCGATGGTCGCTGCGCACCTGGCGTTCGCCAAGGCGGAAGGGCCGCGTGAGCCATTGTGGATGTGGCTGGCCGCTGCGCTGGCGGTGATCGGTTTTCTGATTCGGCCGTTCGCCGCGATGGTGATAGTCGGTTGTGTCGGCGCGATGCTCCTGTACGATCCGCGGCTGCGAGGGAGAGGGCGCTGGGATCGCGCGGTGTGGATCCAGATGATGACGCCGTTGGCGGCGGCATTTGCGATTTGCGTCGCGTTGTGGATCTGGCTGACGGTGCTGGGCCCGAAGCCATGGGACCTGAAACAGAACGAAAATCATTTCCGTTACATTTTTCTGGTGCCGCTCGCGAACTACCTTCGCGCTGGAGTACTCGGCCCGGCGCTCTACCTCGGCACCGTGTTGTCACCGCTTTCGCTGCTGCAGCTTACGACGGCGCGATACCGCTGCGTCGCAATCGGCGGCGCGGGAATCCTCGCTTCTGCGCTCATCCTGATGTGGATGGACCATTCGCTGCCTGCCACGCCCGAGTACAGTTGCTTCGGCGGATGGCACAACGTGCTGATTCTGCGCGGACAGGACAATCGCTTTTCGTGGGACGACGACTGGCAATACGTGTTCCTGGTGCTGGCCAGCTTCGGCGCGGCGGGCTTAATCGCGGCGTTTTCGACAATCTTCAAAACGCTCGGACGACCGGCCGCGGCGATCGTGATCGCGGCGCTGACTTACTGGGCGGCGACGATACCGCTGTGGTTTTACAACGACCGCTACTACCTGGTGATGGTCCCGGCGGCTGCGATCGTGCTGGCAATCGCGCCGCTGCCACGGCGACGGCTGGTCGTGGCCGCAGGATTCGCGATGACGCTCGCGATGGGGCTGTTGTCGCTCGGCGGGACGTACGCGTATCAGCGCGGGATGCAGGTGATTCTCACGACGCGGAACGAATTGGAGCGCGAGGGTGTTCCGCGCTCAGCGATCGACGCCGGCTACGTGCTCAACGGCGAAGATCTGTATCGGTATCCGAAGCATGGAATCGAGAGCATGAAACTCGAAGCTGGAATCCCGATGATCACTTCGCCGAAATTGGACGAGTACACGATTGCGAGCGAACCGTTTCCCGGCACCGAAGTCGTGCGCCGGCTCAAATGGCCGGGCACGTTCGGCCTGGGTCATCGCTACTTCTACCTGTTGAAGAAACAAGTCACCGACGGCAGCCCGCCGAATGCGGCGCCGGCCGGACAGAAGCAACCTTAGCTGGCGCTGCCGGGGGCGGGGCCGGGCATGATGTAGGTCGGGACGCCGGTCTTCTGCTCGACCGCCTTTTCCAGCTTCTGCATATCGATCTGATCGGTCAGTCCCTTGCGATCGGCTTCCTTCTGCGCGTAGGCCCACAAGCCGGCGTACATGCCGTAGAGATCTTCGTGGACCTCGACGTAGAGCGCGTCGCCACGCCATCCGAACTTCACCGGCTGATAGACGAACATCCCGGGCGTGCCGATTTTCACCTTGTTGAACAGGCGCTCGATGTCCTCGGGATACAGCCGGATGCATCCGTGGCTCACTTCCATGCCGACGCCCCATGGCACGTTGGTGCCGTGGAACGCATACTCGGGCAGCGTCAGCTCGATGCGGTAGTGGCCGAGCGGATTGTCGGGATCGTCGCCGGACACGCTGTGCTCGGCTTCGCCGTCACGCTCGAGATGTTCCTCGTAGATGTCCTGCGGGACGTTCCAGGTCGGATTGCGAGTCTTGCCGCGGACGGTGAAAGTACCGACCGGCGTCTTCCAATCGAAACGTCCGAGGCCGACCGGGAAACGAATACACCACCGACGGCGTCACTCCGCCCGCGTGTTTCTCCTTTTTGCCGGGCTCGAACTTGGCAGGCGTCACCTTGCCTTTAGCTTTGGGATGAATCGGGCCGATAGGCGACGGAAAATAATAGTACAGCCGCATCTCGGGGATGTTCATCACGATGCCGACGCGGGGCGTATCGGGCAGGATGTGCTCGTCGGGCAGAATGATCACGCGCCCGGCAGGAGGCGCCCACCAATCGATGCCGGCGTTGGCGTTGGAGATTTCCTTCGCCGTCACCCCGAACCATCGCCCCACGTCGAGCAGCGTGTCGCCCTTCTGAATCTGGTAGGTGATCAGATTGCCGATGATATCGTCCTTGCCGTGCGGAAGCGGATAGGCGTAGAGCGGACGTTTCTCGAATTCGTCCTCGGTCCACGCGCCGTAAGCCGCGGGAATCGCGACCAACGCGATAAGAAACAGGGCAGGGAAGTATCGAATCGAAAAATTGACGAATCGTCTCATTTTTTTCTTTTTAGTAATGACAGGCGTGCAAACTGATGCCGCTAGAAATTCGCATCAAGTGAAATTCTAGCGGCGCGATCAGGCTGTAATCAACCTTAGATCTCCTGCTCTTACTGAATCCAGCCGCGATCCTGGAATCTGATTTTGAGCTGCGCGGCAATTTCGTCGGCGGTCGCCTTCGCTCTGCCCTGAAGGGAGTTCCTGCCGCTCGCTTCGCCATAGACTTTCGCGCCGCCGACAACGATGAGACCGATCGGGTTGGCCGTGGCGATCGCCACCGCGGCTGGCACCACCATTCCGGGGGTTTTGTTTCCGGAAGAGCTGAGAGTTCCTGATCCGAGTTTGCGCCAGCCTTGTGGCGTGACCGCATAGCCTTCGACTACCGTGTCCATCTCCGATGTTCCCGCGCCGAATCCGATGACGAAGCGCTGGACCATGCTGCCCGTGCCGCCGCCCTGTACCGAGACGAGGTATCCGCGAATCACGCCGTCACCGACTTGGGGCGACGATCCCGGACCAGCCTGCACCGCCGTAAGCCCCATCGCGTTGATATCGGCAACCAGCTCCGCGGCAATTTGCGCGCCGAGTTGACGGCCATCGTCGAGTTGCTCCTGCGTCGGAGGGGTGCTGGGAGTACCCACCTGACCTGCGATCGAGGAATCGGCCGGCATGTCGGCGGGGTTGGCGATGAAGTTATACACCCAGATCCGAGTGGGCCGCGGGAGGCCCGGTTGGCTCATCGGCGTTTGCTGAGTGACGTTGGTCGAAGCGCATCCGGCCACAACGACGACGGCGAGCAGACATAGAAAGTTACGACTAAAAGATCTCATCACTAATCTCCTTCCTTCAGTTCATACCTTCGTCGATAACCGCGTCCTGTCGTTCCTCTTCTTTTTGTACCTCTGGGGGCGGCGGCGTTATCGCGATAGTCACCTTGTCTATCGTGCCAGTAAATTTGTTATCGCCTTCCTTGTAGTCTTCGGTCACTGGCGTGGCGAGATCCTCGCCGACATCCTCGGTTTCATCCGCCGAGAAGATGAAGGGTTGAGTACGCTCGATTCGGCCTTCGCCGACCTTTTGATCGTTCACGTATAGCGTGCCCGTACCACCCTTACCGATCCCGCCGCCGTCATAGTTGAAGTCGAATTTCACGGTGACCTTTCCGGCCGGAAGCGCGTCCTTTGATTCGATCGTATAACGCTCCCGATCAAGCCAGTTGTAGCAATACTTGAGCTTCCCGTCTTTCACGTAGAGGGTCCATCCGCCGAAGCGCCCGCCCTGCGCAAGGATCACGCCCTGCACGGTCTCCGGCGGTATCTCGATATCGGCGGTGATGGTGTGCGAGCGATTCTTGACGTCGAGAGTGGAGTTTTCCAGCATCGCGGTCATGCCGGGATAGAGCGTCACCGACGTCCGCCCCCACATCAGCGAAGGCCTGCCCGACAGCGTCGGCACGAAGCGTTCGACTCGCCGGTCGTCCAGCGGCAGTACATTGTATTTTTCCGCCTCAGCGAGAAAGAGGCGCTGAAGCTCGGCGAGCTTCTCCGGATTTTTCGCCGCCAGGTCCTGCGACTGACTGAAGTCGTCGTTGGTATTGTAGAGCTCCCACTTATCCTCGGTGAACTTGGGGAGCGTCCCTGCGACGTCCCACGGAATGCTATGCCGGGTCACCGCGGTCCAGCCGTCGTGGTAGATGCCGCGATTGCCAAACATCTCGAAGTATTGAGTTGTATGCGTCGTCGGCGCCTTGGCATCGGCAAAGGAGTACTCCATGCTGACGCCTTCCATCGGCTTCTGCTTGATGCCGTCGACGGTCTTCGGCTGCGGCAGTTTTGCGGCCTCGAGGATAGTCGGGGTTATGTCGATGACATGATGCCACTGGGTGCGGATGCCGCCGGCGTCCTTGATGCCCGCGGGCCATGAAATCACCATGCCATTGCGCGTGCCGCCGTAATGCGACGCAACCTGCTTGGTCCACTGGAAAGGAGTATCGCCCGCGAGCGCCCATCCTACCGGAATGTGCGGAAAGCTGTTCGGGCCGCCAATATCGTCGAGATGCGCGAGAATATTTTGGGTTGTGTCGGGAGACGCATTAAACAAAGCCATCTCGTTCAGGGTCCCCTCGAGGCCACCCTCCGCGCTCATGCCGTTGTCGCCCGCGATGTATATCACCAGCGTGTTGTCATGGACTCCCAGCGAGTTGAGACTGTCGAGCAAACGTCCAACCTCATGGTCCGCGTATTCGCCGAAGCCGGCGTAGTTTTCCATCAGCCGCTCGGCGACCGTTTTCTGGTCGGCGCTGAGCTGGTCCCAGTGCTGGACACTCGGTGGCCAGGGCGCGAGTTGCGTCGCATCCGGCACCACACCGAGCTGCTTCTGACGCGCCAACGTATTCTCGCGATACTTGTCCCAGCCTTCATCGAACTTGCCCTTATACTTATCGATCCATTCTTTCGGAGTATGGTGCGGCGCATGCAGAGCACCTGGTGCGAAATACACGAAGAACGGCTTGTCCGGCGTCATCGTATGCTGAAAGCGCATCCACGCGATCGCCTGATCGGTCATATCGGTCATGAAGTTGTAGCCCGGCGTGTGCGGAGGCTCGACGTGCGTGACGCCGTCGAAGATCATCGGCGCCCACTGGTTGGTCTCGCCGCCGAGAAAGCCGTAGAACTTTTCGAAGCCGTCGCCGATCGGCCAACGGGTGAACGGTCCCGACACACTGGTCTCCCAAACCGGCGTCTGATGCATCTTGCCGAAGGCCGCGGTGTTGTAGCCGTTCAGCTTGAGGATTTCGGCGACCGTGGCGGTCTCGTTCAGGCGCATCCCCGTGTTTCCCGGAGCGCTGGTGGCCAGTTCCGTAATCGATCCCATCCCAACCGAATGATGATTGTGGCCGGTGAGGAGTGCTTGCCGCGTCGGGGAGCATAGCGCCGCTGTGTGGAATTGCGTGTAGCGCAGTCCCTCCTTCGCGAGCGCATCGAACGTCGGCATGTTGACGCCGCCACCGAAAGTACTCGGCGCGCCGAAGCCGATATCGTCGAGCAGAATTACCACGACGTTCGGCGCACCTTCGGGCGGCTTGAGTAGCTTGATCGGCGGAAACGTTGCGTCGCGCGCGTCCAGCGGAACTTTGCCCGGATATTTGTACTGCGTGTCAGGTATCGGCAATCGAGTGCGATCGATTTCCTGCGCGGACGCGGGGGCGATCGCGAAGATCACCAGGCAAAGCGCAAATCCAAAACCCTGAAAAAAATGCCTCACGTTCGGTCCTCCCAGACAGTTGTGGACGCTACGACCGATAGGTCACAGGCACGATGCGGAGTTTTCAGTCTCCGATCAACCTTAGGTTGGCGAATTTGAGTACCAGCAACTTGATGCCGCCGCGTTCGAAATTCACCCACGCCTTGGCGGTGTCGCCGCGGCCCTCGCGCCGGCGGACGATTCCGCGGCCGAAGGTCGGGTGTAATACTTTCGCGCCGATCGACAGGCTATCGCCGCCAGGGCCCGGTTCGTCGTCGGGCAGTTGGCTGTCGCTGAGATCGACATAGGATTCGCGCGGTGAAAGAGGGCGTACGACCGAGGTGTTGCGTTCCGGCGCGATGCGTCGAATCAGGCTCGAGTCAATCTCGCGCATGAATCGCGATTGACGCGACTCCTGCCGCACGCCGTAAATCTCGCGCGACAGCGTGTTGGTGAGATAAAGCAACTGGCGCGCGCGGGTCATGCCGACGTAGCACAGCCGCCGCTCCTCCTCGACCTCATCGTCGTCGTCGGCGCTGCGGCTATGCGGGAACAGTCCTTCCTCCATCCCGGCGATGAACACGATTGGATACTCGAGGCCCTTGGAAGTGTGCAGCGTCATCAGCGCGGCGCGTCCGCCGCTGGAATCGATCTGCTCGCTGTCACTGACCAGCGCGACCCGCTCGAGAAACTCAGGCAGGCCGCCGCCGGACTTCTCGGCGTCGAAGGCGCTGGCCGCGGTGAGTATCTCGGCGAGATTTTGTTTGCGCATCGAGGCGTCGTCGAGCGTGTCGAGGTAAGGCTCGAAGCCGCTGCGCGCGACAACTTCTTCGATGATTCCGCGCACGCTCAACTCGGGCAGGCGGCCGGCCAGATCGTGCATCCACGAATAGAGCATCCCGGCCTGCTTGGCGATTCGGAGCGCGACCTTCGAGTAAGTCTCGAGCCGGCCCATCGCCTCGAACGCCGTGATGCGCTGGCGCGCGGCCAGTTCAGTGATCGCCTCGAAGGACTTCGCGCCAATTCCGCGCGGCGGCGTCCCGACCATCCGCTCGAGGCTAACGGCGTCGGCCGGATTCGCGAGTACGCGCAGGTATGCGAGCAAATCCTTGATGTCGCGCTGCTCGTAAAACCGCACGCCGCCAACGATGTAGTAGGGGATCCGGCGGCGCACCAGCGCCTCTTCGATCGCGCGCGACTGCGCATTGACGCGGTAGAAAACGACGACGTCAGCGGCTCTGAATCCGCCCGAGCCCGTCAGCCGCGCGATTTCGAGCGCGATAAAGTCGGCCTCGTCGCGCTCGGTCACACCGGTGAAGTAGGTGACCGGCTCGCCGGCGCCGTTTTCGGTCCAGAGATTCTTAATCTTGCGCTCGGTGTTGTTGCGGATGACGCCGCCGGCTGCGGCCAGGATGGTCTTGGTCGAACGGTAATTCTGCTCGAGCTTGAAAATCTGCGCCGCCGGATAATCGCGCTCAAAATCGAGGATGTTGCGGATGTCGGCGCCGCGCCATCGGTAAATCGATTGATCCTCGTCGCCGACCACGCACAGATTTCCCGATCGCGCCGCCAGCGCCTTCACGATCAGATACTGCACGCGGTTGGTGTCCTGGTACTCATCGACCAGCAGATGGGCCGCGCGCCGCTGCCACTTCTCCAGGATTTCGGGAAAGCGTTGGAACAGAATCCAGGTCTGCAATTGCAAATCGCTGAAGTCCATCGCGTTCATCGCGCGCATCCGCTCCTGGTAGAGCCGGTAAATCTGCGCGATCGAGGTTTCGCGTCCGGGCTGTGCGCTCGCGATCATCTCTTCCGGCGAGATGGCTTCGTTCTTTGCCTGCTCGATTCGCGCACGCGCCAATTCCAGCGGCGGCGAGTCGGCCAGCGCCGCATCGTCGAGCACGCGGCGAATCGTGGCCAGCGAATCACCTTCGTCGAGGATCGAAAAATTGCGATCGTAGCCGAGCGCGTGACCTTCCTGGCGCAGGAGTCGCGCGCATGCGGAATGAAAAGTGCTGACCCATGGCAGACTCGCGTCGGCGCCGACCAGCGATGCGACCCGCTCGCGCATCTCGTTCGCCGCCTTGTTGGTGAACGTCACCGCCAGCATCTCGAACGGCGACGCCTTGCGCTCGCCCAGGATGTGGGCGATACGGTAGGTCAGCACCCGGGTCTTGCCCGAGCCGGCGCCGGCGAGAATGAGAATCGGGCCGTCGGGTGCGAGTACCGCAGCGCGCTGTTCAGGATTCAATTCGTCGAGATTCACAGTGACCGTCGCAGGGTTAAAACTTCGGCGCGGAGTCCATCAGGATAGCGACTCCGGCGCGCGCGGCAAAGTGAGCGGATGAAATTTTGTGGCGACTTACGAACCACACGACAAATTTTATCGCAAGGCGCGCGCGATGGGTTTGCCGTCGCGCGCAGCGTTCAAGATTGAAGAAATCATCGCGCGCAACCGCCTCGTCGGCAAAGGTGCGCGAGTGGTTGACCTCGGATGCGCGCCCGGCGGATGGCTCGCGATCCTCGTGGCGGCGGCGGGTCCTAGTGGACGCGTCGTCGGCGTCGATCTCGCGCAAGTGAAGAATCCTCCGGCCGGCGCCATCACGATCGCCGGCGACATCCTCGATCCAAATGTCGCCGCACGCGTGCAGAGCGAGCTCGGCGGGCGCGCCGACCTGGTGACGAGCGACCTTGCGCCGAAGCTGACCGGGATTGCTGCGCGCGACGAGGCTCGATCGCGCGAGCTGATCGATTGCGCGCTGCTTTTCGCGACCACGATGCTGAAGCCGGGCGGCGCGATGGTCGCGAAGCTGTTCATGGACGCGCAGTTCAAGGACATCGTCGATTCTTTCAAGCGGCATTTCGCGCAGCGTCGAGGTGACGCGCACCAAGGCCAGCCGCCCGGGATCTTCGGAGCTGTATATCGTCGCGCGCGAGTTCCGCGGCTGAAAATTCGTGCTTGGCGTCAAATGAAGTATGCGCGTAACGTTTGAGTATGAAGGCTGTCGGCGGCCGTCACTTCTGTCTCCTGCTACTGGCGGTCCTCGTCGCGGCCTGCTCATGCGGCCGATCGCCATCCAGCCTTTGACCGGCGCAAAAGTTTCGCCCGACGAGGTCAGAGTCCAGGTCGCGCGCGTCGGCTTCGACAACGAAACCGGCTCGAATTACGTGCTGCTGCTCGACGAGAGTGACTCGCGGGTGCTGCCGATTATGATCGGCGAGAGTGAGGCGACCGCGATCCTGCTCGCGCTCCACGGAATCAAACCGGAACGGCCGCTGACCCATGACCTGGTGCGTTCGATCATCGGACAGACCGGCAACCGCGTCGATCGAATCGAGATCGCCGACATGCGCGACGAAATTTATTACGCGACGATCTACATGGACGGCGGCCGCTACACGATCGACAGCCGTCCGAGCGACGCTATCGCGCTCGCGATGAACATGAACGCGCCGATTTACGTGAACAACAAACTCTTCGAGTCGGCGCCTACGGTAGGACTCGTCCCCCGCGGAAAAATACCCGACACCGCGCATGCGCTGGGGCTAACCGTCGAGCAGCTGACTCCCGACCTCGCGAGCGCGTTCGACGACCAGTTCAATGCGCGCGGCGTGCTGGTGTCGGCGGTCGATTCGTCAGCGAAGAAGGCAGGCGTCAGTCGCGGCGATATCGTGGTCAAGGTCGGGAACAGCGACGTCAAGGCGCTCGACGATTTCAGCCGGCAAGTTGCGAAGGTAAAGAACACCGACGTGACGTTGACGCTAAATCGCGACGGCGCGAACCGCACTGTCACGCTTACCGCAGACGGCGCGCGCTAAGTGGGACTCGCTACTCGAATCAGCTTGATAGCATGCTCGGGGCAGGCGATTACGCACAGGCCGCACGCGTGACATTCGTCGGCGCGAACCGCGAATGCTTGCCGATTGCCGTGGACCCACGCTTTCACTCGCGCGACTATCGGCAGCGCGCGCTTGTCCTCGTCAGTCAGCTTGCGCACTTCGAAAACGTCGTAGGGACACGCCTCGACGCAATCCTCTTTGGCCTCGCATCGGGTGCGATCGATAACCGGCGCGAAGACGCCCGCCGCCTGCTTGCATTCGGCCTTCGATGATTCGATTGCCACGCGCTCTTACCCGATCTTCACAAGCACGCTTTCGATAAATCGCGGATCGATCTGAAGCTCGCCGCCGAGGTTGGCGAATTCTTCTTCGAGCAGGTTGAGGCATGAGTTCAGGAATGCAGCGGTGCGCTTTCGCGCCTCGTCGTCCATGCGCTCAACCAGCGCCTGATTTATCATCGTGCGGAACTCGTCGCTGAAGGTCCCCGGCTGACCCGTCATAATCGCGGCGCGCAATGCGGTCAGCCGACTGCCTTCGATCGGATCGATCGTCAGCCGATTATCCAGCGCCAGGCGCGCGAAGCCGGTCAGCAGCAACTGACTGAGGCGAACGTCACGCGCGGCGATCTGCGCGCGGAAGTTGGGCGACGCGATATCGATCGCGAACAGCGCGCGGAACAGTTCGGCGGCAGAATCGATCTGATCGAGGATCGCGTAGCTGAGATGCAAGTCGCGCATGCTGCTGAAGTCGCGCATCTCGACCGCGCCGCTGCCATCGAGGCCGCTGTAGAAGCGCGGCTGTCGCGCCATAAAGCCGGCCAGCGCTTCCTTGTAAGGTGAATCGAGGTAGGGGATCTCGCGCACCTTGACCGCCGTGAGCCCGAGTTTCTTGAGCGTCAGCTCGGTGCTGGTGCGCAGATCGATCGTCAAGCTGACGCCGAGACGAAACAGCAGCTTCAGCGGCGTATCGCGCAGGTGTTCGATTGCGCTTTGCAAGTCGCCGCCCGCCAGATGCTCGAGCGCGAGGTTCAGATAGTGGTGCGTCATCTCGACCGCGACGCGCACCGCTTCCAGGTCGCCGAAGTCCACCGCGCGCGCGACCAGCACCTGGTTGCTGACCATCGCCATCTCGCTGCGCAGCTGACGTTTGCCTTGCGACGCGAATCCCGCGGTCAGCGCGGTGTTGAACAGCGAAACGTCGCCGTCGGCAATCGCCGGCGCCATCTCGGGCGCGATCACCTCGTTATCGTCGGGCAGGTCGGCGCGGCTCGGCGGCTCATACGCGGCGCGAATTTTCAGAAACTGATCGGGCTTGATGTACGCGAAAACACTTTGCGCCTCGAAGAAGTCGGGAAAGCCGCGATCGCTCAGCCGCGCGCGCCGGAACTGGTAGGCTTCTTCCTCGAGCTCGGCCTCGACGCCCCAATAGATTTCTTCCATCAGGCCGCCGAAGTAGTTGTAGTCGCGCTCGAACGCCTCTTCGATGAAATCCGAGATGTGCTGCGAAATCGCATCGTGGCGGATGAACTCGATCAGGTAATTTTCGTCGTACTGCGCGAAGCGGTTCGCGGTCGCGTCGGGCGAAGAGGCCGCGTCGTCGATTCGATGCACCTTGATATAGCCGCGCAGCAGAATCGACATCATCTCCATGTCGAGTCCCATCAGCGCGTCGGCGAGCTTGCGCCGCCCGCCGTCCGCCATCGCCTCGATCCACTCGCGCATCCGATGCACGTTGGGGCGGTCGCGGTTCCAGCAATCGAGATCGAACAGCGACTTGACCTGCTCGGGCATCGCGAGGCTGAGCAGGTCGCCGGCGTCGGCGCTGCCGATTTCCTTGAGCGTGTAGAAAAGCGTCTCGGGCGAAAACGACTGCACCAGCCGCTCAGCCTCGGGCGCCGACAAGATCAGGTCGCGCTTCTGACGCGCAGGCAGGCCGTACAGGAACTCCAGCTTCTCCTGGAACGGGAGATTGAGAAATTCCGATTCGCCTCTTACCGCCATACGCCTCGCAGCATGAGTTGCGTTGCTAACTTAGGCAAAGTATCACGGTTCGCCGACGGATCAACTCGGGTTGGATCTTTCGCCCAACCGCGCGCTCAGATAAGATCCTTACAACGCATCAGAGCCCATTCTTGGCCTCTCCCAACTCGAAACATCCCGTCGCATTAACGATTGCCGGCAGCGACCCAGGTGGCGGTGCCGGCCTTCAGGCCGACCTCAAGACCTTCGCCGTGCTCGGCGTCTATGGCTATTCCGTCATCACCGAAGTGATCGCGCAGAACAGTTTCCGGGTTGCGGAGGTCGAAAACGTATCTGTCGAGATGGTCGAGGCGCAACTCGATACGCTTGCGCTCGAATGTATTCCGCGCGCGGTCAAAACCGGGGCGCTCGCCAATGCTGCGATCGTCAAGGCAGTCGCGCGCGCGATCGAACGGCTCAAACTGCCGGCGCCGGTGGTCGATCCGGTGATCGTGTCGAGCAGCGGCGCGTTGCTAATCGGCCCGAAGGGCGAACGCGCGATTCGCAAACGGCTGCTTCCGATCGCGCGCATCGTCACGCCGAATATCGCCGAGGCCGAAGTACTGTCGCGCATTCGGATCGATTCCGACGCTGCGATTCGCGAGGCCGCGATCAAAATAGTCAAGCTCGGCGCGCGCGCGGTGGTCATCAAGGGCGGCCATCGCAAGGACAATCGGTTCGCGACGGATTTGTTTCACGACGGACGCCGCTTCATTGAGCTCAAGAGCCCGCGAATCGCCGGCGGCGGCGCACACGGCACCGGATGCGCGTTCTCAGCGGCAATCGCAGCGCATCTCGCGCGCGGCGCAAGCCTCGAGGCCGCCGTCCGCGGCGCGAAACGCTACGTGACCGCCGCCCTCAAGCACAGTTTCAAACTAGGCAAGGGCCGCGCACTACTCGATCACTTCGCGCGCATGTGAATTAGCCAGCCGGTGCCTCTTGCTTATGGTGCGCTTGGTATATCTGCGCATTGACAATTCACGCCCCGAGAGGCTAACTAGCGGCTTGGTAATCGCCGGTTCGCAGTGAAGGCACCGCCCCGACCGCCTACCAGAACGGAGGGACATCATGCGTGCTATAGGGCTGGCTGTCTGTGCACTCTTCCTTACCATCCTGATTCTTTTTCCGAAACCAAGGGTCGCGCACACGCAGTTGGCCACCACGCCAGCCAGCGGTTCACCCGTTGCCCGCGGCAGCGAGCCCTCGGGGCTATCCAAAGAATCGAATCGAGCGGCGGCGCGCATCAGTTTCGCGAGCTTGCCGATGACCTTCGAGCCGAACGTCGGCCAGAGCGACTCGCGAGTGAAGTTTCTATCTCGAGGGGCAGGCTACACATTGTTCGTGACTTCGGACGAGGCGGTACTCTCGATGCCTTCGCGCTCGAAGAATTCTCATCCTGATGTTCTGCTCGTGCGGCAGCAAAGCGCAGGAGCGACACCAAAAAAGTTGGAGAAAAGCGAGACCGCCGTCGTGAGAATTGCGCTCATCGGGGCGACGCGTGCGCCGCACATCGAGGGCATCGATCGTATGGCTGCCAGGTCGAATTATTTTATCGGCAATGATCCTAAGAAATGGCGTACCGATGTTCCCAACTACGCGAAAGTCGAACTCGAGAATGTCTATCCTGGAATCGACTTGATTTATCACGGCAGCGCGCAGGGCCAGCTCGAGTACGATTTCCGCCTTGCGCCGGGCGCCGATCCGAATGAGATCCGATTGGGCTTCAAGGGTGGAAACAAGCTTGCGCTCGACCAGTTGGGCAACCTGGTGGTGCAGGCGGGCGATAGCAAACTGATCGAACATGCGCCGGCGATTTACGAGGAGATCGGCGGCCAGCGGCGGGCGGTGGCGGGCGGGTGGAAGTTACGCGGCGCGCACGAAGCAAGCTTCAAGGTGGCGGCCTACGACCGCAGGCGGCCGATTGTGATCGATCCGACGCTGCTCTATTCGACCTACCTCGGCGGCAGCCGCGGGGACTATGCCGCCGGAATAGCGGCTGATTCCAAAGGCAACGTTTACGTCACAGGACAGACAACCTCGGCCGACTTCCCCACTTCGAATGCGCTCTACAATACGTGCCCATCGGGAACCACAACCTGCGCTTCCGTCTTTGTGGCCAAGCTTGACCCGGCGGCATCAGGAGCGGCATCGCTGATCTATTCGACTTACCTGGGCGGCAGCACCGCGTTAGTTGCCGTAGGTGATCCGGTCCCAGTCAATGACTTCGCGAATGGCATCGCGGTTGATTCCGCAGGCAGCGCCTATATTACGGGGGAGACGAACTCGAACAACTTTCCAACCACGGCAAGCGCCTTCAAGGTCGCCGACCCGTTTGGCCTGGACGCCTTCGTAACCGAACTCGACCCAACCGGCGGCACGCTCGTCTATTCGACATACTTCGGCGGCAGCCCGCGGGGTGAGCAGGGCCTTGGCATCGCGGTCGATTCCACAGGCTTCGTGTACGTTGCCGGGCAGACCTATTCGACGAACCTGTCCCTGATGAATGCCTACCAGCTCACCAACAACGCTGACGCTCACGGCGGCTTTACCGGTTTCGTGGCCAAGTTTGATCCGACAGCTACAGGAGCCGCATCGCTGCTGTATTCGACTTATCTCGGCGGCAGCACTCAGGACTATGTTGACGGCATAGCGGTTGATTCCGGAGGCAATGCTTACGTCACAGGTTACACGGAATCCAACGACTTCCCGACCACCGCGAGCGCCTTGCAGGGCGCGTTCAACGGCGGCCCGATTAGGGCCTTCGTGGCCGAGTTCAATCCGGCGGCGACCGGTGCGGCGTCGCTGCTCTATTCGACCTATCTTGGCGGGAGCAGCGCTGGTGAAATCGACGAAGGCCACGCAATTGCGGTCGATTCCGCGGGCAAAGCCTATGTCACAGGAGGAACGACCTCGAGCGACTTTCCGACCAAGAATGCCTTCCAGAGCACGTTTGACCTCACCGAAAGCATCTTCGTCACCAAGCTGGACCCGACTGCTTCGGGGTCGGCATGTTTACTCTATTCAACCTTCCTGGGAGGCAACGGCACCGATCGAGGCTTGGGGATCGCGGTCGATTCCGCGGGCCTCGCCTACATCACGGGATGGACGAGCTCTTTCAATTTCCCTATCAAGAACGCCTACCAGAGCATGGACAACAGCGTCATCAACGCATTCGTGGCCAGGTTCGACCCGTCAGCTTCAGGAGCGGCGTCGTTGCTGTATTCGACCTATGTCGGCGGTAGCGGCGCCGATGGCGACATCGCCTATGGTATTGCGGTCGATTCCGCTGGCAACGCGGATATCACAGGGTCTACCAGCTCGGCTGATTTCCCCACTCACAACGCGTTCCAAAACACCTTCGGCGGCGGCTCCAGCAATGCGTTTGTGACCCAGTTCAATCAGCAGAGCATGCCAACGCCGACCGCAACCGCCACCGCGACTGCGACTTCGACTTCCTCCAAAACGCCAACGGCAACGCCCTCGAACAGCGGCAGTTCAACTCCTACCCCGACGTCAACGCCGACGATTGGAACCCCAACGGCCACCCCAACGCCGACCCCAGTGCCGGTGACGCTCAAGATCAAGCCGAAGGTGCTCAAGTTCCCCAAGACGACACATGGAACGACGAGCAATCCGAAAAACATCAAGGTGTCGAATCCCAAGAGCAGCAAGAAGCATTCGGGGCATCCGGTGTTGATCGAGATGATTTCCGATCCGGGTGTGTTTGAGCAGACCAACAACTGCCCGGCGAGCCTGGCGGCTGGCTCCTCGTGCACGATCTCGGTGACATTTTCTCCGAGTGTAGCGGGGAAGCAGACCGGCACGCTGACGATCACCGATAACGCCAACGGTCGTGCGCAGACTGTGAAGATGACTGGCACGGGGAAATAACACAGGCGCGTTGCTCGCCGCTGTCCGCTGCAAGCCGGCGTTGGACAAGTGCGTCTCAAGTCTTTTGCCCTGCACCAGATAGCCGATCCGGTGGCGCCGAATTTTGCACTTCGCGCGCAGCCTTGGCGTATCCAGATAAAAATTCACAAAAAAAAGATTTTCTGAGGTGAGTATTGCTTCGTCGGACAACAGTCGGTATTAAAATTCTACTTTTCGTAGCTTAAAGCTGGCCGAGAGACCGTGGGGGGAGCGTGCGTATGGTGCGCAGGGGAATCTTTGTAATTGCAGCTATCGGGATGATCGCAGCGCTATCATTTGTGGGCGCAAACGGAGCTTACGCGCAGGACTCATCGGCCACGTCACCGACCTGCGGGGCCAATGCGGTCGGCGTACAGTTCAAAAACAAACTGGGCTATCCGATCTGGCTCGGCGAGCAGGGTCCATCCGTCATCGCGCCGATAGTGAACGGCAATGTCGATTGGGAAATTGGTTCGGGCGGCTACGTGAATCTTTGCCTGCCGAAAGGCTACGAGAGTGCTAACTTCTGGGGCCGCACCGAATGCCAGTTCGACACCTACTACCCGACCAGGTGCGCGAAAACAAAGTGATTGCGGCACCGGCGAGGACTGCTTCGGCGGGCGATGCGTCCCGGATTGCAGCAGCAATCAGACCGACGCGTACTGCCAGATGCAATTCACCGGGAAGCCATCCAACGCGACCTGTTTCGACAAAAAATACTGCCTCGTGACTCCGATTTGCGCGACTGGAGATTGCAACGGGCAGTACTCGTGCACCACCAATTCGAAAGGGACAATAAGCAGGGTCGGTCCCTCGGGGCCGACTTCTCTGTTTGAGCCGACTGTCGATCAGAACGACAACAAGACCTTCTATGACGTCAGCCTCGCGTCCGGATACAACTTGCCGATCGAGATTAAGCTTTCGGCCCCTCCCTCGGGAACTTGCCAGGGATCCAAATGCGTCTCCGATTTGCTCACTTCCTGCGCCCCGGCCCTGCAGATAACCACCCCGCCGACTGCGACTCGGAACTATCTCGTGCGGCACTGGACTCTATTGCCAAAGCGGCGCTTGCGTGAACAACACCTGCGTGATCGGATGCAACGATCCCGGCGACCAGTGCACCAGTATCGATCCGAACTGCACGACCCCAGCCAACGACGGAGCGCTCAAGTGCTGCAGTGCGGTTCCCAACGGATCAGGCTTCACCGCTGACGGCGCTGACTACGTGGATATGTACCTGGTCAAGAACTATTCGGGAGCAATAGACTCGGCGAATCAAAACCAGACGATGATCTCGTCCAACGGAGGTACGCCGGTATGCTGGGGCGACCTCGATTGCGCACCCGGGCAAACGTGCGAAATGGGTGTGGTGCCGGGATTCCCCGCCGATGTCGGAATCTGCAATGTAGCTGGAAAGTGCGGCGCCGCATCGGTCGGCCAGCCGTGCGGAGAATATCTCGGCAATGACGGCGGGCAGGCCTATGGCTACACTTGCGTAAATACCACCTCGGCGGATGTGCCGACTGCATGCGTGCCGCCATTCAACCCGGAGAAGTCGGTCTCGGAACCTTCACGTCCCCGTTCTACTCGGGAGAGGGTGGCTTGCTGAATCCGGAATGGCAGGCGGCCGCAACGGTAGCTGGCGGCGGTACGCCATTTTACCAAACAATCACGGAAGCCTGCCCGAATCAGTACCCGTTTCAATACGACGACAACTCGGGCGGATTCAATTGCACGCAGAACGTCAACTACACGGTAATCTTCGGCGGCTTATCGGGCAGTCCAACGGCGACGGCTACTTCAACTTCGACGCCGACGGCGTCCGCGACCGCAACTTCGTCGGCGACCTCGACTCCGACGGCGTCGGCAACCCCGACCGCGTCGGCGACGGCCACGCCAACAGCTTCGGCAACCGGCGCGACCTCAACCGCGACCTCTACCGCGACGGCGACTACCACTACCGCGACCGCGACCTCGACCGGAACGCCATCCGTAACGCCGACGATGACACCTACTCCGACCGGGACGGCGACCCCGCGATGCGTTCCGAGTTTTCTGTACTTGACCACTACTCCCGCCGGCACTCTCGCCTTTGGTGATGCCGCCGAAGGACATCCGGTCACAAAGACTCTCGAGCTCATGAGTAGTGCGCCGGTCCCGTTGCTTGGTCTTTCAACTGTGATTACGGGCAGCGATGCGAAAGACTTCGCCGTGAATGGTGGAAGCTGCACGACAATCAGCCGGTTGAAGGCCGGTGCAACATGCAAATACTCGGTTAAGCTCAAGGCAAAGAGCAAGTACATTGGCGCGGTGAACGCCAACCTGGAGATAACCGCAATGTTTCGCCCGGGGGTGTGCCCGACGGGCGACGTTCAAAACGTTGGGGTGACCCTGGCGGGTATGGTTCTTGAGGTCGGCACGCGAAAGCCGGACTCCAGATGATGGGCACGTCGCGCGCGGCTGATGACTAACTGATCAACTCGCGCGATCGCGGGGGACGCTGAACTCCTTCAGCGCGGCGCTAAGATTGTGGCTTGGCGTGTCCGCGTCGCCCATCTTCATCAGCGCAAAGCGTTCGTCGCTGTCGAGACGCGACCAGACTGCGGTGCTGAGATCGAAGCCGGCTGCGCGCGCATTCGCGATGACTCGACTTGGCGGCGACGATGGCGGCTCCGCCAACGCTCTTTGCGCATCGCTTAGGACTTTCGGCTCGACCCCGAATCGGCGCTTCATCGCCTCGCGGATGAAGACGCCGAGTCCGTCGCATTCCTCGGCCGAATCGACCGGGAAATGGCAGATGGCGATTCGCTCGCCGCGGTCGAGCGACTTCCATTGCTCTAGCCCGATTTTCAAGCCGACCCGATCGAGCTTGCGCCGCACCGCCATCGGAACGCATTGGAGACTTTCGTGCATCTCGTCTTCAAACTTGAATTTGCGAATCATTTGAACCTCCAAGGCGGCGCGCAATAGTCAGGTTGCAATATGCAACCGGGCGGATCAAGATCAAACAGCGTCAATCGTGGTATAGCGATTGATATTGGCTCCGATGAATTCCACCAACGGCAACGCCGCCTTCGACGCGCGCATGATCGACGACATCGTCGCCGATCTGGCCGGCAAGCCCGGAACGCTGATGCTCGTGCTGCACGCGGTGAACGATCGCGTCGGTTACATTCCGGTCGAAGCGGTGCCGGCGATCGCACGAGGATTGAATCTTTCGCGCGCCGAGGTCCACGGAGTCATCAGCTTCTATCACGATTTTCGCACCGAGCGCCCCGGCCGGAAAATCATCCGCGTATGCCGCGCCGAGTCGTGCCAGGCGATGGGCGCAGTCGCGCTCGTGACGCACATTAAGGAGCGCCTCGGAATCGATTTCGGACAGACCAGCGGCGACGGCGATTTCACGCTCGAGCCGGTTTACTGTCTCGGCAACTGCGCATGCTCGCCGGCAATTGTCGTCGGCGACGATCTGTACGGCCGCGTTACTCCAGCCCGTTTCGACGAAATCCTTTTTTCAGAATCTCGTCCGGGGAGATCTTGATGACCGCGGTATTATCAACACTTCGCAACGGCGGCGCGACGGACAACTGATGCATCCCGGAATTCACGCCAAGAGCAATCCTGACAAGGCCGCTTACATCATGGCGGCGACCGGCAAGGTTGTCACCTATCGCGAGCTCGACGATGAGTCGAATCGCGCCGCGAATCTTTTCCGTTCGCTTGGTCTCAAGCCGAGCGACACAATCGCACTCTTCGCCGAGAATCATCACCGCTATCACCAGCTCCTCTGGGCGGCGCAGCGTTCCGGACTCTACTACACCGCGATCAGCTCACGCTTGACGGCGGAGGAAGTCGCCTACATCGTAAATGACTCCGGCGCGAAAGTTTTCATCACGACGCGCGCGCTGGCCGACGTCGCAAGCCAGATGGACGCGGCCAATATGATTCCGCGCACCATCAAGCGCTACATGATGGACGGCGCGATCGCGAATTATGAATCGTGGGAGGATGCGGTTGCCGCGCAGCCGTCGACTCCGATTGCCGACGAGACCGAAGGCGCCGCGATGCTCTATTCGTCGGGCACTACCGGCAGGCCCAAGGGCGTGAAGCATCGGCTGACTGGACAACCGCTCGGCGCGCCGAGTCCTATCGGCATGCTGCTAGCGGGGATTTACCAGGCCACTCCCGAGATGATCTATCTCTCGCCGGCGCCGCTTTATCATTCGGCGCCCCTGCAATTCACGATGGCGATACATCGGATCGGTGGCACCGTGATCGTCATGGAGCACTTCGACGCCGAACAGTCGCTCGCGCTTATCGAGAAGTACCTGGTGACGCATACGCAGATGGTGCCGACGATGTTCATCCGGATGCTGAAGCTGCCGGAGCCGACGCGCCGCAAATACAATCATTCGAGCTTGAAGGTGGTCATCCACGCGTCCGCGCCGTGTCCAATCGCGATCAAGGAACAGATGATCGAATGGTGGGGGCCGAAAATTTACGAATATTATGCGGGGACCGAGGGCAACGGGTTTTGCGCGATCGACAGCGCGCAGTGGCTGCTGCATAAGGGCTCGGTCGGCAAGCCGCTGGTCGGAAAGGTGCACATCGTTGACGATGACGGCGCGGAGCTTCCGACTGGCGAAGCGGGGACGATTTTTTTCGAGGGCGGCGGCACATTCGAGTATCACAACGATCCCGAGAAAACGAAAAGCTCGCGCAACGATAAGGGATGGTCGACGCTCGGCGATATCGGCTATCTCGATCGCGACGGCTATCTCTACCTGACCGATCGCAAGGCAAACATGATCATCAGCGGCGGCGTGAACATCTATCCGCAAGAGGCTGAGAACCTGCTCGCGACTCATCCGAAGGTCGAGGACGTCGCAGTGTTCGGCGTGCCCAACGAGGATTTCGGCGAGGAAGTCAAAGCCGTCGTGCAGCCGGTGGATATCAAGCACGCCGGGCCGGCGCTCGAGGCCGAGCTGATCGGTTTCTGCCGCGCGCACCTCTCCGCGATCAAATGCCCGCGAACAATTGATTTCGACGCGGAGCTGCCGCGCCATCCGACCGGCAAGCTCTACAAGCGGCTAATCAAGGATCGCTACTGGATCGGACACTCGAAGCGAATCGCCGAGTAAGCGTCCGATGCATCGCAAGGCGTAGGTCATGATGAACACTCTCGGACTGGATGACGAGCTCGATACGGTCGAGGTATTGCTCAACCTCGAAACCTCTTTCGGCATCCGATTCACCGACGCCGAAGCGAGCGTCTGGCGGACGGTCGGAGATATATACAGCACCTTGCGTTTTCGCGTCTTGAATTCAGGGAAGAGAGCAGGTCGATGCGCCACCGCGATGACGTTCTACCGCCTGAGGCGGACGCTCTCCGAACTGAGTATCGACACCAGGCTCAGACCCGACACTCCTCTGAAAAAGATAACCACACTCACCACCAGAACGCTGTTCAAACAGTTAAGTGCCCGCTCGGGGTTGCGTCTGCCACGTCCGAAGGTCGGATTGTGGGGTACTCTGGGTGAATGGTCCATATTAGCCGCCCTGATCGGTCTGCTTATGACCGCCGTCTTTGTGCCGCACTTGTGGCTAGTCCCGACGCTCGTCCTCGGACTTGGGATCACACTTCGCTGGCTCGACCCCGGTGAACTACCGCTCGACTGCCAAACCCTCGGTGACCTCTCGAGGAAGGTTACAGGCCTGAACTTCGGAAAGTTGTCTAACGAGGGCGCGGAACTTCATGATCAGGACCTGTGGAACGCGCTGGTTGAGGTTCTGTCGGAAGATACCTTCCTGCCGAAGTTGGAAATTCGGCCCGAGACCTTGCTGCTCCAAAAGCAGTTCCGATCCGCATAGTTGTGGTTTTTAGAAGCGTGCGTTGCCAATGAAGAAATCAATACTATATGTCCCGCGTGACTCGAGTGCGGTGTCGCTCGGGGCCGATGCGGTCGCCGACGCGATTCGCAAAGAAGCGTCGTCGCGCAAGCTGGACATAAGGATCGTGCGCAACGGTTCGCGCGGGATGTTCTCGCTCGAGCCGATGATCGAAGTCGCGACCGATGGCGGACGGATCGCATATGGACCAGTCGCGGCGAGTGACGTGGCGTCGATGTTCGACGCGAACTTTCTCGAAGGTCGCGAGCATCGCCTGCGCCTCGGCATCGCCGACGAAATATCGTGGCTCAAGTCGCAAACGCGGCTGACGTTCGCGCGAGCGGGCGTGACGGATCCACTGTCGCTCGAGGACTACATCGCGCATGGCGGGTATCGAGGCCTGGCGCGCGCAATCGAGCTAGGCGCAGCCGGGGTCGTCGGCGAAGTCACGAAATCCGGTCTTCGCGGCCGCGGCGGTGCGGGATTTCCGACCGGTATCAAGTGGAAGACTGCGGCTGACGCGCCGGCGACGCCAAAGTATGTCGTTTGCAATGCCGACGAAGGCGATTCGGGCACCTTTTCGGATCGCATGGTCATGGAAGGCGATCCTTTCGTACTGATCGAAGGGATGACGATCGCGGCGCTCGCCGTCGGAGCGACGCAAGGATACATCTACCTGCGATCTGAGTATCCGCACGCTCGCCGCGCACTAATCGAAGCGATCGCGACTAGCTCATTCGAATGGCTATTTGGGAGCGAACATTCTCGGTACCGGCAAATCGTTCGAGCTGGAGATTCGCCTCGGCGCCGGCGCGTACATCTGCGGCGAGGAAACTGCGATGCTCGAAAGTATCGAGGGCCGCCGCGGGATGGTCCGCTTCAAGCCGCCGATTCCCGCGATTGAAGGATTGTTCGGCAAGCCGACATTGGTTAACAACGTGGTCTCGTTCGCGACGGTGCCGATCATCATCGAGCGCGGCGCGGAATTTTTCCGCGACTTCGGCGCAGGGAATTCGCGCGGCACGATACCGTTTCAACTCGCCGGTAATGCCAAACGTCCCGGCCTGATCGAAACCTCGATGGGCGTGACGCTGCGCGAACTCGTGTACGAATACGGCGGCGGCACCGCCAGCGGCAGACCGGTTCGCGCAGTGCAAGTCGGAGGGCCGCTCGGCGCATATTTCACCGAGTCGATGCTCGACGTGGCGATGGACTTTGAATCTATCGCGGCGCGGGGTGGAATTCTGGGCCACGGCGGAGTCGTCGTCTTCGATGATACTGTCGATATGGCGCGGATGGCGCGCTATGCGATGGAATTCTGCGCGATTGAATCGTGCGGCAAATGCACGCCGTGCCGAATCGGCTCAATTCGCGGCACCGAGCTGATCGACGACATTGTCAATCGTCGCAAGCCGCGCGAGAATCTCGAAGTGCTGCGCGATTTGTGCGACACGATGAAGTTTGGCTCGCTGTGCGCGCTCGGCGGCCTCACGCCGTTGCCGGTTCTGAGTGCGCTAAAATATTTTCCCGAAGACTTCGGTCTGGCGGCGCGCGATGTTGATTTCATCGGTGACGACCTGACGATCTCGACTTCAGGAGCTGGCAATAGTCATGCGATCGCGTAGCGACAGGGATTTCGTCACGCCACTTCGTCCCGGCGCGCCAACGGTCGCGCTCGAAATCGATGGACGCATCGTCGCGGTCCCTGAAGGCACGTCGGTGATTCGCGCGGCCGACGACGGCCGGAATCCATATCCCGAAACTGTGCGCGACCGATTCGCTCGATCCGTTCGGCTCGTGCCGTTTGTGCCTGGTCGAAGTCGAAGGCCAACGCGGCTACCCCGCTTCGTGCACGACTCCCGTTCGCGCCGGGATGAAAGTGCGCACCGAAAGTCCCGCGCTCGCGCGACTGCGGCGCGGCGTCATGGAGCTGTACATTTCCGATCATCCGCTCGACTGCCTGACCTGTCCCGCCAACGGCAATTGCGAACTGCAGGACATGGCGGGCGCGGTCGGCCTGCGCGAAGTGCGCTACCGCAACGGCGACGGCGCCAATCATCTGCATGCGGAGAAGGATCAATCGAATCCGTATTTCACTTTCGATCCGTCCAAATGCATCGTGTGCTCGCGATGCGTCCGCGCGTGCGAAGAAGTGCAGGGCACCTTCGCGCTGACGGTTGACGGTCGCGGCTTTTCGTCGGTGATTTCACCGGGACAGAACGGTCCGTTCTCGGCGTCCGAGTGCGTTTCGTGCGGCGCTTGCGTGCAAGCGTGCCCGACCGCGACGCTGATGGAAAAATCCGTCGTCGAGATGGGGCAGCCCGATCACAGCGTCGTCACGACCTGCGGATACTGCGGCGTCGGATGCTCGTTCCGCGCCGAGATGAAGGGCGACCTCGTCGCGCGAATGGTGCCCAACCCCAACGGGCAGGCCAATCACGGCCATTCGTGCGTCAAGGGCCGCTTCGCGTGGGGCTACACGACGCATCCTGATCGCGTCACGCGCCCGCTGATTCGCAAATCGATCGATCGAGCCGTGGCGCGAGGTCTCGTGGCACGACGCGATCGAGTACGCAGCGTCGGAATTCAGGCGCATCCAGGAAAAACACGGGCGCGGCGCGATCGGCGCGATTACGTCCTCGCGATGCACCAACGAGGAAACTTTTCTCGTGCAGAAACTGGTGCGCGCCGCGTTCGGCAACAACAACGTCGATACCTGCGCGCGCGTTTGTCATTCGCCGACCGGCTACGGACTCAAGACCGCGTTCGGCACCTCGGCGACGACGCAGGATTTCGATTCGGTGATGCAAGCCGACGTGATCATGGTGATCGGCGCGAACGTCACCGAGGGGCATCCGGTGTTCGCGGCGCAGATGAAGCGGCGAATCCGCCAGGGCGCGAAGCTGATCGTCGTCGATCCTCGCGTCACCGAAATCGTGCGGCTGCCACACGTCCAGGCGTCGTATCATCTGCAAATTCGCCCCGGCACCAACGTCGCGCTGATCAATGCGATCGCGCACGTCGTCGTGACGGAGGGACTCACCGACGAAGCGTTCGCAGCCGCGCGATGCGATCCGCACGAATTCGAGGCGTGGAAGAAGTTCGTCGCGGATCCGCGCAATTCGCCGGAGTCGATGGAGAAAATCACCGGCGTCCCGGCGCACAAAGTTCGCGCGGCGGCGCGCTTGTATGCGAGCGCTCCCAACGGCGCGATTTACTACGGACTCGGCGTCACCGAGCACAGCCAGGGCAGTACGATGGTGCTGGGTATCGCGAATCTCGCGATGGCGACCGGCAACATCGGGCGGCCGGGCGTCGGCGTGAATCCGCTGCGCGGGCAGAACAATGTGCAGGGCTCGTGCGACATGGGTTCGTTCCCGCACGAGTTCAGCGGTTATCGCCACATTTCCGACGAAGTGGTGCGCGCGACCTTCGATGCGGCGTGGGGCGTGCGCGTCGATCCCGAACCGGGCCTGCGCATTCCCAACATGTTCGACGCCGCGCTGGACGGCAGCTTCAAGGGTCTCTACGTGCAGGGCGAAGACGTTGCGCAATCCGAGCCGAACGGCCATCACGTCGCGGCGGCGCTGCGCGCGATGGAATGCGTCGTGGTGCAGGATTTATTTTTCAACGAGACCGCGAAATACGCGCACGTCTTCCTGCCGGGCTCGTCGTTCCTCGAAAAGAACGGCACCTTCACCAACAGCGAGCGGCGAATCTCGATGGTGCGCAAGGTCGCCGCGCCGCTCGCCGGCAAGGAAGATTGGGAAATCACCTGCGAGCTTGCGACCGCGCTCGGCTATCCGATGAAGTATTCGCATCCGTCGGAAATCATGGACGAGATCGCGCGCCTGACGCCCACGTTCTCCGGCGTCAGCTACGAAAAGATCGAAGCGCTTGGCTCCGTGCAATGGCCGTGCAACGATGGCGCGCCATCCGGTACTCCCACCATGCATGCCGATCACTTTGTGCGCGGCAAAGGTAAGCTTCACGATTACCGAGTATGTACCAACTGAGGAACGCACTAATACCGAGTATCCGCTGATACTGACTACTGGCCGAATACTCAGTCAGTACAATGTAGGTACTCAGACGCGGCGCACGCTGAATGCGCGATGCATGCCGAGGATCGTCCTCGAGATACATCCGAGTGACGCCGAGCTGCGCGGTATCCGCGACGGCGATTGGCTCCAGGTGCGGGCGCGCCGCGGCGAGACCCGCTTGCGGGCGTCAGGTGACGGAGCGCGTCCAGCCCGGCGTCGTGTACACTACGTTTCATCATCCGGAATCGCGCACCAACGATCTGATGACCGATCACTCCGATTGGGCGACCAACTGTCCCGAGTTCAAGGTCACCGCCGTCCAGGTATCGCCGGAACGCAGTGGCAACGGCCGCAAAGAGGATCGAGTAGCTATTCGAGATATTCCGCAACTGATATTCATCATCTCATCATGATGGCTAATGATATCGGCGCGTACTTCGCCGGCTATCGCGATCAAGACGAAGCCGTCGAGGGCGTCGCGAACCATCTCCGCAATTTCTGGGAGGCTCGGATGCGCCGCGAGATCGTCGACTACGTGGCAAAGGGCGGCGACGAGCTGAGCCCGCTCGTGCGCGAAGCCGTTGCGTTGATTGCGACCGAGTCGGTAGTTGAAACGGAAGAGACTGGGCGAGGGATGAAAACCGATTCCGCGCACATCCGAACTGACGACATGAGCGGATGTCGCTCGCGACGAAGTTCGCGAGCATCATGCGTTGAAATGGCATGCGGGCTCGAGTTCTGAACGCACTGAGCACCTCGCGGTCGAAGAGCCGCTGGAGATTCGACTCGCCGGCCGCCGCTTTACGCTCACGATGCGCACTCCCGGGCATGACGAGGAGCTCGCGGCCGGATTTCTTTTCGCCGAGGGTTTCATAAATGACGCGAGCGGAACTCGGCGAGATTCGACGCGTGCGTGGACGCAAAGGCGCGCCGGAGCCCAACGCTATCGACATCATGCTGAACGTGCCCGCCGACGGTCTGCGTGCCCGCCTCAAGCGCAACTTCGTCATGAGCTCGAGCTGCGGCGTGTGCGGCAAAACCAGCATCGACTCGATTCGACGCCGCGTGGCGCCGCCGGCGGATACCGCGCGCGTCGCGCCTGCCACTCTGCTCGCGCTCTCGCAGAAACTCCGCGCGGGTCAGCGCGTGTTTGCCGCGACCGGAGGGCTCCACGGCGCCGCGATCTTTTCAGCTGGACGGCACGATGATCGCGATACGCGAGGACGTCGGGCGTCACAACGCGGTCGACAAAGTGATCGGATACGCGCTGACGAATGCGATGGTCCCGCTGGCGCAACATATAATGATGGTGAGCGGGCGCCTCAGCTTCGAGATCGTGCAGAAGGCGGCGGCGGCGGGCGTCCCGATTCTCGCGGCGGTGTCGGCGCCGTCGTCGCTGGCGGTCGAGCTGGCCGAGGAAATCGGCACGACGCTGGTCGGCTTTCTGCGCGACGGCAGCTTCAACATCTACACCCGCCCCGACCGCATCGCGCAGTAGACGCTTTCCCGCACGTGAGCGAAACTGAAAAGTACGATCTTGACGTATTTACGAAGGGACCGCGTGGTACTACTCGCGATTCCGTCCGAAGTATCCACTGTCGCTCGTCAGTCTTCTGCGCGAGAATTTTCGACTCGACGGCACTGGCAGGCTGCTCGATCTCGGTTGCGGCCCCGGTCCCGTCGCGATTGCGCTGGCGCATCTGTTCGAAGAAGTCCTCGCGATGGATCCCGATGACGCGCATGCGTGCGGAGGGCGAGCGCATCGCGCGCGAACGCGGCATCAACAATATCGAATGGCGATTCGGCGGCTCGAAAGACCTGTCGCCGCCGCTCGGACAGTTCCGCCTCGTCACGATGGGCAACTCGTTCCATTGGATGGATCGCGCGCGCACGCTCGACGCGCTTTACGATCTCGTGACGGACGGCGGCGGCATCGCGGTGGTGGGCGAGGGTGCTCCGATTCCTCCTCCGCCGCCGACGCCATGGCGCGCCGCGATCAACACGGTGGTCAAGCGCTATCTCCGGATCGACGGCCGTTGCCTGGGAGAATCCTGGGTCCGCCGCCGGCGGAGCGTCCACGAGACATACATCGAGCGTTCGCGTTTCAGAGATCCCGTCAGCTACGCGGAATCGTTCGACGTCGAATGGACCGTCGATTCGATCATCGGCAATCTCTACTCGATGTCTTTCTGCAGCCGGCGAGTCCTTGGCGACCGCGTCGAAGCGTTCGAGCGCGACATCCGCGAGGCGATTGCTGGCCGTCGAGCCGTCGGGCATTCTCAAGGGAGAGCCGCCCGAGTTTTTCGCGTACATGGCGTGGAAGCGCTGAGGCCCAACGACTTCGACCCTCCTCTTGAGCGTGCTATCCGCGCGGCGATACTCTGTATGATCATGTTGGAGACGGCGAATGTACCCGCGTAAGCGCGCGCTCGAGCGCATCGCGCGCGAAAAAGTGCTCTACGAGCGCCAGCCCGGCGGCGACATTTCCGTCTGCGTCATCTATCCCAACACCTACCGGCTCGGCGATGGCGAATCTCGGCTTCCAGGCCGTGTTCCACATCTTCGAATCCGATGCGCTCGGTCGCCGCCGATCGCGCATTTCTGCCCGACGACGACGAGCGCGATTCTTTCCGCGATGCGCGGCGAGCGGCTCGTTTCGTTCGAGCGCGGGCGTCCGCTCTCCGACTTCGACATCCTCGCGTTTTCGATTTCCTTCGAGACCGACTATCTCAACGTCCTGAGCGTGTTGCGGATGGCCGGGATTCCTGCTCGCCGCGCCGATCGCGCCGGCCGCAATTTTCCGCTGATCATCGCCGGCGGCTCCGCGGTTTTCCTCAATCCCGAACCGATCGCCGATTTTATCGATCTGTTTCTGATTGGCGAGGGCGAGGAGATGGTTCCGGAGTTCATCGAGCGATGGGACGCAGACGCGCGGATCGCCGAATCAGCTGCGCGAGCTGGCATCGCGTCGCGGGCGCGTATCTGCCCGACTACTACACGCCGATTTACGACGACGCCGGCCGCCTCGCGACGGTGAAGTACAGCGGCCCCGGCAAGCGCGCAGGTGAATCGCCGCCTGATTCGCGACCTCAACCGCTTCACCACCTCGTCGCTGATTCTCACCGAGGAGTCGGTCTTCGGCGATATGTTCCTGGTCGAGGCGAGCCGCGGATGCCAATGGGGATGCCGCTTCTGCGCGGCCGGATTCATGTATCGGCCGATTCGCTATCGCGCGCCCGAAATGCTGATCGCCGAGGCCGAGCGCGGTCTTGGCGAGCGCAAAGTGATCGGGCTGGTCGGCGCCGAGATGGCGAGCGTGCCCGGCGTCGCCGACATCGCGTCGGCGGTCGTCGATCGCGGCGGGCGGCTGTCGCCCTCGTCGCTGAAGGCCGATTGCATTTCGCCGGCGCTCGCCTCGGCGCTGGCGCGCGGCGGAAATCAGAGCGTGACGGTCGCGCCGGAGGCCGGCAGCGAGCGGATGCGCAAGGTCATCAACAAAAATCTTACCGAGGCCGAAATTCTCGAGCGCGGCCGAGATGATGCTGGGCGAGGGCGTCGGCAACCTGAAATTTTATTTCATGATCGGCCTGCCCGAGGAGCGCGACGAAGACGTGATCGCGATTGCGCGACCTGGTCGCGAAGGTGCTCGAACGCGCCCGCGCGCGACGCACGCGGATCGGCTCGGTGACCGTGTCGCTCAATCCGTTCGTGCCCAAGCCGTGGACGCCGTTTCAATGGGATCCGATGCAGGACGCGCGGTCGATCAAGCGCAAGGTCGCGATGCTGCGACAGCGCCTCGCGCGGCTGGGGCAAGTCGAGCTCGACGCGGAATCGCCGCGCGAGGCGTACTTCCAGACGATGGTCTCGCGCGGCGATCGCCGCGTCAGCGGAATCCTCGAACGGCTCGAAGCCGCCGGCTGCGAAAGTTCGGGACCGATCTGGCACGAGCTGTCGAAGATTCATCGCGAAGTCGAGGCGGGCGAGAATCCGTCGTTGCCCGATCCCGATTTTTTTGTGACTCGTCACTACGTCGACGACGAACTGCTGCCGTGGGATTTTATCGATCATCACATTCACAAATGGTTTCTGCTGGCCGAACGAAAGAAGGCGCATCACGAGCATCAGAGTCCGCCGTGCGACGTTGAGCGATGCACCGTGTGCGGCGCTTGCTAGAATAGTTACGCAAGTTCAGAGGAGGGTAGGAAGAGGAAGATGGTTCATCGTGATTCTCGTTCAGCGCGGACAATGGCTCTGGCAGCCGCCGTGGTGGCGACGTTGGCATTTTCGGCGCCGTCTTTCGCGGCGGGAATGGCCGAGGAAGACGTTCCTTCGACTTCGATCGTTCCGGCCGAAGGTCCAAGTGGTGCCGCGCCGGTCAATTCTCCGTCATCTGGTAACGAGTCCGTCCACGTCCGGCAAAACCTGGATGCCTGCGCCTAAAGGCATGAAGCCCGTGCATCACGCGTCGAGTAGAAGCAGCGCCCGCGAACCGGAAATCGAACCGGCGCAGGCGCGGCTGAAGGTGCTGACGGACTCGCCAGTTTACGCCGCGCCCGCGAAGAGCAGCAAGCACATCGAGCAATTGACCGCGGCAAATTCGTCGAGGTGACGGGCTCAACTCATTACTATCTGCAGGTGAGACTGAAGTCCGGCCAGACCGGTTACATCGATCCGTCGGCGGTCGAGCTCGCCAAGCCGACCGACAAAGTCTTCGTGCTCACGCATGACGCGAGCGTGCTCGACAAACCGAATCGATGGGGCAAGAAAGTCGCCGAGGTTCATCAGAGTCACAACGTTCACATCGTTGGCATCGCGCTGAACTACATGAAGATCCGCATGAAGAGCGGGCTCGAGGGATACATCCCGACGACTGCGCTCGAATAGTTTTCGCCTCGACGATCCGCGGTTGTGTCGCTATAAGTCTCAGCGAGGGTGCATCTGATGACGCAGCGGGAACGACAGGGTTGGATCATCGTCGCGAGCCTTTTCGTCACGCTCGTGTTCGTTTTCGGATCCGGCTACAACACCGGCGGCCTGTTCTTTCCACATCTGCTGAAACATTTCGGATGGTCACGCACGCAGCTCTCGACGCTCCAGGGCTTTGCGCTGCCGATTTCCGCCGGGCTGTGCGCTCCCCTCATCGGATGGCTGCTCGACCGCGTCGAGGCGCGGATAGTGATGGTTGCCGGAGTGATCATGACCGGTGTCTCTTTTCTAATCGCCAGCCGCGTCGATTCGTTCGGGCCGCTGTTCGGCGCCTACGTGCTGCTCGGCGTCGGGATTGGCGCATCGACGTTGCTGCCATGCTCATTGGTGATAGCCAACTGGTTCGGTGCGCGCCGCGGGCTTGCGATGGGTATAACGTTTGCGGGCACCTCGCTCGGCGGCGCTGCGATGACGATGGTCGGTAACTTCGCGATCATGCGCGGCGGATGGCGCGCCGGTTACATCGCGCTGGCGATTCCGATGTTCCTGGTCGTTGTTCCGCTGATAATTTTCGTCGTGAAGACCAGGCCGCCGCAGGCCGAGGGCATCACCGTCGCGCAGGCCAGCGACGCGTTGCCCGGCTTCGAGCTGCGCGAGGCGTTCCGCTGCCGCTCATTCTGGATGATTTCGGCGGCGCAGTTTTTCTTCGCGGCCGTGGCCGCCGGCGCTGGACTCCATCTGATCACCTACCTGACTGAACTCGGCTACTCGGCGTCATTCGCGGCCGGGATGGCGAGCCTGGTGCTCGTGTTCGCCGCGTTCGGCAAGCTCGGGATGGGCCTGTTTGCGGATCGGGTGAGCGCAAGAATCGCGTTGACCTGCAATTTTTTACTCGCGAGCGTCGGCATGATCCTGATTTTCGGCGCGGCGCGGAGTGTGGTGCTGATTCCGTTCATTCTGATTTACGGCCTGTCGCTCGGCGCGCCATTGGTGCTCGTTCCGATGCTGGTGGCGGAGTCGCTCGGACTAAAGCGCTTCGGCTCAATCGGCGGCATCGCCGGCGTTTTCAACACGCTCGGCGCCTTCGTCGGCCCAGTCGGCGCGGGCAAGATCTACGATGTGACCGGCAGCTACGTCCCCGCCTTCGAAGTGTTCGTCGTGATGTGCCTGCTAGGCGCCGCAGTAACCTACTCGTGCCGCACGTTCGAGTCGGAGCAATCGCGCCAACCGTCAGCGCCGCTTCCCGCAACCGCGTAGTTCTCGGTGCGACTCGAAGATTTGCGAGCGTCTTAACGCGCGGTCGTCGGGTCTAAAATCCGGAGGCCCGAGAAGTATTGACGGTAGAAGCCTCGATCACGCGTAAGCAAGCGGTCGGCGGTGACGAAGGCATGTGCACCGATAAGAAAGTCGGCCGCAATCCGTTCGCGTCGGACCTCCACCTGCGCGGTAATGACGCCAAGCCTGCGCGGCCCTGGTTGCCGCCTCTTCCGTCATCGGAGAGAAAGCGGCAGCTAGCTTGTTCATAGCGTTACGAAAACGTCCTGCATCGCCGAACACGGTCGCCGTCTCAGCCCATACCACGTCCGACGCGAACCAATGCGCCTTCTCGCAAGCAGTCCCGCAGCGCCTCAGATGAGGCTGGCCCGAATGTCGGGTCGGCGACAAACACGTCCAGCAGAATATTGGTATCGACCGCGGTAATCACCGCCGACCGCGAAGCTGCGCCACTATTGCGTCAGTTTTGAGGTTCTTGCCCAAGCATCCAAGCACCTCGCTAACCGGATCGATGCCGCCACTTTTGACTGCGATAAGCCTTCCGTGTTCTTCGCTGAACTCGAGTACCGTACCGGGCTTAACTCCAAGGCGTTCACGGAGCCGTTTCGGAATAGTAACCTGCCCGCGTTCTGCAACTCGAGCTTTCATACTTTTCATGTATGTAAGTCTAAATCGAAGTTGCGCGAAATCGAAAGAGCGAGGATCGAGCGGACTTTGGCGGCGATGTCTGGCGCGTTTACGACGTCGGTGATGATTGCGACGGCGTCGGCGCCGGCGGCGAGAGTTTCTGCGACGCGCGCTTCGGTGATTCCGCCGATTGCGACGATTGGAATCTTCACCGCGGCGCGGATTGCGCGGAGGTGGTCGAGGCCTTTGCCGGCGGCGTTGTTGCGCAGGCCGCCGGGATACATCGGGCCGAATCCGATGTAGTCCGCGCCGCCATTTTCAGCCGCGCGCGCTTGCTCGACGTTGTGGGTTGAGATTCCGATCATCATGTTTTCGTTGGAAGTCAGGATTCGCCGCGCGGCTTCCAGCGGCAGATCGGTCTGTCCGAGATGGACTCCGTGCGCGTCGGCGAGAATCGCGATGTCGACGCGATCGTTGACGATGAGAATTGCGCCGCGCTTGCGGCACATCTCGGCGATCGCGCGCGCTGCGGCGAGGAAGTCGCGGCCCGGCGCGTCCTTCAGCCGCAGCTGCATGATTCGGGCGCCGGCGTCGAGCAGGGTTTCTGCCAGCGAGACCGGATCGTGTCCGCCGGCCGGATCGACCATCGCGTAGAAGTGCGAGGGGAGCCGCGTCATCCGCCGGGAAATTTGGTCAGTACGATCTTGTGGTCGGTGATCTTCTTGCGCAGCGTGTTGCGATTGAGCCCGAGCATCCGCGCCGCGCGAACCTGGTTGCCGCCGGCGCGCTTGAGTGCGAGCTCGACCAGCGGACGCTCGATTTCCGCGACCAGCCGATGGTAGAGGTCGCGCGGTTCCTCGCCGCCCGGCGAATCGAACCATCCCGCGATGCGGGTCGAGATGATATCGCCGAGCTCGGCGCCGTCGGTCGCCGCGGTCGATCCGGCGCCGACGCCGCCGGGACGCGACAGCTCGACGTCGTCGGCGCGAATCGTCGTGCCCGGCGCGAGCAGCGCCGCGCGCATCACCGCATTTTCGAGTTCGCGCACGTTGCCCGGCCAATCGGCGGACTCGAGCTTGTTGCGCGCTTCGGGGCTGATAGTGGTCGCGCGCGCGCCCATCTCCTGGACCGCCTTCGAGACGAAGTAGTCGGTCAGCTCGGCGATATCGTCGCGCCGCTCGCGCAGCGCCGGCATCTGGATCGGAATCACGCGCAGGCGAAAATACAGGTCCTCGCGGAATTTTCGGGCGGCGACCAGCGTCTCGAGATTCTGGTTGGTCGCCGCGATCACGCGCGCCTTGACCTTGAGCGTCTCGACGCTGCCGACGCGGGTGAACTCGCGCTCCTGCAGCACGCGCAGCAGCTTGGGCTGCAACTCGACCGGCAGGTCGCCGATTTCGTCGAGGAAGATGGTGCCGGTGTCGGCCATCTCGAATTTGCCGGCGCGCCGCTCGGACGCACCGGTGAACGAGCCGCGCTCATGCCCGAACAGCTCGCTCTCGAGCAGGCCGTGCGGAATCGCCGAGCAGTTGACGGCGACGAACGGCGAGCGCCAGCGCGCGGATTTGAAATGGATCGCGCGCGCGACCAGCTCCTTGCCGGTGCCGCTCTCGCCGCTGAGCAAAACGGTGGCGTCGTTGGTGACGACGCGTCCAATCAGCTTGTAAACTTCCTGCATCGCCGCGCTGCGGCCGATTATTTCGCCGCCGACGAGCTGGCGATTCACTTCGTCTTTCAGGCGATTGAGATCCGCGGCCTGCGCGCCGACTTCCACCGCGCGCTTGATCGCGGCGGCGACCAGGTCGAGATTGGCGAACGGCTTGGTCAGGTAGTCGTGAGCGCCGCGCTTCATCGCCTCGACCGCGTTGTTCATCGTGCTCGCCGCCGTGATCACGATGATGAGCGTGCGGATGGTCTCGCTGTGCGCCGCCGACAGTACGTCGAGGCCGCCGTTGCCCGGCATGATGATGTCGAGCAGCGCGACGTCGAATCGATTGGTGCGCAACGCGGCGAGCGCGGACGCGCTGTCGATTGCCTCTTCGACGCGATGGCCGTCGGCTTCGAGTCGATGCCTCAAAACAAGGCGGATCGCGGGGTCGTCGTCGGCGATAAGAACCGCGGCGCCGCTGTGCCGGGTTCCTTAACGCGTTCGACGAAATTTTGGCTCGTAGCGCTTGCTCCCATGGTGGTAGTGCTCACGGGCTCCAATCGTAACAGTAAGTTCGATCTTGTCGCCAACGCCCCGCATCGCGGCGAAAGTTTCGTCGGGACTAAACGGAAACGTTGTTCTACAACGATTTTGGAAGTTGATTTTGGTTGACATATTTCCTTCTCCTCCATTTGCTCCGTCGGGTGAGCGCGAGAGATCGGGCAGAGCGGTGCGATGTGACGATGTACGGGATCGAAGTTGGCGGCGAATGACGAGTTGAGAATAGTTGGGATCGTTTGATCGAGGAGGAGCGCGTCATGAGGAATAGTTGAGCCAGACATGTTGAGTATTATGGCAGGCTCCGATGACAACGGCTGTCAGATGGGCTTGAGACAGTGGGACGAAACTTATTTCGTCGATCCTTATTTGGATAAATTCCGCTCTGAATGACAGAAACACCGGAAATGACACTCGAGTGTCAGACACCGCGGTTGATCCGTGGTTGGGAGTGGGTCGGCTGGCGTTGAGAAAGATCCGGGGTCCCTCGGCTTTGCTCGGGATGACACAAAAACCGTTCGGCTATCAGGTGAGCGGCAAAGATTTGGGCGCAATATCGGCGATCACGACTGAGCGTTGCGGGGATGGCGCGCTCTGGCGCCCGTCACGGCGCGCACGCGAGGCGGGGCGACGGAATAAATTCCGTCCTACGAGACTCCATGGTGCGCGAACTGAACGGTACTGCTGCACTTTGATTTCAAAGTGCAGCAGTACCGACTAAACCTGTATCCGTACCGCGACGGCTACCGAGGGAAATGCCCGGTTCACGGCGTCGTCGGCGTAAGTGCATAACAGCCGAACATCGGGTCGCAGCCATCTCCTGGAGGGCAGATAGGTGCACCTTGGTCGAAACTCTGCCACACACAGAGACTGCCCGAGGAGCATGAAGCGGTTACGCACTTGTTGACCGGGCCGTTGCTGCCGATAGTTTGAGGAGGGCAATCGGCATTCGTCATACACCCCTTGGCATTTCCGCAGACACTGGGGTCGCCGTCGCCGCAGACTGAGGCAGCGCAAGTTTCGATGCATGTTCCGAATTGCGGGTCGATCGCGATTGCGTAGCACTCGAAAGGTGGGTTGCCGTTGACGATGGTTGAGGGGGCCGGGATACCGCAACCGGGGAATTCCGGGACGCAAGTGCCTCCGTCTGTGGGTGTGCAAAGGTCCATTGCACCGGGAATCGGTGGACAACTCGAAACGCCAATACACGCGCCATTTTCACAAGAATCGCATCGCCCGTCCGGACCGGTACACGCCATGCCATCGGACTGTAGTGGAAACTGGCATAGTCCGGTCGAAGCATTGCAGGTGCCGGCCTGATGGCACTGATCCGGGGGTGTGCTGCACAAAGTCTGATTTACTGTGCAATCGCTCGCGCACGGCCCGAGAAAGTCACCGTGCGCCAGGTGCGCGCCAAGGCCTTGGGCAGCGATGGTTATCTGCTGGAAATTAGCAGGGTTCCCCGGTGGAAAGTGGCAGATCGTGACCTTGTCTCCGCCTGCGCTGGCAATTCCCGCGAATGCGGCAGCCCACACGAAGATAAGAGCAGCAACATACCATCGTAGCTGTCCAGAATTTTTTGATCCGAACATGTGGGCCCCTCCCCGAAAACGATTGTTTGAACGAGTGTTAGGGACACTGCACCGTTGCTAATATTATGTCAAATCAGAACTAATACCCTTTTGCCTTTGGAATTGTAGCTTTAACCTACTATTTGGTCTTCAAGCGCGGGCTGGCCGTACAACATAACCTTGAGACTCACTAAACGCTGGCTTATACTCGCGCACCTGACGCATCCCGCCGCGGAACCGTTCGCCAAGGAATTCTATGCCGCGTATACAGGCTAAGAGTTTTCGCAATCCGGAACAGGTTCGGCGCTTTCCGCACGGGCGAGTCGAGATCGTATCCCATAGCGAGACCATGATCGGGCGGTTCGTATTTGAGCCCGGATGGCGATGGTCGCGGGACGTAGGTCCGATCGCGCATACTCATTCGTGCCAGATCCATCATCAGGGGGTCGTACTCAGCGGGCGGCTCCATGTGGAAAGCGATGCGGGCGAAGCATGCGAAGTCGGCGTCGATGACGTCTATGACATTCCGCCCGGGCACGATGCGTGGGTGGTCGGCGACGAGAGAGTCGAGGCGATCGAATTCGCCAGCGCGCGGATCTACGCGGTGCCGGCCGAAGGAGATCGCGTGCTCGCGGCGATGCTATGCACCGATATCGTGGATTCGACCGCGCATCTCAGGCGTCTTGGACGATTCGGCCTGGCGCGAGCTGCTGCTCGAACATAACCGCGAGGTGCGGCAAGAGCTCAACCGTTTTCGAGGGCGCGAGATTCAGACCACCGGCGACGGATTCCTGGCGGTGTTCGACGGTCCCGCGCGCGCGGTCCGATGCGCGCAGGCGAGTTGTTCAGGCTGACTGGTACAGGGTGACGGTGAAGGAGCGCGCGCAGCGCGCGACTTCAGAGACCGGAACCGGCGGCACTTGCGCGCCGCTGTCCGAGGCCCGTTCCTCCCGTCGCGTTGCTCGGGTCGTCAGGGTGACACAAAAACGCGAAGCTGTCCGGAAGCCAGAAGCCATTTCCTCCCGTCGCTAGCGCTCCCGTCGTCTGGGTGACACAAGGCGCGAAGTTGTCCGCGGCCGTTCATGCGCTCGCGTTGCTCGCTTTTTCAGGATGACGGAGAATTACGGCTGGCGTCCGCGAATGATTCGTACAACCTAACCCCCTAACCCCTTTTTTCGGGCCTCCCGGGAAGGGGAACCAGACGCGGGCGTTGCTCGCCTCATCGGGATGACAAAGGAATCGACGCGAGCAGAGAGGCCGCATACGAGAAAATCGTTGCGCGACTTTATTAAGGAGAGAAGCTATGGAAAATTCGTCGGGTAAGCCGGTTGCGGTTGTTATTGGAGTTGGTCCGGGACTTGGCGCTTCGCTCGTTCGTCGCTTTGCTGCGAGCTATGCGGTCGCGATGCTTGCGCGCAATGCGGACTATCTGAAAGCACTCGGTGACGAGGTGCGGAAAAGCGGGGCGACTGTGTGGGCGTCCAGTTGCGATGTCAGTGATGCGCGCGCAGATAACCGATGCGTTTCGCGCGATTCGCAAAGAGCTCGGCGAGCCGGAAGTGCTGCTGTACAACGCCGGCAGCGGGAAATTCGGAAGTATCGCGGAGATTACGCCTGAACAGTATGAGGCAGACTGGCGGGTCAATGCGTTTGGGGCGTTTGTCGCGGCGAAGGAAGTCGCGGCCGGCATGATTGCGCGGGGGCATGGCACGATGCTTTTCACTGGGGCGACGGCAGGCGTGAAAGCGGGGGCGAAGTCGGTCTCGTTTGGGCCGGCGAAGTTTGCGATGCGCGGGCTGGCGCAATCGCTTGCGCGCGACCTTGGTCCGCGCGGTATTCATGTGGCGTGGATCAACGTCGATGGCAGTATCGATATCCCGGGAGCGCGTGGCCTCAAGCCCAGCCTGCGCGACGGCGACTTTCTCAAGCCCGAGGCGATCGCCGAGACCTACTGGCATCTCGCGCATCAGGATCCGAGCGCGTGGACGATGGAACTCGAAGGTTCGCCCGTTCAAGGAGAAGTTCTGATCGCTCGCTATCTTGTTGCGCACTCTTAGCTCTCTCGGGTGGGTTAGTGCCCGGCGGGAAAGAGGAACGTCATGCTCACACGCATTATCCATTGTGGGGCGCCATCCGGACGCTTCAGGAGGTCGTAGGCGCCGAGCTGCATGCTCAGACTTTGGGAGCCGATATTGAAGGCCTTGCCGACATCAGCGCCCATCGGAATGATCCACGCGTTGGCGGTATCGGCGGTCCAGTCGTAGGTCATTTGCGGATCGATGTCGGCGTACCATCCGCTCTCGAGGTTGTAGCTGATCATAGGCTCGATGTAGGTCTGATTGACGCTCCCGCGCTTGCGATTTCCAGCAAACGACATCAGTTGGTCTGTGAGGATGGCATTGAGCCAAGGACCCTTTGAATAGACGAGCGCCGCAGTGGGTCCGGCCGACCAGCGGCCACTTCCCAATTGCGAGCTGCTGGCAGTAGGGAAGTCGAAGATCGGACCGACGCCCCAGATCCACGTGGACTCTTTGTGCGGCGTGAGAAAAAAGAAGTCTCGAGGTCTTCAAGCCCGGATTGTTCGTGCGGAGTGGGTGCGTAAGCGACGGTCAGACTTGGCCGCGCCATAAGGTCCCAATCCGCATTCAATGAGAATGGCACTAACGGCTCGATGTTCACGGCGTCGCCGGCTTTGTGAGCCCGGCCCAGATGAAATCCGGTGTCGGACTGAATTGGAACTTTGACGAAATCCTCAAACGGATTGTGGACGGCGATTGCCAGCGCCTGATCGCTCAAGGCGCTCGGCGACGGGTGCCGGCGTCGAGGCTTGTTGCGCATGTGCAATCGCCAGAAGTGCTCAGCAACAAGCACAACAATGTGGCGGAGAGCAGAAATTGCGATCGCGGCAGCTTCAAGTTGGTTCGTTCCTAAGGAGTACCGAACCACTTGTCGTAGATCTGCTGATAGGTGCCGTTCTCACGAAGCGCGATCAACGCGAGATTGATCTTTCGTCGGAGCGGGCTGTCCAACTGCACCATGATGGCGGCCGGCGCAGTGTTAAATTCAGGACCGACCGTTTTCACCCGGCCCTTTCCGTCATGAGCCGCATAGTAAAGGAGTACGGGAGCGGCCGTGACGACCGCATCCACTTTCTTATCCATGAGAGCTCTAAACATTTGATCAGTAGTCGCGAACTCCTCAAGTTGCGCGTTCTGCGCCCGAAGATAATGGGCGGCGGTGCTTTGCGCTAGCGTGGCGACCGACTTGCCCGGCAAATCGCCAGGGCCCTCGATAGAGCCGCGAATCTGCTCGACGGTCAAGGTGGTCGTCAGCTGGGCGGTATAGAGCGCAACGAAAACGACACTGGTGAACATCCAGAAGATTGACAATGCGCGCGCTATCCATTGGCGCGGCATCGTCTGCGCCTGTGACGTCAGCGACGATAGTCCCCAATAAATTACCTCGAAGATCCCCGGGAAATAGTTGCGGTTCGAAAGCATGCTGTCCTCCTGCTGCCGATCCAGGAACCAGATCAAATGAGCCGGGATCAGAACGATCAGCAGGGCCATCGCGAACCACAATAAAGTCGTTCGCGAAAACAGCAGGCGAAGCAGGTCCGACAAGGGGTTTGCGCTCTGCGCCCTTTCGCCAGTATCGCGCACCATAATTTGCAAGCCTGTTTGCAATGTCGGAATCGAAAAGTCAAAAACCTCATCACGCGCCGAGGTTATGAAGAGGCCGAGGGTGAGGTCGGCCTCTTTGGATCGCATCGCTTCTTCCAAGTGGCTCACGTCGGGCACGATCTGATAGCTCGTCTTTACCTTCAGCCGAGTGGCAATCGCGTTCCAAAGGTCGATGCTGAATCCGGTCAGGGTGCCGTTCTGTTCCATGACGCTCGGTGCACTAATGAAAGCGGCCACGCGGAGCTCGGGGGGTTCGGCTGGCGCAGAGGCGGCCGAGGAACTCACGGGTTGCGCATAGGCGGAAGCTGCGACGGTGACCGCGAACAGCGCGACCGATAGAATACGAAGACCTTTCTTCAACCGAACTCCCTCTCGTTTTCAGCCCTGGTGGTGTCCTTGGCTAACAGACTGATCAATTTCGATCTCGGACCGCTACTGTACTTTGGTACAAGCGTTGCCGATCGCCGCCGTCAGCCGTGAGAGCAACGATCGCGCCATTTACTTGGGAAGGAACGAGTCCCGGTTTCTCGGCATCGACACGGTCTGCCTGTAGCGAACGGACACAACACTCCTGCCGCTGAAAGGAGCAGTCGCAGTCAGAGATGGCGGGCGCGGCGGCCCGCCCCACTATGTCGGGCGCTTGTCTGGGGGCATCATTGGGAGCGTGACCTTGAAGGTCATTCCTGCTTCCTTGGATGCGGTGCCCTTGACGCGATCGACGCCGCCGCGCGCGGCCCATAGGCGGCCGCCGTGGAGCGCGATGATTCGCTGGCATAATACCAGGCCGAGGCCGGTGCCGGCGGGCTTCGTGGTGAAGAAGGGGGTGAACAGTTGTGAAAGCTGATCCTCCGGGATGCCGACGCCGCTGTCGCTTACCTCGACCCGCAGGAATTGGCGGCGACGGCCCTCCGCGGTCATCCTGAACTCGCGCTCGATCCTGGTATGCAGGCGGATGGTGCCTGATTCGCCGATCGCTTCCGCCGCGTTCTTGATCAGGTTGAGGAAAGTGCGTTCCAACGCGCCGGTGTCGCCCACCACGTCGGGCAGGCTGGGATCGAAATCCTGCAGCACCGTGACGCCCTCGGGCGGCTGGGGAAATAGTCCCGCCATCCGCATCGCCTGATGCAGCACCATGTGGATGTTGACCGGCTCCTGCGCCAGGCGTTGCGGTCCGCTGACCATCAGGACCTGCTCGACCAGTGACGCGATTCGGTTGACGCCGTCGAGAATCACGCTGCAGTACTGTTGCGCGCGGCCGTCGTCGGGAAACATCCCGGACATCAGCTCGGCGGCGCCCTTGATACCGGTCAGTGGATTCTTGACCTCGTGGGCGAGGCCGGCGGGCGACAGTCGCAGGCTGAGGTCACCCGTGGTCGCGGCCTCGGCGGCGCCTTTTTCATGGGACAGGTCGTGCAGCAGTATAATGACGCCGCCGGGGCGCCCCTCGGCGTTCAGCAGCGGCGATACCTCGACGCGGACGGCCAGCTCGCGCGGGCCTGTCGCCAAGACCGTCTCCATGTCGCCAAGATCCTGACCGCTCTCGAGGCATGCCCCGACCATCCGACCCAACCAATCATTCTGGCGGACTAAATCGGCGACCGTGGCCGCGTTTACTTGGGAAACCCCGAGCATGGTTTCGGCGGCGGGGTTGACGACCTGGGGTTCCATCGCGGGCGACAGCACGATGATGGCGTCGGTCAGGCTGTCGATGATGTCGTGCCAGAGATTCAAATTTGGTCCCCGGTCAGTTTTGTTCAGGGTCTGTTCGCGTTAGTCAAAGTAACACAAAGGACTTCGTCGGTTGAAATTGACGTAACCAATATTTCCGCCATTCAGCATCAAGATTCGTGAGGATCCGCGTGGTTTATTTAACAATGTAATTTTTTGACATTAGACTTTTTAATGGCTTATCCACCGCAAACTGGTTGATCGCGGTCGTTTCGGTCGGTACGGTTGGGGTCACCTTCTCGGGGGAGAATGCGCACGACTAAGACTATCTATCGAGTGTTTGTTTCGCTGCTGGCGGCCCTAATTGTCGCCGGCTTGGCGTCCACTCGAGCAATCGCCCAGGATTTCGAGGGCCCCGATGCTTCGTCAGGGTCGTCGTTGCCGAGCTTGGGTGAAGGCAGCAGAGGCTTCGAGCTCGAGACCCCTGCTGAAGCGGGCGCGCAGCCGATTTCGACCTCTTACGTGCTCCCGCTCCCGCAGCCGGTCCCTCCCTTCCCGATTCTGCTTAATCGGTCAGTTCGTCGCTACGTTTCGGATTTCATGACTTCCCCCTACCATCTGCAGGATACGTTCGACCGTAGTCATCCGTACCTGCAGGATATGGTTCGCGTCCTTCGAAGTTACGGACTCCCGGACGATTTGGTCTACCTGGCTTTCGCCGAAAGCGAATTTACCAAGCAAGGCAAGGGTCCGTGGCAGTTCAACAGCGACACGGCCAAGCGCTTCGGACTGCGAATCGACAACTACGTTGATGAGCGCCGCGACCCGGTAATGTCCACCAAGGCGGCAGCCGAGTACCTAGCGACTCTGCACGATGAGGCCGGCGACGATTGGCCGATGACGCTGGTCGCGTGGAACAACGGTGACCGGGCCATCAATCGTTACTGGTCGCTACGCGGTCACAATATGGAGCGTTTCGGGAGCCGGCTGCCGCGACGGACCCGCGGGCTGATGGGCCGCTTCATGGCGGTCGCGTACATCGCGCATCATGCGGACAGCTACGGTCTCACGCCTATCAAGCTCGACGATCCGCCGGCGTACGAGATGCTGCCGGTCACGGGTGGCACTCCGCTCAGTCGGGTGGCGCTGAATCACGGGACGACGCTCGAGCATTTGCGCGAGCTGAACCCGGCTCTGCTGCGTGATGTCGTCCCTCCGGACGAGCACTCGTACAACGTCCGCATCCCAGTGACGCCGGATTTACACGCGACCGCCGAGCACGTCGAGTTCTAGTTTTTTCAGTCTCTTTTCGCACCCTGGTCAGACCGGTATTCGCTGGTCGTAGCCACATTTCCAAATATCGGCAAAAATTTCCGAATTTGGGAATTCCGTGTCGACGGCCCGGTATTACTACTAATTCATTTCCCAGCCTTATTTTTCGGCACGTCAATTGCGTTTTCTGCAACTATGAAGACGACAATCATAAATCTAGTGATGGCCGGATTTGTCACCGTTACGGCAGCAGGTTTTGTTGGCTGCTCCGATACCGAGCCAGTTGCAACTAATCCGCCGGTACGGGTCGTCCATGAGCCGACGGCGTTGAATGCGGTGCCGCCGACCGTGAACTCGACGACCAGCACCACGCAGTTCGATAATGGCACCGTGCAGAAGCAGACCACGACCGACTACACCCCTGGCTATACGACCGTCGGGCCTCCATATAAGACGACGGTCGTGCCCGCGCAGTAGTCGTGACGACGCCTGACTGGTTCAATCGCGGGCGAAAGCCGCGTATTCTTTCCTCCGCATGATTAGCGCGGATCAGGCCCTGCAAATTGTCCTCGAAAACGTGGCGTCGCTCGGCGTCGAGCGAATTCCAATCCTCGAAGCGCTCGGGCGGGTGCTAGGCGAGAATATCAGCTCGTCGCGCGACATCCCGGGCTTCGATAATTCCGCGATGGACGGCTATGCGGTCCGGGCTGCCGATCTCGTCAAAGCGTCGGAAACGAATCCCGTCAAGCTCGCGATCGTCGAGACTATTGGTGCCGGCCAGATGCCGACTCAGTCGGTGAGTGCCGGACAGGCAGTTCGCACGATGACGGGCGCGCCGATCGCCGCGGGCGCTGACGCGATCATTCCCGTGGAACGCACGCGCGGCAGCGGTGAGAGCGTCGAGTTTCTCGCTTCAGTGGAGCAGGGCGCGTTCATCCGGCCGCGCGGCGAGGATTTGCGCCTCGGCGAGTTGGTGATGTCCGCGGGCAAGGCACTCACGCCGGCGGACCTTGGGATGCTGGCGTCGGTGAATCGCGCGATGGTCGAAGTGATTCGACGCCCGCGCGTCGCGATCGTTGCCACCGGCGACGAACTGGTGGACGTCGATCAGCCGCCGACCGGCGCGCAGGTCGTCAACTCTAGCGCGTACGCGCTCGCGGGCGCGGTTCGCGAAGCCAGCGCCGAGGCTGTCATTCTCAAAGTCGCGCGCGACACCGCGCACGAAATTCGCGAGCGTCTGGCCGAGGCGATGACGTTTGACGCGGTGCTGTCGACCGGCGGCGTGTCGGTCGGCCAGTTCGATCACGTCAAAGGCGCGCTCGACGCGCTCGGGATGCGCCAGCTGTTTCACGGCGTCGCGCAGAAGCCGGGGCGTCCGCTCAAATTCGGCACCGTCGCCTATCGTCCGGTCTTCGGCCTGCCCGGCAATCCGGTATCGACGCTGGTTTGTTTTTACCTGTACGCCCGCCCTGCGCTCCTCAAGATGAGTGGGAGGCGGCGCGTCGGTTTGCCGCGGGTCGATGCGCGATGCGGCGTCGATATCAAAATCTCAAAAGACCTGACTGAGTTCGTGCGGGTCAAACTCGAACGCACCGGTGCTGGATGGCTCGCGACTCCGACCGGCAGCCAGGGCTCGGGGATTTTAAGTTCGCTCTCGCGCGCCGAAGGCCTGCTGATAGGTCCGTCAACCGAGACGATTTTGAAGGCGGGCGCTCAGGCGACGGTATTGCTCCTGGGTGGCGCGGACGGCGGGATCGGCGCGGTAACGGCCGACGATGCGTTGTTCGAGGGCCGGAACCATAGGTAGTGAATTACGATCGCTGCGACGGCGCCGAAAATTGCCGCGCCGATTATCACCGCCGAGAGTCTGAGCTGTAGTTTCAGGATGTTGAACGGCAGCAGATAGAACGTGACCATGTCGATCTGAAAGTTTGCGTAAAGAATGTACAGCACCCACAGGATCACAATCGTGCCGATGATGAATTTCGGGTTCTTGGCAAATGCGGGCATCGCGGGCGATCCTCCTGACAGGGCGATGAGCAAAAGCTTGGCGACTGAAATCGCGCTTGTCAACGCAGTCGGCGCAGCGCAAATGATGCGACCGCCGTATTCGACGCGCGAGGATTGAGGCAATGGCGACGCGCTATCGGGTAGGTAACGGATTCGATTTCCATCCGCTCGAAGCGGGGCGCAGGCTCGTGCTCGGCGGCGTCGAGATCAAGCACGACAAGGGACTCCGCGGGCATTCCGATGCGGACGTCGCTGCACACGCGCTCGCCAACGCGATCCTCGGCGCGATCGGCGCGGGCGACCTCGGCCGGCATTTTCCCGACAGCGATCCGAAGTACAAGAATGCCGACTCGATCGCGCTGCTGATCGCCGTCTGGAAGCTGGCAACTGATCAAGGATGGCAGTTGGGCAACGCCGACCTGACAATCTTCGCCGAGCAGCCAAAACTGAAGCCGCATCTCGACGCGATGCGCCAGCGCCTCGCCTCGGCGCTCGGCGCAGATCAATCGCGCATCAACGTGAAGGCCTCAAGCCCCGAAGGACTCGGTGCGCTGGGCCGCAGCGAAGGCATGGCCGCGTCGGCGATAGTAATGCTCGAAGCTGATTACGTGGGAATCTGATCCTAACCTCTCCTTGTCCGAGGAGAGGTCGGCGCCAGCCGAAGGTGGCGCCGGGAGAGGTGCAACGCCAGACGTCGCAACTGATTGATACTCGGTTTCGAAAGCCAAAAAATGGTGACGCAGTTAGACACCGCACCTCTCCCTAACCCTCTCCTTGTCCGAGAAAGCTTTGCATAACCTGGCTCGGTATGATCAAAAGATGGGTGCGCGGGAGGCGCGGGGCGGATGTGGTGTGAAGAGGAGCGGCAGAGGAGTTTCGCGGAGCAGGAGATATACGGAAGCGGGGGCGGCAACCGTCGGCTGCTTGAGATCGCGAAGTTACTGGACTGGCGCGCGATCGAGCGGCAGCTTGGCGGAGTGTACGCGGCGGGCGAAGGACGACCCGCGTACCGGCCGTTGTTGATGTTGAAAGCGCTGCTGTTGCAGCAATGGTATCAGCTCTCCGATCCGGCTCTGGAAGACGCATTGCTGGACCGCTTCAGCTTCCGGAGTTTTGTCGGATTGGGATTGAAACAGCGGGTTCCCGATCACAGCACGATCAGCCGTTTTCGCGCGCAACTGTCGCGCGGTGGTCTCGGCGAGCGGCTGATGGCCGAAGTTAACCGCCAGCTTTCAGCGCAAGGATTGATCCTCAAGCAAGGCACCATCATCGATGCGACCGTAGTTCGGGCGGCGGTCAATCCGCCCAGCGGGCCCAAGGGCACGGTCGCGCCGGGGACCAAGGCTCCGCAGGATCCCGATGCCGAATGGAGCACGCGCAAGGACGGCAGCGTGCGCCACTATTACTTCGGCTACAAAGCGCACGTGGCGGTGGATGGCGGCTCGGGCCTGGTGCGCAAAGCGATCCTGACCGGAGCTAAAACCAATGAAACCGTGGTGGCTGACGATCTGATCTGCGGCGACGAACAATGTGGCCAAGCACTGCACCTCTCCCTAACCCTCTCCTCGGAAAGGAGAGGGGACTGGAAGGAAAGGAAGTGCACGCGAATCGAGCAGAATAAGCGAGCTCGTACAAAATCATCGTCGTCGGATCCCTCATCCCCCAAATCACCGCCGCTCTCGATCTCCTCGACCGCCTCATCGAACTCCGCGCCGCCAAACTCGTCGCCCATCTCCTTGCCCATCCGCTTCATCATCCGCGCGACGCTCTTCGGATCGTTCTCGTCAACGTCCCCCATCTTCGACGGATCCGACAGCGACTCGATTCTCGATTCCTCACTGCGCGGCATCGCGAACCGCGACATGAGCCGGCTCATTTTCTTCCCGCCGCAATGTGCACATACCGCCTCGACCTTTTCGCTGATGCGCGTAGTCAGGACGCTGGTCGTCCGCCGGCACTTCTCGCATCGATATTCATAGATCGGCATATTCGACAGTATTGTATCCGCTGGCAACGCGGATTTCACGGCAAATTATATTTCTTGAACACTCCTCGTGCGCACACTTGATTGCGCCGCAACGGTCGGGATACTGGTCAGCGTCGAGATGAACGTAGCTGTGAACCGATGAGCGAGCTTCGCCTGATGTGGCGCAACACGCGGATGGTCGTGCTGTGCGCGATCTCCGCCGCGCTCTACGCCGCCGTGCTGGTGCCGTTCAAGGTGGTGCCGCTGATTCCGGGCGTCACCGAATTGCGTCCCGCCAACGCGATTCCAGTGGTCTGCTCGTTCCTGTTCGGTCCGGCAGCGGCGTGGGGTTCCGCGATCGGAAATATGATCGGCGATTTTTTCGGTGGTGTTTCGCCCGGCGACATCGCCGGCTTCTTCGCCAACCTGGCCTACGGATGGATCCCGTACAAAGTCTGGGAATTGATCGCGCGCGGCGAGAGTCCGGTCCTCAGCTCTCCGATTGTAATCATCAAATACGTCATCGCATGCCTCGCCGCGAGCGTGCTGTGCGCCGACCTGGTGGGATGGGCCGATAACGTATTGGTCATCCGGCCGTTCGCGATGCTAGGCAACGTGATCATCTTCAACAACATGATCTCGGCGCTCGCGCTCTCGCCGTTCATCCTCGCGGCCGTTTATCCGCGCGTGAAAAAAGGCCGGATGCTCTACACCGACGTGATGCCCGAGGTGAAACTGAAGCCGGTGCCGATTCGCGCGTTCGGCTTCGCCGTGCTGATAGCGGGCGAGGCCGGCGCCTGGATTTTTGGAAATTTGCTCTCGACCGGATATTGGGCGCCGAAGTTCCTGCCCGCGTGGATGATCGTTGCGCCGTACGATAAACCGGTCGCAATCATAGTCGGCCCGTTCCTGCTGCTGGCGTTCGCCGGCCTCCTAATGATGTGAAAACCGACGCGCAAAGTTTTTCAGGGACTTCCAGCACGCATGCAGTCTCAGTCGAAGGCGTCACCTTCACCTATCATGAGGGTGGTCGGCCGGCGCTTCGATCGGTAAGCCTCGTGCAAAACGCCGGCGAGATGATCGGCGTGATGGGCGCGTCGGGCGCGGGCAAATCGACGCTCGCGAAATGCCTCAATCGGATCGTCCCGGAGTTCGAGGACGGCGATTTTCACGGCGTAATTCTTATCGCCGGCGAGTCGCTCGAGCATCTTCGCGTCTGCGAGGTCGCGCCGAAGGTCGGCATGGTCTTCCAGGATTTCGAGTCGCAATTGTTCTCGACCAACGTCGCGCACGAAGTCGCGTTCGCGATGGAACAAGTCGGCATGGATCGCGCGGAGATGGATCGCCGAATCCTGCCGGCACTGGAAGCCGTCGGCCTGCGCGGCTTCGAGCATCGCGATCCAATGTCGCTGTCCGGCGGCGAGAAACAACGCCTCGCGATCGCGTCGGTGCTCGCGTTGCGCCCGTCGGTCATCGTGCTGGACGAGCCGACCACCGATCTCGATCCCGAGGGCAGGGCGGAAGTCTTCGCGTTGATCAGAAAGCTGCGCGAGCAGGGCTTGAGCCTGATCGTAATTGAGCACGAGTCCGAGGAACTGCGCGCGGCCGATCGGATAGTCGTTCTGCGCGAGGGCGAAATCGCCACCGACGGTCCGCCGTCCGAAGTTTTTGCGCGCACCGGGTTGCTCACCGAATGCGGCGTGCGTCCGCCCGGACTCGGCCACGCGCTCGAGCTGCTCGGAATCGACGCGCACGCGAAAAGCGTCGATCAGGCTTACGAAGTGATCGTGCGCGCGTATCCGAGCGTCGCGGAGCAGCATCGCTCGGTCGAGCGTATCCGAAGAGCCGAAGGCGGCGGCGGGCACGGCGGCCCGCCCCACTACAAATGACGCTGTCGGTCCGTCGTTTATCGAAATCGAAAACCTGAGTTACAGCTACGCGGGCGGCCCGCGCGTGCTCGATTCGATCAATCTCAAAGTCGAAGCGGGAGAATTTCTCGCGATCGTCGGGCAAAACGGTTCCGGCAAAACGACGCTGGCGAAGCACATCGTCGGGCTGCTCGCTGCCGGCGACCGGGCGCATCACGATCGACGGCAAGGATCGTTCGCGGATGCGTCCAGCGGAGACGGCGCGCGAAGTCGCGTACGTTTTCCAGAACCCGGACCATCAGATTTTCGCCGCGACTGTCGATGACGAAGTCGCGTTCGGCCCGCGCAACTTCGGCTTGCCCGAGACGAGATTCGGCGTCGATGCGACGAGGCGCTCGAAGCTGTCGGCCTTCAGAACGAGCGTCAGAGCGACCCGTTCCTGCTCAGCAAGGGCGAGCGCCAGCGCCTCGCGGTCGCGAGCGTGCTGGTGCTGCAGGCCGCGGATGCTGATTCTCGACGAACCGACCACCGGCCTCGACCATCGCGAGCAACTTCGCATGATGGCGCTGGTGCGCGACCTCAACCGCAGTGGAATCGCAATCGTGATCATCACGCACACGCCGTGGCTGGTCGCGGAGTATGCGCGACGCGTCGTGCTGATGCGCAAGGGCGCGAAAATTTTCGACGGCGGCGTGCGCGAGTTCTTCATGCAGGACGAGCTGCTGCACTCGTCGTCATTCCGCGCCCCCGAAATCACCGAGCTGAGCCGTCGCTTCGGCACGCTCGCGCTGACCACCGACGAATTCGTCGCGTGGGTGAAGGGAGTGAAAGAACGCGCCTGATGCCGATTTATTTGTACATCGATCGCGGCACCTTCGTTCATCGGCTGCATCCGACGGTCAAGGTGTTCTCGCTGTTCGTGATGTTCTGGTCGGTGTACTGGGTCGATAATCCGATCGCGCTGTTGCCGATCGGACTGGTGATGCTCTGGATCGCGCAGCTGACAGATTCATGGCCGAACTTTTATCGTCTGCGATGGCTGTTCGCGATTCTGGTTTTCACCACCACTATCGCGTGGATGGTTTTCTATCGGCGGGGCGCGGTGCTGGTGAACATCCCGGTATTCCACGTCAGTAGACTGTCGCTGGTGTTCGGCCTCGGGCGCGGAATCAAGCTGGCGGAGTTGCTGGCGGCGTCGGTGCTGTTTCTTTCGACCACCAAGATCGAGGAGTTCACCTACGGACTGCAGCGGATGCGCGTGCCGTATCGCGTCAGCTTCGCGATCTCGCTTTCATTTCGGCTGGTCCCGCTCTTCATCGATTCCGCTGTCACCATCGTCGATGCACAGCGGCTGCGCGGCTACGATTTCAACCAGGGCGGTCCGCTCGAGCGCGTGCGGCGCTACGTGCCGGTCGTGATTCCGGTTTTCATGGGCGCGCTGCGCAAAGCGAACAACATGGCGATGGCTCTGGAAGCGCGCGGCTTCGGCTTCAGCCACGAGCCGACCACGTTCATCGAATACCCGGTGACCGCAGCCGATATCATCGCGTTCGCGTTTCTGATCGGGCTCGGCGCTTCATACTTCATGCTCTACTGGACCGGGATAGGCGGAATCGGTCCGCTCAAGTAGCGTACAACTTCGCCGATGCGTACTATCGGCATAATTCAGAAACATCGCGGGGCGTTGCAATGAGTGAGGCTAATAAGTCGGAACTTCTCAAACGGCCGATCGAACACGTCGATATCACGCGCGAAAGCGTCGTGCCGATCGTCGAGGCGATGGGGCAGATGGCGTACAGCGCGCGCGACCTGCATCGCGCGGCGACGATTTACGACATGATGCTGCGCGATCGCGACTGCGGCGTGATCCTGTGCCTGGCGGGATCGCTAATCAGCGCGGGACTGAAGCGCGTCTTCGCCGACATGATTCGCAACCACATGGTCGATGCGATCGTCAGCACCGGCGCCAACATTGTCGACCAGGATTTTTTCGAGGCGCTCGGCTTCAGGCATTGGATGGCCGAGGATCGCTTCAAATACGGACTCGAGGACAACCAACTGCGCGAACTGCATATCGATCGAATCTACGACACGCTGATCGACGAGGACGAACTCCGGATTTGCGACGACACGATTCACAAAATCACCGACAGCCTCGAGCCGCGTCCGTATTCGTCGCGCGAATTCGTCGGCGAGATGGGCAAGTACCTGTCGGAGACGGGCGCGAAAACCGGCGCGAGTATCGTGCTCGAGGCGTTTCGCGAGGAGGTCCCGATTTTTTGTCCCGCGTTCAGCGACTGCTCGGCAGGATTCGGACTGGTGGCGCATCAGGCGGCGCGTCACGGCAAGCCCAAGGTCTCGATCGACAGCGCCAAAGATTTTTACGAGCTGACGCGCCTCAAGGTGAAGAACGAAAGCACCGGACTATTCATGATCGGCGGCGGCGTGCCGAAAAATTTCGCGCAGGATATCGTCGTCGCCGCCGAAGTGCTGGGACATGACGTCCCGATGCACAAATACGCGATCCAGATCACAGTCGCCGACGTGCGCGACGGCGCGCTCTCAGGCAGCACGCTCAAAGAGGCAAGCAGCTGGGGCAAAGTCGATACAACTTACGAGCAGATGGTCTATTGCGAAGCGACGATCGCGGTCCCGCTAATCGTCGGGTACGCATACCACAAGCGCGGCTGGGAAGGCCGCACCTCGCGAAAGTGGAGCTCTGCGTTGGATAAGGATCAAGTGTAAAAATCACTTGATTGAATGTGAAACCCGCGGTGGGTTTCACGCTTCCTTCGGCAGGGGTAACCCCTGCACCTTAGTACTAATCGCAAAATGGCGAGGACACCATTTTGCTCTCAGGTTCTTTTGGGGAGAGGGCGGCGGGGAATTTACCTCGCCCGTTATTTTACGGGAGAGGCAGCCGGCCGCATCGCGGCCGGTTGGTGAGGGTTCTGCGACTCATCAGAAATGCAAGCCTGCTCCGCTGCAGGGCGATCAAGCCCCTCGCTCGACTGGGAGCTTTGCGTCTTTCCATTCGAGCATGCCGCCTTTCAGGTTCCAGACGTGCTCGAAGCCCAACGCGGTGAGGATCGCGGCGGCGGTGGCGCTGCGGACTCCTACTCTGCATATCGCGACGATGTCGAGGCTCTTCGCGTTCGCCAGTTCGTCGGTTCGCTCGGGTAGTTCTTTCAGCGGGATCAGCCGCGCGCCCGCGATGTGTCCCAGCTCTCCGCGATACTCGTCCTCTTCGCGTACATCGATCAGCAACGGTGGATTGTTGCTCGCGAGGCGGTCGCGCAGCTCTTCGGCGCTCAACAGATGCACCTGGTTCAGCTGCGAGAGCGTCGGGAACTTGAGTGCGCCGGCGTCGAGATCGGATTGATTCGGTTGCAGCGCTTCCTGGATTCCATCGGGCAGCGGCAGGCCGAGATTGTTCATCAGGTTGATGTAGTCGTCGCGCGTTTTGCCCGCCAGGCGCGGGTTTGAGCGCTTTTCATCTCGAATGGTGGATTGCGTATGTCCGCGATAGTCGTGCGCCGGAAAAACCAGAGTCGAGTCCGGCAGCGTGAACAGGCGGTTCGTTATCGAATCGTACTGAACGCCCGGGTCGCCGCCGGCGAAATCGGCGCGCCCGGTGCCGTGGATGAACAACACATCGCCGGTGAAGACGCGATCCTTCGCGAGGACGCTGATCGAATCCGGCGTATGACCCGGCGTATGAAAAACGCGCAGTTCTTCATCGCCCACCTTCAGCAGTTGACCGTCTTCGACGTGGATACTGACGTGTGGCGCCGGCGCGAGGAGATGCATCGCGACGGGCGAATCGGCCAGCGCGCCTAACTCCATCGCGCCGCTGCGATGATCGGCATGAGTGTGGGTGTCGATGATCAAGTCCAGGCGCAATCCGTGATAGGCAAGGACTGCGAGGTAGCGCTCGACCCTGTCACGCACCGGGTCGATGATGGCGGCCTTGCGGGCCGCTTCTGAAATCGCGAGGTACGTCTTGCACTTGCCGTGATTGAGTTCGCGAAAGATCATTTTCGACCTTGCCTCGTCAGATCGGCTGTTTTGCGCGCTCGCGGAGTTGGCGCGCCGCGCCGGCGAAAAAGTTGCGCGCGATGAACGATCGCTCGCTCGAGGCCATCGCTTCCAGGATTTCCGCATTCACTCTCATCGCTTCATAGTCGGAAGGATTCGCGTTCAGTGCAATCTCGGCCAATGCCAGCGCGCGTTTCAGGTCGGCAGCATCCTTGAGTGCACGCGCTTTCGCGAGGATCGCATCGCGGCCGCACAGCGCCAGAATGTCGGCGCCGCGTTCCTTCCGGGATGCCGGGAACATTTGCGACGGCTCTCCCGACCACCATCCCGCGTAGCGCCGAATCACGTCGCGCACCACGAACGGGACGCATCCGTAGATCGGTTGCAGGTAAGGTTTCGCCGCCAGGTCGGCCGGGATCGAAATATCTGCTTCGACAATATCCGCCGGCCATTCACCGGCGTTGAGCCGGCGCACGACTTCGTCGTGGATGAGCCTTAGCGCGCGCGCCGTCTCGCTCAGGACTTCTTTGCAAAGTTCCTCACCGCGATACGCAGGTCCGTGTCCCGGGAGAATGTATTTCGGCGCGCATTTCGCGATCGCCTCGAGCGTCTCCGCCCATTCGAGCGTATATCGCTGCACCTTGTTGGGATTGCCCGTGTTCGGCATCGACGAGACGATCAAATCGCCGACCATCGCCACTCGCCGCGTCGGCATCCAGACCCAGGTGGCGTCGTCCGTCTCGCCCATCGCGTGGTGCAGTTCGACCGGCTCGCCCACCAGGTCGAGAAATTGTTGATCGCGATAAACCAGGTCGGGGTAGCTGAACGACTTGGGCTCGAAGAGTCCGTCGGTCGCGAACGCGCCGCCAAACTGGAGGCGATTGATATGCGACTGCCATCCGCGCGTGAGTGCGTAGCGCTTGAAACGACCGGCGACGTCCTCGTGCGCCCAGATTTTTGGCCGCGCATGCCCGCGCGCGAGCGCGTCGGCGATGAACGCCTCAGTGCCGAACGCGTGATCGCCATGGCCATGCGTATAGATGAGGAACGCGAACGGTTCGTCGCTGACTTCGCGAATCGCGCGCACCGCCTGCGCGCCCATCAGCCGCGAGCTGGTATCGACGACGATCATCTCGCCGCGTCCGTATGCAAACGCGACGTTGGCGAAGCCGTGGAACATCGCGATTCCCGGCTCGAGCACCTCGAGCTGGCCCATCATCGGGTCGAAGCCGGGCAGGTTATTCGATTGCTTTGGATGGGGCGTTGAACTCATCGCGTGTCTCCATTTCGCACCGGTCGCTTGCGACGAATCTATCGTTTAAACTTCGCAGTTGAAATGAAGGCAGAACTGATCGGATCGAGCGCGCCGCATCAACAGAGAGAGCTGGATCGCCTGCTGGCGTTCGAGCATCACGATCCTCATTCGATTCTCGGCGCGCATCCAGACGGCAATCGCGTCATCGTCCGCGCGTTTCGCCCCGACGCCTCGTTGATCAATCTGATCGTGCCGGGCGACGCGCCGCGTCCGATGCGCAAACGCGATCTCTCCGGACTCTTCGAACTCGCCGTTGAGGGCCGTGCCTCGCTTTTTCCGTATCAACTCGAAATTCATTTTCCCAACGGCGATTCGATCACGACTTACGATCCCTACTCGTTCATGCCGACGCTCGGCGACCTCGACCTCCATTTGTGGGGCGAGCAGAAAGACGATCGCGCTTACGACAAGCTCGGCGCGCACATCCGCGAGATGGCCGGAATCCGAGGCGTCTCGTTTGCGGTGTGGGCGCCCAACGCGCGCGGCGTCAGCGTGGTCGGCGATTTCAATCGTTGGGACGGGCGGGTCCACATGATGCGCACGCTCGGCAGCTCCGGCGTGTGGGAGCTGTTTATCCCCGGCGTCGGCGCGGGCGCGAATTACAAATATGAAATCCGCACGCGCGACGGCAACTTGCTGCTGAAGAGCGATCCGTTCGCGCAAAGAATGGAAGTGCCGCCGGCGACCGCCTCGATCGTGACCCAATCGAGCTACCAGTTCCATGACGCAGAATGGCTTGCAGAGCGGGCGCGCCGCGAATGGATCAAGAGCCCGATCTCGATCTACGAAGTCCATTTTGGCTCGTGGCGGCGCGTGCCCGAAGACGGCAATCGTCCGCTTACGTATCGCGAGATGGCGCCGATGTTGGGCGACTACGTCTCGAGCATGGGTTTCACGCACGTCCAGTTGATGCCGGTGATGGAGCATCCGTTCAGCGGCTCGTGGGGTTACCAGGTCAGCGGTTACTTCGCGCCAACGTCGCGCTACGGCAGCCCCGACGACTTGCGCTATCTGATCGACGAGATGCATCGTCGCGGCATCGGCGTGATCCTCGACTGGGTGCCCGCGCATTTTCCCAAGGACGAGTTCAGCCTCGGCCGCTTCGACGGCACCGCGCTGTTCGAGCATGCCGATCCGCGCCAGGGCGATCATCCGGAGTGGGGCACCTACATTTTCAACTACGGCCGCGCCGAGGTGCGCAACTTTCTCACTGCCAGCGCGCTCTACTGGCTCGGCGAGTTTCACGCCGACGGCCTGCGCGTCGATGCGGTCGCGTCGATGATCTACCTCGACTACGCGCGGCGCGAGGGTGAATGGATTCCCAACGCATTCGGCGGGCGCGAGAACCTCGACGCGATTTCCTTCATCAAGAAACTCAACCAGGACGTGTATCGCCTCAATCCCGGCATCATGATGATCGCTGAGGAGTCCACCGCATGGACCGGCGTCAGCCGTCCGGTTTTCCTGGGCGGCCTCGGCTTCGGCTTCAAGTGGGACATGGGCTGGATGCACGACACGCTCGAGTACTTCACGCTCGATCCCATCTACCGCCGCTATCACCATCGCGATCTCACCTTCGGCCTGCTCTACGCGTGGAGCGAAAATTTCGTGCTGCCGCTCTCGCATGACGAGGTCGTGCACGGCAAACGCGCGATGCTCGCGAAGATGCCCGGCGATCGCTTGCGGCAGTTCGCCAATCAGCGCGCGCTGTTCGCCTACATGTGGGCGCGGTCGGGCAAGAAGATGATTTTCATGGGCCAGGAAATCGGCCAGTGGCGCGAATGGGATCACGACTCGAGCCTCGACTGGAACCTGCTCGAATATCCCGACCATCGCGAGCTGCAGGTGCTCGTGCGCGATCTGAATCGCATCTACCGCGACGAGCCCGCGCTGTGGGAGGCCGACACCGACCCGGCGGGCTTTCGATGGCTCGAGGCCGACGACGCCGACAGCAACATGATTGCCTTCATGCGCATCGCGCCGAGCAGCGGCCGCCGCGTCATCTGCGTCGTGCAATTTCTCGCCGGTGCTGCGCACCCGTTATCGCGTCGGCGTGCCCGCGCCCGGATTCTATCGCGAGATTCTCAACACCGACGCCTCGGCATACGGCGGCACCAACCTCGGCAACATGGGCGGCGTCGAAGCCGCCGCGATTCCATGGCACGGATTTGCGCATTCGATCGCAGTCGAGATGCCGCCGCTGGCCGTGATCTGGTTCTCAGTCCCCTAGCCGACATTTTCCAGGACATTCCCACCTTCTGATCCCCTCTTTTAGAGAGCCCGCCCATCGTGTATTAGGATCCGTCAGCGCGTGATCTCCTGCCGCGCGGCTCGCTCAGGATCGAAAATGGCGGACGGCCGCCTCAACCCGGTTGAGAGGAGAACACGATGCGGACTGAAAAAGTTGTCATCTCGAAAATTGGCGGACGAGGACTGCGAATCGTTTCGGCCGCGGCTCTGGCCGCGTCACTTGGGATGCTCGCGCTCGGCGGATGCTCTTCGCAGAACGCGGACCAGCCAACCGGCGAATCCCATCGCGGTAAATTTCGCGCTCGACAAATGCCAGCAGATCGAACCGAACCTGTACAAGTGTCCCGCGGTGGATCAGCCGATCTGCACGCCCCAATTTAATCGCACCAACGTCAATTGCGTGCGCATCGGCCCCAAGGGCAGCGTCTTCGTCCAGCGCGGCGGCATCACGCCGTAATTCTGTTTACGCTCGCACTGACGGTTCGACGGCTCGCGATTGTTTCCCCCTTCTCCTTCGAGGGAAGGGGTGAGGGTTAGGTTGATGAGCATCAGCGCGTATGCCGGATGCCACGTTGCGATCCCCTCGTTCATCTGACAATTTCTAGATCAGGTACCCCGCGATGAGCTGCCCCACCTGCAAAAAGCCGGCTGACCTATCGCAACGAAATCGCTTCCGCCCATTCTGTTCCGAGCGATGCCAGATGATTGATCTCGGCACCTGGCTATCGGACGACAACGAGGCCGAAGACTCCGAAGCCCACCGATCACCGAGCATCATCGACGATCTGAAAAAACGCGGGCTCCTCAATTGAGCGACGCGCCGCCGCGGATTCATCCGACCTCCGTGATCGGTCCCGACGTGACGCTGGCCGCCGGCGTCGATATCGGTCCGTTCTGCCTGCTCGACGGCAAAATTCGCATCGGCCCGCGCACCCGCCTGATAGGTCACGTCACGATTCTCGGAATCACGGAACTCGGCGCCGACAACGTTCTGCATCCGGGCGCGGTCATCGGCGACGAGCCGCAGGATCTCACCTACACCGGCGTCGCGCGCTCGGTGAAAATCGGCGACTCGCAACGTCTTTCGCGAATACACCACCGTCCATCGCGGCAGCGAGCACGGCGACGTCACCATCATGGGCGACGACAACTTCATGATGCAAAATGCGCACGTCGCGCATGATTGCCGCGTCGGCAACTCGACTATCATCGCCGGCGGCGCGCTGCTCGCCGGATGGGTCGAGCTGGGCGACCGAGCGCTGGTCTCGGGCAACTGCGTCGTGCATCAGTACACGCGCATCGGGCGGCTCGCGATGATGCGCGGGCTGTCGCGCACCAGCCGCGACGTCCCGCCGTTCTGCATAATGGACGGCACCCACACGCTCCGCGGAATCAACGTAGTAGGCCTGAAACGCGCGGGCATCCCGTCAAAATCGATTCACGCACTCAGACACGCCTTCACGAGTTTGTTCGGTACCCGCCAAAATTTGAAACTAGCAATCGAGCGCGTAGAAAAATCCGGCGACCAGACACCGGAAGTAACCGAGCTACTGAAATTCATAAAATCTTCAAAACGCGGCGTAGCCTTCGGTCCCCACGACCTTCACTCTTCCGACGATTCCGAAACGTAGGATCTCGTCACGCGAGTCGCCGCAAAAATTTTCGCCGTTCTGATCGTTGGGACCCTGCTCGGGATTTTCGTCACCTGGCTGACCGTGTTTCACAGCACCTCGGGCAGAGTGAGCGATGGACCCTGGAATACCAATCTCACGACCGGGAGCGCGCAGAATAATCCCTATCAGCGTGCCGCCGTAGCGGTGCATGGCCTCTTCGCCCTCAATTCGAGCGAAGCGATCTATTACACTGCCACCACCGACAACGACGGGCGCGCACTCGACGGCAATTGCCGCTATGAAATCACTGGCCGCGATCCTGATGCGCGATGGTGGAGCGTCACTGTCTACGGCGTCGACGACTATCTGATTCCGAATCCAGCTCATCGCTATTCAGTTTCGAAAACCGCGATCGCGCGCGATGCGAGCGGAAACTTCGCCGCGCAGATCGGCGGCACCGCGGGCGGCGACAACTGGATTCCAGTCGCGCCGGGGCGGTTCTCGCTCTCGTTGCGTCTTTACAATCCCGGCCCGAGCATTCTTGCCGATCCGGCCCATGCCGCATTGCCAGCTTTGAAGAAGGTGTCCTGCTCATGAGCCGGAGCGAATGGATGGGGTGGATCGCAGCTACTCTCGCCGTGGCCGTTCTCGTGCATCTGGGTTTGCTCCATGCACTACCCCGTCGGATCGAGGCGCGGGTGACGGCGCGGATGGGCCGGCAGAACGCGACGCATTTCGGCAATCGCCCGAGCGAGACGTCGCGCCTCGTGGTCAGACCAAGCCCCGATCTTCTCTATTCGGCCTGCCCGTTCGATTTGTCGAAGGGACCGTTGAAAATCACCGCGCGCGTGCCCCATTCGACCTATTGGTCCGTCTCCGGCTTCGACGCCGCGACCAATAATTTCTTCGTTCGCAACGATCAGCAGATCGCGGGCGATTCGATCGAAATAATCGCGCTGCGGCCAGGCACGCCACTCCCACCGCTCGACGCCGCACCCGACAGGGTCATCCTCTTCGCGCCAACGGACAAAGGTCTCTTCCTGATCCGTACTCTCATCAATGACGAGAAGAACCTGCCCGCTCTCGACGCGCTCCGCCATCAGGCTTCATGCGAAACCGTCACTTCTCCCACACCCGTTCCCTGAAGGAGCAGATGAATTCCTCACCACCTTCCGAAAAGAACCTCAGAGCAAAATGGTGTCCTCGCCATTTTGCGATTTCTTCTCACTGGGTGCAGGGCTCAGCCCTGCCGAAGGAAGCGTGAAACCCACCGCGGGTTTCACTACAATTATCCCCAATGCGCATTCGTCCACGATTTTTCATCGGCGGCGCCTTGATCGTCCTCGCGATCGGCTACCTCATCTTCAGCTCGATTCGCACCACCTCCGAGTACTACCTGACTGTGCCCGAAGTTGCCGCGCGCCAGGCCGAACTCGGCGGACAGGCGATTCGCGTCGCCGGACGCGTCAAGCCCGGCAACATCGCATGGGACCCGAACTCGCTCACGCTCAAATTTGAAATCGCGCCGATTCCCGACATCGACGCGTCCGGCGCGCCGGTCAAACCCGTTTCCGCAGTAGCATCCGATGTAGCGTCAGATCCCGTCTCGTTTCGCGTCATAGCTGCCGGTGAGCCCAAGCCCGACATGTTCGCGCCCGGCCGCGACGTTATCGTCGAGGGCAAACTCACCCCCGACGGCTCAATCGCCGCGACCCAGGTGATGACCAGCTGCCCTTCCAAGTACCGCCCCAAGCAAGCACAATAGCAGCGGGTTTTTTATGCCCCAACTTGGCAACCTCGCGCTCGCGATCGCGCTGATTCTCGCCGTCTATTCCATCGTCGCGAACATTTACGGCACGCGCCGCAATGCGCCCGACTTCGTCGTCAGCGCCCGTCACGCAATCTGGGCGATGTGCGCGATGGTCACCATCGCGGTCGTCGTGCTGTGGACCGCGCTTCTGCACAGCGACTTCTCGCTCGAATACGTCGCCGCCTACTCCAGCACCACGCTCCCGACCGTTTACAAATTCACCTCGCTGTGGGGCGGTCAGCAGGGCTCGCTGCTTTTCTGGACGTGGCTGCTGTCGATCTTCACGTCGATCGCCGCGTTCCAGAATCGCCGCCGCAATCCCGAGATCGCGCCGTATGCGCTCGCGGTGCTGGCCGGCGTCGCAATCTTTTTTCTGCTGATGCTGAACTTCGTCACGCGTCCGTTCGATCTGCTGGCGACCGTCCCCGCCGAAGGCTCCGACCTGAATCCGTTGCTGCAGAACTACTGGATGGCGATACATCCGCCGTCGCTCTACACCGGCTACGTGAGCGCGACCGTCCCGTTCGCATTCGGCGCCGCCGCTCTTATCACCGGCAAGCTCGACGACGGATGGATTCGCTCGACTCGCCGCTGGGCGATTTTTTCCTGGTTCTTTCTCACGCTCGGCAACATGTTCGGCGCCCGATGGGCGTATGAAGTGCTTGGATGGGGCGGTTACTGGGCGTGGGACCCGGTCGAGAACGCCGCCTTCATGCCGTGGCTCGTGATGACGGCATACCTGCATTCGGTGATGATCCAGGAACGCAAGGACATGCTGAAAGTCTGGAACCTGTCGCTGATCGGCCTCGCATTCGGGCTGACGCTCTTCGGCACATTCATCACGCGCAGCGGCGTCATCTCGTCGGTGCATTCGTTCACCCAGTCCGGCCTCGGCCCATATTTTCTGAGCTTCCTCATCACGGTGACGCTCGCCTACACCGCGCTTTTGATTTTCCGATCGAAGCAACTACGCAGTCCCGCCGAATTCGAATCGTACTTGTCGCGCGAGGCCGCGTTCCTGTTCAACAACCTGATGCTAGTCGGCATCGCATTCGCAGTTTTCTGGGGCACGATTTTTCCCGTGCTGTCGGAAGCGGTGCGCGGCGTGAAAATCACCGTCGGACCCCCGTTCTTCAATCGCGTCAACGGCCCGCTCGCACTCGGCCTCGTCTTCCTGATGGGAATCGGGCCGCTGATCGCATGGCGGCGCACGACCACCAGCAATCTGGTGCGGAGTTTCGCCGCGCCCGTCGCAATCGGTGTCGCGACCGGAGTCGTCGCGGCAATCGGCGGCATCCGACAATGGTACGTGCTGACCGCGTTCTCGCTCGCAGCGTTCGTGCTCGGCACCGTGCTGGTCGAATTCCGCCGCGGGATGAACGCGCGACGCCACATGGTCTCTGAGCCGCGCGCCAAGGCGCTCGTCAATCTCGTCGCCAAGAATAATCGCCGCTACGGCGGCTATATCATTCACATCGGGACCATCGTCGCGTTCGTCGGAATCGTCGGCTCGTCGTTCTTTCGAACCGAAGTGAAAAAGAGCGTGCACGCCGGCGAGAGCTTCACGATCGGATCGTACACGCTGCGCTTCCAGGGACTCGAACAAACCGACACGCCGCATCTCGAGAGCGCGACCGCACTGGTCGAAGTGCTGCGTCCTGACGGCCGCGAGATCACCGTGATGTCGCCGGCTAAGCTGTTCTACAAACGCCCGCAGCAGCCCGCGACCAAAGTTGCGATCCGCTCGACGCCGTTCAGCGACCTCTACGTCGTGCTCGCAGGCATCGATGACAGCGGCCAGACCGCGACCTTCGAAGTGTTCCTGACCCCGCTGGTTTTCTGGCTATGGGCCGGCGGCCTGATGATGGTCCTCGGCACCGTGGTCGTGATGTGGCCGAACGTTCGCGAGCGCGCCGCAATCGCAACTGCGCTCAGCCGGCAATCCACCGACGCGCGCGAACTCGCCGACGCCGCGCCCGGAGGTGATTGAGTCTGTGCGCGCAAAACTGACCCTCGCATCGTCGCTCGTATTCTTCATTGTGGCACTTTTCGCTTTTTTTTCTCCTGAACTAATCGACGTTTCACGTGAAACATTTGCAGCCGAAAGCCCAACGAATTCACAGGTTTCCGAGGGTCTGACCTGCCAATGTGGATGCGGTTTGACGGTCGCCAACTGCAACATGCCGACCTGCGGATTTTCGGTTCCGATGCGCCGCGAGATCGACCGAATGATCGGCGAGGGCAAGACTCGCGCGCAGATAATCGCCTTTTACCGGCGTGAGTACGGAGAGAAAGTTTTGTCCGCGCCGACCACCGAGGGCTTCAACCTTCTCGCCTGGACGATGCCGTTCATCGCGCTCGTCCTTGGCGGCGGCGCGATCGTTCTCGCGTTCGGCCGATGGCATTCGCATCCACCACCTGCGCCCTCTGACTCGAAGCCGGGCGCTCCGCCGGCGACTTTCGATCCCGAACTCAGGCGCAAGCTCGAAAAAGAACTCGAGGAGCGCAGGTAGCTGGTGTTCATCCTCGCCGCCGCGCTGATCGTCGCCGGAGTCGCGTTGTTCGTCGCCGCTCCGCTCGGCATCGGACTGGTCGGAGCGCGCGCGAAGTCAGCGGGCCAACTTCAAGTCGAGCGCCACGAGCATGAACGCGCACTCGCAGTGCAAGGTCTTCGCGAACTCGAGTTCGATCGCGAGATGGGCAAATTGTCCGACGCCGACTACCAGTCGATGCACAAAGCGCTCGAGGATCGAGCGCTGACCGCGATGGCTGCGATCGAGAAAATTCGCGACCAGGCTGCCAACGCGAAGAAGCCGGTTGTCACGCCGCTGGCGCCGCGCAAACTCGCGCCCGCGCCGCGCCGCATCGATCCGATACCGACGCTGGTCGTGCATATGGACCCGCCACGCCCGCAGCCGCCGCCCCAGCCGGCACCATCGGCGTCGCACAAAATAACTTTCTGCCCACAATGCGGAATGCGCGCCGCGCCCGACTCGAAGTTCTGCGCGCAATGCGGCATCGCGATCAAGCCGCTCCCCGGCGCGATCGCCCGGTCCGAGTAATGTCGGCGCCGGTCGTCGAGACTCACCGCCTCGCAAAGACTTACGGTCTGTCGCCGGTGCTCCGCGACGTGGATCTGCGGCTGCTGGCGGCCGCGGGAGCGTTCGTAATCGGCGGCAACGGCGCGGGAAAATCAACGCTACTGCGAATCCTCGCAGGACTCGAAGCGCCGAGCGCCGGCAACGCGCTGGTCTTCGGGCAGGACACGCGCAAACTCGCGGCGCGCTACCGGCGAAGAATCGGCATGATGGCGCATCAGAGCTACCTCTATCCGAATCTGACCGCGCGCGAGAATCTCGAATTCTTTGGCGAACTGTATTCAATCGCCGACCCGCGCGCGTCCGCCGAAAATTGGCTCGCGCGCGTTGGTTTGGCCGATGTCGCCAATGCCCGCGTGCGTACATACTCGCGCGGAATGGAGCAGCGTCTCTCGGCCGCCCGCGCGATGCTTCACGAGCCCGCGCTGTTGTTGTTGGACGAGCCGTTCGCATCGCTCGACCATCAAGGCGCCGAAATAATTGCATCGCTGATTCGCGCCGCGATCGAGCGTGGCGCCGCCGTTATCGCGACCGCGCATGCCGTTCCCGAAATCGAAGGAGTCGAGTTCGAGGTGTACGAAATCTCGCGCGGCCGGCTGACCGAGCACGCGCACAAAGAGGAGGTCCGGCTCAGTGGGCGACTGCGCTCGCTGCTGGGCAGATAGACGTGTCTGGATTTGCCGCCGTACTCCGCAAGGACCTGCGCCTCGAGCTTCGCAGCGGCGAGAGCACGCTCGCGCTGCTCGCACTCTCGATGCTGGTGCTGGTGGTGCTGGTCTTCGCGCTCGACGCGGCGCGCGTCCGCAGCGTTGACGCGGCGGCGGGCGCGCTGTGGGTCGCGATGGTGTTCGCGGGGATGCTTGGGGCGAATCGCGCGCTGCTCGCCGAGCGCGACAACGGCGCTATTCGCGGGCTACTGCTGAGCCCGCTCGATCCAGGCACGCTCTACGCGTCCAAACTCGCAGCCGCATTGATCTTCATGGCAGTCGCGGAAGTCGGCGCGGTCATCCTGATGGTGTTGTTCTTCAACCTCGAATTCGACGCATCGATCGCGCGACTCGCGCCAATCCTCGCGCTCGGCGCGATCGGATTCTCGGCGCTCGCGACGCTGCTCTCTGCAATCACCGGACGCACGCGTGGCGGCGACCTGCTGCTGCCAATTCTCGCCGTGCCGATCTTCGTGCCGGCGCTGATTGCCGGCGTGAAGGCGAGCGCAGCCGCGCTGGCGGGCGCGCCGCTCGAGTCGATGACAGACTGGCTGAAGATCATGATCGCATTCGACGTGCTCTTCGTCACCGCCGGTTACCTGTTGTTCGAGCATGTGGTAGGTCAGGACTGACTTTTTCAGTGAAAACCGAATACAAGAAAGCGAGATCGATCCGCTCAGCATGAACGCCCTAATTCGCTACTGGCTCGGCTATTTTACCTTCGTGCTGATGATCGTCGCGCTGTTCATGGTGTTCGACTACGTCCCGCCGGAAGCCGAGCAGGGAATCGCGCAGTTGATCTTTTATTTCCACGTGCCGCTGGCGTGGGTCGCGTTCGCGTCGTTCGGGATTGTCGCGATCGCGGGAATATTTTACCTGTGGCTCGGCGATCAGTTGTGGGACGATCTCGGCTACGCCGCCGCGGAAACGGGAATGGTCTTCTGCACGCTGATGATCGTCGCGGGATCGATTTGGGCCAAGCCGATTTGGGGCACGTGGTGGACCTGGGACTCGCGGCTGACGACCACTTTCATCCTGTGGCTGATGTATGGCGGCTACCTGATGCTCCGCGCGAGCGCTGACGACACGCCGCAGGTCGCGCGCTTCGGCGCCGTGCTTGGAATCGTCGCCGCGCTGGACGTGCCGATCGTCATCGCGTCGGTGCGGCTCTGGCGCACGATCCATCCCGCGGTGCTGGTAACCAAGCAGGGCGGGCATGGCCTCGAGGATCCGCGAATGGTCGCGACGCTGCTGGTGTGTCTGGCCGCATTCACAGCGTTGTGGGCGTGGCTCCTGATGCTAAGATTCTCACAGTTGCGGACGCGAACCAGGATGAGCGCTTTGACGATGAAGATTGCATTCGCCAACGCGGCCGCATCCGACAACCAGTGATGGAATCGAGCTGATGGAACATTTGGGATACTTGTTCGCCGCGTATAGCATCATCTTCGCCGTGATTTTCCTGTACGTGATGTTCCTCTGGCGCCGCCAGGCAGCGTTGGACGCGGAACTTCGCACGCTCGAGTCGCGGATGGCCGCGTTGCACGAGAGTTCTACCGTCGCTGACGCCCCGGATCTGCGAAGTGATGTTTGACTGGCTAATCGAGCAATAGCTACTGAGTATTCTGGATGGAATTTCAAGACTACTACAAAACTCTCGGCGTTGATCGCAAAGCGAGCGACGCGGAGATCAAGAGCGCCTACCGCAAGCTCGCCCGCAAATTCCATCCCGACGTCAATCCGAACAACAAGGAAGCCGAGGCCAAATTCAAGCAGATAAACGAGGCCTACCAGGTAGTTAGCGATCCAGAGAAGCGCAAGAAGTACGACGAGCTCGGCGCCGACTGGGAGCATGGCGTGTCGCAGGAAGAGATGATGCGCCGTTACGCGCAGCAGCGATCGGCGGCCGGCGGCGGCGGTGGTGGCGCAGATTTCGGCGCGGACTTCGGCGGCGGCGGCGACTTCAGCGATTTCTTTTCGCAGTTCTTCGGCGGCAGCGCGCGCCGCGCCGGCGGACGCAGCCGCAGCGGTGCTTCGCGCGGATTTTCAAACTTCGATTTCGGAAACGAGCCGGCACGCGCACCCGATCTTCGCGCGGAAGTTGGAATCACGCTGCTCGATGCGGTCAAAGGCGCGAAGCGCCGACTCGACCTGGTCGCCGAGGACGAATGCCCGACCTGCGGCGGCAGTGGGATGATCGCGAAGGAGGAAAAACAGGGCAAGGCGCGTGTCATTCGATCCGCCGAGGCGTGTCCGACCTGCGGCGGCAGAGGTGTAGTCGCCGCGCGGCGCACGCTGGAAGTGACGATTCCGCCGGGCGTGACCGACGGAACGCAGCTGCGATTGAAGGGGCAGGGCGGTCGCGCGCCGCGCCCGGATCAAAATGGCGACCTGTTCCTCACGATTAAAATCGAACCGAACCCGGTCTTCGCGATTGCGGGACGCGACCTGCGCGTCAATCTGCCGGTGTGGGATTACGAGGCGGCGCTCGGCGCTGAAATTACGGCGCCGACGGTTGATGGGCGCGTGTCGCTCAAGATTCCAGCCGGCAGCCAGGCGGGACGCGTGATGCGACTGCGCGGGCGCGGTCTCCCGGCGCGTGGAAAAGAACCGGCCGGCGATCTTCTGTATGAGCTGAAAGTGCTCGCGCCGACTGACTTGAGCGCCAAGGAGCGCGCGCTCATGCAGGATTTGGCTACTAGCCAGAAGGATCGCGGCGTCCCCGATCCTCGCGCGGAACTGATCGCGTCGAAGTGATCGGGAGTTGAGGCGATGGCGCGGCGGACATCAACCAGGAGCTCGACTCGCGGCGAAGTGGTCTTGATGAGCAGGACAGTGTTCCGCTCGATTGCCGGAATCAGCGAGCGCGAGTTGACGTCGTGGGAGCGCGAGGATCTGATTGTGCCGGTTCGAGTCGATCGAGCGCGCGGACGACTCGAGGCGCTCTACGATCGCGACGCTCTACGCCGGGTGCGCGTGATTCGCACGCTCGCCGAGGATCTCGAGGTGAACATTCCAGGGATTGGCGTGATTTTACACCTGCTCGATCAAATGGAGCGTTGATTTTGCGGGACTGAGTGGGCCGTGCTAAGTAACGGGCTCATTCCGGCTCTTCTCAGAAGGACGATGCGATGCTGTTCGTGATTATCGGCCATGACGGACCCGACGGCGCGGCACTGCGACCCAGGGTACGGCCGGCTCATCTCGAGAATCTGCGGCCGCTGGTCCGCGCCGGCAAAGTGAAGATCGCGGGGCCGTTCACCGACGGCAGCGGCAGTCTTATCATTGTAGATATGGAGAGCGAGGCGGAAGCGGTCGCGTTCGCGCACAGCGATCCGTATGTGACCAGCGGCGTGTTCGCGAGCGTCGAAGTCAAGCCGTTCCGACAAGTGTTTCCTGAATAGCTACTTCAGATAGATTGTAGCTAATGGAGTATCGATGGCGGGCGCGTTATCCAGTTTAAAGATTGTCGAAGTTGGCGAGATGGTGTCGGCGCCGTATTGCAGCAAGCTGCTGGCGGACATGGGCGCCGAGGTCGTCAAAATCGAGCGGCCGAAGGTTGGCGATCGCGCGCGCATGCGCGGGCCGTTTCCTGGCGACCAGCCGAATCCCGAGACCAGCGGCCTATTTCTCTATCTGAACACCAACAAGCGCGGCGTCACGCTTGATATCACGCAGCCCGAAGGTTTCGAGATCCTCGAGAAGCTGGTCGCAGGCGCCGATGTCCTCATTCACAACGTTACGCCGCCCGAGATGGATCGCGTCGGCCTCACGTACGCTCGAATGCAGCGCGCGAATCCAAAATTGATCATGACCTCGATACTCCCATTCGGATCGACGGGACCGTATCGCAACTACCGCGCCGAGGATTTGACTATTTGGTGCGCGGGCGGCGTGTGCGTGCTCAACGGAGGCGGCCCCGAGCATCCGGAATTGCCGCCGCTAAAGACCGCGGGGCATCAGGCGGGCTACCAGGGCGGAGTGCATGGCGCGACCGCGACAGTGGCGGCGGCGTTCGCACAACTGCGCGACGGCACCGGGCAGCACATCGAGGTGTCGGTGCAGGAATCGATCGCGTCGATCCTTGAGATGACCTTCGAGTACTGGCCGTACATGAAAATGATCGCGACGCGGCTCGGTCAGAAACCGCTGCAGCCCGTCGAGACGATGCAGTGCAAGGACGGGTACATTTATCTCTGCTGCATCGAGGAGCACCAGTGGCGCAATTTCGTTGAAATCATGGGAAATCCCGAATGGGCGGAGATGGAGATTTTCAAGGATCGGCTGGTGCGCGCGCTGAACTGGGACGCGCTGAGACCGATGCTCGAAGAATGGGTCAGTCAGCAGACGGTGCTGGATTTGTACCGCAAGGCTCAGGCGAAGCGAGTGCCGTTTGCGCCGGTATCGACGATGGGTGACCTGCTCAACTCGGAGCATCTTAAGGCGCGCGGATTTTTCGTGGAGATCGCGCAGCCGGTCGCCGGCACGCATAAGTATCCCGGCGCGCCGCTCAAGTTCGAGCGGACGCCGTGGGAAATTCGGATGCCGGCGCCGACGCTCGGGCAGCATAACGCGGAAGTATTCGGCAAGCTTGGAATGTCGGAAGCGCGGATCGACGAACTCAAGCGCAAGGGTGTGATTTAGAAATGGCAAAGCCTCCTCTGTCGGGAATTCGAGTTTGCGACTTCACCTGGGTGTGGGCCGGACCATACTGCACCCTGCAACTTGCGCATCTCGGGGCGGAGGTTATCAGGATCGAAACCAAAACGCGGCCGTGCGTGACGCGGATGCTGCCGCCGTGGCCCGACGGTGTCTTCAACAGCCTCAACAAGTCGGGTTACTTCAATCAATACAACCAGGGCAAGAAATCCTTGTCGCTGAATTTCAAGCATCCCGAGGCGAAGGAAGCAGCGTGGCGGCTGATCAAGAATAGCGACGTCGTGATTAATAACTTCGCGGCGGGCGTGCTCGAGAAAATGGGATTTGGTTACGAAGAAGTAAAGAAGGTAAATCCGAATGTAGTAATGATTACTCTGTCGGGCTACGGCGACACCGGGCCGTACAAAGAGTACGTCGCGTACGGGCCGGCGCAGGTGCCGTTGTCGGGATTGTCGGCGCTGACTGGCTATAAGGGATTTCCTCCGATGCATGCGGGGTTCAGCTACGCCGACCCCAACGCGGGAGTGCATGGCGCGTTCGCGATAATCAGTGCGCTGTTCCATCGCGCGAAAACCGGCGAGGGACAATATATCGACATGAGCCAGTGGGAATGCGCGATGGACCTTCTGGCAGAAGGGATTCTCGAATACACGATGAACGGGCGCGAGCCCGAGCGAAACGGAAATCGCGATCCGCTGATGGCTCCGCACGGACTCTTCAAGTGCGTCGATCTGCCCGAGAAAATCCTCGACGTCACGATCGATCAGTGGGTAGCGATAGTATGTGCGGACGACGCCGAATGGGCACGACTGGCTAGAGCAATAGGTAAACCTGAACTAGCTAATGATCCGCGATTCGCGACGCTCGCAGCGCGAAAAGAGAATGAAGATGCACTCGAGGCAATAGTCAGTGCATGGACAGCGACGCGAAGAGTCGCCTACGTAGTGGATACTCTGCAAGCGGCTGGAGTCGCGGCGGGTGCGTGCGCTGATAGCAAGTACCTATCTGAAGACAAGCATCTCACGGAGCGCGAATACTTCGTCTATCGCGAGCACCCGGAAGTGGGGAAGCGGCAGCATTGCGGGATTCCATGGCGCATGAGCGGAACGCCAGGCGAAGTGAAGACGGCGGCACCCGTGCTCGGGCAGCATACTGATGAAGTGATGACGGGCCTGCTTGGGTACAGTGCGGCCGAAGTCGATGCGCTGCGTGCGAAGGGCGCGCTGGACTGAGGTTCGAACCAAATGCGGACACTCAAAGTATTGATCGGCGGGCTTGCGTTTCCTGAAGGACCGCGATGGCATGATGGGAAGTTCTTTTTCTCCGACATGCATGCGCATCAGGTGGTCGCGGTCGATATGGCCGGGAAGCGGGAAGTTATCTGCGAGGTTCCAAATCGGCCGTCGGGGCTTGGATGGCTGCCGGATGGACGGATGCTCGTGGTGTCGATGACGGATCGAAAGCTGATGCGATTGGAACGCGACGGGCTGAAGATGATCGCGGACATGAGCAAGCTCGCGCCGTTCGATTGCAACGACATGGTGGTCGACGCGCGCGGACGTGCAATTGTCGGAAATTTTGGATTCGATTTGCACAAGAACGAGACGCCGCACGGGACAACGTTGGTGATGGTTGCGCCGGATGGCGTCGCGCGCGCCGTTGCCGAAGATATGATGTTCCCGAACGGGATGGTGATCACGCCGGATGGGAAAACGCTGATCGTCGGCGAGACGTTCGGACGGCGGCTGACGGCGTTCGATATCGACGCGGATGGATCGCTGACGAATCGGCGATTGTGGGCGGATTTGGGAAACAGCTTACCCGATGGAATTTGTCTGGATGCCGAAAACGCGATCTGGGTGGCATGTCCGACGTCGTCGGAAGTGATTCGGGTGAAGCAGGGTGGCGAGGTGGCCGAGCGGATCAAAGTGGAGACAGATGCGTTCGCGTGCATGCTGGGCGGACCTGATGGGCGGACGCTTTTTGTTGCGACCGCACCAAATTCCGATCCCGAAAAATGTCGGGTTACGCGCGGTGGGAGAATCGAGACCACCCATGTCGAAGTGCCGCGGGCGGGATTGCCATGAAAATGGCTAGTGGCGCGAGCGCAGCCGGCGTGGCGTAATAAATTGCGATGAGTGTTAACGGGCACGGCGAAAATTTTCGCGCGCGGCGCAAGCGCATGATGGAAGCGATCGCGCCGGGCGCGACTGCGATCATGCCGAGCGCGCCGGTATCTGTGCGATCGGGCGATGTCGAGTTCGTTTATCGGCAAGACAGCGACTTCTACTACCTGACCGGTTTCGCGGAGCCGGAATCGATCGCGTTACTCTCACCGGGGCATCCTGACGGCGAGTTCGTAATGTTCGTGCGGCCGCGCGACAAGGAACGCGAGACGTGGACGGGCAGGCGCGCGGGAATCGAAGGCGCGATGATCGAGTACGGCGCGGACAAGGCGTACGTCATCGATGAGTTCGAGAAGATTTTGCCGCGCTATCTCGAAAAGACTGAGCGCGTGCATTATCCGCTCGGGCTGAACGAGAAGACGGATGAGCGTGTGATGAAACTGATTCGATGGGCGCAGAGCATGCGGCCGCGAATCGGAGTGGGTCCGTCGGCGATAATCGATCCGCGCGACATTATTCACGAAGCGCGGCTGAAGAAGGAGCCGGCGGAACTCGATGCGATGCGGCGCGCGATGACGATTTCGGCGGACGCGCACAAGCGCGCCATGGCGAAGGCACGCGGCGGCATGCGCGAGTGGCAGATCGAGGCGGAGGTGGACTACGCGTTTCGATCGCAGGGCGCTGCCGGCCCCAGCTACCCGTCGATTATCGCGTCGGGACCCAACGCCGCGACGCTGCACTACATCAACAATGATCGCGAGATGCGCACCGGCGAGCTGCTGCTGATCGATGCCGGCGCCGAGTTTGACTTTTATGCCGCCGACATCACGCGCACGTCGCCGATTGGCGCGCGCTTCACCGGCTTGCAGCGCAGCTTGTACGAAGTTGTTCTCGACGCACAGCTCAAGGCGATCGACACGATCAAGCCGGGCGCACATTTCGACGATGCGCACGAAGTCGCTCTGCGCGTGCTGGTTGACGGCATGCGGCAACTGGGAATCCTGAAGGGATCGGCTGACGAAATAATCGAGAAAGGCTCGTATCGGCGCTATTACATGCATCGCACGAGTCACTGGCTCGGAATGGACGTTCACGACGTGGGGCTCTACCGAGTCAATGGCGCGTCGCGAGTGCTCGAGCCTGGGATGGTGCTCACAGTCGAGCCGGGTTTGTACATCGCGCCTGACGACGACGATGTTCCCGAGAGTCTCCGCGGAGTCGGGATTCGGATCGAAGACGACGTGCTGGTTACAGAGACCGGTCACGAAGTGATGACCGCGGCGACGCCAAAGTCGGTCGCGGACGTCGAAGCACTGACTACTGCGTAATAGTCACTTCAATAGACACAAGCTACAGGAATGCGTAGGCATCCTGCAGCGCGACTTTCGCGCCGCGCTCGATGACATCTCCGTGCGCGAGAGTGATACGATCGAAGTCCCATTTCAGGATGCGCGCCACCGAATCCAACACCGCCTGTTTGCGCATCCGCATCAGCAACCTGAACGTCCGCGCGACCGCCGGTCGTCCGAATCCACCGTCAAGGGTCAACAGCAGCCTGGTCCACGCAGAATTTGTGTGGATCATGTTGAACAAAAGATCGGTAAACAGAACGGTGCGGCTTGGGCGATGGAAAAATACTGTCTCGTTCAGCGGAACAAATCCACCGAATATCAACTGGTCGATTTGACCGCGCCACGCCGCGGGCGCCTCGTCGTTCAGAATCGCGTCGAAATGTAGGTCGCGCCGCTTCGTCTCGAGGCCGGGTGCGGCATAGAGCTTGGCCTCAGGATAATTTCGCGGATAGTCCGCCGCGTACAGATGATGAAAGCGGTTGGGCGCAACGACATGCCGCACCGGCCCGATGCGATCGAGGGTCGCGCGAATCCCGTCGTCGAGATGTATCGGGGAATGCACGAATAGTGATCCGTCGGCGAGTCTGATCACCGTCATCCGGGTGCCTACCTCGGCGCCGAGAAATCTTTGAGGCGCTTCCGTGACCCATATTCCAGTATCGATTTCGCGCACGATCACTTCACGCCGGAATACTCACAGCCACGAATGGCAGCCGTTGTGAGCGACGTCGCATTCAACCCAGCAATTACCTATTTCGTTTCTGCAATAGTATTCTTCATTACCATGTAGCTCGCAGACCTGGTAGTTGCGATTGCATTGATATTGGCATTTGGTCTGCGCGTAATCGCATCGACTGGCGCATCCTGCGGCGAACAGAGCAACCGCCACCGCGATGAGCAATGCTTTCGCGCGCACGAGCGAGTTGTCGTTACAGTTCGAGAGCGCTGGCGCTGCCGACGATCGTTTTGGCGCCATCGGCCTTGTCGCACCATACTTCGACTTCGGCGCGTGTGCGTTTGCCTTCGGGGTGGAGCTCGACGATCAGGCCTTTTGGTCCGGTAACATCATTGCCCCACACCACGTTGACCAGCCGCAGATCCATCTTGCCGCCGTAAAGGAAGCCGAGTCCGAACCGCTTCGTCATCATCTCGGCGACGAGGCAGACCGAGAGCATCCCCTGCACCACGATTTCCGGGAATCCCAGCTCGACGGCCTTTTGCTTGTCGTTGTGATAGTTCCGCGCCGGCCCAGAAAAGGCCATGCACATATCTTCGTCGATCTTGCGCATCGGCGCGTCGATCGGATCGCCGCCGCGCTCGCCGATCTTGAACGAGCGCGACGAATCTTTCTCGCGCGACTTGTCGACGACGAAGCCCTGTTTGGTTTGTTCCGGGAGCAGGAAGCTCTGATGGGTGCGGCTGCGCGAGACGATTTGTCCCGCCGCGTTGGCGACGAGCACTTCGTTCACGACATATTCGCGATCGCGCTTCACATAGCGATCGACGATTACCGCGCGAGTCGTAAGCCGCTCGCCGACCATCACAGGCGCGAACAGACTCCATTCCTGGCGCGCGTGCAGGTTGCCGTAAATGTTCGGCAGATACCAACCGAGCGTTTGATAAACGGCGCTGTGGAGGATCAGCGCGGGAGCGAGCGGACCCCCGAGCGGCGACGGGCCTCGATACCATGGATTGTCGTCGCCAGTGCCCGCGACGTAGGTCGCAACGAGTTCGGGCGTGATGTCGTAGGTGACACCGCCGAAGTCGCGGCCGACGTACACCTCTTTGCGATCGAAAATTTGTTTTTGTTCGTCAGCCATCGTGATGTCCCGTCGGCGTTATTGTTTCTGCTTGGTTTTGAGGCGATCGTTGAACTTGGCGGCGTCAATCACGGCGCGGCGATGAGTGCCGGAGCCAATCTGCTCGACGTCGTCGAAGGCGCGCACTGAAAACTCCAGCCGTCTGCCTTCGACCTTTGTTACTTCGGCCTCGGCGCGCGCGCGATGGCCGGGCGGAGTCGCGGCGGTGTGACTGACTTCGATAGTCATGCCGACCGAACTTTCGCCGGCGTCGAGAAACGGTTTGATCGCTTCGATCGCAGCCTGCTCCATCATCGCGATCATCGTCGGCGTGGACAATACAGCCGCGAGCGACGAATTGAGTTCGCTCGCCAGATGCTTTGTCTCGACGATCTGCTCAAACTTGCCCTTGGCGCCGACCGGTACAGGTTTCATCTGTTAAAGCACCGTCATCAAAATTTGGATCGAAAGCGCGACACATACAAACATTCCGAACGTGAAAAAAATTGTGCGCCATGGCTGCATGCCGTTGAGGTACGCGACCGTGTGCAGAATCCGCGCGATGATGAAGATAGTGAAATAGATGTACGCGCCTTCGGGCCAGCATCCGAGCGTGACGTAGATCAATCCGAGGAATAAGAAAATCGGAATGTTCTCTAAATCGTTGCGCCAGGCCATGGCGGCGCGTTTGACGATCGGCGTTTCATCCGGCGCAGGCGGGGCGTGTGCGAAGAAGCGCGCGTCTTCAGCAGTCACGAATTGTTTTGCGTTTATTCGCCCGATGCCCTGAACAATCGAAATCGCGAACATCTTGAAAAACAGGATCACGGTGGTGAGCGCGTAGAATTGATACTCGGTCATCGGCGGCGCTATCTCCTCAGGCCCATCGCGTCGAGCTTCTTGACGACCCATTCGACGCGATCGTTGCCCCAAAACGGTTCGCCATCGACGATGAAAGTCGGCACGCCGAAGACGCCGTCGCGCTCGCCGGCCGCGAACGCCGCGGACAGATCGCGAGGACCGTCGTGAGCGATGTAGCGCTGGAACGCGTCGGCGTCGAGGCCGGTTTCCTTCATCACGGCCGTGAGCGCCGCGCCGTTTTCGATATCCAGTTCGCGTTTGAAGAAGCGCTCGAAGACACGGTCGGAGTAGGGACGGAAGAGTCCGTGCTTATTGGCAAATAGCCCGGACATCAGCGAGAGTTTCGAGTCGAAGATCTTTTGCGGTCCGCGGATGATCATACCGCGCGCGTTCGCGTACCGGCGCGCGTCGAGATACAGGTAGCGGACTTTGCGCCAATCGCGCTCGGGACGCTGGTCGAGTTCGCCGCCGAAGCTGCCGCGGACATCGAGTTCGTGAGGAATGTAATGCAGACGCACGCGATGCGACTCCATCAGCGCGTACGCCGGATGCATCGCGAGGTACGCGTACGGACTTTTGTAGTCGTAGTAGAGTTTGATGGTCAGCAACTCGTCGGCCATGCGTGTGGATTTAGCATCACCGGCAGAAGACAGAAAGCCGAGCTAGTCCTCGCGCGGCTGGGAATCGTCCCTCGCGCGATAAGATTGGTCAACAGCAGATGGGTATCACTTACCTGTGTTCTGGCTCGTGTAGATTAGTTTATTAGCTATCAATACGTAGTAAATGGTATCTACAGTAGTAACAAGACTGCGAAGCGCGCTTGACTTAAGCGTAGCCCTTTTACTAAATCACTAGTTAGTCGAAAGTACAATGCAACTAACTATTTGACGTATTTTTATACTAGTCAGTAGGTACTGGTAGGAATAGTAAGTAGATTTTACGATCGCTTGATTCGCCCCGGGGACAGGGCGAAGGAACGCGCTTTCATCACGGAGGACGCCCGATGAAACTGCTCAGAAAATTGCGCCGTAAGCCCGGCTATTTCGCGCGCGGTCAAACGCTGGCCGAGTACGTGCTGATTGTCGCGGCGCTTGCCGTCGTCGCTTTCGCCGGCTACCAGGCCACCGGTTCGACAATCAGCACGTTGGTGACCAACGTGGACGGCCAAATGTAGGAGCGATCGGTCCCGCGCAAATACGGTCGCTTACCATCAATCCGCGTTGCGCATCCAATCGGCGACGCGTTCACCAATCATGATGCAGGTGAGATTGGTATTCGCGCGCACGATATTCGGCATTATCGACGCATCGACAACCCGCAGTCCCTCGACGCCGCGCACGCGGCAGTGTTGATCGACGACCGCCATCGAATCGCTCTCGGGGCCCATCTTCGCGGTGCCCACCGGATGAAAGATCGTCGTGCAGTTCTCGCGGATGAAAGTCTCGAGCGCGGATTTGGAGTTCACGACTTCCTCGGTCAGATTCACAAACTCTTTGAGCATCGGCGCCAGTGGACCTTCGTGCACCAGGCGCCACGCGATGTGCACGCCATCTGCCATCCGGCGCATGTCTTCAGGGTCGGCGAGATAGTTGAGATCGATGACGGGCGGAACGTCGGGATTGGCGCTGCGCAGACGGAGCCGTCCGCGTGAGCGGGGACGTTGCAAGCCGGCCGCCAGCGATACGCTCGGGACTGGAAGGTCGAGCGCCAGTCCGGGCGAAAGATTCGCGTCGAACAGTTCGAGAATGTACATCTGCATGTCGTTGAACTCATTGGAACCCGCCGCGGTATAGCGGATACCAATCGGATTGGTGACTTGCGGGTCATGAGGAATTCCTGCAACGGGAGTCGCGACAATGAAAACCATCGGATGGTCGATCAGGTTGCGGCCGACGCCCATGGAGTTCACATGGCATTTGATGCCCAGCGCCGCGAGTTCGTCGCGCGGCCCGATGCCCGATCGCATCAGTAGAGCTGGTGAGTGTATTGCGCCGGCCGAAAGCGTGACGCGACGGCCTCGCACCTGCTGCGTTACGCCGGCGCATTCGATCTCGAGACCAACAGCGCGGCCCTTTTCGATGATCACGCGCTGAGCGTGGACGCCGGGCCGTATCGTGAGATTCATCCGATGACGAGCGGGCGCGAGATAGCCGATGGCGGTCGAGATGCGGACGCCGTCGCGGCGGTTGCGCGGCCAAGGGCCGATACCGGTGGACTGCGGGTCGTTGTGATCTGCACACTTCGGCGTATCCCAATCCGCGCGCAGCGTCGAAGAAAGCGCGATTGAGCGGCTGCCAGTTTTCCGGGCGCGGGCGCTCGATCCATATCGGTCCGCCGACTCCGTGGAAATCGCCGCCGGCGTCGCGATCGTCTTCGAGCTTGCGATGGAACGGCAGGACCTTCTCGAAGCTCCATTCGTGATTGCCCCACGCCGCCCATTCGTCGAAGTCACCCGGCGTACCGCGCAGCGCGATATGGCCGTTGACGGCAGAGCCGCCGCCGGTGACCTTGCCGCGCGGATACGGGATTTCCCGTGTTGGCGTCGCTTGCGCCGATCAAACCCCAGTCGTGAGGTCCGGCGGAAATCCAGGTGGTCAACAAGTCGGCGGGAGTCTGCTCGACGGCTGAGTAGTCAGGGCCAGCCTCGAGCAGCAGGACGTTGCGATTCGGGTCCTCGCTAAGGCGGGCAGCGAGCGCTGCACCCGCAGAGCCTGCTCCGACAATAATATCGTCGTACTCCATCGCTGCCTCCCACTCAGAATTTCGGCTTATCCAGGGCCGCTTCTCCCAACACGTCAATTGGAAGCCCCCGCGGTCCAAGTGCTATCAGGTATCGCCAGGACTTTCCTAGCTCGGTCAGATCAGCGGTTCGTGGATTGCTTCGGCGGCTTCTGATGCCGGTAGCTTGCGATGCGGGTCGGCACCGAGGACGAGAGCCAAGTACGCCGCTGACTGAAATCAAAATCCCGACGACCTCGCGGGTCGTTGCGCGCTCACCCAGAAACATCACAGCGAACAAAATCGACAGTATCGGAATTCCCGGTATCACCAGCGCCGTCGTCCATGCGAGTGAGAGCCGGTTGATTGCGCCGTACCACGTCAGCCCGCTCAGGAAATAGACGAAGAAGCCGGTCACGACGATCACGCCGAGCGTCGTGGGATCGGCGAGCTGCACCAGCGAGTCGTGGCGGAAAATCAGCAGCATCGCCGTCAGCACGATCGACGCGTAGAGAAAGCGGCCGCCGGTCATCGAGGTCGGAGTCAGCGGAGGCATCAGCTTCAATCCCATCACGTGCGACGCCTGCCAGAACAGTGGAGTCGTGAAGATGATCGCCGACGCCCACAACGGCGACAGCGAGCCCCCGCCGGCGAACACCGATCCGATGCCGACGAGGATCGTCGCGGTCGCGATCATCTGGCGCGCCGACGGACGCTCGCCCACAAAGATGCTCGAGAGAATCAGCGAATAAACCGGCTCGGTTTGCAGCAGCAGCACACCGGCGACCGCGCCGATGCGCGTGAGTCCGTAGGTGAGCGTGAGACTCGTCATCACCGTTCCCGCCATCGCGACCATGAATAAGCGGCCGCGATAGCGCTGGTCCACGATCAATTTCAGCTCGCCGGTAAACAGGAGCAGCGGGATCGTGCACGCAGTCGCGACCACGACGGCGCCGGTGCAGAACAGCAGCGGGTCGAGATGCACCGCGCCCCACCGCGTAATGACCGGTTGGCCCGCGCCGATGATCGTATTGATGATGCAGAGCGTCAGGCCGACCTGAAACGCGCGGGCCCGCAGAGCTGTTTCGTTGGCGTCGGCGACCGGGGGCATCGAACTCGCCGTGGTGTTGCTGGGCATCGACTACCCGCGCGCGAACGCGACCGCGACGACGAGTATGGCCAGCGCAATTCGATAGATCGCGAAGGATCGGTAGCTGTGGGTTCGCACGTAATTCAACAGCCACGCGATCGCGATCAGACCAAAAACCGCCGATGCCGCAAACCCCCAACCGAGTTGTGGGGTGAGGCCCGAGTGCATGAACTTGCGCGCTTCCATCAGTCCCGCGCCGGCGATGATCGGCGTTGCCATCAGGAATGAAAAATTTGCCGCATCGGCGCGCTCGATGCCGAGTACGCGGGCGGTGGTAATCGTCGCCCCGGAGCGGGAGACACCCGGAATGATCGCGAGCGCCTGGCTCAGCCCGATGAGGACGGCGTCGATCAGGGTCAGGTCGCCTAGTTTGCGCTTTTTCGACCCAATCGCGTCAGCGGCCCACAAAAGGACGCCAAGGGTGGCCAGCGTGCAGGCGATCAAGACCGGCGATCGAAAGATCGTCTCGGCCTGCTTCTCCAGCAGAACTCCGATGATCGCGCCCGGCACCGACGCGACTATCAACAGAAAGAGCAGTTGCCGCTGGACCCGATCGCCGTTGCCGAGCGACATCACCATCGCAAGCCATTCGCGCCAGTAGAAGATCAATAGCGCCAAAAGTGTCCCAAGATGGAGCACGACGTCGAAGGCAAGCCCGGGGTCCTCCTGCCATTTGAGGAGCCAAGGGACGAGAATCAGGTGGGCCGAACTGGACACCGGTAAAAATTCCGTTAAGCCCTGTACGATCCCGAGAACGATAGCTTGATATACAGAAAACATAATACTTTCAACTACTTAGACGACAAGCAGTCCCTTCGTTACCAATCGTGCTGGTTGAGACTTATGCCCACGAAACTCGCTATTAGGTGAAAACATGTCTAAACTGCTCCTTGACCGGCTCAGTACATGGTCTAGAATTGGTGCCTGCTAGCGGAGTGTAGATTCGGGTAGTAGGAGGCATGGTTGCCTATGAATCGGGTTGCCAGAGGTAAAGTCGTACCCTTACGAGAGGTAAACGCGGTCGAGTCCGACGGGACCCCCGACCAATCTGCCGTTTGGGATAACATCAATCCGGGCGAACCGCATCCGTTTCCGGTTGTTTCAACCCTGCCACGCTTGCCGGTGATGATCCCCGACGAGATTCTGGATTACTACGGCTGGGTTTTTTGCCAAGGTGGATTCCTCAATCTCCAGATGACCTTCGAACAGTTCCTGGCCGTGGTGGCGGCGGTAAGTCCCGCGGGACTGAGCCCCGAATACGACGCAAGCGAAGCATCGTACCCCAACGACTGATCCTCCGCGATAGCGCGATGATCATTTCGATGCCCGCCCTGGGCCACTCGGGCGGGCATCGATTTTTTTCCGCCTGTCGATTCTCAACTCTACGGACCGCATGATTGACCCGAAGGTTAGTTGTCTCCAGAAGGAGTTCTGTTCGGCGCACTCAGCAAAGCGTTCCTGATCCATATGCTCGGCAGACTCGCGCCGTCGGTCGGTGATTTGAGGCCGTTGTCCTGCGCGATTTGGCGCCAATTCTCCTCGTTGCCGGTCGCCCGCTTCGCCAGTCCCTTCAAATCTTCGTTGGGCAGCAGAGCGTAGTTGACGCCTCCCTCTTTCGGCGTGCCCTCTGATGGCGGGTATTGCGCCGCGAGCTGGTCTATCTTCGTGAACAGGTTCAGCCGCGTGGTGGCTTTGTACTTGGCGATGTCCTCGTCGGGGATGTCCTCGACGCGCACATTGACCACCACCCTCGAGCTGCGGCCCGTGAGAGGCACGACCTCGATCTCATAGCGATATTGCGGATGCTTGCCGACCAGGCTGCCGAGCGCGCCGGCGCCCACGTCGGCATCCTTCCACAGCGTGACCAGATGCTCCTCGGGCTTGACCTCGAACAGGACGCCTTCGCCTCGCAGCACGTCCTGGGTTAGAAGAAAAGAATCATGCGCCGTGTAGGGCAAATCGTGCTGCTCGCCCACGGCCGCGCCGCTAGTGTCGCTCACGGCGTAGGAGCATCCCGCCAGCAGCAGCATCGAGAAGACGATCGCGATTTTTGGAAATTGCCGAAACAGAATCCGCACCACACTCATCACCACCGCTAAGAAGACCATGAGAGTTTCATGTGCGCAAGACGAATTGGACCCGAAGGCCAGGCGTGAGATTTAGATTGCACGGCAGACCGGCAGACGCTAATCAAATATACCCTTATGACTGACTCAGAAAATAAAACCTCGCGCCACGTGATGGCTGTAGTCGGAGGCGCGACCGCCGGTTCGGAAATCGCGCGCATCCTGGCCGATCGCGGCGCGCTCGTGATCGTGTTCGAGCAGAATCCGCGTCCTTACGGAAAAATCGAGGACGGCCTCCCGCGATGGCACGTCAAGCAGCGCAAGGACGAGTACGAGGAAATCAACAAGCGCCTCGACCATCCCAACATCGAATACGTCCCGATGACGCGGATGGGCCGCGAGCTCGATTTCGAAGATCTGCGCACCAGTTGGGGACTCACGGGGATCGTGCTGACCCACGGCGCCTGGCGCGATCGGCCGTTTCCGGTCGAAGGCGCCGACCAGTTCATCGATCGCGGCCTCGTCTATCAGAACAAGCTGATCTACTGGTTCAACCACTACCTGGAAAAAAATTACAACGGCCCGCGTTACGATCTGACTCCCGGCGCGATCGTCGTCGGCGGCGGACTCGCGTCGATCGACGTGGTCAAAGTGCTGCAAATCGAAATGACGATGGCGGCGATGAAGGCGCGCGGCCTTAAGGCCGACATGCTCGCGCTCGAGCGCGAAGGAATCGAGCCGGTGCTGAACGCGAGCGGGCTCAAGTATGCCGACCTCGGCGTCGCGCCGTGCAAGCTGTACTACCGCCGGCGCGTGCTCGACATGCCGCTCTCGGACATTCCGCCCGACGCCCCTGCCAAGCGGGCCGACGCACTCAGATCGGCGCGCGCGAAAATCCTCGAAAAAGCGCAGCGCAAATTCCTGTTCGAGTTCCAGGAACTGCGCGCACCGAGCGGAGCTGATCGCGGAAAAGGGCACGGTCGAGGGCGTGATCTTCAGCCGCACCGAAGTCGCGGACGGACAAGTGCGTATCGTGCAGGAAGCAGCCGAGTCCGCGCGCGCCAAGCTGACGATCAGCTCGATCGGGAGCATTCCGGAACCGATTCCCGGAATCGCGCAGAAGGGCGAAGTCTATACCTACGTCGATCAGAAAATCGGCCTGCTGATGGACGGACCGACCGCCGTGTTCGCGGCCGGCAACGTGCTGACCGGCAAGGGCAATATCAAGGACTCGCTCGACAGCGGAACCGAAATTGGAACGCGCGTCGCCGAAGCCTACTTGGGATTGTCGGGCGAGGAACTGAAGATCGCAGAAGGCGCGCGCAAGGAAGCAGCGACCTCGGGCGAGAATATCGCCGGCGCAATGAGCACGCGACAAAAGATCGCACCCGAGGGTGTCGCGAAATTATTGCATCACGTGCGCGACCTCCAACGCGCAGTCGGTTACGAAGGCAACTACCGCGAGTGGCTCGCAAAAGTAACTCCTCCCGACCTGCACTAAATTCCCGCGCAGCGTTCACTGGGTGCAGGGGTCACCCCTGCCGAAGGAAGCGTGAAACCCACCGCGGGTTTCACATCAAACGACAAGGGGATGCCCTTTTTAGCCTGACCACCAAGCGCCCGACGTGCTATTCATTGAGGATGAGATCTGCGGATAACAGGGCGAGGCGGATGCACCCTGAAAAAACAACTTTTGACGGAACGAACCCACCCCTAGCGGTATGCCCGTCGCCAAACCACCACAGGTAGTATAAATTGCCTTTTCTCAACAAATCGAACGTTGCCAATTCAGCGCCGGAGGTGCGGTGTGGACGAATTAAAGCGAACTGATCCGGAAATTTTCGACCTCATAAAACAGGAAGAACGCTACGAGATCGATTCGGTCCGGCTGATCGCGTCGGAGAATTACGTCTCGAAAGCCGTGCTCGAAGCCACAGGCTCGGTTCTCACCAACAAATATTCCGAGGGCTACCCCGGACGCCGCTACTACGAGGGTCAGCGCAACGTCGACCAGATCGAAGAGCTGGCCGTGAATCGTGCGAAGGCGCTGTTCAACGTCGATCACGCCAACGTGCAGCCGTATTCAGGATCGCCGGCCAACGTCGCAATCTATTTCGCGCTGCTCAAGCCGGGCGACACGATCATGGGCCTCGCGCTGCCGCACGGCGGGCATCTGTCGCACGGATGGCCGGTGAGCATCACGGGCACGTTCTGGAAATCCGCACAATACGAAGTTGATCGGGAAAGCCAGGTGGTGGACTTCGATAAAGTCCGCGCGCTGGCGCATAAAGAGCGGCCGAAAATTATCGTGACCGGCGGTACCGCGTATCCGCGGCTGTGGGACTTCAAGAGTTTCGGCGAAATCGCAAAGGAAGTCGGCGCGCTGCATCTCGCGGACATTTCACATATTGCGGGGCTGATCGTCGGAGGCGTGCATCCGAGTCCCGTGCCGTATGCCGACGTGATCATGACGACCACGCACAAAACGCTGCGCGGTCCGCGCGGCGCGATGATCATGTGCCGCGAGGAATACGCCGAAAAGATCGACAAGGCGGTTTTTCCCGGGCTGCAAGGCGGCCCGCACAATCATACGACCGCAGCGATCGCAGTTGCGTTGAAGGAAGCCTCGACGCCCGAGTTTAAAACGTACGCAAAAAAAATTGTGAGCAACGCCAAGACCCTCGCCGACGAATTACTCGCGCGCGGCTTCAGCCTCGTCTCGGGCGGCACCGACAATCATCTGATCCTCGTCGATCTGACCAACAAGAAAGTGATCGGCAAGAAAGGCGCGAAGGCGCTCGACGCCGCCGGCATCGTCTGCAACTACAACACCGTCCCGTACGATCCCCGCAAACCCTTCAGCCCCAGCGGTCTCCGCCTCGGCACCCCAGCAGTAACCTCGCGCGGCATGGGCGATCCGGAGATGCGTCAGATCGGAAAATTCATGGACGAGGCGATCGCACAGGCCGGCGACGAGACAGCGCTGAGGCGTATCGCAGCCGCAGTCACCGAGATGTGCCGAAAATTCCCCGCCCCCGGGATCAATTAGCTGGCAACCTCGAATACGTGTTATCACTGGGTGCAGGGGTCACCCCTGCAATGGCAAAAATAAAAGTTGAACGCGGCCTCAATCTCGGGATGCCATACACGCCTGATATGCAGGACGGCAGCAAACGGCCCGAGCCGACCTGGAGCACGATTCGCGATCAGGTGCGCGACGCCGACGCGCTCGGCTACGACACGATCCTCGCGGTCGAAACGCAGCACGATCCGTATCTCCAACTGGCAATCGCGGCGCAGGAGCCATCGAAGATCGAGCTGGCGACCGGCATCGCGCTTGCCTACACGAAAAGTCCCGTCGCCACCGCGTACACCGCATGGGACTTGCAGCGCATGAGCGGCGGCCGGCTGAATCTCGGACTTGGCTCGCAGGTCAAAGGTCACGTGACGCGGCGTTTCGGGATGCCGTGGTCGAAGCCCGCGCAGCGAATGAAAGATTACGTCGGTGCGATGCGCGCGTGCTGGCGCACCTGGCAGACTCGCGAGCCGTTCAACTTTCAGAGCGAGCACTACAATCTCTCGCTGATGACGCCGAACTTCGCGCCGCCGCCCGTCTCAAATCCGCACATCCCCGTGCTGATCGCCGCGGTGCAGGAGCGGATGCTCCAAGTTGCGGGCGAAGTCTGCGACGGCGTGCGCTTGCATGGAATCGTCACGCGGAAATATCTCGATCAGATCGCGTTCCCGAATCTGAAAAAGGGATTCGACAAGTCGGGCAAGCCGGCCGCGGAATGGGACAACTTTCAAATCGGCGGCGGCGGCTTTCTATGCTCGGGCAAAGACAAGGACTCGCTCGCGCGCTCCGTCACCGGAATGAAATCGACTATCGCATTCTACGGCTCGACCCGCTCGTATCGTTCGAGTTTTGAAATCGACGGATGGGGCGACACGGCCGACCAGTTGCACAAACTATCGGTGCAGCAGAAATGGCCCGAGATGGCGAAGCTCGTCACCGACGAAATGGTCCACGCGTTCGCCGCCGTCGGCACCTACGACGAGATAGCGTCGGTGATAAAGAAGCGCTTCGCCGGCGTGAACCGCCTCTCGTTCGACATGCCTATAAGGAACGATCACGACCGCGCCGTCCTCAAGGAGATCATCCAGGACCTGCGCGGCTAGTAGTCGAACTACGCAAGCGGCGGGTTGATGTCGGACCACAGCCGCCGCATCAACTCGATATGCGTCTCGACGGCCCACAGCGTTTCCGCTGCGGCGCTTTCAGGTATCGCGCGGAAGATCGAACCGGCGCTCGAGTCCCCATGATCCTTGTCAACCTTGACGTGAACACTGAAGAACAACAGCGCATCGTCGGAGAGCTTGTAATGGCGGCTGAGCCCGTCGATCACGCGGACGTAAGCGTCGGGGTTGAACAGCTCGGAGCCGAGGCTGATGCCCGCGAGCGTGACGTACCACGGCTTCGACTCGGCCAGCCAGTACATCCAATGCATCATCGCGGTGGCGTCGGCGGTCATGCTGGCAGTGAGCAATTCGGCGCGTGGGATTCCGATAGCCTCGCCGAATTCGAGATAGAGTTCGGGATGCGATCGATTCGCGCCCGAGACGCGGCCGAGCTCTTCTTCGATCAGATTCTCGACGATCGCCTTGCGTGCCGGAAAGTCGTCGCACTTGGCATAAATAAGTCCCAGGATGTTCGCGTTGTGCGCCTTGTTGCCGATAAAGAGCTGGGTCGCCCAATGTCGAAGCTGCGGCTGCGACAGCTCGCCACGCTCGATCTTCTCGATCGTCGGATGCGATCGAAGCGTTCGATTGTTGCGCTCGAGTCTTTCGATCAGGCCTTTGAGCTGGCGGGTTCCTTTTTCGACGTCCATGATCAATTTCCTTGTGGCGCGGCGGCTCCGGAAGCCAACGCTGCGCGTTCGGCGGCGATTTTCTGCGCGATGTCGCGGCGCAACTCTGATTTCCTGATCTTCCCGACGTTGGTAAGCGGCAACTCGCTGACGATCTCGATTCGTTCGGGCCATTTGAATTGCGCGACGCCCCGTGCGGCAAGAAACTCCCGCATCGCAGCGAGTCCGAGAGTCGCACCAGCTTGAAGCGACAAATAGGCGCACGACCTCTCACCGAGAATGTCATCGGGCATCGCCACAATCGGCGGCGGCGTTGACGCCAGGATGCGCCATCAGGTGAGCTTCGATTTCCTCAGCGTTAATCTTTTCGCCGCCACGATTGATGAGGTCTTTGATTCTTCCTTCGACGACCAGATGTTCGGACGGCTCAAGCCGCACGAGATCTCCGGTGCGATAGAAGCCATCAGCAGTGAAAGCTTCGCGATTGCGCTCGGGCGCGCGGAAGTAGCCGCGAATTGTGTACGGTCCGCGACACCAGAGTTCGCCAACTTCTCCGGTCGCAACGTCCGTTCCGTCGGAGTTGACGATCCGGATCTCGTCGGCCTGCGAAAGTGGACGGCCTTGCGTCGTGAACGTGACTCTCTTCGGGCGCGTCGAGGCTTGTGTAGCACAACAATCCCTCGGCCATCCCGAACACTTGCTGCACGATGAGATGCGGAAAGGCTCGCCTCAGAGCGCGCGCGGTCGGCTCCTGGAGCCGCTGACCGCCGACCGTGATGACGTGCAACGAAGCGAGCTGAGCGCGCGCGGACGGCGGAAGGTCAAGCAAAGCGATCGCGAGCGCGGGAACGCATGGCAAGTGAGTGATTTGATAACGCGCGATTGCAGTCGCAAGGTCTGCCGCCTTGGTTGTCTGAGTGAAGAACGCACGCGCGCCGACGACCAACGCGCCGATCAATCCGGGGCATGCCAGTGGAAAGTTGTGCTCGGCGGGAAGCGCAATCAGGATCTGCGATTCCGACGTGAGGCCAGTCGCCGCTGCGGATGCGCGCGCGTTGTACAGATAGTCCGCGTGAGTGCGCGGTATGAGCTTCGGCATCCCGGTGGTTCCGCCCGAGAGCAGGAACAATGCGACGTCGAATTGGTCGCCAACCGACGATCCAACGGCGTGCGACGCGGCACCAGGTTTATGCATCGAGACGCATCCTGCGGCCGGCGTGGTTGAAAGAATGAGACGAGGCTTAAGTTCGCGCGCGAGGGCGGCATGATCGAATCCTCGATACTCGGGCGCGATGGCGATCGCTTTCGCATCGCTGAACGACATCAGATACTCGAGTTCGGCTCTGCGGAAAGCCGGCAGCGCCATGACTGGAATCGCACCAATCTCGAGACACGCGAGAGTCAGCGTCGCGAACTCGACGCAATTGGGCAGCTGGATAACGATTCGGTCATTGCGCTCGATCCCATTGCGAGAGAGGAGTGCGGCGAGCTGTTCCTGCTTCAGCAACCAGTTGCGAATAGGTGAGGCTTCGAGTCGAATCGCTGACGGCAATCGAGTCGGAATGCTCGAGCGCGGCCTTTGCGATTGCCTGCGGGATGGTTCCCTGGCGCCAGAATCCCTCGCGCACGTAGCGCTCTGCGAATTCGGCGGGGAATGGGGTGCATCCTTCGAGCATCGTCGCTCAGCGCGCGGAAATTGTTCCCGCGATCATGCGGAAGCATTCGTCCATGATTCGGCTGCGCTGTTCGTAGTCGCGCGCTGGCTCGTACCACGTGTAAAACCAGTTCATCGCACCGAACAGCAGCGAAGTGAGTATTCGGGTCTGCTCGCGGTCCAGCGTTTTGTTGCGATGCGCCGCGTATCCTTCGAGCAATCGCCGGCAGATGCGCGAGTACTCGCGCTTGAGGCGCGTGATGTCGGCGGCGTAACGGCCCGTAAGCGAATCAGCTTCGCGCACGAGCACTTTCATCTCGGCGAGATTGCTCATGTGGTATTCGAGATGGCTGCGGATAAAGAGCCGCAGGCGCTCTTCAGGATCGTCGGTCGTGGAAATCTGCGATTCGGCGAGCGCGATCAGCTGCTCGAACGCTCGGCGCGAGATCAGATAAAGGAGCTCCTCCTTGTTGCGGAGGTAGTAGTAGATGCGGGGAAAGGAAATCTTGGCGCGCGCCGCGATATCGCGAATCGAGGCGAGCCCGAAACTTTTGTCGGCGAAGACCGCGGCCGCCGAGCGCAGGATGTGTTCGATGTTCGCGTCGTAACGCTCATCGGGCGATATCGCGCGCGGGACCGGTTTGAGTCGCACGACGCGCTTGGGCGCTTCTTCGAGATTCGACTTCTTCAATTCGTCACCTCAGCTGAAGCGGCGGCCGGCTGCCGGGTCGGGGATTGGAATCTCGAGCTTGGTCAGCAGATTGTTGACCTCTTCGGTGAACTCGTCGCGCATCTGTTCGTTGCTGCGGCGTCGCAGGCCCCATCGCACGTAATCGAACTGGCGCTTGGATCCAGATTTCCCAAACATATCGAGACCGGCGGGATACCACTTTGCGAGATGCTTTTTCAGGAGTTCCCGTCCAGCATCGCCTTCGCGTTGGAGATACCTGCGGATCAGCCGGTAGCCGAACGCGGCGTGGCCGAGTTCTTCCTTGTGCACCCGTTCTGCGATTCGCGCGAGCGGCTCGTAGCTGCATCCGACCCATTCGTATCCCATGTAGGCGCCCTGGCGGTCGGCGAAAAAGCTGAACAGTCCGTATTCGAGCCAGTCCTCGGCCTGATCGCGCATTTCGAAAATGTATATCGGCATCGGCGACGCCATGAACCTGCTATCGACGGTGACGCCGAGATCTTCGAGCAGTTTCATCCAGTAGCTCGCGTGGCGAACTTCGTCCGACCAGAACGCCGCGTACTCGGCCTTGTCTTCGGCTGTGGGAGCCATCGCGAGCGGCTTGATGAGCGTGCGTTCGGGCGCGAGCATGTATTCGGACTCGATGCGCGACTGGATCGACAGCATCCGGACCAGGAGATCCTTGTAGTCGGCAGGGAGACTGTCGGGTCCGGAGAAGCGGATATCGGTCGCAGGTGGCGGATTACTCATTCTACGGTTCTATCCTATCTTGGTGTTCTGAACGATAGTTCAGATACCATCGGGACGAACTTGCGGTCAACCCGCCATGGTCAGGCCGCCGCTCACGCTCAGCACCTGGCCGGTGACGAAGTCGGAGTCGGAGCTTGCGAAGAATGCGACCGCGCCCGCGAGGTCGGCTGGCTGTCCGAGCCGGCGAAACGGGATGCCGCGCGCCATCGCGTCGAGAACCTTCTCGCGTCCGGCCATCGCGGTCTTCAGTAGCGCAGTGTCGGTTGGTCCGGGGCAGACGACGTTGACGTTGATGTGATTTGCGGCGAGTTCGCGCGCGAGCGTTTTGGAGAAACCGATGATGGCGGCCTTGCATCCCGCGTAAACCGCTTCGCCGCTCGAGCCGACGCGCGCAGCGTCGGAGGAGATCGAGATGATTTTGCCGGAGCCGCGCGACTTGCATTCGCGGCGCGATCGCTTTGCAGCAATTGAGCACGCCGCGATAGTTGATCGCGATCACTTTGTCCCAAAAGTCGGGAGTGGTCTCGACGAACGGCATCAGGACGTCCCATCCGGCGTTGTTCACCAGGATGTCGATCGGGCCGAGTTCACGCTCGACGCGATCGGCGGCTGCGATCGCGTCGTCGAGCCTGGTGACGTCGAGCGCGACTGCGATCGCGGATGCGCCGCCAGCTGCGAATTTCCGACGCGGCGCGCTCTGCTGAATCGAGCTGGATGTCTGCCAGCGCGACTTTCGCGCCTTCGTCGGCGAGTCGCGACGCGATCGCGCGGCCGATTCCCTGCGCGGCGCCGGTTACGATTGCGACTTTGCCTTTGAGTCGGGTCATGGCGTACTTCAACTTGCGCACCATCTCAACTTGCGATCCAGCCGCCGTCGATGATGAAGGGCGCGCCGGTGGCGAACGGCGCTTCGTCGCTGGCGAGGAACAGCGCGGTGTGCGCGATTTCGTCGGCGTTGCCGACGCGGCCCAGCACCGAGCTGCGCTGGATGAACCTGGGCTGCAGTCCGTCGGGGCCGGTGATTCGATCCACCATCGGCGTGTGGATTACTCCGGGGCAGATGCAGTTGACGCGAACGTTGTAGCGCCCGTACTCGAGCGCCGCGACGCGCGTCAGCGAAATCACGCCGGCTTTGGCCGCGCAGTATGCGGCCGCGCCTTTGAGTCCGACGATCCCCGCGACCGAGGCAGTGTTGATCACCGCGCCGCCGCCGCGCTCGACGATCCGCGGCAGTCCGTATTTCATTCCGAGCCATACGCCGCGCAGGTTGATCGCGATCACGCGGTCGAATGCCTCTTCGCTGAGTTGCGCGATGAAGCCGGACTCGCCTTCGATTCCCGCGTTGTTGTAAAGCACGTCGAGTCCGCCGAACGCGCGGACGGTTTCTTCGACCATCGCGCGCGCGTCTTCGGAGTCGGACACGTCGGCGCGCAACGAGATCGCGTCACCGCCGGCCGATTTGATCATGCGCGCAGTCTCGGCCGCGGACGCTTCGGCAACGTCGATAGCCGCGACCTTTGCGCCTTCGCGCGCGAAGAGTACCGAGGCCGCGCGACCCATCCCAGAGCCAGCGCCGGTGATCAGCGCGACTTTTCCTTTGAGTCTCATTGGTACCGCTCCATTAGTCGCGAGACTAGCGCATTTCCGCGCGATGCGGTTAGCGGGATGCATGCGCGCGGAGCCGCAGCCTAGATGGCCGCGACTCCGCCGGGTCGATGGAGGGAGGGGGAACTAGTTGGTTATTCGGTCGGGGTTGGATTGGTCGTACTGCTACTGCCGCTCTGCGCCCACAGTGCTTTCATCTCGGCGTGAATCGAGTCGAGCTTGGCCTTGGTCGCGGAGATTTGCGCGAGCTGCGCGGGAGTCAGCACGTTGCGGATCGCGATCACGTCCTGAATCTGCTCGTTCATCATCTGATCGTGAACTTGAGTCATCGTCGCAATCGAGCTGGACAGGTCGCTGGCCGCAACCGGGCCGGTCGAGGTCAACTTGGCCGCGATTGCTTCCTTGGCGGTTTTGAGCTGCTCTACTTTCAGCCTTCCGCGCTGCGCGCCGGTTTTCAAAGATAGTGTGAATCTGCTGCTTCTGCGCGTCAGTCAGATTGGCGGTCCTCAGCAACAGCGGAAGCGGGACTCCGAGCACGTCCATGCCGCCATGCATGCCGTGAAAACCGCGATGACCCATCGGGCCGCCCATCTCGCCTGGACTGGACGAAGCGACGTGCGCGACGGCGGCGACCAGAACGATCGCTAAAACTGCGGGAACGATACCGCGAGAGAACTTCGAAACCATAAAAACTCCTTGAGTGATGGATCGTCACCTTGATTGGCAGCGATCGCTCTCACCTGAATGTACGTTAATGGTGAAATCCGGTTACGCCCGCCGCGTGGCGAGCGCGCGGGCGGTCAATGAAAGTCGTGCGATGGCGGGATTGTGCCGGGAATCTTGATCTCCTCGAAGCGGCGCGCGCGGATCGCGGTGACGCCGTCAACCTGTTGCAGCACGCCCTCAGCCAGCAGGATTCCCGCGCTGCGCAACAGCAGGCGATTTTGCTGGAACAGGTCGGGCGTGACGATCAGATTTGAAATTCCGGTTTCGTCCTCGAGCGTGATGAACAGGAATCCTTTGGCCGTGCCGGGGCGTTGGCGCACGATCACGACGCCGGCGGTCTTTACCCACGATTGATGTTTGGCGCGCGTGAGGTCGTCGGCGCTCAGAATTCCGCGCGCGGTCAAATCAGTGCGCAGATACGTCATCAGATGTGGGCCGGCGGTGAGGCCGGTCGCGGCGTAATCAGCGAGCGTCTCGTCGATCGGCGACATCGATGCGAGGGGAACATCGCTATCGCGCGGCTTCACGCCCGCCAGCAGGCTTGCAGGATCGCGCTCGACCGCGGCCGCATTCCACATCGCGTCGCGCCGCGCCAGACCGAACGATGCGAACGCGCCGGCATAAGCGAGCGCGTCGAGTCTCGCGGCGGTTCGGTCCGACGCGCGCAGTAAGATCGGCAATCGAATCGAACTGCCGCCGCGCACGCTCGCTTTCGATTCGAAGGCCGACCTCTTCGCGCAGACCCGTGACGTATCGCAGGCCCATGCGCATCGCGGGCCGCCCATCGACGATTTCGATTGTGCATTTCCAGTTCGAGCGGGTCACATCGATCGGCAGCACGACGACGCCGTGACGCGCGGCGTCTTTCACCAGCGTCGAGGGATGATAGAAGCCGAGCGGGTAGCAATTCAGCATCGCGGCAACGAACGCCGCCGGATGATGGTACTTCAGATACGCCGACGCGTACGCGATCAGCGCGAAGCTGGCGGCGTGCGATTCGGGAAATCCGTACAGCGCGAACGACGTGATCGAGCGCACGATGTCGTCGGCGACGTTGCCTTGCAGGCCGTTTCGCAACATCCCGGCGCGCAAGCGCGCTTCGATTTTCTCCATCCGCTCGGCCGAGCGCTTGAATCCCATCGCGCGGCGCAGCTCCTCGGCCTCGCCGCCGCTGAATCCCGCGACCGTCATCGCCATTCGCAACAACTGCTCCTGGAAAAGCGGGACGCCGAGCGTGCGTTTCAGGATCGGCTCGAGCGACGGATGCGGATACTCGACGGGCGCGCGTTTGTTGCGGCGATCGAGATAGGGATGCACCATTTTGCCGACGATCGGGCCGGGACGAATTATCGCGACCTCGACCACCAGGTCGTAAAATCGCGCGGGCTTCATCCGCGGCAACGTCGCCATCTGCGCGCGGCTCTCGATTTGGAAAACGCCGACGGTATCCGCGCGCCGGAGCATCGCGTACACGTCGGGATCGTCGGCGGGCAGATGCGCGAGATCGATCTCGACGTCTTCGTGCGTGCGAATCATCGGGATCGCCTCTTTCAGCGCGGCCAGCATCCCGAGTCCGAGCAGATCGATCTTGATGATGCCGAGGTCGGCGCAGTCGTCCTTGTCCCATTGAATCACCACGCGGCCGGGCATCGAGGCCGGCTCGAGCGGCACGATCTCATCGAGCGGCTGCGCGGCGATCACCATGCCGCCGCTATGCTGCCCGAGATGGCGCGGCAGACTCTGAATCTTGCGCACGAGATCGACCATCATCATGATTCGCGGCGCTTCCGCATCGACGCCGCCGCGCTTGAGCAGCGACGACGAGATCGTCGTGATGGTCGCGGAACTCGTACACCTGGTTGAGCTTGGCGAGTCGGTCAACCTGCTCGGGCGAAAAGCCGAGCGTCTTGCCGACCTCGCGCACCGCGCTTCGCGTGCGATAGGTGATCACGTTCGCGGTCATCGCGGCGCCGCGTTCGCCGTAGCGGCGATAGACGTATTGAATCGCCATCTCGCGATCGTCGCCGCTGGGCAGGTCGAGATCGATGTCGGGCCATTCGCCGCGCTCCTCGGAAAGAAAGCGCTCGAACAGAAGTTCCATCTTGACCGCATCGACCGCCGTGATCCCGAGCGCGTAACACACGGCGCTGTTGGCCGCGGAGCCGCGTCCCTGCACCATGATCCGATTCTCGCGGCAGAACTGAACGATGTCCCACACGATCAGGAAGTAGCCGGCGAGCTTGAGCCGCTCGATGATTCCGAGCTCATGCTCGAGTTGGCGGCGAGTGCGATCGTCCATCGCGCCGCGCCATCGCTCTCGCGCGCCGGCATAAGTGAGGATGCGCAAATAGCTGTCGGGCGTTTCGTTCGGCGGAAGCGGATAGTCGGGAAAGCGATAGCCCATGTCGCAGAGCTGGAAATTGCATCGCTCGGCAATCGCGCGCGAGGCGGCGACGGCAGCCGGCAGATCGCGAAACAGCGCAGCTCATCTCGGCGGGCGATTTCAGATGGCGCTGATTGTTGATCCACAGCGCGCGGCCGGCTTCCTCGAGCGTGGTCTTGAGCCGGATGCAAGTGAGCACGTCGAGCAGCCTGCGATCCGAGCCGCCGTGGCATACGTCGTTGGTCGCGACGATCGGGATTCGCGCCGCTCCCGCAAGCGCTGCGAGCTTGCGATTAAGGCGCTCCTCGCCGGCGTCGAGATGCCGCTGCAAATCGATATAGAAATTATTCGCACCGAAAATTCCACTGAGACGCCGGCTCAGCTCGCGAGGATCCTCGCCGCGAATCGAGCATGCGTGACAGCGGGCTCATCACGCCGCCGCCAAGGCAGATCAGTCCGCGGCCGTAACGTTCGAGTTCGTCGAGCGTGATGCGGCTCTCGCCCTTGGCGGGATAGACGGGCGCGGCGACCGAGCCGTCGCGTGCGATCGCGCCGGGATTCAGCACGCGCATCTTCGAGTCGGTGATCATGCGGCAGAGATTTTGGTAGCACTTGCGATCCGGTGCGAGGACGTAGAGCCGCGAGTTCGTCGTCGAGCGTCAGTTCCGCGCCGACGATTTGCCGGATGCCCGCGGCCTTCGCGGCTGCGTAGAAGCGCGGCGCGCCGTAAAGTCCGTCGCGATCGCCAAGCGCCATCGCGCTGTAGCCGAGTTCCGCCGCGCGCGCGGCAAGATCCTCGGGCGTAGTCGCGCCTTCAAGAAAGCTGAAAGCACTGCGCGCACGCAGTTCGATGTAATCGGAGTTCATCGCGATTCGCTGTCATTTGCTTGAGCGGTGAGCGCGTCCTTTCCCTGAGCGAGACTCATTTGACGGCCTGAAGTGACGCTTCGAGGGTCTGCCGGATGTAGCGCTGGTAGGGAATACCGCGGCGGTGCGCGACGGCGCGGACCGCGTTCAGAAGTTCTTCGGAGATTCGAAGATTGACCGACTTTTGTTTTGGCTTGAACTCGAACTGAAACGGCGCAAAGTTTTCAGCGCTGATGTAGTCGGACAAATCCTGGTCAAGGAAATTTTCCGCTTCCTTATCGGTTTTGAACACGGGCAATTTCTTGCTCATATTTTTTGATCTCCTTCCTGTGCATGTAGCGTGCGCTTATGGGTCGCATGAGTATTTCGCCGCGGGTTTGCCTCGGCGTGAAAACGACAAAGGTATATCGTCCTTCTTCTGTTCGGCCGATCGCCAAAAAACGGGGCTCCACGCGCATATTCTTGAGGTCCGGCACAATCAGAGTCGCGGCGTGAGCGAGAACGTGTTCGACTTCTGCGATCGAAACGCCGTGTTTCTGGCACTTCGAGCGGTTGGCGTTGTCCCATGCAAATCCTGAAAAGATGACTTCTGCATCCGCTCTTTAGTGTAGGCTAATGCCTATACAAATGCCAATGCACTTAAATCAGTCGTAGGTGCCGTCCAGGAACCACTTGTGCGAGTTTAGGTCGCGGAAGACGCGGTAAACGCCGCCATCTTCGAGCGCGAGTTCGTAGTAATCGCGAACGAAGCCGCATTTATTTGCGCCGTTCATTTCCGTGATCGCTCCATTGCCGTTGGTGCCGTTGAGATGCGCGGTGGGCGAGGGCGCCGGCGTCAGCGAGGACAGCGCTTTCAGATTTTCCGCGGATACCTGGCGCGGATGCGCTCCGAACATGCGCCCATCATGTAGTTCCAATCCTCGCGGCGCCGCGTGATTGATTCTGGTCGGATGAATCCGCATGCGTGTCGCGTCCAGCCGTGCAGCCGAGCCACCATTCGCCGTCGCGTCGCCACGGGCCGGCGATCGAGATGACGCGCGCGCCAAGATTCTCGCCGCGGACGAACTCCGGAATCTCCCGCGAGCACATCACTTCGATTTCCCGCGCCGGACGAATCGCGCGTATCACCAGCTGCGTCACATTTTTCGCCGGCGCATTTTCGGGGATCGGTGGCGCGGGCGGCGGTGCGAATGCATCGAGACGCGTCGCTTCGGGGCGATGCGAATTCTCCGCGCTCAGCATGCCGACGTTGCCGGGACCGCATAGCGCCGCCAAGCGTGCAATCGTGGTCTGCAGCTTGTCGGGCGCGGGACTGGGCGGCAGGAACATGTCGGTCTGCGCGGGACGCGGGACGCGCGGCGCGATTTCGATTCGAATCGATTCGACCGCGGCCTCGGGCGGCGCAGCTTCAAGGCTCAGGTTGATGAGCGTGAGAATCGCGCGGACGTCGTTCGACGGCGCCGCCACTTCGACCCGGCGATTGAAACTGCGATGACCGCTCATCCCGAACGCGAGCGTGATATCGCCCGCCACCAGGCCGCGAATCGAAAGCCGCTCGGCGAGCCGCTCGAGCATCGCACGCATGACGAATCCCAGCGGCTCCAGCAGCTCGATTCCGTATTCGAGCTCGATCGTCTCGACGAAAAACTCGGCGCGGCGGCGCGGCACCATCGGCGCGTGACTGCCACCGCGCGCAAGGCGGACCAGCTCGACGCCGCGACGGCCCAGCCGCGTGCCGACCGCGTCGGGATTGAGGCGCGCCAGCTCGCCGAGCCGGCGCATCCCCCATCGGGCGAGCGTGGTCTCGAGGTCGTCGCCGCGATCCGATTTTCCCAGGCCGAGCATGTCGAGCGGCAGCCAGTTCAGGAATTCGCGCTCGCGCCCGGCTTCGATCACGCGCACGCCGCCGCATCGCGCGGCCAGATGCGCCAGTTCCTTGTTGGCGGCGACGCCGGCGGCGGGCTCCATCCCGACTCTGCGCACGCATCGAATCAGCTCGGCGGTGATTTCTTCTTCGCCATTGTAGATGCGTTGCAGGCCCGCGAGATCGACCCACGCGCATCCCGGCGCGCCCGATTCGATAACCGGCGAAACCGATTCGGCCGCGTCGAGCAGCGCGGAATGCGCCGAGCTTTCCGCGGCGGGCGAGCGATGGACTACGATCAGATCTGAGGAGATCGCGCGCGCCTGCGCGATCGTCATCCCGGGGCGGATTCCAAGTTCACGCGCGCGCACCGAGACGGCGTCGAGCTCGGCGTGCGGCGCGAGGCTTTTTCCGATAGCCAGCACCTTGTCCGCGAACGCGGGATTCGAGCGCACGATCGCCGCAATAGAAAAATCTGCGACCATGATGCACGCGATACGAGCCATCGGAACACCGGGTTAGCTGCTGGCGGAAATTCGAACCGGGAATTCTTTGCCGTCGAGATGCGGATGCGCCTCGAATGGATTTGGAATTGGATCGACGAGCGCGCGAACGCGAACATGCCGCCCCGTCCCGCCCATCTTGTTGCGCGCGACCATCGCATCGACTGCGAGTCCGTCGAACATTACCGGCGAGCCGGGAGCGAGCCGGCTGAACGACGTTTCGGCGCGGCTCGCGGCAATGCTCAGCGCGGCGAACGTCCCGCACATCCGCCATGGCGCGATCGCGATCACGGCGGCGCCGCTGCGCTCGGCCGCGCGCGCGATTCGCAGCGACGATGCGTAAGTGAGTGAGCGGGCTGCCTCGCCGAAATCGACGACGACCAGGCCGAAGCCGCCCGCCTCGAGCACGAGTTCCGCAGCTTTGACGATCGACCTCACTTCGCCCTTCTGAGAGGGGCACGAAGGTCGCGCGACCTCTCTTCATCGACGCCCACAGCATCCGGCGAAGCTCCACTCCGGCAGCCGCCATGCTCTCGGGATCGAAACTGCCCGAAGCGTCGAGCCATGCGGCGACCTCGCCGCGATGGGTGGCGAAAGTGGCGAACGATGCGGCAATCGAGGTCTTGCCCGAACCGGCGCGCCCGGTGATTTCGCTGATACGCCCGCGCGGAATTCCGCCGTCGATCAGAGCGTCGAGCGGTGCGAGTCCGGAGCTTAGCCGGCGGTCCTTGCGAGTGAGCTCATGCCCCCGAAAAACCCCTGAAAATTCAAGCTGTTGCGGCCGTTTGACGACCTGAATCGGGGTTAAAGGATCGATCCACGACGAAGGTTTCGGAAGAGCAGCCACAAGATACGTTTTCGCTCTTTCTTCGCCATACGTCAAGCAGATAATGTTGATGTTTAAAGAGACGAACATTTACGCGGGAAATTATGCCGCGCATCGATGACTCACAGATTGGTATCGGAAGCTGCCAATTATTCAGAACCGGATCAGAAGGAAGTTTCTAAGCTCCAGATTTGGTTTGACGATAGTGGCAAGGGGCACGGGCCAGATATTCGTTCTGGCTGGCTATCTCGCCGCGAGCGAAGATTGGCGCGGATTTGCTGACGATTGGAAAGATCTGCTTCGTCAGGAGCCGAAACCGCTCGACTATCTTAAAGGTTACGAAGCGTTCGGTTTCAATAAACAGTTTATGGGCTGGAACGAAACTGACCGCGATACTCGGCTCACGGAGTTCCTTCAGATAATCGATAGATATTCCGGTAAGGGCTCTTGCCATCGTGATCCCGCACGTATGTCTTCAACGAAAGTTCTTAAGCAGACTTTTCAGCCGTTCAAAAATCCCTACATGTTCGCGTATGCATTAAGTTTCAGTGTCGTGCTGCACTACGCGCACGGCAATCCTGATCGCGAGCCGATCGAATTGATCTTTGATGAAGACGTGATCAAGAAGAAAGACAAGCCGAGAAAGCGTACAAAGAGATTTTTCAAAGTATATCCGTCAAGACGTTACTGATTTGCTCGGTCAGATAAAGGGAAGCCGCGTTTTGAAGATGACAAGCATTTCAATCCGCTGCAGGCGTCCGATTTATTGGCCTACTGCGTGCGCGTCAGATACGAATCGGACCCTCGGCTTGACTCGATTAAGCGGTCGCCAGTGTATGAATCTCTAGCTGGCGGCCATAGCCGAGGACCATACCTGGCGATTTATACGGGATCGGCGACCATACGATTTTGATAGAAATCACCGAAGCGAAAATGAACGAGTTCAAGGCGCGTGTCGCACTTCGCGGCGGCTAACAGCTTCGAGGGTCACTGCTCCATCACGACGCGGGTGGCGCCGTTCAGGAATGGGTCGAAGCGGCTGGCGATGTAGCTGGCGAGGAAGGTTTTTGCGAATGCGATCATTGGGGCGCTGACTATGATGCGGCTCAGGAGCGAATTCGATAGCAGGAAGCGCGGGCCGATTTGCTGCATGTCCTGGATGGTTGTGATCTCGGGCCATCGCTCGGCCTGGATGTTGCGCGCGGCGAAGTCGAGCGTGGCTTCGTCGGAGTGCATCTTGAGCGCGCGACCGAGATGGTTTGCGGTGACGACCGCGTCGCGCAGGGCGACGTTGATTCCCTGTCCGCCGACCGGGGACATCGGATGGGCGGCGTCGCCGATCAGGAGCAGGCCGGGCGCAGTCCATTCGCGGAGCCGATCGCAAATGACGTCGAGCAGGAACGGATGCGCGAGGCCGGTCTTGTTCGCGGCGAGATATTGTCGCACGTCGGGTGACACATGCGGCGCGAGCTCGTCGATCCATCGGTCGCCCATCTTTTTGATATCGCCGAAAGTGCCTTTGTCGATGACCCATCCGATCTGCGTGTGTCCTTCGGGCGACGGATACATGATGAGCAGATGTCCGTCGCCGATGTAGCCGCGCGCGGTGCGGCCGTCGGGAAATTGGCCGGGGACGTGCCCCCACACGACGTCGAAGCCTTGCATGATGCGATCCTGCGGGAGCGCGGCGCGTTTGCGAATCACAGATGCGCGTCCGTCGCATGCGATCACGAAGTCGCCGCGAAAATCGCGCGGACCCTCGAGCGTGTCGGCATGAACGCCGACCACGCGATCTTTTTCGTAGATCAAATCGCGCACGGTTACGCCGCGCTCGAGCTTGAACTCGGGAAATTTCGAGGCTTCAGCGACGATCATCTCGAGCATCGCGGGCTGCGGCACGACTCGCGGGTGCACAGGCAGGCCGTCAAGCGGAAAGGTGACGACGAGCTGTTCGCCGCGAAAAAGCTGGGCGGTTCCAATCGGCAAGTTCGGCAAGGCGTCGAACTGTGGACGAAGTCCGGCCTCGTGCATCGCCGCGATTCCCGACGGCATCAGGATTTCGCCGCGAAACTCGCGCGAGAAGTCAGTCTGCCGTTCGAGCAAGGTGACGGGCACGCCGCGGCGGGCGAGCATGTAAGCGAGCAGGGCGCCTGCGGGTCCGGCGCCGACGACGATTGCGCCCGGCATCTTAGACTTCGCGGGAGGTCTGGTCGTCGATCAAGGTTGCGAGGCCGTCGCGATAGGGCGACGGTTCGAGCTGGCCGACGATCGCACGCGCGATCGCGATCTGCTCCGCGGCCAGGCGGCGTGCGGCGCCGATGATTTCAGGATCGCGCAGCAGGTCGAGCGCGCGTTCGAACGCCGCGCCTTCCATCTGCGTTCCGTTCTGAAACAGCGCGCGCAATTCCGCGCTGCGCTCGACGCCGAGTACGACCGGCAGCGACGGGATGCCGGCGCGCAAATCGGATCCGACCGGTTTGCCGATTTTTTCTTCCGGCCCCAGGATGTCGAGCAGGTCGTCAACCATCTGGAACGCGAGGCCCATCGCGGTGCCGAGCTTCGCCATCGCGTCGATCGTCCGGGTCGATACGCCAGCCAGTTCCGCCGCGAGCCTGCCACCGGCATAGAACAGCGACGCGGTTTTGCGATCGATCACCTTTATATAGTCGGCCAGGGTCGCAGCCGCGTTGTGCCGGAACCTGCTCTCCATCACTTCGCCTTCGGTGAGCTGGATGCAGGCCTGCGCCGCGGTGCGAACGAGACTTTCTTCGAAGCGGCCGGAGACCTCGAACGCGCGGCAGAACAGGTAGTCGCCCGCGATCAGCGACGGGCCGAATCCGTAGCGGGCGAAGGCCGACGGCTTGCCGCGGCGCAGCAGGCCCTGATCGATGATGTCGTCGTGGAGCAGCGTTGCCGAATGGATCAGCTCGAGTGCGATTGCCGCGTCGATCGGCTCGTCGACTCGTTCGTCGGGCCCGCCGCATGCGCGATACACCAGCATGATGAACGTCGGACGCAGCCGCTTGCCGCCGGCGTCAACGAGGTAGTGGCAAATTTCCGCGATGATCGGTTCTTTCGAGTCGAGCAGGCGCGACAGCTTCGCTTCGACTGCCGCGAGGTCGGCTTCGACGAGGCGCGCCGGATTCAACGCCTCAGGCGTCGATGCGGCGGCGAGTTGTGTTGCCTTAGCTCTCTTCATTTTTTCAGTTTTTTCAGTGAAATCGTATCAGCGGAATAAATCCATTTCGGCGGGGCGAATCAATATTTTTGCGCTGCCCTCGAACGGTTCGTATTGGAAGCCCCGCACGACGACGGCGGGAATGGCGCCAGCTTTTTCCATCAGCAGACCCGCGGCGGACGCGATCTCGTCGGCGATCGCGACGACTGTGTGATGGAGTTCGCGGCCTCCTAAGTCTGTTGTGCCGCGCAAATCGAGGATCGGGTTCATGCCTGCGATGCCGAGGCAGATTTCGGTGAGCCCGTCACGCCATGGACGGCCGAAGGTGTCGGTGATCAGCACCGCGACGGTGACGCCGAGGCGCCGGCGAAGCTCGTCGCGAAGGCGTCGCGCGGATGCATCTGGATCCTCGGGCAACAGGATCGCGAGGTCGTCGTCGAGGCTGTTGGACTCGTCGACGCCGGCGTTGGCACAAACCCATCCAGGGCCGGTCTCGACGATCATCACGCCGCGATCGTTGCGCACGATTCTGCTGGTCTGCCGCAACACGATCTCGACTGCGCGCGGGTCTTTGTCCCATCGCTTGGCGTACGCCTTGGCGAATTCGGAGGGCTCGAAATCCTTGAAGTTCACGATGCGACCCTCAGATTTCGAGACTACCTTCTGACACACGACGAGAATATCGCTGGCCGCGAGCTTGTAGCCAGTGTCGGCGAGTCCTTTGGCGATCAGTGCGGCGAGATCGTCGCCCGCCTTGACCATCGGGATGCCCTCGACCGCTGTGAGACTTATCGTGCGCATTCGCGGGACCAGAGTACTACACCTTGAGGGTTCGCAGAACCACTTTGGCGAGAGCGGCGGCGCGCTCGGGCGTGGTCATGATTGTATCGGTCGCGATCGCGCGCATGCCAAGCCGCTCGATCGATTCGACGTAGCGCGCGTCGGCGTTGTCGAGAACGAACAGCCCGACGATGTCTCGATACAGGCGCGCGACTCCCAACGGCGAGACTTCCATTCCAAGTCCGCGCAGCATTTTGTCGGCGGGACCTTTGATCGTCTTGCCGCCGACGATCGGGCTGATAGCCGCGACCCGCGATTTCACTTTGTGCAGCGCCTCGCGCACGCCGGTCAATTGCAAAATCGGACCGAGCGAGACGAACGGATTCGACGGTGCCAGGATGACAGCGGCGGATTTGCGAATCGCGTCAAGGACTGCGGGAGTAGGGCGCGCATCGCGGATTCCGCGCAGCTCGATCTTCTCGACCGCGCCGCGCGCGCGCCCGCGCACGAAATATTCCTGGAACGGAATCGCGCGACGCCCGCGCAATTTCACGAAGGTCCGCACGCGATCGTCGCTCATCGGCAAGATTCGCGACTTCACCGCGAATGCGTCCGCGATTTCCGCGGTGATTCGGCTGAGCGATACGCCCTGGCGCATCCGCTCGGTGCGATACAGATGCGTGGCGAGGTCGCGATCGCCGAGCCCGAACCACGGCTTGCCGTAGAAACGCTCGAGCGCCGGCAGCACGTTGAACGTCTCGCCTTCGAGGCCCCATCCTTGCGCGCGATTCACCGCGCCCGCGAGCGTGTAGGTGACGGTGTCGATGTCGGGCGAGACGTGCAGCCCGTAAAAGGTTTCGTCGTCGCCGGTGTTAACGACGACCGTCAGCCGCGCGGGATCGATACAACGAACCAGTCCCCGGATAAACTTAGCCGCACCCACTCCCCCCGCTAGCGTGGTTATCTGCCGACGTGGGAGTGGTCGCGATTGGCCGCGCGCCATTGGGTGCCTTTTTTCCGTAGAGCTTTTTGTAGAGCGTGGTGCGTTCGACCGCGACGCGGCCCATCTCGCGCGCCTTTTCTTCGAACACGTCAACCGGCACGAACTCGCCCGAGTCGCCGCCGGCCTGCGCCGTGATGCTCTCCTCCATCAGCGTGCCCGACAGATCGTTGCATCCGGCCTTGAGCGTCAGCGCCGCGAGATCGATTCCACATTTCACCCACGAGGTCTGGATGTTGTCGATCTGCCCGCGCAGGAACAGGCGCGAAGTTGCGTACATCTGGAAATCAAGCTGGCCGCGATCCACCGGCGACACCAGGCCTTTGCGATAGAGCATCGTGTTCTGATGGATGAAGCGCAGCGGCACGAATTCGGTGAATCCATGCGTCTGCTTCTGGATCGTGCGCAGCAGATCGAGATGATTCACGACGTGCTGCGGACTCTCGACGTGCCCGTACATCACAGTTGAAGTCGTCGGCACGCCGACCGCATGCGCGGTGGTGATGATCTCGACCCACGCGGCGACGTCAACTTTCTTGTGACTCAGAATTTCGCGGACGCCGTCGTCGAGGATTTCCGCGGCGGTGCCCGGAATCGATCCGAGCCCGTGCTCCTTGAGCATCGTGATGTATTCCGGGTAGTCCATCCGCACGCGCTTGGCGCCGTACATTATTTCCATCGGCGAGAACGCGTGGATGTGAATCTCGGGGAACGCGCGCTTCATCGCATCGAGCAGGTCGCGATACTTGAACGGCGGCATGTCGGGGTTGATGCCGCCCTGCATGCAAATCTCGGTTGCACCGCGCGCGACCGCGTCGGCAACTTTGCGCACGATCGTTTCGTCGGAATGATCGTAGGCGTCGGCCTCCCAGCGCTGCCGCTTGAAGCCGCAGAACTGGCATCCCACGAAACAGATGTTGGTGAAGTTGATATTGCGATTGACGACGTAGGTGACTTCGTCGCCGATATCTTCGGCGCGCGCGAGGTCGGCGCATTTCACCGTCGCGCGCAGGTCGTCGCCCTCCGACGTGTAGAGCAGCAGCCCTTCCTCAGGCGTCAGCTCTTTTTTTTGGAGAGCGTGTTCGAGCGCGATGCGCACCGCAGGCGACGCCTTGCCGAGCAGAGCCTCAACCGGGGTCGCTTCGATTTCATCGACGTAAGTGCGCCAGTACTCCAGGTTCATGATTGGCCTCCGACAGGTCGATCCCATATCGCGCGCACTTTAGTCGCGACCGCCGGGTCGAGCCATTCATCATTGATGTATTCGTTATAAATTGCGAGCCTTTCACCGAGCGCAAAACCAGCTCGCGCGCATTGCTCGCCGAGCCGATCGATATGCGGCCACGGCGCCTCGGGATTCACGTAATCCTTGCTGAGCGGCGAAATCCCGCCCCAGTCGTTGATTCCCGCGTTCAGGAACAACTCGATCTGACGCGGCGACAAGTTGGGCGGCGCCTGCACGTTCATCGACGGCCCGAGCACCAGCCGCGCAGTCGCGATCGCGCGCGCCATGTCGTAAGCGTCGGGCTCCGGCGCGTCGGCCATCGCGATTTCAGGCTTGGCGCGAAAATTCTGGATGATCACTTCCTGGATATGGCCGTGACGCTCATGGGTGTCGCGAATCGCGGTCAGACTCAGCGCGCGCTCGGCCGGAGTCTCGCCGATACCGAGCAGGATTCCAGTCGTGAACGGAATCCGCAGCGCGCCGGCGTCATCTATCATCTTAATCCGCAGCGCGGGGTCCTTGTCGGGCGCCGCCTGATGCACTCCGCCGCGCGCACGCAGCCGCGGCGAGATATTTTCGAGCATCAGGCCCATGCTGACGTTGAGCGGACGCAGCGCGCGCATTTCATCGAAGGTCATCAGGCCGGCGTTGGTATGCGGCAGCAGTCCTTCGGCCATCGCGATCTCGCACGCGCGCCCGACGTATTCAATCGTGGTGCGAACGCCGAGCGTCGCCAGCGTCTCGCGATATTCTTTGAACGCGACCTCGGGCTTGTCGCCGAGGCACATCAGCGCCTCTTTGCATCCGAGCTCGGCGCCGCGCCGCGACCACAGCGCAATCTCGTCGGGCATCATCGTCCACGCGCCGGGGTCGCCAGGATCTTTGCGGAACGTGCAGTAGGTGCATCGATCGCGGCAGAGATTGGTGACCGGCAGAAAAACTTTGCGCGAGTAGGTGACGTCGCGGCCCTTGCCGCGATCGCGAAGCTCAGCCGCCGCGGAAAGCATCGCGTCGAGGTCAGCTGTCGGGACATTCGATGAGCGCGATCGCGTCGGCATCGCTCAAACGCGCACCCGCCAGCGCTCGATCGAGGATCTCGCGAATCGGCGCGCGTTCGCGCTGCTCGGAAGCGAGCGATGAATGTATCGACGCCATCAATCGCGTTTATAAGACATCAGGTACGAGGAGGCAACCCAGTTGCAAAAGAAAACTGCGCTCGCACCAAGCAACCCAACCCCTAACCCCTCCCAGCGGGAAGGGGAACCGGATTGTTCGAGCGAATTCCGGTGGCCATTTGGCTGGCGCGATATCACAATCATTTGACCCTGTGGCACAGGCTTTAGCCTGTGATTTTTGGTCCATGAGATCCAGGCTGAGACCACGGCTAAAGCCTGTGCCACTGGAGGACAGCTCATGATGCCGACATCCGACCAGCTCGTTCACACTTACTCGATCGTCGCGCGCGATCCTGACACCGGGCAGCTCGGCGTTGCCGTTCAGTCGCATTACTTCGGCGTCTTCATGGTCGCGTGGGCGGAAGCCGGGGTGGGTGCGGTCGCGTCGCAGGCGTCCGGCGATCCCGCTTACGGGCAGCTCGGACTCGACTTGATGCGCGCGCAAAAGAGCGCGCCCGACGCGCTCGCGGGTCTGCTCGCGGCGGATCCGATGAAGGAAGTTCGGCAAGTCGCGATGGTCGATGCGAAGGGAAGAGTCGCCGCGCACACCGGTTCGATGACGATTCCCGAAGCTGGACATATCGTCGGCGATGGCTTCTCCGTGCAGGCCAACATGATGCTCAAGAACTCGGTCTGGCCGGCGATGGCTGAGGCGTACATCAGTACGAAGGGCGAACTCGTCGATCGATTTCTCGCTGCACTCGACGCGGCCGAGGCTGAAGGCGGTGACATTCGCGGGCGCCAATCGGCGGCGATCCGGATTGTCGAACCGAAGAGCACGGGACGACCGTGGATCGACACCATCTTCGATCTTCGGGTTGACGACGCGCGCCGAGCCGCTGGTCGAGATTCGCCGTCTCGTCGCCGTCCGCCGCGCCTACATTCATATGCGGCTCGCCAACGAGGCGGCTCAGCGCGGCGATCTCGATGCCGCCGAGCGTGAGTTCGCCGACTGCCGAGCGGCTGATCGGCGACAATCCTGAAATGCGCTACTGGCATGCGATGTCCTTGCTCAGCCTTGGCAAGATCGACGACGGTCTCGCGATACTGCGTGAAGTCGGGCGGCGCGATCGCAACTGGATCGAGCTCACGCTGCGGCTGCCGGATTTCAGGCTGAGAGCCGATGCCTCGTTGAAAGATCGCGTGCGGAAACTGCTGGAATGACTGTCGCGATTGAGACAAAAGCGTTTTGCCCCGTTCGCCCGCGCGAGTTAGTCTGAACAGGATAGGCGAACCCGGAGTACCCAGATGCCCGAAACCAATGTTGCGCACGGTGTTGCCGAGCCGGCCCCGCGCGTCGAGTACGAACTGCAACTCTATTACTGGATGAAACTGATTCGCGCGTTCGAGGAGCGCGTCTCGCGATTGCATCGGCAGAACAAAATCCTCGGCGGCGTTTACTCCGGCGCCGGCCAGGAGGCGATCGTCACCGGCATCTGCGCGCCGCTGCACGACGGCGACTTCGTCGCGCCGCTGCATCGCGACATGGGCGTGTTCATCATGCGCGGCGTCGATCCGGGCCGCCTGATGGCGCAATTGATGGGCAAGGAGACCGGCCTGTCGCGCGGCAAGGATTCGTTTCTGCACGGCGGCGATTTGGAGCACGGCGTTTTCGGATCGACCTCGATGCTTGGTTCGTCGCTGCCGGTCGCGGTCGGCGCGGCGCTCAAATTCAAAATGAAAAAGAATCCCAACGTCGCGGTCGCCTTCTTCGGCGAAGGCGCGGCCTCGCGCGGCGACGTGCATGAGGCGATGAACTTTGCCGGCGTGCAGCAAGCTGCCGGTCGTGTTCGTGTGCGAGAACAATCGCTACGCGTACTCGACCCCGCTCGAAAAGCAGATGGCGATCGAAGACGTCGCGGACCGCGCGCTGGCCTACGGCTTCAAGGGTCACGTGTGCTCGGGCAACGATCTGCTCGCGGTGCTCGAGTTGAGCGAGCGCATGATCGCAAAGACCCGCGCCGGCGAAGGTCCGGTGCTGATCGAATGCAAGACCTATCGCTACCGCGGGCATAGCGAGCACGACGCGGCGCTCTATCGCGACAAGGAAGAGCTGATCGAATGGCAGAGCCGCGATCCGATCCCGCGCTTCGAGTTCTACCTCGAAAAGAAAGGCCACGAGATCAAGCGCATTCGCGAGCAGATCGACGAGCGGGTGAACAAGACGGTGCAGGCCGCGGTGGATTTCGCCGAAAGCAGCCCTCTGCCAGAACCTCAAGAAGCACTTGAAGATATTTATGCGCCGCCGGGCACTTCGACTTCGCCCAATTCGACCAACTCTTCGTCCAACGGCAACCGCTAAGCCATGGAAGCTACCTACATCAAGGCGATCAATTCGGCGCTGCACGAGGAAATGCGCCGCGACGAAAACGTGTTCGTCATGGGCGAGGACGTCGCGGAGTTGGGCGGCGCGTTCAAGGCGACCGAAGGATTGCTCGACGCGTTCGGCGAGGAACGCGTCATCGACACGCCGATTTCGGAGGCGCTGATCGTCGGCGCCGGAATCGGCGCGGCGGTGCTCGGGATGCGTCCGGTGGTCGAGATGCAGTTCGCGGATTTTATTTCGTGCGGCTTCGATCAGATCGTCAACATGGCCGCGACGCTGCGCTATCGTCACGGCGGCAAGGCCGCCTGTCCGCTGGTGATTCGTGCGCCGTCGGGCGCGGGCGTTCATGGCGCGCTGTTCCATTCGCAAAATCCCGAGGCGTGGTTCACGCGCGTGCCGGGACTCAAGGTGGTCGCGCCGGCGACGCCTTACGACGCGAAAGGAATGTTGAAAAGCGCGATTCGCGACGGCAATCCGGTCGTGTACTTCGAGCACAAGCGGCTCTATCGCAGTATCAAGGAAGATCTGCCCGAGGGCGATTTCACGGTGCCGATTGGCGTCGCTGAAATTCGCAAGGAAGGCAGCGACCTTTCGATAATCACTTACGGCGGCACGCTCGGACAGTCGCTCGACGCGGCGCGAATCGTCGAGAAGGAAGACGGGCTCTCGGTCGAGGTGCTCGACTTGCGCACGCTGCTGCCGTTGGATCGCGAGGCGATACTCGCGACCGCGCGCAAGACCGGCAAGGTGCTGGTGGTGCACGAGGATCGGCTGACCGGAGGAATCGGCGGCGAGGTTTCGGCGATCATCATGGAGAACGCGTTCGAATATCTCGACGGTCCCGGTGCGGCGAGTTGCGGCGGCCGATGCGCACGTGGCGTTCAGTCCGCCGCTCGAGGACTTTATCCTGCCGAGCACCAACAAAATCGTGGACGCGATCCGCAGCCTGGCGGCGTACTGAGATGGCAATCGACGTGACGATGCCGCAGATGGGCGAGAGTGTCGTCGAAGGCACGATCGCGAAATGGCTGGTGAAGGAAGGCGACGTCGTCATCGAGGATCAGCCGCTGGTTGAAATCTCAACCGACAAGGTGGACACGGAAATTCCGTCGCCGGGCGCGGGACGGATCGCGAAGATTGTCGCAGCCGAGGGGCAGACGTTGCCGGTCGGCGCGACGCTCGCCGTGATCGAGCCGGCCGGCGCCGCAGAGGCTCCGGCAAAATTGAAAGTCGTCGCGCCGAAGGTCCTGCGCCGAAACCGGAGGCGGTCGCCGAGAAACCTGCGTTGAAACCGGTGCCGCCGCCGCCAGCGTCGCAGCCGGCGCCTCGGCCGCAAACCGTGCAGGCAGCTCCTCCCATACAGGAGGCGGGCGCGGGACTTCGTGAAGCTGAGCCCGATAGCGGCGGGCCGCGGCGGTTTTCGCCGGTGGTGCTGAAGATCGCGGCGGAAGAAGGAATCGATCTGAGCCGCGTGCCGGGGACGGGATTCGGCGGACGCGTCAGCAAGCGCGACTTGCAGCGTTATCTCGATTCGTTGCGCAAAGGCGGCGACGCCGCTGCGTCGCACGGCCGCAGACCAACGGCGCTCGCGCAAAGCAGTTCGCGTCCGGCGACGGCTGCCGCCGCGACCACGCCGGCAGCGCCTACTCAATCGGGTCCGGGGTTCAAGCCTCCGGTCTATCAGCCGGTCGAGGGCGATATCGTCGAGCCGTTCACGCGCCGGCGCAAGGTGATCGCCGAGCACATGGTGTACTCGAAGACGCATTCGCCGCATGTCGGCACCGTGGCGGAAGTCGATGTCACCAATGCGATGCGTCTGCGCGAGCAACATAAGACTGAGTTCGCGCGCCGCGAAGGATTCAATCTCACCTTCCTGCCGATTGCGGCGGCGGCGACTGTTCGCGCGCTCAAGGAATTTCCGCGGATGAACGCGTCGGTGGTCGGCGACTCGGTGGTGATCGCGGCGCGAAATCAATCTCGGCATCGCGATGGACACCGACGAGGGCCTGCTGGTGCCGGTCGATCAAGGCGGCCGAAGACGATGTCGGTGGTCGGGATTGCGCGCGCGATCGAGAACTCTGCGCCGCAAAGTCGCGGAGAAGAAAATCACGGCGGACGATCTCGCGGGCGGCAGCTTCACGCTCTCGAATCCGGGGCGCGAGGGCAATCTGTACGGCTTCGCGATCATCAATCAGCCGCAGGTCGGCATCCTGCGGATGGGCGAAGTGAAGAAGCGGCCGGTGGTGGTCGAAGTTGACGGCGCCGACGCGATCGCGATTCGCACCATGATGTACCTGGCGCTGTCGTACGACCATCGCGTCGTGGACGGCGTGCTGGGCAACAGTTTCCTGTATCGCGCGGCGAGGATTCTCGAAGAAGCCGACTTCGAATTGTAGCCGCTCTGTTCCGTCATCCTGGGCGCAGCGAAGGATCTCGCGCGTAGCGCGTACCTCGCAGACGCCGGGCGCAGGAGCGTCCGTCGAGATTCTTCGCTGCGCTCAGAATGACATAAAAAGTGAGCGCACCGGACGCGCGAGGGTTAGGCTGGGTGCGTGCCCTGATGCGTGCGCAGTTGTTGCAGCATGTTTGCGATTTGGGCGCTTAGGTCGCCGATTGTGCGGCTTAGGGCTGCAACGGCTTCGGTTTTATCGCTGGGTTTCGACGGCTGGGTCAGGTGGGATTCTACCGTGTACAAAATGTTCTTGCCGGTGGAATCCAGGATTGTCCATTTCGCCGACAGCGTCGCGGTGCCTTGGCTGTCCTGCTCGAAGCGGTAGATATCGATCTGCACCTGCATGTCGATGTGCACGGTGCTGTACCAGGGGAACACAACGATCGCGGCGCCGGTTTGGGCGGCAAGGTCGCGCTCAATCGCTCGCGTGAAACCGTTTTGGATCGATTCGCCCCATCGATCCTCCTTTGAAAGCTCGAGACGATTGGGGGCGGCGCGGGTCACTACTTCCGGGCGATCGAGGTACTTGGGCAAGTTAATCGGTCCCAGTCCGATCGTGAAATTGCCGTTCGCGCTCTGTGTGGAACCCGTCGCAGGCGCGCCGGTGTCTGCGATGGGAGTGAGTAGATAGAACTTCGAGATGTCTTTCTGTGGGGCGAGGATCGCTTTCGCCATGTACGAGCATCCCGCCATCGACGCCGCAACTACCGCCGCCAGGAAAATTCTGAAAAATCGGGTCAAGGTCATCGTTTATTCCTGGCTGAAGTCGCGGCCGCGAACGATCGCGCTCGGGTCACGCTGCAGGTAGTCGGCCAGCTCCTTGATCGAATGCGCCGCTGCGGAGACGTCCTGCAGCGTCTGTATCGCCTGGTAGTTGATCGGCGAGTTCGGCTCGATTGTCGTCTGGACGGTCCCGAGCGTCAGCCGCATCTGCTTCACCGCCGCGTCCGCCGCCACCGAAGTTTTCTGCAAGGACGCCGACAGCGGCCGCACCTGGCCGTTCACGGTGGCGAGAGTCTGCTGCGCGCCGGCCAGGGTGTGGTCGAGTTGCTCGCGGGTTTGCTCGGAATGGTTGATCGCGTCCCTGAGCGAAGGCGAGTTAGTGATTTGCTTGATCGAATCGAGCATCCCAGTCATCTGGGTGAACACCGCGTTGAAGTCCACCTTGTCGAGCCGTTCGAAAATTCGCACCGCGACCGCCTGCGCCTGTTCCAGCGTGTTCGGGACGGCGGGAATTTCCTGCAGCGGGGAACCGGGCGGCGCGACCATTTGAATCGGCGTGTTCGGCTGGATGTCCAGCGCCACGTACATCAGGCCGGTGACGAAGCTGTCCGAGCCGAGTTGCGCGCGCATCCCTTCGCGGATCAGGTTGGGCACCGTATGCGGATCGTCGAGATCGATCGCGGTGCCGCCGTGCGAGACGATCTTGTCTTCGTCGAGCTCGATGATCACCGGGATGCGCACGTCGGCTCGCAGCTTGCCGTTGTCGCGATTGACGTCCTGCTCGAGGCGCAACTTGATCCGCTTGACCGATCCGATTTCGACGCCCTTGAACTTGACCGGCGCGCCGACCCTGAGGCCGTTGATGTCGCCGCCGAAGTAGATGACAAATTCGTGCGTCTTGCGGAACAGGTTTCCCGATCCGAAGATCACGACCGAGGCCAGGATCAGGAATACCGCGCCCAGCACGAACGCGCCCACCGTTGCCGGATTGACTCGCTTACCCATGTTCCCTCGCTGATTTGTCCGCCTCTTCTCCGCCGCGGGTCAGGAACGTATGCACCCGAGGATCCTTGCAATTCTTGAGCAAGTCCTTGGGGTCGCCGTGCGCGATCATCGTTCTGCTTTCCGCGTCGAGAAAAACGCTGTTGTTGCCGATTGCAAAAATACTGGCCAGCTCGTGCGTGACGACGACCACCGTCGCGCCGAGGTTGTCGCGCAGTTCGAGGATCAAGTCGTCGAGCAGGCGCGAACTTATCGGATCGAGGCCGGCTGACGGCTCGTCGAAGAAAAGAATTTCCGGATCGAGCGCAATCGCGCGCGCGAGTCCCGCCCGCTTTTGCATCCCGCCGCTTATCTGGCTCGGATAGTAACCCTCGAAGCCCTTGAGCCCGACCAGCGCCAGCTTGAGCGCGGCGACGTCCAGAATTTCCGACTGCGACAAGTCGGTGAATTCGCCGAGCGGCAATCCCACGTTCTCCGCCAGCGTCATCGAGCTCCATAGCGCGCCGCTCTGATACAGCACGCCGAAATGCCGCAGCATCTCCTCGCGCTGCTCGGGCTCGCCCCTGGTGAAATTGAAATCGCCGTACAAAACTTCGCCCTTCGCGGGCTCGATCAACCCGAGCATGTGGCGCAGCAGGGTGCTCTTTCCGCTGCCGCTGCCGCCCATGATTATGAAGATGTCGCCGTGATTCACCGTGAAGTTTATATCCTTCATCAGCACGAAGGTTCCGTACGCCATCGTGAGATTCTTGACCGTAATCGGCGGCGGCCCGTCCTTGGGAAACTTTATCGCCGAAACCGGCTTCCCGTCCGAAGCCTTCCACGATGGATGCGTGTCGGTCATTTCATCGCGTCGCGCTCGTCTCGCGACTGTAGCTCCGGTTAATTTGATCCGCGATGTACTGAAAGACTTCGCGCCAATTTCCACGGATCGATTCCGTCGTCGTCGGCGGTCCGCACGATCACGATTTTCGTCTTTGGCGACACGAAGATGAACTGGCCGTAGGTGCCGATGCCCATGTAGCTGTAGTCGCCGTCACCTTGCGAGATCCCCCACCAGAAATATTTGTAATAACCGCCCTTGTCCTGCCATCGAGAGAAGGTCTCCCATGGCCGATGATCATTCGGATCCGGCGTGGTGGAATCGGTGACCCATTGGCGCGGAATGATCTGCTTGCCATCCCAGTTGCCGGCGTTCAAATAGAGCCGGCCGAACTTGGCGAGGTCGATCGCTCGCGCGTTGAGCAATATCGGCGTCAGCTCGAAGCCATCGGCGTCGCTGTCGATGCTCCAGGTGGCTGGAAATTCCATGCCGATAGGTTTCCAGATTTTCTCCTGGAGATATTGGCTGGCGCGCGGCCGGTAGTCCGTTCGAGGATTATGCCGATCAGTTCGGTGTTGAAGTTGTTGTAGTGAAACGATTGCCCCGGCGGCTCCACGATTTTCAGATCCGTCAGCAGCAGTTGCCGGATATCGGGATAGTAGCCGGCCAGCACGAATTCGTCCCACGGAAAAAAACTGATGCGGTATTGGATGCCCGAGCCCATCGTCACGAGATTCCTGATCGTAATCGCGCCGAAGCCCTGGTCCTTCAGCTCCGGCAGGTAGTTTACGATCGGATCGTCGAGGCTCTTGATATAGCCCTCGGCAATCGCGATACCGAGCAGCGCCGAGGTGACGGATTTCGACACCGACCACGCAGTGCAGAGAGAGTCGCGCGCGAAGCCGTTGAAATAATTCTCGTAGAGCACCTGGTTGTCGCGGATGACGATGAACGCATGCGTGCCGGTCGTGCGAAGAAGCTCGTCGAGAGCGATCCGCTTGACGGCGTCGCCGTCCGTGTATTCCACCGTGGTCGGAACCCGAGCGCGGTCGCCCGGCGCGAAATGAAACGGGGCTGGCGACTTGTCGATCGTATGAAACCCGTAATTCAGGTAATCGTGCGAACGGGGCGAGACGACGCGTTGCGCGCCCCATACGAAATAGCGATAGAGGTAGGCCGGTCGAGTCCAAGACGCAGCGCTCGCGGGCGAGTCGAGCACTAAAACAGCCACAAGGCTGACCACCACCGCCATGAGCGGCGTTGCGATCCAGGTTTTGTGAATGACTGGGATGAGCACCTAGATTCCCAGCACGTTGAAAACGAAGGCGAAGATTCCGCACGCCACGATCACGTAAACGATTCCGGTGACCACTGCCTCGGTCGCCGCGTCGCCGACCGCCGACGAACTGTTGCCGCACTGGAATCCGCGCAGGCATCCCGCGACGGCGATGATAATGCCGTAAACCGCGGCCTTGAAAACGCCGCCCATGATGTCGGCGAGCGTAATTGCCGCCTTGGTTTCGCGCATGTAGGTGCCGAACGGGATATGCAGCATCGTCGCGCTGACGAACGCGCCGCCGGCCATGCCGAGGCAATCGGCGTAAATGCAGAGCAGCGGGATCATCAGGAACAGCGCGAGCACGCGCGGCAACACCAGGAATTCGAGCGGCGAAATTCCCATAGTGGTCAGCGCGTCGATTTCCTGCGTCACTTTCATCGAGCCGAGTTGCGCGGCAAACGCAGCGCCGGTGCGGCCCGCCATGATGATCGCCGTCATCATCGCGCCCATGTCGCGGGTCATCGCGATTCCAACCAGGTCGGCGACGTAGATTGTCGCGCCGAATTGCTGCAACTGTACCGCGCCCATGAACGCGAGGATCACGCCGACCAGGAACGTGACCAGCGTGACAATGCCGAAAGCGCTCGCGCCGCAATCCTGGATTACGATCATCAGGTCAACTCTTCGAAAGCGCGCCTTGCCCACCAACAGCTTAGCGAACGAGAGCGCGACTTCGCCGAGGAAGCGCAGGAAGTCGTCGAGTCCCTGCGCGTACGAAAGGGCTTCGTGGCCAATCTCCTCGAGAAATGAAGTATGCGAGACCTCTGCGCGCGCGCCGGTTTTCTCCGGCACTGCTTCCGCAAGCTGAATCAGGCTGCGCACGCCTTCCGGAAGCGGGGACCAATCCGCGGGCAACTTGCGCTTATGGCAAAGCTCGCTGATGCCGATGAGAAACGTCAGCAGGCCGCTGTCCCAGTCGCGAAGATCTTCGGCGTCGAAGGTCAGCCTGGTCGGCTTCGGCGCGGTGTCGAGTTGTTTTTCTACCAGCGCGGCCGAGGGCAGGCCGTGACGAAGATGCCAATCGCCGGCGAGGCGGACGACCAGCGTGGATTTATCGGCGCGTGCAAACGAAAGTTCGCCCGATTGTTGGGATTGTTTGTGCGCCTCCATCGGTGCGGCTCAATAGAGCACGCCGATAAAAGGTAGCATATTTCGCCGCATTTCCATGACATACGCGGCGTTTTTGCAAGCCAACAGCGTGACTATCCACTAATATATTTCCATGAAGGCGATGGTGGTCGAGAAGCCGGCGCCCATCGAATCGGATCCGCTCCACGCGGTCGATGCGCCGGTGCCGGAGCCGGGCCCGGCGAAATTCTGGTGCGCGTACGAACCTGCGGAGTCTGCCGGACGGATCTGCATGTGGCCGAAGGTGATTTGCCGCCGCGACATCCGCGAATTATTCCCGGTCATGAAGTCGTGGGCATCGTGGACAAGCGTGGCGTCGGCGCGGCTCGATTCAAGCAAGGCGATCGCGTCGGTATCGCATGGCTGCGCGAGACTTGTGGCACTTGCGTCTATTGTCGTCGCGGTCGCGAGAACCTGTGCCCCAACGCGCGCTTCACCGGCTACGACCACGACGGCGGCTACTGCGAATACGCCGTCGTGCGCGAGGACTTCGCCTATGCGCTCCCCGATTCGCTCGGCGATGAAGAAGCGGCGCCGCTGCTATGCGCGGGAATAATCGGATATCGCGCAATCAAGCGCGCCGACATCAAGCCGGGCGCGACGGTCGGACTCTACGGCTTCGGCGGCTCGGCCCATCTCGCGATCCAGGTGCTGCGTCATTGGGGATGCCGCGTGTTCGTGATGAGCCGCGGCGGCCCGCATCGCGATTTGGCGAAAGATCTCGGCGCCGAATGGATCGGCAACGCAGAAGACGCGCCACCCGCGCCGCTGGACGCGGCGATCCTGTTCGCGCCCGCAGGAAATCTCGTGCTGCCCGCGATGCAAGCGCTCGATCGCGGCGGAATCCTCGCAGTCGCGGGAATTTACCTGAGTCCGATTCCCACGCTCGACTACGAAAAACATCTGTTCTACGAAAAAGAACTGCGCAGCGTGACCGCCAACACCCGCGCCGACGGCGAAGAGTTCCTGAAACTCGCCGCCGAGATTCCCGTTCGCATCAGCACAATGGCCTTCGGCCTCCCCGAAGCAAACGTCGCCCTCAAGATGCTCAAGCACGACGAAATCAAAGGCGCGGGCGTGCTCAGGATTTCGTAGTCGCGTTGACTACACGGAAGTCGCGATGCATCCTAAGTGTATGAGTGTTTTCGCTCAGTTACTCGTTGGGTGATCGAAAGTGGGCGAAGGAGTTGATCTCGCACCTGGAAGAAGAGGGAGTCAAAGTTCGAGACCCTCGGTCGGGCTTTTCCCAGGCGACAATTTCCACTTGAGATCGGAACGGCCCTCGAATCTTCTAATGCACTCGTCCTATTGGTCTCACCTTTCGGCAATGAAAATCTGAGTCTTTTCCGCCGCGAGACTGAGTACGCACTCGGCTCAAAAAGATTCCGCGATCGCCTAATTCCGGTGATCGTGAAAGACACTCCTAAGTTTCCTTGAATTCTTCGCACCTAATCGCGAAAAAGGGAGATTTCGTTCCGGGTGAGCAAGCGTATTCTCAAAAGGCTCACGACGGCGGCATCATCGGCGAATTGACGGACTCTAACGGAACGAAAAATTCCTTTTTGGTACAGCAAGCGCCACCTTGTAGGTGCTCAGCAATGGCACGCAGTGGGATCGTAAAGCGCTCAAGAGTAGTGACTGGTTTCTGGTAGTCATTTCTCCCGCCGCGGTGAGATCCAAATGGGTAAAGCGGGAACTGATGTACGCGTTAAATAGAAGATCGCTACGAAAACCGGATTATACCCTTCTTTACAAGCCTTGCGATACGAACCGTTGTCATGGACGCTCCCCAGCTTCCAGCGTGTAGACTTTTAAAAAAACTTCGACCAGAGCTGCCGCGAGCTGCTTAAGATTAGGGCATCCGGTCGCGCCGATTAGTAGTACGAGCCGGCGATATATCTTAGTTGGAACGCAAGTTTAACTTCACTCAGACCCCCCGCTTCATTAGTATTCGTTGACGGGCTCACGCGATGCTTGCTAGCCTTCAACTGTAACGATTTAACGTATATATCAAGCGCCAGAGGCATCAATGGCATTAGTTAAAAGCGGGCTCGAAGTCGGCCAAGGGCGACGAAATCCTGCTCGGCGATACCGCGGTCCTGACCCGGCTCGACAAGGCGATCGGATGGGCGCGCAAATTTTCGATTTTTCCCTATCCGTTCGCGACCGCATGCTGCGCGATGGAATACATGTCGCTCTCGATGACGCCGTACGACATCGACCGCTTCGGCGCGCTGCTGCCGCGCTTCACTCCGCGCCAGGCCGACCTGCTGATGGTCATCGGAACCGTGACGGTGCGCCAGGGACCGATCCTGCGCCGCGTCTTCGATCAGATGGCCGAGCCGAAATGGGTGATGGCGTTCGGCGCGTGCGCTTCGACCGGCGGCTTCTATGACAACTACGCGACGCTGCCCGGCATCGATCGCATCGTGCCGGTTGACGTCTATGTTCCCGGATGCCCGCCGCGACCCGAAGGCGTGCTCGACGCGCTGATGGCGTTGCAGCGGAAAATCCAGGGGCAGAAGCAAAAATTGATGGCACTCGGCGACAAGCATCCCGCCTGAACCGCGTAACGAGCGAACCGGATTCAAATGGAAAGAATTCTGACTCGCTGGCTGGACATCCCGGATCTTCGCAAGCTCGAGGTCTATCGTCGCGCAATGGCGGATACAAGGCGCTGCGCAAGGCGCTGTTCGACCTGACGCCCGAGCAGATCATCAACGAGGTCAAGAATTCGAATCTTCGCGGGCGCGGCGGCGCGGCGTTTCCGACCGGCACCAAGTGGAGCTTCATTCCGAAGGATTCGAAGAAGCCGGTCTACGTATGCTGCAACGCCGACGAGAGCGAGCCCGGCACCTTCGCCAATCGCTACGAGCTCGAAAACGATCCGCACGGCATCATCGAAGGCATCGTGATCGCTTGCCGCGCGGTCGGAGCGCATACCTGCTACGTTTACCTGCGCGGCGAGTTCACGGTGCAGAAGCGAATCTTCGATGCCGCGATTGCCGAGGCGTACGGCAACGGACTTCTCGGCAAGAACATCATGGGCTCCGGCTTCGATCTCGAGATTTTGACGCATCGCGGCGCCGGCGCGTACATCTGCGGCGAGGAAACCGGACTGCTCGAATCGCTCGAAGGCAAGCGCGCGTATCCGCGCAACCGTCCGCCGTTTCCCGCGATTCAGGGCGCGTTCGGATGCCCGACCGTGGTCAACAATGTCGAGACGCTGTCGAACGTCCCGCACATCATCAATCGCGGCGCCGATTGGTACAAGAGCATCGGTCCCGAAAAGAGCCCCGGCCCGAAACTGTTCTGCCTCTCGGGCCACGTCAACAAGCCCGGGCTGTACGAATTGCCGATGGGCTTTCCGCTGAAGGACCTCATCTACGGTGTCGGCGGCGGAATCCTCGGCGGCAAGGCGCTCAAGGGCGTGATCCCCGGCGGCTCGTCGTTTCCGATGTTCACCGCCGAAGAGGCGGTCAAGGTGAACATGGATTTCGATTCGGTGCGCGCGGCCGGCTCGCTGATGGGCACCGCGGGCGTGATGGTGATGCACGAAGGCACCTGCATGGTCGATGTGCTGAAGACGATCGCGCATTTCTACCATCATGAGTCATGCGGTCAGTGCACGCCGTGCCGCGAAGGATGCGGCTGGATCGAGAAATTGCTCATCGACCTCGAAGCGGGGCGCGGCAAGATGGAAGATCTCAAGGTCATGAACGACGTCGCCACCAACATGGAAGGCAACACGATCTGCGTGCTCGCCGACAGTCTCTCGATGCCGGTGAAGAGCTTCGTGCCCGAAGTATCGCGACGAGTTCGAAGCGCACATCAGGCTCGGGCGATGTCCGTTCAAGACTGCGTCCGCGCAACAGGCTGCGTGAAACATGCCGAAGCTCACTATCGACGGCAAGGAAGTTGAGGCTGGCGCCAACCTGAACGTGATCCAGGCGGCCGAGCTCGCTGACATCGAGATTCCGCACTACTGCTATCATCCCGGGCTGACGATCCCCGGCAACTGCCGCATGTGCCTGGTCGAAATCGAAAAAGCGCCCAAGCTGCAAATCGCCTGCAATACCCGCGTCGCCGAGGGGATGGTGGTCCACACCAAGAGCGCGAAAGCCATCGCCGCGCAGAAGGCGGTGCTCGAATTCCTGCTGATCAACCATCCGATCGATTGCCCGGTTTGCGATCAGGCGGGCGAGTGCAAGCTGCAAGACTACTACATGGATTACGATCAGCAGCCGTCGCGCTTTCCGCTGCCCGAAAAAAATCACAAGGGCAAGGCGATCGACATCGGCTCGGGCGTGATGCTCGATCAGGAGCGATGCATCCTGTGCGCGCGATGCACCCGCTTCTTCGACGAAGTGACTCATACCTCGGAGCTCGCGATTTTCGAGCGCGGCGATCACAACCGCATCGACATCAATCCCGGACAGCCGGTGAACAACAAGTACGCCGGCAACGTCATGGACATCTGCCCGGTCGGCGCGCTCACTGAAAAAGAATTTCGCTTCCGGATGCGCGTGTGGTACCTGCATCGCACGGCGTCGGTCTGCGGCGGATGCGAGCGCGGATGCGCGATCGACATCCATCATCATCGCGGGCGCATCTACCGCTTCAAGCCGCGCTTCAATCCGGGCGTCAACAGCTACTGGATGTGCGACGAGGGCCGTCACAGCTTTCCCACGCTGCAGGCCGAGACGCGGCTGACCTCACCGCTGGTGCAGGCGAAGGATCAGCTCGTAGTCGAGAGCTGGGGCGAGGGTGTCAGGCGCGCAGCGTCGATCATCGCGGACTACAAGCGCAACTACGGCGGCAATTCGATCGCGGCGGTCGTCGATGCGACCTCGACTAACGAGGAAGCTTTCGCGCTGAAACAGTTTATGAAGACCGCGATCGGCTCGGACCGAATCGCGACGCTCAGCTGGTCGCCACCGGGCGTCAGCGGCGACGACGAGTTGCTGATTCGCGCCAACAAAAATCCCAACACGCGCGGACTCGCGGCGCTCGGGCTTTCGGCCGAACGGACTCGACACTCTCGCAGCGGCGGTCGCGTCGGGCGAGCTTAAGATGCTGATCGCATTCCGCGCCGACCTGGTTCGCGCGCTCGGCGAAGAGGAATTCGTCAGGCGCTTCGGCGCGCTCGACTACATGCTGGTGCTATCGACCGACGCCAACGAGACCTGCCAGATGGCCAACCAGGTCTGGCCGATCGCAGCGTATCCGGAACTCGACGGCAGTTTCACGAACTTCCAGGGCCGCGTGCAGCGAATCAACGCCGCATTCCCGCCGCCCGGAAACGCAATCGCCGGCATCGAAGCAATCGCGCGCCTGGGCCATGCGCTCGACAACACCGATCGCCCGCACACAGCAGACAGTGTCTTCGCCGCGATGGCATCGGCAGAGCCCGCTTTCAAGGGCATGAGCCTCGCGACTCTCGGCGAGAACGGTGCAGATATGGCCGCAAGCTGAATCCACTCTGATCCCTCGCCCGTTATTTTACGGGAGCGGTCAGGTGAGGGTTCTGCGATTCATGCACTATCTCTTCAGGAGCTACTGATGAGCCGCAGAACCCTCACCTACCGGCCGCGATGCGGCCGGCCGCCTCTCCCGTAAAATAACGGGCGAGGTGAGATTCGCTGCGCTCAGAGTACATAAAATCAGCCGGCGTGGCAGTTGAAGCGGAAACTTGATTTGCCGCTGTGGATCCTTGCGATTCGGGTTTTGATCTTTGGCGTGATTGGCAGGTCCGGGAATGCTTTGACGAATGCTTGCAGGCCTGCGGCTGTCTTCTCGGCGTTGTCGCAGGTGCAGATGCCTGAGAGCAGTTCTGTTTCGAGGCTGTCGATCTCGCCTTGCGCCTCCGACGCGTAGGCGTCGGGATAGGTCGTGCGAAATGTCATCCAGCCGCGGTAGAGATCGACCATCAGCTTTCCGTCGAAGCGCGTGCATCCCGATTCGCCGGTCTGCTGCTGGATGTAGGCGGGGAACGGGCCGTTGCCGTCGGGTTCCGTGCGCGAGTAGATGTCGAAAAATGCGCGGTCCGCTTTGGCGCCCTGCTTACGCGCGAGGCTTTTGAAGTAATCGACGCTCGGACGCACGACGATCACCGCTTCGCGCACCACGATGAACCCCTGCATCTGGCGCTGGACTTGCTGATACTGCGCTTCGCTGAGGTCGGGCAGGATTGCTTGTATCTGCGGACTCGCCTGCATGCCGGCTTCGAACACCGGCTCGATAGGACTCTTGCCGCGCGAGTTGTGCAAGTCAGTCAGCGCCGACGAGTAAGCTCCGACCGATGGCGGTATCTCGACGCTGGCCGCGCTGGCCGGAGCCGCGCAACACGAAACAACCATTGCGGCGGCGAGCAAAGCGCAGAAGAGGGAGAGCGCTGGATTGGCCGAGGTCTCCAAGCAACTTCAATCGCTAGCATCGCGATCGCCGCGCGCGCAACCGCGCGTTAATCCTTGGACGGCTGGTACACAACGTCGACCCGATCGAGGTAGCTGAGTATTTGCCGCGCGAGCGTCATCACTGCATCGTCGTCGCGGACCGCGACCGCTTGCTCCAGCCCGCGAGCCATCTCGGTCATCGATTCGAATCCGTAGCTGCCGCCTTCGCCCTTGATCCGATGCGCGATGCGAGCGATCTCCGCATAGTCGTGCCGCGTCAGCGCCTCGAAAATCGAGCCGATATCGGCGCGCTTGTGCGTTAGAAAACCCGGGATCAGGTCGCTCAGATCTTCGTCCACTTCAACTATTACTCGGTCCGGCATATTTCCTCCTTGAGATTGGCCACACCTGGTCGATCGTCGTCGAGCGCAGCCACTTCCAACGCGTTGCGAATCGCGGCGAGCAGCGTTGATTTTCTGACCGGCTTGGTTACGTGCGCGTCGCATCCCGCCTCGAACGTGCGCTGCATCGCTTCTCCCGTCGCCGACGCCGTCAGGGCGACGATAGGCGTGCGGCGCCGGTTGTTAGCTGTCTCCCAGACCCGAATCGTGCTGGTCGCCTCGAAGCCGTCAACGATTGGCATCTGGATATCCATCAGCACCAGGTCGAACTTCCCGGCGATGAATTTATCGATCGCCTCCTGTCCATCCTCGGCTTCCACCAGGCGGTAGGGAGTCTTTTTCAGGTACGCTCGGATGAGCGCGCGGTTGTCGCTCGAATCGTCAACCATCAGAATCTGCAACGGCTGCTCGAGGATCGCCGGGGGGACTGATTCCGGAACAACCGCCGCCGGCGCGAGCCTGTCGCCGCGCGGTTCGGCCTGCGCACCGGGGCGCGATCGGGTAACCGCCGCGAACAACTCGGCGCGCCGCACCGGTTTGACGATATAGTTGTCAATATTGATCGCGTGCAGCCGCGCAACCTTGTTGCTCAAATCGTGGGTGCCGAGCATCATCGCGATTGCCGGTCGCGCAGGGCCGCCGCTCAGCACGAATTCGGCGACTTCGAACCCGGTCTGCCGGGGCATCGTGCCGTCGATCAGCACCAGCTCGAGGCGCGACTGCTGCGCGCTGTCACGCGTGAGTTCCGCGATCGCCGCGGCTGCCGACGACGCCTGCGTCACTTGCGCGCCTCGCGCAGTAAGCAGTTCGGAGACAATCGAGCGGCAATCGTCGTTGTCGGCGAGCAACAGTATTCTCATGTCGGCGAAGGTCCGCTGCTGCGACTTCGATGGCTGCGGCGTGGGCGCGGCTCCAAATTGCGCAGTGAACGAAAACGCGCTGCCGGTTCCCGGCTCGCTCGCGACCTCGACCGTACCGTGCATCAACGCGACCAGGCGTACGACGATTGCGAGTCCGAGGCCGCTGCCGCCGTATTTCCGCGAGGTCGAAGAGTCCGCCTGGCTGAACGGATGGAACAGCAGACCGCGCTTGTCGGCCGCGATTCCGATTCCCGTGTCGGTCACCGTGAACTTGAACCGGCCCGCGACGACCAAGTCCGCCTCGACCGCCAGCAGCACTTGTCCCTTATGCGTGAATTTGATCGCGTTGCCGATCAGATTGATCAGGATTTGACCGAGTCTCAAGGGATCGCCCAGGACCAACTCCGGTACTTCCGATGCAAATCGCGCCATCAGTTCGAGGCCTTTTTCGTGCGCGCGAATCGCCAGCGTCTCGAGCACTTTCTCGGCGGCGTCTTTGAGATTGAATTCGACCGCCTCGAGACTGATGCGTCCGCTCTCGACCTTCGCGAGGTCGAGGATGCCGTTGATCAGCGCAAGCAGCGCGTTGCCGTTACTGATGACGGTGCTCAAATATCTTCGCTGCTCGTCGTTCAGTGCGGTTTCCATCAGCTGATCCGACATCCCGAGGATCGAATTCATCGGGGTGCGAATCTCGTGCGACATGCTCGCCAGGAACTCCGACTTGGCGCGCGAGGCCGCCAACGCCGCCTCACGCGCGGCAACCAATTCGCGCTGGGTCATCTTGAGGTCGGAAATTTCGCGCGTGATGGTCAAGGAGCACACTTGTCCATGCAGCTCGAGGTTCACAGCCGAAAGCAGCACCGGCCGCTCCGAGCCATCTTTCATGCGGAACGCCACCTCGAGGTTTCTGACTTCGTTGTTCCTTATGAGTTTGTTGGCGTAGGTGATCATTTCATCCGGATGGATCCACAGCTTGAGATCGGTGAAGTGATGGCCGATGACCTCTTCGCGTGAGAACCCGGTCGCCCGGATAAATTCCTGGTTAACGTCAATATAGGTTCCGTTGATGCTGCTGAGCGTCATGCCGTCGATGTTCGCGTCGAACAGTTTGCGGAAGGTTTCCTCGCTGGCGCTCAGCGCCTTAAGGCTGTGCTCAAGCTTGCGCGAGGCCTCCTTGACCGCGCTCTGGTCGCGAATCATCGTGACTACGCACTGCTCGCCCTCAATTTCGACTTGAACCGCCGACAGCATCGCCGGCATCACGCTGCCGTCGGGCTTCAGAAAGTCGGCCTCCATGTTGCGCACTTCGCCCTCGGCTCGCATCCGATCGCGGAACTCCTGATGCTGCTGCGAGGTTGCCCACAGCTGGCGCTTGCCCTGATGTGCGTCGTCGAGGTCGTGCTGCCCGTATCCAATTCGCTCGAATTGCCGGTTGAAATCGATGTAAGCGCCGTCGGATATCCGCGTCACCACGATAATGTCCAGGGTCGCGTCGAATATCTTGCGCATCGCCGCGGAGCTCGCGCGCAGGTTGGTCTCGACTCGTTTTATCGCGGTGATGTCCCTGACCATGGAAATAACGCACGGCTCGCCGTTCACTTCCACCACCGAGGCTGAGATCAGGTCGGTCTCGAGGCTCCCATCTTTCCGCCGCTGTGCGATCTCCATGTTTTTGACCCGGCCGGTCTGTTGAATGGTCTCGACAAACCGGGTCAATTCGTCGGCGTTCGGCCACATCTGAAGCGCGATCACGCTCGAGCGGAGGACGTCGTCGCGGCTGTATCCGGCGACCGAGTACGAGTCGTTGGCCGCGATAAAACGCCCGTCGGTTAGACTGTTAATTGCGATGTTGTCGGGCGACGCGTCGAACACCTTGCGCAGCATCGCTTCGCTCGCCTGCAGCTGAATATGATCGTGTTCCAGCGCCGCCGCGGTTTCCGCGTTCAGTTCGATCTCACGCCTGAGCAAACGTTCGTGTTCAGCCAGCGCCGCCAGTTGCTCCACTTGTTTCCGGCGATATCGCGCACCCTGAACCGAACTCAGCTGCGACAACACCGCCGCGGTCGCGACCGTCATCCAGGCGATCGCAATGCGCGAACCGGGAGCCACCACGCGCATCGAATATGCTAACAACGCCAATGCTCCGATTGCCTCGACCGCCAACTGCTTGCGCGGACTCCAGGGAAGCAGCGCGCCTCCGCCAAAGAAAAACAACACGATTGTGGCGAGCAGCACGTCGCTGTCGCCGTCGAGGATCGCGATCCAGACAGCGGCCGCCACAGTCAACGCAAAAACAGCTATCGAAAACCGTTGCCAGTAACGCATCCCACCCGGCGACAGCGCCACCATGAAAGCGATCACGGCTACCGCGATGCTCGCGATATGAAGTGGCAAGCTCTGCGCGAATGTCAGTGGATACTCGAAGCGGTCAAGCACCAGGTACACGACTTGAAAAGCTACCAGCGCCGAAGTGCTCCAGCGAAGCGTCGGTGCGATGAATGCGAGGTCACTATCAGCGTCTGTAGCCGGCGTCGCGAGGTATTCAACCGCGGCGCTCGCTTCTCGGCCATAGTGTACTTGGGGAGTCGTGCCATTGCTGGCAGACCCAGCGGCGCCGTTGAACGAATGGGCCGTGTCGGGACGGCCATCGCTATCGGCGGACGGATCTATCTGAAGGTGCACACATCATAGCAAGCAAATCCAATGCCCTCGCGAGGCATCGCAGCAGATTGCTATCGCGGCTTGACGTTCGCTGCGGTCGTCGAATTTCTAATGTGTCGCGGGAGATGTCCCAAAATGCTCCGGCTGAGCCTAATCTCAGCCGCCTAGCGCCGTCTCAAAATCCTCGATCAGATCGTCGCTCGATTCGAGCCCTACCGACAGCCTGATCAGCCCGTCGCCAATTCCCGCCCGCGCGCGCTCCGTCGCCGACATTCCCGAATGCGACGTGGTTGACGGCCGCGTGATCAGCGTCTCGACTCCGCCCAGGCTCGGCGCGCTGATCGGGATCGTCACGCGATCCATAAAGCGGCCAGCCGCGTCGAGGCCGCCCTCCAGTTCGAAACTGAGCACGCCGCCGAAGCCGTCGAACAGCTCGCACGCGCGGAGATGATTCGAGTGGCTCTCCAGGCCGGGATAGTTCACCCGCGCAATCGCGCGATGCTGCTCGAGCCAGCGCGCAATCTTGAGCGCACTCTCATTCTGATGGCGCACGCGCACCGCGAGCGTCTTCATCCCGCGATGCAACAGAAAGCACGCGTGCGGATCGAGCGTACCGCCAAGATGATTCAGCGTATGCGTGATGCTCTCGACCAGGTCCGCGCGTCCGATCACGGCGCCTGCGACGATATCGGTATGACCGTTGAGATACTTGGTGCCGCTGTGCAGCGATAAATCGAAGCCGATTTCCGCCGGCCGAAAATTTATCGGGCTCGCGAACGTATTGTCGATGATCGAAACCAGCCCATTCTCCGCCGCAAAGTCCACCGCCGCCTGCAAGTCGCTCACCTGCAGCAACGGATTCGACATCGCCTCGACGTAAATCGCCTTGGTGTTGGGACGAATCGCCTCGCGCCAGGTGGCCGGCTCGTCACCATCGACGAAATCCACCGACAGCCCGTAGCGCGGGAACTCCTCGACGAACAAGTCGTGCGTGCCGCCGTAAACGCAGTCCTGCGCCAGCAGATGTCCGCCGCCCGCCAGCACGGTCAGCAGCGTCGCCGAAATCGCCGCCATCCCACTGCCCGCGACCAGCGCCGATTCCGCGTTCTCGAGCGCCGCGAGCTTACGATGCAGCACAGTATGATTCGGCGTGTTGTTGAGCCGGATGTAGCGCAGGTCGTGGTAGCTGGTTTGCCCCGCGTACTCGTAGGTCGAGGATTGAAAAATCGGCATCGCGACCGCGCCTTCGATCAACGGCTCCGGCTCGCCCGCGTGAATCAGCTTGGTCTCGAGTCCCTTGATAAGTCGCGCCATGCTGCCTCCGATGCCACGACATTTATCACCCGCCGCCTCACGGAAAATAGGTCTCTTTTGCTTTGCCGTCGGCGCCCGCGACGTTGCCTGCGACCGGCGCCTCGCCTGGAATCGCGTGACGTCCGAACAGCGCCGCAGTCTGATCGCTATATAGTAGATGCCAGCGCGGGTCCTTCCTGACTAAGTCGGTGCCCTTGTCGTGCACGCCCATCAGCACGTAGTCGTGCGGATACGAGTCGAGCAGTTTCTCCGAGCCGTCCATCCCGTAAAAAAATCTCGCGTAGTCGCCTTCCTGCTTGTCGGTGTAAACCAGCTCGCCGCGCGGGTCGATATAAACTTTGAAGGCGTCGCCCATGTGCCACAAAATCCACGATCCCCATTCGAATTGCGGCAGTAGGTTGCCGTGAAGCTGGTGCTGCTGCATGAACGCGAGCGCGCCGGTCGGCATCGGCTTCCAGGTTTTGAGGTTGTTGGAAAATGTTCCACCGACCAGAAAGAGCGCGAGCGCGCAAATCGCCATCAGCGCCGCCGGCGGTTCGCGGTCGTCGTCCGGCTGCGCGGTCGTAGCAGTGGCGCTGCGATTCATCGCGAGGCTTGCGTGACGCGTCAGCGGAATCGCGACTGCGATCACCCCGACCGCGACGTTGCGTGCGGCATAGAAAGCGGCGCCGATGAAAATTGTCGCGACTGCCAGCAGCGGCGCGTCCTCGAGGTCAGGAGCAAAAGCGACTGCCAGGGCAAACCCGCCGAACATCAGCATTGGCGCCAGGTACTGAATCAGGGTCTTCGGCGAGTCCCGCCAATTCGACAGGATCATCTTGTACAGCGGCACCCAATCGGCGATCACTTGCCGAATCAGCGGGTCGCGCACCGAATGCGCCACTCCCGTCCACAGGCCCACACCGAACGGATTGATAAGCGTCGCCGCCGCGCATCCAAGCGTTACGATTGCGACTCGCCATGCCGACGACATGCGCCCCGCGTCGCCGAACCATCCCTGGACGAACATAACCGCGGTCGCGATACCCATCGCGCCGAGACCCACGATGTAACCGCCATGAAAATTCGCCCACAAGGTGAACATCGGGATCAGCGGCCACAGCATCGCGCGCCCTCGATAGACTTCGATCGCGAGCGCCATCATCACGACCGCGATCATCATGAAGGTGAAGAGCTGCGGCCGAAATTGCATCTGGGTCGAAATCGCGACGGCGCTCAGAATCAAGGTGAGCCGCTGCACGCGCGCCGATGCGCCGGTGGCGGAAATCCCGATCGCCAGCGCGACTATCAGAATGCTCGAACAGATCAGCTTCAGCAGCTTCAGACCGAAGACGCCGAGATGCGCATAGAAAAAAGCCAGCGCCACCTGCGACAGCCATTCGTGATTGTGCCACGGCGCGCCAACCGCGCTGTAAGAGTAGGTGTCGAAGCGCGGGATATGACCGGTGCGCAGCGTCGTCTGCCCGGTCAGCATGTGAATCCACAAGTCCGGCTCGGCGAAGTTGTCAGCCGTCGCCAGCGCGATCGACAGGATTACCGTCCATCGCGACGCCGATAGCAGCGAGTAGCGTTCAGCCTTCAACGACGTGCGAGTGAATCATCGACAGCGCGCCTCCGCAATAGCTCCCGCTTTCGCCTGCCGTATCGCGCCGGTAATCTAGTCGCGTGAAAGCTCTCGTAATCGGCGGCGGCATAATCGGCAGTTCGGTCGCATGGAGGCTCGCGTCCGAGGGCGTCGAGGTCACCGTCTTCGAGCGCGGCCGTCTCGGCCTCGAAGCGTCGTGGGCGGCGGCCGGACTGATCGGTCCACAGGCCGAGGCGCACGAGCCCGGCCCGTTCTTCGATCTCGCGCTCGCGGGCAAGCGCTCCTTCGACGCCATCGTCGATCGCCTCACCAGTGAGAGCGGCGTCAATCCCGAGTACGACAACCACGGCGTGCTCTACGTCGCCTTCGACGACGCGGCCCGCGCCGAGTTGCAGTCGCGCGCGCGATGGCAGCGCGCGGCAGGCGGCGACGTCGAGGAGTTATCGCCGCGCGAGGCCTTCAAGCTAGCGCCGGTGCTATCGGAAAAAATCATCTTCGCGCTGCACATGCCGAATAATCGGCGCGTCGAGAATCGCAAGCTCACCCTGGCGTACATCAACGCTGCGACCAACGCCGGCGCCGAATTCCGCGAGGGTGCCCGTGTCAATTCGATCGCCATCGAAAGCGGGCGCGCGACTGGTCTGCGGCTCGCAGATGAATCAGTCGAGCCCGGCGACGTCATCATCAACGCGGCCGGCGCTTGGGCTGGCGACATCCGCGGCCTCGAAGACGATCGCCTCCACTTCTACCCGGTGCGCGGGCAAATCCTATGCTTCGACGCGCGCCCCGGCCTGGTCGGCCCCTCGATTTTCTCAACCTCCGGAATCGTGGTGCCGCGCCGCGACGGACGAATCCTCGCCGGCTCGATCTTCGAAGACGCCGGCTTCAACAAGTCCGTCACGCTCGACGGGATGGAACGAATCCTGCGCGCCGTCCGAGCAATGGTCCCGTCGATCGCGTCGATTCCGTTTCGCGAAGCATGGGCCGGCCTGCGCCCCGCGAGCGACGACTTGCTCCCGGTGCTCGGCCCGTCGCCGACCGTGGCCAACGTCCTGTACGCCGCCGGCCACTTCCGCAGCGGCATCCTGCTCTCCGCGTTAACCGGTGAAGTGATCGCCGACCTGGTCAAGGGGCGCACGCCGTCGATCGACCTGACGCCGTTTTCTCCCGCCCGCTTCCGCAACGGCACCGCGCGACCAGTAAAACTCGCCGACATGATATGAAGGCGCTCGGCGTTGGTCCGCGATCTTTTCTTCCGCGCGAAGATCGACGCAGTCGCCAGCGTCGTCGGCGCCGAAGTCGAATACGCGTCGTCGCTCGACGCCGTCGCCGCGCGAATCTCCGCGACGCATCCCTCGATGATCTTCACCGATCTCTCCGACGCAACGTTCCCCGCCCTCGAAACTCTGAAAAAAATTCGTGCCGCCGCCCCGACCGCGCGCGTGATCGGATTCGCCTCGCACGTAGATCTGAAATCGCTGAAAGCCGCCCGCGACGCCGGCTACGATCTAACCCTCTCCCGCAGCGAATTCACCGCCCAACTCCCTGAACTGCTGAAACCCTGACCGCCGCCCTACATCCGCCGCGCGACGAATCGCGCCTGCGTTATCTTGCCGCAGCGCGCCAACTCGCCCAGAAAGCGGAATCCGTCGACCAGCGTTTCCATCAAATCAGTCCGGAACGCGACGGTCCGCAACACATCGTACGCAAGCTGCATCTCGATCATGTTGAGATACAACTCGAAATGCGAAGCGAAGCGCCCGGTGTCTTCCGCGACCCGCACCTCGCAGCCGCTGCCCGACAGAATCCCGACGTAACCCGCAATGTCCTCGACGTTGGCGAAGGTCATCATCGCAAGGAAGCGCTGCGCCTCGGCGTCCGTCAGTCCCGCTGGTCCTTCGACCCAGTCGGTGAACGCGATGACGCCGCCTTTGCGAACGACCCGCGCCGCTTCCGCAATCAATCTTGGTTTATCCGCGACGTAGCACCACGCATCTTCGCTCCAAACGAAATCCGCACCGTCCGCAGGCAATCCGCTGTGACATGCGTCGGCCACGATGAACCGGACGCGATCCTCGAGGCCTTCTTCGCGCGTCAGCCGCCGCCCGCGCTCGACCACAGCCTCGGTCGCATCGACCCCGACCATCGACGCGACCTGGCGCGATCGCACCAGCAACCGCATTCCGGCGCCGATGCAGCAACACAGATCTACCCCAGCGAGCCCCGACTTGATTCCCGCTCGCTCGGCCAGGTCGAGAGACGCCTTCATGCCCCCGATATGAAGTTGCTGTCCAAACAGCAGTTGCATGAACTCTGTCTGTGGACCGCCGTATGCCGAGACAACGTCAGCCAGCCCGACGCCCGCGATCGACTTCACGGCTTGCGCGCTCGCACGAACGCGCTCATGAACTTGCCGTCCGCCATCTGCGCGACCTGTTGCATGCTTTTGTTGTCACCAATCAATCCCTTGGCGTCTGCCGCCGTGTAGATTCGCGTGGGTTCCACGTCGATCTGTTCGAATCCCGCAGCCGCGAGCTTCGCTCGGTATTCCGACTCCTCGAGCGCGCCCGCGATACATCCGGCCCACAATTCGACCATGCGCTTAATTTCCGCCGGCATCTCGCCGCGCACGACGATATCCGAAACCGCGAAGCGGCCGCCCGGTTTCAGCACGCGGAACGCCTCGCGCAGCACGCGGTCCTTGTCGCCCGACAGGTTGATCACGCAGTTCGAGATGATCACGTCAACCGAATTGTCGGGCAGCGGAATATGCTCGATCTCGCCCTTCAGGAACTCGACGTTCTGAACCTTAGCTTTGCGCTGATTCTCGCGCGCCAGCGCCAGCATTTCGTCGGTCATGTCGAGGCCGTACGCCTTGCCCTGTGGCCCCACTCTTCGCGCCGACAAGATCACGTCGATCCCGCCACCTGATCCCAAATCGAGTACGGTCTCGCCCGCCTTCAGCTCTGCCAGCGCGGTCGGATTACCGCAACCGAGTGAGGCCGCGAACGCCTCGGCCGGAATCGACGACCGCTCGCTGTCGGCGTAGAGATTCGAGGTGATCGGATTACCCGCAGGCGCCGCGGCCCCGCAGCACGAGCCGCCCGCATTCGTCACGCGCAGCGCCGCCTGCGCATACTCCTTCTTGACCGTTTCCTTGATCGATTCGTTGCTCATAACGACCTCCAATATCTTGCAAATCTGGTCCCCTTCCCGCTTCGGGAAGAGGTTACTTTCCGCAATTGTGATTGGCCGATAGTGACCGAGCCGGCGCCGCACCCAGCGTCGTATGCAAGTCGGCGCAACAGTCCTCGGTCATGAACCTGATCAGCTTCGCGGTCTTTGCCCAGTCGATTGCGTAATATATGAACCGACCCGATCGATGCGCCGTCAGCAGTCCGCATCGAGTCAACGCATCCAAATGATGGGACAACGTCGACCCCGGCATCCTGACCCGGCGTTTGATCTCCTCGACGCAATTTCCGCGCGGCCCCGCCCGCACCAGCAGCCGAAAGATCGCCAGCCGATCTTTCTGCCCAAGTGCGCTGAACTGTTCAACGTACCGATTCACTACGATAATTCTAGTATTATCGAAATTAATGGCGCAAGTGGAATAGGCCCAAAGAACCCCAGAGCAAAAGGGCGTCCTCGCCATTTTGCGATTTCTTATCACTGGGTGCAGGGGTCACCCCTGCCGAAGGAAGCGTGAAACCCACCGCGGGTTTCACATTAAATAAAGTTCTCCTGCCACTCCCCTGTCAGGAACTATTTTTCGTATGCTCGCGCTCCGGTGATATAGTCCATCCGTTATGCCCACCGCTCTCGACGACTTCCATCCTGCTGTTCGCGCCTGGTTCCAGCGGCGCTTCGATGCGCCCTCGCGCGCGCAGGAGCTCGGATGGCCGGTTATCGGCGCCGCCAACGACGCAGTCGGTTACGACGTCCTGCTATGCGCGCCGACCGGCAGCGGCAAGACGCTGGCCGCCTTCATGTGGGCGATCAACGGCCTCGTGCTCGACGCGGCGCGCGACAATCTTCGCGACGAAGTCTCGGTGCTGTACGTCTCTCCGCTCAAGGCGCTTGCCAATGACATCCGGCTGAATCTCGAGGCGCCGCTTCAAGGCGTTAGCGATGTCGGCGCGGAATCGGGCCTCGATCTATCCCGTATCCGCGCTGGCCTTCGCACCGGTGACACTTCCGCCAGCGAGCGCACTGCGATGCTCCGACGGCCGCCGCATATTCTCGTCACCACGCCCGAGTCGCTGTTCATCCTGCTGACTTCGCCGAAGTTCCGCGAGAAACTCGCCAGTGTCCGTCATGTGATTGTCGATGAACTCCACGCGCTTGCCGGCAACAAGCGCGGTGCGCATCTCGCGCTGACGTTGGAGCGCCTCGAACGCTTCGTGACGAGCCGCGGCAACGCGCGTCCCAATCGAATCGGCCTGTCGGCAACGCTGAATCCGATCGAAAAGCTCGCCGGATTCCTCGCCGGCTACGACGTCGCTCGCGACAACACGCGCAGCTCCGCGCCCAATTAAGATAGTCCGCGCCGACGATCATGTTCGCGCGATGGATCTGCAGGTCATCGCGCCTGGTCCCGACCTCGGGCCGCTCGCGACGCATCCGCATTGGGAGGCGATGTACGACGAAGTCGCGCGGCTCATCGGCGAACATCGCACGACCCTGGTTTTCACGCTGAGCCGCCGCCATGCCGAGCGCGTCGCGATCAATCTGCAGAAGCGGCTCGGCACCGACGCAGTGATGGCCCACCATGGCAGCCTCGCGCGCGCCGAGCGATTGCTCGCCGAGCAGCGCCTCAAGCGCGGTGAGCTGAAAGCGATCGTCGCGACCGCGTCGCTCGAACTCGGCATCGACGTCGGCGCAGTCGATCTCGTTTGCCAGCTCGATACGCCCAAATCCATCTCGGCCGCGATTCAACGCATCGGCCGCTCGGGTCACAGCCTCGGCGCGACGCCCAAAGGCCGCTTCTTTGCGCTGACCACCGACGACTTGCTCGAATGCGGCGCGGCCGTCCGCGCGATTCGCCACGGGCATCTCGATGAAGTCGAAATCCCAATGGGATGCGTCGACATCGCCGCGCAGCAAATCGTCGCGATCGCCGCCGAAGAAGACGAAATCTCCGAGGCCGACCTGCTGCGAATTCTCCGCAGCGCGTACAACTTCGGCGATCTCGACGCCGCCAAACTTCGTCATCTTCTCGAACAGCTGGCGACCGATTTACCTGAAAAAATTATGGGCGCGGCGCCGAAAATCTTCTTCGATCGCGTCAACGCCCGCGTCCGCCCGCGCCGCTCCGCGCGATTGTCGGTAATCACTTCAGGCGGAACCATCCCCGAAGCCGGCAACTACGACGTCGTGATCGAATCCGAGGGCCGCAAAATCGGCGACGTCGAAGAGGACTTCGCGCAGGAATCCTCGCGCGGCGACGTTTTTTCGCTGGGCTCGATGCCCTGGCAGATTCAACGCAGCTCGCGCGGACGCCTGATGGTCGAAGCGGCGCCCGGGATGGCGCCCACGTTGCCGTTCTGGCTGACCGAGGCCGGCGGCCGCTCGCCCGCCATGTCAGTCGAGATAGCAGATCTTCGCCACGAGATTTGGAATCGCATCGAACGCAACGAGTCGGCCGAAGAATGGCTGATGACCGAATGCGCGATGTCGGAACGCGCGGCGACTCAGGCCGCCGACTACGTCCGCCGCGGAGTCGAGGCGCTCGGCGCGATTCCCGACGCCAAAACCGTCGTCATCGAGCGCTTCTTCGACGGCCTCGGCGGCACCCAAATCGTCATCCACACGCCGTTCGGAATCCGTCTCAATCGCGGACTCGGTCTCGCGATTCGAAAACGCCTCTGCCAGTCCTTCGATTTCGAAATCCAGGCGTCGGCGATCGACGACGGAGTGCTGCTCGCGCTGAATTCGCGTCACAGTTTCCCGCTCGACACGCTCTTCAGCATGTTGAAGGCACGTAACGCGCGCGACGTGCTGATCCAGGCGGTTCTGGCGGCGCCGATGTTCGAAGTGCGCTTCCGTCACGTCGCGACCCGCGCACTCGCGGTGATGCGCTCGTCGCGCGGCAAGAAAGTTCCCGCCTGGATTCAACGCCTGCGCTCGCAGGAACTTCTGTCGTCGATTTTCCCCGGCCAACAGGCATGCTTCGAGAACCGCCCTGGCGCGATCGAACTCCCCGACCATTTCGTGATCGACGAAACGATTCGCGAATGCCTCGAGGAGTCCACCGACCTGCCGCGCACCGATCCAACTGCTCGAAGGAATCGAGAGCGGCGCGATTCGCACCGTCGCCGTCGACGGAATCGCGCCGTCGGTGTTCGCCCATCGCCTGCTGCTCGCATGGGACTACTCGTTCCTCGACGACGGCGAGCGCGCCAACCGCCGGTCGCGCACCGTCTCGATGAACCGCGGCATGGCCGAGGACGTTTTCCGCAAGGAAGACCTCTCCGACCTGCTCTCGTCAGAAGCGGTGGACAGCGTCGTCGCCGAAATGACGGGCCGCGCTACTGGCCGCAAGCCGCGCTCGCGCGACGAACTTTACGAATTGATCAAAGCGCACGGCTCGCTGACGTTGGCCGAAATCGAAGAACGGATCGGCGAAGCCGCGCGCGCAATGCTCACCGAGTTGGACGCCGAGCATAGAATCGCACGCATGAGCTGCTCGGCCCCGACTCAGTCGAGCGAATCATCGCCGCCGAAGACAAGGAAATCTTCGCCGCCGCATACGACAAGGCCGGCGATGGCGACTGCCGCGCGCGCCGAACTCGTGCGTCGCGCGCTGAAAACCTGCGGCCCGACCACCGCCCGCGAAGTCGCGGCGCGACTGCAGCTGAAAGATTCGGAGATCGATCACGCTCTCGCGGCGCTGGAAGCGAATGGCGCGATTTTCCGCGGACACTTCACCCGCTCCGACACGATTCAATGGTGCGACCGCTACAACCTCGAGCGCATCCATCGGATGACGCTGGCTCGGGTGCGCGCCGAGATCGAACCATGCGCCGATCACGAATATGCGGCATTCCGCCTGCGATGGATGCACCTCCGCAGCACCGAGCTTCCCAATGATCAGACCGGCGTCGCCGCCGTGCTCGAACAGCTCTCAGGAATCGCGGCGACCCCCGAAATTTGGGAGCATGCGATCCTGCCCGCCCGAATCGCAGGCTATCGCCCCGAAATGCTCGACCTCGTTTGCATGAGCGGCCAGATGAAGTGGGTCGCGATTGCGGAGCAGAGCGTCGAAGGCGCGCATCTCGCCGGCATTCCGTCGCGCGTGACGTTCGTCCCGCGCAAGGCCACGCTGTTCGTGCCGCACGAGCAATCTGATCCTGAAGATCCAAAAGAGAAAGCGGTGCTGATGGCTCTGGGAGCGGCCGGCGCGCAATATCTCGACGAAGTCGCGGAGCGCGCCAACGTCTCCGAGCGCGACGCGTTGTCTGCGCTGTGGCGGATGGCGGCAGCGGGCCGCGTCAGCAACGACAACTTCGCTCCGCTCCGGATGTTCTCCGACGATCGCGCCGCCGAGCGCGCACTCGAGTCAGTTGCCCGCCGCCCGACGACTCGTCACGACGCCGCAGTCCGGGCCCGCTTGAAGTCCAGCGTTGCCGGTCGCTGGTCGCTGATACGCGCCGCTGAAATTCCTGTCGTTGGCGCCGATGAAACCCGCGACCTCGCGCTCAAGTTGCTCGAACGCCACGGCATTCTCGCGCGCGAGATGCTCGGACTCGAATCGACGCACATATCGTGGAGCGAAATCTCTTTCGCGCTGCGCCGGCTCGAATATGGCGGCGCAATTCGTCGCGGATGGTTCGTGCGCTCGCTCTCGGGCGAGCAGTACGCGATGCCCGAAGCCGTCGAGATGCTGCACGCCAGTCGCAATCTCATCCCGGCGCGCGAGAAGCCGATCGCCTTGAGCGCGATCGATCCCGCCAATCCATATGGCGCCATGATTCCCGGATGCGGCATCGCGCGCGAGAGTGGCAACGTGATCGTGCTGCGCGCCGGCCGCGTGATTGCCGGCCTGCAAGGACGCGCGATGATCACCGGCGGCGACAGCGACGTCGACGACGAGAGTTTCGGCGCAGCCGTCGCCGCTCTGATGACGCTGAAGCCGCGCATCACGCTCGATTCAATCGACGGCGTCGCGGCGCTCGAATCTCCACGCGTCGGCATCCTCGCCGCAATGCGCTTCCATTCCGACGGCCGTTCGCTGGTGTATGACGGCCTGCACGGCCCAACCCCCGGCCGTGCCTCGCGCCGCTCCAGTTAGCTGGTTGCTTGGCCGCGCTCGCGCGCTATTCTGAACGCATGACGACAAACAGTTTTGGTGCTCGTTCGACGCTCTCGGTTGATGGCAAGAGCTACACGATCTACAAGCTCGACGCGCTCGAGAAGCATGGGTTCTCGCTCGCGCGCATGCCGTATTCGATCAAGGTGATGATCGAGAATGTGCTGCGGCGCGAGGACGGCGTGATCGTGACGACCGGGCAGATCGAGGCGCTGGCGCGATGGAACGGCAAGGGCGGCGAGCGCGAAGTCTCGTTCATGCCGGCGCGCGTGCTGCTGCAGGATTTCACCGGCGTGCCGGTGGTCGCGGACCTGGCGGTGATGCGCGACGCGATCAAGAAGCTCGGCGGCAATCCCGACAAGGTCAGGCCGCTGCAGCCGGTGGATTTGGTGATCGATCATTCGGTGCAGGTTGATTCGTACGGCACCGCCAACGCGTTCGCGGCCAACGCGCGACTGGAATTCGATCGCAACCAGGAGCGCTATCTTTTCCTGCGATGGGGGCAGGGCGCCTTCGACAACTTCCGCGTCGTGCCGCCCGACACTGGAATCGTTCACCAGGTGAATCTCGAATATCTCGCGCCGGTGGTGTTCGCGTCGGAGCAGGGCGAGGCGTATCCCGACACTGTCATCGGCACCGACTCGCATACGACGATGATCAACGGACTCGGCGTCGTCGGATGGGGCGTCGGCGGAATCGAGGCTGAAGCCGCGATGCTCGGGCGCTCGATGCCTATGTTGATTCCCGAGGTGATCGGCTTTCGCCTCGCCGGCAGCCTGCGTCCCGGCGCGACGGCGACCGACCTGGTGCTGACGGTCACGCAGATGCTGCGCAAGAAAGGCGTGGTCGGCAAGTTCGTCGAGTATTTCGGGCCGGGGCTGGCGTCGCTGCCGGTCGCCGATCGCGCGACGCTCGGAAATATGTCGCCCGAGTACGGCGCGACGATGGGATTTTTCCCGGTTGACGATCAGACGCTGACTTATCTGCGGCTGACCGGGCGCAGCGACAGCCAGATCAAATTGATCGAGGCGTACTGCAAGGCGCAGGGCCTTTTCAATTCGCCCGATGCGCCCGAGCCGAAATTTTCCGACACCCTCGAGCTCGATCTCGGCACTGTCGTTCCGAGCATGGCGGGCCCGCGCCGTCCGCAGGATCGAGTCGCGCTGACCGCGTCGAAGAGTGACTTCCGTCGCGAGCTGGCCAAGGAGTTCGAAGAGCATCCGAGCGTCGATCGCGACGAGCTCGCGAAGTGGGTCGCCGAAGGCGGCAACGCGGCGGCGGCGGGCGAGGGAAAGATTCTCGAATCGAAGCTCGGGCATATCGCGCACAAGGTCGAGGTCAATAGCGAAGCCGGTAAGTTTCCGATCACGCACGGCTCGATCGTGATTGCGGCGATCACCAGCTGCACCAACACTTCGAATCCGTCGGTCATGCTGGCGGCGGGGATTCTCGCGAAGAAAGCGGTCGCGCGCGGGCTCACGGTCAAGCCGTGGGTGAAGACCAGCCTGGCGCCGGGATCGAAGGTCGTCACGCAGTATCTCAAGCGCGCGGGGCTGACCGAGTCGCTCGAGAAGCTGCGCTTCAACCTGGTCGGTTACGGATGCACGACGTGTATCGGCAACAGCGGGCCGATCGATGAGGCGATTGCCGGCGCGATCAAGAATGGCAACCTGGTCGCGTGCGCGATTCTGAGCGGCAATCGCAATTTCGAAGGGCGCATCAATCCGGCGGTGCGATTCAACTACCTCGCGTCGCCGCCGCTGGTGGTCGCGTACGCGATTGCGGGCACGATGGATATCGACGTCGAGCATCAGCCGCTCGGCACCGGTTCCGACGGGCGTCCGGTTTTTCTGCGCGACATCTGGCCGTCGCAGGAGGAGGTCGCGAGCGCGGTGACCGGTTCGGTTCACGCCGAGATGTTCAAGAGCGAGTACGGGCAGGTGTTCGAGGGCGACGAGCGATGGAAGAGCCTGCAAGTTCCCGAGGGAAACATGTTTCGATGGGCCGAAGATTCGCTGTACGTGAAGGCGCCGCCGTTTTTCGACGGCGTCACGGCCAAGGTCGGAGAGTTCACCGACCTCAACGGCGCGCGAGCGCTGGCGGTTCTCGGCGACAGCGTGACGACCGATCACATTTCGCCGGCGGGATCGATCGCGGCGGACAGTCCGGCGGGGAAATATCTGATCGAGCATGGCGTGCAGCCGAAGGATTTCAACTCGTACGGCGCGCGGCGCGGAAATCATGAAGTGATGATGCGCGGGACGCTCGCGAATATCCGGCTCAAGAACCTGATGGTGCCGGGCGTCGAGGGCGGCTTCACGCTGCATCTGCCGGACAATGAGAAGATGACGATTTTCGACGCGTCGGAGCGTTATCGCAAGGAAGGAGTTCCGCTAATCGTGATCGCGGGCAAGGAATACGGCACCGGCTCGTCGCGCGATTGGGCCGCCAAGGGCGTGCAACTGCTCGGCGTGCGCGCGGTGATCGCGGAAAACTTCGAGCGAATCCATCGCAGCAATTTAATCGGGATGGGCGTGCTCGCGCTCGAGTTCAAGCCCGGCGAGAATCGGCAGAAGCTCGGGCTCACCGGGAAGGAAGTTTTTTCGATCACTGGATTGAAGGCGGGAATCAAGCCGCGGCAGACATTGAAAGTGCGCGCGGAGCACGAGGGCAAGACCAAGGAGTTCGAAGTGACGATGCGCGCGGACACGCCGGAAGAGGTCGAGTACATCCGGCACGGCGGAATCCTCCCGTTCGTGCTGCGCGAAATGATTCGCGCCTGACCAACCTCACCGCGATTGTTCCCCTTCCCTCGAGGGAAGGGGTTAGGGGTTAGGTTCCTCGCGACCTATTGCATGTGGGCGCCGGCGGCGCCGGAGATCGTTGAGACGCTCGGGGCGCTGGCTGGGGCTGGGACGTGGGCCTTTAGCGCTGGCTCATCGCTCGGGATGCATTTGTAGAAGGGCTGCATCTTCTTCAATTGCGCCTTGCAGGCTTCTTCGGACTTGAGCGTTTTGAACTTGAGCCATTGGGACAGCGGCGCCGCGCTGTTCACTTGGTAGTCGCCCGACGCGTTCTTTACCGGCGGCATCACCGGCGGCGGCAGCATCAGGTACCAGGCCATCAACACCATCGCAGTGGCATAACACTTTCGCATGCCCAATCAGTTACAGATTTTTTCGCACGAATGCGATAGGCGCTCTCACGCCGGCTGTGGTGACGCAGCGTCGAGGCGCACCGACGCGCCGCTCTTGCGGGTGGCGTAGCGGGTCAGCAATCTCACGACTGCGGGCGTGACTTCGTCGATAGCTTCGCGGCGGAAGCCGACGAATTCCGGGCCGCGCGCGCGCATCATCCCCATCATCGAGAGTCGCAGCAGCGCCGCGACCGCCTGGCAGTAGCGGAAACGCTCGAAGTCCATCGGCGCCATCGCGTGATAGAGCGGCATGTACAGCGCCGCAAAGCTCGCGCGAAGCCCGTTGCCGACGAGGTTGTCGCGCATCCATCGCGGGCGCTCGAGCGCCGACGACGACAGGATCACCGCCGTCATCGCCGCGTCGAGATGGCGGTCGCCCACATCGGTATTCACCCAGTCGATCACGCCGGTCACGCGCACCCCATCGCACCATCACGTTGAGCGGATGGTAGTCCATGTGCACCAGCGCGTCCGGGCTGCGGCGGAATTTGGGCGCGCGTTCGGTGACGAGATTGAGCGCCTCGCGCAGGCCGGGCAGCGGGCCGGTCTCGACCCGATTGGCGATGATCGCGAGCACTCGATCGAGCAGCGGCGAGTCGGCGGTTGCGTCACCGACCGGCGCGTATGCGTGCGGAATGTCGCGCAGGCCTGCGCTCGCGGGATCGAGTTTATGCAGCCGCGATTGCGTGCGGACGAACGAAAAAAATGCCATCGAGAAAGTCTTGAACGCGCTCGGAAAGCTGCGGACCGCGAACAACTGGCCACCCGCCAGCTTCTGCATGATGAGAAACGGCGCGCCCAGCGCGTGATGGTCGCTCTCGAACGCATAAGGACGCGGAACCGGATAGTTGGCGGCGAACAGGCGATCGATGGTGGTGTGTTCGCGAGCGCCTTTGGCGTCGGCAAACGAGCCTTGATAGAAGCGCAAAACCATCGGCACGCCGACCGGGATGGATGCGCACCCGCGCGACGAGGCTTCGAGCGTGAATTCAAAGACCGTCGTCTCCCATCCGCTGGCGAGTACGCTTAGGCGTGCGACCGGCGCGCCGAGATAAGCGGATAGACGTTGCGCAATATCGTGAGAGTCGAGCATTTAGACAAACGCGGGCGGAGAATCCACGCGAACGCAGCGTAGTACACACGGGAATCAGGCGCAATTGAACTGACACGCGTGTCAGGTGAGGTAATCTTGCACCCTCAGCGGAGTCGGTATGCGCCTCCTCAGACACGGCGAAGCTCCTACCTGCGGCCAATAAGTTCAGGGATGAACAGTTCAGCCTGACGCCCGCGCGAATTTTCTGCCATGGCTATTGAACGGCGTCGCCGATCATCTGCCAGCCCCGATCTTCGGGGGCGCTGCGGGCAGACGCGTCCACAAATTGATGCAATCGAGGAGACTCTATGTCAAAATGTTTTTATCATCAGGGCCGCGAGGGGGTAATGTTGTATGGTCGCAAATATTACTGCGCGAAATGCCGAGAGAACATCAATCACGCGAGAGGAAGGGTAGGTCCTGATATCGAGCCGAAGCCTTGTTTTGTCGAGTTCCATGGTGGCGACACTTGGAAAAAGATTGACGGCACCGGCTGCGCCCACTGGGTGGCCCACGAGATTGGCAGGAACGGTGGGGAAGAATGTCTGTTGGGCCACACGTTGCGTATTCCTGATTTGATAGCGGGGCTGAGCACCCGGTCGTTGGACCATGGTCGCGGAAGTGTCAGCGTTGGAGACATCTATGTCACCGCCGATCATCGACACTGCGGCCTAGTCGTGAGGACTGAGGATAGCAGAGAGCCGGGAGGCAAAATAAAAATTACGATCCGCAACGATTCCAGCAACAGTGCCGGTACGGGCCGTGGCGTCGTTGATGACGACTTTGACGAGCATTTTCACGGAAGAGGGCAGTTCAAATGGTGACAACTTGAAAACAGCCGCGAACAGTTCGTCGATGAGGCCGCCGTGGATTGGAACAGTCGCAATCCCGATCGCGTGCGCGCTGGCTGTCGCTTTTGCGGCACGACCGGCATTCGCCCATCGGCGTCATCCCACGTGGGGACAAATCCTGATTCCCGGAGGGCGCGAGGATGACACCGTCGATGACACCGCCGATTTGTACGATCCGGCGTCGAACCGGTTTGCGGACGAAATTGCCACGCCCCAGATGAAAGGGCGCTCGTGGGAAACCGCAACTGTGCTGGTCAGTGGTCCTAACGCCGGCAAAGTCCTGTTCGCGGGCGGCGACAACGGGAACGGCATCCCGCGGGCCTCGACCGAACTTTACGATCCCGCCACGAACACCGTTGTGTCAGGTCCGCCTATGCGTGTCTCCCGCTCCGACCACGCTGCCACGGCGGTCCCGTCCGGGCCGAACGCGGGGAAGATACTAATCGTCGGCGGCACCGGCGCCGACGGCAGCGGGCTGTCTTCGACCGAGCTGTACGACCCCGTCACGAACAAATTTTCCCCCGGTCCGGCCATGCATGCGGCCCACCCTCTGTGCGTAGCCACCGTGATCGGGTCGGGAAAGAATGCCGGAAGAATTCTGATCGCCAGCGGCGACGATTCTCGCGAGCGTACGGATTTCCTGGAACTCTACGATTCGGCTGTCAACAAATTCATTGTCGGCCCGAGAACGAACATACCCGCCGTTTATGTAGCTATCGCGATTCCTTCAGGAAAAAATGCAAATAAAGTCCTAATCGTTGGCGGCATCGACTCGGCCGACCAAGAAGACGCCGCTCTGACAGGTCTCTATGATTCGGATGCTAACACTTTTTCGCCCGGCCCCGCGGTGATAAACATCCGCCGGCGTAACACGACCACCGCGATTACCTCCGGACCCCATGCCGGGAGAATTCTGATCGCCGGAGGCGGGAACTGGCTTAACCGTTACCCGTCGCTGGCTTCGACCGAGCTATATGATCCGGACACCAATACCTTTTCGCCCGGCCCGTCCATGAACACCGGCCGCGCGGGACACACCGCGACGGTTATTCTTTCGGGAAAAAACGCAGGCAAAATTTTGATTGCCGGCGGCTTAAACAGAGACGGCAAAGGCGCCGTCGTTATGCTTTCCTCTACTGAAATATACGATCCATCGGCAAACAAATTCGCGCCGCCCGGTGACACGCCCCACATGAATTCGGAGCGTTTTGAGACCGTCGCCGTACAGTTGCCGCCCGCACCTTAAGGCGCTGTTGTGCGGCTAGTGCAGAGGATTCATAAAGCGTTGCTGCGTGCCCGTATTCGGAGGAGGCTCCGGCGATGGTTGAGACTCGGGCGCCATCTCAAGCGTTTCGTTCGGTAGGGTCTGGCCGTCTTTTTGGAAGTGCTGCTGGACCATCGAGGAGAGCAACGGGCCGCTGCGATCGCTCAGATCGATCGAGACTTCGACCGACAGTCCCAGCCGCAACGGCTTGTCCTCGGGGCGCGGTCCGTCGATTACAATCTTGACCGGCACGCGCTGCACCACTTTGACCCAGTTGCCGGTCGCATTTTCGGGCGGTAGCAGCGAAAACGCCGCGCCGGTGCCCATGCTGATCGAATCGACGTGTCCCTGATACGTGTAGCCGGGATAAATGTCGGCGACGATCTCCGCCTTCTGCCCGACGCGCACGTCGGTGAGCTGGGTCTCCTTGAAATTCGCGGTGACGTAGAGCTTGCCGAGCGGGACGATCGCCAGCAAGGGCTCTCCGACCTGGACGCGATTGCCGACGTGTGCCGTTTTGTGAGTGACAACGCCGGTAAACGGCGCGGTGATCTTCGTGTAACTGAGATCGAGCTTGGCGGCTTCCAGAGCGGCTTCGGCTTGCTTGACGACTGGACGGTCGTAGCGCGACTGATCGTCGGTTTGATTGCCAAGCGCAGCCTCAGCCTGGGTCAGTTGATGCTCCGCGAGGGCTTCATCGGCGGACGCGATGCGGAGTCCAGTGTTGGCCTGATCGAATTGCTCAGCCGAGACGACGCCTTGTTCCTTCAACGACTTGGCGCGCTCATAATCGATCTTCGCCTGCTTGAGCTGCGATTGTACCAGCGACACTCCCGAATGCGCCGCCTGAACTCCGGCGTAGAGCTCGTCCACGGATTGCCTGGCGCGCTCGAGTTGAGCCTCAGCCTGCTCGATCTTGACCTCGAAGTCGCGCGGATCGAGCGTCAACAGCAATTGCCCTTCCTTCACCGTCCAGTTGTCCTCGACGTAAACGTTGGTGACGGTGCCCGCGACCCGCGACGAAACCAGCGCAACGGTGCCGTCAACGTAGGCGTCGTCGGTGCTGACGTGGCTCTCGATGTAGCTGTAGTAGTGATACGCGGGAATCGCAGCGATGGCGATCGCAATGATCACCACGACCAACAGTCCCCGGCGTACGAGCTGCGAGTTCATAGGATGATTTCAGAGGAGGAGAGATCCCGATGCGTTTCTCGATCGCTCACGTGCTACAGAGGCTAAGTATGATGAATACAGGAAGCTGTCAAACGTCGCGAGATGATCAAGGCCCGTGACCGAACTTGGCTTCCGCCGCGATCGCTGACTCAACTTGCGGCGCCAGTCATGGCTGCCGAATCGTCAGGTTGGGACCGCGCGAAACCGTCGGTACCACCACTGCTCCGTCGAGGGTCATGTTTGCGGTGAATTTGCCGAAGTTGCGGCCTCCGCTGAAGAAAGTCGCATCCACCTTTCCGTTCGGAGTGTCGAAGACAATCAGCGTCGGTGCGCGTGCCTGCAGGATGAATCCGATGTTGCTGTCCTCGACCAGCGCATTGTACTTCACATTGAGCGGACCGAGGAGGTTGACGCGGAGATCCGGGCTCGCCGCCGACGGCGCCGAGGTCAGTGTACCGATTTGCACTTGTACCGTGCCAAAAGGCGCATTCGTCGATTGAACGTCCTTGATGTGATTGCCGGTTATGATCTCGGCGGTCAGCGAGCTGCTGTCGGAGGTCGTTTTGGTAACGACCAGTTGCGCACTCGCCGAAGGCGGGTTGCAGATCACGACGCTGAGCGGGACGTTTCCCTGCAGCGTCCAGAACGAGCGGTCGTCCGATATGGTCGCAGTGAAGGGGGTCCCGGGCGTGTCGCCAAGGATTTGGTACGACGGCAGCTTCGGGCCGTTGGGAGTATTGCCGACGCTGCCGGAAAATCCAGTCTGGTTGTTGCACGACGCTACGACGGCGAGCGCCGCGCCGATCACGCCCATCGACAAAACTCGTATGAAACTCCGCATCGTCCCTCGATTCACCGCGATCACAATATTGGAGCGATCATGTTGTTGCAGACGCCGGGGCATGTCCCATCCGGATTCGAGCAGGTGGTCGGGCACTTGATCGCCGGCGTCGGAGTCGGATTCGGACCGCCGGCCAGCGGCGCCGGTGGAATCGTAACCAACGTCACCGCGCCGTCAGGTAGCGGTGTCGGCATCGCCAGCGGCGTCACGTTTGGATCAGGCAGCGGCAACTGAAACCTTTGCACGCCGTAAGTGTCGGCTGGAACGCAAAACGAGTAGTTGTTGGTCGGGCTCATGTTCGGCGGCTGATTTTCCACGATGCTGTTGGTCAACTGGACGTCATCCTTCGACAAAACCACCGACGTGCCGAGGTTGGGGTTCGCGACCTGTCCCGTGATGCTGCCGTGGCCTATGCAATCGATGGTTTGCGTGAAATCAACAGCGAGATTGGTGCATGCCGCCGGCCCCGTAACACCTGGCAGCACCGCGATAGTGTGACCCTGATAGGGATCCACCACACCCTGGTAGAGATCGATCGTCGTCGCAAACAGATCGAAGGTTCCTGAAGTGGGAACGTTCAATTTAGGGAAAATCACGGAGCCCGGGTTCGAGCTGGTGACAGTAACCGGCATCGTGAGGGCGCCCACCACGTTGTTGGTCCCGGCGTCCTCGGCAAAGACCTGGACCATCGTGGTCTGCCCGGAAATCGGCGGCACGATCGGGATCGTTCCGCTGATGGTTGCGGTGTTCAGCGTCAGATTGCATTTACTGAACGTGGTACCGCCGTCAATGCTGCAGCTGCCGCCGTTGTTTTTGGATTGGGGGCTCGGCTTTGCAAGTACCACGAGGTTGTCGTAGCCGGGCGCGGTGATCTGCATCACGTATGGTGCGCCCTTGGCGAGGATTGGAATATTGGTGAATTCCGCAGGAATCAGCAGGGTCCCCGGTAATGGGAAACCGCCGGTATTGTTGGTACTCGCCGTCGCGACGCTCACGCATTGTTCGGGATTCATCGTGCAGTCGACCCCGCTGTTGCTATCAGGCGGTATCAGCAACTGCAGCGTCGCGCCGACTATCGGATTACCGGTGCAATTATCGGTCACCTTGCCCGTGATACTCCCAAGCATCTTTGGTCCGACGACCGTGAAATTGATGCTGGTCGGTGATTGTCCGGGATATAGCGGCAGCAGCCGTTCTGCGGCGTACGTATCGGCCCCGCCCGAAACCGCTGAGATCATAGAGCGTCCCAAATCCATTTACCGAGCCATTCAGTCCGCCGGCAGCCGGGAGCGCCAGCGTATAGCATCCAAACGCCGAAGTCGGACAGCCCGGCCCGGCCTTCACCCGCGAATTCGCGATTGCAGTGTTGGTCCCGATCGCTTCAGCGGTCACTCTCAAGGAACGGACTTTCCCGGTTGACCCGGCCGTGCCGCTTGGGTTGACAGTCACCGCTCCCGTAACGATGGCTTGCACCGAATTCGGCGGGACCGTAGTCAAAGTGATCGTCACGGAGTATGCACCGCTGGGAGTTGTCGGCGCCTGGTTTACCATCACCTGCACTTGCAGTATCAGCACCCCAAGCTGGTTCTTTCCCGGCGCGACCAGCCCGGTGCTGCTCGAATCCGTGACCAGGATGACGTTGCCGTTATTCAACGCGATGGGGTAACGGATACAACCCTCGCCGCCGCCGGGGGATTGCGGACAATTGGGAATCAGGACGCCTGGATTGTTCGGATCGAGCAGTAACTCGGCAGTGTGGTATTTATTGGGCTTCACACCGGCGGTGTTGAACAGCTGGGGTATGTTTTGCGAAGCGTTGAGATCGATCTGCAACTCCGCATTCTGGTTCTGGCCTCCAATCCCGGGAGGAGTTGGAATCCTCTGCCAGCCACCGCCGGTTGGAGAGACGTTGATTTTCGAATTGATGCGCACCGCCTGCACATTGAGCAGGACGTTTTGAAAGCCCGGAGGCGGCGAGCCCACGAATCCCACTACGACTTGCGCCTTCCCGTTACCCGCCCGCGCAGGCACGGCGGCGGCCATCAACAGGCAAATCACGACGATGAAGGGTAGAGTCAGGCGGCGGACAGTCCGATACACAAAAAAATCTTTCACTCGGAATCCATCAATGAAGAATTGGGTCACCGATTGGGATAACCTAACCGGTGTGCGAAGGCAAGAATACGATTGCTCATTCGAACGTCAAATTGATCATGGAGCTTGACTGACTGGCTTCCCAATCCGGAGAATTACTACTGCCATCGATGAAATCGTCGAATCGAAACGCCCGTCGTTGTCTGTTTACGCTTTTACTTCTGTTTGGTTTCGTATTTCGGGTGACGGCTGCCGATGCGAGCCTGAAAATCACCACCGGTAATCCCGGTCTCGAGCATTTCGACGCAGATGGCGGCGTCCAGCTCGACTTCGGTCTGACCGATCAGAACGGCAATCCGGTCGGCAATCTTCGTCCCGACAACGTGAAGGTTTTCGAGGACGGCAAGGAAGCCAAAATTCTGGATTTTCGCGGCGTCGGCCAGGGCCGTCCGGTTGACATCGTGTTCGTGCTCGATGTCACCGAGTCGATGCAGCCCTATATCGACGCCGTCAAACAGAATGTAATCGCTTTTGCCCAGGACCTCCAGGCCAATAGCCGCGACTACCGCCTCGGGCTGGTGACGTTCGAGGACTACGTGGTCTCGGCGTACCCCGACTGCAACTGCGCCTATCGCAACTCGTTTACCTCCGACGTCAAGCAGTTCACCGACTGGGTTGGCACGCTGCACGCCGGCGGTGGCGGCGACATTCCCGAGGATCAACTCGACGCGCTCTCCTACGCGGCCAAGTTTCCGTTCCGGCCCGAGGCCGAAGGCATCATCATCATCGTCACCGACGCGCCGCCTCATCATGACGGCGACGGCTCGGCCGACTCGGCGCACGACCAGGCGTTCTGGGACCATCACACTCGCGGGCAGCAGGTGACGGATTTGACCGGCACCAAGGTCGCCGAGCAGCTGAAGAAAAACGGGCTCACGCTGTACGGAGTAGTTCCGCCGCCCTTCATCGCGCCCGAGTACCAGGAAATCGTGGACGCCACTCACGGCCGCTCGTACAACATCATCACCGAGGAAGGGCGGTTCGCGTCACTGGTCCGCGAGATTGGACATTCCATCGCGACTGAGTATTCGCTGACCTATCGCACGCCCCGGCCGATCGAAGACGGCACCAATCGCAGCGTCCAACTGAAGATCGACTACAATGGCGAGTCTGGCGAGGCCGATACAGCGTACCAGGTCCGCGGCCTCGGCGGCGCTGCGATTAACGTGCCCGAGGACGGAGCCGCGCCCGGCGGAAACGAGACCGGCACCGGCCTCAAGCAGTTCTCCTTCAATTGGTGGAACGGCGCGGTGCCGTTGATCGCAATCCTGGGCTTGTTCGGACTGTCGCGAATGCGGTTCGGTCTCCCTGCCGATGAATTGAAGGCGATCGTCGCCGCCCAGGGCGCACCTTCGCTTCGAATGCCGTCGTCAGCGCCGCCGCCAGCCGCTCGCACTATGCAGCGCGCGCCCGCTCCACGACCGTCGCAATCGCCGATCACCGCCCCGCGCGGCGCGGGGAACACGCGCGGAGCACGGTTGGTCGCCGTTGATCACATCGATCCGGTGCCGGCGGAATACTCGCTGATGAAGGACGAGATCTCGATCGGCCGCGGCGAGGACAACGACGTCGTCATTCCGCACGCGAGCGTCTCACGCCAGCACGCGCGCCTGATGCGCCGTGACGGCGGCTTCGAGCTGATGGACCTGAACTCGACCAACGGCAGCTACGTCGACGATCGCCAAATCCACGGCTCCGCATTCCTGAGCTCCGGCACCCAGGTCCGCCTGGGCGACATCAGGTTCGTGCTGCAGCTGTGAACGCACAATTTTCTGGCAAGAACTAGTGGGGCGGGCCGCCGTGCCCGCCATCGACGCGCGAGCATCCTCGCTCGCGCTTACCGATGAATGTTGAGAAGAAAGGGCGGGCACGGCGGCCCGCCCCACTGAAAACTCGTCAGTGCCCCTCTCGCTCCAGCGCCTGTGGCGCAAAGAAGGCGTTGTCGACGGTTCCCATGTCGATATACCAGCACTCACGATCCTGCGCGGTCGCGCCGGGCATATAGACGACTGAGCTGGCGCCGGTCTGGAGATCCTCGTCCACCAGTCCCAATTGGAACATTCGCTTGTACGGATAGATCGCGACCTTGGCGTCGGGCACCGGCCGGTCGCGATAAGTGTTGAAGGTCGCGATCGTCTTCCACAGCTTGCCATCGCGATCGTACTGATCCGACGCCGTAATGAACCATCCTTCCGAGTCAATGTAGAAGATTCGCTTGGGGATAGTGGCATCGCGGCCCGGCTTCGAATCTGCTTCGATCACGTACAGATGCCGCATCTCCCAATTTTCGGGGCAAATTGTTTTGCCGCCATCGTACGGGCATTGCACCTCCGGCGAATGCTCGGCGTGCACCGACGCGAGCATCTCCTTCTCGCCCAGGAACCGGTAGTTGAAATCTTCGACCTTGGCCGAGAAGCCGAAATACGAATCGGGATCGAGGGTGTTCGCGTAAGCGCTGGTGCCGCTGCCTCCTCCCATCCCGCCGCCGCCGTATGCGCCCCCTCCGCCCCCGCCAAATCCCGGGAGCGCCCCAATACTGTCCGAGAGCACATCGGCCGATTCGCGCCGCAGTTTGCGCGTCGCCGGATTGTACACCCACACGTTGTCATCGATTTTGGGATCGATATGCCGCTGTCGTACCATCCCATATCCGCGCAACGACGACGGTTCCATGAACGGATAGAAGGCGAAGCGATAACGGATGCCGCTGGTGGCGCCGTCGGGGTCGGTCGGTATCGGCGGCACTTCGATCCGCCCGATATTGTTGTAGAACGCAAAGTGGCCCACCGTGTAGTAGCTCAGCGGCTGGCCCGTGGCGTTCTTGTCGAAGCTGGCAACCTCGGGAAAGCGCATGTCGATATCGTCGCTGTAGAGCGGCCGGTAACTGAAATTCCACATCACCTTGGTCGCCATCTGCGGATCGTTCGGATCGAGCAGCGGAAACGGTTGTCCGGCGACGTAACCCTTGAGCGTGCCGTCGGGCCGGAGCTGCACCTGGGGCGAGTACTTCTCGGTCGCGGTTTTGAACGGCGGCGGCCATTCGAGCTTGTCGCTCGGCACGATCCGCAGCTGCATGCCCTCGCGCACCAATATGTAGTTGCCGGGGCTGAGCAGCTCGACCACCTTCTCCGCATTGTCCTTGGTGATCACATCGCCGGGTTTGACCGCTGCTCGCGCAGGCGCCAACCCGCACAGAATTGCCGCCAACAACGTTCCAGCCACGATTCGAAAAGGTAACAGTCGCATAAGACTCCTTTACGGAAGCGCGTCGGCGATTACCTTACAACAGTTAGGCGCGCTGCGAAAAGATCCAACTTGATCGGCTATCCGCGCGCTCTCTATGATTGGAACTACATCGACGAGGTCTCACATGAAGCCAATTATTTCCAGAATCATCCTGTTTCTGTTCGCAATCTCAACCCTGCTATGCGTTGCCACTCGCGCAAACGCACAGATGCGCCCGATGATGATCCCGCTCACGACCACGATGGTCATCACCAAGCCCGCGCCCGGCGAGATCTACGGCAACAAGCAAGTGGTCACGATGGGCGTCGGCGGCAAGACCTACAAGTTCGTGCTCAACGACGCTTACGTTGACGATCCAAGAGGCATCATTCACTGGCCCGACGTCTGGGAGTTGGTCCGTCAGTACAAGCCGAACTTCAACGTGACAGGAATGGGCGAAGACACGTTCGCGAAAATGCAGCCCGGCGAGACGTTAACGGTCCGCGGCATGTTCTCAGGCAATAACCAAACCTACGAAGTAATGGGCACCGAGCCCGGCGGCGGCCGCTTCGCCCCCGGTCAACATTATTAACCGGTCAAAGTGCCGCGCGATTCAGCGCCGATGATCGCTGCGAGTTCCCGCTCGCGGTAATCAAAAATCTGCTTAAGCGATCGCGCAACCAGCAGGTAGTACGCGACCTCACCCAGCGGCCACAGCGGCAACGCGTATTCCACCGAATCCTTCACTTCCGTCCGGTTATGACCGGCGTCGCTGAAGGTGTGTCGATGACGCCATAGGGCGTACGGCCCTTTCTCCTGCACATCGACAAATTTTTTCGGCGCATCAAGCAGTTCGATCCGCGTTCGCCAATGGATCGGCACCCCGTAAAGCCGAATCTGGTAATCGATCGCACTGCCGGTCTGAAGCTGTGCGGGCGGCGGTTCAAGAAACTTGAAGCCGAGATATTCCGGCGTAAGCCGCTTCAGGTTGCGCGGATCGACGAAAAAATCGAACGTCTCGGCCAACGGCCTCCGCACGATCTGCGTGCGCTCGAGGATATGGGTTTTCACGCAGTCGAGCGTACTGGAATCGCACACTGCGAAACACCAGACCGCGTCGCCGAACATCACAAGTTGTGCCGGTGTCCGCGCCTAGTGTACCTTTGTAGGCTCAAATCAAGGGAAAAGCGCACAAAATCGAGTAAATGAAAAAACTCACGGGAGCACAAATCGTTATCGAGAGCCTGATCGCCGAAGGCGTCGACGTAATCTTCGGCTATCCCGGCGGCGCCATTCTGCCGACTTACGACGCGCTGCTCGACTCGAAAATCAAGCACGTTCTGGTCCGCCACGAACAAGGCGCGACCCACATGGCCGAGGGTTATGCGCGCGTCAGCGGACGTCCCGGCGTCGTGCTGGTTACTTCCGGCCCCGGCGCGACCAATACCGTCACCGGCATCGCCGACGCCTACATGGATTCCACCCCGATGGTCGTGCTCTCCGGCCAGGTCCCGACTACAATGATCGGCAACGACGCCTTCCAGGAAGCAGACTTCGTCGGCATCACGCGTCCATGCACCAAGCACAATTTCCTCGTCAAGAACGTCAAGGACATCTCGCGCATCATCAAGGAAGCATTTTATATCGCCGGCAGCGGACGCCCCGGTCCGGTCGTCGTCGATCTGCCCAAGGACGTCCAACAGGCTGAGCACGTTTTTCATCTTTCCGAAAAAGTTGAACTGCGCGGCTACAAGCCGACGATTCGCGGCAATCCACGGCAAATCGAGCGCGCGATCGAAGCGATCGAGAAAAGTTCGACGCCATTGTTCTACGTCGGCGGCGGCGTCCAATGGTCGGGCGCGGCCAACGAATTGCGCGAACTGGTTAAAGGACTGGGTATTCCAATTACCGAGACTCTGATGGGACTGGGATCGTTCCCGGCCTCCGACTCACTACGGCTCGGGATGCTCGGGATGCATGGTTCGTACGGTACCAACACCGCGGTCTGCAACACCGACTGCCTAATCGCGGTCGGCGCGCGCTTCGACGATCGCGTCACCGGCAAGATTTCACAATTCGCGCCGAAGGCCGAAACGATTATTCATATCGACATCGATCCGTCATCGATTTCGAAGAACGTCAAGGTCGATATACCTATTGTCGGCGATATCAAGTCAGTACTCACTGACATGCTCACTCAGATCAAAGGCCGCGAGAGCATCGGCCAGCGTCGCGCCGAATGGACCAAGTGGCATCAGCAGATACTCCAGTGGCAGAAGGAGAAACCGCTCTACGAGAATGGTCAGCGCGGCGAGTCCGTCTCACCGCTCGACGTTATCGCCGAGATGCACAACCTAACCAAGGGTGATTGCATAATAGCTACTGATGTCGGCCAACATCAGATGTGGGTAGCGCAGATGTTCCCGTTTGAGCATCCGCGTTCGTGGTTGACCTCGGGCGGACTGGGCACGATGGGCTACGGACTCCCGGCTGGAATCGGCGCAACCTTCGCCGCACCCGACAAGAAAGTAGTAGTAGTCAGTGGCGATGGTTCCATACAGATGAACATCCAGGAACTAGGTACTGCAGTTCAATACAATGTAGATATCAAAGTGATTATTCTGAATAACTACTTTCTCGGGATGGTTCGTCAATGGCAGGAGAAGTTCTACGCCGAACGGTATTCCTACTCCGCGATGTCGGTGCCGAACTTCGTCAAGCTCGCAGACGCATACGGCATGCACGGTTTCAGAATTGAAAAAGCGAAGGACCTGGTCGCGACGATGAAAGAAGCCTTCGCAACCCCCGGCCCAGTCCTGATCGACGTTGTGATCCCAAAGGAAGAAGCCGTGATGCCAATGATCCCCCCAGGCGGCGCAATGTCCGAAATGCTCTTCGCCTGACCGCCTCTCGCGATTGTTCGAGGGTAGGGGTTAGGTTGACTGCGCAGAGACGAGAATTCCGCCTTACCCTCGCACGCGTTCGCGGGCGAAAATCGCGCGCTCTTCCGCCGTCATCTTCTCGCGGATGCGCGATCCTTTTCCCAGGTGCCGATATTCTCCGCCTTCCGAAAAATATTCTTCATAAGGTTGCGCCGGGATTGGCTCTGGCGGCGGCGTGTCCGTGATTTTCACGTCGAGCACATCCTCGACCAGTTTCGAGTCGTACATTCTGACTGCGTCGTAGTCCGTCAGCAGCGCGCATACTTCGACGCAGATGTAACACCCGATGCATTCCTGGAAACGATCCTGCACCGGCTGCACGCCGCGGCCGCGCAGGGTGCCCGCCGCCAGGTACTCGATGCATTGAACGGGGCAGAACTCAGGGCACTTGCCGCACGGGAAGCACAAGTTCACGTCCATGAACGCGACTTCGCGCGGACGCTTTTTCTTTTGCCCAACTTCGTCCGGAGTCTCGGGGATTCGGTCTTCCTTGAGACGGCGCTTGATGATGTCGATGGCGCTCATATCTCTAATGTCACGCTATTTCGGCGCGCCCGGTCAAGCGCCGCGCGTAAATCGTGTTATCTGACGGCGAAGATGCGCCCAGTCGATGTCCCGACGTACAGCATCCCCGACGCCGACGATGCGGCCGTTGTGATCTTGCCGAAGCTGCGCGACGTCCAGGCGTAACTGCCGTCGCCCATCAGCACCGCGCCGACGTCGTCGGTCGATGCGTCAAACGCGCCATCGTAGCCGAGCACGATCAGACCACTGTCGCCCGGCGCCAGCGTCGAGTCTTTCCATCGGACCTGGCCGTCGGTAGTCACGCCGTAAATTGTATCCGAGCCGGCGAAGATTGTCCCCGATGGAGCGACGGCCGGTCCCGCAGTGACTGCATGCGCGGCGTTCACGTGCCATAGCGGATTGCCGGTGCGCGAATCGATCGCATACACGCCGCCGCTGACCGAACCCGCGTAAACGACATCGTCGGAGTACGCCACCGATCCTGAAAATCCGCCATCAGGCTGAAACGTCCATAGCACTGCGCCGTCTGATGCGACCGCCGTGACCGCGCCGCGCGACGCTCCCACGGCGACTCCATCTGGTATCGTCGCCGCGCTAGTGACCTGTCCGACATTCGCGCGCCAGTTGAGAGTGCCGCCGGTGCTGATCGACAAGAGGTCGCCGCCCGCCGATGCGTAAATCGCGCGGTCGGTGGTCGCAAGCGGTCCATCGCTGTCGCCAATCTCGAGATGCCAAAGAATCGCGCCGTCGTGGCTGAACGCCGCAATCTCCGACTTCGACGACATCGCGATCACCGTCCCGTCGGGCAACAATGCCGGCGACGAACCGTCCGCATCGCGATGCATGACTTCCTTGCCCGCGGAATTCAGGCCGTGCAGCACGCCGTCACGCGTGATGAAGAATATCGAGCCGTCGGCGCCGACTGCGATTCGCCCGCGCAACTCCGCGCCGGGATCGAAGGTCCACATCAGGACGCCCGCGCTACGCGCCGATGCCGCAGCCGTGCTCGTTGTCGCCTGCGCGTCTCCCGCATGTTCCAGGAAGTGGGCACACGAACGGAGTTCCGACGGGACGCAATTTGCGCCGCAAGTGTTGACGTCCTCGTAAACGCCGACGCTCACGAACTGACTGCTCACTCCGGAACTGCTCGCCAGGATGCACACGCATCCCGCAAACCCGGTCGTGTACGTCCCGCCCAGCGCAGCGGTCGGCGGCGATTGGAACACGCTGTTGTCGGTCGAGGTCCAGAGCGTGGCCGCCCCCGTGGTTATGTCCGTAAGCTTGGTTTGGGTTTTCGTGCCTTTGACTCTCTTTACGAAGGTGCCGATCGCGTTGAACGAGACCGTCCCGCCAGTCGGCACGCTTCCTGGCGCTATATTGGTACTGGTCGCCGACGCGCGCGGCGTCAACGTCGGCGTTACGCTCGGATGCTTGGGCGTCGGCGTAAACGTCGGGGTGGGCGAGGGCGGAGCGCCGGTTGAGATGACGATGGCTCTGAGCGCAAAGCCTGGCGTCGTACTGGGCGTAGCGGTTCCGCTGCTACTGCCGCCGCCACAACTCAGTAGAATTGCTCCGAAAACGAACAACAGAACCGGCGTAACCACCAGCCATCTAAGCCACCGCGACAACATGAAGTCATCACCTATGACTGATGCCATCGCGCGGTGTCAAGGTGACACGCGATTTTGCCTCAGAAATCCGGACGGCTAGCTGCAATCGGCTGAAGACAGCGTGCCGAGAAAGCCTGATTTTCGATTCACTGAAACAAAAAAATGGCGGGCATCTGAAGAGGGGGGGACTCTCCAATGCCCGCCTGTTCGTAGCGGCCGTCCGCGTACGCTGCGGACGGAAACCGGTCAGTTGGGAGGAACAAACCAACCGGCCAGGTGCCAGAGCCGTTCGCACCTATTTATTGAGACGATTCAATTCAGCGATTATTCAACGATTCAATTCAATGACTATTCAAATAAAAATTTTTCATTTGCAGCGACCTCCAGTCGTACTAAAGTCGATCATGGAGGCTACGAAAAAAGCGATGGAATATAGGCGATTAGGTGGTACCGGGCTCAAGGTTTCGGAACTTTGCCTTGGATGCATGACGTTTGGACGTGAAACAGACGAAAAAACTGCGGGAAAAATTCTCGACCGGTTTATCGAGGTCGGCGGCAATTTCCTTGATACTGCGAATGTTTATGCGGCGGGCGCGTCCGAAGAAATTCTCGGCCGAATTCTCGGTGAGCGGCGAAAAGATCTGATTGTGGCGACTAAAGTTCGCTTCAACGCGAATATTTTCATGGGCAAGACCGTCGCGCCGAATCAAATCGGCCTCTCGCGCGGCGCATATCATGTCGGAAGTCGAGGCCAGCCTGCGCCGCCTGAAGATGGACTACATCGATCTTTACCAGGTGCATTCGTGGGACTTCGAAACGCCGATCGACGAGACGATGCGCGCGCTTGACGACCTCGTGCGCCACGGCAAGGTCAGGTACATCGGCGCGTCAAATTTTACCGCGTGGCAACTGATGAAGAGTCTGTGGGTCAGCGATAAACACAATTATGCGCGTTTTGATTGCCTGCAACCGCAATACAGTCTGATTTCGCGCGAAATCGAGCGCGAGATTCTGCCGCTATGCCGCTACGAAGGCGTCGGCGTGATTCCATGGAGTCCGCTCGGCGGCGGCTTTCTCACCGGCAAGTATCGTTCGGGCCAGCGCCCGCCCGAGGACAGCCGGCTGGCGAAGATGGATATGTGGAATCGTCTCGCCGACGAGCGCAACTACGCGACGCTCGAGGCGGTCGAGCACGTCGCGAAAGAGCGCGGGCGCGCGATCTCGCAGGTCGCGCTGGCATGGGTGAATCAGCAGCCCGGCGTCAGCTCGGTAATTTACGGCGCGCGCACCGAAGAGCAGAACGAGCAGAATCTCGGCGCGATCGGATTTCGCCTCGAAGCCGCAGAGCTCGCAGCCCTCAACAAGGCCAGCGCACTGCCATTAGAATATCCCGACTCGATGCAATCCCGCCTCCCCGGCTACGCAAAGCAGTAAAAAGAAGAGGCGCGTCCACTCGGGCGCGCCTTTCAAACTCTTACCCGGTCCCCCTTCCCTGAGAGCAAAGTAGCGCGCCGCGCGCAACTTTGCGCTTCACACTGGGTGCAGGGGTCACCCCTGCCGCCCGCCGCGCAGGCGATTCTTCTCGCGCCTCCTCTCTCAACCCTGGAACGAGGCCCCATGAACGTACTCGGCGCGATCGGCGACGGCGAATCCTGCGTCGCCGCGGCCTGCGAGAACTGGCTCCCGATCGTGAGGCCGCCGTCCACCACCATCGCCTGCCCGGTGACGAATTCCGAATCGTCGCTCGCGAGGAAAAGCGCCATCCCGGCGATATCCTCAGGATGCCCCGCGCGTGGAATCGGCTGCGACTTCGCCATCCATTGTTCCATCGCTTCTTTCACGCCGGGCTGGTTGCGATGGAGGATCGGCGTATTGATTCCGCCCGGGCAGATGCAGTTGACGCGGATTTTATCCTTCGCAAATTCCAATGCCGCCGAACGCGTCAGGTTGACCACGCCAGCCTTCGCCGCGCAGTAGGCATGCAACGAGGCAAATCCGCGAATTCCGGCGACGGACGCGGTCGAGATGATCGACCCGCCGCCGACTTTCCGCATCTCAGGCGCCGCATGCTTCATTCCTAGGAACACGCCGCGCAGCAACACCGCCTGGCTGCGATCCCAATCCTCGACCGAAATTTGTTCGAGCGGTCCGACCGCGCCGCCGATTCCGGCGTTGTTATAGATGATGTCGAGACGCCCGAACTCCGTGATCGCGCGCGCGATCAGCGTCTTGATTTCCGCTTCGGCGGAGACGTCGGTCTTCTGAAAGACCGCGCGCCCCGCATTCTCCTTGCAATCGCGCACCGCGGATTCGCCGCCCTCGACGTTCAGATCCGCAATCACGACCGCCGCGCCTTCACCCGCAAACTTGATCGCAGTCGCCCGCCCAATCCCACTCGCCGCGCCCGTGATGACTGCCACTTTGCCCTTGAGCCTGTCCATTAGAAGTATTCCCTCTGCTTGAAAATTTACGATCGCGCAACTCGCCCGATCAGTATCGACGTAACTATCAGACCACGCCTGGAAGCTGGTAACGATCAAATCGCCGGTGAAGGAATTCTGCCCTTCTGTTCCCCCTTTCCCGCGGGAAAGGGGGCGAGGGGGATAGGACGTAGCGCAATAGTTGCCGCAATCCCCTTCCCCATCCTGGGGAAGGGGCCAGAGGTTTGGGCTCCGTTATCGCCCCCTCACATCTCAAATGACGGGCCGGAAAATCCGTGTTCCGGCAATCCCGCCAACCGGAACCGCGCGTTGCCTGTATTGATGCCTCCATCGACCACCATCGCGGTGCCGCTGATCCAGTCCGCTTCGTCGCTCGCGAGGAACAGCGCCATCGACGCGATATCGTCAGGCTTTCCCGCCCGCGGTATCGGCTGCATTCGCGCCATCGACTTCTCCGATTGTTCCTCGGCGCCGGGACGCCCGCGATGAATAAACGGCGTATTGACGCCGCCGGGGCAGATACAGTTGACGCGAATCTTGTCGTGACCAACTTCGATCGCAACCGCTTGCGTCAGGTTGACGACCGCCGCCTTGGCCGCGCTGTATGCGGCCAGATAGCCGACGCCGCGCAGTCCCGCGACGCTGGCAGTCGAGATGATCGATCCGCCGCCCGCTTTGCGCATCTCGGGGATCGAATACTTCATCCCCAGGTACGCCGCGCGCAGCAGCACTGCGATAGTGCGATCCCAGTCGGCTGACTCGACCTTGTCGATCGGCCCGACCGCGCCCGCGACGCCCGCGTTGTTGAACATGATATCGAGCCGCCCGAATTCCTTGACCGCGCGCGCGACCGCGGACTTGATATCCGCCTCGCTGGTCACGTCGGTGCGCTGAAACACCGCGCGCCCACCCGCTGCGGCGCATTCAGCGACCGCGGTCTCGCCGCCCTGCGCGTTCAAATCGGTAAGCACCACGCTCGCGCCTTCTTTGGCGAACCTGAGCGCCGTCGCGCGCCCCATCCCGCTCGCGGCGCCGGTGATCACTGCAACCTTTCCCTGGATTCTGCCCATTGCATTTCTCCTGCGCGCGCATCCGGTCGCGCGGTATTTTGATCGATCGTAGAAATCTCAATAGCAATGATTCAGCCGAGCCGGGTAGCGCGTGCTGACGAGAGTGAAGTAGGGATGAACTGTGATGATGCGAAAGAGGACTTCAAAGGTCGCGGCGTTATTAGGTCTGCTCGTTTTAGGAAGTTCCGGTTGTGTTACATCCACGGCCAGTGAACTTCCTGATTCGATGCAGCCGGGAGTACTGACTGGATCCGATCTACTGCAAAAGAAGCTGTTGATGAATCTCAGCAACATAGGGTTCGTAACCGACATCCAGCGCGGCGAACTCCGATCTCCTGGCAAAATCGAGCTGGGAATCGCGGGTGAGTACGGTGCGAGGTTCTTCGATGAAAATGGTAAACCGGACGCTAGCATCGACTTTGCCGTGCGAGAACCCAATGGGCTTAGAGTCTCCTCCGACATTGTGAGCCTACCCAGTGAACACGGACTGCGCTTTTTTCGTCACGGATACGCCGCCTACGCGAGTTTGGTCGACGCTGACGGCAAAGAGATCTGGCGAACGCCCTACAGTCCCTTTGCCGGCACCTTCGGAGATCTAAATGGCGACGGCACCAAGGAGTTTATCTTCGCGCGAACGCCGGATGCTGTAATCGAAGCTCGAAATGGTTCAGGCGCGATCCTATGGCAGACGCAGCCGGGTCACACGGTGTTCAAGCTTGCGGTAATTAGCACGGACGGCGGTGAAGGTTCCAAACTTCTCGCCGCCGAATCTGGGAGGTTGATAGGGTTTGGGCCACATGGTGAACGCCTTTTCGAGAGAATCCCACCCACCGGAGGATATTTTCATGCTTTCTCTCCGGTTCGCTGGCCAAGTGTTTGTACGGGTCAATGCCTGCTCGTGAGCACGAATGACAAGATTTTTCTGCTCACTTCGGATGGAGAAAAAGAGGTGACGGAGCTCACCGCTGTGTACATGTATCAGGCGCACGGTGTCGCCGTTCGTCTGTACGAGAACCAACGACCTCTGCTAGCCGTGGCTGGTGAACTGCCATATAGAGGAAACGAAGGGAGGTTTGGTGGTGCGTTTTACATCTTCGACGCACAGGGAAATCTCGTTTATCACGAGGTTCTTTCCGAGCGAGTCGAAGCACTCGGCGTGTTGCCATCGCCCGATGGCAAAAGCGAGACTCTTCTATTGGGCGGTGAGAACAAAGTCTGGCAGTACACCCCAAGTCAACGTAGCTCGACGCCCAAGCCGTCGAATTGACGCCCCGACGAGCCGACGCAGGGATGAACTTTTAAGCCTGCCCAGGCCGAACTTTATGTGCTGTAGATGTACCTATGAACCGGCATCACGACGGTCACGATTCGACGCGCGCCCGGATTTGGGTGAGACACCTCAAGCCCGGCAAAAAAACAATTTTTGACGGAACGAAACTACCCTTGGGTAGTGTCTCAGTTTGAATTTCACACGATTTAAGTTGGGGCGAGCCGCTGAATCTTCAAACATGAACGACAGAGTCGAACGCTGAGAACGCGCCAGAGCTTTCGGATTCTACCGCAACGCGAACATGCTCCGGTACCTGAGATCGGTATTGGATGGGTTTCTACGGTCATGTCGATTCTGGGTAGTGGGTCAGTTTGAACGCTGAAAATAAAAGTAGAAGATCTGTAAGATCAGGACGGCCAGTCCAGTCATTCGAAGCGTCGTGATGCTGTAATTTTCCCTCATCCTGGGATTAACGCGAAAGACGCCCTCAGGCCAAATCACAAACCATGTGGCCAACGAACCAAACACGATCGTCGCGGCTAGTGTTAGCCAGTACATTTTACTCAGTCTGTTCCTTCTGACTCGCTTTCAATTCGTCCACGATTCCGATCAGTTCCTCGTAGCTGAACAGTCGATCCGTGACGCCAGCTTCAATCGCGGGCGAGACACGCAACGTCTTGTGAATCCGAATGAAGTTGTACCAGACCGCGTACAGCGCGACCATGTGACAACGGTCCTCGAACCCGAAGTAGGGATGAACTGTTCAGCCTGCCCAAGCCGGACTTTATGTGCTGTAGATGTACCTATGAATCGGTTTCAGGACGGTAACCATTTCGCCGCGCAATCCGGATTCGGGGGACACCTCGATGCTGGCAAAAAACCATTTCTGACGGAACGAACCCACCGGTGGTAGAGGGTCATCTCAAAACCACTACATATGGTATGAACGCTCGGTTATGAACGCTTCCGAGGGAAGTTTTAACCCGTGTTTTCCACACAAACCGATGCGCGCGCCGCGATGATATAATGATCGCGCCTATGCTCCCCGAAGATGAAAATGAAAAGCGCACCGGGCCTGAGTACGGCTCGCTGATCGAATACCCCAAGGACGTGCCGGCCGATCCCGGCGCCAATCCCGAAGCGCTGCTCCTCGAGGACGACTCGAACGCCACCGATCAGAAGTTGGCTGCTACTCCGACCGATCCCGGCATCTACCTGCTGCGTGATCGCGCCGGCAAAGTGCTCTACGTCGGCAAGGCGAAATCGCTGCGCTCGCGCGTCCGCGCATATTTTCGCGACGGCGGCGACGGCCGCTTCCAGGTGCGCTTTCTGATGAAGCGGGTCCGCGACTTCGACACGATTGTCACCGCCAGCGAGAAGGAAGCGCTGATCCTCGAGAACAACCTGATCAAGCAGTACAAGCCCCGCTACAATATCCGCCTCAAAGACGACAAATCCTACCTGAGCGCCAAGATCACCAATCACGCCTGGCCGCGCATCACCGTCACCCGCAAAATCGTCAAAGATGGCGGCCGCTACTTCGGTCCCTTCGGCTCGGCCGACGGCCTGCGCGAGACGATCGACGTCATCCGCAAAGTTTTTCCGCTCCGCACCTGCACCGACGCGGTGTTTCGCAATCGCTCGCGCCCGTGCCTCGAATATCAAATCAAGCGATGCCTCGGGCCGTGCTGTTTGCCGGTCGATCGCGAAGAATATGGCCGCCATCTGCACGCGGCGCAGATGCTGCTCGAAGGAAAAAATCTCGAGCTGCTCCGCGAGATGCGCGATCTGATGAAGGATCACGCATCGAAGCTCGAGTTCGAGCAGGCCGCACGAATCCGCGACCGCGTTCATGCGATCGAGAAAACCGTCGAGCGCCAGACCGTCCTGCATCACTGGGGAATCGACGAGGACGTGTTCGGAATCTACCGCGAAGGCGGCTACATCGAGGCGATCGTTTTGATCGTGCGCGGCGGCAAGCTGACCAGCACCCAGGGATGGAGCTTCCAGGACCTCGAATTTCCGGTGCACGAAATTCTTTCCGATCTGCTGACGCAGTATTACTCGGGCGCCCGCAACATTCCCGACGAAGTGATCGTGCCGGTCGAGTTGGAAGACGCCGATGTGCGCTCGGAGCTGCTCTCAGAGCGGCGCGGAAAGAAATGCGAAGTCATCGTGCCGCAACGCGGCGAGAAGCTGCGCCTGCTCGAAATGGCGATGGACAACGCGCGCCAGAGCTTCGCCTCGCGCCGCGACAACGAAAAAACCCGCGAAAAGATGCTCGAAGATCTGCGCGTCAAGCTCGGTCTGCGCAACTCGCCCAAGCGGATGGAATGCTACGACATCTCGAATCTGCAGGGCTCGATGGTGGTCGGGTCGCAGGTGACGTTCGACGAAGGCGAGCCGTGCAAGAATCTGTACCGCCGCTACCGGATTCGCAGCTTCGAAGGCCAGGACGATTTCGCCAGCATGTACGAAGTCCTCAAGCGCCGGCTCGAACGCGCGGTCCGCGAAAACATCTACCCCGACTTGTGGGTGATCGACGGCGGCAAGGGACAACTCAACGTCGCGCTCGAAGTGCTGCGCGAGTTCAGGCTGCTCGATCAGATCGATTGCGTATCGCTGGCCAAGCAGCACGTGCTCAACGATCGTCGCGAAAAAGAAGTGACGAAATCCGAGGAGCGCGTCTTCGTTCCGCGGCGCAAGGATCCGATCGTGCTGCCCGAAAAATTCGACCGCGCTGTTCCTGCTCGTGAGGATTCGCGACGAGGCGCATCGATTCGCGATCACCTACAACCGCGAACTGCGGCGTCGCGCGCGGCTCCGTTCGGTGCTCGACGATATCGAGGGCATCGGTCCGGTGCGCCGGCGCGCGCTGCTTCGTCATTTCGGGAGTCTCAAGCGGATTCGCGAGGCGACCGTCGATGAGATCGCGGCGGTCAAGGGACTCAACCGCGAACTCGCCGCCGAGATTCGCCGCCACCTCGACGAAATGACGGCGCTGCTCGACGTCGAAGAAGCCGCTGACCCCGCAGATCAGATGCCGCTTCCGCTCGAGTCGCCCGCGATTCCCGCCGACCAGGGCGATGCGCCAGTCAATGACGTGCCTGTTCGCAGTTGACCTGAAAGTTCTCTGGAGCACACATCGTTTGTCGCGCTGTCTGCGTGTGTTGGCGCATAATCATATAGTCAACACTGACCGCACGCCGTCACTGACGCGCAAAGGAGTGCGTACCTATCGCTGCGGGAGCACTTTCCGTAAGACGCGCCGTCTCGCGACCTGTCGGACTCGAGCCGATCAGGTCCCGCGAGATCTTGCCTCCGCCGTTGGAAGTTGGCCTGCTCGAAAGATTCTCACCCATCTACGCGGTCGCGACGGCCGTCGTCGCCGGCGACGCTCTGGGCAACTTTCATTTCACGTTTTCAGTATGGCCGGCACTGTTGGTGGCCGCATTCGCGCTCGGCGCGATGCTCGCCGCGCGACCGACGCTCGGTCTGGTCTGCAGTTATCTTGCGATCGCACTCGCGGCGAATGCGGCGGTGGCGAACGTGCTCGCGCCTCCACATTCAGAGCATAGCGTCGCCAACATGGTTGAAGGCTCGCGGGTTACGATCGAAGGAACTGTCTATCGTGAAATCGAGCGCGAAGCTTACGGCGATCGGCTGTACGTCAAGGTCGAGCGCGCCGCCGAGCAGGGCCAACCGATGTTGCGCTCCGTCGGCAACGTCCGAGTCGCGGTGCTCGGCGGCGGCGTCTTCAGTCTGGGCGATGAAATCCGGCTGAGCGCGCGAATCCATTTCCCGCGCAACTACGGAAACTCCGGCGAGTTCGACTACGTGAGCCTGATGGCTCGCGACGGTATCGACGCAACGATGACGGCGTCGAAGAACTTGCTCGGTTCGCCAAGATTTCAAATCATCGGGCATCGTTCGCGTTTTCCCGCGAGCCAGATTGAATCGATACGAACTCACATCGGCGAGTTCTTCGATCGCAATCTCGGCTATCCCGAAAACGCCGAAATGCGCGCGCTGGTGATCGGCGATCAAGGCGAAATCGGCGATCCGCTTCGGCAAACGTTCGCGCGCACCGGCATGGCGCATCTGCTGGTTATCTCGGGACTGCACTTGAGCATCGTCGCAGCCGCGATGTTCGCGTTGGCGCGGCTTGCGATGATGTTGCTGCCAGGGCTGGCGAACCGTGGCTACGCAAACAAGGTTGCGGCGCTCGCCGCGATCATCGCGATGTGCAGTTACGCGTCGATCGCGGGACATCACGTATCGACCGTGCGCGCGCTCGTGATGGTGCTCGCATACATGCTGGCCGTCGCGATCGACCGCTCGCGCGAGGCCGTCGCGTCGTTGGCGCTCGCCGCAATCGTGATTTGCGTCGCGCTGCCGGGTTCCACCGCCGACATCGGTTTTCAGCTTTCGTTCGCATCGGTAATTGCGATCGTGCTCGGCATGCGCCGATTTGCCGCCTGGTTCGCCCGTCGCAAACGGCTCGGCATGCTGCGCGGCGAACCCACATCTGTGCGTTGGCGTTATCTGGAGGCTGGCGCCGGCTATCTCGCCGTGTCGTTCTGGGCGATGGTCGGGCACGGCTCCGCTTACGGCGTATCACTTCAACCAGTTTGCGATTGTCGGAATCGCCGCAAACGCCGTGGTGGTGCCAATCATGGCGTTCGGCGCAACTATCAGTGGTCTGATCGCCGCCGCACTGAGTTTCATTTCCGAGCCGCTCGCGCGTCCGATCCTGCTATTCGGCGCGAACGCGCTCGCGGCCGGTAACTGGCTGGCCGCATCGTTCGTCGATTGGCCGTTGGCGTGGTTCCGAATCTTCACGCCGACGATGCTCGAACTCACAATCGCCTACGCATTTCTGATGCTTTGGTTGCTCGCCCCGCTCGCCGTAGCAATAACCGCGAAGCGCTCACGCGATGTGGCAGTTAGCGACCCAAGCCCGCCGAAATTCGGATGGCGCGCGCGCTGCGCAATCGCAATAGGCGGTCGTGATGACGATTGACGCAGGCTATTGGGCCTACGACCGTTTCTTCAATCCCGACTTGCGCGTGACGTTCCTGTCGGTGGGCGAAGGCGACGGCGCAGTGGTGAGATTCCCCGGCTCGCGCGTGATGGTGATCGATGCCGGCGGCTCCTACGGCGGCTTCGACGCGGGCGAGCGAATCGTCGCGCCGTATTTGTGGTCGCAGAAGATCATGCGTGTCGATTACCTCGCGCTGAGTCATCCCGACCTCGACCATTTCGGCGGCCTCGATTTTATCGCGATGAATTTCGCGCCGCAGTGCGTTCTGGACGACCAACGTGCCGAGCCTCGACGTCAGCTACGCACGCTTTATGGACGACCTCGCGCGCGCCAAGATTCCGATCGTGCAGGTGCGCGATACCGCGCCGGTCGCGTCGATCGGCGGCGTTACGATCTCGTCGCTGAACGGCGACACCGGCGTCGCGAGGTCGCACAACAACAGCTCGATGGTGTTGCGATTCGACTTCGGCAACACCTCGATCCTGTTCACCGGAGACATCGAGTCGGCCGGCGAGCGCGCGATGCTCGAGCGGCGCGCCGATCTTCACGCAACGATACTCAAGGTGCCGCATCACGGCAGCGCAACTTCCTCGACCGCGGCATTCATTGCCGCTGTGCGTCCGCGAGCCGCAGTGATCTCGGACGGATATCTGAATAACTTCCATTTTCCGGCGCCCGCAGTCGTCGAACGCTACGTCGAATCGGGCTCGGTCCTGTTACGCACCGACCTCGACGGCGCCGTGACGGTTGACGCCCGACCGGATAGGATGACCGTCCAAACTTTCCGCCCGCGCAGTCCTTCAATCAAGATCGTTGCGCCCGGCGCGGTGAGTATCAGAACAAACGCTCAGAGCGTGGTGTAAAATCGGCAGAGGTTTCTATCGACCCCGCCCATCACTCTGAGCTACATAATGGATTGCGATGGATCTCGAACTTACTGAAGCGCAACGCAGTGCTCGCGACGTGGCCCGCCGCTTCGCCCGCGAGAAGCTCGGGCCGATCGGCGTCGAGGCCGACCGCTCACATCGATATCCGATTGAAGCGATCGACGAACTTGCGCGCCTCGGTATGCTCGGCATCTTTCTTCCTGAACAATACGGCGGCGCGGGCCTCGACCACGTCGCCTATTCGCTGGTGCTCGAGGAGCTCGCGGTCGAATGCGCTTCGACTGCGGTCATCATGTCGGCGCATTGCTCGCTCGCCTCGTGGCCAATTCTCGGACTCGGCACTGCGAAGCAGAAGAATCATTTCCTGCCGAAGATGGCGACCGGCAGCTGGCTCGGATGCTTCGCCCTCACCGAGCCGCAAGCCGGCTCCGATGCAGCCGGTCAGAAGACGCGCGCGGTGCTCGACGGCGACTCGTACGTGATCAACGGCACCAAGAATTTCATCACCAACGCGCCGCAATCGAAGGTCGCGATCGTGTTTGCGATGACGCAGCCCGACAAGGGCCATCATGGGATCAGCGCGTTTGCGGTCGAGACTGATACGCCGGGATGGGCCGTCACGCGGGTCGAAGACAAAATGGGAATTCACGGCGCGCATTCCGCGCAACTGAGTTTTTCCGACATGCGAGTGCCACGAGAAAATCTTCTGCTCGAGGAAGGGCAGGGTTTCAAGGTTGCGATGAAGACCCTCGACGGCGGCCGGATCGGGATCGCGTCGCAGGCGCTCGGGATCGCGCGCGCGTCGCTCGAGGCGTCGTTGAAGTACGCCAGCGAACGGCTGACCTTCGGCAAGCCTATTTCGCAGTACCAGGCGATTCAGTGGAAGCTCGCCGACATGGCGGTCGAGATCGACGCGGCCCGTTTGCTGACGCATCGCGCTGCGACGCTGAAGGATCGCGGCGAGGCGTGCACCAAGGAATCCGCGATGGCGAAACTGTTCGCCGCCGAAACGGCGATGAAATCCGCGACCGAAGCGGTGCAGATTCACGGCGGCTACGGCTACACCAAGGAATTCAAGGTCGAGCGCTTTTTCCGCGACGCCAAGATCACCGAGATCTACGAGGGCACGTCGGAGATTCAGCGCTTGGTAATCGCGGGCAGCGTGCTCGAAAATCCGGTGAGGACGTTTCGGTGAGCAACAAAAAGAAATGGCTTGAGACGACCTACAAGCAGGCGAGCGAACGCCCGGTCCGTTTCTCGACCGTGTCCGACATGGAACTCGACCCACTGTACACGCCCGACGACGTGACCGGCTCGTACGACGACACGCTCGGCAATCCCGGCGAATTTCCGTACACACGCGGTGTGTACGGCTCGATGTATCGCGGACGCTTGTGGACGATGCGCCAGTTCGCGGGCTTCGGACTCGCCGAGGACACCAACGCGCGCTTCCACTTTCTGCTCGGCCAGGGGCAGGACGGCCTCTCGACCGCCTTCGACATGCCGACGCTGATGGGCTACGACGCCGACCACGAACGCGCGCTCGGCGAAGTTGGGCGCGAAGGCGTCTCGGTCTCGACGGTTTACGACATGGCGACGCTGTTCGATCGAATCCCGCTCGACCGCGTCTCCACTTCGATGACGGTGAATTGTTCGGCGTCGATCCTGCTCGCGATGTACCTGGTCGTAGCCGAGCGCAACGGGATTCCGTGGGATCGCGTCGGCGGCACCATCCAGAACGACATGCTCAAGGAGTACATCGCGCAGAAGGAATGGATTTGCCCGCCGCGACCGGCGCTGCGAATCGTCACCGACATGATCGAATTCTGCGCGCGCAAGGTTCCGCGCTGGCACGCCGTGTCGATCTCCGGCTACCACATCCGCGAGGCCGGCTCGACTGCAGTGCAGGAGCTGGCGTTCACGATTGCCGACGGCATCTGCTACGTCGATGAGGCCGTCAAGCGCGGGATCGCCATTGACGACTTCGCGCAGCGGCTTTCGTTCTTCTGGAATCTGCACAACGATTTTCTCGAAGAGGTCGCCAAGCTCCGCGCCGCGCGCCGGATGTGGGCGCGAATCATGAAGGACCGTTTCGGTGCGAAGAATCCGAAATCGATGATGCTGCGAACGCACGCGCAGACCGCCGGCGCGTCGCTCACCGCGCAGCAGCCGATCAATAACGTGGTGCGCGTCGCGATCCAGGCGCTGGCGGGAGTGCTCGGGCGGAATCCAGTCGCTGCATACCAATTCGATGGACGAGACGCTCGCGCTGCCGACCGAGCAGGCCGTGATGGTCGCGCTCCGCACGCAACAGGTCATCGCCGAAGAGACTGGCGTGACGAATACGATCGATCCGTTCGGCGGCAGTTACGCGGTCGAGGCGCTGACCGACCGGATGGAACGCGAGGCCAACGATTATATTCGGCGCATCGACGAGATGGGCGGGATGGTCAAGGCGATCGAGACGGGATATCCGCAACGCGAGATCGCCGAGGCCGCGTTCCACTTTCAGCGGCAGCTCGAGCAGGGAATCAAGACGGTGGTCGGCGTGAACAAGTACTCGATTCCCGAGGAGATTCCGATCGCGACGCTCAAGATTGATCCCGCGATCGAAGAGCGTCAGATTCAACGCGTGCGCAAGGTCAAGCGCGAGCGAAATTCCGTCGCCGTCAAGGAAGCGCTCGCCCGCGTTTCCGAGGCGTGTCGATCGGGCGAGAATTTGATGGAACCGATTTGCGAGGCGGTGCGCCGCGACGCGACTGTCGGCGAAGTTTGCGATATCTTTCGCGCCGAGTTCGGCGTGTACACAGACCCAGGCTGGATTTAGGCGATGGCGGAAAAGAGACTCAGAATTCTGGTTGCGAAACCCGGACTCGACGGCCACGACCGCGGCGCGAAAATCATCGCGCGCGCACTGCGTGACGGCGGCTTCGAGGTGATCTACACCGGGCTGCATCAGACGCCCGAAATGATCGCGGAGGCCGCAGTGCAGGAAGACGCCGACGCGGTCGGGCTCAGCGTGCTGTCGGGCGCGCACATGACGCTCTTCCCCGAGGTGATGCGCCTGTTGAAGGAGCGCGGCGCGGCCGAGGTCGCGGTGTTCGGCGGCGGGATTATTCCTGACGACGACGCGGTCAAGCTCAAAGAGATGGGCGTCCGGCAAATCTTCACCCCCGGCGCGTCAACTGAAGACATCGTCAAGTGGGTGCGCGAAAACGTCGCGGCGCGTTCTTAGGTTCAAATGGATTTCGATCTGACCGAAGAGCAGCGGCGCATCCGCGAAACGCTGACCGACTTTGCCGAGCGCGAAATCAAACCGCACTCGACCAGGTGGGATAAGGAAGAGACCTTCCCGCGGCATATCGTCGAACAGCTCGGCCAGCTCGGCTTTCTGGGCGTCGCGTTTCCGGAAAAATTTGGCGGCGGCGGCGCTGACACTCTATCGCAAGTGCTCGTCGTCGAGGGGCTCTCGCGCTACGACGCGTCGATCGGTCTGACTTGCGCCGCGCACATGTCGCTTTCGACCGGCCACATCGCGGGATTCGCATCCGACGAGCAGCGCGATCGTTACGTTCCCGACATGTTGCAGGCGAAGAAGCTCGGCGCGTGGTGTCTGACCGAGCCGAGCAGCGGTTCCGACGCGGCCGCGATGCGCACCAAGGCCACGCGCGTCGGCGACAACTACTCGATCACCGGCTCGAAGATGTTCATCACCAACGGCACGGTCGCGGACGTATATGTCGTGATGGCGATCACCGATCAAGCGCGCGGGCGCGACGGCGTATCGGCGTTCATCGTCGATCGCGGCACTGCCGGTCTCGGCAATGGCAAAAAGATCGAGAAGCTGGGGCTGCGCGCGTCCGACACCGCTGAAGTTATCTTCGAAAACGTCACGGTGCCTGCGCGGAACCTCGTCGGCGAGCTCGGCGCAGGCTATCGGCAGACGCTCAAGGTGCTCGAAGCAGGACGAATCGGAATCGCGGGATTCGCGGCGGGAATCGCGCGCGGCGGATTCGAGGAAGCGCGCGCGTACGCGCTCGAGCGCGGGCAGTTCGGCAAGAAAATCGCCGAGTTCCAGGCAATCCAGTGGATGTTCGCCGACATGGCGACGCGCATCGACGCGTCGTGGGTGCTCATCTGCCGCGCCGCCGCGCTCAAGGATGCGGGCAAGCCGTTCGCGCGCGAAGCCGCGATGGCGAAGCTGTTCGCGTCGGAAACCGCGATGTGGTCCACGATCAAAGCCGTGCAGATTCACGGCGGCTACGGCTACGTCACCGATTTCCCGGTCGAGCGCTACATGCGCGACGCCAAGCTCTCCGAAATCGGCGAGGGCACCAGCGAAGTGCAGCGCATGATCATCGCGAAGTCGCTGCTGCGCGACGGCTACCTGCCCGCCTGATCGATTAGTCTTCCAGAAGATCGTTCTGAATGATCGCGAGCTCGGCGGGCGCGAGGCCGATTACCTCGCGCATGAAGCCCTCGATGCCGCCGTTCTCGTCGATTAGTTCGAAGACCGGGTCGAGTTGCTCGGCTGCGAGCGGAATCTTTTTGAAGACCAGGTTGCTCTCGAGGAAATCGGCGACGATTCGATCGCGCTCGACCCCGAGCATCGACAGCAACATCGCGGCGCCGACTCCGGTGCGGTCGCGGCCGGCGGAGCAATGGAAGAGCAGGGGATACACGTCGCGCTCGGCGAGCAGTTTGAAGAAGCGGCGCCAGTCCTCGCGGAAGTGCATCACCAGCGCGAGATGCTCGCGGCCGGGCTCGGGCGCGACGCGCGTGTAGCCCTGGTCGTTGAACCATTCGTCGCCCATCGGGATGTGTTCCCATCGCACGCCCGCGCGCGCGGCCGGCTGTGGCGAGCCCAGATGCTTGACCTCGGCGCGGCTCTGCAGCGTGACGAGCGTGCGAAGCTTCAGCTGGCTGATAGGACTTTCAGGCGGCACTTCAGCGAGATGCGACGACCGAAATATCTTGCCGGCCCGGACGCGACGGCTCGAGGCGGTGGGATGCCCGCCGAGATCGCGGAAATTCTGTGCCGCGAAACTGCGCAGCAGCTCGAAGTCAACGACGACCCGCGGCTTTTCCGGCGCTTCGATAATGTCGTCTGGAATTTTCTTGTCCTTTGGCAAAACGAAACAATCCTGCTGCTTCCGAAAGTTTAACAGGATGCGTTGTGCGGACCAAAAGGTGAAACGTGTTGAGACGCTTGCCTCGTGCACCGCAGTCAGTTAATAGACTGGAGTCTAGTTATATGTCTGCGTCTAGCGAGAGTTCCCGTATCCACGAAGTTGCCGCGCCGGTTTCCCGGCGCGAGCGCAAGAAGGGCCGCACTCGTGCTGACATTTACAACGCTGCGATGAATCTTTTCCTACGGCGCGGTTTCGATTCGGTTACGATCGACGATATCTGCGACGCCGCCGACGTAGCGCGCGCGACTTTCTTTTTACATTTCCCGGCCAAGGAGGCTCTGCTTATCGAGTATGGCGAGCGCGCCAACGAGGAATTGGCGGCATGCGATCGGCGACCTACCGCGGAAGCGCGACCGCGACTATCCGCATGGCGCTCAAGATGCTGGCGGAACGCGCCGCGCGGCATCCCGACGTGGTTCGACTGGTAATGCGCGAAGTGATGGCGCGGCCGCGCATGCTTAGCGAACACCACGAGAGCGCTACCGACCTTGTCAATCTGCTGGCGGCGGTGATTCGGCGCGGGCAGCAGGCGGGTGAGTTTCGGCGGCGAACGAAGCCGACGGTTGCGGCGCTTACCGCGTGCGCAGCGTTCTTCGCGCTGATTTACACGTGGGTGCGGCATGACGGAAAGATCGATATCGAGGCCGCTGTGGCCGAGACTTTGGACATTATTTTGAACGGGCTCAGCGAGCGGAAAATCAAGCGCAGACCATCTCCCGCGTCGATCAGAAGGACAAAGATCTAGATGGCAAACACTCATGCGATTGTGATTGGCGGCAGCATGGCGGGGCTTTGTGCGGCGCGCGTGCTTAGCAGATTCTACGACAAAGTTACTGTGATCGATCGGGATGCTTATCCGGTTGGTGCGCATGAGCGGCCCGGAGTTCCGCAAAGCCGGCATGTTCATGCGCTGCTGATGCGCGGGCGGCTCGAGCTTGATCGGCTGTTCCCAGGTTTCGAGCATACGATGATCGAGCGCGGCGCGATCGAAATAAATTTCAGTCGCGATTTTGCCGCGCTCAGAGCGGACGGATGGGCCGAGCGTCGTAGCGACTCGATTACGACGCTGTTCGCGAGCCGCGTGCTGATCGAGGAGACGGTGCGCGAGTTGCTCCGTCGCATTCCGAACGTCGAGCTGATCGAGCGTGCCGAGGCGGTCGGATTCGAGACTGTGCGCAGTGATGCTCTCCGCGTGACAGGAGTAAAAGTGAATCCGCGCGACGGGGGCGCATCGTTCACGCTGAGCGGCGATTTGATCGTCGATGCGAGCGGGCGCACGACCAAGGTTCCGTCGTGGATCGAGGCGATGGGCTTGCCGACGCCGCCCGAAACGGTGGTCGATTCGCATACCGGCTACGCGTCGCGATGGTACAAGACCAATCCCGATCGGCGCCCGAAGGATTGGTGGTGGAAGGGAATCTGGATCGATCCGGATGCAAAGACTCTCTCGACCGCGGGCGTTCTGTTCCCGGTCGAGAACAATCGAATGATCGTCTCGCTCGCCGGGATTGGTGGACATTATCCGCCGAGCGACGAGGCGGAATTTACCGCGAAGCTCGCGCAACTGCGCTCGCCGATCATCGCCGAGGAAGTTGCGTTGGCCGAACCTCTGTCGCAGGTTTATTCGTATCGGCAGATGGCGAATCGCTGGCGGCATTACGAAAAATGGGGCGCTCGACTCGACGGCTTCGTCGCGCTCGGCGACTCGTCATGCGCGTTCAATCCGGTTTACGGGCAGGGGATGACCTCGGGCGCATTGTCGGCGTTGATTCTCGGCGAGTGCCTGCAAAAGAACGGCATCAACGATGTCGAACTCCCGCGAAAATTCTTTAAGGCGCAGGCACGCTTCCAGGCGGAGCCTTGGGGACTCGCGACCGCGTCGGATTTCAGAGTTCCCGGCACTGAAGGAAAGCGTCCGTTGATGAGCCGAGTGATCGACCCGCTGTTCGGGAAAATGTTTCAGGTGGCCAGTGACGATCCGGTGATCGCCGAACGTATCGGCGAAGTGATCAACATGATGAAGCCGCCGTCGGCGCTGTTCGAGGCGTCGATGCTGAAACTGGTCGCAAAGGCGTGGTCGCGCAGGCTGATCAAAGGCAGGCGTCAGCAGAAGGACGCGGTTCCGATGCCGCCGTTGGCGCTGGGCGCTGAAGGATAGCAGTCACTGCTGGTTCTGTTGATTAGAGCTATCGTCAGGTTTGATAGGTCGAGCGTGATCGGCTAGCGGTTCGATTTGTAACTCTACCGACATCAGTTGCATGCCGCCGTGACTTTTATACACGCCGCGCATAGGGGGCACGTCGGAGTAGTCGCGGCCGATCGCGACTCTTATGTGACGCTCGTCCACCATGCATCCGTTGGTTGGATCGAAGCCGGTCCATCCTAAGCCGGGGAGTTGTGCTTCGAGCCACGCGTGACTCGCCTGTGCGCCTACCGTTTCGACCGTGGATTTTGCGGCGGGCGCCAGGTAGCCCGAGACGTAGCGCGCCGGGATGCCTGCCAGCCGCAGCACTCCTATCGTCAGATGTGCGAAGTCCTGGCATACGCCGCCGCCGACAGTGAGAATTTCGTCGGCTGTAGAGTGCACCTTCGTCATCCCAGGCTCGTAAACGAACTGGTCGCGGATGAAGGCGACAACGCGGTTCGCATAGGCGGCTACGTCTTCGGACGGATCGGGTTTCGCCATCCAGAAAAATTTTCGCATCGGATCGCTGAACGGAACATGACGGCTCGCATTCAGGAAATCGTATTCGAGTCGATTGCGCACATGATCCTCGAGCAGGTACTCGCCAAACGGCGTAGGCGCTGCAAGAAGCTGAGGACCGGGCACGCGCTCGACCAGCGATTTCGCGGCGACGATTAGTTCAGGATGTTGTTCATGGATCGAGAATCCGTAAACGCGATTGCCGTAGTAGTCGTCGTATTCAAAGGTGGATGTGTCAGGTGTCAGATCCAACTCGAACTCGACGCATCGCTGATTGGCGCCTTCCAGCGGCCGCATCCGCACCTCGTTATGCGAATCGTAGGCGGGCGCCTGGTACTCGAAGCGTGTGGTGTGACAGATCCGCAGCAGCATCGCATCAATTCAATCGGTCCTGAGGTAGCGTTGAAAGACCTCGTCGCCCAGCGCGGCGCATCCGTCTTGGATCTGCAGCAAAAACTGGTGCAGGCCGGATTTTATCACCTCGAGCGATCGCTTCGAACGCATCAACGCCAGCAGTTCTTCGAGCTGTGCGGAGACCGGCGAAGGTTCCGGCGCCTGGCTCTGGATGCGGTTGAGCGAGGTTTCGAGCATCGCCAGCGCGAATCGAGCCGATCGCGGGAAGGTCGGATCGAACAGCAGGATCTCTACCACATTGTCGATTCGGATCGAGTTGCCGAAGCGCTTGCGATACGCCTCGAGCCCCGACGCGCTGCGCAACACCGCCGCCCATTGCAGGATGTCGAGCGATCCGCCGACATCTTCGAGCCGTGGCAGCAGGAAGTGGTACTTGACGTCGAGCATCCGCGACACGTCCTCAGTCCGCTCGAGCATGATGCCGAGTTGCATGAAGTCGTACGCGATGTCGCGCGGGATAGTGCTCTGACGGATGCCGGACAGACGATAGAAGTTGTCCTTCAGATCGGCGAAAAACGCGAACACGCCGGGCGAAATGAAAAGTTCGGGCGTCCATTCCTGCGCGTTGAGATAGAGCGTGTTGAGATCGAGCCAAAGCTCGGACGAGATGTAGTGGCGCAGCGAGATGGCGTTGTTGCGCGCGGTATTGATGCAACTGCGAATCGAATTGGGATTGTCAGTGTCGAGCGCGAAGAAATTGAGGATGGAGGCATCGTCGGCGGTCGTGTAGGTCTCGGCGAACAGTTCGCGCTCGCCGAAAATCGCAAGCAGCGGCGCCCACGGCTGCGCGTCGCGCGGTGAGCTTTCGATCAGCAGGTGATAGTTGACGTCGAGCAGGCGCGCGCGCCATTCGGCTCGTTCCAGGTTGCAAGCGGTCCAGAAGAGATGACTCGCGATTCGCCGGAGCATCAGGCCTCGAGCACCCAGGTGTCCTTGCTGCCGCCGCCCTGCGATGAGTTGACGATCAGCGAGCCCTCGCGCAATGCGACGCGGGTTAAACCGCCGGCCAACACCCGCGGTTTCGCGCCAAGCAGCACGAAGGGGCGGAAGTCGATATGCCGCGGCGATAGCTGCATCCCGCTTGCAGAGCCATTGTGAATGATCGTCGGATGGACCGAGAGCGCGATGACGGGTTGTGCGATGAAGGCCGATGGATCGTTGATAATCCGTTCGCGCGACTCGGCGAGTTCTTGTTCGCTGGCCTTCGGACCGATGATGACGCCGTAGCCGCCGGACGCACCGGTCGGCTTGACCACGTAACGCTCGAGATTTTTGAGCACCTGTTCGCGCACTTCAGGATCGCGCAGCAGGAAAGTTTCGACGATCGGTAGAATCGGCTCCTCGGCGAGATAGTAACGAATCATCGCGGGCGTGTACGCGTACACCGCCTTGTCATCAGCGACTCCGGTCCCGACGCCGTTGGCGATGGCCGCGTTACCGGCGCGCAGAACGGCCGTGAGTCCTGCCACGCCGAGCAGAGAATCGGGGCGGAACACCAGCGGGTCGAGGAAGTCATCATCGATGCGCCGGTAGAGGACGTCTATTTGCCGCAGCCCGTGAACGTCCTTCATGTAGAGCTTGCGATCGACGCAAACGAGGTCCACGCCCTCGACCAACTCGATGCCCATTTGCTGCGAGAGGAAGACGTGCTCGAAAAATGCGGAGTTGAACGGCCCGGGCGTCAGCAGTGCGATTGTCGGATTGGATTTGCCCGTCGGCGACATTTCCATCAGGCATTGCAGCAGGTCGGCAGGATAGCGCTCGACGCTACGCACGCGCGACGCGCGCATCAGGGTCGGAACCAGACGCGTCATGACGACGCGATTTTCGATCACGTACGAGACGCCGCTCGGCGTTCGCACGTTGTCTTCGAGGACATAGAAGCGTCCGTCAGCCCCACGCACCAGATCGATTCCCGCGACAGTGACGAAGTTTCCCAGCGGCGGCTTGATCCCAACGGCGGCGCGACGAAACTGCGGGCATCCGAGCACAAGGTCGCGCGGAATTACGCCGTCCGACAGGATGCAACCGTCACCGTAAACGTCGGCGAGGAACGCATTGAGCGCGCGCACCCGTTGAATCAGGCCAGCCTCGAGCGTCGCCCAGGTAGCGGCGTCGATGACGCGCGGAATCGGGTCGAATGGGAAGATCCGTTCCGATCCGTCGGCGGCGCCATAGACATTGAAGGTGACACCCATCCGCCGGAACATCCGATCTGCGCGCGCGCAAATCTCGGTGAACTGCGCCGGCTCCATCGAGAACATCGTGTCGATGACGCCCGCGCAGCCGTCGCGCGGCTGGCTTTCGAGGTCGAGCATCTCGTCGAAAACGCTCGCGTCGGTCTTGTACGCCGCCCAAACGGGCACCGTCCTGCCTGTTTCGGAAACAGTCGAATCCATCGCAGTTCACCCTGCCGCCCTGACTGGCGCGTAATTCAGCATCGCCAGTACCGCCGACATCCTTTCAACAGCAATAGACGGGCCAGACTCAGGCCGGAATTTCGGCAGCGCTTTGTGCGAGGTAAGCCTGGTAGGCGCGGTCAGTCGCGAGCAGATGAGCATGCGTTCCGGAAGCGGCAATCGTACCGTCATGAACGAAAAAGACGCGGTCGCATGCGGCGAGCGTGCCGACGCGATGCGCGACGATGATCACAATTCGATCGCGCGCGAGCGCTATCAGCGTCTTCAGCAGTTCAGATTCCGACGCCGGATCGAGCGGCGCGGCAGGCTCGTCGAGCACAATGATCTCAGGCCGTCGCAGCAGCGCCCGCGCGATCGCAATCCGCTGTTTCTGCCCGACCGACAGCCGCGCCCCGCGCCGCCCGAGCATCGTCGAGTACCCGTCCGGTAGCCTGTCGATAAATTCCGCCGCGCCCGCCATCGCCGCTGCTTCGCGAACGTCGGCCGGCGAACCGCTATCGTTGCCGTAGCGAATGTTGTCTTCGATCGACTTCGAGAACAGCGACTCATTCTGAAATACAAATCCAACGCGCGCGCGAATCGTGTCGGGCGCGACCGCGCGCGAATCGACGCCATCAAATGCGATCGTTCCCGCCAACGGTTCGATGAACCGCGGGATCGAATGGATCAGCGTGGTCTTGCCGCATCCGCTCGGACCCGCCAGCGCGACCATCTCGCCCGCGCGCATCGACATCGTCACGTCACTCAGCACCGTGGTCGCGCCGTAGCCGATCGCGACGCCGTTGAATTCGAGCTTGTCGATACGTCCGCGCAGTCCGTCGCCCCGTCCGTCGCTGACCGGCTCCGCGAGATTGTCGAGCACGCTATGCACCCGCCTCAGCCCCGCGACCGACGCCTGTATCGACGCCCACGTGCTGCCGATGATCGACATCGGATTCGCCAGCATCGAGCCGTAACCCGCGAGCAGCACGATGTCGCCGAGCGTCATGCGCCCCGCGATCACCTGCATCATCAGGTAGTAGAGGCTGTAGCCGACCAGCGCGCATCCCACCGGCGCGATCACGATCACCATCACGAACACAATCGCGAGCATCCGCAGTGTCGATCGGAAAGATTGCCAGCTCGCGGCGTCAACCACGGCGGTCTCGTGCGCCTCCTGTCCGAAGGCCTTGATCAGCTGGACCTGCGCGACGCGCTCCTCGAACTTGCCGCCATCACGTCGCTGCCGCTTTCGCGCATCGATTGGCTCTGATCGCGGATCGCGCGGCCAAAAAAGCTGCTGCCGATCGCGACCACCGGCAGAAACAGAATCGCGACGGCGATGATCACCGGCTGGTTGCTGAATTGTATCGAGAGCACAATGATCGCCATCACGAACATGAACACCGACATGATTGGCGCGAGCACGCCGCGATAAAATACCGGGCCGATCGACGCGCTGTCGTACATCACGCGGAAAACCGCGTCGCCGATTTTCTGATCGGCGTAAAGCGCCAGCGGCGATCGCAAAAATCGCTCGTAGATCGCGGTCCGCAGCGATTGGTTCATCCGCTGCGTGAGATCGATCGTCACCCGCGATTCGAGATAGCCAAACAGGCCGTTCCACAAGCTGCCGCCCTCGTTGGCGTCGTTGGCCGTGATGCCCGCCTGGTCGAGTCCGCCACTGTTCACGTTGGTTCCGAGCGACTGCGCTTCGCCGTGAACCATCCCGATCAAAATGACGGTCAGCACGAGAAACAACGACACGGCGAGCAGGATTGCGGTGCGGCTGGTGCCGGTCATCGGCGTCAAAATGGCGCCGGGGATACCGGTCAGCGGGTGGCCGTCGATAACGTTGTCAATGACGATTTTCAGCGGCCACGGCGTCATCAGAAAAAACGTCAGCGAGACGAAAACCAGCGCGCACTTGATCGCGACCAGCCGCCGATAGCGGCTGACGTACGGCCAGCTCTTGACGAGGATGCGCCACGCCTCGCGCCACGTGAGCGGCGCGTGTTCGTCGGCGTAAAGCAGATTCGCGCGTGAGTCGCGCGATGCGCCGCCGTCAGGCATTGCTCACCTCGCGAATCGGCACGTCGTCGAGCGCGGATCCATTTGCGGCGACGAGCCGGCCGGCGGCAAGTTGGTAGATTCTGTCGGCGCGAGACGCCGTAGTACGCCGATGCGTCGCGAGAATCACCATCCGACTGTCGGGCGCCTGCGTTCACCCATTCGCGCAGGCCGTTCATCACCGCCTCTTCGGTCGCGACATCGAGCGACGAGGTCGGCTCGTCGAGCAAAAGAATCGGCGCGTTACGCAGGATCGCTCGCGCAAGTCCGAGCCGCTGCGCCTGCCCGGTTGAAAGCTTCGATCCCTTTTCGCCGAGCATCGTGTCGAGGCCCGCGGGCAGCGTGCGAACGAAATCGCCGAGGCCGGCGCGGTGAATCGCTTCCGCAACTTCGGCCGTCGATGCGTTCGGGCGTCCGTATGCGACATTGTCGCGGATGGTCGCGGTGAACAGCGGATTCTCCTGCAGCGCGACCGAAAGCATTCCACGCCACGCCGCAAGGTCGAAGCCGGCAATCGGTTCGCCGTCGAGCAGAATTCGGCCCGCCGACGGATCGAAGAATCTCACGATGAGCGAAATGATCGTGCTCTTGCCGGAGCCGCTCGGACCGGCGATCGCGGTGATCTCGCCGACGCGGGCCTCGAGATTCACGCTGGCGAGCACCTGCTTGCGCGGGTCGTAACCAAAACTCACATCGTCAAAAGTTATCGCCTTTGCGGATTTTGGCGGCATCGCATGACCGCTGGCGACGCTTTGTTCGGGCGTTTGACCGAGCATCTCGAGCACCCGCGAAATCGCGACCACCACGTCCTGCATGCTGCCCCACTGGTCGGTGATGTTCCTAGCGCGCCTGCTCACGCTGGAAACCAGCGAGATCGATCCCTGGAAGAGTCCCAACGAAACCGCCACGTGCCCGAGGCCGGCGGTGCCGCCGCGAAGCACTTCCGTCGCGCCGACGTACATCGCGGCGACATAAGCGAGACCGCGAACCGTGTTGGTGATGACGCGGTATCGCGCCAGCATCAAGCGCGCGCGGCGCCCGGCAATGAACGCGTCCCAGTTATCGCTCGCATAATTCTGCGCTTCGCGCGCTTCGGTGCCGAAAGCCTTCACCGTTCTGATCGACGCGAGCGTCTCTTCGATGCGCGTGGTCGCGAGAGCCGTCGCCTCGCGCTCTCCGATGAAAGCGGCACGCAGCGAATTGGCATACATCCACCCCAGTATGAAGTTCGCGGGCATCAGCAGAACGACGATCAGCGCCAGCCGGTAGTCGAACCACAGCAGGTAGAGGATCGAGCCGATCGCGATCGGGAAGAAGATCACCGGCTGAACAATCAAGCCGTCAATGACATTCGGAATCGCGGCGGAGTCCTGGAACATCCGGAAGATCGCGTCGCCGATTTTTTCCTCGGAATGAAAACGGACGCTCAGTTCCTGCATCCGCGTGTACAGATTGACGCGGAACAGGTTGCTGATGCGCTGCAAAATCCAAACCGCGTAGCCGAGCAGAAGTCCGACCGCGACCAGACCGGCCATCGCCGCGATGCCGCCGACGACGCAAGCGTGTATCAGGACGGTGCGCCGATCGGCGTGCATCGAGCATCGGAGCATCCACGCCTGCGCGGGTTTGAGCGGGTCGCCATGACCGACGACGTCGAAGAAAATGCGCACCAGGCTGAGCCCGACCAGACCGCCGATGAGTGTCGGCAGCGTCAGCAGGAACAGGTACACCAGATGGCGCCGGTACGGACGGATGAACGGCCACGCGCGCGCGACCAGGCGGAACACGTCGCGCGAACGAAGTCGGCGAGCCTCGGGAAATGCCAGTATGCTGGGAGCCGGCGGCGGTACGATTATTGGCTCAGAGTTCAATCGAATCGCATCGACTCACTTGACGGGATTGGCGCCCGCTGCGGCTAGTATCTGGTCTTCGAGCGCGAATTTCGATTTGCATGCGACCGTGTTCTGATTGCCGCCGAGCGCATAGCGGCCTTCGAAATCCGCCGACACGGTCGCGAGCGTCGAATGCGGCGTCGTTTTCGACAGCTTGACGGTCACTGTCACCGTGCCGTCCTGCAACTTGTAGATCATTTGAACCGGACCGGTCTCACAGAACGCCCAGTTGCGCCAGGTCAGGTCGTCGAGCGCAGTCTGCTTCGCGACGAGAGTGTGATCGCGCTCATCCGCGCTGACGAGTGTGAAGTGGCTCATCGACGCGTCGGTAAAATACTTCTTGACGGTGTGAAAGACTTCTCCGATGGGTCTTTGTATCTCCTGAACGCGAGGAACAATGCGCGGCGTGTCGATAGCGAAAGCGGGCGCGAGAGTGAATAGCAGCAGCAGGATTACGATCGATGCGGCGCGAAGTTTCATGACTCCTCCTTGGCAAGGGTTTGTAAGCTTGTGAGTCTGACAAGATCATAACGGCCCGCGAACCGACGGGTAAAGCTACCGGCGCGGCACCGTTCGATGGTAACTTCGCGGCGGAAGAAGAAAAGGAGACACTATGCCCGCGCTTATTTTCGAGAAACGGAATCACATTGCGTATCTCACGCTCAACCGCGTCGAGGTTCACAATTCGCTGAACCCGGAGATGCTCGTCAGCCTCGCGGCGGCGTGGAAGGAGATCGATGCCGACGACGCGATTCGCGCGACTATCGTCACCGGCGCGGGCAAGGTCGCATTTTCGGCCGGCGCTGACCTCGGCAAGCTGATCCCGCTGTTCACCGGCGCGCGCAAGCCCGAGGACGAATGGGACAGCAAGCTGCTCGCGGATAGGAAGCTTGGCGATATCGCGTTGCTGCGCGGCTACGACATGGACAAGCCGGTGATCTCGGCGGTCAACGGTTTTTGCATCGCGGGCGGAATGGAATTCATTCAAGGCACCGACCTTCGAGTCGCGTCTGAGAACGCCAGTTTCGGTTTGCAGGAAGTGAAGTGGGCGATCATCCCCGCGGCCGGTTCGCTGGCGCGCTTGCAACGTCAGATTCCGTACTGCAAGGCGATGGAGATCCTGCTGACCGGCAATCGAATCGACGCGCAAGAAGCGTGGCGCCTTGGACTGATCAACTATGTTGTGCCGCAGGATCAATTGATGGCGAAGGCCGAGGAACTCGCAGCGACAATCGCGCAGAACGGCCCGCTGGCAGTGCGGAAGATCAAAGAAGCAGTGCGCCGAACGTCTGGGCGTCCATACGAAGAGGCGTTCAAAATCGAAAACGAAATCGCCCGCGAAGTTATGAAGTCGGAGGACGCCAAGGAAGGTCCGCGCTCGTTCATGGAGAAGAGAAAGCCCATCTACAAAGGCCGGTAGGAGTTCACGCTCCGGCGAGGGCGCGCATTGTATTTGGATAGTCGCGCGCCGTAGTCGCGGCGGGGCCGATTGGAAACACCACGGGATGGGTGACGCCGGCGGCGCGGAATCTTGCGACGAAGTCGCGGCCGGCTTTGGCGTTGCCGAACACTGCGATTTTGCGGCATGACGCTTCCGAGATGGCTCTGGGAGCCTCGTCGCGCTTGCCCTCCTTCCAGAGACGGCGCACTTCGTCGAACTCGGCCGCTAGTCCGTAGCGGGCGAACATCTTGTTGTAACTGTCCACGAATGCGTAACCGGCCAGCTCACGACGGAACGAATCGACGGCTTTGTCCTCGTCCTCGGTGATGCACATGCGGATGTAAATGCCGACATCTACCGCCGACGGATCACGGCCTGCGGCTTTGGCGCCTTCGGCAATGTGATTCACCATCGGCGCGATCGCTTCGGGCGGCGAGTAGTTCATCAGGACGCCGTCTGCGACTTCGCCCGCGAGCCGGAGCATCGGAGCGTTGAGGCCCGCGAGATAAATCTTTGGCGGATGCGGCGCAGTGATGCGCATGCTCAGCTTGAAGTCGGACTTGTACACTTCGCCCTGGAACTTCGAGCGGCCCTCGGTGAACAACTGGCGCATGATCGTCACGCATTCGCGCATCGCCGTGACCGGCTTGCGATACGAGGCGCCGTGCCATCGCTCGACGATTATCGGACTCGAGACGCCCAGCCCCGCAATCGCGCGGCCTCCGGACAGTTCATTGATTGTCAGGAAGCCCATCGCCATCGCGCCCGGCGTGCGAATCTGAATCGGGATGACGCCGGTGGACAGTTCGGCTTTGCGTGTATTGACTGCGAGCGCGGCGAGACTGACGAACGCGTCGGGGCCGCTGACTTCGGCGATCCACAACGAGGTGTAGCCGAGATCCTCGGCCTCGCGGATTAGTGCGAGGCGTCCGGCCAGCGCGTCGGCGCCGACGCCGACATTAGTCTGAAGTCCGAGCTTTTGGTTTGATGGCATTGCGCAGATTGTGCGGCTATTCGATTATGGCTGCAAGCATAATTCCGGCAGGAGTGTTGAACGATGGCCTACTTCGATTCTGACGGCGTGCAGATTTATTTCGAGGAACACGGCACGGGCGAGCCGGTGGTGCTCGTGCATGGGTTTGCGTCGCGCGCGGAGCATAACTGGGGCGCTGGATGGTTCGGCCCGCTCGCCAAAGACTACCGCGTCGTGGCGCTTGATTGCCGCGGTCATGGGAAGAGCGGCAAGCCGCACGATTCGGCGGCGTACGCGGGCGAAACGATGGGCGACGACGTGATCCGGCTGATGGATCATCTCGGAATCAAGCGCGCGTTGATCATGGGCTACTCGATGGGCGGGCGAATCGTGACGGGGCTGCTGATGTTGCATCCGGAGCGTCTGCGAGCGGCGGTGCTCGGCGGAATCGGCGCAGCGTCGGCGAGTGCACCGTCGTTCGATCGCAAACCGATCGTCGATGCGCTGCTCGCGAAAGACATTTCGGAAGTTAAGCAGCAGCGCGCGCGGGAATTTCGCCAGTTTGCCGAGGCTACCGGCAATGATTTGAAGGCATTGGGGGCGATCATGGCGTCGAGTCGCGAGGATTTCTCCGCCGAACAAATTGCGGCGAAGAAGATTCGCGTGCCGGTGATGATCGTGATCGGGACCAAGGATTTGCTGGTCGGCGATCCCAAGCTGCTGCACAACGCGATACCGGGCAGCAAACTGGTGATGCTCGAAGGACGGGATCATCTGAGCGCGCCGAGCGATCCGCAATACGTGAAAGCGGTGCTGGAATTTTTCAAATCCGCGCCGGCGTGAGAGGTCTCCAAGGAGAGATCCATACCATATGTAGTGTAGTTGGGCGGGTCCTCTACCATCGGTGGGTTCGTTCCGTCAAAAGTTGTTTTTTTGGCGTAACCTGGGTTTTGGCCGATATCGGGTGAGCGGGGAGAATAGCGGGCGTTCAGAGGCAGGTTCATAGGCATTACTACAGCACAAAAAGTTCGGTTTGATCAGACCTAAAAGTTCAGTAAAAAGTGACGACGCAGGCGTCGCGAAGGATTCGAGGAACCTAACCCGTTGTCGGGTTGCAACAGGTTGTCCGCGGGAAGGCGCGAGATAGGAGAGCGGCCGCCGATGCCGCGATGAGGGCGATGATGGTTGTAGGAATGGAGCCAGGGGAGCAGAGCGTCTGTCCGCTGCTCGGAGTGATCGTAAGCGCGGGCGTAGGCCCATTCGCGCAGGGCGGTCTGGATAAAGCGTTCGGCCTTGCCGTTGGTGCGTGGGGTGTAGGGACGGGTAAAGATGTGCCGCATCCTGCGGCTGCGGCACAGGGCGGCAATAAGGGAAGAACGGTAGGCGGAGCCGTTATCAGTCATGATGCGAGCGACCGCGATGCCCAACCCCTGGAAGTGATCGAGGGCGCGCGACAGGAAGGCAGTGGTGGTCTCCTTGCGCTCGTTGGGCAGGACTTCGGCGTAGGCCAGGCGCGAATGGTCGTCGATACAAACGTGGGCGACCTCGAAGCCGGCGCCGAGGCTGCGTTTTTGATGAGTGCCTGTAATGCGCGAGCCGACGCGGTGGAAGCGGCCGAGCTTCTTGGTGTCGAAATGGAGCAGGTCACCAGGCGCGGCGTACTCGTAGCGAACGATGGGCGGCGGCGGGTCCAACGCGCTCAGCCGGGACAATCCGGCCCGCTTGAGCAGGCGGCTTACGGTGGCGAGGCTGAGCTCGAGTTGTGCGGCGATATGCTTCATCAGGAGGCGCTGGCGGCGCAGCGCGATCGCCTGCTCGACCAATGCTGGCGCCGTCGGGCGACGCAGCCGGTGAGGACGCGAGCTGCGGTCGGCCAGTCCGGCCGGACCTTCGCGGGCAAAACGCCTAGCCCACTTGCGCACGGTCTTGTCACTCACACCCACGCCCGCTGCGACGGTCTTCGGCGATTCTCCACCATTCACCCGCATGACCAGTGCGGCTCGACTAAGCGGTGTGGTACGCGCATTCTGATGAATGTCCATCCGGGGGTGACCTCCTGAGTCGGTGTTGAGTTCGCACCTTTCACCTTCCCAGCGTCCTCCCGGAAGGACAACCTATTGAAACACCACAGTTAGGTCGCTCGCATCATCAGCTACGTCGGCCAATTCGCGCGCGATGAACCAACTCTTCAACTCGGGATATTTTCGAGCTGACCCGAGAGGTATAACTTAACTCCACGTGGGAACTCATACTGAATCATCTCCCGAGTCCGCCAACATCGAAATCCTGCGCGCATGGCCCGACGCCTCAATCTGCCACGGATTCATCGGCCGCTCCGGCGGCGTCAGCACCGGCGCGTTTGCCTCGATGAATCTTTCCTACTGGGTCGGCGACGACGAGCGCGCCGTCGATACCAACTGGAAGCGCCTCCGCCGCGAAGTCCCGGATCTAAAGATCGTCGCGCGCCTCAACCAGGTACACGGCAACGTCGTTCACGCCGCGACTCGCGATACCGCGACGCTTCGCCCGTCGGGCGACGGCCTCGTCACTGCCGAGCCTGGCGTGATGCTGGGGATATTCTCAGCGGACTGCGTGCCGATACTGATGGTCGATTCGAAACACAAAATAGCCGGCGCAATGCACGCCGGATGGCGCGGCGTGATTTCGGACATCGCCAACGCCGGCGTCCATGCAATGACCCAGCTTGGCGCCCGCGCAACCGACATTCGCGCCGCGATGGGCCCGTCGATCGGCCAATGTTGTTTCGAAGTTGACGCCGATCTTGCCGATCGCTTCGGCCGTGAGATTGACGGTGCACAGAATCATACGAGGGCAGGGCGTCCCGGCAAGGCCTTTATCGACTTGCGCGCCGTAGTTCGCGACCAACTCGAACGCGCAGGACTCGATCCTGCGAATATCGCCAGCATCGGCCCCTGCACGCGATGCGCCTCCGACCGTTTCTTCTCCCGCCGCGCCGCCGACGGAAAGACCACCGGCCTCCAGATGAGCTTCATCGGCTTCGCGGCGTAGGGATGAACTGTTCAGCCTGCCCGCGGTGCATTTGTCGTGCTACATCTACTACATGCAATCGCCGCGTAACCTCTATATCTGGTTCCCCTTCCCGCTCGGGAAGGGGTTAGGGGTTATGTTGTCGGACGCCATCATCAACCGAAAAACAACTTTTGACGGAACGAACCCACCGGTAGTGGATGGCCCTCCCACCACCACAACCTATGGTATGAAACTGCTCTTTTGCCAGAACTCGACGATTGCGAATCGCGCCATTCTGGCACCTTGGTAAGCCGAATATGCCTCAACGCAAACCAAAGAAGCTTCGTCCGGGCAGCCTGATCGCGAAAATCCGCAAGCCGATGGCGCCACCGTCGAAAACGATCGAAGACCCGACCAAGTACAAGCGCGAGCGCGAGCTCGAAAAGCTCCGCCGCGAGGAAAAATCCGGAAACTCCTGATGCCAACTCCAATCACCGGACAAATTCGCGTCGGCATCATCGGCGCCGGCCTCATCGGCCAGTTGCATTCGATGATGCTCCGTTACGTCGCCGATCGCACCGAGCAAAGCGTGCGTGTGGTGTCCGTCGCCGACGTTTCGCATCCGGCGGCTGAGCATCTTGCCGCGCGATGGCAGGGCGCGCGCGCACTCGAGTCGGCGGAAGAGATAATCGTGGACCCGTCGATCGACGCGGTGTGGATCTGCACGCCGACCGCGATGCATCGCAAGGTCTGTATTGCCGCGGCCGAAGCCGGCAAGCATATCTTCTGCGAGAAGCCGCTCGCGATGACCGCGGCCGAAGCTGCCGCGATGGCGGCGGCGATCAAAGCGTCCGGCGTGATCAGCCAGGTCGGCCTCGTGCTCCGATTTTCGCCCGTGTACAACGTCATCAAGGCGATGTTCGAGGATGCCGGACGTCGGCAGATTGCTCAGCGTCACGATGCGCGACGACCAGGATTTTCCGACCCGCGGCGCGCACGCGAGCGCATGGCGCAACGATCCGTCGCTGACCGCGGGCGGCACGCTAATCGAGCACAGCGTTCACGACTTCGACTTGCTGACCTGGATGTTCGGTCCCGTCACCAGCCTCTACTGCCGCACGCGCAACCTGAACGGCGCCGATGGAGTCGAGGACTTCGGCGCGACCTCGATGGAATTTGCGGGCGGGTGGCACGGCCAGCTCACCTCGATTTGGCATCGGATGATCGCGCGTGCGAGTAATCGCAGGCTTGAAGTTTTCGCCGAGAACTTGTTTGCTGCATCGGACGCCGATACGCTCGGACCGATCGTTTTTCAGCGCGGCTCCGGTGCGAACGAGGAGACAATTTCGGCTGACGACGTGATGGCGAAGTTCACTGAAAAAATTCTGCGCGAGCGGCCGTACCTCGCGCCGATCAAGGATCGCCTCATGATTCCGTACGCCGCCGAGGATGCGACCTTTGTCGCCGCGCTCAAGGGAGCGTGCACGCCGGACCCCGCATTTGCGGCCGGCGTGGCGGTGCAGCGAATAGTCGAGGCGGCCTATGAATCCGCGCGCTCGAAAGCTACGGTAAAGATCGAAACTTAAAGCGTTACTTTAACCGAAAGGGATTTTTCCTCACTTATGATCGACTTCGAACTCAGCGAAGAACAACAGATGATCCGCGACAGCGTCGGCGCGTTCGCGCGGGAGAAGATTCGTCCCGCGGCGCGGCCGGCTGACGAAAGCGGCGCGATTCCTGCCGCATTGGTTACCGAGGCGTGGCAATTCGGATTCGTCAGCGGCGCAATCCCCGAGAAATTCGGCGGTGGTGGCGATACGCGCTCGGCGGTGACCGGCGCGATCGTCGCGGAAGAACTCGGCTTCGGCGATATTTCGATCGGGCTGCACGTCCTCGCGCCGCGCCTGTTCGCATTTCCGATCGTCGAGATGGGCACCGACGATCAGCGTGCGAAATATCTGAAGCGATTCGCCGGCGCCGACTTCGCCGCCGCAACCGCCGCCGTGATGGAGCCGCGCTTCGACTACGATTTGTCCGCGCTAGCAAGTCTCGGCCAAGCGCGACGGCGCGGGATACGTCCTCAACGGCGGCAAGTGTTACGTGCCGCTCGCCGCCGAATCAGATTCGATTCTGGTGTACGCGACGACCGACGCGTCGAAGGGTTACGCGGGCGTGGACGGCTTTATCGTTCCGCGCACCGCGGCGGGCGTGACGATTTCAGAGCGCGAGAAGAACATGGGACTCAAAGCGCTCGCGACTTACGAACTCACATTGAAAGACTGCCACGTCGGCGCCGATGCGCGCCTGGGCGGTGACAAGGGAATCGACTTTTCGCGCCTGATGTGCGAATCGCGGGTCGCCTTTGCCGCGATGGGCGTCGGCGTGATGAATGCCGCGTTCGAATACGCGCGCGACTACGCCAAGGAGCGCAAGGCGTTCGGCGTGCCAATCGCGACCAAGCAGGCGATCGCGTTTATCCTCGCCGACATGGCGATCGAGATCGACGCAGCGCGCCTGCTGGTGTGGGAAGCGGCGTACGAACTCGACAAGGGCCGCGACGCGCTGAAAGCAAGTTACCTCGCGAAAAATTACGTTGCGAACAGCGCGCTCAAAGTTACCGACAACGGCGTGCAGGTGCTCGGCGGCCACGGCTATATCCGCGAGCATCCGGTCGAGATGTGGCTGCGCAACGCGCGCGGATTTTCCGCAATCGAAGGAATCGCAACGGTCTAAGCGGCCGCGACGGAGAAAATCATGATCGACTTTGAACTCGAACCACAAATTCTGAACCGCCTCCAGATGTTCCACGCGGTTTCCGAGCACATGATGCGTCCGATCTCGCGCGACTGCGACGAGCACGAGCACACCAAGCCAACCCAGTTCTACGAGTCGATGTGGTCGGCGTCGGCGGCGGCCGATATCCAGGTCGGCAACGACCGAAGCAAGAAAGCCGATGGCGCCGCTGCGTCGGCGCCTCGACGTGCCAACCTGATGACCGTCCTCAGCACCGAGGAACTATGCTGGGGCGACGCCGGCTTGTATCTCTCGACGCCCAACTCGGGACTCGGCGGCGCGGCGGTGATGGCGGCGGGAACGCCCGAACAGAAAGAGCGGTTCCTCAAGCGCTTCAAGGAAGGCAAGCCGAAGTGGGGCGCGATGGCGATTACCGAGCCCAGCTTCGGTTCCGATTCGTCGCAGGTCACGACCACCGCGACTCGCGACGGCGACCATTGGGTGATCAACGGCACCAAAATTTTCTGCACCGCCGGCGAGATGGCGGCCGAAAAGTCCGAAGGCTTCGTCGTGGTGTGGGCGACGGTGGACAAGAGCGCGGGACGTCCCGGGATCAAGCCGTTCGTGGTCGAGCACAACACGCCCGGCATGACCGTCGCGAGGGTTGAGAACAAACTCGGCATTCGCGCCTCCGATACCGCCGCGCTCATCTTCGACAACTGCCGGATTCCGCTCGACGCTCTGCTCGGCAGCGCTGAAGTTCGCAAGGAAGGCGGCTTCAAGGACGTGATGGCGACCTTCGACGCGACCCGGCCAATCGTCGCCGCGATGGCGATCGGAGTGGGACGCGCAGCACTGGACTTCGTCCGCGACTTTCTCAAACAACAGAACGTCGCCGTTCGCTACGGTATCTCGCCGCGGCGACTGACCGCGGTCGAGCGCGATTTCATGGAGATGGAAGTGCAACTGCAGGCTGCGCGACTCCTGACCTGGCGCGCCGCCTGGATGCTCGACACCGGCAAGCGCAACAGCCTCGAGGCCTCGATGGCCAAGGCGAAGGCCGGTCTCGCAGTCACACTGATCACACAGAAGGCGGTCGAACTGCTCGGGCCGCTCGGCTACTCGCGCAAAATCCTGGTCGAGAAATGGATGCGCGATGCGAAGATCAACGACATCTTCGAAGGCACGCAGCAGATCAACATGATAATCATCGCGCGGCGAATCCTGAACTACAGCAGCAAGGAACTAAATTGAAAGCGGGGCTGCGCGCCCCGCACCCGCGGCAGGGGTGACCCCTGCACCCGGTGAAAGAAAGATGCGGGACTTCGTCCTTGTTTCGAACTAATCTGGGGGATCTTTCCCGACTGCTGGCGACGCAGTCGCCAGCAGCTTACGTCGCGAGGGGAGGAAAAGAGCCGGGATTCTTCGCTTCGCTCTGAATGACACATTAGAGCAAAAATGGCGTCCTCGCCATTTTGCGATTAATACTGGGTGCAGGGGTCACCCCTGCCGGGGGTGCGGGGCGCGCAGCCCCGCTCTTAATTCCCGCCTAGTAGAACCACTTGCCGTTGTCCCAGCGGAAAATCTCCGTGGTGTGGGTATCACTGACGGTCTTCGGCGGCGCGGCCCGGGCTTCATCCTGGGACTTGCCGGCGATGTAGTACTCGAATTCCTCGTAGGTGATCTTTCCGATCGAGTAGCCGTCTTTGGATTGATGCGATTCGCAGGCGGCAATCTTGCCATAAGCGGTATAGGTCGCTGTCTGGTAGCCATCCTTCTCGACGAATTGCAGCTTGGAAAGATTGTTGGTCTCGCGATCGTGCAGGTCCTGTTCCCAATGTCTGCAGAAATCCGGGAACAACGCCGATGCTTTCCTGAATTCGATATCGCGCTTGATCCGATCGGGCGTGAGCTTCGAGACCAGCGCTTTGACCTTCTGGCCCAGGGTCTTTTTCCCGGCCGGTGACACGGCTGTCGCCGTAAGAGCTGTGCTGTCGGGCGCCGCGGCCGGCGCCGTCGCAGCAGCATCGTCCGGAGCCTGCGATTGGGCACATCCCGGCGAGGCGCCGATCAGTGCGGCGAATGCGAGCGCCATGACGACGGTCCCCATCCCTACAATTCGTATGGACATCATAGCGATGGTTTCTATAGCAGAATTGGGGCCTCCCGTCAGCATCCAGGGAGGCTATTCGTCCACAAGACGCGGCCGCAGCCCCTCGACGGGACTGCGGCCGGTTACAGGCCTATCTGTCGGAGCCTTCTATTGCTCGGGCACCAGCTCGACTCGACGGTTCTGGGCGCGACCCTCAGCCGTGGCGTTGGTAGCCACGAAACCAGTCTTGCCGTATCCGTGTACCCTTAGCTGGGTCGCCAGGATTCCGCCATTCAGCAGGTAGTTGGCCACTGCGTTCCCACGGCGCTCGGACAATCGCTGGTTATACTCCATACTGCCGATTGCGTCGCAGTAACCGTTTACGTCGATCACGACGCCAGGATTGGCCTTCAGAGTCGTCACCGCCTCATCCAGAACGGCCGCATCACCCGGCCGGATAATCGCCTTGTTGAAATCGAAATGCACACCGCGCAATACCAGCTTCTCGTGTACCGGCGGCGGGGGTGGCGGCGGTGGTGGCGGAGGCGGGGGTGGTGGCGGTGGCGGAGGCGCCGCTATCGGCTTCGGAGCCAACAGGTAGCCGGCTATCCCGCCGACGACCGCTCCAGTCAACACACCTATGCCGCATCCGAGACCGACTGTCTTCGGGTCATCCTCATCGCTCTGGAGACCTATTGCACATCCTACTCCACCGCCGACGAGTGCGCCGCCGGTGGCTCCTATCGCGGTGTATTCCTTTTGCTCAGGCGTCCACGACGCGCACGACGAGACCGTCAAAAGCACGACGGTCGCAAATGCACCGACCCAATTTTTCCACTTGTACACTAGGCACCCCTCCCTGGGTTGCAAGCTATTCCGCACGAACTTCGAGAAATTTTGCCATTTTTACTATGTCAGGTCCATTGAGGTTGAAAATCTGCGTTGTAGCGTGCGCTCCGTAATGGTTCCGTTACACAAAAACGGCCGCAGCCCCATCGAAGGGACTGCGGCCGCTTACAGACAGTTCTCAGTCTAGGACCGACCTACTCGTTCGGTACCAGTTCGACACGGCGGTTCTGAGCGCGACCCTCAGGCGTGTCGTTGGTGGCGACGAAGTTGGTCTTGCCGTAGCCGTGCGGGATCAACTGGCTCGACGGGATACCCGCTTTCACCAGGTAGTCAACGACCGCATCCGAACGCCGATCGGACAGCTTGAGGTTGTACTCCTCGCTGCCAATAGCGTCGCAGTAGCCGTTGACGTTGATCGTCACGTTCGGATTGGCCTTCAGCGTAGTGGCGGCCTCATCCAGAACCGCGGCGTCACCCGGACGGATCTTTGACTTGTTGAAGTCGAAATGCACACCGCGTAGCACCAGCTTCTCCTTGACCGGCGGCGGCGGAGGAGGAGGCGGAGGCGGCGGCGGTGGAGGTGGCGGTGCCGGAGGTGGCGGCGGTGGGATTACTTCGTCGCATAGATAGTGTCCGGCTAATGCGCCGATCAGGGCGCCTGCGGCTGCTCCACCCACGCCCGCGTAGACTCGGGCGCTCTTGGGGCTGTCTTCGTGATCACCCTGGGTATTGTCGACAATGACAATTCCCGCGGCAGCGCCCGCGCCTGCACCTAGCAGCCCTCCTACGATTGCGCAGCTGCCCCATTTACGCGGCTGCTGCAAATATGCGCAACCGGTCAGGTTCGATGCGAGCAGCGCCAAGCCAGCAAGGCCGGCCACCGCATTTAGAAGCCTGGATTTCAGTCTCATGAACTCCTCCTCACCCAAGTGGTCTATGCGCGAGGCGTACTGCTCACTTGGCCCCCGAGCCTAGATCGTGTCCAATCCCGCGAACGATCCCACCCCAATTGACGGGGAAATATAGTTATATTTGTAACAAGAATGCAACACGTGGGAGGGTTAGGGGGCGAGATTTTTTGCCCGGGCTGGCCGGCGTTATTTCGGTCCAGCCCGGGATTTCTGTGGATAAGTGGTGGATAAGTACCGGTGAACTGGCGCGGTTTGCCCGCTCAAGCGCGGCGGATAGGCCGCGCCGGACTCCCAATAAACGGATGTCCGGCGCGGTCGCAAGAACTCTAGCTAGTGGTTCTCGTGATTGTGGTCGTGATGGTGCGCTTGCTGCTCTTCCATCTGATGCTGGTGCTCCTCAGCGGCGACCGGATGCTCGTTGGGATGCTTGTACCAGTTCGGATGATGCGCGTTGACCCAATCGGGGTGATGCGCGTTCCACCAGTCGCGATCGTGCCACTCGTGATTTTCGTCGAAGTCACCTTCGCCTTTCCAGTCCGGATGATTCTCGGCCCATTCAGGATGGTGGGTCCACATCCACGCTCGGTCGTGCTCATGCCACCAGTCGGACTCATGCCATTGGTTATCGGGGCCATAGGCGCCCCATCGGTTGCTTTCCGGCATCTTTCCCCAGACGTTGGGATGGTCCTGCATGAACTGCCGCAGCTCGGGATGCTGATCGCGCCACGGCTCGATTATAAATCAGGTTGGGATTGCGCGCTAGCTCGCCCTTCACGGTCGGGTGACCGTCGAGGAAATGGTCCAGGCGCTCTTCGTGGTAAAACTGAGCCCCCGCAATCGATGGCATCATCGCCATCGCGAACAGCACAATCATAACGGCCGACATGAACTTGAGATGCTTCATCTATGTGTCTCCCCTGCGTTGCTTCTTCTTGGATCCTCGATCCGGTCCCAGACTATCAGCAACCGATATGCCACTGATTCCTGACGCCGCATCCTAGCAAATCCGCGCGTAATGCACCTCCTTTCTCTGAGGGTGAAATTCGGGCTCACCGAAAAGGTGCAAACACGGACGGTTTTCGTATAGCTGTCAGCCGTTGTCGTGGCGTTCGGTTATGATCGTTTAAGAATTCGCACGAAGCGGGAACCCTGCTAAAATATCTGGCTCATCATGCTTTCACTCGCGCGCGGTAAAGAGGGTGCCTTCAAACTGGTCTCTGGCTATAAGCCCGAAGGAGACCAGCCGGCGGCGATCGAATCGATTGTCGCCAACCTCAACGACAAGCTGCCCCACCAAGTCCTGCTCGGCGTCACCGGCTCGGGCAAGACCTTCACGATGGCCAATGTGATCGCGCGGGTGAACCGGCCGACGCTCGTGATGGCGCCGAACAAGACGCTCGCCGCCCAGCTTTACAACGAGTTCAAGAGCCTGTTCCCCGAAAATGCGGTCCGCTACTTCGTCTCGTACTACGACTACTACCAGCCCGAGGCGTACATTCCTTCGACCGACACCTTCATCGAGAAAGACGCGAGCATCAACGACGAGATCGACAAGCTGCGGCATTCGGCGACCAAGGCACTGCTCGAGCGCAACGACGTGCTGATCGTGGCGTCGGTCTCGTGCATCTACGGCCTCGGCGAGCCCGAAGTGTATTTCGAAATGGTGGTATTCCTCGAAGAGGGGCAGACCATCGACCGCGACAAGATGCTGCGCAAGCTGGTGGATCTGCACTATCAGCGCAACGACTACGATTTTCATCGCGGGACGTTTCGCGTGCGCGGCGACACCGTCGAGATTTTCCCGGCGTACGAAGAGCAGCGCGCGGTGCGCGTCCAGTTCTTCGGCGATCAGGTCGAGGCGATGTTCGAGATCGACGCGCTGCGCGGCAAGGTGATCCGCAAGCTGCAGAGCATCGCGATCTATCCGGCATCGCATTACGTGACGACCTCGGATCGGATGGAAACCGCGGTGCGCAATATCCGCACCGAGCTTAAGGAGCGGCTCGAATTCTTTCGCACGGAGAATCGCCTGCTCGAAGCCCAGCGCCTCGAACAGCGTACGATGTACGACCTCGAGTTGCTGGCCGAGATGGGCTTTTGCCCCGGAATCGAGAATTATTCGCGCCATCTGACCGGCCGCCTGCCCGGACAGGCGCCGCCGACGCTGCTCGACTACTTCCCGAACAATTCGCTGTTTTTCATCGACGAGAGTCACGTGACGGTTCCGCAAATTGGCGGGATGTATCGCGGCGACCGGTCGCGCAAATCGGTGCTGGTCGATTTTGGCTTCCGGCTCCCGTCCGCGCTCGACAATCGCCCGCTGAATTTCGAGGAATGGGAATCGCACGTCGTGCAGGCGGTCTATGTTTCCGCGACGCCCGGCGACTACGAGCAGCAGAAATCCGGCGGCCTCATCGTCGAGCAGCTTATCCGGCCGACCGGACTCATCGATCCCCAAATCGAGGTGCGCAAGGCGGGCACGCAAGTCGATGACCTGCTCGAGGAAATCCACAAACGTGTCGCAGTGAACGAACGCGTGCTGGTGACCTGCCTCACTAAAAAAATGGCCGAGGATTTGACCGACTATTACCACGACCTCGGCATCCGCGTGCGCTACCTCCATTCGGATATCGAGACGATCGAGCGCGTCGAGATAATCCGCAGCCTGCGCAAGGGCGACTTCGATGTGCTGGTGGGTATCAACCTGCTGCGCGAAGGGTTGGACCTGCCCGAGGTGTCGCTGGTCGCGATCCTCGATGCCGACAAGGAAGGCTACCTGCGATCGGCGCGCTCGCTGATTCAGACCACTGGCCGCGCCGCCCGCCATATCAACGGCCGCGTGATCATGTACGCCGACGTCGTCACCAAATCGATGGAACAGGCGATCGGCGAGACCAATCGCAGGCGCGCCAAGCAGGTCGCATACAACGAGCAACACGGAATTACGCCCACCTCGATAATCAAGGCGATCGACGCGTCGCTGGTCGAGATGTACTCGCCGGAATGGGCGGTGGTGCCGGAAATCGGCGACGACAAGCACGAGGAAGAGTTCATCCCGGCGCACGAGCTACCCGATCGAATCACCGCACTGCGCCAGGAGATGATGGACGCGGCGGAAAAACTCGACTACGAGCGCGCCGCCGACCTCCGCGATCAGATAAAAAAACTCGAGCGCCACGCCTTCGGGATGGATCAATCGCGGCATCCAGTGCAACCGTCGCAGCCTCCCGGCTCAGCCCATCAGCCGCGATACGAAGGCAAGAAAGACACGGCCGAAAAAACTAACGCGACCAGATCCCGAGGCCGTCGCGGCGCAGGCGCAGCCACCGGCGCCGCCGCGGGAGCATCGCGCCCGACCAAGCAGACCAGGCTCAAGCTGATCCCGGACGCCCCGAAGTGAGGGGAACCTAAGACCGGGCCGGAATAAGAATGACTTTTAACGGGATATGCCTTGTGACCAAGGACGTGAAGCGGGCTCGGCTATTTTACGAAGTAGTGTTGCAAACTTCGTTCAAAGGCGATGACGCTTTTGCATGGATCGAAAGTGGTCGCGGAAATCTCTCGATCTTCAGCGCAGAGGGGATGGAAAAAATGGCGCCCGGCTCGATGAAGGGATCCGGACACGGTAGCTACACGATTGAGTTCGAGGTCGATGACGTCGATCGAGAGTTCGAGCGACTGAAAGATGCCGGCGTAGAGTTCGTCAAGGAACCGACGACGCAATCGTGGCGACGCCGATCAGTCTGGTTCCGCGATCCTGACGGAAATATTGTGAACTTCTACAAATCGTTGGTCTGAAAGGGATCAAATTCGAAACTGATACCCGACACCCCGTCGTGGCCTGACAATCGTCCTCTTGTTCCGCCTTTTCCTGTGTCATCCCGAGCGAAGTCGAGGGACCCCGTATCTTTCTCGACGCCAGCCGACGCACCCCCAATCACGGATCAACCGCGATGTTTGACGCTCGAGCTTCATTCCGATGTTTGTGTCATTCAGAGCGAAGCGAAGAATCCCGTCCGTACCAACTGGTCGCGGCTCAAGCGATCGGGGATTAGTTTTGCTGAAAATTAAACTGCCTGTAATTGTTTCCGGGAGCACGTTTTTGGCATTTGCCAGAATCGCTAGTTACGGCCCAAAAACCCCAATATTTACTCAATGGAACGGTAATTGCTGTTTCTTGGCAAGGCTAAGGAGGCCGTCTATGAAAACTACAACCGGAAAGATTTTCGTTGGCGCGGCGCTGGCGATTTCTCTTGGCGCTTTTACAATCCCGGCAGGTGCGTCGGTGCCACCGCCTCGGCCCGACAAGTACGTCAGCAAGAAAGCTGGCGGCATTCAGATCGCGCAGGTCGCGCGTGATGTCGATGAGAAAACCGACGAGGTCAGCGACGGCGCGACTGGCGCAGTTAACGCTGTCGATGCGGCGCATCGCCGCCACGAAGCCAATGAGTATCGGCATCACACAGTTGCCGGCAAAGTGGATAGCAAAATCAACGAAGTAAACAACGAAGCGGTTGGGGCAACGGACGCGATGCAGCGCGCGCACGAGCGCCATGAAGCGACCGAGCGCGCCGAAGGCCGCGACTAGTAGCTCTGACTAGCTGACTCGAAAAGAGCCAAAAAGGGCCGCCAATTCTGGCGGCCCTTTTTTTGTAAAGATTGTAAGTTTTACGAACGCGCAATCGGTCTTAAAACGGGATGTCCTCGTCGTCCATCGGCGCGACGTCGTCGCCTCCGCCGACGCCGCCACCGGCAGGCGCACGACGCGCGCCGCCGCCGAAACCACCGGCGTCATCACCGGCGGGAGCGCCGCCGCGTGAGCTCAGGAACTGCACGCGCATCGCGACAATGTCGGTGGCCTTGCGCTTGCCGCTGCCGTCCTTGGCTTCATACTCGCGGTAGGTAATTCGCCCCTCGACGTAGACCGAGCTGCCCTTCTTCAGATACTGCGCACAAGCCTCGCCCTGTTTGCCCCACACCGTGATGTTGTGCCATTCGGTGCGTTCCTGCCGCGTGCCGCTCTTGTCGGCGAACGACTCCGTGGTCGCGATTGAAAAGCTCGTGACCGACGATCCTGAGTTGGTGAATCGAGTTTCCGGATCGCGTCCCAGATTTCCGATGAGAATTACCTTGTTTACCGACGCCGCCATCTTCGCCACCTCATTCCTCGAAAACTAGTCCCGCCCCCTTCGCAAGGCAAGTCAGCGTGTCAGTTCGATGCACAGCGCCTTTCGCATCCCAACTTTGACCGATATAATTCCGCTCGGTGCGGAGGCAGGGATAGGCGATGGCGGCAAGCACTTCCACGACCGCGCCGGTCAGAATCGTAGCCCTCGGCGGGCTCGGCGAGATCGGCCTCAATCTGATGGCGATCGAATGCGCCGGGCGCGCGATCGTGATCGATTGCGGCGTGATGTTCCCCGACGAGCCCGGGCTCGGCCTCGGCACTTATATCCCCGAGATGGCGTGGCTCGAGCGCAGTCACGTCGCGGTTGAAGCTGTACTGCTGACCCACGCGCACGAGGATCACATCGGCGCGCTCGCGCATCTGCTGCGCCGCTTCAACGTCCCCGTTTACGGTACCGACATCACGCTCGCCTTCACGCGGCGCCGCCTCGCCGACGCGGAGTTCGACGATCCGGCTGATTTGCGGCCGATCGTGCCGCGCCATGTGTTCGAGGCGGGGCCGTTCAAGGTCGAGCCGATTCGCGTCACGCACTCGACGCCCAATTCGATCGCGCTCGCGATTCGCACGCCAGCGGGAATTATCATCCATAGCGGCGATTTCAAGATCGACGACGCTCCGGTTGACGGCCAGATGTTCGATCGCGAGCGCTTTGCCGAATTAGGCGAGGAAGGCGTCGCGCTGCTGCTGTCGGACTCGACCAATGTCGAACGCCCCGGACGCTCGGGCTCGGAAAGTTCGCTCAAGCCGGTGCTGCGCGAGCTGACCTCGCGCGCGCGTGGCAGATTTTTTCTGTCGGCATTTTCGTCGCATCTGCATCGGATTCGACAGGTGGTCGAGGTCTCGCGCGAGTTCGGGCGCCGCGTCGTTCCGCTCGGTCGTGCGATGGCGGAGAGCGTGCGGCTCGGACTCGAGACCGGCCAGCTTCCGTTTGCGCAGGCGATGTTCGTCGATCCGGGCGAGGCGGAATTTCTCGACGGCCACCGGCTGAGCTACCTGACCAGCGGCAGCCAGGGCGAGCCGCTCTCCGCGCTCGCGAAAATCGCCGGCGACGCTCATCCGCGCGTGCGTATCGAGCATGGCGACGTGGTGGTGCTTTCGTCGCGCTTCATTCCCGGCAACGAGCGCACCATCAACACGCTGGTGAATCGTCTGTACAAGCAGGGCGCCGACGTGGTTTACGACGCGGTCGCGCCGGTTCACGTTTCCGGACACGCGAGCCAGGACGAGCTGACGGAATTGATCACGCTGACGCGGCCGCGCCACTTCGTCCCGATTCATGGCGAGTATCGTCATTTGAGCCGCCACGTCACGCTCGCGATCGAAGCGGGAATCGCGGAGCAGAATTGTTTCCTGCTCGAAGACGGCGACTCGCTGATTCTCAACGGCAGCGGCGACGCGCGTCGCGGATCGACGGTCGAAGCGGGGCGCGTCGCGCTCGACGTGGTGGACGGCGGCGATCCCGCGGTGGTCGGCGAGCGCCGCGTGCTCGCGCGCGACGGCATCGTCACGGCGGTGCTCGTTGTCTCGTCGAAAACCGGACGCATCGTGGCCGGCCCGGATCTGCTCTCGCGCGGATTGGTCAGCGGCGATGGAACCTCGGCGCACATGCGGCGCGCCAAGGAAGAACTGACGCGTCGCCTGGCCGCGCTCGGCGGCCCACTGCATGCCAACGATTCCCGCGTGAAGGAAGAAATCGTGCGTGCGATTCGCCGCTACTTCAGCGACGAACTCGGCAAGCGGCCGCTGGTCATTCCGTACGTGACGGAGGTGTGACCCCATCGCGCGCAAGGAAAAAACGGTCATCGAATTGCCTCCGCCGGCCGCGGTCGAGGAGGTTTCGCTCGAGCCGTCGCAGAGCAGCCGAATCGCGCGCGAGCTATGCGCATTGGCGCTGCTGGCGTTCGCCGCATTCGGCACGGTCAGCCTCGTAAGCGTCGATATCGGCCGAAGTCCAAACCTCGGCGGCCCCGTCGGCGCGGCGATCGCAGCGATGCTCGGCGGCCTTATCGGATATCAGTCGTACACCGCGATGTTGTTGGTCGCGTGGCTGGCGCAGCGCGTCTGGACCGGCGCGAGCGTCGTAACGATCGCGCGCGAGATTGGCGGCGGCGCACTTTTGATCCTCGCGCTCGCGACCGCTAGCGCGTTGTGGGATCTGCACGACGCTACGGATGGGCGGCGAAGTCGGCGCGAGCATCGCAACTCTGCTCAACGATTCGATCAACCTCGCGGGCGGACTGATCGCAGTCGCGCTCGGATTCGTCTGCGGGCTTGCGCTGATGCTCAAGCGGGCGCCGACCGAGTTGCTCGCGGGAGTCGCCAACAAGAATTCGCCCACGCTCGCGCGGCGAAGAGTTCGAACTTGCCGAACGGCGCGCGCGTTCCGTTCTCGCTGAGCGAGGGCGACGAGGTCGAGACCGATTCGGACGCCGTCAACGGCAAACCGTCACCGTTGAAGGTCAGGCTGCTTGAGATTCGTGAGAAGCGCGACAAGATTGCGGCGGCGAAGCCGCGGCAGAAGGGTGCGTTCAAACTTCCGCCACAGTCGCTGCTCGATTTGCCGCCGGCCGAGCACGCGCAAGTGGACGAGAGCCAGCTTGAACGCAGCGCGCGCGTGCTCGAGCAGAAGCTCGCAGACTTCGGCGTCGAGGGACGCGTGGTCGAGGTGCAGCCGGGCCCGGTCGTCACGATGTACAAATTCGAGCCGGGCTCGGGCATCAAGGTGAGCCAGATCGTAAATCTCGCCGACGATCTCTCGATGGCTCTAGAGCCGCCGCGGTGCGAATCCAGGCGCCGGTGCCGGGAGAGGCGGTGGTCGGGATCGAAGTGCCGAACAAAAAGCGCGAGCGCGTTTACCTGCGCGAGATTCTCGAGGCCGACGAATTCAGCGCCGCGCAAAGTCAGCTCACTATCGCGCTCGGCAAGGATATCGCCGGACGGCCGGTGGCCGCCGACCTCGCCAAGATGCCGCATCTGCTGATCGCCGGCGCGACCGGGACCGGCAAGTCAGTTTCGCTGCACACCATGATCGCGTCGATCCTATTCAACGCGACCGCCGATGACGTGCGCCTGATCCTCGTCGATCCAAAGATGCTCGAGTTGTCGGTGTACGAAAATATTCCGCATCTGCTGGTTCCGGTGGTGGTCGATCCGCAGAAGGCCGCGAGCGCGCTGCTGTGGGCGACGCAGGAAATGGAAGGCCGCTACCTGCGGATGCGCGAGCTCGGCGTGCGAAATATCGACGGCTACAATCAAGCGCTCGCGTCGGGCGCGTCGCTCGCGCAACTCAAGATGGCGGGTCAGAGCGCGCCGGCGTCGGACGATCCCAATCAGCCCGCGGTCGGCATGATCGAGCATCGCAAGCTGCCGAAGATTGTGATCGTCATCGACGAGCTGGCCGACTTGCTGCTGAGCGAAGGCAAGACCGTCGAGCGCGATATCACGCGCCTCGCGCAAAAGGCCCGCGCCGCCGGGATTCATCTGATACTCGCGACGCAGCGGCCGTCGGTCGATGTGATCACCGGCCTTATCAAGGCCAATCTTCCCGCGCGAATCTCGCTGCAGGTGACGTCGCGCGTCGATTCGCGCACGATTCTCGATTCGATCGGCGCGGAACGCCTGCTCGGTGCCGGCGATATGCTCTTCATGCCGCCCGGCAGCGCCAAGCTTCGCCGCCTGCACGGGCCGTTCGTCGGCGAGCATGAGATTCGCAAGCTCACCGATTTTCTGCGCGAGCAAGGCGCGCCCGAATACCGCATGGAAATTCTCGACACCAAGCCGCCGGGCGAAGACGGCGCCGATGGACTCGCGGGCGAGGTGCAGGACGAGATGTATGATGAGGCGGTGCGAATCGTGATGGAGACCAACCAGGCGTCGATCTCGATGATCCAGCGGCGGCTTCGAATCGGTTACAATCGCGCGGCGCGGATGGTCGAGCAGATGGAGCGCGAAGGAATCGTGATGCCCGCCGACGGCGCGAAACCGCGCGAAGTCCGCCTCCACAGCGCCCGCTGAGTGCGTGAAACTCCATCCCTGCGATTTCGTCTAACCGAAACAGATGAACAGAATTTGGAAAGCGATCTTTCCGGCTATCGCGCTGCTTATCCTCGCCGCCGCGCCCGCTCGACTGGAGACGATGGCGGCCTGCCGGCAAAGATTTGAAGCGGGTTCTCGATCACCTGCAGAAGCACTATCACGACACCAATTCGTTTACCGCGAATTTCAACGAAGAGATCGCGACGGTCGGTGCGCCCAAGCGGCAACGCCAGGGCACAGTTTCATTTCGCAAGCCCGGACGCATGCGATGGGAGTTCGAGACGCCGGAAAAGCAAACGATCGTCAGCGACGGCGAGACGCTCTACAGCTACGACCCCGATCTCAACCAGGTCGTCGAGACTCCGCTGAAGCAGGCGCTCAAGTCGAGCAGCGCGACCTCGTTCCTGCTCGGAATCGGGAATATCAACCGCGACTTTAAGGCCGCGTTCGCGAGTCCACCAACCCCGACTGGACAAGTCGATCTGATCCTCGACGCGAAGACCGGCGGCTACAAAATCGAAGTCGGTCTCGATCCGAAGACCTACGATCTGACAAAGTTGACTCTCACCGATCAGCTTGGCGACGTGACGAAGATCGATTTCACCGACATTCACGACAACGTTGAACTGCCCGATTCGATTTTCGCGTTCAAAGTACCGCCGGGCGCAGACATCGTAACAGCACCTGCCTCCCCCACGATCTGATACAGTAAAGGGACCGCGAGCGGCCGCGATTGCCTCGCGGGTATGCGACGGGTAGTTTTGGAAAGCCCCGTAAGTTCCCCGGTTCTGTAAATGGAAAAAGTTCACCTGCTCACGCTTGGATGCCCCAAGAATCTTGCCGACAGCGAGCTCATGCTTGGCGCGCTGACGTTCGCCGGATTCGAGATCACGCTCGACCCCGAAGAGGCGCAAGTATTGTTGGTGAACACCTGCGCGTTTATCGAGGCGGCCAAGAAGGAATCGATCGACGCGATCCTCGAAGCGGCGGAGGTCAAGAAGCGCGGCTTCGGCAAGCGGCTGGTGGTCGCTGGATGTCTGTCGCAGCGCTACGCGACCGAGCTCGCCGCGACGATGCCCGAGGTGGACGTCTTCGTCGGCACCGGCAACTTCCTCGACTTGCCCGAACTCCTGCGACGTACCGAAGCGCCCGAATCACGGCCGATTCCCTACGCCGGCGCGGCGCATCTGCTGCCGACCGCGGCGATTCCGCGAATCAAGACCGGAGATTTCTTCACGTCTTACTTGAAGATTTCCGAAGGCTGCAATCACAAGTGCGCTTTCTGCATTATTCCGAAGATTCGCGGCCTGCATGAGAGCCGCCCGATTGCCGATCTGGTCGCCGAGGCGCGCAATCTTGCAGCCGGCGGCGTTCGCGAGATCAACTTGATCGCGCAGGACCTGACCGCCTACGGCCGCGACCTCGACGCGCCATCCTCACTGGCAAAACTGCTGCGCGAGCTCTCGACCGTCGACGAGCTGCGCTGGATACGCCTGCTCTACTGCTATCCGAACTTCGTGACCGCCGAACTGCTGGACGCAATCGCCGACTTGCCCAAGGTCGTTAAGTATATCGACATGCCGTTGCAGCACGCCGACGACGCGATGCTCCGCGCGATGCGCCGCGAGCGCTCGGGCTCGGCGCTCGTCAAGCTGCTCGAGCGTGTGCGTGCGCGAATCCCGGGCGTTGTGTTGCGAACGTCGTTTATCGTGGGCTTCCCCGGCGAGACTGACGCTGCCTTCTATCGCCTGGTGGATTTTGTTCGCAAGGAACAGTTCGATCGCGTCGGCGTATTCACTTACTCGCGCGAAGAGAATACGGCCGCCTACGACATGCCGGACCAGGTGCCCGAACGCATTAAGCGCGCGCGTCGATCGAGCCTGATGGCGACGCAGTCGGAAATTTCCCTCGCGAAAAATCGCGGGCTGGTCGGACGCGAAGTCGAAGTGCTGGTCGAAGGCCCGATGCCCGGACGCTCGACCCGGCTGCGCGCGCGAACGTCGGGCCAGGCGCCGGAAATCGACGGTTCCGTTTTCCTCGCGGGCGACGCCGAGCCGGGCGAATTCGTCCGCGCCCGAATCGACAAGGCGCTCAGTTACGATCTGCATGCAACGGTCGCCGGCGCGGCCGCTTAGAGTTACATCGGAGTCTGAATCCAATGACGAAAGACACAGTTGCCGAGAACCGAAAGAAGTTCCTCGCCAAGGCGCGCGAACAACTGTTGGAGACCAAAAACAAACTGCTCGGCGAGATCGATTCCGAGATGCGGGCCGAACGCGAAGGCAACAAGGACGAAGGGATGGACGCCTACGACCTCGCGTCGGAAGAGCGCGATCGCGAGATCAATTTCATCCTGTCAGATCGCGAACGCGTCAAGCTCAAGCAAATCGATGACGCGCTCGAGCGTCTCGACGATGGCACCTACGGCGTCTGCGAATCGTGCGGATTGGAGATCGCAGAGGAACGCCTCGACGCGATGCCGTTCACGCGCCTGTGCCGCGATTGCCAGCAGGACGAGGAGCGCGAGGCAAAATCGCAAGCCCGTCGCCTCGACGACGAACCCAATGCCTACCGCAAAGTCGGTTCGACCGACGCCGACGACGACAGCGTCTGATTCGGCGCAGGCATCGCGCCAGCCATTGTTTACCGGGCCCTCCAAACCAGTCATCCTAAGTGGAATAACTCGCGCAGGATTAGCGGTTCTTAATCGCCGTCATGATCTCTGCCGTGGATTCAGAAAACCAGCTAAATGAGAATATTTTCCGATATTGAGGCCGACGGCTCCGACGGATCATCCGTCGAAACAACCGACCCTCGCGAGCGCATTCGCACCAATCTTGCCGGAGTCGGCGCAATCATCGCTCTCGCCAGCGCGCGCGGCGGCGTGGGCAAGAGCATGCTCGCCGTCAATATCGCGGCGGCTTTGGCGACCAAGGGCCGCAAGGTCGCAATCGTCGATGCGGATCTGAATTCGCCCAGCATCACCGCGATGCTCGGGATGAAACCGCAGCGGCGCTATCCGCTGCTCGAAGGAATCGAGCCGGCTGCGGGACCGCACGGCCTGCGCGTCGTCTCGAGCGACCAGCTGCCGGGCGGCGAGCCGGCGCCAATAAGCTTCGCCCAGGATCACGAAGATGGCGCCAACGACGGATCGCCGGTCGTCCCCGCGCCGCCGCGTCCAGCGGAACTGAGTTATCGCGCAGCCATCAGTCGAATGTTGGCGCAGTCCCAGTTCGGTGCCGTTGATATATTGATAATCGATCTCGCTAGCGGCCTTGATCGATTGTCCTCGCTCGCGTCGATGGTAACGCTCGACGGCGTGCTGCTGCTGACCCATACCTCCACGCAGGACACCATCGCCACGCGCAATGCGATGAAAATAATCGGCGCTATCGGTGTGCCAGTCGTCGGCATCGTCGAGAACATGGTCGGCTTCAACTGCGACGGATGCCGCGCGGTTCGACCGCTGTGGCCGGAAGGCGACCTCCACGGAATCGCGCGCGAGGCCGATGTGCCAATCCTCGGACGGCTCGCGTTTGAACCGCGGCTCGCCGACAGCACCGATCGCGGCGTGCTGTTCGTTCGCGAGTACGCATCCACGCCGACCGGCAAAGTGCTCACCGAAATCGCGAACCAGCTCGAAGACGATCATTGCCGCGCGCACTCGCGCAGTCGTCACTCCCGCAACCTGATTCTCAATCGCTATCGGTATCTTCGTTGTCGTCGGAAGCGGTCAGCACCGAGTCGGCGACGCGGGAATATTCAAACATCCCGGCTCCGCGATGAGCTCCGCTGCTGAAGCTCGCGAATCCGAGTGACGTGTAGATGCGTGAATTGTCGGGCCCGGGCCGCGACAGCGGTATGAAGCATTCGACGTCGCCTTCGATCTCGCATGACGACCCGTCGGCGCGCTTCAAAGACGCAAAAATACGGTGCGGCGGCTCCTCGACCGACGGCGGTTTCGATCGTGAGATCGCGCAACTCACACTGCGACCATCCGCCGGCTCCGAGAATCCTGGCGCTCTGATTCGGCGGCGCATCTGGCGTTGCGACCGAGCGCGCTTCGAGCGCACGCGGCGCATCTTCGTTCTCAAAACACGCCCAAAGCATTCGGCGCACGGTAAACTTTTGCGGCCCCAGCCCGGTGAACGACATTCCCGCGCGCGCAAATCCGTTGACCTCTCGCGCCGCGCGATCAATGCGAACCTTTCCCGAAACGCGCCCGAACGCGACGCTCGACGACAGCGCATCCGCGCCCGTACCTGACGAAGATAGAATCCGGTCGAAGTCAAATTCGCCGCGCGAGTGTTCGATTTCGAATCGCATCTCAACTTCCGTGTCGCCGTCGAGCCGTCCGGAAGCCAGCGCGCGCTCGATGCTCAAGTACGCGGTCGCATCGGGCACGATCACGGCGGGTCCGCGAAACGCGAGCACGATCGATTTGCCTTCGCGCCGCATCGAGAGCGGACCGTGAGTCACAGTGCTCGCGGAACGCGTCGGACGCCCTTCGGCGGTGAACAGCGCCGCGCAATGTCCATCGAACAGCATCATGATTCGCGCGCCCATGCCCGCGCCGCCGACGTCGAAGCTCGCCATCGCGCCAAAGCGTGAAGATGGGATCGTAAAATTCGATGCCGACGCGGCCGGGCGCCGCGACCGTCGCCGCAGCGCCGATTTCGGTTTTGACGATTGCCGGGCGCGGCGCGCGATTTATCACATTCGCAGAACTTACGACTTGTAAATCGCACTTTCCTGAAAAAACTTCGACGATTGCGTCCTCGCATCGCGAGCGCAACTCGCCTGGCATCCTCAGCGCGACCGACAGCTCGAGTTGGGCCGCATCGATAATGCCGCGCATCGCAGTTTCGGAAATCGATCTGAGCGCCGGCGTGCGGACTGCCACGATGACGCGCGGTGAATGCCTGCAACAAATTTTGCAGACCGCCGCCCGGGTAACGCATGCCGTAGGTCGGCTTGATTCCATGCTGATGGAGGCGGTCGGCGAGTCGGGCGAGCGGGCCGTTAATGAAATCGTCACAGGCAGAGACGCAGGCGGAACCGGGCGGACGCAATTCGCCGCCGGAGGTTCTTAAGGCCAAGTCCAAAATCGAGGCGCGGCTCGATTATGTTCCAGCCGTGGATGAGCAGCACCGTGACGCGGCCGTGACGTGCGACGATCGCGTCAACCCGGTCCGCGATCATTTCGAGCAGCCACGGCGCGCGCTCGATTATTTGCGAGAGCCGGTTGCAGTCGAGCCGATTGCGATCCATCGCGACGTTGATCAGCGCCGACGCACCCAGCCGCGGCGCGAGTCCGCGCGTGATGTCCGCGGTGTGAAGGTCGTTGACCTTGGGATTGAGCATCGAGCGCGTGCGCGGCTCGGCGCGACCACCGTGCGGCGCAATCAAAAGCAGGGGAGAATCGGAATCGATCACCTCGAGCCATGACTCGGAGGCGACGGGTATGAAGCCCCGGCGCAGGCATTCAGATCGACGCGGCTCGATTGGACTTGAGCACAAATTGCGCGTGAAGCACGAACGACGCGATGAAATAGTAAGCGATGTAACTCAGCCCGGCCCACAGCATGATTGGATTTACAGTCGGCAGCATCAGCAGCGAGGCGACCGTCAAAAATCCCCAGATGATTCCCAGCGTAAGCGTAAGCGGACGGAGCGGCACAGTTCGATTCGGATAAATGTATTTGAGCGGCATGAACACCATCACGGCGAGAATCAGGAGCACGGCAACATTGAACGATCGTGCCGCTGCCGAGACAGTAAAGATAAAACGCGACGAGGTTCCAGTAATTCGGGAAGCCGAGAAAGTAATGGTCGGGCGTTTTGGCCTCGGTGTGGCAGAACCCGTACACGCTCGCGAGCATGACGAAACACGCCAGCGCCAGGCCCCATCGCGAATCCGGGATGATGCCGGCTTCCAGCATCAGGAACACCGGCGCCACGGTGTAGGTAAGATAATCGACGATGTTGTCGAGCAGCGCGCCGTCGAAAGTCGGCACGCGAATCTTGACCATCAGCCAGCGCGCGAGCGGACCGTCGCTGCAATCGATGATCGTCGCCGCGCCCATCGCGAGGAACGATGCGCGGAAATCGCCGCGCGAGGCGAAGAAAATCGCGAGCAGGCCGAGCGCGGCGCCCAGCGCGGTATATAGATGTACGCCCCACGCGCAGGCCGTGAGAAATTTCTGCGTCGGGAACACCCGCGGCAGACTTCCGGCTGCGCCTGATGTGCTCAAGTCATTTGTCCGGCTTGAAGTCGCGCGGCCCGAAGTATTCTTCGAGCACGGTCATGAACGGTCCGCACGCTCGATTTTTTTTCACCAGCTTCATCGCTTCTTCGAGAGACATTTGCCGATATGCACGCAGAAACGCAATCGCCAGCGTCGGCGCCCGATTCATCCCGGCGTTGCAATGCAGATAGACGCGCGAGCCCGGCGCGACCAGGTCGCGCAGATCGCTGCAGCGCAACTTCGAGCCGCTCGGCCATCGCGTCCGCGCTGCCATCCTGGATCGGCGTCCGCACGTAGTCGATCCCATGCGCGTCGTATTCGGCGCTCAGTTCCCGATTGTCCAACCCGTTCATGCGCAAGTCGTCGTCGTCCTGCAGATTGTGAACCGCGGTAATCCCGTAAGTGTCCTTGAGCCATGCGATATCGGCATGACCGGGATATTCGCCGACCAGCAATTCGTCGGAGATCACGCTGACCGACGGACGCCGTCCGTTGCGAGTCGGGCGCGGCGTGTGGTCGGGGCGTTTGCTGAACCAATCAACCATAATCCAAATGTAATCATCCGGACGGTAAGTATTCCAGCGTTACCTGGCGAAACATCACGCTTTGGCGTGACCTCGCGGCAGCTCGGGCGAGCGACTGACTTTGGCGTGCGCGCGTTTGGCCGGTTGAGCTCCATTCGACGCCGCAGTATCGGCCTCAATGCTACGCGTCAATTTTGAGCGCGAACCGGAAAGCGCGATGACCGCGGTTCGCATCAGGTCGGCGATTTTACGATATGCGCCGGCGCCTTCTGTCTCGGCCAGCTCGCGCAACTCGATCCGCAGTAATCGCACGACCGATACGGACTTCCACCGGATGGCGCCGAGGAACGAGGCTGCCCTTGCCCATCACATCGTGGGTGCCGCGAATCAGGACCGGCAGCACGTCGCATCGACTGCGCAGCGCCAGGAATCCAGCGCCGCTCTTGAACTCGTGGATTTCGCCGTCGGCCGAGCGAGTGCCCTCGGGGAACATCAGCACGCTGCGCCCTTGCGCCAGCTCGGCGAGCGCGTCTTCCAGCGATTCGAGTTGCGCGCGTTCGCGATCGAACGGCATCAGCGACGTAAAGTTCGATGCGAGAAAACGCCGCGCCGGCGTGTTGAAGAAATAATCCCTGGCGGCGAGCACGCGAATGTCGTCGCCGATAGCGCCCAGCGCATATCCGACCAGGCTGAAGTCGAGATGACTCGAGTGATTCGCGACGACGATAAAGTTGCGATTGGCCGGGATGTTTCCGCGCCCAAGAATCTTCGGCTTCAACCATCCGTCGAAAATTGCTTGCGACGCGCCGCGCACCGCAAAACGTCCGAGCCACTTAAGCGGCGCCGGCAAGCGCGGAACGTAAGGCTCAGCGAACTTTGCGTACGACGGCATCCGAGGACGTCCGTTGCCGCCGGGCTGAGTCGCGAGGAGTTGCAGGTCCGCGACGGTGCGCAGGTCGCCAATTTCTTCCAGCGCGATATCGCGGCTCGCGCGCTCACCGATCAGCTCGCCAATTTCGGCCAGTGCCAGCGAGTCGAGGCCCAGGTCCTCGATCAGCCGCGTCGCGGGCGTGATGTTAACCGGCTCGGTGGTGACCGACGCGAGCGCCTCGGCGAGCCAGGTCTCGACCTCGGAGTTTGCGCTATTGGCGTCCGCGTCGCTCGCACGAACGTCGAGCATCCGCCGCAGCGTCGCGACCACGTCGGCGCGTTTGATCTTGCGAGTGCGCGTGCGCGGCAGTTCGGCGTCGGTGAAGCGGAGAATCCTGATTCGTTTGTGCGCGCTGAGCTCGAGCGCGACCTTGTCGAAGTCGCTGCGCAACCGATCTTCCACCGCGCGACGACTCTCGCCGCGTGCGTAAGCGGGCACGATCAGCGCCGCGACCTGCTCGCCCTGTCCGACCTTCAGGCCGACCACCGCCATCTCTTTCACGTACTCCGAACGGCCGTAAATTTCCTCGAGCTCCTCGATGTAGATGTTGTTGCCGCCGGAATCGACGATAACTTCCTTGGCGCGGCCGACGATGTACAAGCGTCCGTCGTCGTCGAAGCGCCCGAGGTCTCCAGTGTGAAGCCATCCGTCGCGCAGAACTTCGGCGGTCGCGGCCTCGTTGCGATAGTAACCCGCCATCACGTTCGGCCCGTGCGCGACTATCTCGCCGATCGATCCGGTCGCGGGCATCAGCTTGATCTCGACGCCGTTCAGCGGCCGTCCAACCGCGCCGACCTGCAACGGTTCGTCGGGCCGCGCGACCGCCAGAACCGGCGCGCCTTCGGTCAGACCGTAACCTTCGAGCAGCGGGATTCCGATGTCGTTGAAAAACTCCGCGACGCGATGGGGCAGGGCGGAACCGCCGCTGACGGCGAGCCGCAGCCGTCCGCCCAGCGCGGAATGAACCTGGCGGAAAACAATCGAGCCGAAGTTGAGGCCCGAGTTCGCATCGAGCCGGCGATTCAGATCGCGCAGGTTGTCGAAGGCGGCGTGAAAGAACGGACCGCGCGCTTCGACTTCATCGACGATGCGCCGATGGACCGCCTCCCACACCGCCGGCACTCCGATCAGCGCGGTCGGACGGACGTCGGCGAGCGTGCGCGAGAGCGTTTTCGCATCGACCTCGAGCGGATAGACGATCGTCGCGCCGCTGGCGAGCGGCAGCAGCATCCCGCAGGTGAACTCGAACGCGTGATGCAGCGGCAAGAGCGAGAGCACGACATCGTCGGCGCCCAGCGACAAAGACGCGCGAGAGCATCGCGACTTCGGCGGCGAAGTTGCCGTGCGACAGCATCACGCCCTTGGGCGCGCCGGTGCTGCCGCTGGTGAACAGGATCGACGCGAGCGCCTTTCGCTCGGGCGGCGCGGGCGGAGTCTTCGCGGCACCGCGCAAAATGAACGGACGCGCGAGCTCGGCGAGGTCGAGCTCGATGATGTTTCGGATGAGCGTCGCCGAGCGTCGAGCCGAGGCGCTTGTGAACCGCGCTCGAGCGCAGCACGGCCGCGGGCTCGGCAATTTTGCAGATCGGCGCGAGCTCTTCGGCGGAAATCAGCTGGTCGAGCGGCACCGCAATCGCGCCGGCGCACAGAATCGCGAAGTAGCCGAGCACCCAGTCGGGCGAGTTCTCGCCGATCAGAAGCACCCGATCGCCCGGCTTGATTCCGCGCGTCGCGAGCAGCAGCGCCGCGCGATGCGCGCGGTCGCGCAGCTCGCGATAGGTGGTCTGCGTCTGCTCGCCTGACGGCCGGCGCGCAATCATCGCGACGCGCGAGCCGTAGCGGTCCGCGGCGCGATCGAGCATGTCGACGAGGCTTCGATGACGCGGCAGCGATTTGGGCCTGCCGCGCGCGTGCAGATCGAGCTGCGGAAAAATATGGCGGCGCAGTCCCGGCAGATGAATGTTGATCCAGTAGTCGCGCCAATCGATCAGGTCGGGACGAAACGGATGATGCTCGGCGTCGGCGGGCTTGAGCGACGCATAAAGCGCGCGAATGTTGGCGCCGTGAAAAGTATAGACGAGCTCCTGGATGTAAGGGCGATAGACCTCGACCAGCTCGCGCGCGAGGTCGGTGTTCTCCTTGAATTTGTCGATCCCGCTCTCGATTTTTTTCGCGCGCTGATTTTCCTCGCCGACCACGCTGCGCGCGAACGCCGCCGCCTGCTTGAGAATCTGCGGAACCGTGTTGCTGGCGAGGTCGTAAGTATTCTGCGACACGACGACGGCTTCGAGATGCGGTCCCAGCCAGCGCATCGTGCCGCCGTCCTTGCGATGCTCGCGGCGATTGCTGAGCGCGGTCAGCTCGACCAGCCGGCGCATCGGCAGCGGATTCCGATCCGAAGTGCAGAGCTGGTAGATGGGCTTGTGCTTGCGCGATAGCAGCGCGGCGAGGATCGGAACCATCGCATGCGCGGCGAGATCGACCGGGATCACGTCGAGCACCAGCTCCGCCTTCGCAGGATAAAATCGGTAGCCGCGGCCCGCGAGGTAAGTCAGCGGCGCGCTGGTGTTGACGCCCTGGTTCCATCCGGGGAACGGATCGCGCAGCGCGCTTTCGATCACCGCCGGGCGCACGACCGTCGACGTCGAGCGTGTCGCGATTCGCCAGCACCAACTGTTCGCCAAGACTCTTGGTGTAGCTGTACGTGTTGGGCCATCCCCAATTCTGCGCGCGCTTGCGGCCGACGTCCTTCAGGCGCTCCTCGAGCCATTGCTTGCGCCGATGCTCGAGCGCCGACTCGCGCGGATTGCCGTCATCGTCGTCGTCGCCGCGAAACTCCGCGTGACGCAGTTGATCGCGCGACTCGGCCTGCACCCGCTCGATCGCGGCGAACGCGTCGCGAATTTCGCGCTCGAGCCGAAACGACTTGCGCGCGTTGGGGCACCAGTCTTGGGGGATGTCGTCTTCGTAGCGATGCCCGTCGGCGATTCCCGCGGCGTAGCAGGTCGACACATGCATCATCGCGGCGCCGACTTTGCGGCAGAACTCGATCACGTTGGCGACGCCGGTGGTGTTGACCTCGATCGCCTTCTCCAGCGACGCCTCGAAGTTCACCAGCCCCGCGCTATGCACGACCGCGTCGAGACTGCCCGGCTTGAACGGCTTCGCTTCTTCGCCGAGCAGGCCGTCGTTGGTGATGTCGCCGGGAACGACGACGATCTTTTCTTCGATGTAGCGATCGAACTTATCGCCGAGATGTTCGCGCAGCGGCGCAAACACTGGCGAGTCGAGAATCTCGCGACGAAAGCGGCCGACACTGCTGCGCCGGTCGCCGCGAATCAGCAGATAGACGCGCTCGATCTCGGGATGCCATCGCAGCAGGATCGCGAGGAACACCTTGCCGAGGAATCCGGTCGAGCCGGTCAGCAGGATGCGACGGCCCTTGAGCACTTGCTCGAGCGCCGGCATTCGCTGCGCTCCGTTGCGTTTGCCGTTGCTACTCGACATCCGCGATCACCAGCGGCGGCAGGTGCAGGTAGGTTATCTCGGCGGAGCGACCGAGATCCGATGTTGCCATCGCGATCGCCTCGTCGAGCGTGTCGGCTGCTTCCCATCCAAGCCGTGCCGCGACTTCCGGCTCCTCGCATCCCGCTGCGATCACGCGCCCGACGTGCTGGCGCGCCGGTTCGCCCCAATACCACATGTAGAACGGATGCACGCCGTGGTACGCGTTGCCGTAGCGGTACATGTGGATGTAGGTGGGGTTGCGCGCGAACTCGCGCTCGAAAGTTTTTCTCGAGCTCGACCGCATCAGTCGTTTCGGCCAGGCATCGATGAAAAAACTCGATGTAACTCGGATGATGCTCGGGATGAAATTCGTCGCGCAGCGGATGACAGATGATCATCGTGCCGCCTTCGCGCACCAGCGGCTTGTTCCGATACATGTTGAACAGGTAGCCGAGGCCAGTGCACTGCACGAGCACCGGATTCATGATCGAGTTCACGTTGTACGGACAAATGTACGGCACGCCGACAATCAAAATATCCGCCTGACCCTTCACCGGCACCGCGTATTGCTGGAACACTCGCGCGAGCGCCTTCTGATGCACCGCCTCGGTGTCGCCCGCCCACACGCCGATCATTCCGTACGGCGCAGCGTAGTTGTGCAGCACGGTGCGCCGCATCTCGCTCGACATGTTGCGCATCGTCCACTGAAAGCCTTTCAGCCGCGTGCGATCCCAGTCGGTGAAGTGATCTTCGTTCTTGTGCAGGAAGTCGAGCATCCCGCCGTACATCCGCGTGTTCACCGCCGTCTCGATCTGAAAAATGTTGACCGACTCGTGAATCAGCTTGCCCATCCGATCCGACGAGCGATGCAGCGCCGAACGCGTCGGGTCCATGTACGAGTGCGAATCGCGCAGCGTGCCGACGTTGTGGTGATGCCGCAGACTCTGGTACGGCGCGAGTCCCACGGCGACCGACTTGTGCCCGCCGTCCATCGGCACCAGGTTGATGTTCAAATAAATGAGCAGGTCGGACTCGACCGCGCGCCGCGACAGCCAAACTTCCTCGCCGTGATCGGTCTTGCCGAGCATCGCCAGCTCGGCGCGATTTTCCGCATCGAAGTTGTACAGCCGGTCCGGCCAGTACTGCTTGAACGCGCGCTCGCCAACGACGCGACGAATCTCGGCCTCCGTCATCCGCCGATGCAACGACGTCGCGATCACCAGATGCACGTCGTCAACCCCATAGTCGGCGAGCGTCTGCAGCACCTGGTTGAGCAGGCGCTCGCGGATGTCCGGCCGGCGCATCTGCGGCAGCGGCAGGCTGATGTCGTCGATCGCGATCGTCACGCGCATGTTGGGACTGAGCTGCGCGAACAGCGGGTCCTGATTCTCAGGATGCAGTAGGGCGTAGCGAATCGCTTGGTCCGGGTCGGCGAGCGGGTCCATCGGCGGCGGCGGATAAATCACGCGCGTGCCGACCGGCAGTTTCTCGAACAGAAATTCCTCGCCATATGGAATGATGCGTCGCTCGGAGCGTCGATTCACCTTGACGACCAGATCGCTGCGCGCACCTACCTCGTGCCGCAGCTCGGCAGTTTTGAGTTCCTTGAGTTTTGCTTCAGGCCGCGCCATCCGAGCCTCGCGTCGATTGCTGGTTGTCGTTGTTTAGGTCCTGGTCGAAGTCGAAATCGTCGCGCTGCTCGGCATTCGCTGCCTTCTCGAAGTGGAGCACCGGCCATTGCCGGCTGAGCGCGGCGGCGCGCAATCTGCGGTCGGGATTCACCGCGACCGGATGCCCGAGCGCGGCAAGGAACGCGGTGTCGTAATGCGAGTCCGCGTAACCCCAGCAATCCCTCAAATCCATTTCGTGAGACGCAGCGTACTGCGCGCACCAAACCGCTTTTTCGTCGCCCGCCATCACCGGTTCGGCGAGCCGGCCGGTCGCGCGTCCGCGGCTGAAGACAAATCGGTTTGCGGCGAAGTCCACGATTCCCAAATGCTGCGCGAGCGGCGCGACGATGAAATCCGGCGACCCGGTGACGAGCACCGGCTCGATCCCGGCCTCGCGATTCGCCTCGATCAATTCCACCGCGCGTGGAAAAAGATGGTCGACGAGGATGCGCTCGCAATATTCCTCGCCCAGCGAAAATAATCGGTCGCGCGAGACGCCCTTGAATGCCTCGAACAACACCGTGTTCAGCAGACGCCGATCGCGCTGCTCCGCGATATACAAGCTCGGAATTCGCGCGGCGAATCCGAGCAGGTAAGCGACGCGCCCGCTCCATTCGCCGACGTTGGCGAGCGTGAAAATAGCCGCATGCACCAGGTTAAGGTCCACCAGCGTCCCGTCAAGATCGTAAAATGCCGCGCGACGCTTCTGTGGTCTGGAAGCCTTGGGTGCGTGGCCGTTCGATGCTTTCTTGTGGTTGGAAACTGACATGTCAGTCTAATTTTGGCCCAAAAAAAGAGGCGCCTGTCGGGCCTGCTTCGCCCGCAGCCCGGTTTCGCGGCGGCACGAATTTCAACAGCTCGGGGCGCGCGACGCCGCACAAGCCGAACTGCAATATTTCCTCGACTAACGCCGACGGGTCGGCGTCGTTGCCGCGCGAGAGCATCCCGATCAGCTCCTTGATTCCGCCAAGAATCGCGTACGAGACCGCGCGCGTGTCCGAGTTGCGCACCAGGTTCATCTCGATTCCGAGATCGAGCGATCTTTTTATCAGCGCCGCAACGCGATCGTAAAAGTCCTGGATCTTGTCGTCGAGCTCATGGTCAAAGCCGGTCGAATGGTTGAGCAGAATGTCGGTGAGCTCCCGCTCGGCCATCGCATAGCTGAGCACGCGCGTCAGATTTGCGCGCAACTGATCGACCGGGTCGGGCTCTCCAGCTCCCGGGCGCAAGCGCTGGATCCTCTGCGTCAACTCGGTGACCGCCTGCTCGAGCAACTCCTCGAACAGGTCCTTCTTGTTCTGAAAATAAAGATAGAACGTGCCACGCGCGATGCGGGCGCGGGCAATGATGTCCGCTACATTGGTCCGGTGGTATCCCTTGCGAGCAAAGATGCGCTTGGCATGGCGCAGCACCTGCGCGCGTCGTGCTTGACGTTCCATCGCGCCTCTCCGTGGATACCTTTAAGCGTAGTGCGGTACGGCGCGCAGTGTCAAATCGTAATCGAGGGAAGGGTAGATCATAAGTTGGTTCTCCCTTTTTGCTTGGGAAGTGGTTATTCTCCGAAATCCGATTCCCCTTCCCGTCGTCCTCCCGGAAGGACAACCTATTGAAACACCACAGTTAGGTTGCACGAAGACCAAAACCAAGGAGTTACACACATGCCTGCGCGCGTACCCTACCTGAATCGCGAAGACCTTCCCGAAGCCGACCGTGAGATCTTCGACAACCTCGCCGCCGAGCGCGGCGGCACCGTCGGCAACATCTTCCGCGCCCTCGCGCACACCCCGAACCTGCTGCGCCGTTTCTGCCAAATCGGCAGCGAGCTTCGCAACAAAACCGCGCTCGATCCAAAACTCCGCGAGCTCGCCATCTGCACAGTCGGGATGCTAACCGACGCGCAATACGAGTTCGTCCATCACTGGAACCTCGCGCGCCGCGTCGGCGTCCCGCGCGCACAGCTCGAAGCGCTCGCCGAGTGGGAGAAATCCCCGGCGTTCAACGACCACGAACGCGCCGTGATTCGCTACGCGGTCGAGGCGACCAACAACGTCCGCGTGACCGACGCCACCTGGAACGCGCTGAAGACTTTCCTCGACACGCGCCGCCTGATGGAACTGGTGCAGAACGTCGCCTTCTACAACATGGTCGTCCGCGTGCTGGTCCCGGTAGGCGTCGAGCTCGAGCCCGGCACCACCAAGCAGTAGCTGGCGCAACATGGTCAAAGCGTTCAACTTCTTCAAACGCAAGCCCGGCCTCAGCGTTGACGACTTCCGCAACTACTGGCTGAACGAACACGCCGCGATAATTCGCGCGATCCCCGAGCTACGTAAGTACGTCGCTTCGATCACGCTGCCATCGGCATATAAGAGTCGCGAACCATTGTACGACGGCGTCTCGGAGGCGTGGTTCGACGACGAAAACGTACTACGCGCCACCGCCGACTCAGCGCCACGGCGTGCCGCCCACACGGACGACGCGAAGTTCGTCGATATGTCGACGACCGGATCGATCATCACCGACGAGATAATCCAAAAGGACGGAAAGCCCGGCGCCGCCGCGGTGAAGATGTTCTCTCTGCTCACGCGCAAGCTAGGTACCGACGTGCCAGCCTTCCAGGCCTACTGGCGAACGAATCACGGCCCGCTAGCCGCAAAAATCCCGCAAGTCCGCCGCTACTATCAATGCCACGTGCTGCCGTCCTCATATGCTGACGGCAAAATGCCGCGTTACGACGGGGTCGCAGAGCTGTGGTTCGACAGCTTCGACGCGGTGCGAGATTCCGGCAACACCGACGAGTATCGCGCAGTGAAAATCGACGAGCCAAAATTCCTCGCGCTACCGTTCCCATTCCTAATCGCGTCCGAACACAAAATCGTGTGACACGTCCGCACACAGATTTTTACGAACAAGGAATCGACCTCTTCAATGAGGGCCGCTTCTTCGAATGCCACGAAGCATGGGAAGAAATCTGGAAGCGCTCTGATGGCGACCTGAAACTCTACTACCAGGGATTGATCCAGGCCGCCGTCGCAATCCTGCACGCCCAGCGCGGAAACCTCGAAGGCGCCCGCTCCCTGTATGAAAAAGCATCGGCCAAGCTCGACCAGATCCCACCCGAACACATGGGCGTAGCGGTGGGCGAACTCCGCACCGAGTTGCGCCAATTCATCGACGTCGCATGCCGCGCCGATGGCAGTTCTCTCCCCGTCCCGCGACTGCGGCGGATAGCAAAATCAGGCAGTTAGATTTGAGAAAGTCCTGCAGCTCAAGATCAAATGAACAGCGGCGCGAAATCACCTCTCCCGCGGCTGCCGATTCTCGGCAGCCGCAAACCGGGAGAGGTCGTCCGACGATATTCATATCGTCGGACGGGTGAGGGCGCCCGCATAACCGCAAATCCGTATTTTCACGCTCGCTCGAAGCGCGACCTCCGCCGTTCGCGAGAGGTATATTCATAACGATGCGGACGAAACCCCCGACCGATCCCGTAATTCTCGATCGCCCGCCGCACGCGACGAGAAATGAGCGAAGCTGAGCTCAAGCTTTGGAAGATTCTCCGAAATCGGTCGTTGGTCGGAATTAAGTTCAGACGACAAGTGCCAATAGGAAACTATATCGCGGACTTCTGCTGCCTCGATCGTGGATTGATAGTCGAGGTGGACGGCGGTCAGCACGCTGAACTCGAAGTTGCGGACGCATCGAGGAGTCGGTTCCTGAAACAAGAAGGATTTCGTGTCCTGCGATTCTGGAACGACCAAGTGTTAAGTGGTTCGGAATTTGTAGTGACGGAGATCCTTGCCGCTATCAGTGAGGAGGGGCGGACGCCCTCACCCGTCGCGCAAGACGCGCGACGATCTCTCCCGAAAGGAGAGGTGTAAGGGTAATCTCCTACAAAGTGGTTCGAGTTATCCAAAAGAAGGTGGTCGCCGCGATTGAGGCTGCGCTACTGCGAGCAGGTGCACACCGCGGCTCATCCATCCTCGTCGGGCTTTCTGGCGGCGCTGATTCCGTCGCGCTTTGCTGCGCGTTGCTCGATCTTCGCGACGCGATGGGACTTCGAATCGTGGCCGCGCATTTGAACCATCGGGTTCGCGGCGCTGAATCGGATCGCGATGAAGCCTTTGTGCGTGCGATGTGCGGGCGCCTTCGAGTCGAGTTGATTGTCGAGCGTGCCGACGGGCTCGACCCCTCAATCTCGACCGCAAACCTCGAAGAGCGGGCGCGCGATGCTCGGCGCGAGTTTCTGTTGCGCGCTGCGGATCAAGTCCATGCTGATTTTGTGGCGCTGGGTCACCATCGCGACGATCAGGCCGAGACTGTGCTGATGCGTCTGATGCGCGGTAGTGGAGCGGCCGGGTTGGCTGCGATGGCCGAGCGCGGGCCGGGACGCCTGATTCGTCCGATGTTGTCGATTTCGCGCCCCGAGATTCGTGAATACCTCGAAGCGCGTGCGATTCCTTTCGTCGAAGATTCATCCAACGCGTCGCTCGACATTTTGCGCAACCGCATTCGCGCCGACCTGCTCCCGATGCTCGAGCGCGACTATGCGCCCGGCTTGAGCGCGCGGCTGGTCGAATTGGCAAGCGAGATGCGTTCGCTGGACGAGCTTGCCAGTGCAATTGCGGCACGCGAACTGGACGTGATTCGCGTCAGCGGCGGCGCGCTCGACGTGTCAGGCTTCGGCGCGATGAATCGAGCGGTGCAGGCGGTCGCGATTCGCCTCTTTCTCGCTGATCAGATTGGATCCTTGCGCAAAATGTCGCGCTCACACGTCGAGAGCATGCTTCATCTTACACTCGAAGGCGGTCCCAGCGACTCGATCGACCTTCCAGTCGGCTGGCGCGCCGAGCGCGAGTACAATTTTCTTCGGTTGACGAACCCGCACGATCGCGAAGCCGCTGGCAAATTTTCGGTTCCAATCGCCGTCGACGGCATCACCATCGTCGCAGCCGCAGGCTTCAAGTTCGAAGCTTCGACCATTGCCGCATCGGACGCGTCGATGCCCGCGACTATGTCAGTCGCGATGTTCGACGCCGCGAGAATTGGCGACGGACTGATCGCCCGCAATTTCCTCAAGGGCGACCGCATCCACCCGATCGGCATGTCTGGCACCCGCAAAGTCCACGACGTCTTCGTCGATCGCAAGCTGCCGCGCGCTCGACGCGAGCGGTTCCCGGTCGTCACGCTCGCCGATGAAATCGCGTGGCTGCCCGGACTGGCGCGCGCCGCCTGCGCACTCGTCACCAACGCCACCGAAATCGTACTGCGCGTTGAGGCGTCTGAAATCGTCGCTTAGCGCATAATACATTGCGTGGTGATCAACGTGCGTGATACTTTCTTAATGGAATGAACCAGTTTTCTCGCAGTATTGCGCTGTGGCTAGTGCTGGGACTTATGTTCCTGCTGCTGTTCAATATTTTCAGCAGGCAACAGCCCAAAGAACCCGAAATAATGTTCTCCGACTTTCTCAACCAGGTTGATAAAGGCCAGGTTAAGAAGGCGACGATCCAGGGCGACGTGATCAAGGGCGAGGGGACGAACGGGGACCTTTTCAAGGTCAACGCGCCCGCCTATCCCGATCTCGTAAAAACCCTGCGCGAAAAGGGCGTCCAGATCGCGGCCAAGCCGGCCGAGGGCGACCCGTGGTGGATGGTCGCGCTGGTGCAGTGGTTCCCGGTGATCGTGCTCGCGGCGCTGTGGATTTTCTTCATGCGCCAGATGCAGATCGGCGGCGGCAAAGCGATGTCGTTCGGTAAGAGTCGCGCCAAGCTGCTGACGGAGAATACGCACAAGGTTACCTTCGCCGACGTTGCGGGGATCGATGAGGCAAAGGACGAGCTCGAAGAAATAATTCAATTTTTACGTGACCCCAAGCGCTTCACGCGCCTGGGCGGCCGCATCCCCAAAGGCGTGCTGCTGGTCGGCGCGCCAGGCACTGGAAAAACGCTGCTTGCGCGCGCGATCGCGGGCGAGGCGGGCGTGCCGTTCTTTTCGATTTCCGGATCGGACTTCGTCGAGATGTTCGTCGGCGTCGGTGCCTCGCGCGTGCGCGACCTGTTCGTGCAGGGCAAGAAGCACGCGCCCTGCATCATCTTTATAGATGAGATCGACGCGGTCGGACGTCATCGTGGCGCCGGTCTCGGCGGCGGTCATGATGAGCGCGAACAGACCCTCAACCAGTTGCTGGTCGAGATGGACGGGTTCGAGGCCAACGAGGGCGTGATTCTCGTCGCCGCGACGAATCGCCCCGACGTGCTCGACCCGGCATTGCTGCGGCCAGGCCGCTTCGACCGGCGCGTGGTGGTGGCGCTGCCCGACGTGAAGGGGCGCGAAGGCATCCTGAAGGTGCATACGCGCAAGGTGCCGCTGGCCGACGACGTCGACGGCAGCAAGCTCGCGCGCTCGACCCCGGGCTTCGCCGGCGCTGACCTCGAGAACCTTGTCAATGAGGCCGCGCTGCTGGCGGCGCGCCGCAACAAGGACAAGGTCGAGATGTCCGACTTCGAGCTGGCCAAGGACAAAGTCATGATGGGCGCCGAGCGGCGCTCGATGGTGATGTCGGGCTCGGAGCGCAAAATTATCGCCTATCACGAAGGCGGCCATGCGCTGGTCGCGATGCTTCAGCCCGGCGCGGACCCGGTCCACAAAGTTACGATTATCCCGCGCGGGATGGCGCTCGGCGTCACCCAGCAATTGCCGCTCGACGATCGCTACACCTACCCGCGCGACTACCTGGTGACGCGGCTCGCCGTCATGTTCGGCGGGCGCACCGCGGAAGAGCTGGTCTTCGGCCAGATGACGACCGGCGCGGGCAACGATATCGAGAAGGCGACCGAGCTCGCGCGCAAGATGGTTTGCGAATGGGGCATGAGCAAGGAGCTCGGCCCGATGACGTTCGGCCGCCGCGAAGAGCAGATCTTCCTCGGCCGCGACATCTCACATCACAAGGATTACTCCGAGCAGACGGCGCTCGAGATCGATCGCGAAGTCCGCAAGATAATCGAGGACTCGTATCAGAAAGCGCGTCAGCTTTTGTCGGATCACCTGGTGCTGCTCCATGCGATCGCGGCGCGGCTGCTCGAGAAGGAAGTGCTCGACGGCAGCGAAGTCGAGGCGATGGTGACGGCGTTCCGCGAAGGGCGTCCATTGCCGCCGTCGCCGGCCGCGGTGCGCAACGATTTTCCGCCGCGCCCCGGCCCCGACACCGGCAAGGAAAAGCGCGTCGAAGACGAAAGCCCGGTCCCGGGACTACCTCCCAAACCGGTCCTCGTCTAACCGCCGCGCGTCCTCTTGTTCCCCTCTCCAGAAGGGAGAGGGGCCAGGGGAGAGGTTCCGTCTGTTCTTTGAATGCGAGGTTAGCTCTCTTGCGAGTGTGGGGTGGGTGCGGATGCGATGCGACGTTCGCCGATTCAATCCAAATCCTCAACCAATGATCGCGGTCGATCCAAACCATCGCCGCAGTCGCCGCCTTCAAATCTCAAGCTCGCCGACGGCCGCCTAATCCAATTCCCCGCCGTGATGGGCGTGCTCAACGTCACGCCCGACTCCTTTTCCGACGGCGGTAAATATCTCGACGCCGGCCGCGCCATCGATCACGCGCTCGCGATGGAAGCGGCGGGCGCCGACATTATCGACGTAGGCGGAGAGTCGTCGCGTCCGGTTGGTGCCATTGAAGTGCCAGCCGAAGTCGAGCTCGCGCGCGTGACGCCGGTGCTGGCGCAGCTCGGCCGCCGGCTCAAAGTGCCAATCTCAATCGATACTCGCCGCGCGGAGGTGGCCCGCATCGCGCTGGAGTCGGGCGCGGCGATAATCAACGACATCACCGCGCTCGATCACGACCTCGAAATGGCGCCGCTGGCGGCTCGAACCAAATGCGCCGTGGTGCTGATGCATATGCGCGGCGGCCCCAGTAATCATATCGACTTCGCGCGCTACCGCGACGTAGTGCGCGAGGTCCTCGACTACCTCGACGCGCGCGCTCGATTCGCCGCCGCCGCCGGGATCGCGCGCTCGCAAATTATCCTCGATCCCGGGCTAGGTTTCGCCAAGACCGCGCAGCATAATCTGAAATTGCTGGCCGCCTTGCCCGACCTCCGTGCGCTCGGCTATCCCGTATTGGTAGGAGTGTCGCGCAAGACTTTCGTGTCGCGACTCTCTGGCATGTCCGAGCGCGATCTCGAATTCGGCACGGCCGCTGCCAACGCGCTTGCGATTGCGGCAGGTGCGTCGATAGTGCGCGTGCATGACGTAGGCGCGAGCGTCGCCGTGGTCCGGATGGCCGCGGCAATTGCGGGACAACATCAACGGTTCAGACGCGATGCATAACTACATGCCAATCATACCGCAGCCGCGATGGCAGGACGTTCTCGACGTCCTCATCGTGGCCTACGTGATCTATCGGATCGCAATGTTGATTCGCGGCACGCGCACGATGCAGATGGTGCTCGGGCTGGTTATCGTCGGCGGCGCGTTCGTCGCGTCGCAGGTACTCGGCCTGTTCACCCTCAACTGGCTTCTGAATAATTTTCTCGGATCGTTGTTTGTGATCCTGGTCGTAATATTCCAGGCCGACATCCGGCGTGCGCTGACCCGCGTCGGCGCGCAATCGTTCCTCGGCCGCAACGCGGCTACTGTCACGCCCGCCGAAGAAATAGCGACCGCGGCCGCGTGGTGCTCGGCGCGTCGGGTCGGTGCGCTCATCGTGATCGAACAGGACGACGGCTTGGGCGAGTTCGTCGAAAGCGGCAGAATCGTTGACGGCAAGGTCTCACCGGAACTGCTCGAAACGATTTTCATGAACGGCTCGCCGTTGCATGATGGCGCCGTGATAATAAACGGCGATCGGGTACTCGCCGCAGCCTGCCTGTTGCCGCTCTCGCAGAACCCCAACGTCAGCCTGTCGCTCGGCACGCGTCATCGCGCGGCGATCGGCCTGAGCGAAGACAGTGACGCGCTGGTGCTGGTTGTATCCGAAGAGAGCGGGGCGATTTCTCTTGCGCGCGGTGGCGTGCTCAGCCGTGGACTAGAGCCGGCCGAGGTTTTGGCCACCCTCAGGAAGCTGCCGGGTTAGGAGCGCGAAGCAAGGCGATCGACGGACGACCACGATGAAGCTTGGCGATTTCAAATATCTGTCTGTAATAAGGCGGCGGCTTCGCGATAGCAATATCGGTCTGCGCGCCCTCGCCGTGGCGCTTGCGATTGGCCTCTGGGTCTTCGTCAATGCGGGCGAACGCGGCTCGGTCGAGTCGCTCAATGTGCCGATCAGCTATTCTTCGCTGCCGCAGGGGATGGTGATCGTCAACAATCCGCCGACCCAGGTGAAAATCGATGTGACCGGTCCGCGCACGCTGCTGTCGCTGCTCGATCCGGAGCGCCTCACGCTCAAGGTCGATCTGCGCAGCTTTGCTCCTGGACAATCCGAATTCAAAATTTATCCCGCGATGTTCAACGTCGGACGAAACACGACCGTCACCAGCATCTCGCCCGACCAGTTGTCGATCGATCTCGATACTTTGGTTACCCGCGACGTTCCGGTGCATCTCGCAGTCCAGGACAAGGTCGCCCCCGGCTACGTGATTTCCTCGGTGGATATTTCACCCTCCAGCGTCACTATCGTCGGCCCCAGCCGCTACGTCTCTCCGCTCACATCGGTTTACACCGAGCCGTTCGATCTGAAAGGACTGACCGCCGATACCAACCGTTCGGTAGAAATCGTGCCGCCCGATCCGTCGCTTGGACTTTCCACCGGTCACGTCGATGTGAAGGTCAATGTCGGCGAGGCGATCGCCGACCGCGAGTTTCATCCGGACGTCGAGGTCCAGAACAGCGACTTCAAATATCGCGTCGTGCCCAAACAAGCGACCCTGACGATTCGCGGTCCCGCGATCAAGCTGGCGGGCCTCGCGCCCAAGGGCTTGGCCTACGTTGACGCCAACGGCCTCGCCCCCGGCTCGCATGAATTGCCGTTGCAGGTGACGGTTCCCGACGGGATGCAGTTGGTGCGACAGTCGCCCGACAAGATTAAACTGCGCGTGTATCACGAGAAGCTGACTACTACTGCCGATGAGCACCCATCCTAAACTGTTCGGCACCGACGGCGTTCGCGGAGTCGCCAACGTCGAGCCGATTACGTCGGAGACCGCGCTCAAGCTCGGCCGCGCGCTCGCACACGTCTTCCGCAATTCCACCGGCCGTCATCGCAGAATTCTGATCGGCAAGGACACCCGCCTGTCGGGTTACATGCTCGAAACCGCCATCGAGTCCGGTATCTGCTCGATGGGCGTCGATGTATGGCTGGTCGGTCCGCTGCCGACGCCTGCGATCGCATTCCTCACCCGCAGCATGCGCGCCGACGCCGGCGTTGTCATTTCCGCGTCGCACAACCCCTTCCAGGACAACGGCATCAAGTTTTTCTCGCGCGAAGGATTCAAGCTCGACGACGAGACCGAGCGCCGAATCGAAGCGCTGGTGTTCGATGAAGCCGAGATCGGGAGGAATCGCGCGCGCCCCGACGATATCGGCAAGGCGACCCGAATCGACGACGCGCTCGGCCGATACCTGGTGTTTCTGAAATCGTGCCTGCCGCGCTCGGTCGGATTCGACGGCCTCAAGGTTGCGATCGATTGCGCCAACGGCGCGGCCTACAAGGTCGGTCCCGACGCGCTCGAAGAGCTCGGCGCCGAGGTCGTCGCGATCGGTGCCGATCCCGACGGCAAAAATATCAATCTGAATTGCGGCGCGACGCATCTCGACGCGATTCGCGAAACCGTTCTGCGCGAACACTGCAACGTCGGCATCGCGCTCGACGGCGACGGCGATCGCGTGATGCTTATCGACGAGCGCGGCGAAGTATGGGACGGCGACGACGTGATGGCGCTGCTCGGGCGCAAGCTCGCCGCCGAAGGCCGGCTTAACGGCAACGCCGTCGTCGCCACCGTAATGAGCAACTTCGGACTCGAAGTGGCCCTGCGCGACGCCGGCGTGCGGCTGATTCGCACCGAGGTCGGGGACCCGTCGGTCGCGCGCGAGATGCGCCTGAACTCGTACAATCTCGGCGGCGAGCAGTCGGGCCACGTGATTTTCATGGATCATTCGACCACCGGCGACGGCCTCATCAGCGCGCTGCTGGTGCTCGCGCATCTGGTTGATAGCGGCCGCAGCCTCGGCGAGTTGCGCGCGATGCGCCGTGTGCCGCAGGTGCTAGAAAACGTGCGCGTCAAAAATCGCATGCCGCTGAGCGAGATGCCCGACGTGCAACGAATCATGGCCGACGCCGAAAAGCGTCTCGCCGGCACCGGCCGCCTGCTGGTCCGCTATTCCGGCACCGAGATGCTCGCGCGCGTGATGGTCGAAGGCGAAGACGGCGTCCAGATCAAAACCCTCGCCCAAGAAATCGGCGCCGCCATCCAAAAATACACCGGCGCTATCTGATCACTTTCCTGACACTGGGTGCAGGGGTCACCCCTGCCCAAGGAAGTGTGAAACCCAGGCGGGTTTCACATTAAATCAAGTCCGCTTGCGCTTCACCCGCGCCGGTTTCGATCCGAGCGCCTTCAGATACGCTTTGACGGTTCGCGAAAGACCCATGTAAAGCGCGTCGGATATCAACGCGTGCCCGATCGACACTTCCTGCAATCCTTTGACCGCTTTCGCATACGCCGGAATATTCTTGAGATCGAGATCGTGTCCCGCGTTCACGCCCAGCCCGATATTTCGCGCGAGCCGCGCGGCTTCGCGATGCGCCGCGAGAATCGTTTTGCCTTCCGCCGTGCCGAACGCATGCGCATACGGCCCGGTGTACAACTCAATTCGATCGGCGCCGAATTGTTGTGCTCGTTCGATCTGCGCAGCTTCAGTCTCGAGGAAAAGGCTCGTGCGAATGCCCGCATCGCGAAACCTGGCGAGCACATCTCGTAACCAATCCGCCGCGCCGGAGCGTCAGATTCCATCCCGCGCTCAACGTCAGCACCCCCGGCGGATCGGGCACCAGCGTCACCTGCGTCGGCCGCACCCGCATCACGAGATCAATAAATTCCGCCCCGGATAACCCTCGATATTGAACTCGACCGTCATCATCGCGGCCAGATCAAACACGTCCTGAAACGTAATATGCCGCGCGTCAGGCCGCGGATGAACCGTTATCCCGTGACACCCAGCCGCAATACAGGTGCGCGCCGCCTCAAGCACGCTGGGAATATTCCCACCACGCGCATTCCGAATCGTCGCAATCTTATTGACGTTAACGCTAAGCCGAATCATGTCTAAAAAGACTCCGCCCTAAAACTACCAGAGCAACACCACTCATTCACCGACGAGACCAATGGGATGAACTTTTCAGCCTGACCTGAATGAACTTTCTGTGTTACTTCTAAGGTATGCGTCCAGCCTCTCTATTCTCTCTTGGCTCGCCCGCTCTCTTCTCAAATCCGGTTCCCCTTCCCGCTCGGGAAGGGGTTAGGGGTTAGGTTGTTAGTTTCGACCATCATGCCAAAAACAACTTTTGACGGAACGAAGCTACCGATGGTAGTAGGTCCCTCCCAGAACCACTACATATGGTATTTTAACCCCGATAGCCGACGATGATCCTCCTAAACGCCGCCCAAAGTCGCGAACTCGACCGCATCAGCCAGGACAAGTACGGCATCCCGTCGTACTCGCTGATGACGCGCGCAGGCGAGGCGGTTGCCGACGCGCTCGTCGACGGCTTTCCCGACGCAGTCACCGACGTGCTCGTCGTCGCGGGCAAAGGCAACAACGGCGGCGACGGATTCGTCGCGGGACGACGGCTCATCCAGGACGGCTTCGCGGTGCGAGCGGTTCTGCTCGGCCGCGCGGCCGATTTGAAGGGTGATGCGGCGCGCGCACATGCGGAGTTTCGCGCATCCGGCGGCAAGGTGCTCGAAGCGTCGGCGGAGTCGAGTCTCGAAACAGCGCTCAGCAAGAAGCCGGGCGCAGTTATCGACGCGATTTTCGGCACCGGACTCAATGCTGCGGTGAAAGACGCGCCGCGTCGCGCGATCGAGATTGTCAATTCGTTCGCGGTGCCGACGGTCGCCGTTGATATCGCGTCGGGTGTGAACTCGGACACCGGCGCGATCATGGGCGCGGCGATCCAGAGCCTCGATGACGGTGACGTTCGGGTTCGCGAAGTTCGGCCACGTTTCATATCCGGGCGCTGGCCAAACCGGCGAGTTGCGAGTCGTCGATATTGGCTTCGCGCCGCACGCGATCGAGGAGATAGCGCCGCGCGGACGGTTCCTCGAGCGCGCCGACTTGCAGCATCTCATTCGCCCGCGGCCTGAGAACTCGCACAAGGGAATGTACGGCCATCCGCTGATTATCGCCGGCAGCCGCGGCAAGTCCGGCGCAGTTCTGCTCGCCTCGCGCGCCGCACTCCGAACCGGCGCAGGCCTCGTTACCGCGGCGATGCCGGAATCGATCCAGCCGATCGTCGCGGCAGGCCAGGCCGAACTGATGACCGAGCCAATCGCCGATCGCGACGGCCATTTTGACGGCGCTCACGCGCCCGAAGCGTTGAAGATGCTGCTCGAGGGCAAGAACGCGCTGATCGTCGGACCTGGAATCGGCGTTACCGATGACACCAAGCGCCTAATCGAATGGCTGATCTCGGACGCCTGCGAGAGCAATCGTCCGATGCTGATCGACGCCGACGGACTTAACGCCCTGGCCGCCATCGGTTGCGAATCTTTGCGACGCGCGCGCGGCGCCGACTGTGCTTACGCCCACATCCCGGCGAAGCGTCGCGACTCCTAGGCGTGACGACTACCGCAATCAACGCTGACCGCGTGACGGCGGCGCGTACTTTGGCGGAGCGCACTGGCGCGTGCGTGCTGATAAAAGGATCGCGCTCGGTTATCGCATCTCCCGACGGCGACGTTTTCGTCAACTCGACCGGCAATCCCAGGCATGTCCACGCCCGGAATGGGTGACGCGCTTTCGCGGAATCGTCGGCGCGATGCTCGGACAGCACATGCGCCCGCTCGACGCTCTCGCGCTCGGCGTCTTCCTTCACGGTTACGCGGCCGATCGCGTCGCCGCGCGGATGGGCCGTGTCGGCTATATCGCCGGCGACCTGATTGACGAGTTGCCGATGGCGCTGGAAGCACTAACTAGCTAATTGAGCTACAGTAGTAACTGACTAATCGTATGGCTAATGCCGCAACAGACTCAGGCGCGACCGTCGTCACGATGGTGATCGAGAGCCGCTCGCCGCACGAGACCAAATCGTGGGGACGCCGGCTGGCCTCGCTGCTGGAAGGCGGCGAGCTACTCGGCCTCATCGGCGATCTCGGCAGCGGCAAGACCGTCTTCATCAAGGGACTCGCGAGCGGACTGAGTCTCCGCGAGGAAGACATCCTGAGCCCGACCTTCACGATGATCCAGGAGCATCACGGCCGCTTCCCGCTCTATCATATAGATCTCTACCGCCTCGAAGAGGCGACCCTCGACGACCTCGGCCTCCGCGAATACCTCTTCTCCCAAGGCGTAGCAGCGGTCGAATGGTTCGAGCGCCTGCGCGGCAGCGCCGACATGGAATTTCTGTCAGTCCGAATCAGCTACGCCGGCGCAAACCTACGCCGCATCGAATTCAGCGCAGTAGATTCGCGTCACGCCCAAATCATCTCCAAATTGAAGCGCAGCTTCGCCTGATTGGATCGCCGGCTAAGAGTCCTCTCCGCGATTGTTCCCCTTCCCTCGAGGGAAGAGGTTAGGGGTTAGGTTGCTTGCTCATCTCGCGACGCAGCGGATAGTCCACGACAATTGCCCGCCCGTCTGTGACCGCTCGCACAAAGTGAAGCGTGTCCGGCGGCACGATCGCGACGCATCCCGGTCCCGCGATTTGCGTCTTCCCGCCAATCCTAACTTCGAGCTGCCCTTCAATCACGTTCCAAACTTCCTCATTCGCATGCGAGTGCTCATGGATCGACGACCCCGCCGCAAACACATAGTGCCCGAACGTCATGCTTTCCGAATCGAAATACTTTCCTTTCCATCCGGGAAGCCGCTCGATGGTCTTCAACTCGTTCGTGTCAATGAAAGGCATTTGGTTATCTCCGCATTTGCGTCCGATACCAATATTAACCGCCCGCCAGACGAAAAGTTACGCTCGGCATAGGGTCTGGTTTGCGCCCCATTTTCCGATCATAATACTCGATTACCCCATTTTTCAGGGTAGATAAGGTCATTTTGGTGGGATTAGTAGTTCAAAAATACGGCGGAACCTCGGTCGGCTCGATCGAACGAATCAAGGCGGTCGCCGATCGCGTGGTCCGTTCTCGCGACAGCGGCAATCGGATCGTCGTGGTCGTGTCCGCGATGGCCGGCGAAACCAATCGTCTGTTCAAGCTCGCATCCGAACTCAGCGAATCGCCAAGCGCGCGCGAGACCGACGTGCTGGTCGCGACCGGCGAGCAGGTCTCGGCCGCACTGCTCGCGATCCGCCTCCAGGCGATGGGCCATCCGACCGTTTCCTTTCTCGCATTTCAGATGAACCTGACCACCGATTCGAATCACGGCCGCGCGCGAATCAAATCCGTCCAATGCGATCGCGTGATGCGGTCGCTCGACGACGGCAAGATTGTGGTCGTCGCCGGCTACCAGGGCGTCAACCCCGACGGCGATATCACGACGCTCGGCCGCGGCGCGTCGGACCTGACCGCGGTCGCGCTCGCAGCCGCGCTCAAAGCCGACGCGTGCGAAATCTACACCGACGTGGACGGCGTCTATACCGCCGATCCCGAATCTGCCCCAAGGCGCGAAAACTCGGCGGATCTCCTACGACGAGATGCTCAAGATGGCGGGACTCGGCGCCAAGGTCCTGCAAATCCGTTCGGTAGAACTTGCCCGCCGCTACAACGTGCCGCTCGTCGTCCGCTCCAGCTTCGGCGAAGCCGAGGGGACGTGGGTCGGACAAGAGGATCATCGATGGAGGACGTGCTCGTCTCGGGCGTAACGCTCGACCAGAACCAAAGCAAGATAACGTCGCCGGCGTCGAGGATCGGCCCGGGCTCGCGGCGAAAATTTTCGGCCCGATCGCGGCGCGGGAATCGTCGTCGATATGATTATCCAAAACGCCAGCGCCGACGGCCGCACCGACATGACGTTCACCATTGGGCGCGAATATCTGAAGCGCGCACTCGAATCGTCGAGCGTACTCGCCAAAGAGATCGGCGCGGCGGGCGTGCGCCACAATGATCAGGTCGCCAAGGTCTCGGTGGTTGGCGTC
>CAVQAR010000026.1:0-84681 GCA_963710425.1 uncultured delta proteobacterium
GATCTCGCCCTCGCCATTCACCGAAATACGATCGACGACCACCATCATTGTGTTGTCAATCGGCGGTGCCGCGCCGTTCAGCGCTTCAGCCGCTATCGCACGCGCCGCAAACTCCGCGGTCTCGGTGATCGCATCGTTGGCGTACAGCCGATGGTACCCGTTCTGAATCAGGTAGCCGGCCGCGTCGGGAATCGATCGCGATCCCGCCTCGAACGGCGCCAGCATGACGTAAAGGCCGGGCGCGCCGAGGATTTGCGCACCGGCACTCTCGACGCTGTCGCGGCTCACCTCGCCGCCGCATTTCGGACAGACCGTACGCCCGACCGTCGCGAACAGCAGGCGCAGGTAGTCGCTGATTTCCGTGACGGTGCCGACCGTCGAGCGCGCATTTTTGATCGTGTTCTTCTGGCGCAGCGCGAGCGCCGGTGGAATCTCCGAAATCGAATCGACGTCCGGCCGCTCCATCCGTTCGAGGAACAAGCGTGCGTAGGTCGAAAGACTTTGCACGTAGCGCCGCTGCCCCTCGGCGTAAACGGTGTCGAAAACCAGGCTCGATTTGCCCGATCCCGAAACGCCGGTGACGACCGTCAGCTTCTCGCGGGGAATTTCGAGCGAAATATCAGCCAGGTTGTGAGTACGCGCGCCCCGGATACTGATTGAGCGATCCAAGCTTGCTCCCAGCCGCCTATCGAGGGTCTGCGATCGGGCGCGCCTTTTTCTTGCGCTCGCCAGGATATTCGTCGGCAACTTTTGCGTACATCTCGGCAAGCTGGACGTCGAATTTCGCCTGGATCCGCCGCGTCTCAGCCTCGCGTTCAGCCACCGGGAGTGGAGCGAGCTTGCGCAGCTCCTCTTCAAGCCGCTGCATCAGGCGATTTCGGGCCACCAGATATTCGTAGCCATTCATAGGTGCTTCTAAAAAAAGCCTCAAAGTCCAAAGATCAGAATTATATGTTATCCTCCAACGAGCGAATAGCCCGCGGCTCCGCTGTGGCTGAACTACTTCATGAGGCAATGCGGATGAAGAGAGACTTCGCACTTAGAATTGATTCGCTCTTGGGCGGGGTTCGGTCGAGTCTTGACGCTGTCGTCGAGTACATGCGGCATCATATTCAGAACGGCGACATATCAGATGAGGAATTCAAGAAGTACGTCCATTTTATCGGCAAGAGTATGCACGGCACGATTGAGCTTTCGAACGATCTCTATCGCCTCTTTCCCGACATTGTACCCGACAAGTTGAAGAGCGAACCGCCTAAGTCAAATTGATCTTTCTCCACAGCACAATTCTCTTCTCTTTCCCCCTTTCCCAACGGAAAGGAAGTGAGGGGGATAGGACGGCGCGCTCCCGACGAAACCTTCCGGTTCCCCTTCCCTCGAGGGAAGGGGTTAGGGGTTAGGTGTCGGGTTGCAACAGGTTGTCCGCGGGAAGGCGCGAGATAGGAGAGCGGCCGCCGATGCCGCGATGAGGGCGATGATGGTTGTAGGAATGGAGCCAGGGGAGCAGAGCGTCTGTCCGCTGCTCGGAGTGATCGTAAGCGCGGGCGTAGGCCCATTCGCGCAGGGCGGTCTGGATAAAGCGTTCGGCCTTGCCGTTGGTGCGTGGGGTGTAGGGACGGGTAAAGATGTGCCGCATCCTGCGGCTGCGGCACAGGGCGGCAATAAGGGAAGAACGGTAGGCGGAGCCGTTATCAGTCATGATGCGAGCGACCGCGATGCCCAACCCCTGGAAGTGATCGAGGGCGCGCGACAGGAAGGCAGTGGTGGTCTCCTTGCGCTCGTTGGGCAGGACTTCGGCGTAGGCCAGGCGCGAATGGTCGTCGATACAAACGTGGGCGACCTCGAAGCCGGCGCCGAGGCTGCGTTTTTGATGAGTGCCTGTAATGCGCGAGCCGACGCGGTGGAAGCGGCCGAGCTTCTTGGTGTCGAGATGGAGCAGGTCACCAGGCGCGGCGTACTCGTAGCGAACGATGGGCGGCGGCGGGTCCAACGCGCTCAGCCGGGACAATCCGGCCCGCTTGAGCAGGCGGCTTACGGTGGCGAGGCTGAGCTCGAGTTGTGCGGCGATATGCTTCATCAGGAGGCGCTGGCGGCGCAGCGCGATCGCCTGCTCGACCAATGCTGGCGCCGTCGGGCGACGCAGCCGGTGAGGACGCGAGCTGCGGTCGGCCAGTCCGGCCGGACCTTCGCGGGCAAAACGCCTAGCCCACTTGCGCACGGTCTTGTCACTCACACCCACGCCCGCTGCGACGGTCTTCGGCAATTCTCCACCATTCACCCGCATGACCAGTGCGGCTCGACTAAGCGGTGTGGTACGCGCATTCTGATGAATGTCCATCCGGGGGTGACCTCCTGAGTCGGTGTTGAGTTCGCACCTTTCACCTTCCCAGCGTCCTCCCGGAAGGACAACCTATTGAAACACCACACCTAACCCCTAACCCCTAACCCCTTCCCTCTGTTTGTGCGTGGGACATGGGTAACAGGTGTGCGAGGACATGGGTAACACCTAACCGGCATGCTGTATCTCCAACGGGAGGTGAGCAGGATGCCGTGGCAGGAGGGTACCCGGATGTCGTTGCGCGAGGAGTTTGTGAAGTTGGCGATGCCAGCGGGAGCTAATCGGCGCGAGCTGTGCCGGCGCTTCAAGATAGCGCCGAAGACCGGTTACAAGTGGCTGCTGCGCTACGCCGAGCAAGGCAGCGGCGGGCTTATCGATCGCTCGCGCCAGCCGCATCGCTCGCCCAAGCGCACCGCATCGGAGATCGAGCAGCGGGTGATCAAAATGCGCTGCGCGGTGCTCGGCTGTTGGGGCGGACGCAAGCTGGCGCGACGGCTGGTTATCGAGGGCGGCCCCAAGCTGGCGCCGAGCACTATCACCGGCATCCTGCGCCGTGGCGGTCTGCTCAACCAGGCGGCGCCGGCGTCGCGCCCCTTTCAGCGCTTTGAGCGCGCGGCGCCCAACGAACTGTGGCAGATGGACTTCAAGGGCAACTTCGCCACCATTCGCGCCCCTATCCGCTGCCATCCGCTGACCGTGCTCGACGATCACTCGCGCTTCGCGCTGGTGCTCAAGGCCTGCGCCGACGAGCGCGAACAGACCGTGCGCGCGGCGCTGACCGAGGCTTTTCGCCGCTACGGCTTGCCGGCCGCGATGCTGATGGACAACGGCTCGCCATGGGGTGCGGCCGGAGCGCAGCCGTTCACCGCCTTTAGTCTGTGGCTGATTCGGCTCGGGATCCGCGTCGCCCATGGCCGTCCTTATCATCCGCAGACCCAGGGCAAGGACGAGCGCTTCCATCGCACGCTCAAGTTCGAAGTCCTGCGCCACTTCAACTTCACCGGCCTCGAACACTGCCAACGCGAGTTCGATTCCTTTCGTGATCGCTACAACCTGGTGCGTCCCCATGATGCGCTCGGCCTGGCCACTCCCGTCTCCCGTTATCGCCCTAGTCCGATTCCGTTTCCTGAAGCTTTGCCGCCGGTCGAATATTCCGGATGATCTCGAGGTGCGCAAGGTCCAGGCCGAGGGCTGGTTCAGTTATCGTGGCCAGGCGTTCCGCGTCTCCAAGGCTCTGCGCGGCTTTCCCATCGCGCTGCGCCAATCCGCCCTCGGCGACTCACTGCGCGAGGTCCTCTTCTGCCACCAGCTCCTCACCACCATCGACCTCGCTTGTCCTCAGCTCAACCAATGATCTCAACTCGAAATGTGTTACCTATGTCCTCGCACACCTGTTACCTATGTCCCCAGTCCGTACACCCGCGCGGGAAGGGGAACCGGATGAAGAGCAGCGACGGGATTGCGGGGCTGCGAATTCATGCTGGGAACCCAACCCCTAACCCCTTCCCATAGTGGGAAGGGGAACCGGAATTGGAAAGAGGCGATTTGGAGTTTCTCGCTCTTAGCTGATTCGGGGGGCGGCTAGGGTACCGGTCAGGTGGTAGGGTTCTGGGCCGGGGGGGTGGGGGAGGATTGCGAGTAGTAGTGCGAGGTGCGAGGCGGCGGTGGGGGCGATCGAGAGAGTGAACTGGATTGCCAGTTCGCTTTGAGCCGGGTCGGGGGCGAGTTGGATGGTGCCTTCGGCGGTTAGCGTCAGGTCGCCGCCAGTGGTTGTAAGTTGCTCGATCGTCAAGGTGCCTTGATCCAGTTTGAATTTTGAATGGCCGTCGCCGAGGCGGAGCGGCGCACTTGTGAGCGCTGAGGTGAATGTCAGGCCGGCGGCGCTGAGGATGCCGTCGCCGGTTTCCGCGATGTCATCGGGGGAGAGCAGCAGGGTGCCGGTTCCGGACAGCGCGCCGGCGGCGCTGGCGCCGGGCATCGTCCATAACTGTTGACGCGCGAGTTCCACCGAGTCGAGGTCGTAGCTAATCGCGGTGCCGAGCCTGGTCGGGCGGATGGTGACGTTCACGACGCCGTCGTAGAGCGCGGCTTTCACGCGAACGCCGGGATGCATCGTGAGCATCGAGAGGTACGACGGCGCGATGGTGACGGCCGGACTTTCGACGAGCAGGTTGATCGCGGCGTTACGAGTCGATATCAGGCGGACGTCCGACAACTGTGCGCCGAAGGGGAAGCTGGCGCGCTGACTTGCGCTCGACACTTCGAGGCCCATCGGGGCGAGGATTCTCGTGAGAGTTTGGGAGTAGGGGAAGGTCGAAATCAGATACGCGGCGAACAGGGTCAACCCGACTATCGTGTAAGCGGTTCGAAGGAAAGGGGGGCGACGGTATTCCGGCGTCGGCGAGCCCGCGCGCACCTCAAGTGTTCTTGGTGAGCGCGACACAAGTCAGGTCAACGTCGTAGGAATGCGTGTCCGGGGTGCGGCGCTGAATGCGAATATTCGAGACGCCAATCGGCATCGGCAAACTGTTGATGCCGTAAAGCGCGTCCACCAACTGCGCGAGATTCACATTGGCGAGCTTCAACTGGACGCTGTACTCGGTGAACCCGTCGGTGAGCTTGCGATCGGAGCCGGGCGTGATCGAGCCAATCTTTTCGCGGCCGACGCTCTTGGTCATCGAGGCTTCGACGACGGAGAACAGCGAGAAATCCTTGCCCAGCGGCACCGTGCGCTTCTCGGCATTGGCGAGATTGGACTTGAGCTGCGCGTAGGTGCCGGCGAGGCGTCGAACGTCGGCGAGATCCTGTTGACGCTGAGCGATTTTAGCGTCGAGTCCGGAACTCAGGTCAACGATCGGCATGTAGACCAGGTTGTAGAGGAGAAAAATCGCGACCAGCACGCCGGCGATCTGCACCAGGATGCGTTCGCGCGGTTCGAGTTTCTGGTAGCGGCCGCGCGCTTGCGCGATCAGAGGATCGACGCGCGTCGAAGCCTGCTTGAGCCACGGGCGGATCAAGTCCCTCATTCGTTCGCGCAGATTGTCGATCCATTCTCTAAACATTTATTCTTCGAGGTCGCCGCGATCGGCTGACGGCACCGCGTCCTTGAAATTTGCGTCCATCCGGAAATCAACTTTGCTCGGATCGGAGCCGGCCTTCGCGTGCGCGACTTCGATCGAGCCGAAGAAGCCGCTTTGGTCGAGCGCGCGCTTGGCCTGATCGACGGTCGAGAACGAATCGGCCTGCCCGGTCACGCGCAGTCCCTGCGAGTCGATCTGAACGTCGGCCATCTGAACTGGGAAGCGCGGCGGCAACGCGCGCGAGACCGCGACCAGGGTATCGAGCGGCGAATGAGTCAGGTTGCCGCCGATGAGGTTGAGCCGCTTGTTCATCTTTGCGATTCCGGTCTGCAACTGCATCTTGGCGTTGGCGGGATCGGTCTCGCCGAGGACCGGTCCGGCGACCGCGGCGATTTCCGCATCGACTTTGTGGAGGCGATGGAGATTGGCGGATACGCCGAGCGCGAAATGAAGTATGACCATGGCCAGCACGGCAGCCGCGAGAATCCCCGAGGTGTAGAACGGGCTCAGATCGCCGCGGACGCGTCCGCGAAACATGAACTCGCCCTGACGAAAATTGATCAGATCGATCGGCTTGGTCGGCAACTCGCCGAGCAGCATCGCGAGGCACGATGAATACTTGCCGGTGTTGGGCACGCTGCCCTCGAAAATGCCGGTGTAGTCGAACGCGCCGCCGTCGCGCACAGACATCGCAAGCGAGTCCGACAGCATGCCGCGCACTTTCGGATACGCCGCCGCCGCGCCTGCGACGATCACCTCGGTCTGGTCCGCATCTTCACCGTTGGCGAGCAGGGTCTGACGCACCGAATTGAGAATCGGCGCGGCTGCTTCAGTGGAGACCACTGATCCGTCGGACATCATCAAGCCGCCCTGCATCGAACGGAGTACGCGCGGCGTTCCTCCGAGATCGACGAGCACCACCGACGTGGACGACTCGTCGCCTTCGACCACGAGGTGCGCCATCGGCTTTGCGCCGTTGCCATTTTTGGTGCGGGTGAACATCGCGGCCAGTGCGAGTGGCGCGAGCGTGACGGTTTTCGGATCGAGTCCCGCCTTTTGCAGCAGAGCAAGGTGATTCTGAAGATCGGTCTTGCGGACCATCGCGGCCATCACCAGCGTGTGGTCGCCCTCGCGGCCGACGCGGGTGAAGGCGACGGTGCCGTTGTCCACCGGGAACGGGCAGATGCTCTTCCAGAGCGAACGGGACCACCTGATGCAGGCGGCGCGCGTCCTTGAACGGCAGTTCGAGCAGGCGTTTAACGGCGCGATCGGCGGGCAAGGCCGAGATGACGATGTCGGGCTGTCCGGCTTCGACCACGAGCCGCGAGAGCGCGCCGCTCAGGTCGGCCTCGTCGTCGGCGCGAACCTTGTCGTAGGTGCCGGCGAGAGTGAAAGAGTTCCACGAGCGCTCGGCCATCGCCGCGCGCACGCGATCGGCTCCCATCTCGAGCGCAAGTATTCGTTGTGCCATTAAGCGCCGCCCTTAACCCTCAGTCCTCATGCCACGCCGCGAGCGTGCCGACACCGGTGGTCTCGCGATGGAAAGTTGCGGTAATGATTTTGCGCGCGCCCGCATAGATGCCGGTTCCGGTAATCGTAAAAAATTGGCTGCGCATATCGACGTCCTTCTGCAGCTGCTGGCCGATTTGACCGAGGTCCGGAAGGTTCCCGATGTCGGTCGGCTGGGTGAACGGGCGAATCGTGCGCGCGTCGATTATCGCCAGCACAATTTTCTGATCCTCGGTCAACTCCGGCTCGAGCGCCGCCAGCACTTGCGGCGACGCGGTGTTGGCGTTCACCGCGGTCTCGGGCATCACGGTCAGAAACGGGCTGACCCGGTTGAAAATCGCCTCGTTGAATCCCTGCACCATCGTCAAATCACCGATCGTCGGCATCGCGCCGTAGCGCGGCTGATACGGCGGCTTCAGTCCCGCGTAGTAATCTCCGATACCGCCGCCCAGCCCGGTGCCATCGTTCGGCGTGATCCAGTTGACGATACCTTGAACCAAGTCGGGGCTCACGTCGAGTATCGTGAACAGGCGCTGGACCTTCTGGATCGCAGGCAGGTTCGGCTGGCCGTTCTGAACCATCGCGTTGAGATTGATCTTGCGCCCTTCATCGACGATCGACAACGAGACAGTGCCGCCCTCGAGCGGCATCGGCGGGAACGGCACCGCCCACACGTCGGTCAAGGCGTCGATCGGAGTCGGCGTTTGGTGTCCGCGCGCGCGTCCGCCGCTAACAGGGCGAGACCGATATTGACCGCCGAGCGCGCGAGGTAGCTGGCGCGCAGTTCGTTGGCCTGATTCGCCGCCGACACGAATCCGAGTCCCGAAGTCAGCGCGAAGTCCACGACGATCAACGTCATCAGCGCGATTCCGAGCAGAACCGCCAGCAGCGCGACGCCGCGCTCGCTCTTTCGCAACTGCTTTACCATTGTTGTATCGCCATCGGCAGGGTGACCTGGGTCGCGAAGTCCATCACGCGGCCGCCGGGCGCCGCCATCTGAATCTGGATCGCCACCGCGACCGGCAATTGGCGTCCGCGCGGCTGACTGGGCGACTCCCAACTCTCGCCCCACTTCTCGCCGTCGAAATAGCGGAAATGAAGAGAGAGCACGTTGTCCGCGAGCACCGTCGTTTGCGGCGCGGCGTTGCTCGTGAGCAATCCGCTTTGCTGCGAACGATTCAGCACGAACCAGCCCTGCTGATCGGGATTCGCCGTCAGATTGTAAGTGACTATGGTCTCGGGCGTCATCGCGGTGAGCGCGCGGCGATGGCCTCCGCTGAAAGTGGACAGCGTAATCGTATCGACCGCCACGCCGCTGCTCATATGTCCGTTGCCGAACAGCGCGACGTTGCTGGCGGTGTACGGAGTCTGCACCGCGTTGCGCAGTTCCTTGGTGAGCTGCCACAGCAGGGCGCGTCCTTCGCGATCGACCATCAGCCGTCCTTCGGCGTGCACCTTGCTATGCGCGATGGTGCTGAAGGAGCTGGCCAGCATCGCGAGGATCATCGCCATCACGCCGATCGCGAGCATCATCTCGATGAGCGTGAAGCCGCGTGGCGCGCGATGCGTGGCGATGCGTTTTCGTTGGTTCGGTCATTGCAGCTCATTTCGGATCCGGCGGGACCGGCGAATGCAGGAACTCGACCAGCGCGAAGCTCTGCGTAAGCGTCGGACCGTAGCGAATCACAACCTTGACCTTGCGCACGTCGGGAAACATGCCCGAGGCTGCGACCTCGCGCTCCCAGCGGAAATCGGGGAACTCGCCGGGGAACGACGATTCGAAATCGCCGCTGCTGCGGCCGAGATCCGGATATCGCTCGAGCTCAGCTTCGGTCATGACGGCCTGCGCGAGCATCGAGGCGCGAGTCGATTGCTGCGCGCGAATCACCGATTGCAGACTCTGATGATGCAGCCCGAGCAGGCCGAGCAGCGCGATCCCGAGGATCGCAATCGCGACCATCACTTCGAGCAGGGTAAATCCTGGCGCGCGGCGGCGAAGCAGATTCACCTTGTGGTCACCGTCATTCCCGCGGGCATCACGTCGCCGTTGATAATCGCCACCTGGCCGGTCAGCGGAGAAATTTCGAGCGTCATCACGTCGCCCGATGCGTCCTCGAGATGGACCACGGTCGCGTCAACGTAACCCTCGGGATAAAAGGTGGTCGCTGTCGTGCCGCGATTGAGGGTGCCGATGCCTTCGACGGTGACGTCGCGAATCCGAATCGCCGCCGGCAACATCACCGGGTGTCCCGACATGCTGTTGTCAGGCGCGAACACCGGCTTGACCGCATACGGATCGAGCTGCGCGACCGCGTAGCCGTTGTTGTCCATGTCGAAGATAAGCCTCAGCACGAGTTTGTGGCCGGTGGCCTCGTCGAACATGTAAGTTGCGCGTCCCGCAAGCCGGCGCGCCTGGCTTTTCAGCGCGGCCTGGCGAAATCCACCGAGATACGGCAGCGCCAACGTCAGCATCAGGCCCATGATAAAAATCACGACCGCAAGTTCGAGCAGCGTGAAGCCCGGCGATGCGGATTTCGCGAAGGCGACTCGATACTCGCGCGCAATCGCGATGGAGCGCGGGCAAGCTGAGTCGGGCTCCACTCTCATAGCGCCGTCAATTCGATTGGCTGGCGTCTATGACGCTCGAACCGTCCTGGCTTTCGGTGCCGACCTTTGCCGAACGACTTCAGCGCGTAGGAGTTCCCGTCGCTCTGGTAGAAGTACTGATTGCCCCATGGATCCGTCGGCAGGCGCTCGATGTAACCGCCGGCCTCGTAGTTGGCGGGCGTGCGACCGCTGCTCGGCGGCGAAACCAGCGAACTCAAGCCCTGGTCGGTGGTCGGGTAGAAGCCATTGTCGAGGTAGTAGCGATCGAGTGCGGTCTTGATCTCGGCGAGGTCGGCCTGCGCCTTGGTCGTCTTGGCCTTGTCGGCGGCGCCGCGGAGACTCTGGACGACGATGGTCGCGAGCAGGCCGAGGATAAGGATAACCACCATGATTTCAATCAGGGTGAAACCGTCCTGATTGTATCGGCGTGATTTCATCGCAGTTACCTCCGGCGCGTTTTTCATCTTTTCATTTTCTCATTCATCACTGCATCAACTGGTTGAGCTGGAAGATTGGCATCAGCACCGCCAGCATCATGAACACGATAACAGCGGCCATCGCCAGCGTCATCACCGGTTCGAGCACTGCGGCAATCTCGTGGATGTGCGGGCGTACGACCTGATCGAGGTAGAAGTGGTAGAGACGATTTCCGGGCGGTGTTACCAAAGCGCCACCAACACCAGCGACTGGTCGCGGGTAGAAGCAGGGCGAACGCCAGCCAATGGCTCGTGAAGAATGCCAGAAGTTCTGATCTACGAGTTTCGTAGAGGCTGGTAACGCGGCATGCTGCTGCACGAAGATCGTCGCCGACCTCAGGGACCACATATGCCAGCAGGATCACTGTAAAGATCGTCGGTGCCTCACGCACAGCATGCATACATCGGATAAGTTGAGCGCGGCGACGCATTTTTTGGCGCTCGTAGATACTCGTCAGGCCGACTGCACCTTAATCATTGCATCAACTGGTTGAGCTGGAAGATTGGCATCAGCACCGCCAGCATCATGAACACGATAACAGCGGCCATCGCCAGCGTCATCACCGGTTCGAGCACGGTGGTCATCTGGCTGAGCGAGTGCGAGACTTCGCGCTCGTAATTGTCGGCAACGCGCTCGAGCATCCGCTCGAGTTCGCCGGAGCGTTCGCCGACGCGGATCATCTCGATCAGCAGCGGCGGAAAGAGCCCGCTGCGCGCCAGAGTCTGCGCCATGCCGTGGCCCTCGCGGATACTCTCGCGGCTCTGCTCGACGGCGTCCTTGAGCAGACCGTTGGTCACCACGCCTTTGACCGCGTCGAGCGACGGCAGCAACTGGACGCCGCTGGCGAGCAGGGTTGCGAGCGTCCGTGCGAAGCGCGCGCAGATGATTCGAATCATCGTCGGGCCGATGTAGTACACCTTCAAAATTGCGGTGTCGTAAATGCGGCGGCCGCGCGGCGTCGCCATCGCGGCGGTGAATCCTGCGACGATACCGACCAGCAGCAGTCCGAGCGGAATCCAGTAGCCGGTGATGAGACCCGAAAAGGTAATCAGGATTCGCGTCGCCAGCGGCAGCGCGGCATGCTGCTGCTCGAAAATCGTCGCGACTTGCGGCACCACGTACGCCACCAGGAACGCCATGATTCCGGTGCCGACGCACATCATGATGATCGGATAGGTCAGCGCGCCGCGGACCTTGGTCACGAATTCGTTCTGGCGCTCGCTGTACTCGGCCAGCCGATCGAGCACGGCTTCGAGGCGCGGCAGCCTGCTCGCCCGCGCGCACCATCCCGATGTAGAGGTCCGAAAAGACGTCGCGATGATTGGTCAGCGCGTCGGCCAGCGACGAGCCCTCGCGCACGCGCTCGCGCACCTGCGAGAGCATCCGCTTGGTCGCGGCGCGCGACGATTGATCGGCGAGCGCGCTGAGCGCGTCGACCAACTGCACGCCCGCGCCGAGCAACGCGCTCAATTGGCGCGTCAGCAGCGCCAGGTCCGCGGCCGGCATCTTGCGCCGCCACAGCGAAGGCAGCCACTCGCGCTTGGCGGCCGAGCGTTGCGCGGCGTTGGACTCCTCGTTGAGGTCGGTCGGGAAAATTCCCGACGCGCGCAACTTGCCGCGCGCGGTGCGCGCGCTGTCGGCGTCAACTACGCCGTTGACGGAGCGGCCGTCGGCGCCAAGACCTCGATAAGCAAATACTGGCATCGGTGAAAAGACTGAAATGCGGGCCTAGTCGATGTCTTCCTGCGTGACCCGCAGCAACTCTTCGATCGAAGTCTCACCGCGCAACACGCGCGCCGCGCCGTCCTGGCGCAGCAGCGTCATCCCAACGCTGGTGCATTTGCGGCGCAACGTCGCGGCGTCGGCGTTCTGCATCACGAGCGATCGGATTTCGTCGTCCATGATCATCAATTCCTGGATCGCCATTCGGCCGCGATAGCCGGTGTTGCGGCAATTGCGGCATCCCTTGGGACGGCAGACCTTGTTCTCGGCCTGAGGACCCTTGAGTCCGATTCGCGCGAGTTCGGTTTCGCTGGCTTTGTACGGCTCGCGGCAATCGACGCAGAGCTTGCGGACCAGGCGCTGCGCGAGCACGGCGAGAATCGACGACGAGACCAGGAACGGCTCGATTCCCATGTCGACCAAGCGCGTGACCGCGCCGAACGAGTCGTTGGTGTGCAGCGTCGAGAACACGAGATGGCCGGTGAGCGCGGCCTGGATTGCGATTTCGGCGGTCTCGCTGTCGCGGATTTCGCCGACCATGATCACGTCGGGATCCTGGCGCAGTATCGAGCGCAGGCCGCTGGCGAAGGTCAGCTCGATTTTCGGATTCACCTGCATCTGGCCGACGCCGCGCAACTGGTACTCGATCGGATCCTCGATCGTGATGATATTTTTTTCGGGAGAGTTGATTCGGGTGAGGCACGCGTACAGCGTCGTTGATTTGCCCGAGCCGGTCGGCCCGGTCGCCAGGATGATCCCGTGACTCTGCCGGATTAGGCGATCGAGTCGTTGAAGATTATCGCCCGAGAAACCGAGATGGTCGAGGTTGATGGCTTCCACCGCCTGCGCGCGGTCGAGCAGTCGCAGCACGATGCGCTCGCCGAACGCGGTCGGTATCGACGAGACGCGCAAATCGATATCGCGGCCCGCGATGCGCAGCCGGATTCTGCCGTCCTGCGGCAGGCGCTTCTCGGCGATATTGAGGCCCGCCATGACCTTGACGCGCGACGTGATCGCCGGCTGAAAGCGCTTGGGCGGCGACAGCACGTCGTACATCATGCCGTCCACGCGGAAGCGCACCACCATTTCTTTTTCGAAAACTTCGACGTGAATGTCCGACGCGCGATCCTTGACCGCCTGCGACAGCACGCCGTTGACGAGCTTGATGATCGGCGCCGAGTCGTCGGACTCGAGCAAGTCCAGCGGCTCCGATGCGAGTTCGTTGGCGACCACGTCGAGCCGCTCTTCCTGCAGATCGATCATCAGGTCCTCGGCCGAGGTGGCCGACGCCTGGTCGTACGCGCGGTTGATCGCCTCGGCGATTACTTCGGCCGGCGCGATCACCACATTGATCTGCGCGCCGAACAGGATTCGCAAATCGTCGAGCGGCTCGAAGTTGGCCGGGTCGGCCATCGCGATAGTCACCGCGCCGTCGACGCTCGACAGCGGCAGCAGGCGGTTCTTCTTCGCGTAATTGATCGGAATCTTCGAAACGAGTTCGGAATCGAGCGAGTTCTCGTCGATATGCGCCTGGAACGGCAGCCGGTATTCCTGCGCGAGTGCGCGCGCGAGGCGTTGCGGCTCCAGCGCGCCCATCTCGACCAGCACGTCGGCCAGTTCCTGCCCGGGCTTTTTGCGCTGGCGCGCCTTGTCGAGATCCTGGGCCGAGACCCACGATCGGTCGAGCAGAATCGCCTCGAAACTCTTGCGCGCGGTCGCCATCAGGCAGGTCTCCCGACGAGCTTGGCCGCCGCTACGCGACGCTGATTCAACTCATATCGCAGTCATTTTCAACGACAATGCCACCACACCGAACTTACCACCATACCCCATGTCCGCGCTCAATTAGACACGATGATTCTGGCTCGTTGCAAGTATGCGTTCCCCATGGCACCCCCACTTGGCAGCCCTCCGCTGCGCTAGTAGTGAACCGCTCCAGGCTTCGTCTGCGGTGCCGTTCCCAATCGGCCCCTGGTTTATCCCCAAGCCGATGCCCGTATGCCCCTTCGCCGGCAGCGTATGCTCGGCTTCCTGCCATGAGACGAGTTTACCCTCCACAAACTTCAAATCGAGGAAGGTTCCCTTGTCGCCGTCCTTGGACGAGGTGTACAGCAGCGCGGCTGTCACGTCGTTGCTGTTCGGCTTATAGGGGTAGCTCCAGACCTCGGTATCGCCCGGCAGATAGGTCCGCATGTCAGGTTCGCCCCACGAATGGTGTACCTCGGGCGAGGTTTGCCCCACCTGCTAGCGAATCCGACATCCGCGTCGCCTTGATTCGGGTGCCGGCCTGGTAAGCGAGGCCACATCCGGCGAGGATCAGCGACGCCGACGCGATCGCGAGCAGGGCGAAACGGGCAAATCGAACTTTTTTCAAGCAGCGGGTTCCTATCGACATTCCATCCATCGGCGCGATTCTGTGGGCGCCATCCCTGATTGTCAACGTTATGCTATAGACCAACGAATATGAACGAGGGAGACCCCGATGGCGCGTAAGCTGACTCTGGTGAAAGGGAGGTCGCAGCGCGGCTCACTGGTTTACGGGATGCGCATTTTCGAGCCGGGCAGCGTGGCCGGCGTCGAGGATGCGCGCGTCAGCCTGGCCGACGGCACCAGCGGCCGCGTCACGATGCATCTGATAGAAGGCACGCGGGTACAAATCCGGCGGCAACTGATGCAAAGCATCGACGCATTTTTCGAACTGTTCGACGAGCAGTAAGAATAAATCTCCGGGAATGGACGGTGAGAAAAATGGATCTGAAATTTATTAAATACGAGAAGCGCAACCACATCGCCTACATCACGTTCAACCGGCCCGAGCGGATGAACGCGTTGCATCCGCCGTGTCACGTCGAGATGGACAGCGTGTGGGACGACTTCGTCGCGGACAAGTCGGCGTGGGTCGCGATCGTCACGGGCGCCGGCGACAAGGGCTTCTCCGCCGGCAACGATTTGCGCTGGACTGCGGAGAATCGCGGCAGAACTGGAGAAGTCGATTCGCGGCAAGGGCGGCTTCGCCGGAATCACCGCGCGCTACGACATCTACAAGCCGATCATCGCGGCCGTGAACGGGTTCGCGCTCGGCGGCGGATTCGAAATCGCGCTCTCGTGCGACATCATCATTGCGGCCGAGCATGCGCGCTTCGGATTGCCGGAACCGCGGGTCGGCCTGATGGCCGCGGCGGGCGGCGTACATCGTCTGCCGCGGCACATCCCGCTGAAGATCGCGATGGGCATGATGCTCACGGGCAAGCACATCACCGCCGCCGACGCGCTCCGCTTCGGAATCGCCAACGAGGTGGTGCCGCTCAAGGATCTGATCCCAACGGCCGAGAAATGGGCGGCCGAGATCATGGAATGCTCGCCGCTGTCGGTGCAGGCGTCGAAGGAAGCCGCGATGACCGGCCTCGGCCTGCCGATCCAGGAAGCGCTCGCGAAGCATTACGATTTGCAGTCGAAGCTGTTCAGATCGAAAGACGCGGTCGAGGGCCCGCTGGCATTCTCGCAAAAACGAAAACCAAACTGGACCGGAGAGTAGGGCGCCGAGGTTTTTTTGTCCCCCTTCCCACTATGGGAAGGGGTTAGGGGTTAGGTCGCTTGCATCACCCGCGATGCATGCGCTCAGATATTCGTGTCATCCGGGTTGTTCGTGCGGACTCGCGATAGATGAATGAACTCTGGCTACTGCAAGACGCAATCGCGGCGCTGCTATTCAGCGCGACGGCAGCAGCGCTACCGCCAATCAGCACCGGCGCTTTCTGGACTATCGTCGCATTCTACGGCGTAATCTCAATCCTTTTCGACGACGAAACCCCGCGCGGCGTCCCCGGCATGGATTACTTCTACGCCACCCGCCCGCATCTGAAGGATCCGCAGAGTTAGTAAGAACTTGATTGAATGTGAAACCCTCCGTGGGTTTCACGCTTCCTTGGGCAGGGGTGACCCCTGCACCCAGTGCTAAGAATAAGATGCCGGACGGAGTTTACCCTGAGTACTCGTAGGGCCCCTGTTAGAAACTTCGTAAGGGAGGGCTCACTGGATGTTCACAGGACCCGAGGTTGCGATTTTCAGTTTCCAGTTGGCGATTTCTGGGTACTGGCTCGTGTTCAATTGATTGGTGAAGGTGATCAGGCGCGCGGTGTCGGGGCCGTGGGCGTCTTCGGAGCGTTGGCGCAGGTAGTAGGGCGGGATGCTTTGATAGTAGAGCGTCGCATTCACGGCGACGGCGTTGGCTGGGAGCGGAATTTCGTAGCGCACCATGCTGCAGCCGCATCCGTTTTGGTAGCTCGGGTCGTCGCCCGTGCCTACTGGAGCGGTGATGCCGGCGTTGGGGCCGTTGAACGATCTTCCTTGTGGCTGGATGCGATTGTCTTTGACCTTGTGGTCGAGACTTAGAAAGCTGGTCGTCAGCAGGCCTTGAGGATCGGTCGCCAGTTCTTCGTAGATCTCGACCTGGCTGTCGCTGGTGATCGGATTGTCCGTCCAGAAATGAGGTTGATAGGTCTGCTGCGTGCGCTGAAGAATTCGGTCGTTAGCGGATTGCCCGAGTTGTCCACGATGACGCCGTCGGAGTTGGTATTGCCCGAGGCCCACAGCACGTTTCCGCCGGCGTCGAGCACCTGGAAATTCAGGAACGCGCGCCGAAAGCTCACCCCGAGGGAAAGTTATGACCCGCGAGATTATCGACCTCGACGTCGGCTTGCAGCGTGCCGCCCATCTTCGTCGCTGACATAATCGTGACGTCGGCGGTGCTGGTCTGAGCCTGAGTCACCGCTTCGGCGACCGCGGTCTTCTGGCTGAAGATCTGCTTGGCCAAGGGACCCGGCAAGTTCGGATCGAATTTGAAGAGCCCGAGCTCGGCGCGGAACTGATCGAACATCTCGAGTGCGAACAGGTTGATCCCGAGCAGCTGATGACGCCGATACGGCGTGCGCGCTTCCAGCATCAGATCGGCGTCGGGCAGGCGCGTCGAGGGCCCGTGTCCGGCACAGCGGGGAACGTATCGTCCTCGATATTCGCGATTTTGAATTGCAGCGGATTGCCCTGGTAGCTGTCGGGCATGTGGCATTGCTGGCACGGAATAGTAATGAAGCCGCTGTTCAGCCATTCGAAGAAAGTGGTCTGCTCGTACTCGGATTTCGGCTCGCCATTTTCCATCACCCGATTGCCTTTGGCATCGAACACCGGCAGCAGGATCGTGTGGCACGACGCGCACAGGCTGGCATTCTGAACCTGGGAACCTTCCATCGGCGTGATGCCCATCGGCGTTCTGCATCGGAAGCGGGATAACGCTGTCGCCGGTCTTGGCGCCGGTGGAATCAGTGTCGGAAGGGAACGGTCCGTAAACTTCGCTCGCGGGGCCAACCTTGAAGAGGCCGGTGTCGGTAGACGGGTCGGCAAGTTTATCATCGGTCATGTGATGGCAGACCGCGCATGAGACGCCGTCGCGCGCGAGTGCGCCGTATTTCGATTTCGGATCCTGCAACACGGCTCGCGTAAGCAAAGTATTCGGCCCGTTGCCATTGTCGATATGAAATTGACGCTGGCCCATCACACCGTGGCATCGAAGACAAAAATCCTGAACGAAAGCTGCGCCGTCAGCATGACCGGCCAGATGTCCGTGCAGCGTTGATTCGGTGTCGAGCTGCGCGAAGAAGATCGGGTCGCGTCCCGCCAGGCCCATCATCGAGTAACGCCATTCGCCGAACTGAGAGAGGTTCGCCGGCGTCGGACTCTGCCCGCCAAAGATCATGTTGGGGATGAAGCCGGCGAGCGTGCCGGTCGCGTCGTGACAATTCGCGCATTGATCGGAGGTGAGAAATTCCTCGGGGCCACCTGTCGACTCTCGCGGCCGGAACCACGTGATCGAATGCTTGCGAGACCATGCAAGGCGGCGACGCACGACGGCAAAGATCTGAGATTGCTGAAGACCGAATTCGGTACGCGATTGACGAACATCGGCGCTTGCTCGGCCTCGGACATCTCCGCTGAAGGCCGCGACGAAACATTGTGCATGTCCTCGATCATCGCGGACGCATCCGCGAGCGACCGGCGGCGCCGGCACTCGGCGGGTTCAGGTACGCGGTGCTCGAGTAGGTTCCCGAATTGGCGATCGCCGACGCATGGCAATTCAGGCAGTACAATCCGGCGCCGTTGAAAAAGACCTGCGGCTCGGCACATCCGCCGCCCGGCGCCGGCGTCGGAGTCGCGTTCGGATTCCGCGGAGTCGGACTCACGAGATCGGCCCAGTACCATCCGTCCCACGACAGGTTCGAGTCTTTGACCATCACGGTCCATTCGAACAACGGATCGGTCGGGCTGTGAAACTGCTCCTTGATGACCATCGCGCCGTCGGGCACCGGTCCCGTGCGGTTTTTGACGGTGATCCAGTCGAACAGCGACGGCGAGTACCAGACCCTGACGTATGGATGAACGCCGTCGCTGGTGCGGACCTGCGCGTCATGCTGCCAGTTCTGTTTCTGGTAGCAGAGATGGTTCATGAAGGGAGTCAGATGAACCAGGAAATCTGAATTGGCAGCCGGCGGCAGCGGAGCGCAAGCGCCAGCGTTCTCCGACGTTGCGGAATTGCCACCGTTACCGCACGCGCAGAGGAATGTCATTGCCAGGCATATTGCTCCCAACTGAGTGAGCGGCAGGAACTGGCGGCGGCTGAATCGCGGCATCGGTTGATGGTCCAACGCAGGATGCTTGGAAAGAGTAGGCGCGTCAATTCACCTTCGGCCGGCCGCGACAAGCTCATCCGTACCAAAATGTTGCTTGGAGAACAGAAAGTTTCACGAATTCTCGCTGCTTTCATTTGACTTACGGCATGCGCAAGATTTCACGCGTTATGCTACGATTAGCAGCATAGGTGATGGCATGCCGATAAATTCTGTGATTCCTTCTCCGATCTTTGAGACGCTCAGGGACTCCGAGGATACGCTGCGGACCACGCTCGCCGAGCTGGCCGAAGACAAACGCAAGCAGAAGCCGAATATCTCGGAGCGCAAGCTGGCCGAGTATCTGGCCGATCAGATGGGCTATCGCGGCGCGAAGAACGTCGAAGCGCTGGTGGCCTCACGCGAGCGAATCGCGAAATCCCGCCTGGCCGTTGGTTTGAGCAAGTAGCACGTCCCTCAATGCCCGAGGTGGCGGCCGAAGAACGCTTCGATTCGCTTCCAACTGTCTTCGGCAGCCTCGGGATTGTAAGCGGCCTTCATCGGGCCGATTTTTCCTATCCATGGCAGGAATCCGCTGTTGCGGCTCATGAAGCTGTGGCCGGCATCGTCGTAGATTTTCACATCGTGATCGACGCCCATCTCGGTGAGCAGCGTCTCGAGCCGGCGCCCCTGCGCAACGAATAAACGGTCCTGGCCGCCGTAGCCGCCGAGCACCGGGCACACGCCGCGCAACTGATCGGTGGTCTTGGGCACGTCGCCATAGAACGTCGCGGCGACGCCGATTGGAGCGCGCGCTGCGAACATCAGCGCGAATCCTCCGCCCATGCAAAACCCGATGACGCCGATACGCGTCGAATCGACGCCCGGTTGCTGCTGTAGGAATTTGCGCGCAGCGTCGAGGTCCTTGAACGCGTCGCCATCGCCACGATTCAGCGTCATCAGCGTGCGCGCGATACAGATGAGGCGCTGCCGTCGCGATCGTAAAGGTCGGGCGCGAGCGCAGCGTAGCCGAGGTCGGCAACCATCCCGGTGATTCGCCGGATGTCGTCATTGAGCCCGAAAATTTCGTGGATAACGATAACGCCGGGACGCTTTTGCGAATCGGAAGGAGCGGCATAAGCAGCGCGCATCGGGCGTCCGTCGTGGGAGGGGAAAGTAATGTCAGTGGTGGTCATCGAGTAGCATCATCATACGGCTATCGATTCCCGGCAACCTAACCCCTAACCCCTTCCCGAGCGGGAAGGGGAACAAAATTTTATGTGAGAGAAAAAGGGCGTCCTCGTCATTTTGCGATTTCTTATCACTGGGTGCAGGGGTCACCCCTGCCGAAGGAAGCGTGAAACCCACCGCGGGTTTCACATTTGATTAAGTTTTCTTCTTGCTGACTTTCTTCCCCGCGCGATTTTTCGAGCGCGGGCCTGAGCCGTAGTCGCCGAATGGATCATCGCGCTCGCGGACTGCTTGACGGAAACCTGCGGCTTGCGCGCGTGCGACGAAATCGAGGCCTTCCTGCGTATGCCGTGCGATTCCGTCGAACAGCGAGCCGACCAGCCGCGACGTGGCCAGCCCCATATTCTCGGCGGTGTGATTGCACAGCAGCTTGAGCATCTCGAGTTGATTCGCGGGAACTTGCGCCATCCGCTCGGCGAGTGCGGTCGCGCGCGCGTCGAGTTGGTCGTCGGGCACCGCTTCGAGGATGAGTCCGATGCGCGCGGCCTCCGGCGCGGGGATTTCGTCGCCGGTCAGCAGGTAGCGCTTGGCGCGTTCGAGGCCCATCCGATAGACCCACATCGCGGTGGTCGGCGTGCCCCACACGCGCGACGGCGGATAGCCGAACGACGCGGACTCGCCCGCGATTATCAAATCGGCGCACAGCACCATGTCGGTGCCGCCCCCGATACACCATCCGTGGACGGCCGCGATGGTCGGTTTTCGCGCGTACCAGAGCTTCATGTACACGTTGACGTATTGCGAGATCATCCCGTAGTCGGCGACGGAGTCCCACACGCGTTTGCGCGAAGTTTCACCGGCTTGCGCGCGGGTGGATCCCGCGAGTGCATAGCCGGCGCAGAACGCGGGACCCTCGGCGCGCAGCAGGATCACGTGGACGTCGTGATCAGCGTCGGCGTGGTCGATCGCGTCGGCGAGCTCGTCGCGCAGGTCAGGCGTGATCGTGTTGTACTCGTCGGCGCGCGTGAGCGTGATGATACCGACGCCGTTGCGCGTCTCAGTGCGGAGCGTCTTCATCGACGCTATCCGTAGCACTACGCTGCTTTGGATTTCTTTTGCACTGGCGGCGTCGTGTTGCTCATGCGGCGCGTCACTTCCTCGTCGCTCATCGTCCAGATGCGATCGTCGGCAGGATAATCCATCAGCGGCTTCGACGGGTCGGGCTTCGGCTGCGCAACCGTGCCGCCCTTCGATTCGAACGACGCCGGATGCTTGTAGCGCTCGACTTCCTCCGCATTGATTCCCGCCAGCGCTTGCACTTCGGGATCGATCCACGCTTCCGCGTCGATCGAGCCGCCGTCGGAGGTCGAGAATTCGAGCATGATTCCCTCGGGCGCGGCGAGGTAGATCGATTTGCAGAAACCGTGGTCGAGCGGGCCCATCACCCAATGCCCATGCGAGCGGACGCGATCGCGAATCGCGAGCAGGTCGGCGTAGCTATCGACGTTGAGCGCCAGATGCTGCATCGCGCCCGGCGCGACATTCTGGGTGGTGTGCCCGGCGTGCGAGACGCCCTTGATCGGCTGAATCTTCGCGATCTCGGGATGCTGCACGAACGCGATCGACGAGCTGTCGCTCATCTTCATGAAGCCGTGGAAGGTGTTGTCGACGCCATGCATCCAGTAGAGCGCGACCAGCTCCATCCCGACGACTTGCGAGAAGTATTCGATCTGCTTCTTGATGTCCTTGGTGCAGATAGCGAGGTGATGGACTCCGTTGGGCAAACCCATGATGCCGACCTCCGTGGTGAGTGATCCTGTTGTGCCACAAACATGTGCCGAAGGAAACCGCGCGCCCGCCCTCCGTCATCCTGAGCGCAGCGAAGGATCTCGCGCGTTAGCGCGTCTGCCCGCAGGCGCCGGACGTAAGAACGCCCGTCGAGATTCTTCGCTACGGCGGCCTCCGCTCAGAATGACACAAAGATCAGCCGATAATTTTGTTCAGCGGGAACTCGACGATGCCTACCGCACCGGCTTCGAGCAGCTTCGGGAAGAGTTCGCGAACTGTTTGCTCGGCGATCACCGTCTCCACCGCCAGCCATTCGACGCCATTGAGCGCCTTCGACGGGTAGAGATGTGAGATTGTCGGTGCGGTGATCGACGGCAGCAGCGCGGAACTGGTCGAAGAGTCCGGGTGAGGTGCAACGCCGACATCGCACATCCGCTGACTCGTCGAACCACAACAGTGGAGGACGATCGCGCGCGGGCGCTAGTCCCGGTGTTCTAGGGGTGGATTGCGGAGGAACTCATTGCGTGAGCATCAATATGAACTGTCCGAATGATCGAAAGCAGCGGGAACATTCCGTCGTGTGGCGGCGGAACAGATTCCACGTAGTCATTTCCCATTAGGCCCGTGGAAATCAAGCAAGGACGTGGCTGCATTATGATTATCTGCCAATGCCACGCCGCACGGCCACAGTCGATCCGCAGCAGAGCCTCATGCCCGTCGAGGCGCATGGTACTGAGCGACGAGCAAACGGGGCGTCCTGACTCTGGTGCATTCTTTATTTCAGCCTCGTGGAGACGAGACTGAAATTCAAACGCCTTCTTGATCTTCCCGGCCGCCGTTTCTGGAGTCGTGGTCTCACGAAAGAGGAGAAAACTCAACACGATCGTGCCGGTATTGACCGGAGTGTCACCGATCAGATCGACTACTTGAGCCAGGCCTGTCGTCGGATTGCGGAGGTCTTCATCCGTGATGAGCGGACTTCCGAATTCTTGAGGTTCTTTCACGCGTACTCGCAGCGACGTCGGGTATCGAAACGACAGCCCGACAGCAGGGTCGTAGAATTCTCGCCAACCACTTGTAGCGATCGGCGCCTCGCCGTTCGGAACCTCGGTCGGCATCGCGTTCGCCGCGGCCATCTCCGGCGGTCCTGGATCCGCGTTTGTTGTGGCGGAAGATAGCTCCGTATCGTACGAAAAACCGAAGGCCGGGATGACGGCGAGTTGCCATGGGATCACGAAGAACACGGCGGCCATCACAATCGCGCGAAGCAGAACACGTAGAGCGGGGTTCATTTTCGCTAACGAGGTGCGGAAGATAATCTTGCAGCTGAGAGATGGCTACCCAATAATCTTGTTCAGCGGGAACTCGACGATTCCAACGGCGCCGGCCTCGAGCAGCTTCGGGAACAGCTCGCGCACTGTTTGCTCTGCAATCACCGTCTCCACCGCCAGCCATTCGACGCCCTTCAGCGCCTTCGAGGGGTAGAGATGCGAGATAGTCGGCGCCGTGATCGACGGCAGGAGTGCGATCACTTTTTCGAGGTGTTCTTTGGCGACGTTCAACTTGATGAAGACCCGATTCTCCGCGTCCAGTGCGCCGCGAATCAGGATGCCGAGCTGGCGAATCTTCGCCTGCTTCCATGGATCGGCCCATGCCGTCGGGTTCGCGACCAGCACCGGATTCGAGACGAGCAATTCCTCGACGATGCGCAAGCCGTTGGCGCGGAGCGACGAGCCGGTCTCGGTCACGTCGATCGCGGCGTCGATAATTCCCTCGGCGACCTTGGCCTCGGTCGCGCCCCATGAAAATTCGACTTCCGCTTTCACCTTGCGCTCGGCGAGAATTCGCTTGACGAACTGCACGAGCTCGGTTGCGATTCGCTTGCCCTGCAAATCCTCGAGCCGCTTGACCGGGGAGTCGTTGCGGACGCATAACACCCATCGCGAGGGCGTCAGCGTCGCCTTGGCGTAGATGAAACTCTCGACCTGGTGCAGCGTCACGTTGTTCTCGACAATCCAGTCGCTGCCCGTGATGCCCGCGTCGAGCGAGCCGTCGGCGATATAGCGCGGCATCTCCTGCGGGCGCAGGATGCGGCAGCTCAGCGTCGGGTCGTCGGTGGTCGGGATGTACGAGCGCGAGCCGACCGTGATGCGCCAGCCGGATTTGCGCATCAGCTCGAGCGTCTGCTCCTCGAGGCTTCCTTTCGGAATGCCGAATTTTAGAATTTGCTCAGCCATCGCAGATCAACCGGCCGACTTTTTCGACTGATGGCCGTAGTTGGGGCCGTACTTGGCTGGATCGACTTTGCGCTGATCGACGATTTTCCAGGCGCCATTGTCGAGCTTGCGGAAAAAGCACGACTCGTAGCCTTCATGGCATGCGGCTCCGTCGCCTCGCTGTTCGACGGCGACTACGACCGCGTCGGCGTCGCAGTCGATGCGAATCTCGTGCACGATTTGAAAATTTCCCGACTCCTCGCCCTTGCGCCACAGCTTTTTGCGCGAGCGCGAGTAGTAGCACGCGCGTCCAGTCGCGACCGTTTCGTCGAAGGCCTCGCGGTTCATATAGGCGACGGTCAGCACGCGATGGTTCAAATGATCGACGGCGATCGCGGCGACGACGCCGCCGTTCTTGTCGAAATCAATTGCCGCCGATGCTGAGCTAGTTTTTTCTGGCTGCGTTGCCATTGCCGTTACCGCGTGTAGAAACGCTTATGGAATCAAGAAGTATCGGCGAAACTTGGATTCGATTCAATGCGCCTGCCATTTTGTGGCTTGTCCTGAATCTCCAGACGGTTTTTAATTATAGACAGGACGTGTAGGCTACGGAGCGATGTCTGACAATCGGCCAAGTTCTGCTCCTGGTTCCTCGTTATCGATGCATCCTCTCGCGATACGAAGATCGACCACACTCACGGGCTTCTTTTATTGCGCGGCGATTGTGATCGCGATGTCGATTGCCGCCTGCCGGATTCCCGGCAAGTCAATCGCGTCGAATTACAAAAATGTCGATCAATTCAATTTCGACGTCGCGCAGGGGCCCAAGAATTACCATATAGAAGGATACCTGACGCGCAGCGCCGAGCTGGGCAAGCGGCCCGGGCTGCTGGTGCTCAATGGCGGCGAGGGCAACGTCGATCAATGCGTGAAGATGAGCCAGGGAATCGCCGCGATGGGAATCCAGGTCGCGTGCGTGAGTATTCCCGGCTACGGCAATTCGTCGGGACCTAGCCGCTTCGTGGGACAGCCGTCGGTGTTGGCCTCGCGCAAGGCGCTGGACATGCTGGCGGGACGCACCGACGTCGATTCGTCGCGGCTCGCAGTATGGGGACTTGGGCATGGTGCAGTCGCGGCGGGATTGCTGATGGACTACGACTCGCGTCCGCGCGCGTTGATCCTCGAGTCGGGATGCTACGATCCGCTGGCGCTGTGGCCTGAAGCGCCGTTGCGAACCAAGCTGTCGATCCTGCGCGAAGTATGGCCGAGCAAGCGCATCCTGAAGGAGCGCAGCGTGATCGCGCATCTGCCGCCGAAGCTCGAATGCAGCGTGCTGATCATGCACGGCGAGCAGGACAATCGGATGCCGGTGCGGCAGGCAGTCAAGCTCGCCGACGCGTTGCGGGCGCGTGGCGCGAAGGTCGAGACCTTTTACTTCCCGCAGGCTTCGCACGATCTCGGCAAGCGCGTCGAGCCCGAACTCCGTGCGTTCCTGCGCGAACAATCTGCTCGGAACGACCAGTGCTGCCGCTTCCTGAGGCATCCTGAGCCCTCGCAAATACTGAATCCGACTCGCATTGAATCACTTAGGCTCGCCTAAACGCGTGGTCATTGCGCGTTCGCACGATTTTGCCTTGCGTTTCAGCACAGATGGGCATTCTTATCACGATTCGCACAACCTCGTTTGTGCATGACTGCGATGCGTCGGGGGCAGCGCAGTCCAAAAGCAATCACCCCGTCGAATCGAGGAGGAAACGATGAGACGCAAGAGGTATCGTAGCGGCGAGTTTGCTCATTTCGATCGCGGCGCTCGGATTGTCGGTCGCGACAGCCCGCGCGCGAAGGCAACGTCAACAAGGTCAATCACGTAATCATCATCATGCAGGAGAACCATTCGTTCGATAATTACCTCGGTGTGTTGCCGTACGCGCCCGGCAGCCCGTACCACGGCGGCGCCTGTAAGAACAACGACCACAGTTGCGTCGACGGTCTCACGTGCATCGTTCGACATGTCGGGCAATCTGAACTGCAGCAACTCGAACATCGACGATGACGGCAGCATCGTAACTTCGTTCCACGACGCGAACTACTGTCCAGGCCCCGACCTGCAGCACAATTGGCAGGGCGCTCATGGCGAGGCCAACTTTTCGGATCCGGCCAACGCCCTTCTGTCGACGCTCAACGACGGGTTCGTGCTAGTCAACGACGCGACTGAGCAGATCGATGGGACCGAGTCGCCGACTGACGACGACACGATGGGCTACTACAATCAGGACGATCTGTCGTTCTACTACCAGCTGGCGCAGACCTTCGCGATCGACGATCGCTACTTCTGCTCCGTCGTCGGCCCGACCTTCCCGAACCGTTCGTACGAAATGGCGGCGACCTCTTTTGGTCACGTGACGACCAACGAGATCTTTCCTCCGGGTATCGACCCCGCGAACCCGTCGCCGCTGAACACCAGCATCGGCTACCAGCCGATCACCGGGTCGATCTTCGATCTGCTCGATGCGAGCAACGTCACCTGGTTCAACTACTTCGCGGATCTGCCGACCTCGGTGATCTTTCCGCGGCAACCACGTTCCATTCCTTGTGGCGCATGCCCGCTCGGTGTTTGGCGCCAGCCCCTTCGGCGGCCAGAGTTTCACGGCTGCCGCTGCGGCAGGTACTTTGCCTTCAGGTATCGTTCGTCGATCCCTCGTTTGCTCCCGATCAAAACATAAATGGCACCATCTACGAGACCGACGAGCATCCGCCGTTCGATATCCGCGCCGGCCAATACGTCACCTCGCAGGTAATCAACGCCGTCCGAAACGGACCTAACTGGAAAGACACGGTCATCTTCCTGACCTACGACGAGCACGGCGGATTCTACGATCACGTGGCGCCGCCAGCCGCCCCGCAGGGTGGAGCGCTCAATCCCGATGGCATCGATCCAGGCCTGTGCGAAGACCTCTCCAATCCGCCGGCGAGCCTGCTGCCTGGCGGAGGCGCTCAGTGCGAGTTCAGCGAAAGCGACGTCGCGGCTATATGCTCCACCTTCACCGAGGAGACCGCGCCATATCCCGCGATATGTGCGAACTTCAATCAGCTCGGATTCCGCGTGCCGTTCATCGTGATCTCCCCGTTTGCGAAGCCGCACTACGTCTCGCACACAGTTGGCGATCATACTTCGATGCTTGCGTTCATCGAGCAGCGCTTCCTGGCCAATGGCCACGGCAACGCCAAGGGAAAAGCGGTTGGCGAGCATGACTCGCTGACGCTTCGCGATCAGAACGCAGATCCGCTTTACGACATTTTCGACTTCAACAAATCGCCGTCGCTCAACGCCGTCATCGGAACGGCGCCGGCCCCGGTGCCGGGCGAGCACAACTGCCCGTTCGTGCCTGTGTCCGTCGGTAGTGAGCCGTAGTCAGAACTCAGATCGCTAGATAGGTAAACGACGCGCCGGCCGAATGCCGGCGCGTCGTTTTTTGAAAATCAAGCGAGCGCCTTCAGCGCCTCAATCACTTCTTCGGTATGCCCGTTCACCTTGACCTTCGGGAACACCCTCCGCACGACGCCCGCTTTGTCGATCACGAACGTGGTGCGCTCGATACCCATGAACTCGCGCCCGTACAGCGACTTCATCTTATATACGCCGTAGAGCTTGCAGACCTTGTTGCCGGGATCGGCGAGCAGCGGGAAGTTGAGGTCGTGCTTCGCGATGAACTTGCCGTGCGAGTCGGTCGAGTCGCCGCTGACGCCGACGACTTTCGCGCCGAGCTTTTTGATTGGCCCGATATTGTCGCGAAAGCTGCACGCCTCGATCGTGCATCCGGGCGTCATGTCCTTTGGATAGAAGTAGAGCACGAGGTTGTTCGCGCCGATGAGATCTTTGAGCGCGACGGATTTTCCGTCGGCGTCGAACAGCTCGAAGGCCGGCGCCTTCTTTCCTTCGAGCGCAGCGCTGGCGCTTTTCGGCGTCGACGGTTGCGGGCTTCTTCGTAATTTTCGCGGCGATTTTTTTGGATGTAGGCATGCGATTGATTTAGTCGCGCGCGACGTTTGTAGCAACCTGGACACCCCTCCGCGGCGCACGCAAGGATTTGCTGAAAAACACGAAACCCCCATTTTACAAGGGTTTCGTCGCCCCTAGTTGACGAGGTGCCAGCCACCCCTTAGACTTGGCGGGCTGACAGTCCTCATTTATCGCGCCCGCGTCCCTATGGCCGTTTACACCGAGCTAAGCAAACCGTTCCTCAAAGAGTTGGCGGACGACTACGGCCTTGGCCGCGTGAGCGGTGCGACCGGAATTCCCGAAGGATCGGTCAACACCAACTACGTGCTCGAGGCCGCCAAGGGCAAATTCCTGCTGCGGGTGGACGAGGTCAAGGGCGAAAACGAGCTGAAGCGCGAGATCGATTTGCTGTCGTTCCTGCGCAAACACGCGTTCCCGTGCCCGCATCCGATGCAGGATCGGATGGGCCGCTACTATCGCAACTTCAACAATCGCTGCGTGTCGCTGTTCAAGTACCAGGAAGGCAAGGTGATCGCGCCCGCGCGGATGAAGCCGAGCCAGCTCGAAACGATTGGCCACGCGCTCGGCGACCTGCACGTGATCGGCAAGGCTTACAAAAAGGGAATCGACAACCGCTTCAGTTTCGAGCGAATCGCCGACCTGTACCTGACCGTGCGCAACCGGCTGCCCAACTACTTTCGCAAAATCTGCCGCACGCTCGATGACGAGGTCGAGTACCTGACGCGATACCTCGAGGGCAAGCTGCCCAAGGGCGTGATCCACGGCGATATTTTTTCGGACAACCTGCTGTTTCGCGGCGAGAAGATGACCGCGATGCTCGATTTCGACGCGGCTTGCCGCGGCAAATTTATTTTCGACATCGCGACCGCGGTCAACGCGTTGTGCTTCGTCGACGGCGCCTACTCGCTCGACCGCTTCCGCTATTTGCTGTCGGGATACGAGGCGGTGCGGACGCTGTCGCTGGCGGAATGGGACGCGTTTCCCAACGAGCTGCGATTTTCCTCGCTGCGCTTCACCGTCACCCGCTTGCATGATTTTTTCCTGGCGCCGATCGACGGCAAGCTTCGCGTGGACAAGGACTTCCGCGAGTTTTTCGATCGCCTGCGCGTGCTGCGCCGCGAGCGCGAGGGCGGGATGGAGCCGCTGCTGATGGCGATGGCGACCGGATACGACTACCGCAAATATCAGAAGGTCAAAGCGACCGAACGCCGCCAGGCGTGATGATCGCAGACTGATTCGCGCAATCCGCGGAGAAATCCGTTGCCCTCAATCCTCGACAGCCTGAATGCCGCCGCGCCTGCGTTGTGGCTCGAAGTGTCGCCGCCGCGCGGAATAAATCCACAGCCGCTGCTCGAGCGGCTTGGCGAGCTGGCGGGCCACGTTGATGCGATCAATCTGACTGACAATGCGCTCGGCAAAGTTAAAATGTCGTCGCTGGTTTTTGGCGCTGCGATCAAAGAGCGCTTGAAAATTCCGGTGGTGCTGAACATGTCGTGCCGCGACCGCAACCGCTTCGCGCTGAAATCCGATTTGCTGGGCGCGGCCGCGATTGGAATCGACGCGGTGGTCGCACTTAACGGCGATAAGATTCCACCCGGCGCCGACGGCAACGTAATCGTATCGCATGATATCGACGCGTACGGATTGCTTGCGATCGTCGGCGCGCTGAATCGCGGCGACACCGGCGAGGGCAAACAGCTCCTCAAGACTCTTCCGTCGATCGTCGCGGGGTCGGTTGCGAATCCAAATCGCAAGAATATCGAGCGCGAGTTCGAGCTGCTCGAGCGCAAAGCCGCCGCGGGTGCGCGCTTCGTGATCACGCAGCCGATTTTCGACGCCGAGTCCGGGCGTCGCTTTGTCGCCAAAGCCAGCAGCCTCGGAATCCTGACGATGCTCGGAATCCTGCCGGTCAAGCGCGAGGCGATGGCGAATTACCTGATCGACCGCGTCAAGGACCTGAGCGGCGCGCGCAGCCATCTGGACAGATTCGCCGGGATGAGCGAAGAAGAAGTGCGCGCGATGTCGATCCGCGAGAACCTGGCGCTGATGAAGTCGTTGGCTCGCGACGCCAGTGGGTTCATCATCATGAGCGGCGGCGGCCCGTCACTCGCAATCGAGCTGGCGCTTGAGTTCAGTCGGTGGCGCAAGGAGATCGCAAAATGAACCGTACCCAGGCAAATGGTTCGCGAGCGAAAGCCGGCGCCGACAAAAATGGCGCGTCGGGCACCGCCAAGGTCGAGGACGCCGTCCGCGTAATCCTGCGGCATATCGGCGAAGATCCAGACCGTGAGGGCCTCGAGCGCACGCCGGCGCGCGTCGCCAAGGCTTATGAGTTCCTGACCAGCGGCTACGCCAAGGATCCGAAGGAAGCGATCAACGGCGCGCTGTTCTCCGAGCAGGATTACCAGGAAATGATCCTGTGCAAGGATCTGGATTTTTATTCGCTGTGCGAGCATCACCTGCTGCCGTTCATGGGCAAGGCGCACGTCGCGTACCTGCCGAATCGGAAAATCGTCGGAATTTCGAAACTGGCGCGGATGGTCGAGATCTATGCGCGACGGCTGCAGGTGCAGGAGCGGCTGACGACGCAAATCGCGCAGACGCTGATGTCGGAGATCGATCCGCTCGGCGTCGCGGTGGTGCTCGAGGCCGAGCATTTGTGCATGCGGATGCGCGGAGTCGAGAAGCAGAATTCCTTCGTCACGACGTCGGCGATGCTGGGTGTATTTCGCACCAACACCGAGACGCGCCAGGAATTCATGCAATTACTGCGCAACGGCAAGCCGTAATGGCGTCGCGAGTTTCGCTTTTTTCATTGAAAAAGAATGCTGATGTCTGCTGACGACTCATCGCTGGAGGCGCTGGGGGAGTATGCGCTTCGGTTTGTTAAGCCGGGGCATACGATTGGGCTGGGGACTGGGCGGGCGGCTAGTGCGTTCATTCGGGCTCTGGGAGCCAGCGGGATCGATGTGCGCGGGGTGCCTACTTCCACTCCGGCTGAGGAGTTGGCGCGGTCGGTGGGGATTCCGATCGTCACGCTGGCTGAGGCGGGGAAGATCGACACTGATTTCGATGGGGCTGACGAGGTCGATTCGCGGCTCAACCTGATTAAAGGATACGGCGGCGCGCTGGTGCGCGAAAAAATCGTGGCGGCATCGTCGCGGCGGTTCGTCGTGCTGGTCGGTTACGAGAAGATTGTGAAGCGGCTGGGCGATCGCGGGAGTATTCCGGTCGAAGTGGTGCCGTTCGGGCTGCCGCTTGTCAGCGCGAAGATCAAAGCGATGGGGATGAAGCCGCGGGTTCGCGAGAGCGCGGGCAAGGAGTTCATCACTGATAATGGCAACCTGATTCTCGACTGTGCGGTAAAGAAGATTGCGAGTCCGGCGCGGATGGATCGCGAGTTGCTCGCGATTCCGGGCGTCGTCGGTACCGGGTTGTTTGTCGCGATGGCGGACGTGGCGCTGGTGGCGGAAGCGTCGGGGAAGATTCGCACGCTGAAGCGGTGAATTGTTCGCGATGGCCTCTGAAAAGGAGCGCTGCGCGATTTTCAGAGACCGGAACCGGCTTCGCGTGCGCGAAGCTGTCCGAGGTCCATTCCTCCCGTCGCGTTGCTCGGGTCGTCAGGGTGACACAAAAGCGCGAAGCTGCCGCGGGTGCCTGTTCCCGCCGCTCGCAATTGCTCGCTGGGTCGGGATGACCAATGACAGAACAGCTACAGGCGCGGGCGGACCTTGAAAAGATTTATCGAGCGGCGGTTGCGGCGGTCGATCCGGAGCGACTGGTCGGCCGCGCGATGGACGGTGATTGTCCAGGCGCGGAGCAGGTTCCGGAATTGATCGCCGGAGCATCGCGAATCATTCTGCTGGCGGTTGGTAAGGCGGCGCTTGCGATGGCGAACGAGATCGAGCGGCGAGTCGGCGACAAGCTGGTCAATGGGATGGCGGTGATACCGCCAGGATCCGCGGCGACAACGGAGCCGGCCTTAATCCTGAAAAAGAGCGAGTCATCCGGTGCCTGACGAGTCGTCGGAGGAGGCTGCGCGGCTCGGGTGCGAGCTGCTCCATCGCGCGAATCGCGGACGACCTGGTGATCGTTGCGATTAGCGGCGGCGCGTCGGCGATGTTCACGATGCCGGCGGAAGGGCTGACGCTTGCGGACAAGATTGCGATCAATCAGGCGCTGCTCAAGGCCGGTGCGTCGATTCGCGAGCTTAATATTGTGCGGCGCCATCTGTCGGCGGTGAAAGGCGGGCGACTGTTGCGCCATTGCGGCGGCGCGCGCGTGCTCGGCCTGATTCTGTCAGACGTGCCTGGCAACGATTTGGCGACGATCGGATCGGGGCTGACTGCGGGCGACTGGAGCAGCGTCGGCGATGCGGTCGCGGTGCTGAAGCGGCGTGGTGTATGGGGACGCGCGCCGGAGGCGGTGCGGGCGTATCTCGAGCGAGCGGTGGCGGGCGAAGTAGGCGCGACAGTAAAGGTCGGAGATCCGATCCTCGAGCGCGTGACCAACGTGATCATTGGCGACAATGACCTTGCGCTGGAAGGCGCCGAGCGCGCTGCGGCCGCATTGGGATATCAGGTCCGTCGAGGCAAGCCGCTGCATGGCGAGGCTAATGACGCCGGTCGCGCGCTGGCCGAGTACATGTCCGAGATCAAAGAGGAGCGGGTGTGCGTTGTGGCAGGCGGTGAGCCGGTGGTGACGGTGAGCGGAGACCGGGAAGGGCGGACGCGCGCAGCAATGCGCACTCGCGATGGGAATTCAGCTGTCGCAAATCGGGAGTGGGCGCCGAATCGCTGGACTTGTCGCGGGCACCGACGGAATCGACGGGCCGACCGACGCCGCGGGCGCATTCGCTTCGCCGGAGACGGTCGAGGATGGCGAGCGCGCAGGAGTGAGCGCCGCGACCGCATTGACGCGCAACGACGCATACAACTTTTTCAAAGCGTCGGGCGGACTGTTCGTCACGGGACCGAGCGGGACCAACGTCAGCGATATCTTCATCGGGCTGGTGAATTACTGAATAGAGGTGGGCAGTTTGGCGAATACCGGCCAGTTAAGAAAGCAGTCAGTCAGAGCACGATCAAGCGTCACATAGATTGATTTAGCCTATTCTAAAAATTTGGCTGGAAAGGCCTTTTTCACTACGATTTAGCTACATATCGCTAACGCTCAGTAGTACTAGGAGGAAAGTCTATGAAGCGCAGCATCAGTATCATTGGCAGCATCCTGCTCGCTGCCGCGCTCACGTCGCCGGCTTGGGCACATCCCGGCAAAGGGAACGGCAACGGCGGAGGAGGCGGCGGTGGTGGGGGTGGTGGAGAGTCGCAGTCGGGTGGGCTTCCAGGCATTGGAGGATCGTGTGGAGGCGGATGAGGCCTTGATCGCGACGCTCCAAACCCAGGTGTCCACCTTGATGAGTGAGGTAACCGCGCTGCAAGGTGCGGTGACCGTCCTGCAAGGTGATGTCACCACGCTACAAGGCGATGTGGCCACGCTGCAGGGACAGAACAACTTCGCGCAGGTGGACGAGACCGCCACGACCTGTACGCTGGTGGACTCCAGCAGTAGCGCGGGCCCGGTGTCAGCAACCTTTGTCTCCGACGGCGAGTGCGAGGTTACGTTCAGCAAGAACGTCAGCGCTTGCTCGTCCGTGGCTAGCATCGTCGGCACCACCGGCGGCGAGATTACCGTTGCTTCAGCGACGAAGGCAGTCACTGGCGATAGCGTTTTAGTCTATACCGACATTCCAGCAGGGACGGCGGCGGCCGCAGACTTTAATCTGACCGTGACCTGTCCGTAAGGCATGACGCGGTGAGCCGACCGCGCGCGGCTCGACTCTAACGAAACTGGAGTGGCGAAGCCCGGCGGTCGCGACGACCTGCCGGGCTTCGCTTTTCTATTTGCGGTTGAATGCCTCCGACCGATCACTTACACGAGTACCGTGAGAAAAAAATCCGACAACAGCGCAAAGCCGCATCAAAGTCGCGCGGTCACGTTGATTCCGGCGACGGGGTCGGGCCGGAAGTGGTGAGCGCGGCGCTCGCGGTGATCGAGGCGACCGGAGTCGCGATCGAATGGGATCGGCAGGCGGCGGGGATGAGGCGTTTCGACGCTTCGGGACTCCGGTGCCCGACGCGCTGATCAAATCGCTCAAACGCACTGGAGTCGCGCTGAAGGGGCCGCTCGAGACGCGCGTGGCGGAGGGCTGGCGCTCGATCAACGTGTATCTGCGGCGCGACGTTCGACCTCTACGCCAACATGCGTCCGACGATGAATTTCGCGGGCGTGCAGACGCCGTTCAAAAACGTCGATCTGATCGTCGTGCGCGAGAATACCGAGGACCTGTATTCGGGAATCGAGCACGAAATCGCGCCCGGCGTGGTCGAGAGTATCAAGGTGATCACGGCGCGTGCGTCGCGGCGAATCGCGAAGTTCGCGTTCGACTATGCGCGGACGCATCGGCGCAAATCGGTCACCGCGATTCATAAAGCCAACATAATGAAGCTGTCGGACGGCCTGTTTCTGAAGTGCGCGCGCGCGGTGTCGCGCGGGCTATCAAGGAAATTCGCTACCAGGAGCAAATCGTCGATGCGGCCTGCATGCGGCTGGTCACCGCATCCGGAATCATTCGACATGCTGCTGCTGGAAAATCTCTACGGCGACATCGTTTCGGATTTGTGCGCGGGGCTGGTCGGTGGATTGGGGGTCGTGCCGGGCGCGAACTACGGCGAGCAAGGGCGCGATTTTCGAAGCGGTGCACGGCACCGCGCCGGACATCGCGGGCAAAGGCGTCGCCAATCCGATCGCGATGATCCTGTCCGAGGCGATGATGCTCGACTACTTGGGGCATCGCGCGCGACGGCGACAGATCCGCGCGGCAACAGCGTCGGTGCTGCGATCGGGCAAGGACGCTGACGCGCGACGTGGGCGGGAAGGCCAACACCGGCGAGGTGACGGCGCGCAATCGTCAACGCGATGTGCGCGGGGAGGGAAGGGTAAATCACTTTGATCGAACCCCCGTGGGTTCCGCACCTCCTTGGGCAGGGGTGACCCCTGCACCCAATTAGCGCCAGATCATCGTCAGATAATAGTCACCCATCATGGCGAAGCCGCTCACATCGCGGGATGTCCGCGCGGGTTCCGCCGGGACAGATCCTCACCGACAAATTTCCCGTGCTGACTTACGGCCCCACGCCGCATTTCAGTCCCGACAAACCTGGGATTTCAAGTGGTCGGCCTGGTCGAGAAGCCGCTGCGATTTTCGTACGAAGAATTTCGCGCGCTGCCACAGTCGCGCGAGGTCGCCGATTTTCATTGCGTGACGACCTGGTCGCGGCTCGACAATGCGTGGGAAGGCGTCGGGGTCGCCGATCTGATGAAGCTGGTGAAGCTCACGTCCTGAGGCGCGTCACGTGATGATCCATTGCGACGGCGATTACACGACCAATCTGCCGCTGAATGAATTTCTCGACGACGATGTGATGCTCGCGCATCGCCACGACGGCCGCGACCTCGAGCCTGACCACGGATGTCCGCTGCGGCTGATCGTGCCGAAGCTCTACGCATGGAAGAGCGCAAAATGGGTGCGCGCGATCGAGTTCACCGATATCGACCGGCGCGGATTCTGGGAAGTGCGCGGCTATCACAACCATGCCGATCCCTGGACCGAGGAGCGCTACTCGTTCCAGGAGGATCCGGAAGACTGACCGGTCGGATTCGTTGGCCGCTACTCTTAATCGTGAAAGGAAAGCCTGGCGCGATTTCGCGACGAGGAATTCGATCTCGTGCGTAATCGGCGCGGGCATCAATGGCGCCGCGGTCGCGCGTGATGCGTCGATGCGCGGGCTGAAGGTCGCGTTGGTCGAGCGCGGTGATTTCGCGGGCGCCACCTCGTCGCGATCGTCGAAGTTGATTCACGGCGGCTTCCGATACCTGCCGCAGTGGCAATTCAGACTCGTCTACAAGCGCTGCGCGAGCGCGAACGCTTGCGCCATCGGACGGCGCCGCATCTGGTGCATCCGATTCGATTTCTGTTTCCGGTTTACCGGCGGCAGGGGATTCGGTCGTCTCACGATGGACGATGGGCCTGACGCTGTACGACATGTTCGCGCGGATGCCGTGGTCAAGGAGTGGCATCGAGTCTTGAATGCGGCCGAGGTGCGCGAGACCGAGCCCGCGCTCAGCCGCGAAGGATCTCACCGGCGGCGGCGATGTACTTCGACGCGTGGGCTGATGATGCGCGCGTCACTTTCGAGAACGTGCTCGACGCGGGATTTGCACGGCGCGGCGGTCGCGAACTATACGCGCGGTCGAAGAGTTTCGCGAAGTCAGTCGACGGAAAGTATCGTGTCGGCGCAGCGTGCGCGATCTGATCAACGGCAACGTCGGCTGAAATTCGCGCGAAGAAATTTCGTCAATGCGGCCGGCCCGTGGGTGGACGACATCCGCAGGATGGATGATCCCGCCGTCGAAGCCGAGCGTGCGCTTGACCAAGGGCGTGCACCTGGTGTTTCCGCGGACGCGTTCTGCCGGTGAACGAACCGATCGTGCTGGCCGACGATCGCGGTCGAATCGTGTTCGTGATGCCGCATGACCGTTACGTGCTGGTCGGCACGACCGACACGGATTTTACCGGCGATCCCGCGAGCGTCAGGACGGAAAATGGCGACATCGAATATTTGATCGCGGTGCTGGCCGAGGGCCTGCCGAAAATCAAACTGACGAGCGCCGACGTGGCGACGAGTTTCGCGGGCCTGCGCGCGCTGGTGATCAGGGAAGATGAGAAATCGCCGTCGGCGGTGCCGCGCGAGGAAACCATCTTCGAAAGCGCGTCGGGGATGCTCACGGTCGCGGGGGGCAAGCTCACGACGCATCGCGAGATCGCGCAGAAGGTGGTCGATCGAGTGATGAGGGAGATGGGGCGCAGCGTGGGAGTTTGTCCGACGCTCACGACTCCGTTTCCCGGCGCGCGTCCGCTCGGCAGACGGCGACGACTCGGATGGCGGCGCGACGATCTCGATGCGCAGTATTCCGGCCGCATCGGCGGAAATTCTCAAGGCGCGTTACGGAACCCGCAGCAGCCGATCGTCGCGCGCATCGCGGCTCGAGCGGCCGGAGCTGGCCGAGCCGCGTCGCGCAGGATTGTCCCGCGATTGGAGCGGAGGTCGTCAACGCGATTCGCAACGAGATGGCGCATTCGGTCGGCGACTTTCTGGTGCGGCGCACGTCGCTGTCTGGCGGTAGCCAGTCGAAGCGGAAGCCGCGGCGCCGGCGGTCGCGCGCATCATGGCGGCGGAACTAGGATGGGATCGCGCGCGCGAGAGGCCGAAGTCGCGAGCTTCAGCATGAGCAGCAGAGCCGGCGCGTCGTCGCGTGAGCATTGACATCATGGCGGCGCGCGAATCGATCGCGGATTTGAAGAAGCGCGCGAGCCGGGTCTCGCGCGGGCTCGCGAAGCTCTATCCCGAGGCGCGCATCAGCCTTGATTTCGAAACGCCGTGGCAATGCCTGGCGGCGACGATTCTTTCGGCACAGTCCACCGATGACGGCGTCAATCAGGTAACGCCGCGACTATTGCGAAAGAGTATCCCGACGCGCGCGCCATGGCGGCGGCGGATCCGCGACACGTCGAAGAGTTAATCGTCAGGACCGGATTCTTCCGGCAGAAAACGCGATCGCTGATGGGCGCGGCGCGGAAGATCGTCGAGGACTACGGCGGCGAGGTTCCATCCGAGATGGACGCGCTCGTGAAAATTCCGGGAGTGGGGCGCAAGACCGCGAACGTGATTCTCGGGCATATCTTCGGCAAGCCGGCGTTCGTGGTCGATACGCACGTGCGCCGGCTGACGTATCGGCTCGGATTCACGAAGAATACGGATCCCACAAAGATCGAGATCGACATGCAGAAGATTCTGCCGCCGAAGGATTGGACGCAATTCTCGATGCGCCTGATCCTGCACGGCCGGCAGATTTGCATCGCGCGCAAGCCGCAGTGCGAGGTGTGCGCAGTCGCGAACGATTGCCCGCGCGTTGGGGTGGGGAAGAGGCGGAAGGAACCTAACCCCTAACCCCTTCCCTCGAGGGAAGGGGAACAATCGCGGAGAGCTCAGTCGGTTCAGTCAGCGACTAAATCCATCGCGTTGGCGCGGGCGATGTTGCCTAGCCACTCGGCGCTCGGCTTGATCGATCGCGCTTGAGTTGACCGATCCACCGCTACCAGTCCGAAGGTTGGGCGGTAGCCGGAGTTCCATTCGAAGTTGTCGAGCAGCGACCAGTAGAAGTAACCGCGGACGTCGATGCCGTCGCGGACGCATCGCGCGACACCGTTGAGCGCGCGCCGGACGTACTCGATACGGCGATCATCCTTGTCCGTACCGATTCCGTTCTCGGTGACGATGATCGGCACTTTGGCGATTGCGCTGGCCTGGCGGATGTTGGCTTCGAGCGCTTCGGGCCAGAATTCGTAACCCATCAACGTGGTCTCGACGCCGGGTTCCGGAGGGAGCGTGCCGTCGGCGCTGATACGGTTACGGGTGTAGGTCTGCACTCCGATAAAATCGTCGCCGCGCGCCGCTTCGTAGAAAATGTCCTGGCATTCGGCCTTGATATGATCGCGACGTTGTTCTCCACCGGGCATAGCTTGCAGGTCGCCGAGCGCGAGGCAGATTCCGACCGGATATTTGCCGCGCGACGATTTCAGCGCCGCGGTGCTAAGGCGATGCGCTTCGAGCATCACGTCGCGCGCCTTCATCTGATCGCACATCAGGAATGGCGCGAAGCGATTTGGATCGGCGCCGATACGACGGGCCGCATCGGCGAGCCATGGCAAGCGCGAAGGGTCGAGCTTCAGCGGCAGCGTGCCGACCAGGTACTGATAGGCGCCGAGGTTGGCCTCGTTGATCGTGCATGCGACGCCGATCAGATCGCCGAGATGTGCAGCCGCGCGCTCGCAGTATCGGGCGAACAGCTCGGCGGTTCTTTTGTCTTCCCATCCGCCGTCGCCGGTGACCCATCGCGGCGAGGTGAAATGATGAAACGTCACGACAGGTGTAATCTTGTGTTCGTGGCAGCATGCGAGCACGCGGCGGTAATGGTCGAGCGCCGCGCGCGAGAACTCGCCGCGTTCGGGCTCGACGCGCGCCCATTCGATCGAAAAGCGATAGGAGTTGAAGCCGAGCCGCGCGAGCATCGCGATGTCGTCGGCGTACAGATGATATTGATCGCACGCGTCGCCCGACGCCTCGAAGAACGGCGACCCGGGCGTGTGCTCGAGGAGCCAGTAGTCGCTGTTGACGTTGTTGCCCTCGACTTGATGAGCTGCGGTTGCGGTGCCCCAAAGAAAATTCGCGGGAAAAGTGAAACGATCTGTTGCCATCTGAAATTTACCTTCGTTGATAAAATCTTTCCGACGCTACAGGTAAATCGTGATTCCGCCAACCGGTGTATTTGAAGATCGCGGGCGAAATGTAATAATTTCCGCTCCCCGATCCCCGTCCAAGGCGTCATGTGGGCGTGAAAAGTGAAAATCCGAATCGAGGACATAACGGCGGATGCCAAGAATTTGGCGTTTGCCGAACCTGAGCAGGAAATTAATCGCATCCTGGGCGAAGGTCCGATCCGCGAGTATCACCTCGAAGGACCGGTCGAAGTGTCGGTATCATTTTATCGCGCCGGCACGGAGCTGTTCTTCGAGGGCAAGCTGAAGACGCGGACCGGCGCGGTGTGTGCGCGATGCGCCGAGGATTTCGACGCGGCTGGCGACCGTCCGTTTCGCTTCGTGCTGTCGCCCAAGTCGATCGGATACGACGACGACACTCTGCGCGCCGAGGATTTGGAATTCTCATTGTATGAGGGCGACGAGGTGGATCTGAGCCCGCTCATTCGCGAGCAGGTCCTGCTCGCGTTGCCGACACGTCCGCTATGCCAGGAGGATTGCCGCGGCCTGTGCCCGCATTGCGGGTTGAATCTGAATCGCAATACCTGCGATTGCCGCGTGGAAATCGTCGATCCGCGGCTGGACGCAATTCGGTCGCTTAAACTGCCGCGCTCCTGATAAGCTCAACCTTAACATTAGGAAGTAATTCGTCATGCAAGCACCCAAACGCCGAAGTTCGCATTCGAAAAAAAATATGCGCCGCGCGCATGATGCGCTCCGCGCAGTCAATCCCGGCACCTGCACGTCGTGCGGCGAGCCCGTGATGCCGCATCGCATCTGCCGCCATTGTGGCGCCTACCGCGGCCGCCAGCTGGCCGAGATCAAGGAATAGGCACCGGTAGTACGGCTGTGAAAATCGCGCTCGACGCGATGGGGGGTGATCTGGCCCCCAAGGCGACCGTTGAGGGCGCCGTCCAGGCTGCTCGCGACTTCGGTATCGAGGTCGTGATGGTCGGCGACGGCGAGATCCTTGCGCATGAACTCGCCGACCACGACGCCGCCAACCTGCCGATTCGCATCGAACACGCGCCCGAAGTCGTTCTGATGGACGACTCGCCGCTCGAGTCGGTTCTGTCCAAACCGCGCTCGTCGATTCACGTCGGACTCGATCTGGTGAAGCGCGGTGACGCGAGCGCTTTTGTCAGCGCCGGAAATTCGGGCGCGGTGATGACGGCGTCGATGATGATCCTGGGCAATCTCAATTACGTCGATCGGCCGGCGATCGCGTCGTTGGTGCCGACCAGCGAAGGATTCAGTTTGCTGATCGACGCGGGCGCCAACGTCGATGTGAAGCCGCTCAACCTTGTGCAATTCGCGGTGATGGGAAGCGTGTACTGGCGCCATGTGCGCAACGTCTCACGCCCGCGCGTCGGGATTCTTTCCAACGGCGAGGAAAGTTCGAAGGGCAACGACAACACGCGCGCCGCGGCCGCGATGCTCGAGCAGATGCCGACCTACGTGCACTACATCGGGTACGTCGAGGGCCGCGACATCAACCGCGCGAAAGCGGACGTCGTCGTCACCGACGGCTTCACCGGCAACGTCGCGCTCAAGACGATGGAAGGATTCTCGTCGTTCCTGCTCGGCAGTTTGCGCGGAGTGTTCGGCGGCAATTGGCGCTCCCGCCTGGCGTATCTGCTGGTGCGAAAAAATCTCACCGCGATGCGCGAGCGCCTCGATCCTTCGGAATACGGCGGCGCGCCGCTGCTCGGCGTCAGCGGCGTCTCGATCATCGCGCATGGTTCGTCGAATCCGAAGGCGATTCGCAATGCGATTCGCGCCGCGGCCAACGAACAACTCGTGCATCACGTGAACGCCGAGATCCTGGAAATTCTTGGAAAGATTCAGCCCGTCGGTCCGATCAAGCCTCCTGCTGGCAAAGGTATCCGCGCGTTGTTCGGCAAGATGCGGGGACGGTTGCACCGTCGCGAGAAGGAAGGCGAAGCTGCTCGCCGCGACGAGTCGCATCCCGTTGCGAGCGGTACTGGCTCGCTGGCCGAACCGCTGCCGGAGCATGGCGCGGAGCATCATGCGGACCATCATGTTGATCCAAAAATTGAACGCGCCAACTACGAATCGACGCACTCGCGGCCGCGCGGCAGCGGTTTGTTGAAGAATGAAGCGCCGATCGAGACTAGCGACGCCGCCGCGACGCCGGTGTCAACCAACGGCACGGCTTCAGGCGGCGATAAATTGCACAAGTCGGGCGAGTTGCATTCGCCGGCTGAGGCCGAACCGCATTCGCCCGACCGGCCCAAGAGCGATTCGTGAGGCGCCGGCGATAGATGAAGCTGGCGTTTCTTTTTCCCGGGCAGGGATCGCAACGGGTCGGGATGGGCAAGGAGTTCGCAGACAATTTCCCAGCCGCGCGCGATACCTTCAGGGAAGCAGACGATGCGCTCGGGTTTCCGCTATCCAGACTTTGTTTCGAAGGTCCTGAAGACGAGCTTCGTCTGACGGCCGAACACTCAACCCGCGATTGTCACCGCTTCGATCGCGGCGCTGCGGGTCTATCGAAAAGAAATCGGCGGAGAGCCGGAAATTACGGCGGGCCATAGTCTCGGCGAATACAGCGCGCTGGTCGCTGCCGGCGCGATCGAATTTCCAGACGCCGTGCGCGCGGTCCGCGAGCGTGGACGCCTGATGCAGGAAGCCGTGCCGGCCGGGCAGGGCGCGATGGCGGCGCTGATCGGCCTGGAACTTCAACAAGTACATGAGATTTGTGAAGAGGTCAGCAAAGACGGCCAGCTCGCGGTCCCTGCGAATCTCAACGCGCCCGGCCAAATCGTCATCGCCGGACATGCTGCTCCCGTCCGCCGCGCGCTGGAAATCGCAAAAGAGCGGGGCGCGTCGATGTCGGTCGAGTTGAAAGTCAGCGCACCGTTCCATTGTGCGCTCATGCAGCCGGCGCGTGACGGGATGGAACCGATGCTGCGTGCGCTCAAAGTCGGCGAGTTCAACTTTGGCGTGATCGCTAACGTTACCGCGGAGATAAATCACGATCGCGCCCGCGTCGTGCCGCTATTGCTCGAACAGATAACCTCGCCGGTGCGATGGGAAGAATCAATGGGCGTGGTCGCGCGCAGTCGGCGTCACCGACGCGATCGAATTCGGATGCGGCCGCGTCCTGATGGGCCTGATGCGCCGCATGTACCGGACGATCCGCGTCCGCCCGCTCGAGGACCTCGCGTCGCTGAAGGCGTTATCGGAACCGGGCCGCGCCGCCAAAGCTTGACCGTCCGCCTTGCGTCCGCGCCTTTCAGTCCTTATGATCCCCTGATAATTTAATCCCGACCCTCGGCCCGTTACCTCTGGTCTGCGCGGCAGTGGGATAATGTTAGAATATTGATTGGCGGCCGAATTCGATCCCGCTGCCAGGAGGAACTAGAGCACGATGGCTCAAGACATCGAAACCAAAGTTCGCGAGAAGATAAGCGAACAGCTGGGTGTGGCCGCCGACGAAGTAACTCCGGAGGCCTCGTTCATCGAGGACCTCGGCGCGGATTCGCTCGATATCGTCGAGTTGGTGATGGCGCTGGAAGAGGAGTTCAACATCGAAATCTCCGACGAAGACGCCGAGAAGATCCGCACCGTCAAAGACGTCGTCACCTATATCGAGGCTCACAAGAGCTGAAGCCCCACGACTCAAAATTCGCTCGTCTCAAATCGGCAAGCCCGCCGCGATTCGCCGCGCGCACCCGGAGCTAGAGCATGCGGTGCCCGTTCTGCCGCCATCGTGGAAATCGCGTCATCGATTCGCGGCTCGCGAACGACGGCACGCTTATTCGGCGTCGTCGCGCGTGCTCGGGATGCAAGCGTCGTTTCACCACCTACGAGCGGGTCGAGGAAGCGGCGCCGATGGTCGTGAAAAAAGACGACCGCCGCGAACCGTTCGACCGCGCCAAGATAGTCGCCGGCCTCAAGCGCGCTTGTGAGAAACGGCCGGTCTCAATGGAAACGATCGAGCAGATCGCCAACAACATCGAGACCGCGATGACCGAACAGAGCGAACGCGAGGTCCCCAGCAGTGCGGTCGGCGCGGCGGTGATGAACGAGCTGCACAAGATCGATCAGGTCGCGTACGTGCGCTTCGCGTCGGTCTATCGCCAGTTCAAGGACATCGACGAGTTCATGCACGAGCTCGAAGACCTCATCAATCAACGCAAGCAAGCGCCTCCTTCCCGCGCCGGTGAAAAGAAAGGCAACGGCGCCTGATTCGGCCGCGATTCGGGACCAGCGCTACCTGCGCGAGGCGCTCGCGCTCGCGCAGGAACAGCTCGGGCTCACGACTCCAAATCCGTCGGTAGGATGCGTGATTGTGCGCAGCGACAAAGTCGTCGGGCGCGGCGTCACCGGCGTCGGCGGGCGTCCGCACGGCGAAGCGCAAGCGCTCGCGCAGGCGGGCGCGCTCGCGCGCGGCGCGACCGCGTACGTATCGTTCGAGCCGTGCGCACATTTCGGTCAGACGCCGCCGTGCGCGAACGCGCTGGTCGATGCGAAGGTCCAACGCGTCGTCGTCGGATGCGTCGATCCGGATCCCCGCGTCAGCGGACGCGGAATCGCAATCCTCAAGAGCGCGAAAATCGCGGTAACGACTGGAGTGCTCGAAAGCGAAGCGCTTCGTCTCAACGAAGGCTTCATCACGCGGCTTCGACTCGGGCGCCCGCTGGGAATCCTTAAGCTTGCGATGTCGATAGACGGGCGAATCGCCGCGGCCAGCGGCGATTCGCGATGGATCAGTTCGCGCGAATCGCGCGAACTGATCCATCGATGGCGTCGCGAATGCGACGCCGTCATGGTCGGCGCCGGCACCGTGATAACTGACGACCCGCGCCTGACGGCGCGGGTCGCCGGCGGCCGCGACCCGGTGCGCGTCGTTATCGACGCGCAGCTGCGCACCGCGCCTACGGCGCGCGTGTATCGGCAGCGATCGCGCGCGTTCACCGTCCTGGTGACCACGCCGGCAAATCTCTCGCGTGCCCGCGAGAGATTTGAACGCCGCGGCGTCGAGGTCATCGCCGTCGCGACCCACGGCGGAATCATCGAGCTGGACCGCCTGATGCTCGAGTTTGGGCATCGCGGATGGTGCCGCGTCTTGATTGAAGGCGGCGCAAATCTCGCCGGCTCGGCTCTGAGCGCAGGTATCGTGGATCGAGTCGCATTCTTCGTGGCCCCGAAAATCCTGGGCGTCGGCCTGCCCGCGATCGAGGGAATGAAATCCCGCACCGTGCGAGACGCGCTCGCGCTCACGGATTTGTCCGCGCGCTCAGTCGGCGAAGACTGGCTGTTAGAGGCCCGCGTGCACCGGTAAAATTCCGGAATCCCTCAGGGCCCCTTCTTTCTTGTTCCCCTTCCCGCTCGGAAGGGGTTAGGGGTTAGGTTGCTGGCATCCCGCGCCAACCGCAGACTGGTTAGGATCGGTATGCGGTGATAATATCGCCATCGTTGAATTGCATCAGATGAAATCGGCTTCCTTAGAAGAAATTTTCTCCACCTTGCGCGACGGAAAGATGGTCGTGATGATCGCCGAGCCGCGCGACGACGCCGAGGGCGACCTCGTGATGGCGGCCGAGAAAATCACCCCCGACGACATCAATTTCATGGCGCGCGAGGCTCGCGGCGTCATCTCGGTCGCGATTCCCGAAAAGCGTTTTCGCGCACTTGGCATTCCGCTGCAACCTTCGACCGACAACGGCGACTCCAACGAGCAGGCCGGTGTGCTGATCGACGCGCGCGAAGGGGCCACCACCGGCATTTCGGCCGGCGATCGCGCGCGCGTGATCTCGGTGGTCGCCTTCGACGAGTCGCGGCATGACGATATCGTGATGCCGGGACACATCCTGCCCCTGATGGCGTTGAGCGGCGGGGTGATGGTGCGAATCGGACGCGCCGAGGGAGCAGTCGATCTCGTGCGTTCGGCCGGGATGGGTCCGGTCGCGGCGCTGTGCACGATTCTGCGCGAGGACGGCGAGGCCGCGCGTCTCAAGGAACTCCGCGAATTCGCTGCGCAACATTCGATCCCGATCGTTTTCGTCAAGGAACTGGTTTCGCATCGCCTGACCAACGAAGTTCTGGTTCAGCGCGTTTCCGAGCAGCCGTTTCCTATCGATGGCGGTATGCTCAATGCCGTCGTGTTCCGCAACGTCGTCGATGGCCGCGAGCATCTGGCTCTGATCAAGGGCCAGGTCGGCGGCGGACGCACCGCGCTGGTGCGACTCCATTCGGAATGTCTGACCGGCGACGTGTTTGCGTCCGCGCGATGCGATTGCGGTGAGCAGTTGCAGGAAGCGCTCGATCGAATCATGGCGGCGGATCGCGGCGTCGTGATTTATCTCCATCAGGAGGGCCGCGGAATCGGGCTCGGCAACAAGATTCGCGCCTACGCCCTGCAGGACAACGGGATGGACACGGTCGAAGCGAATTTGCATCTCGGCTTCGAAGAGGACCTGCGCGACTACGGGATCGGCGCGCAGATTTTGCGCGACCTCGGCGTCGGCGAGGTGCAGTTGCTGACCAACAACCCGCACAAGATAGAAAGCCTGCGTCGTTATGGAGTGAACGTCTCGCGCGTGCCGATCGAAGTCACGCCACACGCCGGGAATATCGGGTACTTGAAAACCAAAAAGGAAAAACTCGGTCATCTGTTTTCGGAACTGAAGCTGATCACTTGAAGAAGTAAGCCGCTGCGCCGACGCCTGTTGCGCCGCCCGCGACTGTGGAATTGCCATGGGACTTAGACATCAGGGGCGCGAGCTCGCGCTCAAAGCGTTATATCGAATTGATATCTGCGGCGGCGCCAGCAGCGACGATCTGGCCGCGCTGTTCGAAAGTTTTCCGGTCGAAGACGATGCGCGCAAGTTTGCCGTCCAGTTGATGGAAGGGGTGCGCCGCGAACAGCCAGCGCTCGACAAGCATCTGGCGGACGCGCTCGAGCATTGGTCGGTCAAGCGCCTGTCGCGCGTCGATCACAACGTCATGCGCATCGCGCTTTACGAATTGCTCAGGATGGAGGACATTCCAACCCGCGTTACCATCGACGAAGCAATCGAGCTGGCGAAATGTTACGGCGACATCGAGTCGGGGCGCTTCGTCAACGGGGTGCTGGACGAAATCGCGGGACGGTTGGGGCTCAAGCAGAAGGGTGAGGATGTCACGTTATCCAAGGCCGAGTAGGCTGCTCGGCTTAGTAATCGTCGCGGGCCTTTTTCTTTCGGGATGCGGCTATCACTTCGCCGCTTCGGGCGACGCGTTGCCGCAGGGCGCCAATACGATTTACGTCTCGCTATTCACCAACAGCACGCGCGTGACCGGCGTCAACGACGAAGTGATGCGCTACATCAAGGATGAGATCGCGTTGCATCGCCGGCTCCAGGTCGTCGATAGTGCGGCGGCCGCCGATCTCGAGCTGTCGGGCGATGTCCGGTTCGTCAGCCAGACGCCTTCGAACTTCAACTCAGCGCTCGAGCCGACCCAATACAACCAGAACATCGTGGTCTCGGCGTCGCTCAGAGATCTCCACGCCAAGAAAACAATCTGGACGACGCACAGCGTCAGCGCCGGCGAACACACCCCGGTTGTGCCGCAGACCACCGTCGCCACGACCCCAACTTTCCTGCAGCAAAACCTGCGCGCCAATGACGTCGCAAATTTGACCGACATCCAGACTGCGCAATCGGAAACGTCGGCCTACCGCGACGTAATGATGCAGCGGCTCGCGCAAAACCTCTACGCTCAGATGGCAGAAGGCTTCTAGCCCTTCAATTTTCACTATGCCGCTCGAAACCGCGCTCGCTTACATTCGAGGCGCCGGCGCAGACCGCCGCATCCCGCCGGTGGTGGTGATCTTCGGACCTCACGCATTCCTGCGCGAGTACGTTCTCGATTCGATCGTACGCAAGCTCGCCGTCGAAGGATGCCAGTATCGGAGCTTTCAGATCGGCTCGGGTGACGATTACGGCGCCGTACTGAACGAACTTAGCGCCCCAGATTTGTTCGCGCCCAGGCGTGCAATCGCGTGCCGAATCCTGAAGTCGCGTCGCGACAAAGCCGAGACTGCGACCGATTCAGACGGCGGCGACACGCGCGCATCGGGAAGTGGAGGCTCGGAAGCGGCGTTGGTGGACGCAATCGAGTCGGCGCGCGGCCCCGGCAATCTCATCCTGCTCTACGAAAAAGACAGCGCACCCGCCAAGGTCCGCCGCGCCGCGGAAAAGTCAGCGCTGCTCGTCAATTGCATGCGTCCCTTCGACAACCAGATCGAGCAGTACGTGATCGCATTCGCGCAGTCGCTGGGATTGAAGCTGTCGCCGGCCGCCCTCGACCTGATTATTTCGCGTCACGGCGGAGACCTCGCGGCGGCCGCTAACACGCTTGGCAAAGTGACGATTTTCGCTGAGCCCGGCAAGCCGGTGCAGCCGGGAGACCTGGATGAGGGCGCGCGCCGGATGCCGGAAGCATTCGAGCTCGCCGAGAGCGTCTCTCGCGGACGGGCGTCGGCGGCGCTGGCGCAGTTGGGGCGCGCGCTAGCGCTCGGGCGCGAGGTGTTCGAGATTCTAGCGGTCGAGATAATCCCGATGATGCGCCGGATGATGATTGCGGCTTCAATGATGGCGGCGCGAAGGAGCCCTGGCGATGTCGCATCAGCTCTTGGACTACCGCCGCAAAGCGGCCTCGCGATACGCGCGGTCGAAGGTGCGCGGCGTTACGGATTGGCGCGACTTGAGCGGGCTTATTGGCGCGCGTGCGCGATGGACGCGGGATTCAAGGACGGCACGATCAAGGGGCGCGAAGAAGCGCTCGCCGGACTGATCCTCGATCTGATGACCGCGCCCGACTAGAACGCGCGCACAAGCGCGGTCCTAGGCTTTCTGGTTGAACTTGCGATGCAGGCTGGCGGACAGCCGCGCGACTTTGCGACGTACGGTATTGCGATGCATCGTGCCGCTGCTGATCGCCTTGTACAGCACCTTGGTCGCCTGCTTGAGCGCTTCCTGCGCCTTCGCCTGGTCGGTGCTGGTGGCGATAGTTTCCGCTGCGGTCTTGGCCAACGTGCGGGCACGTGTGCGAACGACGCGGTTGCGCTCGGCGCGCTTAAGACTTTGCCGATGACGCTTCTCGGCCGACGGGTGAACGGGAATATGAGGCATAACCAGTCATGTGTAACAGTGCGCGAGGGCCGGAGCAATACTCTGGCTGGAGCGGTTCAGTGCCACCAGTCGTTGACACCCTCTCTGATCGCACCGGCGATCGGTTCGGAATGCTCCCACAGATATACAACCACGAGGCCGATCGCGAGGTACGTCAAGAACCTGTATATGAATCGGTCCATTACCATTGGCGCTTCCCTCTTTTCGAAAAATGGGAACCGGCCAAATCCCGATGTACTAAACCGCCACGCGTGGGTCCAATTATCGAAGTTAAAAAATGACGCGGAGCCGCTGCCCCGCCGCTACATTTTGGCGGCTTTTGCTTCATTCCATAGGGCGTCGATTTCAGGCCGCGTCATTCGCTTGAGATCGAGGCCGCGCGAGGCTGCGATTTGCGCGACGTGGTCGAAGCGCGCGACGAATTTGTCGCATGCAGCGCGCAAGGTCTGTTCGGCATTGCGGTTGATGAAACGAGGCGCGTTGGCAATCGCGAGCATCAGATCGCCCAGCTCTTCGGCGGCGTGAGCGGTGTCGTTACGATCGAGCGCATCCTCGACTTCGTCGATTTCTTCGCGCGCCTTGGCCAGCAGCTCGCGGATGTTGGCCCAGTCCATCCCGGCGCGTCGCGCCTTTTCGCCGAGCTTCTCCGCGCGCATCATCGACGGCAATCCGCGGCCGACGTGCGCGAGGCTTTTGGCAGCGTCCGGATTCTTGCCCGCGCGTTCACCAACTTTGATCCGCTCCCAGTTCTCGATCACCTGCTCGGAAGTGTCGGCGCGGGTGTCGCTGTAAACGTGCGGATGCCGCCGGATGAGTTTCTGTGCGGCATTCTGCATGACCGTCGCGATATCGAGCTTCGAGTCCTCACCGAGAATCAATCCGGTGAACAGGCATTGCACGATCGCGTCGCCGAGTTCCTCCGCGATTTCGACCGAGTCGCCGCGATCGATTGCGTCGGCGACTTCGTACGCTTCTTCGATCAGATGGCGCGGGGTGTCGCCGAGTTTCTGCTCGCGATCCCATGGACATCGCTCGCGCAGTTCGGTGACGACTGCGAGCAGTTTCGCGAACGCTTGCGCCGCATTGGTGTCATCGCTCATGGGCGCGATCCTACCATGCAAAGATCCGGGATTCTTCGCCGCGGCGGCTCTGAATGACACAATGGGGCGCGCGGCGATAGAATCTCGTCTGTGAAAATCATCGACATTGGGGTGCCGCTCGATGCGGCGCCGTATCCGCCGTGGAATTATCGCTTCAAACGCGTCGGCCATGACGAAGGTGCGCGTGCGATGCTGCGATTGTTCAAGGGCTCGAATGTTGGCGACTATCCGGATTCGATGGCGCTCGGATGGGAAACGATCACGCTCACGGGTCATGCGGGGAATCACATCGACGCGCCGTGGCATTTTGGTCCGCTGTGCGAGGGCCGCCCCGCGCGCACGATCGATCAGATTCCACTGGAATGGTGTTACGGCGACGGCGTCCGGCTGGATTTTCGCCATCGCGAGGGTGAGGACATCAGCGTCGAGGACATCAAGGGCGAGCTCGCGCGAATCGAGTACACGCTCAAGCCGCTTGATATCGTGCTGCTGTGGACCGGCTGCGACCAGTATCTCGACAACGTCGATGAATACGTGCGGCGGCAGGCGGGACTGTCGGTCGCGGGCCAGAATTTTATTCTCGATCAGGGTGTGAAGCTTATCGGCATCGACGCGATCGCGATGGACGTGTCGTTTGCCACGATGGCGCGCGGCTTGCGCGAGGGTCATCCCGACGCGCTCTTTCCGGCGCATTTCGTCGGCCGCGAGCGCGAGCACATTCACATGGAGAAGCTAGCCAACCTGGGAGCAATCCCGCGCCCGTTCGGTTTCAAAGTGAGCGCCCTTCCAATCAAAATCACCGGCGGCAGCGCCGGCTGGGTCCGCCCAGTCGCGATTGTGGAGGACCAGTAAGGAGGTTACGCAACGCCTCCTGAATGGAAGAGGAACAAATCCGAGAACCCTTATTCATCACGCGCTCTTCTTATGCTGTCATTCTGAAGGCGCATAGCGCCGTAGAATCCCGGATCCGGGACCCTAGCGCTCCGCTTCAGGGTGACAGCCCGAAAATAACACTCCGGCGCGGGTGAGGGCGTCGGTATTCATCAGGATGCGAGCGCCCTCACCCGTGCGCGACACGAGTGTCGCGGCACGACCTCGCCCGAGGAGGGGAGAGGTAATTCCCTTACGCCTTAACTATTGGGTCGAGGACTTTTTCGGTTAGGAAGTTTGATAGGTCCTGGAGGCATTCGGCGGTTATCTCGTGGGCGCAATCGTACTCGCGATAGGTTAGCGGGACCTTCAGCGCGCGGAGTGACTCTACCGATGCGCGGGCGCGCGTGATCTCGATCATGTCGTCGGCGCGGCCGTGCTGCACCAGCGTCGGCAAGGCTTCGAGGGCGGAGGGGTCGTTCACCTCGTCCTTCAAGTCCGGCGGGAAGAAGGTTGAGAGGGCGACCAGCGCTGCGAACTTCGACGGGTTTCTGATTGCGAGTCGGTACGCCATCATGCCGCCCTGGCTGAAGCCGAGAACCACCAGTTTTTTGCGATCGACGGGATATTTTTTCAGCGCCTCGTTGAGAAACTCGGTCACCATTTTGTTAGCATCGTCGATTGCGCCGCGATCGGGCGTCGCGCCCATCCGAATCGGGAACCATGCGTAGCCGCGGGTCGGACCGATCGGTACTTCCATCGGACCCTGCGGACAAATCACCATGAAGCGGCCGTCGGCGATGTACGGCGCGAGTCCGAGCAGGTCGAGCGCACTGGCGCCGAACCCGTGCATCGCGATCAGCGTCGGATGTGGTCCTTCGCCCGCGGGCTCATAGAGGGTGTGAATCAGTCGCATCGGGACAGTCTCCTTGACGGCAATGCCGCATCATAGACTGCGCAGCTGGAGCGTCGCCAGCCGGTTGCGAGGTGTTCATCGCGGGTCGAATAACCGCTATCTTTAGCGGCTGCGCGATGTGGGCAATAGCAGGATGATCGAGCGTCTGAAGGTCGCGGGGGACAGGCCTCGGCCGGGATTTACGTGGGCGCAGCTGTCGCGGTGGAGCGCTGCCGCGATGGCGGTATTTTCTATTGCCGCCGCGTCGGCGCCCGAAACGTCGAGCGGAAAATTTACTGGATTTATCGCTGGCGCGATTCTGATCGCGATCGTCATTTACGCCTTCATCGACTACATCCGCCCGCTGACCGAAGACCCTGAATCCGGACTCTTCGCGGCGCTCATCGTGCTCGCGGGCCTGGCGGTCGTGAAGCTGCTGGTGATGCCGTATTGTCCCGGCTTTGGCCCCGACGTCGGTGACTACCAGGCGTGGGCGAGCCAAATCGCGACGTTCGGTCCCGCGCATACTTACGCGCAGGGATTTTTCCTCGACTATCCGCCCGGCTACCTCTACGCGCTGTGGGTAGTGGGGATTCTCGCGCATGCGATCGGCGCGACCGGAGATTTTTATCGCGTCATAATCCAAAGTCCTGCGATCGTCGCCGATCTCACGCTCGCGATCTTGATGTACGCCTACATGCGGCGCGGCGGGCGGCCCGAGATGGCATTCATCGCGATGCTGATGGTCGCGCTGAATCCGGCGCTGCTGTTCGACACCGTGGTCTGGGGCCAGAGCGATTCGGTGATGACGTTCGTCACGTTGCTCAGCATCGTGGCGATTCTCGGCGAGCAGTACGAAATCGCGTGGGGACTCGCGGCGATCGCCGTGCTGGTCAAGCCGCAGGGACTGATGGTGCTGCCGGTACTAGGCTTCTGGACGATGCTCGAGACGGATTTCGCGACGTGGATCAGGTCGGGAATCGCGCTCATCGCCGTTTTCGTCATCGGGATCGCGCCGTTCCAAATCGGCCACGAATGGAACTGGATTATCAAGCTCTACACTTCGACCGCGGCGTACTATCACGAGACGTCGGTCAACGCGTTCAACCTGATGGCGCTGATCGGCGGACTGCGCCAGGCGGATTCGACGACGTTCGCGGGCGTGTCGGTCTTCATGCTCGGGATGAGCCTGCTGGTGCCGCTGTACGCATTCGTCGCGTGGATTTTGTGGAGCGGGCGCACGCCGACGCGCCTGCTGTTCGCGTCGTTCATCGCGATTTTCGGATTCTTCATGGTCGCGCCGCGGATGCACGAGCGATATCTCTACCCGGCGCTGGCGCTCGCGGTGCCATTGGCCCTGGAAGCGCCCGAGATGCTCGCGGTGTTTGCGATCCTCACCATCACTTGCTTCATCAACCTGGTGTATGTTCTGCACACGCTCAACACGGTGGTGTTCCTGGACGCGCGCGACGGGCTTGCGATGACGACCTCGGCGCTCAACGTGGTCGCACTCGGACTGGCAGTTTATTGGGGGTCGATGCGGATGCAGGACGCCAGCACTGACACCAGCGTGGTGACTAATTTCTTCGGGCGATTCGCGATGCCGCGCCAAATCGAGGATTACGTCGAGGAGCCGGCCGCATCGGCGCCGCCGTGGATCACGACCGATACGATCATCATCTCGATTCTGCTGCTTGCCGCTGCGATCACGCGCTTCTGGCATTTGTCGCATCCGTCGGAGATCGTTTTCGACGAGGTTCATTTCGTCGCGCAAGGACGCCACTATCTGCACGGCGAGTCGTTCCTCGATCCTCATCCACCGTTGGCGAAGCTGGTCATCTCGCTGGGCATCCTGCTGTTCGGCGACAATCCGTTCGGATGGCGCGTCGGCAACGCGACGATCGGCACCGCGATGGTGGGAATCACATACCTGCTCGGGCGCCGGATGACGGGGTCGCGGCTGGTTGGTGCGATCGCGGGCGCGATCATCCTGTGCGACGGGATGTACCTGGTCGATTCGCACTACGCGGTTATCGACATCGTCTATCTCACATGTGCGGCGGTCGCGTACCTGCTGTTTTTCAGATTCGCGCAGACGCCGGATCTGAAGGCGCGCCGGCGCATCCTGCCGTGGCTCGGTTTGGCATTAGGCTTGTGCCTGGCGAGCAAACTCTACATCCCGGCTATCACATTTTTGCTGGTGGTCGGCTTTATGATCTATGTGATCGCGCGAGATCATCCGAAAGTCGAAACGCCCGCGCCAGCACCGGTTGAGCCGAAGCCGGTGATCGACGTCAAGCCGAAGAAAGTCAAGGCGCCGGCGCCGGCCTCGATCGCAGTTAATCTTTTCGATCAGATCTCGGCGCTTTTCATCTCAGTGACCTGCATCGTCCTTGGATTACTGCTTTACCTCAGCGGCGGGAGCGTCTCGTACATTGTATTTGTAGTCATCGCGTTTCTGGCGATACGCTTCGCCGAGCAATTCTGGCGTGGCCGATCGTCGCCATCCGCCGCGCAGTCATGGCAGATGCCTTCGATGGCCGACCTGCTCGAGCCGATGAATGTTGGCGCAGTCGTGCTCGTAGGATCGGTCGCCTCTATCACATACCTGGCGGTGTTCTTGCCGCATTACTATCTCGGATGGTGGGGCGGCATCTCGGATTTGTTCAAGTACTACAAAGATGTCGTTTGGTATGAGCAGAGCGTTTCGTCGGCGACGCATCCGTACTCATCGCGATGGTGGAGTTGGCCGTTGATGCTGCGGCCGATCGCGTACTGGCAGAGCTTTCCGAAAACCGGCGACGTGCAGACCGTATGGGGCGGCGGAAATCCGCTGCTATGGTGGGGCGCGCTGACGGCGATCACGATCACCGCGGTGCAGGCGCTCGAGCGTCCGAACCTGACGCGCTGGTTTCTCGTCATCGGCTACCTGAGCTACCTGCTGATCTGGGCGTGGATCGGGCGCACGCTGTTCCTGTACCACTATATGGCGTCGGTTTATTTCGGATACCTGGCGCTGGCGATTTTGCTCGCCGATTGTTTCAACGAGCGCGCCGAGCCGTGGGAGCATCTCGCGCTGTTGCTGACGATGACGCCGGTGATTTTCCTCGGGCTGCCACCGAGTTGGGCGTGGCCCGCATTCTTCGTGGTGGTCGGCGCGTACTTCTACTTTATGCTCAGCACTCGATACGCGGGCCGATACGTCGCGAGCGTATTCGCGATCACCGCGGTGATCCTGTTCGTGTACTACTTCCCGATCTGGGTCGGCATGCCGATCAGCCGCGAGGGCTACTACGCGCGGATGTGGCTGCAGTCAGGCGGCATCCGCAATTGGATATGATCGCGCGCAACCTAACCCCTAACCCCTTCCCTCGAGGGAAGGGGAACAATCGCGCGCGGGGGTTGCTGGGCGCGATTTTGCTGTGCGCGATATTTGCGACGACGTCCACCCCGCGCCACGCATTTGCCGCCGATCAGAAAAATTTGCTGCTCAACGGCGATTTCAAAACAGGATCCGAGGATCAGCCCGACTCGTGGCGCACCGAGGCGTGGATCAACAGCCCTGAGGCGTTCCAGACGCATTGGCATTCGTACACCGATAAGCCGAGCGAGATGGAGGTCGACAACCTGCAGGCGAACGACGGGCGCTGGATGCAGCCGCTGACGGTGCCGCCGGGATGGTATCAACTGAGCGTCGATGTCCGCACGGAAAATGTCGGCGCGAAGGAATCGGGCGCGTCGATCTCGGTGATGGAAGACGGCATCATGTCGGCCGACATCCACGGCACCACCGACTGGCAGCGTGTGACGTTGTATCTCAAGGTCGGCGGACACGGCGCGGACATCGACGTCGCGCTGCGAGTTGGCGGATTCGGGAGCCTTAATACCGGCAAGGCGTTTTTCAGGAACGCGTCGCTAATCGCGATCGATGCGCCGCCGCCGAGCGCAACTCCCACTTACGACTTGAATGCGATTCGGCAACAGGCCGCGCCGGTGCCGATTGGGTCGCCATTCTCGCTGGTGTTCACGTTCGCGATGCTGGCCGGGATCGCGTGGGTGGGATGGCGGATTTACGGCGACGACGATTTTCGACTTCTCCACAAATTTCGCGCCGCCATGACGGGGCGCGCGAAGAAGCGATGAAGTTGGCGTCGGCGAATTCCAGCCGCGCGGTCGCTCCCGAGGATCGTCGCCGGCAAATCGAGGCGGCGATCTTTCTGATCCCGTTTACCACCTACGCCTACTTTTACCAGGGCGCCGACCAGAGTATCGCGTGCCGCTTCGACCTGATGCGCTCGATGCTCGAGAAGGGCGCGTTGTGGATCAACGATTTCTGCGGCTACAACACCGCCGACATCATCAGCTTCCACGGGCACATCTATTCGGTCAAAGCGCCGGGCACATCATACACGGCGCTTATCCCATGGATGATTTTTCAGATCGGACTGCTGCCGATGAAAACGTTGCACGAGCCGCTCTACTGGGCGTTCATCACTTACCTGACGACGGTGTTCACGACCGGCGTGCTGATCTCGGCGATGTGCGTCGTCATGTTTCGGTTCGCGCGATATTTCGGCGCGTCGGAGGGTCGCGCGGCCGGCATCGCGCTGATACTCGGGCTCGGGACGATCGCGTTTCCGTACGCGACCGAACTCACCGGCGAACCAGTCGCCGCGGTCTGCGTTTTCACCGCGTTCTACTTGCTGGCGACATTCGACGCTCGTCCGTCGCCGCGCCGCGCGTGCGCCGCCGGCTTCCTGGCAGGATGGGCGGTGCTCAACGATTATCCGGTCTTCCTGGTCGCCGCCGCGATTGGAATCTACGCGCTGTTCAAACTGCGCGATTGGAAATATCTCGCGGCGTTTTCCACGGGCGCCGCGATCACCGTTGTCGTGATGCTCGCGTACAACTGGGGCGCGTTCGGCAATCCGTTCTTCTTCAGCTACCAGGCATTCAAGGCGGCGCCCGGCGAGAATCGCCAATTCCCCGAGCAGGCGGTCGGCTTCGTCGGCCTGACGTATCCGAAAGCGCGCATCCTGTGGAACGTCCTGCTCGATCCGCAGCGCGGATTGTTCTTCTGCAACCCGGTGCTGCTGTTGTCGATTGTCGGCGTCGGCTATTTCGCGCAACAGAAACGATGGCGCGCAGAGTTTGTCGTGACCGTCTATTCGTTCGTCGTGCTGTTCCTGTTCAACGCCGCGTATGGCGAATCGATCGTATCGTGGGGCGGCGGCACCGCGACCGGTCCGCGGCAAATCGTCGCGTCGGTGCCATTCATGGTGCTGGCGCTCGCGTTTCTGCCCGCTGCGTGCAACTGGCTGCTCGGTGCGATGGGCGCACTGTCGGCTGCGATCATGCTGATGGCGACTTCGACCAATCCGCACTTTCCCTACGAATACGACAACCCGGTGCGTGACTTCGCGCTGCAGCAATTCATGCGCGGCGACTTCGCCACCAACCGCGACGCGTTCTTCGGCGGCGGCATGATCGTGCGCGACTCGGTCGCTTTCAACCTCGGCAAACTGATCGGATTGCCCGGGCCGTACCAGTTGTGGCCGCTCGGCGCGTTCTGGATCTTCGGCGTATTCGATTTGTCGGAAACGCTTGGGCTGTGGGGCGAACGGGCGTCGCGACGGCTGACGCAAATCGCGGCTGCGGTCGGAATCGCCGCGCTGTTTCTGCTCTCGATGAATCAGCGAATCATGCAGCCCTTCGTGCAGAGCGGTCACAATGGACTGCTCGGCAGGTACTACGTGGGCGATCAATGCGCCGAGACGCCGCCGCATATTGTGCGCGTCGACCGGCAACTCGACTTCAACCAGATTTCCGAAATGGGTGCGATGCCATTTCCGTCGTGCGACATCTGGCGCGGCCAGATTATCGCGCCTAAGACCGGCGACTACCAATTCACGATCGACGTTGACGATTCCGGATGGGTCACGGTTGACGGCACCCCGGTAATTCACGATCCGGGCCCCATCAGCAAGAGTCACGACAGTGGCAGCATCCATCTAACCAAAGGCCCGCATCGACATCGAGGTCGGTGAGCGCAACATCGGCGGCGGCTCGTACCTGCACCTGTACTGGAAAACCCCCGACGCAACCGACCTCCAAATCGTCCCCACCGAAGCGCTGATCCCCGACCGCGCCGGCTCCTGAATGTGACATTCCATCGCGGTTGGAAATGCGCCGTAACCGATCTAATCTCCATCTGCCTTAGAGCCGAAGCTGGTCGCTGAACATTCGGGATATCCTGCGAGCAGGAGCCCGGAAAACATCGGAGGGGTTTCCATGGACAGTCAGATCTGCGCCTTGAACGAGCGCGTCGCGCGGCTTGAGAAATCTAACCGGGCGATGAAGGTAATCTTCGCCGTCGCGATACTGTTTACCGTCGCGATGAGCTCGACTCCACGATTGCTGGCGAAGACCGTCAGGAAGATGGCAGCGCTCGACGCCGGAACTATCACCACGGGGCGGATCAACCTGGTGAACGGATCGGGACAAATCGTCGCGGTGCTCGGCACCAGCAGCAACGGCGTCGGGCTGGTGTTCGTCGATGGATTCGGCAAGTGGCTGCTCGCTCTCGGCGCGACACAGGACGGAGCGAAATCGAGCGCCGGCCTGGCAGTGTACGACGGCAATGACATTTTGCCGGGAAAAGGAGTGACTCGCGCCGCAGTCGGAATCAGCCCTCAGGGCGCGGCGTTTACAGCGCTCAACGGCAATGGAGGTCCTGCTCTCGTCAGCGGTATCAGCGCTGACAGCACCAGCGTCGGATCGACGGTGCAGGATAGCAATGGCTACGCTCGTGCCGGTTTCGGCAATGCGTCCAACGGCTCGGGTTTCTTCGTGGCCGATTCGAACAACGTGACCCGCTACGTCGCCGGCGTAAATCCTGATGGAACCCAGGCAGGCTCAGTCACCTTCGACGCAACCGGCAAGCCGCAACTCGCGCTAGGCGGAAACGGCGACGCCTCGAGCGCCGGAATGCTCGCGCTAGACCCGACCGGCCAGGACCGCCTCGACGCGGGCTACTCAAGCACCGCAGGCGGCGGCATAGTAGTGAAAGATGGCACCGGAGCGGTAATCTGGTACGCACCCGAGCCAGCGGGCGAGTGATCTGTCTTCGGGTTCGATTGCACAGATGCTAGTCGCGCGCGGGCAACAAACCCGCGCGCGTTACTTCGCGGTGCTCACTTTTGTCCAGGGCTTCGGCGGCTCGGGATAGGGGGAAGGTGGCGTCGCACATGTCGCGGTAGGGGAGGCGGTCGATGTTTGCGGCGAGGAAGTCCAGGGATTTTTTCAGGTAGTGCGGCGGGTAGGTTGCGACGCCGATTATTTCCAGGGACTTGAAGGTGATCGTTGACGGAGGGAGTTGGACCGTCAGGCCTGATGAGATGTTTCCTACTTCGATTACGCGGCCGCCGACGCGGACCATTCGGAGCGCTTCGCTGAATGCTTCGGGGACGCCGGCTACTTCGAGCACTACGTCGGGCCATCCGTTGCACAGTTCGCGGATGCGTTTGTCGCGGGCTTCGGGGTCGGCGTGCTCGCGCATATCGACGGTCTCGTCGGCGCCGAATCGGTGGGCCTCACGAAGGCGTTGAGCTACGCCATCCACTGCGATCACGCGTGCGCCGCGGGCCTTCGCGATCGCCATTGCATGCAGCCCGAGTCCTCCGGCGCCGAGCACGACCAGCGTCTCGCCAAAATGCGAGCCGCGCGCGATCGAGACTCCAGAACACTTGCGACATCGCGCAGTTCGCCGAGGACGCGACCAGGTCGGGCACGTTGTCGGGGACGCGATAGAAGTGCTGATCGGGCTTCACGAGGTAGTGGGTCGCGAAGGTGGCGGTGAAATGCGGCGGTTCATCGGGATGCCGCGCGCCGACGACCTTGGCGGTGCACGCGGCGTGATTCCCGCTGACGCAATTGACGCATCGATTGCAGACCGTGTAGTAAACCGGCGCGATTCGATCGCCTTCCTTGACCGGCACGCCGGCCCAATCGGTTTTCACGCCCGCGCCGAGCGCCTCGATGCGCCCCGACATCTCGTGTCCCGGCATCACGCCGCGCCGCCCGAACTCGCCCTTCCACATATGCACTTCGGAACCGCATACGTTGGTCTGAGTGACGGCCGCGAGCAACCCGCCGGCAGGAGCTGCGGGAAGATCGTACTCGTGGAATTCAATTTTGTGGGCAGTGGGGATGAACGCGACGCGACCTTTCATGGTTTTGCTCCGAAGTGCGGCGATGATGGTCCCGGTTTCATCCCGGACGAAAAAAATGTCAAGCCTGCGATTTACTGGATTACTGCGACGGAGGTGCGGGGAGGGTGAAATTCCCGCCGATCGAATATCCGTGCGTCGATGTCCGTATCTCGGGCGGAGGCTTCGGTTGATTTTCCACCATCGATCGCGCGGACGATTGCGCACTCGCCGACGACGCGGCCGGATGCGGCGCGGTGGCTGGCTTGGCGTATTCCGGGCGATGGGTCTGTTTCGCCGCTGCCAGTACTTCGCGCAGCAGATTCGATTCCTGGATTCCATGCGATACGCAATCGACGTCGGTGGCCGGATGCAGCGGGACCTTCACCGACGAATTGAACGTCGCGCGCACCTCGACGATCGTCGCCTCGCGACCGCGCGGCCGCACCAGGAAGTTGTACACCGACGACGAGTTCATCTCCGGCTCGGCCGTGTATGCGCCCGCCACGCTTTTTATTTTCCCGCAATCGGCGTCATGCAAGGTGAAGCGCGGACCGGCCGCCTCGATGATTCCGTTGGTCATGTCCTGCGCCTGCACGCGGAAGGAATTTTGAGTGATGACCGAATTCACGGCGTCCCACGCGAGATCGTACGGCAGCGGAATCACGACTTCCTGCTGCGAGTCAGGCGGCGGCTGAGTGACGGGCGGATAGAGGCATCCAACCGCAAACAGCGCCGCGACGAGGATTACTGTCGAAGATCTCACGCTACCAATCGAACCATTTTTCGGACGGCTCGCGCCAGCATGATAACAGAAGAGGATGGAGATCAGACCACTACTGGCTAATGGCTGAAAAAACGGCTATCCGTGGGCCGATAAAGAGACTGGCGTATGCGACGTACAGCTTGTGGGATTCCGGATCGACGGCGAGCGTATGCGCGCCGAAGTGCATGGGGATCGTATCGAGCGTCGCGAGTGCGCCGTTGCTGTCGCGCGTGACCACGGATAATTCGCCGGCGCGACCGGTTACATAAATCCGATGAAGGCCGGCGTCGTAGGCCACGGAATCCGGACCGCCGCCAACCGGAATCGATGTGACGACGCGATGTTGCTCGAGGTCGAATACGGCGAGCCGCGAGTTGCCGCCACATCCAATGAAGAGCTGGCGTTCTGTTCGTCGAGGGCCATTCCGGTCGGATGCACGCAATCCTCCAGCGGCCATTGTCCGGTGACGACGCGCTTGTTGAGATCCACGGCTGCGATCGAGCTGAGGTCTTCGAGATTTTGGTAGAAGAGATTTGTTTTTGTATCGAGGACGCCGGACTCGGGCTTTCCCGGCAGGGAAATTGTTGCCGAGACCTTCTGCGTCGCAGGATCGATCAGAGTCGCAGTTTTGCCATCGCCACAAGCAGCATAGATGATACGGTTCGCCGCAATATAGAAGATTCCGTCGGGGTCATCGGCAACCGGAATGCGCGACACGAGACGCATCGTCGACGGGTCGAAGATATCGACGGTGTTCGCTTCGCTGCGCGTCACATACGCCATGCCGCTTGCCGGATCGATGACGACACCGTGAGCCGCCGGTTCCGACTCGAACATCGAGACGTCGTTGGTGGCGGGCAATCCCTCGCCGTGCAGTGGGATCTTGTAAACCGTGCCGGTGCTTACATTGGTGACGAAGAGGTCTTTGCCGTTGAGGGTAAGATAGTCCAGCACCGTCAGCACGCCGGCACGACGATCCTTCGGAAGCAGCACAAATCCGTCGAACTTGAGGCTCTTCGCGATTCCGGGCGTCCCGGGAAATATTTCCCAGACGATGAGAGCCAGCAGCGCGATAACTGCAATAGCGGCAATCCACAGAAGAGCCTTCAGTATCGTTCGGATGCGCATAGCGACCGCATGATAACAGATACGGCCTGACTCGAGGCGTTCGCATCGCTGGTTCCACGCCGTTCCCCCTTGCGCGAAACTTTATGATAATCTCGGCAGCGTTCGGGACCCGCCCGTCGAGGTGGCCCCGCGGAAGGTATTTGCCATGTCGGGTCATTCGAAATGGAGTTCGATCAAGCACAAGAAGGCGATCACCGATTCCAAGCGTGGCCGCGTCTTCACCAAGATGATCAAGGAAATCACGATCGCGGCGCGGCTCGGCGGCGGCGACATCAATTCCAATCCGCGCCTGCGCACCGCGGTAACGGTCGCCAAGAAGCAATCGATGCCCAACGACAATATCGATCGGGCGATCAAGAAGGGCACCGGCGAAATCGCGGGCGCGTCGCTCGAGGAAATCACCTACGAAGGCTACGGGCCGGGCGGTGTGGCGATAATGGTTGACGTGCTGTCGGACAATCGCAATCGCACGGTCGCGGAGTTGCGCTTCGTTTTCTCGCGTCGCGGCGGGAACCTCGGCGAAGTCGGATGCGTCGGCTGGATGTTCAAAAAGCGCGGCGTGATTGGAATCGAAAAATCCGCGATCGAAGAGGACAAGCTGCTCGAACTCGCGCTCGACGCGGGCGCCGATGACGTGTCGAGCGATGGCGACACGTTCCAGGTGTTAACTTCACCCGACAAACTCAATGCGGTGCGGGACGCGCTGGAAAAAGCGGGGCTCGCGATCGCGCATTCGGAACAGACGCGGATTCCAGAAAACACGGTTGCAGTTTCCGGCCACGGGGCCGAGCAGGTGCTCAAGCTGATGGAAGAACTCGAAGATCACGACGACGTGCAGAATGTCGCCGCGAATTTCGACATCAGTGACGAAGAGATGGCGCAGTTCTCGGCGGCCTGACGGCGCGCGGGCACTGTCGAGGAGGTGGGGTATGCGGATACTCGGGGTGGATCCCGGGAGTGCGGTTTGCGGTTACGGGGTGGTCGAAGGGCCGGGCGCGCATTACGTGACCGCCGGCACGATTCGATGCGTGTCGCTCGCGCGGGGCCCGACGCGGCTGCGGCACATTCACGAAAGCCTTCTCGCCATCATCGACGAGTTCTCTCCGACCGAGCTGAGTCTCGAGCGTCATTTCGTCGCGACCAATGTGCAGAGCGCGTTCCGTCTCGGCGAGGCGCGCGCGATGGCGATGCTTGCGGCGGCGGAGCGCGGCCTTGCGATGTACGAATATCCGCCCAACGAAGTTAAGCTGTGCGTCGCCGGCCATGGGCATGCCGACAAGGCGCAAGTGAAGTACATGGTGCGCAATCTGCTGAGGCTCGACCCGTCGATCGAGCTTTCGGACGACGCCGCTGACGCGCTCGCGATTGCGATGTGCCATCTCGGCCGCGGCCGCATGCCCAACCTGGTCGAGGCGATCGAGCGCATCCGTCCGCCCGCGGCGCGCCGGAGCAAACTGAGGATAGTGCCGCTATGATCGCGACACTGTCAGGCGCGCTCGCAGTTCGTGACGCGGGACGCATCGTGATCGAAACCGGCGGCGTTGGCTACGAAGTGTTGATTCCGCTGAGCACCTACTATCGATTGCCGCAAATCGGCGAGCGCGTCGCGCTGATGATACGGCAGGTCGTGCGCGAGGACGCGCTCCTGCTCTATGGATTTTCCAGCGCGACGGAGAAGCGCGCGTTTGACCTGCTGATGAGCGTGCAGCACGTCGGGCCGAAGCTCGCGCTCGCGATCCTGTCGGTGCTCGCACCTGAAGAACTCGTCGCGGCGATCGGCAGCGGCGATATCGAGCGAATCGACGCGGTGCCGGGAGTCGGTCCAAAGGTCGCGGAGCGGGTCGTGCGCGAACTGCGCGACAAAGTCGCCGACTTGAAGATGTCGGCGCCATCAACGAGCGCGTCCAACGGCAATATTCGTCCAACGGCAGAGGCCAACGGACGTCCGGCAGGTCCTGCGGACGAAGCAATTTCAGCGCTGGTGAATCTCGGCATGAAACCGGTCGAGGCGAAGCGAACAGTCGATGCGGTCATCGCGGCCGACGCGAGCGGCGCGCAGAATCCCGAGACAATAATTCGCAAGTCGTTGGCGGTGCTGCTTGGCGAAAAGTAAGCCCACCGAAAATGCGGGCACAGCGGCGGCGCCGGTCGAAGGACGCATCACTGCACGCGTCGGTCACGAGGACGATCGGCGCATCGACCTCGCGTTGCGCCCGCGCGCGATCGCAGAGTTCATCGGACAGGAGCGCACCAAGAAAATTCTCGGCATGTCGATCGATGCTGCGCGCGGACGCGCCGAAGTGCTCGATCACGTGCTGTTCGCGGGACCGCCCGGTCTCGGCAAGACCTCGCTCGCGCATATCATCGCGCGCGAGCTCGGGGTCAACGTCCATGTAACCTCGGGTCCCGCGATCGAGCGCGCTGCCGACCTCGCCGCAATCGTGAACAATCTCGAAGAGCACGACGTGCTGTTCATCGACGAGATTCATCGCTTGCAACGAGTCGTCGAGGAGCGGCTTTACTCCGCGATGGAGGATTTCGAGTTCCACATCGTGGTGGGTGAGGGGATGGGCGCGCGCACGATGAAGCTCTCGGTGAATCCGTTCACGCTGGTCGGCGCGACCACGCGATCGGGCTTGCTGAGCTCGCCGCTGCGCGACCGGTTCGGCCAACATTTCCATCTCGACTTCTACAATCACGATGAACTTGGCGAGATCGTGCGGCGCTCCGCGGCGTTGTTGAATGTGTCGATCGACGAGGCTGGTGCGCACGAGCTTGCTTCACGATCGCGCGGGACGCCGCGAATCGCCAACCGGTTGTTGCGCCGCGTACGCGACTTCGCGCAGGTTAATGAAGCGCCGGTCGTCACGCGCGAGATCGCGCTGGCCGCTCTGGAGCTGCTCGAAATCGACACGGCCGGCTTCGACAAGATGGACCGCGCGATTCTCGGCGCGATCATCGACAAGTTCGACGGTGGACCGGTCGGGGTCGAGAGCCTCGCGGCAGCGGTCGGCGAGGAGTCCGACACGATCGAGGAAGTTTACGAGCCGTACCTGCTGCAGGAAGGATTCCTCGCGCGCACTTCGCGCGGCCGCGTCGCCACCCAGCGGGCATATACGCATCTAGGCCGCATCCGCCGCGGCACTCTTCTCTGAGAGGCTCAGCTAGAGAGCATTCACGGTTGCAGCGCCACTGACTGAAGGCGCGGCCTTGCGAACGATTGAAGATGAGGATCCCGCGACGCCTTGAGCGCGATGTCGCCGGCCATCCGTGCGATCGCAGGCGCGAACGCAGCGTTGAAGCGATCGGCAGTGTGCTTGTCGATTTCATGCGTGACCAAGCGGTCCGCAGGTGGAAAGATCACAACTGCGGTGAACAGCACAAGGTCGGTTATGAGGTGATCGTAAACGCCGGGCGCATTGCCGTCGCATGAGCGCTCGGAGGAAAATTCCGCGACGATAGTCCGTGTATGCGGATCGACAAAGGTCACCGTCAACTTCATTGGATCGGTAAGCGTCAGGGCCGGCGACGCGAACAGATCGGCACCGGCCGCCGCGCGTTCGGCCTCGACGACATTCACGTTCTGAAAATTTCCGCGAAACGCACTCTGCAAAGTTTGCGCAAGGCCGGGGTTCAGGACCTCGTCGAACGCCTTGAAATACCTGGGATAGGCGAACATCAGATTGGGATCGCCAATGACGGCGACGGTCAGCGGCAATCGCTCGCTTCCGAGCTCGGCCGACCGCGGAATACTTTGCGGAGCTAACTCTCGCTTGACCGCACAACCCGTTAAAGACAGGACAACTAAACCCGAGAGGATCGTCGCAGTCAGTCTCTGCATAGTCCTATCGACGACAAACCACGAACCAAGCCAAATAGCCAGTGCGCGCGCAAAAACCTTTGCAGTTTTTACAACGATTCGACACCAGCTATTATTTCTGGTTGAAGCGACGACTCCAGTGGCCAAAATTTATATCCTGCAGCATCACCCCGTCGAGAATCTCGGCACTATCGCCGACGCGCTCGAAGCCGCCGCGCTCGCATGGCAATACGTGCGGGTGAACGAAGGCCAGCCGGTACCGGGGAATATGAAAGGTGCGGGCGGTCTGATCGTGATGGGCGGCCCGATGGGCGTCTATCAGACGGATCGGTATCCGTGGCTGCGCGACGAAATGCGCCTCATCGAAGACGCGATGAAATCGAATCTGCCGGTGCTGGGAGTATGCCTGGGCGCGCAGATTCTTGCGGCGGCGCTCGGCGCGAAGGTCGAACGGAATCCCAACGGCAAGGAAATCGGATGGCATCCGATCCGCTTGGGCGATTTGGCCAAGGATGATCGCCTGATGCGCGATTTGCCCGCGACGATGACTCCATTTCACTGGCACGGCGACATCTTCGAACTGCCGGCGGGCGCGACCTCGCTGGCCTCGTCGGACAAAACTCCATGCCAGGCGTTTCGCCAAGGCGACAAGACGTACGGATTCCAGTTTCACTTCGAGGTGACGCAAGACGGCGTCGCGGCGATGGCGGACGCATTCGCAAAAGAATTGATCCGCGAAAATATTCCGGCTGATCGAATGATCGCCCAAGCTGGCCGAGCTCTTACCGACACTCGAAAAGATTTCGGACACCGTCTTCGCGCGTTGGGCCTCCCCGATTCAAGGCATGTCCTGACCGTAGATAATCTGGCTCCCCTTCCCTCGGAAGGTTTCGTCTCGGCTCAATCGCTTCCATATCAAGCAGCTTTTGTTTGCGCTCCAAGCCCCATCGATAGCCGCCAAGATGGCCTGAGGCGCGGATCGCGCGATGACATGGGATGATAATCGATACTGGATTGCTGCCGTTGGCGGTGCCGACTGCGCGGATTGCGCGCGGACGTCCGATTCGTCGCGCGATTTCGGAGTACGAGCGCGTCTCGCCGGCGGGAATCGCGCGGAGCTGGTCCCATACTGCAAACTGAAAGGGCGTGCCGCGAATATCCATCGGCGGCGTCGGCATCTTCGAGCGGCCTGCGATGTATTCGGCGAGCGCATCGGCCCAACGGCCGATGCGCGAGTCGTCGCGACGATTCGGGTCTGCGACCCGAATCGTCGCGCGCGGATAGTCGCCGACAAGCTCGGCGACGAGCGTCCGATCTGCTTCGCCCATCGCGGCGAAGCAGATCCCGCGCTCGGTGCCTGCTACCAGCAGGCGTCCGAGCGCCGAATCGACAATCGCGTACGCGATTTCCGCGCCGTCGCCGCGCGGTCCGTATGACGAGGTATTCATACTGTTACCTTTTGCCCGAATCATGCATCTTAATGAGGTACGCGGGTGCGCCCGCTGGAACCATATAACCCCGTGGATCGGTTAATGTGATATGAAGCCAAACCTCAAAACGTTCGCAGTTTCTGTTTCGATCGTCGTCTGCTCTGATTTTTGCGATTGCACTCGCTGCGGAAGTTTCCGGTCCGCCGGCTACCGATTTGAAGCTGGCGCCCGCCCTCTCATTTTCTGACGACTCGAGCCCGAATTTTCCCATCGAAGGAAAAAATCTTGCCGACGGCTCGATCGCTAACGACCATGCGACCGTCATCTTTTTCGGCACCGCCAACTGCTGGAACACGGCGCGCGAAGCCGAGCGCCTGGTCCAGCTCTATCCACAATACAAGGACAAGATACGTTTCGTGGTCGTCGATTTGCGAAATCCATCACTCGCGCAGCAATCTTTGATTGGTCGCTACTACCACGGCTACATCCCGACGATCGCGGTGATCGATCGCGACGGCAAAATACTTTACGATCGCGCCGGCGAGACGGCGAGCGAGCGGGGCGATACCAGCGGTCTGCAGAAGCTGCTGGACTCCGCGAGGTAGGAAGCTCTCCTCGGTTCTAACCCTTCGGCAGCTTCAGGACGCGCTCGCCGATGATGTTGTGCTGAATCTCGCTTGATCCGGCCGCGATCGTTAGTCCTCGGGCCGCGAGTGTGCGATGCATCCAGCGGCCGCCTTCGACTGCGCCGACGCTGCCGCCTTCTACGTTGGCGAACGCGCCGAGCATCTCGTCGGCGAACATCGCGACTCGAAGATTCAGTTCGGTCGCGAACAGTTTGCCGAATGAACTCTCCGCGCCCGGCACTTTGCCCTTGAGCTGCGCTGAGAGCGAGCGGTAGCGCGACAGCCGGAGGCATCGCGCCTCGACCGCGAACTGCGCGAGCTTCTGGCGTATATAAGGATGCTTCCATGCGGGCGCGCCCTGGAAATCGACTTTCTTCGCGAGCTCGAGCAGCTCGCCAATCGTGCGTTCCACCGGATGCCGCGTGCCGCCGGAAACGCGCTCATACATGAGCGTCGCGATCGACACCTGCCATCCGGCGTTCAGATCGCCGACCAGGTTTTCCTTGGGCACGCGCACGTTGTCGTAGAAGACTTCGTTGAAACCAGCATCGCCGGTGATCTGAACGAGCGGCCGCACCGTGATTCCGGGGCTGTGCATATCGACGAGCAAATACGAAATGCCCTTATGCTTGGGCGCCGACGGGTCGGTGCGCACGAGCAGCACCTGCCAGTCTGCGCGATGCGCCAGACTGGTCCACACTTTCTGCCCGTTGATTACGAAGGTGTCGCCGTCGAGCACCGCGCGCGTCTGCAGGCCCGCGAGGTCGGAGCCCGCGCCGGGTTCGGAATAACCCTGGCACCAGATTTCCTCGCCGGTGAGCATCTTGAGCAGGTAGCGTTTTTTCTGCTGCTCGGTGCCGAGGTGCATGATAGTCGGGCCGATTCGATCGATCGCGAGCTGATTCGCTCCGTAGAGCGGCAGCCCGAGCCGCAGCACTTCATCCTGATAGATAGCCTGATCGATCATGCTCGCGCCGCCTCCGCCCCATTCCTTGGGCCAGTGCAGCGCGACGTAACCGGCCTTGTAGAGCCGGCGATGGTAGTCGAGGAGCTGCGCCCAGCGGCCGTCGTCGCGCACGTCGAGGAGGCTGGCGGTTGAGCCGCCGAGGCCCTCGCCCTTGCGCCCGAAAGCTTCGGCGGAATTTTTTTCGAGCCATCCCGCAATTTCAGCGCGAAATTTTTCCTGTTCCGGCGTGTAAGTAAAATCCATCGGCTGCTCCGCTTGATTTGTCGGCGCGAGTATAGCGCGATCGGAAGATTTCTCGTTAGTGAACAGTCCCCAAACTTCGATACTGGCATCACGAATCCTTTGCTATATGATAGCCGGATACTCTGAGCGCCGCGGGACGCGGTTGGAAAAACGCGCGTTGCGGGTGCGCTCTATCATTTAAAGACGAGGCGAATTGCGACTCCGATGGCATACGAGCACATCAAGGTTCCCAGCAACGGCGAAAAGATTACTCTTGGCGCCAATCACACTCTGAACGTTCCCGACCGCCCGATCATTCCGTTTATCGAAGGCGACGGCACCGGCCCCGACATCTGGCGCGCGTCGCAATACGTCTTCGACAACGCGGTCAAGAAAATCTACGGCGGCAAGCGCCAGATCGCGTGGATGGAAGTATTCGCGGGCGAGAAGCCGTTCAACCAGTGGAAGAACTGGCTGCCCGACGAAACCGTCGAGGCGTTCCGCGAATTCCTGGTGGGCATCAAGGGGCCGCTGACGACGCCGATTGGCGGCGGCATCCGATCGCTCAACGTCGCGCTGCGCCAGATGCTCGACCTCTACGTATGCCTGCGGCCGGTGCGCTACTTCGCCGGCGTGCCGAGCCCGGTCAAGCATCCCGAGAAACTCGACGTCGTGATTTTCCGCGAGAACACCGAGGACATCTACGCGGGAATCGAATGGCCGGCGGAGTCGCCCGAGGCGAAGAAGCTGATCAAGTTTCTGCAGGACGAGATGGGCGTCAAGAAAATCCGCTTCCCCAACACGTCGGGCATCGGCATCAAGCCGGTCTCGCGCGAAGGCAGCGAGCGGCTCATTCGCGCCGCGCTCGATTACGCGATCAAGCACAAGCGCAAGAGCGTGACCTTCGTGCACAAGGGCAACATCATGAAGTTCACGGAGGGCGCGTTCCGCGATTGGGGCTACGAACTCGTGCGCCGCGAATACAAGGGCAAGGCGGTGGGATGGGACGATTGCAACGGCAAGCCGCCCGCCGGCGAGTTGCTGGTCAAGGATGCGATCGCGGACATCACGCTGCAGCAGGTGCTGACGCGGCCCGACGAATTCGACGTCGTCGCCACGATGAACCTCAACGGCGACTACCTCTCCGACGCGCTGGCGGCGCAGGTCGGCGGCATCGGAATCGCTCCTGGAGCCAACATCAACTATCTGACCGGACACGCGATCTTCGAGGCGACGCACGGCACCGCGCCCAAGTACGCCAATCAGGACAAGGTGAACCCGGGCTCGGTGATTCTGTCGGGCGTGCTGATGTTCGAGCACATGGGATGGCAGGAAGTTGCCGACGGAATCATTCGCGGGCTCGAGAAGACGATCGCAAGAAAGAAGTGACCTACGATTTCGAGCGGCTGATGACCGGCGCGAAGTTGCTGAAGTGCTCGGAGTTCGGCAAGGCGATCGTCGACAATATGTAGTCAGCCGGCGCGCTGAGGATTGCGTCGGCCGCACCACTGTCCCGTCTCGATTGCCGACTCGAAATGCGGGAGGCCCATGTAATCGCCTGCGAGCAGCACGCGCTGCGATGACGGTCGCGACTTCCTGTATTCCGCCAGGTCGCGGCTGCGTCCCACGGGAGACTTGGGCAGCGCATTGGGCCATCGCACGATTTGCGCGAAGCGTTTGGTCGCCGTCACGCCGGGAAAGAATCGCTCGATATCCGGCAGTACCTTGGCGACGATCTCGTCGTCCGACAGATCCATCATCGCGCCCGCTGCTTCGGGCTTGACGAACAGGTTGAGCATCTCGCCGTCCGGCACGCGCGCGAGGTCCTTGGCCGATTCGAGAGTGGCCGACGCGATCAGTTGACGGTCGGGACGCGGGATCAAAAAGCCCCACACGTTTTTCAGCGCCGGTTCATCGCGCCAATGACGGCTGGTGGCGAGACCAATCTTGACCGTCGGTGCGTACTCGGTCGCCATCAGCCGGCGCTCGACCTCGTCACCGCCGCGATAGAGCCGCGCCGCGATCGGCGCCGTCGCCGCGAGCACGACATGGTCGGCGCGCATCTGTTCGCCCGACAAGCTGCACGACGACGCCGTCGTCGCGAACCTCGATCGACTGCACCGGTGATTCGAGCTTGACGTTGACCTTCGCCGCGAGCGCGTCGGGAAACGAGCCGAGCCCGCGGCTGAGCGTCATCTCCTTGCCGCGGCCGTTGTCGGTGAGCGCGAGCGTCGCCAGCGTCGCGGCGCGCGAGGTTTCCTCCATCATGCAGAGCAGGCCGCCCGCGACCAGAGGCTCGACGAGATAGTCGGTCGCGCGGCCCATCCGCGGCGCGCACCATCGCGCGGTGTCCTCATCGTCGTACTCCGCCCACGCCGCGTAGTTATCGACCGGCGGCCATTTCAGCTTCGTCGTATGCCAGATGAAGCGCGCGAGGTCGGGGAGGCTGACCAGTCCGGACGTGAGCGCGTAGATCGGGAACATCGCGCCCGACGGCATCCGCCGCGGCCGGCCGTCCTTGACGATCGCCATCCACGGGCTGGTCGGCCTCAGTTCGGCTTCGAGACCCAGCTCCTTCACCAGGCCGAGCGCGTTGCGATAGGTGCTGGTGATCAGCTGCGCGCCGCGCTCGATCATATAGCCGTCGCGTGACTCGGTGCCGATTCTGCCGCCGACGTGATCGCTCGACTCGAGCACGGTCACATCGACTCCCGCCTTGCGTAGCCGATACGCCGCCGCAAGTCCCGCCATCCCGGCGCCGACCACGATAACTTTTTTGTTCGCCATAAATCGGTTGCCGCGAAACTAGCAGAGCAAGGTCGTCGCTTGCTATGTCCTTGACATATGCGTAACCGTTGGGTTACATATTTTCTCGATGCCGATAGATGCGACAATTGGAGCGCTGGCCGACTCGACTCGCCGGGAATTGCTGCGGCGGCTTGCGGACAAGCCGTGCCGCGCGGGCGAGTTGGCGCGAGGGTTTACGATCAGCCGTCCGGCGATTTGCAAGCACACGCGGATGCTCGGGCGGGCCGGTCTTATCCGGGCGAAGAAAGTAGGGCGCGAGCGAATCTACGAGCTCGCGCCGCGCGGGCAACTCGCGGTTCAGGAATTGATCAAAAAATTAGAAGAAGTAGGCGCGTTCTGGGACGGCACACTGAACGCGTTCAAACGCTACGTGGAGGAAAACCGATGACGATTCGAAAATCGATTCGAGTGGAGCGCTCGCCGGAAGTCGTGTTCCGCGTCTTCACCGAAGAAATCGGCAAATGGTGGCCGCTGAAGGAAGGGTTTTCGTTCGGCGGTGAAAAGGCCAAGGACATTTTTATCGAGGGCCGCGTCGGCGGCAGGTTTTTCGAGCGATTTACCGACGGCACCGAATTCGAAGTCGGCCGCATCACCGCGTATCAGCCGCCGCACGTCGTAAAGTTCACCTGGAAGGATCCCAGTTGGGAGGCGCCGACCGAGGTCGAGGTTAAATTCGCAGCCGACGGCGCATGGCACTCGCGTCGAGCTCGAGCATCGCGGATGGGAAGCGGGACCGGTCATGCAGAAGCAGGGCCAGGGCTACAGCGACGGCTGGGGCATGATCCTGGAGCGATTCACCGCACGCGCGGACGCGGCCTGAGCTACCTGAGCTTACGTCCTATGAAGGAGGTAGTGCTATGAAACCCTGGACCTGGCTGAGAGTAGGAGCTGCGCTTCAAGGCCTCGGCGCAGTGCTTCACACGATCGCGTCGATGGACTCTCCGAGCCGCGGACCTTCTGAACAAGCCGTGTTCGCCGCGATGCAATCCTTTCACTTCCCGATTGCGGGCGTGATTCGCAGCCACTGGGACTTCTACCAAGGCTATGAGTTATGCATCACAGTGGTGTTCGCAATTTTGGCGGTGTTGATCTGGCAGCTAAGTAACCTGAGCCGGGAAGAGCCGAGGCACGCAGTGTCCTTTATCATTACTATCCTTGTAGCTGAGATCTTACTCAGCGCGATCGGATGGGAATATTTCTTCGCAGGCCCGGGTGGGATGTCGATTCTGATAGCCGCATGCCTGATAGCAGCGCTGTTAGGACTGAGGAAGGGATGATCAGCCGGCAATTCAATCAAACCGAATCGCGAAAGTAGGATGATAACTGGTCGGGCGTCGTCCTTGGATCAGTGGGGCGGGCCGCCGTGCCCGCCTCCGCTTCGGGGTGGCGTCAGTCATTCATTGGTAAGCGCGGGCGCGGACGCCCGCGCGTCGATAGCGGGCACGGCGGCCCGCTCCACTATATTCGTGTTTTGTTCTCCTGAACTAAACGACGTTTCACGTGAAACATTTTTGCGAAAAACCGAGCAATATCGCGCGGTTACAGAGTACCGAGCAAAGAATGACCGCCATTGCGCACACCCAAGTCTCATTCAGAGCGAAGAGTCTAGAAGGGTTTGTCGCCGTTGATTGTTATGCGTTCCATCCGGCGGTTCGCGGTACGATTGTCCGCGACCACTCGATGCTGCGTGCATCGGTTGTCCCACATCGCAACTGAGTTAGGACGCCATCGGAAGCGGCAACTGAAATCCGGCGTCGTGATGTGCCTATAAAGGAAGCCTAGCAACGCCTCGCTCTCCGCCGGCTTCATTCCTTTGATCGACGCGGTGAACGCCGAGTTGACGAACAAGCCTTTGCGACCGCTCTCCGGATGAGTACGAACCACCGGATGCTCCGCCGACATCACCTGCGGCGCCTGCCTGCCGCCGATGTGCTCGGTCTTGTAGTTCGTGCGCGAAAAAGTGCGGACGGTATCGTGAATTGCCACCAGGTCAGAGAGCATTCGCTGCATCTTGTCCGACAGAGCCTCGTAGGCCGCGTACATGCTTGCCCACATCGTGTCGCCGCCAAACTCCGGCGCGACGATGCATTTCAGCACCGAGCCTAGCGGCGGCTCGTCCATGAAAGTCACGTCACTGTGCCAGGCTTCCGCGAGGTACGGATGCTGTTCGTCGCTTTGCAGCACGACGAACTCCGGATGGCCCTGGTCCTTGAGCGGCTGCAGGTAGGGATGAACCTGGAGCGTGCCGAAGTGACGCCCGAACGCCTTGTGCTGGTCGCGGGTAATTTCCTGATCGCGAAAGAACAGCACCTGGTGCTCGACGAACGCTTCGCGCACCTCGCCCAGCGCGCCGTCTCCGAGTTCTCCTAGATGAACGCCGCTAACTTCGGCGCCCAACGCTCCGGCGATCGGACTTACCGATATGTGCGACCAGGTCTTCATCGCAATTTCTCCCCCGCCAACATACAAGACGCCGATCGATCGCACCACCGTCGTGCATTGCACCGATTTAGCGACGCAACACACGACGCCATAACTATCAAACCTTGAATTGAACCAGTCGGTGTGAAACTGTGCGTCGGCTCCCTGACACTACCGACGGCTTACAAGCGGCTCACTATGGAGGATTAGATGACACGGCGGATCCCGGGTATGGTTGCTGCAACCGCGATATTGATATTTGCGATTATCACGTCGTCCAGCCACAGTTATGCGGGCGACGATTCGGAAGTGGCGTCGTCACCCAACGCAACCATCACTCTTTCGAATTTTCAGGCGGCTTCCGTTGTTATCGGGCAGGCAGATTTCTCCGGAGGCTCATTTAACCAGGGGCTGGCCAATCCCGCCGCCGATACCGCTTCCACAGGATTTGGATCGATTGGCATTGGGCCGACCGGGATCCTCTATCTAGGCGACTACAGCAATCAGCGCGTGCTCGGCTTCAATTCGGCGCCGTCGTCGAACGACGCCAATGCGGACTTCGTACTCGGCCAGCCGAATTTCACCACCAGTGGCCAGGGCACCGGATCTAACCAGTTTGGAGGACCTCAGTCGCCGTTCGTCTCCAACAAGATGCTTTTCGTCTCCGATTTCTTCAACAATCGCGTTCTCATATGGAAAAAGGCGCCGACGTCAGATCAGGTCAAGGCGAACATCGTGATCGGTCAGGCCAAGTTCGGAACCCGGAACACCGCATGCACCGCCAAAACTCTCAGCGCCCCGGAAACTCTGGCCGTCGCCGGTGGAAAACTGGTGGTGGCCGACTCCAGCAACGCGCGCGTACTCATCTATAAAAAAATCCCGAAAAAGAACGGGGCGAAAGCGAGTATTGTGCTCGGGCAAAATAACTTCACCACCTGCGTCACGCTCAACGACGGGACGGGAACCAGCGGTTCGCCCAGCGCTGCGAATTTCAGTTATCCGGCGGGAGTGTGGACCGACGGGACCAGGCTGGTGGTGACGGACGAAGACGAAAGCCGGGTTTTGATTTGGAAAACATTTCCGAAAAAGAATTTTCAGCCGGCCGATATCGTGCTCGGTCAACCTGATTTCACCACCGACGTCATCAACAACAATGGATCCAATGTCACTGGCTCGCCCAGCGCAAAGAACATGAACATGCCTTATGACGGCGTGTTCAGTAACGGAACCCAACTCTTTGTCGATGATCAGAAGAACCAGCGAATACTGGTCTGGAACACCTTTCCAACTTCCAATTTTCAAGCCTGCCGATGTCGTTCTTGGTCAGCCGAATTTCACCTGTGGTGTGGAGAACAACGACGGAACCGGATGCACCGGCGGCGCGCCGTCCGCTAATAATCTCAGGAACCCCACCGGCATCGCGCAAATCGGCAATCAGCTTATCGTAGCCGACGGAGGCAACAATCGATTCCTGATTTACAACGGCCTATAGAGCAGAGGCTCACCCTTATGCGCGTGAGCCTCTCTTAGGTCTGTCGATCAGCCCGGTGCGCTATCGGTGCTGTGACCACGCCCAACCGTGCGGTCCCTCGCGATATTCGTCGCCGTCGTTGCTGTACCAATGCCAGCCTTTCTTGTCCTGGTACCAGTGTCCCTGCTTTCCCTGATACCACTCGTCGCCATGCGTGCTTTGCCATCGCCATTTTTTGCCGTGATGGACCCACTGACCTTGCTGCCCTTGGTACCAATCGTTTTCGTCAGCCCGAACCAGGCTAGGCGCGAGCGCGAACGAACAAATCAGAATTGCTATCGCTGCTAGAGTTCCGATCTTCATTGTTTCTCCTGCTTAGTTGAGTTGTCGGACCTAACGTTCGATCATTGGCTGCTATCGTCTCAGAGAATAGACTTTCTCGTTGGAGAAATCATTCAATGCTGGTTCGAATTTCAGCCATGAAAATCGCTTCGGCGCTCGCGGTAATGCTCGCCGTATCGGTGGCCGCCTTCGCCGCAGGACATGAAGGGGATGGACATGAGCGGGCACGACATGTCGCAGATGTCGGCCGACGAAGCGATGGATCACGACATGCACATGGGTCACGGCGACATGAAAAATATGTCGCTGCACATGGCGTACACCGACCTGCGTCCCGCCAATGATGCCGACAAGGCGCGAGCCGCGGTGCTGGTCACCGACCTTCAGCATGCGCTGGCGAAGTACAAGGACTATCACGTCGCCGAGGCCGACGGCTTCAAGCCGTTCCATCCTGAGTTCAAGCAACAAAAGGTCGTGCACTTCACCAGGAACTGGAACGGTCTCAAAGCTGCGTTCACGTTTGACCCGAATGAGCCGACGTCGCTGCTCTACCAACGCACCGATGACGGCGGCTACAAGCTGATTGGCGCGATGTACACCGACCACAAAGGCGCCACCGAAGATCAACTGAACGAGCGCGTACCGTTGAGCGTCGCGCGATGGCATCGGCACATCAACTTTTGCCTCCCGCCGCGCGGCACCGATATGAAGACCGCCGACTGGACGAAGTTCGGTCCTAACGGCTCGATCGCAAGCAAGGAAGCCTGCGACGCCGCCGGCGGCCGCTTCTACCCGCAAGTGTTCGGCTGGATGGTTCACGTCTATCCCTGGGAGACCAACCCGCAACTCGTGTGGGCGCACTGACGCGTAGTGACGCCGTCGGTAGAACTGCTCGAAGTCCGCAAATCGTACGGCGGCTATAAGGCCGTTGACGGAATCTCGTTCTCGATTCCGCCCGCACACATCTTCGGACTGCTCGGACCCAACGGCGCCGGCAAGACCAGCACCATCCGCATGATGATCGGGATCACCTCGCCCGACTCCGGCGTCGTGCGACTGTTCGGCGAACCGCTGCGTCGTCGCGCGCTGCGGCGGGTCGGCTATCTGCCCGAGGAACGCGGCTTGTACCGGCGGATGACGGTGGGCGCGAATCTCGTCTTCCTCGGACAGCTGGCGGGACTGTCGATCGCCACGTCGAAGGAGCGGACTCGCGCGTGGACGAAACGCCTCGACATCGCGGACTGGGTCGATCGCCGCGTCGATGAGTTGTCGAAGGGCATGCAGCAGAAGATCCAGTTCATCGCGGCGCTGCTGCACGATCCGGATCTGATCGTGATGGACGAGCCGTTCGCCGGCCTCGATCCCGTCAACACGATGCAGCTGAAGGACGTGCTGGTCGGACTTCGCGCGGCGGGGAAGTCGATCCTGTTCTCGACGCATCGCATGGACCAGGTCGAAAGGCTCTGCGACTCGATCTGTCTGATCAATCGCGGCAAGGCGGTGCTGCAAGGGAGTCTCAGCGAGGTCAAAAATGGCAACGGCCGCCGCTTCGTGCAGATCGATTACGAGGGCGATGGCTCGTGCCTGGCCGGCCATCCGCTGGTCGATTCGCTGAATGACTACGGCAATCACGCCGAGCTGCGGCTCAAGCCCGGCGCCGACTCGCAGGAACTGCTGCAGACCGCGATGCGCCAGTTGCGCGTGCTCCGATTCCAGGTGATGGACCCGTCGCTTGAACAGATCTTCATCGAACGAATTTCGGGCAAGCATGACTGAGTTCTCAATCAAAAAAGTCTGGATCATCGCGAAGCGGGAATACCTGGAGCGAGTCAGGACGCGATCTTTCCTGCTCTCGACCTTCGTGACTCCGCTGCTGATGGCGTCGTTCCTGGTGGTGCCCTCGTTGATCAGCACGTCGGCAGCCAACGGCATGATTCGCGACAGCGAGCGCCCGGCGCGAGTCGTGATCGCGTCGGACAATCGCCCGCTTGCGGAATTGGCAAGCGGCGAATTGATGCGCCAGCACGGCACGCGCTACGAGCCTTCGGTCGTCTCGCCCGCGTCGCCGGCCGAGCGTGCGCAACTCGACGACAAGCTCAATCGCAGCAACATCGAGGGCTACGTCTGGCTCGACGGACCTGCGATCGCTTCGCGCCACGTCGTTTTCACGACGCGCCGCATGGGCGATTTTATCTTGCGCGGACGTCTCGGCGACGCACTGTCGTACGCATTCGCAGCGCAACGCATGGTGAACCAGGGCAGCAGCGCGGTGGACGTCGCGGCGATTCTACAGCCGGTTGATCTCACCGCGGTCCGCGCCAGCAATTCGTCCGCGACATTCAACGAACTGCGCGGCGCCGTAGTCGTGTTCATTCTCATGTTCGTGATGCTCTTCTCGCTGCTGTCGTACGGCGTGATGGTGATGCGCTCGGTCATGGAAGAGAAGAGTTCGCGGATTACTGAGGTGTTGATGTGCGCGGCGAGCGCGCAGGAACTGATGGCCGGGAAAATTCTCGGCACGGGCAGCGTCGGCCTGACGCAGATTGGATTGTGGCTGTCGATGGCGGGGTTCGGCGCGTATCGCAGCCTGTACCTGCGCACAGCGATGACGCGCGCTCGACGTGGGACCGTCGCTGGTCGTCTATTTCGTGATCTTCTATTCGCTTGGCTACCTGCTTTATAGCGCGATTTTCGCCGGGGTCGGTGCGATCTTCAATTCGATCGACGAGGCGCAGCAGTGGAACTTCGTAGTCGTCCTGCCGTTGATAGCGGCGTCGGCACTGATTCTGCCGGTCGCGACTCAATCGGATTCGCTGACTTCGGTGGTGGCGTCGATGTTTCCGTTCTGCTCGCCGATCCTGATGTTCGAGCGGGTAGCGGTTCACAATCCGCCGGTGTGGCAGGTGGCGCTGTCATTGAGCTTGTTGATCGCGACGATCGGCGGAGTGACGTTCGTCAGCGCGCGAATCTACCGAACGGGCATTCTGATGTACGGCAAGCGTCCGACGATCCGTGAGCTGTCGCGCTGGCTGCGCCACGCTTGAAGATGCAGTTTGGGGCGATAGTAGGGGGCTTTTATAGTGGGGCGGGCCGCCGTGCCCGCCGTCGATGCGCGGGCGTCCGCGCCCACGCCTACCGATGAATGACTCATCTTACTTCTAAAGTACTTCGAGGAGAGGGCGGGCACGGCGGCCCGCCCCACTGAAAGCCGGACAATGTCGGGTCGCTACGATTGCTTCACAATCTTGGTGAAGGTTGCTATCTATCGCACGTTTGGGTGGTGGGGCGCCTCGATTTTGGGGAGCGTTTGGCGTGTCGAATCACTTAAGTATTGCTGATTAACAAAAACGCGAATATAAGATAATCTTCAGATCGAGAGCGGGAGCAAAAGCGTGGCTCGGAAGAAAATTGCGTTCATCGGGGCAGGTAATGTCGGCGCGACGTGCGCTCATCTGTGCTTCCTGCGCGGACTCGGCGACATCGTGCTCTACGACATTATCGAAGGTCTGCCGCAGGGCAAGGCGCTCGACATGCTCGAATCGGCGCCGGTGCTCGGTATCGACGTCAACGTCACCGGCACCACCGACATCAAGCAGATCGAAGGCGCGGATTGTTGCGTCGTCACGTCGGGATCGCCGCGCAAACCCGGCATGTCGCGCGACGACCTGCTCAAGATTAACGCGAAGGTGATGACCGACGTCGGCAGCGCAATCAAGAAGCACGCGCCCGGCGCGTTCGTGATCGCGGTTACGAATCCGCTCGACGCGATGGTTACGCAACTCAAGCGCGTCACCGGTTTTGCGAAAGGGCGAATCGTCGGGCAGGCGGGCGTGCTCGACTCGGCGCGCTACCGCACTTTCCTTGCGTCGGAACTCGGCGTGTCGACTGAGAGCGTTTCCGCGATGGTGCTGGGCGGGCATGGCGACGACATGGTGCCGATTCGCAGCTACACGACGGTCGGCGGGCAGCCGATCGAACAGCTGATCGCGGCGAAGCGGCTCGAGGAAATCGAGAAGCGCACGCGCGGCGGCGGCGGCGAGATCGTCGAGCTGATGAAAACCTCGTCGTACTACGCGGCGGGCACCGCGGTTTACAAAATGGTCGAGGCGTACATGCTCGATCGCAAGTCGGTGCTGCCGTGCGCCGCGTATCTCGATGGCGAATACGGCGTGAAGGGACTGTTCGCGGGAGTGCCGGTCGTAATCGGCGCGGCGGCGTCGAGCGCGTGGTGGAAATCCAGCTGACTCCCGCCGAGAAGACGGCGTTCGACAGTTCGGTCGGGCACGTGCGCGAACTGGTCGAGGCGATGGACAAGGTAATCGCGGCCGGCAGTAGGCGCGCGATTCAGGAAAGGATTATGGCTGAAGCAGAAGCAGTTGCCGCGCCTGCGATTGCGACGGGAATGACCGCGGACCAGCGCCACTGGCTGCTGCGCAGATTGCACTCGCTGTCGGGAATCATTCCGATCGGCGGATTTTTATTTTTCCATATTTTCGAAAACGCTTTCGTGCTGAAGGGCGGACCGGTACTGGTGGAAGGAGACCGAGTTCACGCGCAACATTCCGTTGCAGGTCGCGGTCGAAGCACGGTGCTGTGGATTCCGATTCTCTACCACGCGATTTACGGAATCGTCATCACGGTCACCGCGCAGCCCAACGACTACCCGTTCGAGCGCAACTACCAGTACACGCTTGCAGCGCATCACCGGGATTCTCGCGTTCCTGTTCATCGGCTTTCACGTTCTCTCGACGCGCGCGTACTTCTACGCCACCGGCGTCGAGACCGACTACATGCGGATGCATAATTTCATGATGAATCCGCTGATTCTCACGACCTACATCGTCGGCACGCTGGCGTGCGTCTATCATCTGACCAACGGCATTTTCACTTTCACGATCACCTGGGGAATAGCGGTCGGCGCCAAAGCGCAAACGCTGGTCAACCGCGCGTGCGTGTTGTTGTTCGTCGTGCTGGCAATGGTCAGCGTCGCGATTCTGGTCGCGTTTCGCGCACCCGCCTGAGGAGAAAACCAAATGCCAGGGCATCACATAATCGTAGGCGGCGGGCTGGCAGGTTTGACCGCGGCGATGAAACTCGCGGAGCAGGGCGAGCAAGTCGATCTGTTCTCGATCGTGCCCGTCAAGCGATCGCATTCGGTGTGCGCGCAAGGCGGAATCAACGGCGCGGTCAATACGAAGGGCGAGGGCGACTCGCCGATGATTCATTTTGACGACACGATTTACGGCGGCGACTTTCTCGCGCATCAGCCGCCGGTCAAGGCGATGTGCGAGGCGGCGCCGTCGATCATTTACCTGTTCGATCGGATGGGCGTGATGTTCAATCGCACGCCCGAAGGCCTGCTCGACTTCCGCCGCTTCGGCGGCACCAAGCATCATCGCACTGCGTTCGCAGGCGCCACTACCGGCCAGCAACTGCTGTACGCATTGGACGAGCAGGTCCGCCGCTACGAGGCGGCCGGGCTGGTGCGCAAGTTCGAAGGATGGGAGATGCTGAGCCTGGTGCAGGACGAGTCGGGCGATTGCCGCGGAATCGTCGCGATCGACACGCGCTCGCTCGAGATGCGCGCGTTTCCCGCCGACACGACGATGATCGCAACTGGCGGGCCCGGTCTGGTGTTCGGCCGATCGACGCAGTCACTGGTGAATACGGGATCGGCGGTCAGTGCGTGCTACCAGGCCGGCGCGACTTACGCCAACGGCGAGTTCATCCAGGTGCATCCGACCGCGATGCAGGGTGAGGACAAGTACCGTCTCATCTCGGAGTCGATTCGCGGCGAGGGCGGACGCGTGTGGACCTATCGCGACAGCAAGCCGTGGTACTTCCTCGAAGAGATGTACCCGGCGTACGGCAACCTGGTGCCGCGCGATATCGCGACCCGCGCGATTCACAAGGTCGTGTTCGAGATGAAGCTGGGCGTCGACGGCCATCCGCTGGTTTACCTCGACGTGAGCCATCTCGATCCCGAAGAGCTGAATCGCAAGGTCGCGGGCGTGCTCGAAATCTACGAGAAGTTTGCCGGCCAGGATCCGCGCAAAGTTCCGATGAAGATTTTCCCGGCGATGCACTACTCGATGGGCGGTCTGTGGGTCGATTACCATCAGCAGACCAACGTGCCGGGGCTGTTCGCGGCGGGCGAGTGCGAGTTTCAATATCACGGCGCCAACCGGCTCGGCGCGAACTCGCTGCTGTCGTGCATGCACGGCGGGAATATCGCGGAGCCGGCGATGATCAACTACGCGAAGTCGAACAAGAGCGCGGCCAGCTCGACGATTTTCGATCAGGAGCTGAAGCGGCAGCGCGAATCGTTCGACAAAATTTTCAAGATGGACGGTCCGGAGAATGCGTTTGCGCTGTGGCGCGAGCTCGGCGACATCATGACCGAGAACGTCACCGTCGTGCGCTACAACGACAAGCTCAAGACGACTGACGACAAGCTGCTCGAGTTCAAGGAGCGATGGGGCCGGATCGGGCTCAACGACAAGGGCAAGTGGGCGAACCAGGAAGTGCTGTTCGTGCGCCAGCTATGGAACATGCTCGAGCTCGCGCGGCCGATCACGCTTGGCGCGCTCAATCGCAACGAATCGCGCGGCGCGCACTTCAAGCCCGAGTTCCCGGAACGCGACGACGAGAATTTCATGAAGACCACGATGGCGGCGTGGTCGTCGGACGGTCCGCGCTTCAGTTGGGAGCCGGTTGACGTGAGCCTCATCAAGCCGCGGCCGCGGCGCTACGACGTCGAGAAATCCGCCAGCGAGCCGAAGGCAGCGTAGGCTCGAGCAGGAGCATCGCAGTGCCAGAACAGACGCAAGTCTTGAGAATCAAGCGCCAGGAAACGCCGAACTCGGAGCCGTATTACGAGGAGTTCGAGATTCCGTATCTGGCGCAATCACAACATCATCTCGATGCTGATGGAGATTCGGCGCAACCCGGTGACTCGTCAGGGCAAGCGCGTCGCGCCGGTGGTGTTCGACGCCAACTGCCTCGAGGAAGTTTGCGGCTCGTGCACGATGGTGATCAACGGGCGCGTGCGCCAGGGATGCTCGCAGCTCGCCGACGGGCTGGACGGGCCGGTGACGGTCGAGCCGATGTCGAAGTTCCCGGTGATCCGCGACTTGTGGGTCGATCGATCGAAGATGTTCGAGGCGCTGAAGAAGGCGCACGCGTGGATTCCGATCGACGGGACCTACGACCTCGGCCCGGGTCCGCGAATCGCGCCGCAGCGTGCAGGAGTTCGCGTACCTGTTCTCGCGATGCATGACTTGCGGATGCTGCCTGGAGGCGTGCCCGCAGGTTAATTCGCATTCGAAGTTCATGGGCGCCGCGGTCATCGGGCAGGTCTATCTGATGAGCCAGCATCCGACCGGCAAGATGAATCACGAAGAGCGGCTCGAGGCGATGATGTCGGAAGGCGGCGTCGCGGACTGCGGCAATGCGCAGAACTGCGTCGAGGTTTGTCCCAAGGAAATTCCGCTGACGACGGCGATCGGCGCGGTCGGACGGCAGACGTCTATCAAATGGCTCCGCGATCTGTTTATGAAATGAGTTGTCGCAGGTAACTGAATGAACATCCACGAATATCAAGCCAAGCAGATTCTCGGGCGCTTCGGCGTTCCCGTTCCCAAGGGGCAGTTCGCGACGACGCCTGAAGAGGCGGCGGCCGCGTTCACGGCACTGGGCCAGCCGAAGGCGGTCGTCAAGGCGCAGATCCATGCGGGCGGGCGCGGCAAGGCGGGCGGCGTCAAGCTGCTCGATCTCGCGAACGACGTGCGCGATTTCGCGGCCAAGCTGCTCGGCAAGCCGCTGGTGACGCATCAGACGGGACCCGAAGGCCGCGTCGTGCGCCGCGTCTATATAGAGGAGGCGAGCGACGTCGCTCGCGAGCTTTACCTCGGGATGCTGGTCGATCGGAAGGCGGGAACCGTTTCCGTGATCGCGAGCACCGAGGGCGGCATGGATATCGAGGAAGTCGCCGCGAAGACGCCCGAAAAAATTCTCACCGAGCAAATCAATCCGCTGCTCGGCGTGTCAGGCTTCCAGGCGCGCAAAATCGCTTTTTCACTGGGCCTCAAGGACAAGCAAGTCGGCCAGTTCGCGACGCTGCTCGCGGCGCTCTATCGCGCGTTCGTCGAGACCGACGCGTCGCTCATCGAGATCAATCCGCTGGTCGTTACGAAGGACGGTCGCGTCATCTGCCTCGATGCGAAAATGTCGTTCGACGACAACGCGCTGTTCCGCCATCCGGATATCCGCGAACTGCGCGACGCCAACGAGGAAGATCCCGCCGAGACCGAGGCGGCGAAGTACGACCTCAGCTACGTGCATCTCGACGGCAACATCGGATGCATGGTCAACGGCGCGGGGCTCGCGATGGCGACGATGGACATCGTCAAGATTTACGGCGCCGAGCCGGCCAACTTCCTCGACGTCGGCGGCGGCGCGAGCACCGAGAAGGTCGCGGCGGCGTTTCGCATCCTGCTCGCGGACAAGCGCGTCAAAGGCGTGCTCATCAATATTTTCGGCGGCATCATGCGATGCGACGTGCTCGCGCAGGGCGTCGTCGAGGCGGCCAAGCAGGTGAAGCTCAACGTGCCGCTGGTGGTCAGGATGGAAGGCACCAACGTCGTCGAGGGCAAGAAAATTCTGGCCGAGTCCGGCATCAAGGTGATCGCCGCCAACGACATGGCCGACGCCGCCAAGCGCATCGTGAAAGAAATCGGAGCTTAAGAGTTTTCAGATGAGCATTCTCGTCGACAAGAACACCCGCGTGCTGACGCAGGGAATCACCGGCGCGGTCGGCCAGCTCCACACGCGCGCGTGCAAAGAGTACGGCACGCAAGATGGTCGGCGGCGTGGTGCCGGGCAAGGGCGGCACCGACTTCGAAGGCATCCCGATTTTCGACACGGTCGAGCAGGCGCGCAAAGCGACCGGCTGCAACGCGACGGTGATTTACGTGCCGCCGGCGTTCGCCGCCGACGCGATGCTCGAGGCGGTCGCCGCGGGCATCGAGCTCGTCATCTGCATCACCGAAGGCGTGCCGGTGCTCGACATGGTCAAGGTGAAAGCGCTACATGCGCGGGCAGCAAGTCGCGGCTGATCGGGCCGAACTGTCCCGGCATCATCACGCCGGGCGAGTGCAAAATCGGCATCATGCCCGGATACATCCACAAGCCGGGCGACATCGGCGTCGTTTCGCGCTCGGGCACGCTGACCTACGAGGCGGTCTACCAACTGACGCAACTTGGAATCGGGCAGTCGAGCTGCATCGGAATCGGCGGCGACCCGATCGTCGGCACCACGCACATCGACGCGCTCAAGTTGTTCAACGAGGATCCGAAGACGCGCGCGGTGATCATGATCGGCGAAATCGGCGGAACGGCCGAAGAAGAGGCTGCGGAATA
>CAVQAR010000027.1:0-63033 GCA_963710425.1 uncultured delta proteobacterium
GCCCAGCAGTCCGAACAGGTACGGCAAAGTATCTTCAAGCGAACGATCCAGCGTCAAGACCTTGCCGTTGACTTTCTCGCGCCGCGTGCGCACGTCGTCATCCGAAGGTGATGCGAAAGTAGCCGTGTAGCAACTCGATCATTGGCAGATACGCAGACGCTTTCCCGTGCGAGACGGAAAAGGTCTCCAGCACCATCCAGCCCGACTGGTGCTGGCCTTGAACTCGAAGAACAGGCGCGACTTGCCGACGCCGGCCTCGGCCATCGCGGCGACAATCTGTCCATGTCCAGCCCGAGCCTGTTCGGCCGCGTGCTGCATCGCCTCCATCTCGTGCTCGCGCCCAACGAACTTGGTAAGCCCCCGCCCCGCCGAGCGTTGCAGCCGCGTGCGCAGCGGCCCGAGCCCGGTCACCTCGTAAACATTGACCGGCTCGGTGACGCCTTTGACTTTGGTCGGCCCGAGCGGCTTGAGCGCGAAGTAGCCCTCGACGAGTTTGCGCGTCTGCTCGCTGATCGCGATCGAGCCGGTCGGCGCGAGCGCTTGCATCCGCGAGGCCAGATTGGTGGTGTGCCCGATTGGCGTGTATTCGGTGTGTCCTTCGCCGGTCGTGATCGAACGCACAACCACTTCGCCGGTGTTCACACCGACGCGCGCTTCGATCGGCAGTTGCCGCCTCGCGACCAGCTTCGCCGAGTAGCGCTTCAACTCCTCCTGCATCCGCAGCGCCGCATACAGCGCGCGTTGCGGATGATCCTCGTGCGCGACCGGCGCGCCGAACAGCGCGAAGATGCCGTCGCCGGTGCGATCTGCACGATGTAGCCGTCGTAGCGCCGCGCCGCATCGATCATCAGCTTGAGCGCCGGATCGATGATCGCGCGCGCTTCCTCGGGATCGAGGTCCTGCTCGAGTTCGGTCGATCCTTTGATATCGGCGAACAGCGCCGTGACCGTCTTGCGCTCGCCTTCGAGATATTCGGGAGCAGGCGTCTCGGCTACGCGAATCGATGAATCATTCGATTTCTTACCGGGGCAGCCGCAGCGGCTGCTCCGAGCGCCGTGCCGCATTCTCCGCAAAAGCGTTTGCCAGCCGGATTATCAGCGCCGCATTTCGGACAAAGATTCGCGAGTGGCGCGCCGCAATCACCGCAGAATTTCTTGCCCGCTGGGTTTTCGGTTTCGCAATTCGAGCAGCGCATCGCCTTTACCCGGAAAGATACGCGAGCCGCCCTCGTAATATCACCCGCGCCGTAGAGGGACTACAGGCCGCCCGCGCCCTGCGCCACTAAACACTGGGTTCCAAGGGGTCACCCCTTGGCGCCCGCCGCGCAGGCGTGACTTCTTCTTTTACGCGCGACCCGTCAGGCGGGCGCGCTCCAGCACGCCTTCGAAAATCCGCACCGCCACTGCGTCCACCAGCATCCCGCCTGCGCCTGCGGCGCCTGCGCCGTCGCGCGTCGCGGCCTGGTAGGCCTCGGACATTTTGCGCGCATTCTCGATCTCGTGCGGCGTCGGCGCGAACACATCGTTGGCAATTTCGATCTGGCTCGGATGTATCGCCCATTTGCCGACGGCGCCGAGCGTCGCCGCCCAGGTCGCCTCGCGCCGATAGCCGTCGGGATCCTTGAAGTTGCCGAACGGTCCGTCGATCGCGTCGATACCGTTGGCGCGGCATGCGGTGATCATCCGGACGCGCGCATGATGCCACATGTCGCCGGGATACCTGAGCGCCGGATCGCTCGCGACCCCAAAGCGCATGCCCTGGCTGGCAGAAAGATCTCCAAACCCTAAAATAAGCGCTTCGAGCCGCGGCGACGACGCGGCAATTTCCTCGACGCGCGCCAGCGCCGCGCTCTCTTCGATCAGCGCCTCGAGCCCGATCTTGTTTTTCAGATGGAGCTTGGTCTCGAGCTGCGTCAGCAGCGTATCGAAAAACCAGATGTCGCGCGGCGCCTTGGGCTTCGGCACGATGATAACGTCGAGCTTGTCGCCCGCGCCTTCGACGACTTCGATCACATCGTCGTGTGCCCAATGCGTGTCCGCGCCGTTGACACGCACCGCGCGAATCTTTTTGCCCCAATCGAGATTGCGCAGCGCATCGACGGCGTTCTTGCGCGCCGCTTCCTTCTGCGCCGGCGCGACCGCATCTTCAAGATCGAGAAAGACCATGTCGGCGGCGGTCGCCATCGCCTTCTCGATCATCTTTGGACTCGAAGCCGGCGTCGAAAGTTCTGAACGTCTTAGTCGAAGCGTCATGATTACTCCTTGTGCGCGATTGAAATTCCCGCGTCGGCCAGCACCTGCTCGGTATGCTCGCCGAGCCGCGGCGCGCGCGCGTAAATTCCCGACGGCGTGCCCGTCAGCTTGATCGGACATCCCGCAATCACGAGCGGCGGATTATCGCCCGGCTGCTCGACCTCGACCAGCATCCCGCGCGCTCTCGGATGCGGGTCCTCGAAAATATCTTTGGCGGTGTTGACCGGGCCAACCGGCACCTTGCCGCCGATCGCGTCCACGATTTCGCGCGTGCTGCGCGCTTTTGTCCATTCGCTGAGAATGCCGCGCACGAACTCGGCGTTGGCGACGCGCCGATTGACGTTGCGCGTGCGATCGTCGGTCACCAGCTCGGGCCGTGCCGATAGCGTCGCACAAAATCTTCCAATGATTCTCGCCGGGCGCTGCGATCGCGACGGCGCCGTCGCGCGTCGGAAAAATATCAAACGGACACAGCACTGGCAGTGCCGTTCCCGGCCGGCTCTCTGACAATGCCGCGCGCTCGAGTAGCTGTAAACGATCATCTCGCACAGCGCGAGAATCGCATCGTACATCGCGACGTCGAGAAATTGGCCCTGCCCGGTCCGCCGCGCCGCATGAATCGCCGACACAACTCCAAGCGCAGCGAGCGTGCCGGGATAAATGTCACCGACTGCCCGGACCAGCTTTGAAGCCGCCACTTCCTTGCGGACCCGTGATCGCGACCAACCCGCCCATGCTCTGCGCGACGATGTCGAACGCGGGCCAATCCGCATACGGACTCGCGCCGGTGCGCGGATCGCCGAAGCCGCGAATCGCCGCATAGACCAGCGCGGGATTAATTTCGCGCAGCCGCTCGTAACCGACGCCCGCGCGATCCATCACGCCAGTCTTCGCGTTCTCGACGATCGCATCCGCAGTCTTCACCAGCTTGAATAGCGCGTCGCGGCCCGCGTCAGTCTTGAGGTCGAGCACGATACTACGCTTGTTGCGATTGACACTCGCGAAATATCCACCGTAGTCGCAGCCGTCGCGATCGGCGGGAAGCGGTCCCATGCTCCGGCTCATGTCGCCGGTGGGCGGCTCGACTTTGATAACGTCGGCGCCGAGGTCAGACAGCAGCATCGTGCAGTACGGACCGGCCAGCGCCTGCGTCAGATCGAGCACGCGAACATCCGACAGCGGTCCGGTGCGCGCGTTCATCGATTGCCCCAATGCGAGCGCCGCTTGATCAGCACGGTGCGCTCGCCTTCGAAGACGATCGTGCCATCCTGCTTGGTGCCCCAATGCTTGAAGCGCACGATGCCGGCGTCGTCGCGGTCAGCGTCGCGCTTTTCGAGCACTTCGCTGTACGCATACAACGTGTCGCCGTGAAAAACCGGCGAAGTGAATCTGATTCCGGTGAGGCCGAGTTCGGCCAGCGCGTTTTCGCCGGTATCCTGCGTCGCGAGCCCGATGCACACCGATCCGGTCACGAGACCAAAGACCAGGCGCTGGCCAAATTGCGTCGAGCGCATGCGATGCTCGTTGTAGTGGCCGTCGGCGGTGTTCAGCACGAGCTTCGTGAGCATCTGATTTTCGATCTCGCCGATAGTAGTGCCGCGCGCGTGCCGCATCTTCGCGCCGACTTCGAAATCCTCGAAGTAGTTCCCGGTCCCGGTCAGCTTCGAGATCGACGTACTCACTTTCTCACCTTCGGCAGCAAACGATCGGAGATGATCCGCAGTTGAATTTCGGAAGTGCCTTCGAAAATTTTCGTCAACCTCGCGTCGCGCCAGTAGCGCTCGAGCGGAAAGTCTTTGGTGTAGCCGTAGCCGCCGTGAATCTGCAGCGCCTGGCTGGTGACGCGTTCGGCCATTTCGGAGGCGAACAGTTTCGCCATCGACGCTTCCTTGTCGCATCGCCGCTTGCTGTCAACTTCAGTCGCGACGAAATACATAAGCTGGCGCGCGGCTTCTATTTCAGTCGCCATCTCGGCCAGCTTGAATCGAATTGCCTGGAATTCCCCGATCGGCTGGCCGAACGCGATTCGCTTCTGTGCATATGCCAACGCGTCCTCAAGTCCGCCGCGCGCGAGCCCAATTGCGCGTGCCGCAGTATGCACCCGCGCGACCTCGAGTCCACTGACGGCGCCGTAGAATCCCTTGCCCTCGCCACGATCCTCGCGCTCGCGGCCGAGCAAAGCGTCCGCCGGCAGCTTGAAATTGTCGAAGTGCAGCTCCCACGTCTTCCAGCCGAAGTAGCCGATCTTGCGAATCGGCGATCCGGTCAGCCCCGGCGGAAACTTGCCGCGCTCCTTCAGCACCAGAAATTGACTGATGCCCTCGTGACGGCGGCGCGGATCGGATGGTTGCTTGGTGCGCGCCAGCACTGAGATAAAATCCGCGCCGTCGGCAAACGTGCACCAGGTCTTGGTGCCATTGAGCATCCAGCCATCGCCGTCGCGAGTCGCCTTGCATGAGACGTTGGCGAGATCGGAGCCCGCGTCCGGCTCCGACAGTGCCGCTGCGCCGAGGAATTCTCCGCGCGCCATCCGCGGCAGATACTCGCGCCGCTGCGCCGCCGTGAATCCGCCGCCGAGACCGTTGCCGCGCGCGATGATGCTCGCGACGCTCATCCACGCACGCGCGAGTTCCTCGGTGATGAGCACGTACTCGAACGCGCCCATGCCGAGTCCGCCGTATTCTTCCGGAATGACGACGCCGAAGTAGCCCATCTCGGCGAGCTTGTCGCGCAACGACATCGGGATGTCGCCTTGCTCGGGGTCCAGCTTGTTCGCGATGGGCAGAACTTCGTTCATCGCGAAGTCGCGCGCCGCTTGTTGAATCATCCGCCGCTCGTCGGTCATGTAACTCACAGTGGCGCTCCTCTGCGTTTGGCGACCAGGTTTGTGCGCTCGTAGCTGATGACGATTTCGTCGCGTTGATTGCGCGCTTCGGTGCGCCAGGTGACGATTCCGAAATTTCCGCGGCTGGCGGATTCGCGCGTCGAAACCACGGTGCTGCGCGCGGTCAACGTATCGCCGGGATACACGGGGCGATGAAATTCCAGATTGTTGATGCCGAGGAACGGGCCGCCCGCTTCGCTCAAATCCTCGACCGAGATGCCGACCACGGTACACGCGACCAGCATCGGGTTGACGACCACGTCGGGATGACCGTGCGCGCGCGCATACTCGGCGTTGAAGTAGAGCGGGCAGTGCGCGAGCGTCGCGGTGGTGAACAGCGAATTGTCACCGGCGTTGATGGTGCGGCCCCAGTGATGATCGAAGACCTGGCCTTCGTGGAATTCCTCGAACGAATGGCCCTTGTGCACGAGCTTGAAGTTGGTGAAATCGGGATCTGCCATAATCCAAGCTCCTAGCAGAACTCTCGTCGCGCGGCGAATCTCTCGCGGCGAATTTCTAATCAGCAACCGAGACGCGCGAGCCCGGGTAGAATGCTTTTTCGAACGACGGCCGCGCTCTCATTCGCGCATACCAATCTTCCATGTTGGGCAAGTCGCGCCAGACTTCCTGGAGGCCGAGGTCTGACATCCGCACGATCGTCGGCAGAACACACAAATCGGCGAGCGAAATCGCGTCGCCCGCCAGCCATGCCGAGCTCTTCGTCGCGGTGTCGATTCGCTCGACAGTCTGGCGCAGGCGCTCACTGGATTCGCTCACCTGCTCCTTCGAAAAGCCGTCCGTACCAAATCGGCGGTAGTGCCCCTTGCGCAAAGGCGTTGCCGCGATGTAGCCCGCGCGCTGCGCGTCGCTCATCTGACGCCATCCCTTGAGAAACAGCCCGTTGAAGGACGGGACGCGAATCGCCGCGGTCGGAACCTCCTCGATGTACCGTAGCCATGTGCGAACTCTCGCACGGCGGTACGCGTCGCGCGGCATCAGCGCGGTCCCATCGTCGGGCGCGAGCTCTTCGAGATATTCGCAGATAACAGACGAATCGATAACCGGCCGGGCGTCATCCACCAGCGTCGGCACGACGCCGTTCGGATTGAGCGCGAGGTAGGCGGCCGTCAGATGCTCGCCGCGGGCAAACTCGATCGGATGACTTGTCCATGCCAGTTCTTTTTCGGCGAGACACAGCCGGACCTTCTGACTGCATGTCGAAATATGCGCGTGATACAACTCGAGCATTGGCGTCTCCTCGGCTCCGGATGCGGTTAACTTACAACTATTCCGCCGCTTCCAGAAAATCCCCAGATCATGCAAGATGGCCTGATTCACAAACCATCGGAGACGCGTATGAAGACAGAGACGATCGAATACAAGGATGGCGAAGTAACGCTTCGCGGCTACCTGGCTTACGACGAAAAGAAGTCGGGCAAGCGGCCTGGGGTGCTCGTGATGCCGGAAGCTTTCGGCTTGGGTGAGCATGCGAAGAAACGCGCTGAGCGGCTTGCAGAGATGGGCTACGTCGCATTCGCGGGCGATCCGTATGGCGACGGAATTGAAGTATCCAGCCTGCCCGAGGCGATGAAACTCGCGACGCCGCTGTTTACCGATCCAGCCAAGCTGCGCAAGCGCGGGCGCGCGGCACTCGATCGTCTCGCTTCAATGCAACAGGCGGACCCTGCTCGACTGGCAGCGATCGGATTTTGCATGGGTGGAACGTTCTCGCTGGAACTCGCTCGCGACGGCGCGCCGCTCAAAGGCATCGTCAGCTTTCACGGCGGCTTGCAGACGCAGCGACCGGCCGAGGCTGGAAAGGTCAAGGCGAAAATCCTGGTATGCACCGGCGCCGATGACACAATGATCCCGTTCGAACAGGTCACCGCCTTCGAGACTGAGATGAAAAACGCCGGCGCGGACTGGCAGGTGATAGTTTATGGAGGCGCAAAACATAGCTTCACCAATCCGAATTCGGACAGTATCGGGATGCCGGGTATCGGCTACAACAAGCTGGTGGACGCGCGATCGTGGAGGTCTATGGCTAACTTCTTCGAGGAGATTTTCGGGGCCTAGCGGCGAGACTTCTTCCTGGAACGAGCCTTTGCGGGTAACGGACGAGTCTTATCCACAGGCTCGGCGCGATTCCATACGGTAATCAGCGCAAACGCCATGATGAGAGTCATCAGCGCGGCTGTAACCAGGGACAGATAGTACGACCAGCGCCGGATAGGAGTGGGAAGTAGCTCGACCTGGACACTATGCAGGCCCGCTGGGACTGTGAAGGTGATCTCGCCGCTATCCGAAGCTGGCGAGGTCGCAATTTGGCGATCGTCAACCAGCACCGTCCATCCGGGATAGTCGAAGAGCGAATCCTGCATCAGTGCAGGCTCACCTGCGTCGACAGTGAACCTTTGAAGGTTTGAGCTGACCGCTAGTTGAGATACAACGGGCGCGGACCTGACACCTTTGAGCAGGACGCGGTCAAACGGGGGACGGTGGTAGACAGTACGCGGCTCATACTCTTCGCGAGTAGTGGTGTTTATCCCCTTCTGAGCGATTAGGTCTGCAGTGTAGTATTCTTCGTCATAAGTCTGAACTCCCTTTGGTTGGGTGTGCGCAATGTTGACTAGCACGAGAACTACAATCGCAGTCGTTGCGAGCCGTGAACCCATTGCGTCAAACGCATAGAGAGCCAGCAATGGCATGAACAGGGCTGGAACGCATAAGGTGCGCCACGGATAGACCAGGTATTGCAGAGTGCTAACGTGCTGCCAAATAACCCATGACAAATCGGTGGCCAATAGCGCACCGACGATCGACGCGCAGGCAAAGACTAGAGCGTCACACTTGCGAGTACGATTCGCTATTCGCATCGCGACTAGGAGCCCTGCGACCGCTAAGGCTATGTGAACCAGCCCGAGTGAGTAGGAGATCCCATTCGAAGGACCGCGCATCGAGATGCCGTAACCCCATGGCGACCAAAGCAACTGGGACGGATAAATTATGTAGTTGGTCCAACTAAGAATGCCGGTGCGCAGAAGCCCGGTTTTGACAAAATCGCGTTCGAGCAGCGCGGGCAACCAAAAGAAAGCGCTAAGTCCTAGTCCACCCGCCAAAACCGAAGCGCCGGCGGCAGCGGTTTTTGGTCGCTGATCCGAGACGGCGGAACGAACCAAGACGACTGCGGCGAATGCGGGAAGCATCAGTAGCGCGACGGCATTGTGCGCCAGTGGGAGCAGTGCAAATGCCAGCGCGCCCAACACGATACTAATCGCGGTCGGGCGCTCAAGGACCGCAAATAGTGCGAGCAGCGCAATGGGCGACACCGCAATCGCGGCCGACTCGGCAAATCGCCCACTAACGTATATGTCGAGCGTTTGATAGGGAGCAAACAGCCATGCGGCCGCCGCGCCGATTGAAGCGACACGGGAAAAGGAGAGTTTGCGGCCGATCAGGAACACTGCGATCGCACCCAGCGCGAACAGAATCGCCATTCCGAATTGTAGCGAGTTGGCCAGCCTGAGACCTGCTTTGAAGAAAGGTAGTGCCGCCGCGTAGATCAAAGGCGGTGCGAATTCGAACAGCGGCTGTCCATGTCCACTGCCAAGGTCTGGCGCCCATATCGGCGGGAATTGATGGTCGCCCAGTACTTTGGCGAATTCAGTCAGGCGGGGCGGATACGCCAGTGAGTCATGCCCGGTGAGCAGGTTGCCACTGAACAGCGCACGCGTGAAGAGTAGGATCAAGATCGCGAGTGCCAGCGCTGTTCGCGTGCGGACAGTATCCCAAGGCGTCGCCAACTCGGCGAGTCGGTTGGCTATCCTATGCTCCGTCGTGGCATAGCTCGGCCGGCGCATCGCTTGCGCGATGAGTCCTACCAGGATGAATCCGGTAACCAGCAAAATCGGCTTGATAGGACCCGGCCGGTATCGAACTTCTATCCTATGCTCGCCTGGCCCGACCGGAATCGCGCAGAAATTGGGATACACGCGAAATATTGGCGTAGGCTTTCCGTCCACGGTAGCTTGCTGGCCTGGAAAGTAAGTGATCTTAAGCAGCGCATAACATGGGCGTAGGACTGCCAATTGCGCGCCATAGGTCTCACCTTCTTTGCTTTCAGACGTTACTATACCGCGTGGAGTCGAAAAGCGCGGATCGAGTGGCGGCAGTTGCTTCATACAACTTCCATTCCGGCACTCCGCTGATATCGCCTCCCAGGGCGACGATTGCGCCGGCCCGCACCGCAGGATTGTTCATCCATCCCCAGTCGCGATTGAGCACCGTCGTAAGTGGACCATTGTAACGCGCGTCTATGTCCACCAGTCCGAAGTAACCTTCGTGTGAGGCCTCATAAACGGCGAGCTTGCCGTGAACTGCGCGACGGGTGAAGTAGGAAGGCATAGCTTGCGTCACTGGCGCCAGCACCGCGCGCATCGCGAATAGCTGGGCCTGGTAAGGATCGCGCTCGTTGATCTCGGCCGTCACGTCGGAGCTCCAGGACAAGGTGTGATAAAGAAAGCTGAGCTCATCGAATCCCGCGAGTGAGAGAAAGGTATAAGGCTGCGTTCTGGCAATTTGGAAATTGGCGGCCCACATTCCGGTCGGCCCCGACCACACCCGGCCAGGCCGCTCGCGCAGAATCGCGCGGATGTCGGCGAGCGACGCTTCGAGATCGGGTCCTTCGCGCGCCAGCCCGATCAGGCTCTCTTCTCCCCAATAGTTGCTCAACCTGAGGAAACTAACGCGCTCCATGAACATTACGAATGCTATCGCTCCTAGCGCGATCACAGCCGCCAGCCTGGCGGCGTATCCTATCCTCCACGCGGCCGCGACCATCTTCGCGAGCGCCCACGCCGTCAACAGCACCGCAAAGAGTTCGAATACCGATTCGAAACGGCTGACGTGAAAGGTCCCGGGCAGTCCCAGAACGAGCATGAAATATCCCCACGTCGTACGACCGAAGAAAATCGCGAGCCACACGGCCGTCAGAATCAGCAGACGCCTTGGCATAGGTCTGTTCCAGCGATAAAGCGCGTACAAAACGGACGCTGCCAGTGCCACTGTCATGACCGGCAATCTACCTTCGTCGAAAAAGCGGCCCGACAACAGCGTGCTCAAAATGTTTTTCGCACCCCACGAATCGAATTTCCAAACGTCGTCCCATCGGCACCGGTTCGCCTCGCCACTAGCCATCAACATCGGAAGTACGAACCATGCGAGCATGATGAAGGCGGGGATCAGAATCGATGCGGCGCGGACGACCCGCCGCGAGCGATCGCCTCGCGGTCCGACCAAGGCCATGATTGCGACTGAGACAATGGCGGCGTAACCGAAGACGACGTGCGAGAGTGCAGTGGCTGCGATCAGGCAAGCCGACAAAATTTTCCGCCTACCCGTGTTGAGCGAGTAGTTAGCGAGTCCCAGGGCAGGCATCAGCAGGTTGTAGGACATCAATTGCGTGTAAAGGCCCGAGCCGCGGCGGACGTAGGCGCCGTACGCCACCCCATAACGGCTAAGATCGCCGACCTCGCTAACACCTATGAGCAATAAGGACGCGAAGCCTGCGGCAATCGGATTCAACCCGAACAATCGCGCACCCAAATAAGTGGTTGCCGGCAACGCTACCATCAATAGGTAGTAGAGCACCGCAAATGACGCAGTCTCTGACGCGATATGGCTCGTGACGACCAGCCACAGTCCGGCAACCATGTGCGGGAGCGGCTGATAGAAGTGCCACAGCGGATATCCCAGCGCCCATTGCGACATCCATGGGTCTAGAAATGAGTCCCCGGTGCTAAGACTCTGGGTTAAACGCTGCGACGCGGCGATATGGAAGGTAAGGTCGTTGACCGGCACCCGCTCGATGCGAATCTCCGGCCACAGCAAAACAGCATTAACGATGAGCGCAAGCCCTAGAAGCAGAAGGCCGCCAGCTTCTGCCCTGAGCCTTGCCGGATCAACTTTCCACCATCCTATGACCGCACGCGTCACCGGAGGTGGTTCTTCAACGCGAGTTTTTGCTTTCGCTGCCGCCGGCATTCCTTCGCTAACTTGATTCGCGAAGCTTAAACCCTAAGGAATGAGAAGAACCCGGCCGACAGCTTGCCGACTCTCGATATAAGCGTGAGCAGCGGCGGCTTCCGATAGTGGGAAAGTTCGATCGATTACGACCTTCAACTCGCCCCTGGCAGCCTCATCGACCAGGCGCTGGATCATATTGTGCGCGCGGTCGGTGCCTATCTCGGCGCCCAGGAAGACTCCAGTCAAAGAACGGTTGCCTGCCATCAACGAAGAAACATCGACGCTCATCGCTTCGCGTCCTGCAGCGCCAACCATCGAGACGCGTCCACGATAAGCGAGCGATAGTAGGCTGCCTTGAAGAGTCGCACCACCTACGGGGTCAACAATGAGGTCGACACCCCGGTTATGCGTAAGCTGCATAACCGACCTCACGACATCATCGGTCTTATAGTTGATGCCATGATCGAGGCCTAGCGGCTTTAGGCGCTCCAGCCGTTCGTTGCTCGACGCTGTCGCCAGCACCGTTGCTCCTGCACGCTTGGCTAGTTGAATCGCGGCGACACCTACGCCGCTCGCGCCGGCCTGCACCAAGACTGTCTCGCCGGCCTTCAGATGCCCGAACTCGAACAGGCAATCGTCTGCGGTGCCGAATGGCACTGGGATAGCCGCGGCCAGCTTGATGTCGAATCCTTTAGGCACCGGCCATGCGCTTCGCGCCGGCACCGAGCGCAACGCCGCATGCGAGCCCATAGCATTAACAGTAGTGACCTTCTGACCGACCTTAAGGTCCGTCACTTCCGCGCCAACCTGGACGATTTCGCCGCCGGCCTGATAGCCAACCACGTGCGGCTTGCTGAACAATGCCCCATGCCAACGATTGAGCGTGTCGCCGCCTTCGATACTTACTGCCTCGACGCGAATCACGACGCCTTTGGGATGACACTCAGGATCGGGAACGTCCTCGTACTTGAGAACTTCCGGACCACCGTTCTGATAGTAAACCGCAGCCTTCATCACGCGCTCCTCACTCGACGATAGCCGAGTAGATGATGTTCCTCAGTTGTCCGCGGAAGTTGAAGGTGGCTGACGGCATCAGCTGGGTCATGAAAATCACCACCAGGTCTTCCTTGGGATCGACCCAGAAAATAGTCGAAGCGGCGCCGCCCCAGTAATAGTCGCTGCCACCGAGTGCGCCGGCCTGGACCTGTCCTAGCGTCATCGCGAAGCCCAGGCCGAATCCGACACCTTCATAGGCGGTCTCCGAAAACGCGCCGATAGCCATCGCGCTCAGGTCTTTGCCGCCGGCAAGATGGTTCAGACGCATCAACTCGATAGTGCGAGGTCCCAGGATGCGCACGCCGTCCAACTCGCCACCGCGCCGCAGCATCTCGCAGAAGCGAAGGTAGTCGGCGGTCGTGCCGGTCAGTCCTCCGCCGCCCGAAAAGAACGTGGGCTCCTTGAGGTAGTTGCTGCGCTCGGGATCGTCGATCAGCTTAAGAGTCTTATCGGCCTGACGCTCATAGTTAGCCGAAAAGCGATCGGCCTTGCGTGGTGCGACCGTGAACGACGTATCCTTCATGTCGAGCGGATCGAAAATAGTCTCTTGCAGATACTTGTCGAAGCGCCTTCCGGAGATCGCCTCGACCAGGTAACCGCACACGTCGGTCGAGAGCGAGTACATCCATCGTTCGCCGGGCTGATAGCGCAGCGGCACCTTCGCGAGCTTGTCCGCGAATCCACTAAGAGTCTCGCCGGCACCCCGCCCCACTCCCGCCTCGCGATAGGCGCGGTCAACCGGATGATTGGTAGCGCCGTAAGTGAGGCCGCCGGTGTGACTCAGCACATGACGCATCGTCATCGGCCGCGATACTGCAACGGTCTCCATGGCAGCGCCTTCGCCCGACACCCACACCTTGTGATCGCGCCACGCCGGGATGAATCGCGACACCGGATCATTGAGCTGGAAGTGCCCTTGCTCGAATAGCGTCATCAACGCGACCGAGGTGATCGGCTTGGTCATCGAATACAGCCGGAAGATCGTTTCGTCCGCGAGCGGCTTGCGGCGCTCTCGATCCATCAGGCCCTGCGACTTGAAGTAGGCGACGTGGCCATGTCGCGCGACCAGCGTCTGGCATCCGGCAATTTTTCCGGGAGCGACGTAGTTCTTGTCGAGATGTTCCGTGATCCGGTTGATTCTCTCCGGCGCGAATCCAGCCCGCTTGGGTGCCAGTTCCATATTGCGTCTCCTCGGCCAGGTTTCCACGAACTCAAAACTGCGAACGAAATGATCCTAAAAGCAAATCGGACCGACGCACAAGCGGCGAGTGACGGCGTGGATGAGGGATGGGGAAACGCTGATCGCTTCAGATGTCGTATTCGGTGAGCAGCGCGCGTCTCAATTTTGCGAAGTGAATCACCGCGGCCAGGTATTGGAGCCCCTTGGTGGAGGCCATCTGTGGACCGAAGTTGAGGCCGAATCGACTTTGCATGAATTCAAGCACCGTCGTGGCGACAGAATCCGGAAGTTCCGCGGGCGCCGATTTAGAATGCTTCCCTTTGTAGGGCGTCAGGAAAATCTTTCGCGCCGACGCCTCTGGATACATGCCGATGCATACGAGAACGTCGGCGGCCAATTCTTCGGGATCGCTTAGATGTTCTCCATAAGCGGTCATGGTCAACATCTGGGCGTGATTATCGCTCGAATCAAACAGCCGCCCGACAAGGTGATGGCCCATCTCGTGACAAAACGCCGCACCGATTGCAGCAGGATGATGCGCGGTGTTCACGCAGATTAGCGGTAGCCGCGAATTACCCATTTCGCGCACGTAAAATCCTAACAGTTCGACCCCGTCCGCTCCGTTGAGTTTCGTAAGCTGGAATTGAACTCCCAAACCGGACCAGTGTCGAGTAAATTTCGCCGGCGAAACCAGCTTTACGGATTCGTGGTTCAAGCGCGGCCAGACGGCGCTCCTGGCTTCGTCGACGATCTCTCGAACCTCGGAGCGTGCCAGCGCCCTTCTTAGCGGGCGTGCGTAATCGTGTTGTTCGAGAGAGCTAATTTCCGCGCTGGTATCGTGCGAAGTTGACGCAGCGCGCGAACCTTTGCTCGCCTTGACTATATCCGCCGCTAACGCGTCGAAAACGGTCAACCCCTTACTAGTTGCTCTGATCGTCACATTTCCCCCGAGAAACCCGTCGCCAAGCCTGTAAACGCATCAGCCCTCTGTTCAAAGGCTGTTAACGCCCGTCTGCTTATCACAACGTCAGCCATAAAGAAATCACAACTGCTCGCAATCGCGCAAGCGCCCAAAAAAGGCCCAGTGGGCAGCCGCCGTGAGAAGTTGTTGTTGACTATTTGTCATCGAGTGGAGTTAAAAAGTGACTAAACGTTCCACTTCTCATGGTCACATTCTTACATTTTGGTCGACATGGGCGTCAACTTTTAGCTAGCAAGGCTCACCGTCCTGGCTTTCCCGTCCGATCGGCCAGCGCGCGCGGGCCTCCTCCGGCGAGACTTGACTATCCCACCTCGCCATTCCGCAAACGTCGATACGACCAAAAAGGAGTTATCCAATGGAAATGCGCCTCTTGAACACAGACGGCGAACGAAACGTTTTCGCCCAACGACTCGCGGACGCGCGCGCCGGGCATGGCGTCAGCTACCGAGATGCGGGCGAGTCGCACGCAAGGAATATTGTCCGTTTGGCCGCCGCAGACATCTATGGGTTGTTCGAAACAAAATGTGATCGTGCGGAACGCATGATGGCGGGCGTCGCGCTCCACGATCTCGCTGCATATCCGCAAAGTTGCGCGCAGCCGGATCTTTCGTGCTATGCGCCCCAATCGGTGCTGGAATGCAGCGATCATTGGTCGCTGTCGCGCGGCGCCGGGATGCATGCATGGCGCGGAATCGCGGTTCAGGTCGTCCGCAGGAACCCTCGCGCAGTGCTCGTGTATCTGGCCGTCAGAGGATCCGCGCATAACGGATTTTACACCGCGATGGGGTTCGTCAATGTGGGCACGCCGGTCGAGTATCCGTATCTCGAAGAGCCCGGCGGACGACCGTGGGTTCAGCCGATGATCCTCGAAGGGGAAGCGTTGGCGAAATTAACCTCAAACGTGCGTCGATTGAAGATCGAAACCCCGGACAACTATATGACGATTCGGTTCGATAACTCCGATCGGTTGCGGCCGGCAACGAATCGTTATCCGCTCAGAATTGGCGAGATGACCGCTGAAACCGCCCAAGCCTGAATCGATCCCCAATTGATCCGGCGGATTGACTACAACACTCTTTCTGAATCTGCGCCCTCGGCACGGATTCACTCAATCGAGGAAATTTTTATGAACATCGATCTGATTAGAGATCGCATGGCGGAGGAACGCCCGTCAGACGATCTCGAAGGCAACATTCCGACCAAACTTACCAAGGAGGAGCTGCTCGAGTTGTCGGCTCTGAGCCCGCTTCGAAGTACTTTCCACATCGTCGCCGAATGGACCCTGATACTGACCGCAATCTTTCTATGCCAACGCCACTTCAGCCTCGCAGTGTACCTGTTGACCGTTGCATTCATTGGAGCGCGCCAACACGCGCTGCTCATCCTGATGCATGACGGCGTCCACTATCGGCTGTTTCGAGGCCGGCAACTGAACGACTGGACCGCCGAAATTGTTCTGGCGTGGCCCAATCTCATCTCGGCGCGCGCGTATCGCAGGAACCATTTCGCGCATCATCGTTATCTGAACACCGCCCAGGATCCTGACTGGTCACGGCGTCAAGGCGACTTGTCCTGGGTATTTCCGATGCGCCTCCGGCAGGCTCGCAATGTTGATACTTCGTGACGCGTCCGGTCTCGGCGCTATCTTCTATCTCATGTTGGTGCGGACTCTGCTCTCGAAGGACACCGGCGGCAGTCGCGGCTTTCTCGCCGCTCGATACGGATTCTACGCGGGCGTCATTTTCCTGTTCGCCTGGTTCGGTGCGCTCCACCTTCTCCTGATGTACTGGGTCGTTCCGTTGTTCACCTGGCTCATCGTGATCTTCCGCATTCGCAGTATCGCCGAACATTCCGCAATCGAGGGCCGCGCCAATGCCTACGCGCAGACACGGTCCACCGGCGCGTCGGTGCTCGCGCACATTTTCGTCGCGCCCAAGAACGTCAACTACCACATCGAGCATCACTTCTACCCGAGCGTGCCGTTCTACCGGTTGCCGGAACTTCATCGCGTGCTGATGTCAAAGTCGGACTTCAAGGAATCCGTTCACGTGACGCGCAGCTATCTCGGCGTTCTCCGCGAATGCGTCCGCGGCTCGCATTCGATTTTCGGCGGCGCTCGAGCCGGGTTGAAGTCTGAAGCAGCCTGACGGAGATGTGTTCCTATGCAAAAGCGGCGGCGGACATTCTAGTCCGCCGCCGCTGACTGCGTGAAGTTTTCTCGGGGCGGATTACGACGCGCGCGCTTGCGGAAATACTCGCAGAAAGTTTTCCGAGTAGAACAGGTCGCGAATCTGATCGGAGCGACTGCCGAGCGCCGTCTCGAAGCGCGCGATCGGATTGCGACCCCCTTCGGTGTGCGGGTAGTCGGTCGAAAACAGGTACAGGTCCGGGTTTGACTGATCGATTAGAGCGCCGACCTCCTCGAACACGAAGGGCGTGAACGCCATCTGCTGTGTCAGCTGTTCGGACGGTTTGCGCGTGAACCGCGCCAGGTTCGCATCCGTCTTGCTCCAGATTTTCACCGTCCAGTCCAGCCGCACCAGCATCGCCGGCACCCATCCGGCGCCCAGCTCGACGCACGCGCCGCGCAGTTTCGGGAACCGTTCGAACACGCCGTCGATCACCATCATCGAAAGGAACGTTTCGGGCCCCTGGTGCAGCACAGCCATATCCTTGGTGCGAAGATTCTCGCCGCCGCCCATCCAGTCTTTGACCGGAGGCCGGCCGTTGTTCATCCAAGCCTTATCCAGTTGCAGCGGCGATCCGCCGACATGCATCACGAACGGAGTGTTCGACTCGACCAGCCGTGTCCAGAAAGGATCGAACTCGACGTGGCCCGGAGACCGGCCGCCGCATGCATGATGCGGCACCCAAATAGCTTTGGCGCCACTCTTCAACGCGAACTCGAGTTCCTCGAGCGCGAGCTCGGGCACGTCGAGCGGCGCGATTGCGACGCCCATCAGCCGCGCGTCGTGGGCGCAAAACTCCGCCATGTGCCGATTGTGCGCGCGCGCCGCGCCGTAGCGCAGCTTCGGCGAAATCTTCGAGCTCGGCGAAAATGGCATCGTCACGCTATGCGTCGCGAACACCAGTTGTTTCTTGAAACCGAGCATATCGATTGCCTTCGAACGTTCGCGGCCATCAAACGCGCCCGAGCGCCTGGATCTCTTTCGATCTCTCGATCAACTGATCGCCCAGCGCGATCATCTCGGCCACGTGCTGCTCAGTATGCCGTCCGCCGCGCGCCATGATCTCCGCAACTTCCTCATCGGTAACGAGCGACGCGCTGTAGCTGACCGCAGGGATGTCGTTGCGCAGATCCGGGTCCGCATACTTCTGCAAAAAATCGGGAAGCTCCATGATATGGCTGTCGGCGTCGTACATCGCGCGGTTAGCAGGTGCGTAAGCCATAACGGTACCTCTATTGTCGAGCGCTTTTGCGTGAGCGTGCGGAGCTGATTAAAGCACCAACCTGAGCATCCGCTCAAGGAAGCGAATTTCTAATCTACTTCCTGCCCTTCCCCTTTAGAACGACCACCGCTTGCTCCGCCGCCGTGTTGTCGTTGATCGTCAAGGTCCCGCTCTGATCGGTTGACGCGGTGGGCGCGTAGCTCAGATCGAATTGACACTTGCCCCGGGCAGGCAGGCTCGCGCCAACCCGGCAATTGCTCCTCGAAGCATTCACGACGAATGGCCCACTGACGGTGACGCCCTGGATAAGAATCGGGTCCTGGGCTTGCTTGCTAATATTGGACAACTCGACCTTCTCCGGCTTACTCGTTTTTCCCACCTTAGTCATTGAAAAACGGAGCGTCTTCGGACTGACGCCGAGTCTCGCCGCGCTCGGCGTCGGCGTAGCTGTAGGTGTCGCACTGACTATCGGTGTAGCAGTGGCTGTCGGTGTCGCCGTGCCAGTTGGCGTCGCAGTGGCTGTAGGTGTCGCCGTCGCCGTAAGGGTCGGCAGCGACGCGCCCACTTCGAACACTGCGCCGTAGCCGATCTCGCCGCCCCCCAAAGTGGTGCCATAGAAATTGCCGTTGCTGCCCTGGATCATGCGGGCGTAAGGCTGGGCACCGTCGGTGCATAATTCTCCCCCTTGGCTGCAGAACGAGTGAAGGGTGGTCAGCGTGCCCGAGGGCGTGAGCTTGAACGCAGTGCCGTCGAAACTCCCATTCTCGCCGCCCCAAATAGTGGTGCCATAGATGTTGCCGTCGCTGCCTTGGATCACACCGGCGTAAGGAAAGTAGCCGTCGAGGCAGTTGCCTGTGCCAGGGTCGAACACGCTGCAGAACGAGTAAAGGGTGGTCAGCGTGCCCGAGGGCGTGAGCTTGAACACATTGCCATCGCCACTCGGGCCGCCCCAAATGGTAGTGCCATAGAAGTTGCCGTCGCTGCCTTGGATCAGTCCGGCGTAAGGGTATTGGCCGTCGATGCAAAAGCCTGTGACAGGGTCGATCACGCTGCAAAACGAGTAAAGGGTAGTCAGCGTGCCGGAAGGCGTGATCTTGAACACCGTGCCCGCTGAATAAGTCGCGCCGCCGTACTCAGTGGTGCCATACAAGTTGCCGTCGCTGGCCTGGATCACGCCGCCTGTAGGACTCTTGCCGTCGAGGCAAACGTAACCCGTCTCGTCGCTGCAGAATGAGTGAAGCGTGGTCAGCGTGCCTGAAGGCGTGAGCTTGAAGACCGTTCCATAGCCATACTGCCCAAGGGAGTCTTGGTTCGCGCCGCCGTAGTAAGTGGTGCCATAGAAATTACCGTCGCTGCCTTGGATCACGCCGGCGGAAGGCTCGGCCCCGTCGGTGCACTTGGCCTGGCTGCAGAACGAGTAAAGGGTGGTCAGCGTGCCCGAAAGCGTAAGCTTGAACACCGTGCCGCCGCCAAACCCCTCGGGACTTTTATTCGCGCCGAACGAAGTGGTGCCATAGAGGTTGCCGTCGCTGCCTTGGATCACGCCGGCGTAAGGCCACTCGCCGTCGGTGTAATGGAACGAGTAAAGGGTGGTCAGCGTGCCCGAAGGCGTGAGCTGGAATACTGTGCCGTACGTGAAGTTCCCGCCGCCGCCATAAGTGGTGCCGTAGAAATTGCTGTCGCTGCCTTGGATCACGGTGGCGTAAGGGCTCTCGCCGTCGGTGCCAGCGAAGGAATGCAGCACCACCTCACCCCAGGACTGGGCGCGGGCAGCCGGCGCGTAGACTACAACGATGAGAATGCACGTCGCTAAAATCGCGCAGGATCGTCCCTGAAACACCAATAGCCCCCCGCAATTGGACATGGCGATAATTTGCTCGACAACATTAGATCCGCGAGACCCTCGCTTTCAACTACGACGCCTCTGGATCCCGAGCCACGCGTCGGTCACCTACTTTTCTCCACCGATCCAAGGGGATGAACTTCTTCGCCTGCCCAACTCGCCGCTCGCGTGTTATTGTGGATGAGATGAGCCTCCTCGAGTGCATCCCGCGTCAGGCACAGTTTTCGCCACCATGATTCGCCGCCGCGAAGATCTACTTTCGGAAAATCAAATTCGACGGAACGAAGCTACCGGTAGTGGTATCGCGAACCTGAACCACAATAGGTGGTATGATTTGCCAAAATCAGGTCCTCTAACCCACGCTTCCGCCCGCATTGGCATGCTAGTGATATAGCGTTCGGAGGCGTTAATGGCTCAGGCTGACTTCTATTTCAACCCGTTCGATCCCGACTTTCGCGCGAATCCTTATCCGCATTTTCCCGCGTTGCTCGACGGTCCTCCGCGACAGCTCAAGCTTTTCATGCCGACGACGCTCATCGCGCGTTATGACAACGTCGTCACCGTGCTGCACGATCACGAGCGCTTCACGGTTCGGCGTCCTGAAATACCATTTCGCGAGCGAATCGATCCGTTTGGCGGCGCGCCCACGATTCTTACCGCGGATCCTCCGGTGCATTCGCGCCTGAGACGGTTGGTCAGCAAGGCCTTCACTCCGCGACGCGTACGCGAGCTCGAGCCGCGGGTTCGCGAGATAACGAATGACCTGCTGAGCCGTGCGACGGACTCTGGTGAGGTCGAAGCGATGGCGGCGCTAGCCAATCCGCTGCCCGTGATTGTGATCGCCGAGATGCTCGGGGTCTCGGCCGACGATCACGCCCAGTTCAAGCAGTGGTCGAACGATCTTATCAGCTCGTTCGGCCAGGAAATGGCGACTGGACCTTCTGCCACCGGCCTCGCCGCAAAGGATGAACTGCGCCGCTACCTGGCCGAGGCAATCAAGCAACGCAGCGCGAATCCCGCCGACGATCTGATCAGCGCGCTGGTAACTGCGCGAGACGAATCCGACGCCCTCAGCGAAAATGAACTGCTCGCGTTCGTCGTGTTGCTGCTGCTGGCAGGCAACGAAACCACAACCAATCTGATCGGTAACGGCCTGCTCGCGCTGTGCCGCGATCCCGAACAGCAACAGCAGCTGCGTGAGAACCCTGAGCTGATGCCCAAGGCGATCGAGGAGATGCTGCGCTACGACCCGCCGGTTCAGATGACGGTGCGGATGCCGACTGCGGCGACCAGTGTCGGCGGCACCGAGATTCCCGCGGGCAGCCTCGCCTTCATCCTGCTGGCGGCGGCGAATCGCGACCCCGCGCATTTCCCGAATCCGGAAAATTTCGATATCGCGCGAGATCCCAACGAGCACGTGTCATTCGGCGAAGGAATCCACTTCTGCCTCGGCGCACCGCTGGCGCGGCTGGAAGGTGCCATCGCGATTGAATCGATACTGAACAAATTCCCGCGACTGCACCTTGCCGACCCGCAGGCCAAACTGGAGTATCGCGGCTCGATGGCGCTGCGAGGCCTCAGCAAACTGCATCTGTCTTGCAGTTAATCCGAGTTTTTGGCGCGCCGCGATTCCGCTCAAACGTACCTTTCATCCGTCGGCGAGGGCTGTTAGTAAAGCCCAGATGTTGAAACCGCACCCGATACAGGCGTTCCTGCTCGCGCTTGCGATCGCGATATTCGTTGCGCCGCGTTCCTATGCGGAACCAGCGGCGCCCGACACTTCCGCCGTCGGCGTGCATGGGATGGTCGTATCGGAAAGCGCGGACGCGGCGCGCGCCGGCGTCGAGATTCTCAAACAGGGCGGCAACGCGGTAGACGCGGCGGTCGCCACTGCGCTTGCGGTCGGCGTGACGAATCCCGCATCGTGCGGAATCGGCGGCGGCGGCTTCATGCTCATCTATATGGCGAAGGCCCACGCGTTTTACGCGCTCGACTATCGCGAGACTGCGCCGCTCGCCTCTCGCCCCGACATGTACATGCGCAACGGCAAGCCCGACGAAGATTTGGCGCGCGACGGCGTCCTGGGCGCCGGAGTACCGGGTGAGATCGCGGGCATTGACGCGGCGCTCAGGCGCTTCGGCACGATGAAGTTTCAGCAAATCGCGCTGCCTGCGGAAAAATTGGCCGGCGATGGTTACGCCGTCAGCCCGCACCTGGCGAAGGAAATCGCGATGCTCGCGCCGAAGCTGAAAGCCGATCCCGGGCTCGCCCAGGTTTTCCTGAAACCTGACGGCTCTCCGCAGCAAGCTGGCGATACGATCGTCGCAAAGAATCTCGCGGCGACGATGAAGAGCCTCGGCGACAATCCGGTCGCGAGTTTCTATCATGGTGAAGTCGCAGCGGCGATCGTCGCATTCATGAAAGCGCACGGCGGTCTCATCAACAGCGTCGATCTCGCGCAGTATCGGCCCGACTGGCGCGACCCGATTCGCCGGCGCTACGAGGACTACGAAGTTTATGCGATGCCGCCGCCGTCGTCCGGCGGAGTCGTCCTTGAAATGCTCGGTGCGCTCGATTCGGGGCATCTCGCTGGTCTCGGCGTCGACTCGCCGCCATACCTCGCGCGCCTGATCGAAGTGATGCGCCAGGGGTTTATCGATCGCGAGCAATATGCCGACCCTTCGTTCGTCGGCGTCGAAATCCAGAAGCTGCTGACCGACACTCACATCCAGGAATTGCGCGAGCGCGCGATGCATCCGAAAACGTCGCCGCCACCGCCCGCTGCAGCGCACGATCACGGCACGACCAATCTGCTGGTCGCGGACAAGGACGGCAACGTGGTCGCGCTGACTACCACGATCAACACCGTGTTCGGCGCGAAGATGACCGTGCCCGCGCTCGGCATCATTCTCAACGATGAGATGGACGATTTCGCCGTCGCGCCCGGAGTGCCGAACGCGTATCACCTCGAAGGCGAGCGCGCCAACGAAGTGCGGGCCGGCAAGCGTCCGCTCTCTTCGATGACGCCGATAATCGTGACGAAGAACGGCGCGCCCGTGATGACCACAGGCGGCTCCGGCGGTCCGACTATCATCAGCGGAGTGTTGCAGGTCGCGCTGAACATTCTCGCGTTTCATCTCGACGCAGCCAGTGCCGTCAACGAACCGCGAATTCATGAGCAGGCCACGCCCAACGTCGTGATCGTCGAACAAGCGATGCCCGCGCCGACGCGCGACGCGCTCGCGCAGATGGGCTACAAGCTCAAGGTTGTGCCCGAGCTCGGTGCTGTCGGCGCGATTACGATTGAGCCCGCGAATCTTCGTGGCGCGGCCGATCCGCGCAAGGGCGGCGGCGCTGTCGGCTATTAGGAATCGCATCGGCACGTTAGACTCAACCCTCGTGTCCGGGACCGCTCGCAACGAAATCTCCTCGCCGGCCTTCGCCGTCGCGTCGGGGCCTGCGACTCCGAGCGCTTTCAACGTCGCCGCAATCGTCGTGCTGGCGGCGGCGGTCTGCATGTCTCATCTCGGTTCATTCGGCCTGTGGGAGCCCGACGAGGCGCGCTACGCCGAGATTGCGCGCGAGATGCTGCGGAGCGGCAACCTGCTCGTGCCTCATCTCAACTACGTCGCGTACGTCGAGAAGCCGCCGCTGCTCTACTGGCTGACGACGCTCTCATTTTGGATCTTCGGCGTTTCGGAATTTGCCGCGCGACTCCCGGTCGCACTGTCCGCGATCATCGGAATCCTCGCGACGTATTTTTTCGCGCTGCGCGCGTTCGGCCGCCGTCACGCGATCCTCGCCGCCGCGATCCTCGCCACGACTCCGATGTACGCGTTGATGGCGCAGGTGATCACGACCGACATGACGCTCACCGCCTTGGTGACGATCTCGACGTTCGCGCTTTACCTGCATTGGCATGAAGGCGGCCGCTGGTGCTGGCTTGCGTACATCGCGATGGGTTTGGCCGTGATGACGAAGGGACCGGTCGGTGCGGCGCTGCCAATTCTGTCCATGCTGATTTGGCTCGCGCTGAATCGCGAACTGCGCGGCGCAATCGCGAGGTTCCGCGCAGTACCGGGTCTTCTGCTCACGACTCTAATCGCGGCCCCGTGGTTTGTGGCGATGTCGATACGTGAGCCGGGTTTCGCCGACTTCTATTTTATCGGCGAGCATCTGCGGCGCGCGTTCGAGGCCGACTACAGCCACAGCGAAGCGTTCTACTTTTATCTTCCAGTGCTCGCGATCGGACTGCTGCCGTGGACGTTGCTCGTGCCGTTCCTCACCTGGCGCGAGGCATTGCGCAATCCCGCGCGGAGTTTCTGCCTCGTCGCGGCGAGCGTCACGATTGTCGCTTTCTCATGCGCAAGCGCGAAGCTGATTCCGTACATCCTGCCGGCCGTCCCTCCGGTCGCCGTGCTGATCGCCGACGGGCTCGTCGCATGCGCATGGCCGGCGGCGGATTCGCGCGCCGCGCGCCGACCGCCGGATTCGCGGATACTCATCGAGAGCGGCCCGATGTTAGCGCTGTTGGGCATCGGCGTGATCGTCGCGGCGATAGCGGCGCCGCAATTCCGCACTCCTTACGTAATGGCGGTGCGGCCGGCGCTGTATGCGATCGGCGCGATCCTCATAGCCGGCGGCGCATTCACGACTATTGATGTTCATAATGCGACGCACGGCGGTGGGACTCGGCGCTATCGTCGTGACGCTCGCGTTTGCGTTGATCGCGGGCGGATGGGCGCGGCTGGAGGCCGAGCCGATGCGTTCGTACGCAGCGCTCAGCCGCGCGATCGCCGAAAAGGCGCCCGACGCGGACATCATCTGTTACCATCGCTACGTTCAGTCGCTGCCGTTTTACAATCGCAAACGCGTGGTGCTGATCGGCGGCCGCACTGAACTCGATTTCGGCTCGCGGCTCGACCCCGACGCGCGCGAGTGGTTCATGAACAATGACGATCAGATGTTTCGGCGGTGGGAGCAGCCGGGGCCTGTCGTGGTCGTGCTGGACGCAGGCGATCTCGCGCGAATGAAGGAACGCTTCGGCGACTTCGACGTGATCGCGGTCGAAGGAAAGAAGCGCGCAATTTTGCGACGTGAACGAATCTCGCGCCGTGAGCCAATCACCGTCAACTGAGCGACACGCGCCGGCGCATCCGTATCGCGCGTTCGCGATACGCGCGGGGTTGGGAGTGGCGGTGGTCGCCGTTTTGTTGTGGCGTTACGATGCGCGCCCGATTTTTCGAATCCTGAGCCGCGAGCGGCCTGCGTACTTCGCCGCGGTGGTCGCGCTCTACGTCGCGGGACAGGCGATGTGCGCGTATCGATGGCAACTGCTCGCCGCAATTCTGAAAGTGCACGGCGCGCTACCCCGAGTTCCTCGCGTACACATTCCTCGGGATGTTTACGAACCTGTTCGTGCCGGGACTGCTCGCCGGCGACGCGGCGCGATCGGTTTATCTCGGACGGCGTCGCGGCAGGATGGGCGAAGCGATCGCGTCGGTGGTCGCGGATCGACGTCGTTGGATTGATCGGTTTGTTCTGGCTGGCGGCTTTTGCCGCGATATTTCTGAACTTCGCACCGCTTCCGTCTTCGATCATCAGGCCGACGGTCGCGGTCGGAGCGATCACACTCGCCGGATTTCTTGCGGCGCCGCTCGTCGCGCGCATGATTCATCTGATGCCGCGTCCTTTACGCCGCGCGGGAGGAATTGTCGCGCCATATCTGCATCATCCCGCGGCGCTGATTCCGGCGATCGCGTTGTCGATCGTGCTACAGATAACGCTCGCGGCAGGAGTAGTACCTGCTGGCGGCCGGACTTGGCATGACGGTGCCGCTCTCGCTGTTTATTCTTTGCGTCCCGATTGCGAATGTCTTCGCGAGCCTGCCGTTGACCCTGAACGGGCTGGGGATTCGCGAGTCGGCTTACCTGGTGCTGTTCGGGATGGCGGGCATGCGAAAAGAAGACGCTATCGCGCTCGGACTGTTGTGGTTTGCAATCACTATGGTCGGCGGTTCGACCGGAGCTATCGCGTTCGTGATGACGCCCGCGCCGGCAGCGGGGGAAGGGTAAGTCGCTTAATGAGTAGGACTTGGCGAGAGGGCTAGCTGGCCGGTTGCCAGGTCGTGCTCGACTTTGCGGGCGCGTTCGAAGGCGGCTGGCGGTAGGCGCGACTCCAGTTTAGGATTGAAGACTACGCTAACCATGCCGTCCTGCATTCCGAATTCCAGCATGCCGGGATGGAAGGTCTTGTTCTTGACCTCGGTCGCGATTTTCAGGAAAGCCAGCGGAGTTGAGGTCACAGCACTGGCAAGGACTACATCGGGGCGAGGTTGTTTTGATTGGTGAACACGCCGAAGGCATAGGCGTGACTTTGCTGGGCGGCGAGGAACACACCTAGGCCGGCGGCGTCGGCATTGTGGATCAACACGTCGGCGCCCTGGCTGATTTGCGCGAGCGCCGCTTCCTTGGCGGCGCCGACGTCGTCGAAATTGCCCGTATAGCTGATCAGGATGCGGCCTTTAGGCTGCTGCGCGAGAAAGCCGCGCTTGAAACCCTCAAAAAATAATTTGATCGATGGCAGTTCTATACCACCCACAGCGCCTACCACCCCGGTTTTCGAAACGCCGGCGGCTAGCACTCCTTCCACGTAGGTCGCCTGATCGACATTGAAGGTTATCGACGCGACATTGGCAGATGACTCGCTGCCCGAACTGACTACGAAGTAGGTATTGGGAAAGCTGCGTGCCACTTCGAGGGCGGAGTCGGTGTACTCGAAGCCGTGGGCAAAGATGAGATCGAAGCCGCGCGAGGCGAAGTCGCGAAAGGCGTCCTCGAAGTCGGCGGGCGACTTGGTCTGCACCAGGGCCGTGTCGGCGCCGAGCTTGGCTTTGATAAGTTCGAGTCCTTGATACGCGGCGGCATTCCATCCCGCGTCACTTACCGGGCCAGGTGTGAGCAGTGCGACTTTCAAAGCATTCGATGCGGGCTTTGCGTCGGTCGAAGGATGAGAGGTGCAACCTCCAAGAAGACTTACCTGTAGGAGTAGGAGAGCTATGGCTAAGAAATTTCCGCACTGGATAGCTATCCGAGATAAACGGTGCGGTCTGTAACACCGGCCTTACGAAAGGCTTGCTGGCGCTCGAAGCATTTGTTGCATTGCCCGCAGTGCTGGGAGCCCCCTGGGGGCCATGCAAGTCAGTGTAAGCTCGAGCGGTAGGTCTTGGAACTGCTTGATCAGACCTTCCTTGTGGAAACCTCTTAGCGGTGCTTCGATCAGGACCTCGTGTCCCAGTCCGGTGCTTAGGACGCGGCGAAAGTTGTCGAAGAATTCCGGGGTCGCGTCGGGAAAAGGGTTGCCGCCCAGCGATCCGATCGCAATGCATGAGACAGCGTGGGTGCTGCACCAGATCGCGGCGAGCGAAATCAGTAGAATATTGCGGCCGGGCAGATAGGTGTTCTCATCGGGCTCGTCGGCGGCCGGAACTCGCGCGCCCGTCACGCTCCAGTGGTCGCCGTAGAGGACCGAGGCTGGTGCCGAGAGCACCGTCGTCGGCATCACGTTGCGATTGTGCAGCGCGTCGAGGAATGATTGCAGGGCCTGCGAGCTCCATATCTTCCCACGCGAAACCGCATCGCACGTAGATCGGATACACTTCGGCGCCGGCTGCCAATTTCGCGATCAGTACCGAGCTGTCCAGGCCGCCACTCGCCAGTACTGAAATTTTAACCACGCTGACTTCTCTTTGTTTTGAGTCTTGTGTCATTCTAGAGCGAAGCGAAGAATCCCGATCTTTTCTATGACTCAGCAGGTAGCTCTTGCTGTTGGAGGTTTTCGCTTACTGCTTCCGGATCCGGGATTCTTCACTTCGCTCTAGAATGACACAAAAATCGGGCTGCACTCAGAATGACACAAATAAACTCTGCCTGGTACGTGGATTTTTTTCGCAGCGACTACCTCAACGTGTACGGGCACATGTTCACCGAAGAGCGCGCTGAGAAAGAGAGTGCTTTCGTTGCGCGCGCGCTCGACTTGCAGCCGAATGCGTCGGTGCTCGATTTATGTTGTGGCCAGGGGCGGCATTCGATCCAGTTGGCGAAACATGGATTGCGCGTGACGGCCCTCGACCTCAACGCGGAGTACCTTGAACTGGCGCGCAAGGCAGCCGAGTCGGGCAAGGTCGCAATCGAGACTGTGACCGCCGACATGCGCGAGATTCCGTTCGCGAACAAGTTCGACGCAATCGTCAATATGTATTCGTCGTTCGGCTACCTGGAGTCCGAAGCTGAGGATTTGAAAGTTCTGGAATCGGCGATGAGCGCACTGAAGGCTGGCGGACGACTGCTGTTGGACATGCTGAATCGCGAGTGGGCGATAGACAACTATATTCAAAACGACTGGCATACCGGCGCGGACGGGACCTTGTACGTCGAGCGGCGCGACCTCGACCTCGCGACCAGCCGCATGCACGTGCATTTCATCGTGGTGGATCCGAAGGGCGGTCGTCGCGAATCGATCGGACATATCATCAGGCTCTACACGCTGACGGAGATGACGCGGCTGCTGGAGCGCGTCGGTCTGCGCGTGACCTCGGTGTTCGGGGGATTCGAGGGGGAGGAATACGGGATTGGCACGCGGCGGATGATTATTGTCGCGCAAAAACCGTAGCCTTATTCGGGGAGATTTCCAATCAGGGTTCTGCACGACGCCAGCAGTTCCCTTTCCGTCACCGCATTGTTGCCTTCGGTGGTCGCGGTTTGTATAGTTCGTGACTAACCAGTCGGACAGTCTTCAGGTATGCTTAAAATATGGATGTAATGAAAACACTTTTTCTGAATCCGCCCTCGTACGACGACTTCGACGGGGGTGCCGGTTCACGTTACCAGGCGACGCGCGAGGTCTGGTCATTTTGGTACCCGACATGGCTGGCGTATCCGGCCGGAATGATTCCGGGAGCGCGCTTGCTCGACGCACCGCCGCACAATTATACGGTCGAGATGACTGTCAACGAGGCGAAGAATTACGACCTGGTCGTGATTCACACCTCGACGCCGTCGCTCCGGATGGACGCGCGCACGGCGGAAGCAATCAAGGCCGCGAATCCGAATACGATCATCGCGATGGTCGGCGGACATCCGACCGCGCGGCCTGAGGAGACGCTGAAATTGTCGCCGTCGATCGACATCGCGGCGCGCAAGGAATTCGACTACTCGATGCTCGAAGTGGCGGAGGGCCGCGACTGGAGCACGATCGGCGGAATCAGTTATCAGAAGAATGGCGCCCAGCATCATAATCCCGACCGGCCCGCGCTCACCGACGAAGAACTCGACAAGCTGCCGTTCGTGACCGAGGTCTATGAAAAAAACCTCGACTACCTGAAGTACAACAGTCCGTACTGCCAATATCCGTACGTTTCGATGTACACCGGGCGCGGCTGCCCGGCGCGATGCACGTTCTGCTTGTGGCCGCAGGTGACGCAGGGGCATCGCTATCGCGTGCGGAGCCCGGAGAATGTTTACGAAGAAGTGGCGGCGATGAAATCGAAGTTCCCGAAGATGAAGGAACTGTTTTTCGACGACGACACCTTCACTGCGGACCCGGCGCGCGCGCGGAAAATCGCGCAGCTGCTGAAGCCGCTCGGGATCACGTGGTCCACCAATTCGCGCGCCAACGTCGATTACGAAACGCTGAAGATCATGAAGGACGGCGGGCTCCGGCTGTTCGTGGTCGGCTACGAATCGGGCAACGCGCAGATTTTGAAGAATATCAAGAAGGGCGTCGGCATCGATCGCGCGCGGCGCTTCACCAAGGATTGCCACGAGTTGGGGATCCTGATTCACGGCACCTTCATCCTGGGGCTGCCGGGCGAGAACAAGGACACGATCGAGGAATCGATCCGGTTCGCGCGCGAGATGGACTGCGAGACGATCCAGGTGTCGCTCGCGTCGCCGTACCCGGGCACCGAGCTGTTCGACTACGTGACGAAAAATGGATTCCTGGCGGTCGATCCGTTGCTCGACGAATCCGGCTACCAGAAGTGCACGATCACTTATCCGGGGCTGACCAACGAGGAAATTTACGGCGCGGTCGAACGCTTCTATCGCAGCTTCTACTTCCGGCCGAAGTACATCTTCAAGTCGGTGAAAAAGATGATGACGTCGATGGAAGAGACCAAGCGGATGCTCAACGAGGGGCGGCAATTTCTATCGACGATGCGTCAGCGACGGCATCAAACTGCGCAGCAGGCATCGGCCTGAAATAGAATTCCGGGCGCGCGTAAGGGGCAGGCGCGAGATCCGCGGCAGGATGCCGGTGGCGCGATCTGCCATGGCGGGTGAGCGTGCGGTGCGAATCATTCGATGACCATCTGGATCGCTTTACCGGCTGCGGCACTGTTCGTGTCGATGTTCTACTATGCCGCGGCGACGCTCGCGGCGATCAAGTTCGCAAAGCGCACCGCCTCTCCGCTCCCCCCACTGCCCAAGGTTCCGCCGCGCGCAGCCGTGCTGAAGCCGCTGCACGGCAGCACCAATTCGCTGGCCTCGAACCTGGTCAGCTTTCTTGAAATTGCATATCCACGCGTCGAATTTTATTTTGGGGTCGAGAACTACGAGGATACGGCCGCCGAGATTCCGGTGGCGCTGCGGCAACGCTACCAGTACGCGAATATCACGCTGGTCATTGGCGAAGAGCCCAACTGCAGCAATCGCAAAATCGCGAAGCTGATCAAGATGGCGGATCGCGCCGACAAGGCCGAGGTGTTCGTGCTCAGCGACGCCGACGTATCAGTCGATCGCGACTACCTGAAGCGGATCGTCGGCGAGTTGATGTCAGACGAGAAGATCGGCATCGTGACCTGCGCGTATCGGGCGCGGCCGGGCGGTTCGTTCGCGTCGCGGCTCGAGGCGCTCTACGTCAACACCGATTTTCTGCCGCAGATCCTGCTCGCGGAAATGATCGAGCCGATGCATTACGCGCTCGGCGCGACGATCGCGATTAAGCGCAAGGTACTCGAGGCTGCAGGCGGATTTCGCGCAGTCAAGAATATGCTTGCCGACGACTTCTACCTGGGCAATTTCGTCAATACGCAGGGCTACGAGATCAAACTGTCCGACTCGATTGTTACGTTGACGTGCGAAGAAAAGAGTTTCGCCGACTTCTGGCACCATCAACTGCGCTGGGCGCGCACCTACCGCACGGTACGTCCAATCAGCATCGCGACTATTCTGATGCACGGCCCGTTCTGGGCGCTGGTGCTGCTGGCGGTCACCCGCGGTAGCGCCGCGGCCTTCGCGGCATTGGTGCTGGTGGTTGCGTCGCGGCTCGCGATGTCGGCGGCGATCGTCGGCCGCGTGCTCAAGATGCCCGAGATGCTGAGCGAGCCTGTGGCTTGTTCCCTTCAAGGACCTGATAATGACCGGCGTCTGGTTTGGCAGCCTGCTCAGCAACAAAGTGATGTGGGCGGGACGGCAGTTCAAAGTGATCCGCGGCGGCGCGATGCGCGAAGTGAAGAGCTGAACGAGTGATCCTCTACCTGTCTCTCGCGATCTTAGCGAGCGCGCTGATGGCGCTCGGCCTGCTGATGATGAAGACGCGATCGACGCATCTTCCAATGGCGGCAGGTGCGAACGTGATCGGCGCGATCGGAGCGTGGCTTCGCGATCCGATGTGGATCGGCGGACTCGGCGTCCAGACGGCAGGCTGGATCTGCTACGTGATCGCGGTATCGCGGGCGCCCGTCTCGATGGTGGCGGTGATGGGAGAGGGCGGAATCGCGCTGTTCGTAGTTGCGTCGGTGGTGGTGCTCGGCGAGCGCGCGAGTCCTCGCGAATGGGCCGGTATCACCGCGATCGTGTTCGGGATGCTGATGCTGACGCTGTCACTCAACGGCGGCGAGACTGAAGGAACTTTCGAGCCCGCAACCTTGCTGATTTTCACCGTCCTGCTGACGCTCGCAGGATTGGCTCCCATGGCCGTCGCGCGGCTGAACGCCAGTGGCACCGCGGCGGCGATTTTTTCCGGCGTCGCATTCGGCTTGGGCGCATTGTTCACCAAGGCGATGACGCTCGAGTTTGGTGGCGACACGGCCGCACTGGCACTACGACTAGTCTCGAATCCCTACGTCTATGGCGTGGTCGTCGCCAACATCGTTGGCATTGTCATGCTGCAGAACTCGTTTCATTCGGCGCGCGCGATAATTGCGATGCCGTTATCGGGGGCGCTGTCGAACATTGTGCCAATCGTCGGCGGGATAGTCGTATTCGGCGAACGACTGCCCGCCGGTTCGACCGCTGCTGCGATGCGCGTTGGCGCGTTCGTGTTGACGATTGCAGCCGGCGCTCTATTGGCCGGAGCGCGCGAGCAGGCGGCAGCGGAAACAGTCGTGGTCGCTCCGCTGTCGAGAGTAAAGACCTGAAATACTAAAAGTTCGCTTTCGGCACCGGCAGCCCCGGGACGTCGGCGCGCCCGCGAAAGATGGTTCCCTTGCGATTTGGATCGTCAGTATTGTCGGCGGTCACGACGTAGAGATCGCGCATGTCACGGCCGCCAAAGACCAGGCTGGTCACCATCGTGGCCGCCAATTTGATGCGCTTAACCACGGTCGCGTCCTTCGAGAAATGCACGACCTCACCGAAGCGTGCTGCCGCGACCCACACGCCGCCTTGCGCATCGACGGCCAGTCCATCCGGAATTCCCTCGGGCATTTTCGCGAAGATGCGACGGTCCTTGACGCCGCGCTCGTGCGTGACGTCGTAAACCCAGACCGCGCGCGTGGTGGAATCCGAATGGTACAAATGTTTTCTGTCTGGACTGAAGCCGAGGCCGTTGCTCAACTCGATTCCGTCCCACAGCTTCACCGGGCGCCCGGGCGGATCGATTCGAAACAGGCTGCCTGGGATCGGCTTGTCGTCGCTCAGCGGATTGAAGTTGATGGTGCCGGTGTAAACGCTGCCGTGATCGTCGGACGTGAGATCGTTCATGCTGACCGGCTTCCCTTCCCAGGTAGCGAACAGGTCGCGGCTCTTGCCGGTCTTCTCGTCCCAATGAATCAGGGCGCGGCCGGTGAGCACGAGCCCTCCGCTTTGGTTGAAGTTCATGCCGCCGACGCCCTTGCGTTTGGGGATCAGGGTTTCGACGTTGCCGCCGGGATTGCGCCGATAGACACCGCCGTTGGGAATGTCGGTGAAGTAGAAGCGACCCATGTCATCGACACGCGGCGCTTCGAGCAGACCGTAACCGCTCGCGAGCATCTCGAATTCCATCGCTGAGATCCTCCTAATCCCCGTTTACCACGGTTGGTACGTGACGGCGAGGCTTGTCGGACGCCTCAAGTCAGGGTGGAACCGATAAGTCGGCCAATTACAAAAGTTACGCCGGCAGCTCCCAGGCCGAGTGCGAGTTGCCGGCTCCCGGAGCGCAGGACAGTCACGCCGGTAAAGATCGTGATCGCGGCGCCAATCGCGAACAAGGCGAACCCGCTCAATCCGATGCTTGCGACGACTGCGACAGTCCCGCCGGCGACCATGAACGGGACAATCGGAAAAATCGCGCCAAGAGCGAAGAGCATGAACGACGCCAGCGCAGCCTCCCAGGCGGAGCCGCCTAACTCAGTTGGATCAATCCCAAGTTCCTCACGTGCGAGCGCGTCGAGAGTGGCGGTCTTGTCGGAGAGCATTTGATCGACCACGCGCTTCGCTTCATCGCTGCTCAGTCCTTTCGATTCGTAGATCAGCTGCAACTCCTCGCCCTCGCCTTTCGGATCTTCTTCCAGCTCGCTCGATTCGATCCGAATTTCCCGCTCGGCGAGTTCTCGCGCGCTGGTCACCGAAACCCACTCTCCCAGCGCCATCGAGCATGCGCCCGCGATCAGACCTGCGACGCCGGTGATGAGGATCCCGTGACGATTGATCGCTGCGCCTGCCACTCCCATCACCAGGCTCAAATTCGAGCAGAGGCCGTCATTCGCGCCGAGCACCGCAGCGCGCAGGGCGTTGCCACCTACCGCGCGATGCCGTCCCTCCAGTCGGCCAAGAAAACTTCCGCTCAATCCTTCGAGGCTGCGTGCGTATCAGTTGTCCCAGAACGCGCGTATGCCATTGCTCCTGCGCGCTCATCCGCGTACCGCTGGTCTCGGGCTGTTTCACATACACATTTCGGTCCACCGCTTCCTTCGCGGCGATTGTCGAGAGGACCGCGTCAGCGCCAAGTCTGTGAGCGATCCACGCGAGCGCGCGGCTGCGCCAGGACGGCCTGCGTTCTCCGACTGTCGCTCCGGCAGCGCGCAACTTCTCTTCCCAAAACCCGATGTGCGCTTCCTCCATCCTGGCGAGATTGGAGTACACTTTGGCGATTTTCGGGTCGGGCTCGCTCTGCGCCATCGCGCGATACTCAGCAGCGCTATCGACCTCGTCTTGCCAGTTTTCCCGATAGCGTTCGACATCAGCTGGTTGCGCCATATCGTTTGTCCTTCGCGAAGAGAGCTGCGAGGCGGGGCTTGAGCTTGAGTTTTGTTATCAGAACTGATCAGTCTCGATTGGCTCGACCACCTGGGTCACCCGCGCGCGGTTCTCATCGTCGAGACGCAGCCGGCGATGGCACAGGTAGATTAGGACTGGCTGCAGGATTCGCGTCAGCATCATGATTGCCAGCGCGCCGCCGATGACCACAATCGCGAGCGGCTGCTGGGTCTGCGCGCCGATTCGGGTCGAGATCGCCGCGGGCAGCAGTCCCAGTGCGTCCACCGAGTCGGTCATCATCGTGGCGCGCAAGCGGCGGTCGGAGCCGGTGATGATCGATTCCACAAATGGATTGCCCTCCTCCCACAGACGCCGGATGTAGAAGCTCAGCAGGATTCCGTCCATGACCGCGATTCCGAAAATCGAAATGAAACCCACTCCGGCCGACACGCTGAACGGAGTGCCGGTAATGATCAGTGCGAGCACTCCGCCCAGGCACGCGACCGGAATCTGCGCCATGATGATGAAGGTGTCGATGAGCGATTGCGTCGCGGCGTAGAGCACGCCGGCGATCAGCAACAGCGCGAACGGCACGACGATGGCGAAGCGGCGATTGGCGGCCTGCAGTTCGCCGTACTCGCCCGACCATTCCAGATGCACGCCGTCAGGTAGATGGACCTCCTTCGCGATGCGGCGTTTGGCTTCGACGATGGTGCTCTGCAAATCGCGATCGCGGACGGAAAACCGCACTGGCACGTATCGTTGCAGCGCCTCGCGGTAGATGAATGAAGCTCCCTCCGCGGTCTCGATTTTGGCGACCTGGTCGAGCGGAATCTGGCCGCCGCCGGGAAGGTTGACGCGAATCTGGCGCACCGCGTCCAGGCTTTCGCGATACTCCGGCTTCCATCGCACGACCAAATCGAAGCGCCGGTCGCCGTCGAGCACCTGGGTGACGGCCTGACCGCCGATCGCCGCCTGCACGATCGCGCCGACGTCGCCGACGTTGAGTCCGTAGCGCGCACACGCGTTGCGGTCGGGGGTGATTTGCAGATTCGGCTGGCCCATCGAGCGCAACACGACTTCATCGACTACGCCGGGAACCCCGCCGAGGGTTTCGCGGATGTCGTTGGCGATACGCTCGTCGGTCGCGAGATCATCGCCGAAAACTTTGATCGCATTTTCTCCGGCCTTCACGCCCGAGATCGCTTCGTCGATGTTGTCCTCGATGTTTTGCGAGTAGCTGAAGCTCACGCCCGGAAATTTCTGCGTCAGTTTGTCGTCGATCTGCTTGACCAGTTGCGGTTTGGTCATGCCGGCCGGCCATTGATCGTCCGGCTTCAGAGTCGACCGAGAATTCAATGTTGAAAAACCCCGCGGTTTCGGTGCCATCGTCCGGACGGCCGAGCTGCGAGACGACCGTGGTGACTTCGGGAAAACTCCTGAAGACCGATCGCATCTGATTGCAGAGCTTGGCGCCGTGCTCGAGCGAAATCGTCAGCGGCATCGTCGCGTGGGCCCAGATGTTTCCTTCCTCGAGCTTGGGCAGAAACTGCCCGCCCAGCAGCGGGAAGAGCGAAAAGACTGCTGCCACCAGCACAACAACCATCGTCAGCGTCAGCCGCGGCCAGCGCAAAATCCGCTCGAACATCCCGTGATAGAAGGCGGCGATCCCGGTCCAGATTGGATTGTGAATCGCGCGCATCCCGCGCGCGAAGAAATACGACGACAGCACCGGCGACAACGTGACTGCGAGCAGGATCGCGGTGCCCAGCGCGAACGCGTAGGTGTGCGACATCGGCGAGAAGATCGCGCCCTCGACGCCACGCATCGTGAACAGCGGCAAAAACGCGATCACGAAAATCAGGGTCGAGAAGAACATCGGACCGCCTACTTCCTGCGCCGCCGCCAGGATCCGAAGCCGGTAGCTTTCGTGCGATCGCTCGGGCGCCGTCAGGTGCCGCTCGATATTTTCCATCACGATGACAGTGGTATCGATGATGATGCCGAAGTCGATCGCGCCGAGCGAGATTAGATTGGCGGGCGTATTGGTCAAGTGCATCAGCGCGAACGCTCCGCACAGCGCGAGCGGGATGTTAATCGCGGCGATAATTGCAGCACGCAAGTTGCCGAGAAAGAAAATCAGAACCAGGAACACCAGCACCATCCCGACGGTGAGATTCTCGAGCACGGTGTGCAGCGTGGTCTCGACCAGCGTCGTGCGGTCGTAGTACGGCACGACCTTGTAGCCCTTGGGCAGGATGCCCGACGTGTTGAGATCGTGGACCTTGGCCTCGACTCCCTTGAGCGTTTCGAGCGTGTTGCCGTACTTGCGCATCAGCACGATGCCGGTGACGACCTCGTTCTGATCGTCCTTGCCGACAATCCCAAGCCGCGGCGCGTAGCCGACCTCAACGCTGGCGACGTTTGAAACCTTGATCGGGGTGGACTTGCTGGCGTTGAGCACGACGTCGCCGATGTCGTCGAGGTTGCGAAAAAATCCGAGCCCGCGCACGTCGAACGCCTGCTCGCCGACGCTCATATAGTTGCCGCCGGAGTTGGTGTTCGAGTTCTGCAGCGCCGAGATCAGCGTGGACAGTGGAACCTGATAGTAGTTAAGCTTGTGCGGATCGACTTCGACCTGGAACTGTTTGGTCAATCCGCCGAAACCCGAAACGTCCTCGACTCCGGGCACGGTCTTGATCTGCTTTTCGAGGATCCAGTCCTCGACGGTCTTCTCATTGGTCAGATCGTGATCGGGACTCTCGACCGTGTAGCGGTAAATTTCACCGATCGGATTGTCGGGCGAGATTGCGGGCGTCACGCCCTGCGGCATCGAGATGAACGACAGCCGATTGATGGTCTCGACGCGATCCCAGTAGTAGTCACTGTCCCACGAAAAGTAGCAGCGAATGTCCGACAGCCCGTACAGCGAAATCGAGCGCATCGCCTGGAGGTCGCGCATCCCGGCCAGGCCGTATTCGATCGGCACCGTGACCAGCTTTTCAACTTCTTCCGCGCTGAGACCGTTGGGCAGCGCCAGGACTTCGATCAGCGGCTGCACCGGGTCCGGATACGCCTCGATATCCAACTGCGAGAACGAAAAGATGCCGGCCAGCAGCAGCATCAGCGCGATGCCGATGACGACAATCCGTTCGCGCAATGCCAGCGCCATCAAAGATCGAATCATCGCTCAGCCAAATTCCGATGGCGGCGGCATTACCGCCTGGTCTAGGAACTTTCTCCGTGCGCCTGATGCCAGAGCGCGTTTATTTGCAGCGTCTCGCCGCTGACCACGCGATCGCCGGCCTTGAGTCCGGTGACGACGCGCGCGTAACCGACTTTGCTCCACGATGCGATCGAGACCCTGCGATGCTCGAAGGTGCCGGGGCTGACCTCAACGAAGGCGTAGTAGTTGTCGATGTCGAAGACCAGCGCGTCCTGCGGGATTACCAGCGCCTCGCCGGGGCGCGTGACGACCGTCACCCTCGCGAGCATCTGCGGTTTCAGCCGGCCGCCGGGATTTTTCACGCTGCAGCGGATTTGCAGCGTGTGCGTGTTGGGATCGATGTTCGGGCTGATGCGGTCGATCACACCGTGGAAGACTTCGTCGGGAAACGCGGTCGTGACCGCCGATAAATCCTGTCCAACGCGCACGCGCGAGAGGTCGTCCTCGTAGATGTCGCCGGTGATCCAGACCTCGTTGAGCGTGCCGAGCGAGAAAAGTATGTCGCCCGGATTGACCGCGCCGCCGCGCTGCACCTTGTTATCAACCACCGTGCCGCTGATCGGCGCGCGCATCCACACAATGGGATCGGGCGCCTTGATGGCGGCGATATCGGCATCGCTCATCCCGAGAAACTGGAGTTTGCGTTTCGCCGCCATCGACAGGGCGCCGGCAAAATCCGACGACGCGCCGACGCCCGGCGCCGAAATCAGCTTCGAGGATTCGTGCGCCTGAAGATACTCGGATTCCGCCGTCATGAAGTCGGGGCTGTAGAGCGCGACAATTTTTTCCCCGCGCTGGACGTTGTCCCACAGCGAGACCCGCGTCTGCTCGATTCGTCCCGCGACGCGCGAAACGATAGTCGAGGTACTGCGATCGTCGTAAGTGATCTGCCCGGAAGTTTCCAGCAACCCCGGCATCTCGATGTTCTGCACCTGTACGATCGACACGCCGGGAATGTCGTTGGAATTGAATTGAAGCAATTCGGTGCCCTGTTGCCGAACCAGGCGCACCGCGGGAGTCGCTTCAGGAACTGGCGCGGCGCGACTGGCCGTGTCGCTGCGACATCCGCCGAGCAGAAGTGCAGCGACGGCGATCAGCGCGATTGAATTGAAGTTGCGGCGGTTCATTGATGCAACGGCGCTCCGATTGCCTGCTCCAGCGAAACTTCGCCGGCCAGAAATTGATTTGCCGCTTGCAGGTAATTCACGCGCGCAGCGAATCCGCTTTGCAGCACGGTCGAGAGCGTCGTGAAATCGATTTTACCACCCTGGTAGGCGGTCAGCGCGACCCGAAAATTCTGCCGCGCCAGCGGAATCAGAGAGTCGCGATACAAGATCGCGGTTTCGTAGGCGTACTGCGCGGTCCGAAACAGCGTGGACACCGCGGCCGCGGTTTGAATTTTTATCAGATTCTGATCAGAGCGCGCGGCTGCCAGATTCGCCCGCGCGCGCACCACGTCCTCGTCCTGCTTCATCCAGAAAAAAACCGGCAGGTTGAAACCCACGACTCCGACCCAATCGCGCTGCTGAAACTGTGAGCGAGTCGAACTCGGGGCGAAGCTGGGCACCAGGTAATCGTCGTATTGAATGCCCGTGGTGAAGTCCGGCAGGTATTCCATCTTCGCGAGATAGAGCGCCGTATTTGCGTTGCGCTCGGCGAGCGCCGCTTCGAGAATTTCCTGTCGTGCGGCGTACGCGCGATCGATCAGAGCGTCGAGGGGAATTGTGAGAGCTTCCAGTTTGAGCGTTCGATCCACCGGCAAGGGTGAGCCGACCGGACGGTAGAGTTGCAGATTCAGCGTGGTCTCATCGTTTGCGACCGCGGTCAGATACTGGCGTTGCAGCTGGCGCGCCGCCGCGAGGTTGAACTCCGCGCTGATCACGTCGGTCTGCTGCACCGCCGACCCCGAGTAAGCCGTCTCGGCGACTCTGACCACCTGGTCGAGATTCTGGACGTTCTCGGCGTTGACTTCCGACAGTGCGCTGTCGAGCAATAACTGAAAGTAGCTGGTCTCGGTCGCAGCGCGCACGTCGCGAACCGTCGCCACCAACATCAGATGAGCAATCTCGGCGCTACGCACGGCCTGGTCGCGCTGATAGAGCGCTTTGCCCGGGAATTGAAAGGTCTCGGTGAAGTTGAATTCGCGCAGCGCCGCGCGCCCGACCGGACTCTTCACACTGTCGCTATTGGTGTAAGTGAAAATTGGATCGTTGGGCGCGACGGTCTGTTTGATCGAATGGACCGCGGCGTCCCATCGGTAGCGCGCCGACTTGACCGCGGGATTCGCCTCGACTGCGATTTCGACGAGCTGCGACTTCAGACAGTGGAGCGTCCGCGGCGCGCGCGATCGATGCGACAAAGGCGATAGCCGCTGATCGCAAGTATCAGAGCACTGCTGAGTCTTGTCGTTCGCATCGGAACTCCCGGGTTCCTGGTCGCCCATGACCTATACGTCGCCAATTCAGAAAGGTTCCTTAAGCCTGACCCGAATCGGTTACATTAGACGCGCCGCGTCCGCAATCGACAATCGATTAAACCGATTTGAATCGACGACCGAAAGCACCTTCGGATCGCAAAATGCAATTGTGGGAAAGCGCTAGTCGGAGCGCGACGTCAGTTGCCGGCGACCTTGGCCTTTGCGGCCTCAGCCTGCATCGATCGGATGTACATGACGACCTGCCAGCGCTGCTCGGCCGGCATTTCTTCGGCGTAAGACGGCATCGACAGGACACCGTCGCGAATCGCGCCATAGATGTAGCCGTCGGGGAGATCCTTGCTGGTGCCCGAGACCAGATTTTTCGGCGGCTTCGCGAGGATGTGCGCGACCGGACCATTGCCCTGCGCCGAATTTCCGTGACATGGCGCGCAGTAGGTAGTGAACTGCTCTTTGCCCTTGGCGAGATTTTCGGGCGACGGCTGCAACGGATTATGCATCTTGATCGTCGCCTGCTCGAGACTCATCGGCGGCTCTCCGCCATGCACGGGAAGGGTGTCGGCGGGAGTGATGCGCGGCGCCTTGGCGTACGGCTGAATTTCCGGCCCGCGGTACATGTCGATGCTCCACGGAAAACAAATCGCCGGCGCCGGCCACGCGGCGACCGCGAGCGCAACCGCCAGCATCAATCGCGACGCGCGAATTGTCCTGGTCGATCCGCCAATCACGTTTCTGAAAATCTCCTCGCGCTATTTCTTGACGACAATCATCCCGACCATACCCGCCTTCTCATGCGGAAGGCAAAAGTAGCGATAGGTCCCCGGCACCGTGAATGTGTAGCTGTAGTCGCCGCCGGGTGGGATGAAGCCGGAGTCGAACGCGACTGCGCCCTTCGGCATCGAAGTGTCATTGGCGTTCTGAGCATTCGCGGCACTGGTCGAGACGGAATGAATCGTTTCGCCGCCGTTCACCCATTGCACAGTGTCGCCGACTTTTATCGCGACTTTCTCGGGCGTATAGAACGGCTGCTTGTCGGCCATCTTGATCACGACGGGATTGCCCGCCGCCTTGGCGGGATCGGGCAGCATCGCGAGCGCCGCGGCGACTGCTACAGCAGCGGCGACGATGGCGATGCGAAGTACAATTCGCGACCGCGCCTTGCGTGAAGCGGCGGCTGCGATTCGGAGATCGATTGCGGAACTAGCCATGATTTTAATCCTCTAACGCCGGGATTCACCCGGCACTGATGTATTCCTCGCCCGCGTGCCACCCTGCCCTTGGACATTAGCCAAGCTGATTGAGTCGTCACGCGAGCATCACACTATCTAAAGTGTAATGCTTATTTTGAGCGAAGCAAGAGTTTCGGGTAATTTCTACGAAAGCCGAAATTTGTAGCTAAAATAGCTAGTTAGGCAGCATCGGCCAGCGGCTTGCTCGAGAATTCCAGTCCCCGCGCGCCAGCATCGACGATGACTCGCGAATTGTCGCGAATCTCGCCCGACAGCAACTTCCGGCCCAGCGAAGTCTCCAGTTCGCGCTGGATCAGCCGCTTCAGCGGACGCGCTCCGTACGAAGGATCGTAGCCACGCTCGGCCAGATAGTCGCGCGCTTTCTCGGTCAACTCGAGTCTCGATCTTGCGTTCCTCGAGCCGCTGTCGCAGGCGGATGAGCTGGACGTCGACAATCTGCCGCAGCTCCTCGCGGGTCAGCGGATGGAACACGACGACTTCATCGACGCGATTGAGAAACTCGGGGCGGAAACTTTGTCGCAAGACTTCGAGTGCCTCGGCCTTCATCTTCTCGTAGTCCTGTCCCTTGAAGCCGAGAATAATCTGGCTGGCGATATTCGACGTCATGATCACGACGGTGTTGCGGAAGTCCACCGTGCGGCCGTGACCGTCGGTGAGGCGGCCGTCGTCGAGCAATTGCAGCAGGACGTTGAACACGTCGGCGTGCGCTTTCTCGATCTCGTCGAACAGGATGACCGAGTAGGGACGTCGTCGCACGGCCTCCGTGAGTTGCCCGCCCTCGTCGAACCCCACGTATCCCGGCGGCGCGCCAACCAGCCGCGAGACGGTGTGTTTCTCCATGTACTCGGACATGTCGATTCGGATCATCGCGGCTTCGCTGTCGAACAGGAACTCGGCCAGTGCGCGCGCGAGTTCGGTCTTGCCGACGCCGGTGGGGCCGAGAAAAATGAACGACCCGATCGGGCGGTTCGGATCCTTGAGGCCTGAGCGCGCGCGAATGACGGCGTCGGAAACTGCGATCACCGCTTCGTCCTGGCCAATCACGCGCTTGTGCAGATGCTCCTCGAGATGCGCGAGCTTCGTCACCTCGCCTTCGAGCAACCGCGAGACGGGAATGCCGGTCCATCGCGCGACCACTTCGGCGATGTCGTCCTCGTCCACTTCTTCCTTAATCAAACGCTGGCCGCCGGCGTTCTTCTTGATGAGCGCCTCCTCGTCCTCGGCGAGCTGCTTCTCCAGCGACGCGAGCGTGCCGTATTGGAGTTCGGCGACCTTGTTGAGGTCGTAGTCGCGTTTGGCTTTTTCGATCGCAATCCTGGTTTGTTCGATCTCGGCTTTGATCTTTGCGAGCTTCTCGAGTCCGCCGGTTTCGCTCTCCCACTGCGCCCGCAGGCCTGCGCGCTTTTCCTTGGTCTCGGCGAGTTCCTTGTCGAGTTTTTGCAGGCGATCGCGCGAACTCTGATCGGTCTCGCGCTTAAGCGCCGCCTGTTCGATTTCCAATTGCATCACGCGCCGATTGACTTCGTCGAGCTCGACCGGCATCGATTCTTTTTCGGTGCGCAGCTTCGCGGCCGCTTCATCGACCAGGTCGATCGCCTTGTCCGGCAGAAATCGATCCGTGATGTAGCGTTTCGAGAGCACCGCGGCGGCCACCAGCGCGGAGTCCTTGATCCGAATCCCGTGATGGACTTCGTAGCGCTCCTTCAGCCCGCGCAGGATCGAGATAGTATCCTCGACGCTCGGCTCCTCGACCATCACGGGCTGAAACCGGCGCTCGAGCGCTGCGTCCTTCTCGATATATTTGCGATACTCGTCGAGCGTGGTCGCACCGATGCAATGCAATTCGCCGCGCGCCAGCATCGGCTTCAGCAGGTTCGACGCATCCATCGCGCCTTCCGCCGCGCCGGCGCCGACCACGGTGTGCAACTCGTCGATGAACAAAATTATCTCGCCGGCGGCTTCCTGCACTTCCTTCAGCACCGCCTTGAGCCGTTCCTCGAACTCGCCGCGGAACTTGGCGCCCGCAATCAGCGCACCCATGTCGAGCGAAACCAGCTTGCGATTCTTGAGACCCTCGGGCACGTCGCCCTGGACGATTCGCCGTGCGAGGCCCTCGACGATCGCCGTCTTGCCGACGCCCGGCTCGCCAATCAGCACCGGGTTATTCTTGGTGCGGCGCGAGAGGACCTGGATCACGCGGCGAATTTCCTCGTCGCGTCCAATCACCGGATCGATTTTGCCGGCGCCGGCGAGCTTGGTCAGGTCGCGGCCGTATTTTTCCAGAGACTGGTAGGTCGCCTCGGGATTCGATGACGTCACGCGTTGATTGCCGCGCACCTTCTGGAGTACGGCCATGAGCTTGTCGTGCGTCAGCCCTGCTTCGCGCAGAATTTTCGACGCGGCGCCAGGCTCATCGAGCATCGCAATCAGCACGTGCTCGACCGAGACATACTCGTCCTTGAGCTTGCCCGCCTCCTGCTCGGCGCGCGCGAGCACGCGGCCGAGGCGCTGAGTCGCGTAGACCTGCCCGCTGTCGGCCCCCCCGCCGGTTACCTTCGGAATCTTTGCAAGCTCGGTATTGAGCTTGCGGCTAACCGCGTCGCGATCAACACCGGTGAGCTTAAGGATCGACGAAGCCAGCCCCTCGTTGTCTTCGAGCAGCGACGCCAGCAGATGCTCGACGTCAACGGCTTGATTGTGCGCGCTCAGCGCGGCGTTCTGCGCGCGCCCGAGCGCTTCCTGGAGTTTTTCGGTAAATCGATTGGCGCTCATGTGATCAGGTTTCGCCTTCCTTTAAAGCTAACCACTTTCCGGATTTAGGCAAAGCGAATTTGCTCGTATCGGCCGGATGGGATCAGGGATGCGCCCGGCTGCGAGAAACGCAGTCGGGCGCAGGAGTGCTCCTCGATGGGACGAGAAACGACTAGATATTCACAATCGGAGCGGCAGGCGCTCGCACCGCGCGGCGATCCGCTCGCACCCGGCGGGTGGCTGCGCGCGCGGGCTCGAACGCCGGATGCAGGCCAGGTTCGCGCGGAGGATTGGCGGCGTTGGCGTGTGCCGGCTTCTCGGCTGCGAGCAGGATATGACGCCGTCCTTCGCGAACCAACATGCCCCGATCGGTCATCTCGGTGAGCAGCTTGCTGACCATCGGACGGGAACTGCCGATCATCTCGGCGAGTTCTTCCTGCGCCAGTTCGGGCAAGAGCAGAGTTCCGCGCGAATCGGGCACGCCAAAACGTTCCGCCAATTCGCCGAGAACAATCTCTAGCCGCTTGCGCAGCGACATTCCCAAAAATGTCGCGTAACGGTAAACCAGCGACGACCACATCGAATTGATCGCTTCGGTGATCTTGAGTAGCGCTTCCGGCTCGAGGCTCTTGAGCACTTCCACGATTTGATGACGAGTGAACAGCGCGACGGTGGTGTTGGTCAGCGCGGTCGCCTCGAACAACTGCGAGCGCGCGCCATCGGCGTCGGCGAAATCGGCATATCCGACCAGGTCGCCAGGCCCGGCGAGCTCGACCAGCACCGGGTCGCTGCCGGCCCGCGAGCTGTGGACCTTGACCAGTCCGGTCAGCACTGCGAAGACGACATCGGCGGGCGATCCCATCGTAAACAGCTCGGCGCCTTTCGGATAACGCACGAGCATGTGGCGCTCGAACAGGGACGTCGCCGCGACGCGCGGAAGTCCCATCGATGAGAGCTTGGACAGCAGCCTTTCCTGAGCTTGTGCCGAGACCTGAAGATTCATAGAGAGATCTCCCCCATCGGCTGCACTATATGACGGCCGGTGTGTAATTAAACCCTACAAATAGTTAGCTCAGATGCCTTCGTAGGTCAAGCGAAGAGGAAATGCCGGTAAAAAATTATCGCCGCGCGCGCTCAGGCACCGGCGATCGTCATCTCGGCTATCTTGATCGTGGGTGCAACGGTGGACGATCGCCAGTTAAGATCGTTGCCGATCATTTCAACCCCGGCGATCATATCCTTCAGGTTGCCCGCGATCGTTATTTCCTGCACCGGGTATGCGAGTTCGCCGTTCTCGATCCAGATTCCGCCTGCGCCGCGCGAGTAGTCGCCGGTGACCATGTTCACGCCGAAACCGATCGTCTCAGTCAGGTAGAGTCCATTCTTCACAGAGCCGATTATCTGCGCGGGCGTGTAGCTTCCAGGCTCGAGATACAGATTGGTGGTCGAGACGCTCGGAGCCTCGCCGACCGAGCGCGCGGCATTGCCGGTGGGCGCGAGGCCGAGCTTGCGCGCGGAATAACAGTCGAGCAGATAGGTGGCGAGTACGCCCTTGTCGATCACGTTCTTGCGCGAGGTCGGCAGCCCCTCGCCGTCGAAGGGCTTGGAGCCCAGCCCGCCAGGGATCAACGCGTCGTCAACGATCGTAACACCGGGGGCGGCGATCGTTTTGCTCAATTGCCCGAGTAAAAATGAAGCTCCCTTGTATAGCGCGGGGCCCGAGGCGGCGCCGACGATCGATCGAATCAAACCCGCCGCCATATCCGGGTCGAAGACCACCGGTGCGTGCGTGGTCTTGATCTTGCGCGCGCCGAGCCGGCGCAATGCCCGCTTGGCGGAGGTCACGCCGACCGATTCCGCATCTTCGAGTTTTCCGAAGCGCCGGTTCGACGTGTACCAGTAACCCTGTTGCATCGCGTCGCCGTCCTGCGCAATCGGCGCCACCACCAGGCTGTACGAAGTGCCCGAATATTCGCCGGAGAAGCCCTGGCTGTTGGCGAACAGCACGCGGTAGCGTCCGGAGCTGAATTCGGCGCCACCGGAATTTTTGATCCGCGGATCGAATTTCAGCGCCGCGTTTTCACCGGTGCGCGCGATCTCGAGCGCGCGATCTGCGCTCGACAATTCCGCTGTCGGGATCCGCCAGCGAAAGCTCGGGCAATGATTTCGGATGCAATCGAGGGCTCAGGAAGTCCCGCCCATGGGTCGGCAGCCGACAGCCGCGCAAGCTCGACCGTGCTCGCGACGAAAGCGCCGAGCGAATCGCGCTCGAGTTCCGCGGTCGAAGAGGTCGCGGATGATTGTCCGCAAAACACGCGCAGACCAAGCCGCCGCTCGCGCGAGCTCTTCAGTTTCTCGACTTCGCCCATCCGCACGCCGGCTTCCAGCGACTCCGCGCGTGACGCACAGAACTTCCGCGGCGCTGGCGCCTTTGCGGCGGGCTTCATCGAGCGCCCAATTGGCGAGTTCAATATCAACGGTCGCCATCAGATTTTTCTCACTGTGATTTTCAATGTTTCAGGCGCGCGTGCCGCCGACCGTTATGCCGTCGATGCGAATCGTCGGAAGTCCCACGCCCACCGGCACCGATTGGCCATCCTTGCCGCAAGTGCCCACGCCCGCATCGAGCGCGAGGTCGTTACCGACCATCGAGACGCGAGTCAGCACGTCGGGACCGTTGCCTATAAGCGTCGCGCCCTTAACCGGCCGCGTCACCTGGCCGTCCTCGATCAGGTAAGCCTCACTCGCTGAGAAAACAAATTTGCCGTTGGTGATATCGACCTGTCCGCCGCCGAAGTTGACGGCGTAGAGACCCTTCTTCACCGATTTAATGATGTCCTCGGGCGTCGATTCGCCGCTGAGCATGAAGGTGTTGGTCATTCGGGGCATCGGCGAATGCGCGAAGCTCTCACGCCGGCCATTGCCGGTCGGCTCCATCTTCATCAGCCGCGCGTTCATCCGATCCTGCAGATAACCGCGCAGGATTCCCTTTTCGATCAGCACTGTGCGCGAAGTTGGCGTGCCTTCGTCATCAACGTTGAGACTGCCGCGGCGATTTGGAATAGTGCCGTCGTCGATCACGGTACATAGTTCGCTCGCGACCTTCTGGCCGATTCGATCCGCGAAGGCCGAGGTCTTCTTGCGGTTGAAATCGCCTTCGAGTCCGTGGCCGATAGCCTCGTGCAGCAGGATTCCGGGCCATCCCGGTCCAAGCACGACCACCGTCTCGCCCGCGGGCGCATCGACGGCGTCGAGATTCACGATCGCCTGCCGCGCAGCTTCGAGCGCATACTCGCGCCATCGATCGTTCTCGATAAAGTAGTTCCACTCGACGCGCCCGCCGCCGCCGTAGGAGCCCATCTGCCGGCCCTTGCCGTCCTCGGCGATCACCGTCACGTTGAGGCGGCAGAGCGGCTGCACGTCGGCAGCGACCTGCCCGTCGCTTTTGACGATCATCACGATTTTTTGCTCGCACGCGAACGACGCCATCACGTTTTTCACGCGCGGATCATGCGCGCGCACGATACGATCGATCTCGCTCAGCAGCTTCGCGCGCTCCTGCACTGGAACTTCGAGCGGCGTGCTCGGCAAGTCGTAGAGCGCGTGACGCGCGACGGGAGCGCCGACCTGCACCGCGGCCGGTAGCGTGCCGCGCTGATCGGCAATCGCGCGCGCAGCCTCGGCCGCAAGGCGCATCCGGTCGATCGTGACCTCATCGGAATACGCGTAGCCGGTGCGATCCTCGGCGCACACGCGCACGCCGACGCCGTGGCTGACGCTCTTGCTGGTGTGATTCACCATCGATTCTTCGAGCGCGAGCCCTTCTGCGCTCTTGTACTCGAAGTATAGATCGGCGTAATCGGCCTTTCGTTCGAGCGCGCTGCCTAGGATTCGCTCAGCGCGCCGTGGTTCATGCCGAATCGGTTCAGGAAAAATTTATCGGGAGCAACAAGTTCGTTGGACATATTATTTTTGCCGCCTGTGCATCAACATTATCAAAGCGCGCCCTCGCCAAGAAGGTCAGAGAATAATCGCCTGCGCAGCGGGCGGCAGGGGTGACCCCTGCACCCAGTGAGAAAGTGAAAAACGCAAAGTTGTGCGCGGCGCGCTACTTTGCTCTCAGGGGCGTGTGGAGGAGATCTTGCGGTTCATACCTCCTGTAGTGGTTCTTGGATGGCCGACCACCACGGGTAGCTTCGTTCCGTCAAAATTCACTTTTTTTGAACGGAAGGGGCGGCGCCTGATTTTCGCGAGAGCATGGATCATCAGCCGGAGAGTAGCACGTTAAATTCGCGGCGATCAGGCTAAATAGTTCATCCCCAATTTGAAGTAGCGAAGCGGCGGCGAGACGGGTTACGATTCGCGGATGGCCACGCGGGAGACATTGGCGCTGATCGATCGCCTGATGCTCGAGATGATCGCGCAGCAGGAAAGTAAGGTGCTCGCGATGGCGCGTGCGATTCATCCCGGGCTGACTTCGGAGGACATCCGCAATCCGAACGATTTCGCCGACCTGATGGCGAGCGGCGAGTGGAATTTCGAAGACGGCATCCTGTCGGGACTCAAGAGCGCGCACATCGCGATCCGCGCGAAGCTGCTGGAGAGTATCGAATAGAAACTTAATTCACCCGGAGGCGGCCGCGGTTGGCGGCGTGGGACATGCCCCCTGGTGTTGCAGGATGATTGCCAAGTCAGCAGAGTCTGTCAGTCCGTCGAGGTTAACGTCGGCCCAGCTTGAAAATCCTGAAAGCGCCTGGAAATATTCCCAGTCCGCGATATCCGCATTGTTCACGACGCCGTCGAGATTGATGTCGCCGGGACACGCGGGCTGCGACGCCAACAGTTGCGCAAGCTGCGCCGTCAACGCGGTGTAGTTCTTTTTCTGTTCCCGATTCAGCGGGTTGCCGGATGCCAACAGATTGGAATCGGTGGTGTCGAGCTTCGGGATAGGAACGTTTTCGTTGATTCGGTAAAACTCCCTGGCCGAGGTCGCAACGCATGAGTTCGAAGTTGCGTCGTAGGCCTCGAAGCTGTTGACCACTACCTTGTAGCTGGCATTACGGATGGCAACCGCCTCAAGCGGATAGATATTGGTCAAAATTGTCTGGGCGTGATTCGCCTGCCAAATGGCAACGTCACAGCACAGCTTCAAACCGTCCGCCGGTATGCCCGCGGTACTCGGATCGGTCGCGCCTGGACCCCACCATATCCCGCTATTGTCCTCGCACACGCCTTTGGTCGGAGCGATCTGCGAGCAGGTGGTGGTGTTGAATTGGCACGGACTGTTGATCTCGCCGTTGGCGTGGAGGTTCGTGCCTATCTGGGTAAAGTTCGTTTTGCGAATGCTCGGCTGCGACGGGTTGAGCAGATACGGAAGAATGCTCTGCGCATCCACGGTGCGCGGTACGCTCTGGTGTACGTCGATTCCGGCGAGCTCGCCGAACAACTGATAGAGGTCCGCGATATTGACCATCGCATTCACCTCGCGGCCGGGCTTTTTCACCAGTGGACCCGCGACGATTCCTGGACACCATACGCCGGTTTGATAAACACTGGATTTAGCTTGGGTGGTATCGAATGGCGCTTTCACTACGGTGCCCAGGCTCCCATTGTCGGTCACCATCACGATCACGGTGTTGGTTTGATTCGGATGATAAATCAGCTGGCCATTCGGGCCGTGGCTGGCCAGCCCGGTCGCCACCAGCAGCCGGCCGACCTCACTGTCGAGCGCCTCTTCCATCTGGTTCGTTATGACTCTTTGGTCGAGCGAGTTGGAGCAATCAAGGTTGCTGGTGTCCGCTTCCGCCGGCGGCAGCAATCGAGCCGGCGGTTGCATGACCGGAGTGTGAGCCGTCGCGAAATCCATGCTCACCATCCAAGGCTGACTCGTCGGCTGTTGGTTGATCCAGTCGATCGCCGCATCGACCGGATCAGTGCCGCGATAAGTTCGCGCGCGAATGTCCGTCGAGGGCACTTGCTCGATCGACCCGTCTTCATTGTTGATCGTGAGCGGCGAAACGTAGTGCCCACTGAGCGTGGCGAAGTTGATGTAGTCGGGAGTCGGACTGGCGCACGGCTGATTTGGATCGAAGATACCGCCGGAGTCGCGGCATACACGACCCGGAGCCTCCGCCCCGGTTTTCGAAATCACTGCGCAAGTGTTGTTGGCGCTGTAGCAAGCGCCCGTATCCGCGCCGCCATGGTTCGCATCGCGGACGAAGCCGCATGACCAGGTTCCGGGCGGGGACACGCCGCCAGCAGTCTGGTCGATCGACGAGGGATCGCCGGTAGCGTCCAGCCATCCGTAGAAGTAATCAAAGCCAAACGCCCGCACCATGCCGTAGCCGTAAGGATTGTTGCTCTGAATTCCCATGTGGAACTTGCCAAACAGCGCGCTCTTGTAACCGCGTTGCCTGAGCAAGTTCGGAGCAGTCACCTCGTTCGGATTGACCATGAAGTTCGCGAGATCATTGTTGCCGAGCGCGGTGTAAACGTGAGTGCGCAACGGGTAGCGTCCGGTGAAAAGCGTCGCGCGACCGTTCGAGCACGCCGGCATCGTCCAGAGATTGTGGAATTTGATTCCCGCCGCGGCGATCGCGTTGATGTTCGGCGTGGCCGCGGGAGTTGCGCCGCCGTATCCGAACAGCTTCCACTGGTCGATGCCAATATCGTCCATCACGATCAGCAGGATGTTGGGCAACGGCGTTTGCGCCGCATGTACCGGGCCGCAAACCAGTGCAACTCCAGCCAGCGCAAGTAACGACGCGAACGTAACCGCAGTCCTCTGCCTGAACGGCAGTGACGAATCCATAGGCGCCCTGTGCCTCCCCTTTGAGAACGTGGGCGTCCTACTCAGCCGTACTATTTTAATTAGTTCATGCGGCGAAATAGGTCCGTGCGCCTACTACAGCAGGTGAACAGAAACCAGTCTACGAGTTGAATCAGCCGGCAGCCGCCGCGGCGCGACGCGGACGCTCGGTGGTCGCGCCCTCCTTCTTTGCGGTCGAGCGTTTGCGCGGCTTCTTGGCCTTGGTCTGCTCTTCCTGTCCGGTGAACTCGATCACCGACATCATCGTCGCATCGCCGCGACGATGACCGAACTTGATCACGCGGGTGTAACCGCCGTTGCGATCCTTGAAGCGCGGCGCGATCTCGTCGAACAGTTTCTTGACCGCTTCATGCGATTGCAACGCCGCGAACGCGCGCCGGCGCGCCGCGAGATCGTTCTGCTTGCCGAGCGTGACCATCCGATCCGCGATGCGCCGCAGTTCCTTGGCCTTGGGATCGGTGGTTTTGATCCGCTCGTGCCGAATCAGCGCGAGCACCATGTTCTTGAACAGCGCCTTGCGATGCGCCGAGGTGCGATTGAGCTTGCGGCCCGAATTAAGATGACGCATCAGTTACTCCAATCGTTAAGCAGACTCGCGCCGGACTTTATGCCGACTCGCGACGTTCCTGTTCTTCCCACATGCGGTCGAGCTCGCCGCGCGGCGGCAGATTCTCCAGGCGCATGCCAAGCGAGAGGCCCATGTCGGCCAGCACTTCCTTGATTTCGTTGAGCGACTTGCGGCCGAAGTTTTTTATCTTCAGCATGTCCTGCTCGGTGCGCTGGACCAGCTCGCCGATATACTTGATGTCGGCGTTCTGCAGGCCGTTGAACGCGCGCACGGAAATCGGCAGACCCTCGACCGGACGATAGAGCAGCTCGCTCATCGTGGGCCGCGTATCGCCGCCTTCGACTGCGCCGGCCGGTACTTCAGCCTCTTCCTCGACGCCCGCGAAAATTGTCATCTGATCGCGCATCACGCGCGCCGCATAAGTGAGCGCCTCGCGCGGATTGATCGAGCCGTCGGTCCATATTTCTAGCGCGAGCCGGTCGTAGTCGGTGCGTTGGCCGACGCGCGCGTTGGTAACGGTGAAATTTACTTTGCGAATCGGCGAGAAGATCGCGTCGAGGCGAATCGTGCCGATCGTTTCCTCGTCTTCGGTGCGCTCGCCCGGGACGTAGCCGCGGCCGCGCTTGATGACGAGTTCCATATCGAGGTCGGCGCCCTTGTCGAGCGACGCGATATGCTTGTCGGGGGTCAGGATTTCGAGGCTGGGTCCGCCGGTGATATCGCGCGCGGTGACCTGCGCTTCGCCCTTGACCTTGAGGGTTGCGGTAATCTGCTCGCCCTCGTGCAGGCGCAGCCGGATTTCCTTGAGGTTGAGGACGATATCGGTCACGTCCTCTTTGACGCCGGCCAGAGTCGAAAACTCGTGCAGGACGTTTTTGATCCTGACTGCTGTAATCGCGTATCCGGGCAGCGTGGACAGCAGGATGCGCCGCAGCGCGTTGCCAACGGTGATTCCGTAGCCGCGTTCGAGCGGTTCCGCGGAAAATTTGCCGTAGGAAGGAGTGACTTCCTTCTCGTCGAACTCGACAGTCTTGGGTTTGATCAGATCTCGCCAGTCATTTTGCATAGTCTGTGCTCTTTTTTCCCGATGGATTTCCCGCGCCCACACAGGTCCACCACGGACCGGGACGCCGAATCGGTAGCCTCCGCTCTATCTTGAGTAATGCTCGACGATCAGCTTCTCGCTGATCGGCATCGTCAGTTCAGCGCGCGCCGGCAGCGACCGGAGCGAGCCGCGGAATTGTTCGCGCTCGAGCGCCATCCACGGCGGTACGCCGCGGCGCTGCGCCATCTCGATTGCCTCGACGATCACCTTCTTGGTGCGGCTCGCCTCGGCCACGCTGATTACGCTGCCAACCTCGATCAAGGTCGAGGGAATCGTAACTTTCTTGCCGTTGACGTGAATATGCCCGTGACGAACGACCTGGCGCGCCTGCGCCAGCGAACTCGCGAAGCCGAGACGATACACCACGTTGTCGAGACGCCGCTCGAGCAGCACCAGCAGGTTCTCGCCGGTGATTCCGTCCATCCGCTCCGCCATCGCGAAGTACTCCGCGAACTGCCGCTCCATCATCCCGTAGATGCGCTTGACCTTCTGCTTCTCGCGCAACCGAATCGCGAATTCCGAGAAACGCGTGCGTGCCTGTCCATGCGCACCGGGCGGATAATTGCGCCGCTCGATCGCGCACTTGTCGCTGTAGCATCGCTCTCCCTTAAGGAAGAGCTTCAGCCCTTCGCGCCGACAGAGGCGACACACGGGCCCTAAATTCCTAGCCATTTTTTTTCAGTGAATCCATTTTGTTGGGGACACCTTGGCGAAAATTTCCTTAGCTGTCCGCGTTGTTTTCAGTGAATCCGCTTTGTTGGTGGCAGCACGACGAAAATTTCATTAGCTGTCCGCGTTTCCATTGCTCCCGGTCAGACTCGACGCCGTTTTGGCGGACGGCATCCGTTGTGCGGTATCGGGGTGACGTCTTTTATCGAGATGACGCCGAGGCCGGCTGCTTGCAGCGCGCGCACCGCAGATTCGCGTCCACCGCCCGGACCTTTGACGTGAACGACCACTGCGCGCATCCCGACTTCCGAGCATTTCCGCGCGCACGCCTCCGCCGCCATCTGCGCCGCGTACGGCGTGCCTTTGCGCGATCCCTTGAAGCCGACCGATCCTGCGCTCGACCACGCGATCACAGTGCCTTGCTGATCGGTGATTGTGACGATCGTGTTGTTGAAGGTCGCATGCACATGCGCGACGCCTTCGGGCACGTTGCGACGCACCTTCTTGCGGCGCGGCGCAGGGACCGGTGCTCCAGCAGCGCCAGCAGCGGGCATCGCAGCACCGCCCTTTTTCTCGGGCGTTGCTTTTTCCTTTATTTCTTCTTCAGCCATCTTCTCTTTTCTTTTTTCGGTGAATCAGCTTTGTAGCGTACGAGCGAACATTTTCTATTTCTTAAGTGGCGCGGGCCGCCGTGCCCGCGATTTCATTTTTTATCCGTTAGCCCTTCGGGGGCGCCATCTTCTTGCCCGCGACCACTTTGCGCGGGCCTTTGCGCGTGCGCGCATTCGTGTGCGTCCTCTGACCGCGGACCGGAAGTCCACGACGATGCCGAATGCCGCGGTAGCATCCGAGGTCCATCAGGCGCTTGATCGACTGCTGAAAGTCGCGGCGCAAATCGCCTTCGACTTCGTAGTCGGTGTCGATCACCTGGCGGATATGAACCTGCTGATCCGCCGAGAAGTCGTCGGTCTTGACTCGCGGGATCGACTTTCGCGGCGGCGAGAATCTTGAGCGCGCTCGGCCGGCCGATTCCGTAGATATAGGTCAGCGCTATATCCATCCGCTTGTTCTTCGGGAGTTCGACTCCAGCTATGCGTGCCATCGAATTAAAACCCTTCCTAGCCCTGGCGCTGTTTGTGGCGCGGGTTGGAGCACAGGATACGCACGACGCCCTCGCGCCGCACGACCTTGCAGTTCTTACAAATTTTCTTTACAGACGCCCTGACCTTCATCTTTTTAGTCTCTGTTTGCGGGATCCTTCGTGTTAGCGGATCCGGTCACATTATTTTTTAGCGCATTCGGTATGTTATCCGCCCGCGAGTCAGGTCGTATGGTGACAGTTCCACCGTGACTTTGTCGCCGGCCAGGATTTTTATGTAGTGCATCCTCATTTTGCCCGAAATATGGGCCAACACCTTGTGCCCGTTGTCGAGCGTCACTCTGAACACCGCATTCGGGAGGGCTTCCTGAACCGTCCCCTGTACTTCGATCGCGTCGCCTTTAGACATTGTGCAGTTCGCTTAAAATTTCGGGTCCGTTGGAGGTGATTGCGATGGAATGCTCGAAGTGGGCAGATAGCTTACCGTCCGCCGTCACCGCAGTCCAGCCGTCGGAAAGTATCTCCAAATCGGGGCTCCCCTCGTTAACCATCGGCTCAATCGCCAGCGCCATCCCCTCTCGGAGACGCGGATTAGGCATCCCGGGGCGAAAATAATTCGGCACTTGGGGATCTTCATGGAGGCGGCGGCCGATTCCATGGCCCGCGAAGTCGGTCACCACCGAAAACCCGGCCCGTTCGACCGTCTCCTGCACCGCGCGCGCGATATCGCTGATACGGTTGCCGGCTCGCGCCTGTGCGATTCCCGCATACAAGGAGTCCCGGGTTACATTGAGTAGCCGCGTCACTCGCTCCGGCACCGGCCCAACCGCGATGGTGCGAGCCGAGTCGCCGTAGAAGCCTTCGTAGACGACGCCGTAATCGAGCCCGACAATATCGCCGGCTTTCAGTTTTCGGCTCGACGGAATGCCGTGGACGATTTCGTTGTTAATCGACACACACAGACTTTTCGGATACACGACGCCGCCCGGCTTGTAACCCTTGAAGGCCGGCTTCGCGCCTTTCTTATGCGTCAGATCTTCGGCCAACTGATCGAGCTCCTCGGTGGTGATTCCCGGACGCACCGCAGCCGCGAGCGCCTCGAGAATCTCGGCGACTATCTGGCTCGCTTGACGCATCACGGCGATCTCCGCCGGGGTCTTTATAGTAATCACGATTTCACGCTTCACTTGGGCGGCGGTGCGACTCCGTTGACGGCCGACAGGATTCGCTTTTCGACTTCGTCGGCGGGGCCTACGCCGTCAACCTGGGCAAGCACGCCTTGCTGTCCGTAATAGTCGAGCAGCGGACGCGTCGCCTCGGCAAAAACCTTGAGGCGTTCGCGCACGGTTTCTTCGGCATCGTCTTCGCGCTGATAAAGTTCGCCACCGCACTTGTCGCATACGCCGGGTTTCGCCGGCGGCTCGAACGCGACGTGATACATCGCGTTGCATTTCGCGCATGTGCGCCGTCCTGAAATTCGCTTCACGATCTCTTCGTCCGGCACGATCACCGCCACTGCCTTGTCGAGCTTCAGTCCGACTCGATCGAGTCCCTTGCCCAGCGCCTCGGCTTGCGACACGTTGCGCGGGAAGCCGTCGAGGATGAAGCCTTTGTGCGCGTCCTTGTTTTTCAGCCGGTCGGCGATCAGCTTTAGCACCAACTCGTCGGGCACTAACTGTCCGCGATCCATGTAACTTGCGGCCTCGCGCCCGAGATCCGAATCCTCGCGCACCACCGCTCGCAACAAATCACCGCTGGAAACCTGCGGGATACCCCAAAGCGCGGCGAGCGCCCTCGCTTGCGTACCCTTGCCCGCACCTGGCGGACCCAGCAGCACCAGCCGCACCCTTCAGGCGCCCCTCTTGGTCTTGACCCGGCCGCGGCGCATGAAGCCCTCGTAGTTGCGGGTCAGCAGATGGGTTTCGATTTGCGCGACCGTATCGAGCGCGACTCCGACGACGATCAGTAGCGCGGTGCCGCCGAAGAAGAACGGTACGTTGAACCGCGCGATCAGGATGGTCGGCAGAACGCATACGGCGCTGACGTAAACCGCGCCGCCCAGCGTGATTCGCGACAGCACTCGGTCGATATAGTCGGCGGTGAAACGGCCGGGCCGGATTCCAGGAATGAACCCGCCGTACTTTTTCAGATTGTCGGCAACGTCAACCGGGTTGAAAGTCACCGACGTGTAGAAATAACAGAAGAAGAAAATCAGCGCGACGTAAACCAGGTCGTAGTAGATGCCGCCCGGCGTGAGGTAGCTCGAATACGGTTTCAGGAACGGAACGAAGGTCGCCAGCGTCGCCGGGAAGACCAGAAGTGCGGATGCGAAAATCGGCGGGATGACGCCCGAGGTATTTATCTTCAGCGGCAGATGCGAGCTCTGACCGCCGTACACCCGGCGTCCAACCACGCGGCGCGCGTACTGAATCGGAATTCGGCGTTGCGCGGTCTCGATGTACACGATGCCGGCGATAACCGCGGCGGCGATCGCGAGTATGAAGATGAGCAGGAAGATGCTCATTTCGCCCTCGCGCACGAATTGCGCGGTGGTGCCGATCGCGCTCGGCAGCCGCGCGACGATTCCCGCCATGATGATCAGCGAAATACCGTTGCCGATGCCGCGCTCGGTAATCTGCTCGCCGATCCACATCAGGAACATCGTGCCCGCGGTCACGGTCAGCACTGTCATCACGATGAATCCCGGGCCTGGATTGTAAACGATACTGCCGCCGCCGGGCGCCTGAATTTTTTCGAGCGAAAACGCGATCATGGTGCCCTGGAACAGCGCCAGCAGCACCGTGCCGTAGCGAGTGTATTGAGTAATCTTGCGGCGGCCCGCCTCGCCTTCCTTGTAGAGTTCGTCGAGATAGGGCGACGCGATTTTCAGCAGGTCGAGAACGATGGCGACCGAGATGTACGGCATGATGCCGAGCGCGAGGACTGAGAAACGCTCGAGCGCGCCGCCGGAAAACAGATTGACCCATCCGAATAGCGTGCCGCTGGCGGCGTCGAAAAACGACGCGAGCGCCTGGCCGTCGATGCCGGGCGTCGGCACGGCGACGCCGATACGGTACACGGCCAGCATCAGGGCCGTGAAGACCAGTCGTCGGCGCAACTCCGGGATGCGCGAGGCGTTTGAAAACCCGTCGAGCATCTAGCTTTCGGTGGTGTGCGTTACCAACTCCGCGACGCCGCCTGCGGCGGCGATTTTATCCAGCGCGCTTTTCGAGAACGCATCGGCGCGCACTTTAATCTTACTCTTCAAATCGCCGTCACCTAAAACCTTGACTTTGCGGCCGGCCGGAATCAGTCCGCGCGCGGCGAGTGCGGCGGCGTCGATAGTGACGCCCTCGCCGAAGTCGCCGAGCCGCGACAGATTCACAATCGCGTACTCGTCGCGACGCGCCTGATTCTTCAGCGTGCGACGAAACCCCTGCTTAGGCAAGCGCCGCTGCAGCGGCATCTGGCCGCCTTCATAACTCGGCGGCGTATTGCCGTGCGAACGCGCGCCGAGTCCCTTGTGCCCACGGCCGGCGGTCTTGCCGTGGCCGGAGCCGATTCCGCGGCCGACCCGGCGTTTGCGATGAGTCGAGCCGGGCGACGGTTTTAGATCTTTCAAATCCATGATTGCGCGCTTAATCCTTGAGCTCGATCACCAGATGCTTGAGCCGCTTGACCATCCCTTCGACTGCGGCGCTGCGTTTGAGCTCGCGCACGCTGCCGACTTTGCCGAGGCCGAGGCCCTTCACAGTTTCACGCACGCGCCGGTTGGTGCTGATCGGACTGCCGACCAGCTTGACGCGCATTTTATCGGACTTTGTATTCTCAGCCACGGTATTCCTCGACCGTTAAATCCCGATCACGCGGCGGCTTCCGGCTGATTCGGAGTGCGGCCGCGGAGACGATTGATATCCTGCGTGCTGCGCAGTTCCGCGAGCGCTTCGAGCGTCGCTTTCACCAGGTTATGCGGATTCGACGAGCCCAGCCGCTTGGTCAGGATGTTGCGGATTCCCGCGAGCTCGACTACCGCGCGCACGCCGCCCGCCGCGATAACTCCCGTACCCTCCGCCGCCGGCCGCAGCACGACGCGTCCCGCACCGAAACGTCCCACCACTTCGTGCGGGATCGTGCCGTCCTGAATCGGCACGCGCACGAGACTTTTCTTCGCGCGATCGACGCCCTTGCGAATCGCCTCCGGCACTTCGTTGGCCTTGCCCAGCCCGAATCCGACCAGCCCGTTGTGATCGCCCGCGACCACCAGCGCGCTGAAGCTGAATCGGCGTCCGCCCTTGACGACCTTCGCGACGCGGTTGATATGCACGACCTTCTCTTTGATCTCGAGGCCCTGCGGATCGATTCGCTGCACCACCGTGCCTTCCCGTAGCGTTCGTTGCCTGCCTATCAAAATTTTAACCCCGCTTCGCGCGCCGCGTCGGCCAGCGCCTTGACCCGGCCGTGATACAGAAATCCGTTTCGATCGAACACGACGTTCGAGATGCCGCTCTGAAGGCATCGCTCGGCGATCGCCTTGCCGACTGCTTTCGCCGCCGCAAGATTGCGCTTGCTCTTGAGCCCGTCGCGCAGGCCTTCGCTCTCGGTGGAAGCCGCCGCGAGCGTGCGCCCACTCTCGTCCGAAATTACCTGGACGTATATATGATGCAGCGAGCGGAACACCGACAGGCGCGGACGCTGATCGTTGCCGACCGCCTTGCGCCGCACGCGTCCCTGTCGCAGCTTGCGTTTTTCCGATCGTTCTACCGCCATAGTCGTAACTTACCTTACGCCCAGCCCTTATGCCGATGTGGATCCCGCCGCGGCCTTGCCCGCCTTGCGCCGAATCGTCTCGGTCGCGTACTTGATTCCCTTGCCCTTGTACGGCTCCGGCGGCCGCAGCTCGCGAATCTGCGCCGCGACCGTCCCGAGCAGTTGCCGATCCGCACTCTCGAGCGTCACCGTCACCTGCTTCTCGACTTTCGCAGTCACGCCCGGCGGCAACTGATACACAATCGGATGCGAGTAGCCGAGCGTCAGATTCACCTGCTGGCCTTTGGCCTCCGCGCGGTAGCCGACGCCGTTAATCTCAAGCACGCGGCTGAAGCCCTTGCCCACGCCCTCGACCATGTTCGCGACCAGCTTGCGCATCAGCCCGTGAATCGCGCGCTCTTCGCTGGTATCGCCGGGACGCTTCACCACGATTTCCGAATCCTTGATCTCGGCGGTGAACCCGGGATGCAGGCTGAGCTCGAGCTTGCCCTTCGGCCCTTCGACTTTGAGCGTCGATCCCGTCACCGACGCCTTGACGCTCTTGTCGAGATGTATCGGTAATTTTCCTACTCGCGACATTGATGCCTACCAGACCCTGCAGAGAATTTCGCCGCCGACTTTTCGGCGACGCGCCTCGCGCCCGGTCATCACGCCGAGCGGCGTCGAGACGATTTGCACACCCATCGCGCCGCGCACCTTGCCGATTTCCGCTGCGCCCGCATAGCGCCGATTACTCGGCTTGCTGATGCGATCGATTCCGCGAATGACCGACTCGCGCGTAGGCGAGTAGCGCAGCTTGAGCGCCAGCATTTTCTTGGGCGCTTCGCCGCCAACTTCGACTCCGCTCAAAAAGCCCTCGGCCATCAGCACGCGGCAAATCGCCTCGCGCAGCCGTGAATGCGGCAGCGTCAGTTCGTTGTACCGCGCGCGCATCGCGTTGCGGATTCGCGTGAGCAGTTCTGCAATCGGATCGGTCTGCGACATAATTCGTCTCTTCTACCAGCTCGCCTTGATAACGCCCGGCAACTTGCCGTCGAGTGCATACTTGCGCAGGCACAGCCTGCACATCTTGAAACGCCGATAGTACGCGCGCGCGCGGCCGCATAGCGGGCAGCGGTTGTACTGGCGCACTTTGAATTTTTGTTTGCGAGTCGCTTTGACCCGCAGGCACGTTTTCGCCATCGCTGTCCTTATGCTCCCTGCGCCGGCGGCGTCGTCGGCGGAGTTGCCGCTGCCGCGACCGCAGCCCGCGCTGCCGCATGCGCCTGCGCTGCCGCCGCTGCTTTGGCCGCGTCCGCTCGCGCTCGGCCGCACCGCGCATCGGCATCCCGAGCGCGCGCAGCAGCGTCAGCCCCTCGAAGTCGCTGCGCGCCGTAGTCGTAATCGAAATCGTCAAGCCCTTCACCTTCTCGACCTTGTCGAGATTGAGTTCGGGAAAAATCGTATGTTCCTTCAAGCCGAGCGAGTAGTTGCCGCGCCCGTCGAAAGCCTTGTCGCTGACCCCGCGGAAGTCGCGCACGCGCGGCAGCGAGATATTAACCAGCCGATCGAAAAACTCCCACATCTTTTCGCGCCGCAACGTGACCATCACGCCAATCGGCATCCCCTGGCGCAGCTTGAAGTTCGAGATCGCCTTGCGCGCGCGCGTCAGCACCGGCTTCTGCCCGGCGATCACCTTGAGCTCTTCGAGCGCCGAGTCGAGAATTTTCACGTTGTCGCGCGCTTCCTGCAGCGCCATGTTAATCGTGATCTTCTGGAGGCGCGGCACCCGCATCTTGTTGTCGATCTTAAGTTCCTTCATCAGCGCCGGCGCGATCTCATTCTCGAATCGCACGCGCAGGCGCGCCGGCAGCTTGGGCTCGGGCGGGAGCGGCGCCGCTGCCGAAGCTTTCGCTTCTTCGGCCGCCTGCTTCTGCTGAGCCTGCCGCGCTTTTCCTTCGCGCTTGGCCTTGGCCGCCGCGTCGGTCTTGAGGCTCTGCTCGGCCTTGGCCGCCTGCTCGGCTTTATCCGGCTTGTCTTTTTTATCGGCCATTAGTCGTTACCTATAACTTCGCCGCATCGTCGGCAGACCCGGCTCTTCGAGCCGTCGTCGTTGGCCTTCACCCCAACCCGCACCGGAGCGTTGCAGCGATCGCAAAAAATCATCACGTTCGAAATGTGCAGCGGCGCTTCCTTCTCGACGATTCCGCCCGGGCTCTGCGCGCCGCGCGACTTGCTGTGGCGCTTGACGATATTGAGCCGCTCGATCACGACCCGTCCAGCCTCGGGCAGCACCCGCATCACCTTGCCGGTCTTGCCGCGGTCGCGCCCGGTCACCACCATCACGGTGTCATTCTTCTTAATCTTATACTTTCGCTCGACGCCATCACAGCACCTCCGGCGCGAGCGAGATTATTTTCAGAAACTTCTTCGCCCTTAATTCGCGCGCGACCGGTCCAAAGATACGCGTGCCCACCGGTTCGTGATCCTTGTCGAGCAGCACCGCCGAGTTGCCGTCGAAGCGGATATAACTGCCGTCGTCGCGGCTGATTTCTTTTGCCGTGCGCACGATCACCGCGCGCGACACGTCGCCTTTTTTGACCTTGGCGTTGGGAATCGCTTCTTTCACTGCGACCACGATCACGTCTCCGACCGACGCGTACCGGCGCTTGGATCCGCCGAGCACCTTGATACACATGACCTTGCGGGCGCCCGAGTTATCGGCGACATCCAGAACTGTTTGCACCTGTACCATCTTCTCGCGCCCTTACCCCGCGGCCTTTTTGAGTACGCGGCTGACGCGCCAGCGTTTGTTCTTCGACAGCGGTCGCGACTCGGTAATCTGCACGCGGTCGCCCTCTTTGCATTCGCCGCGCTCGTCATGCGCCATGAACTTGGTGCTGCGGCGCTCGCGCTTGCCGTACAGCTCGTGCTCGACCATCCTGTCGACCTTCACCAGCACGGTCTTGGTCATCTTGGCGGAGACCACCGTCCCCTCGCGCCGTTTAATTCGCTGCCGCATTAACTTGCCTTCTTTTTCGTTACAGTCACGCCGCGCGACTTCTCGCCGAGCAGCGTCATGATCAACGCCAACTCGCGCCGCGCGCGCCGATAGGCCGCGTGATTGTCGAGCTGATTGGTGCGCAGCTTCAGGCGCAGCCGGAAAATTTCCTCGCGCGCCTCGCGCTCCTTGACCTGCAAATCCGGCGCGGTCATCTGCCTTAGTTCGTCAAGCTCCAAGGCCACCCTCCTCGCGCTGGATCATAATTGTTTTGATCGGCAGCTTGTGCGCCGCCAGGCGCATCGCTTCTTTCGCGGTCGCGTAATCGACCCCTTCCATCTCGAACAGAATCCGCCCCGGCCGCACGCACGCGACCCATCCTTCGGGCGATCCTTTGCCCTTGCCCATGCGGGTTTCAGCCGGCTTCTTGGTGAAGGGCTTGTCGGGGAACACGCGAATCCAGACGCGGCCGCCGCGCTTGATATGGCGGGTCAGCGCGATACGGGCCGCTTCGAGCGCACGCGTATCGATTCGGCAAGTCTCGAGCGACTTGAGCCCGTAATCGCCGAACGCGAGCGTGAGTCCGCGCGACTCGGCGCCGCGGACGCGGCCCTTCATCATCTTGCGCCATTTAACTTTTTTTGGTGCGAGCATCTTACTTCGTCAATTCGCCTGCACAGGCGTCCCTGCGCGTTTCGCGTCCGCATCTTTGCGCGTCAGAACTTCGCCGCGGAAAATCCAGACCTTCACCCCAATCTGGCCGTAGGTCGTGCGCGCTTCCGCAAATCCGTACGCGACATCAGCCCGCAGCGTCTGCAGCGGCACCCGGCCCTCGCGATACCATTCCTGGCGCGCGATTTCCGCACCGCCGAGACGTCCCGCGACGTGAACCTTCACGCCCTGGGCACCCATTCGCATCGCACGGGTGACCGCTTCCTTCATCGCGCGCCGAAACGCGACCCGGCGCTCGAGCTGCAGCGCGATATTCTCGGCCACCAATTGCGGGTCGAGGTCGGGACGGCGCACCTCGTGGATATTGATAAAGGAATCGCGGCCCTTCATCAGCTTCTGGATATCCAGCTTGAGCTTGTCGATTTCCGCACCCTTCTTGCCGATCACGATTCCCGGACGCGCCGTATAAATATTTATCTTGGCCTTGTTGGCCATCCGCTCGATTTCGATTCGCGAGATACCGGCATGGTATAGCCGCTTCTTGATGAACTCGCGCAGCTTCAAATCCTCGTGCAGCAGCTTCGCGTAGTCG
>CAVQAR010000028.1:0-37922 GCA_963710425.1 uncultured delta proteobacterium
GGCGGCAGACTTGCCAGAATATTTGCCGACCGGCTAACATCCGTTAGGTAAGTTCCCGTTGACCGCAAATTGGCGCGCCTGCGAAGGACTATATGAGATTTGGACTCTTTTATGAGCATCAGCTTCCTCGTCCGTGGGAAGAAAAGAGCGAGCTGCAACTGATCCAGGATGCGCTCGATCAGATCGAGCTGGCGGACAAGCTCGGCTTCACCAATGTGTGGGAAGTCGAGCATCACTTTCTGGAAGAGTACTCGCATTCGAGCGCGCCCGAGGTTTTTCTCGCGGCGGCGAGTCAGCGCACGACCAAGATGCGGCTCGGCCACGGGATTGTGCTGACCGCGCCCGGCTACAACCATCCCGCGCGCATCGCCGAGCGAATCGCGATGCTCGACCTGGTGTCGAAGGGGCGGGTCGAGTTCGGCTCGGGCGAGTCAGGATCGCTGGCGGAGCTCGGCGGCTTCAATCTCGCGCCCGCGCTGAAACGCGAGATGTGGCGCGAGGGACTCGAGACCGCGCTGCGCTGCATGACCGAGGTTCCATTCGGCGGCGTTGACGGCAAGTACGTCAAAATGCCTCCGCGCAACGTGGTACCGAAGCCAGTGCAGAAACCGCATCCGCCGGTATGGGTCGCATGCTCACGCCGCGAGACGATCCTGCTGGCCGCAGAATGCGGTATCGGCGCGCTGACGTTCTCATTCATCGATCCGGAAGAAGCGGTGCATTGGGTCGGCGACTACCGCAGGACGCTCGAAGAGAAGTGCGTTCCGATTGGTGGCGCCGTCAATCCCGAGATTTCGTGCGTTACCCCGATGATGTGCCATCGCGACGAGCGCGAGGCTATCCTGCGCGGGCTCGAGGGCGGCAACTTCTTCGGCTACTCGCTCGGCCACTACTACGTCTTCGGCGATCACAAGCCGGGGGTGTCAAACGTGTGGGAAGAATTCACCAATAAGCGCGCAGAGCGCGGCTACTCGCCCGACGTTGCGATTGCGATGCGCCAGCGCCGGCTGAGTGCGCGGCTCGACAACGATCAGGGCGATCAGCAGGGCTTGCGCGGCGCGGTCGGCACACCGGATCAGTTGCGCGAATACTTCAGGCGCTTCGAGGGCGCCGGCGTCGATCAGATGATCTTCGTGATGCAGGCGGGGAAGAATCGCCACGAGCACATCATGGAATCGATCGAGCTGTTCGGCAGGGAAGTGTTGCCCGAGTTCGCGGAGCGCGACGTTGGCATTCGCGCCAAAAAGATGAAGGAGCTCGAGCCGATCATCGAGAAGGTGATGAAACGCAAGCGCGACGACGCTCCCAGGATGCCGGCTGATTACCTGATCGAGGCGCTGCCGAAGCGGCTCATCCAGCAGGTCGGGGGCAAAGAGATGCTCGACAAGCTCGAGAGCGACTCAGCGATCGGAATTCCGCGGCCGCAGAATCTGCAGGAGCGCCTCCAACAGGGAATCGTGCCGCAGCGCGGACCGAACGGCAGCGACGCTAAGTAGAGAAGATTAGCGGCGCTGCCCAGGTGTCACGCCGACTTCGCGATCGCGCCGCATTTGCGCAGCGTCTCTAAGTCTGAGTTGGCGAAGCCCCAGTCGCGCAATGCTTCCTCGGTATGCTCGCCGGGCTTGGCGGGCGGGCGCTGAATTTTGCTCGGCGTTCGCGAGAATCTCGGGGCCGGTCCGGGTTGCGTCACGCCGCCCTCCTCGATGAAAGTTCCGCGATGCTTCATGTGCGGATGCTTGGGCGCTTCGTCCATGCTGAGCACGGGCGCAAAGCAAATGTCGCTGCCCTCCATTATTTTGCACCACTCGTCGCGGGTCTTGGTGCGGAAAATCGTCTTCAGCCGCTCCTTCATCGCGGGCCATGCGATTGCGATCCTGCTGATGCGGCAACTTCTCGCCCTTCAGCCCCGACATCCGAGCAACTCCGCGTAGAACTTCGCTTCGATCGATCCGATCGCGACGTACTTGCCGTCTTTGGTTTCGTAAACTTCGTAGTAGTGCGCGCCGGTATCGAGGATGTTGTCGCCGCGCTCGTTGTTCCAGAAGCCCGAGCCGTGCATGCCGTAAATCGCGGTCATCAGCGATGCGGCGCCATCGACCATCGCCGCATCGACGACCTGGCCCTTGCCGGATTTCTGCGCTTCGAGAAGGCCCGCGACCACTCCCAGAGCCAGGTAGAGCGCGCCACCGCCGAAATCGCCGACGAGATTGAGCGGCGGAACCGGTGCGTCGCCGCGGCGCCCGATACTGTGCAGCGCGCCCGACAGCGCGATGTAGTTGATGTCGTGGCCGGCGGCGTGAGCGAGCGGACCTTCCTGACCCCATCCGGTCATGCGTCCGTAAATGAGGCGCGGATTGCGCTTGAGACAATCGTCGGGGCCAAGGCCTAGCCGCTCAGTCACGCCGGGACGGAAGCCTTCGATCAACGCGTCAGCTTTCTCGACCAGTTTCAGCACGGCCTCGATCGCTTCGGGCTTTTTCAGATCGAACGCGACCGAGCGGCGGCCGCGATTGAGCAGACTGTACTTCTGGTCCATCGCGATGCCCAATCCAGCGTCAGCCACGCGATCGATTCGCAACACGTCGGCGCCCATGTCCGACAGCAACATCGCACACATTGGTCCCGGGCCAATCCCCGCCAGCTCGATGACGCGATAACCTGACAATACTCCCATGATTCCTACCTCGCTCCGGTCAACCGACAATTACTTCAGCCCGCGAACTTTTTTGTTGGCTTCGCGTCCGAGACACTTCTGCAGCCACGCCGCGACGTTCGGCCATGCCGACAAATCGAGCTTCATCATCGGAATCCAGCTCATCACCGCGGCCACGTTCAGGTCCGCGATCGTGAAGTTCCTGCCGAGCAGATATTCCTTGCCCTTGAGCGATTCCTCGAGCGCGTTGAGCGGCGACTTCAACGCTTCGACTGCGGCTTGCGCGGCCTTCTCGTCGCGATTGTCGGGCGCGTTCATCACGCGGTTGCGCAGAATCGTGATGAGATGGGGCTCGACCTCGGTCATCGCCCAGAAGCTCCACTTGTAGGCCTCGGCACGCCCGGGGGTTCCGACGGAAACAGCGAATTCCTGCCGTACTTGTCGGCCAGGTAGAGATTTATAGCCATCGACTCCCACACCACTACGCCGTCATCTTCGAGCACCGGCACGTGGCCGTTGGGATTGAGTTTGAGATGCGCGGGCGACTTGGCGTCGGTGGTCGGCATCGGAAGATGTTCGTACGGGACACCGAGCTCTTCGAGCGCCCACAAAGACCGCGCGCTGCGCGATCGGGAAGTTCCATGAAGTTTGGTCATTTTGATCCCTCCGAAGATCGCATCTTACTACCAGCGATCGGGCTCCTGACAAGCGGGCGAGGTGGGCACAACTGCAGAAACGAAACGCGCGGCTCAATGCTTGGGCGCTTTCGACTTGCCCTTTAGCTTCACATCGATTGGTTTCTTCTGCTTCGGATCGTCGCTGGTGATCGAAATCGAATCGTTGGTCGTACCTTTTGCAGTCGGCGCGTATTGGACGACCACGACTTTGCTCGAGCTCGGCGGGATCGTAAGCGCTCCACCGTTGCTGAGAATTGAAAACGGCGGATCATGTTTCGGCGCACCGACCTTGACGTGCAAATCGCCGGTACCATTGTTGCGGATCGTGAAGGCCGCGGTCGCGGTCGAGTTCGGAGCCGCGTTGAAGTGCAAGGTTCGAGGCGACACTTCGATTTTACCGGACGGTGTCGATGTCGCCGTTGGAGTTGCCGTTAGAGTCGCAGTCGCAGTGGCGGTCGGCGTGGCGGTTCGAGTTGCGGTGGCAGTAGTTGTTGTCGTTGCAGTTGCAGTCGCGGTTCGCGTGGCCGTCGCGGTAGCAGTCTCGGTTGGAGTCGCCGTCGAAGTCGCAGTCCGCGTGGCCGATGCGGTCGGCGTCGCAGTGGCGGTTGCAGTCTGAGTGGTGGTTGCGCTCGCGGTGGCCGTTGGAGTCGCAGTGCTGGTGACCGTCGCGGTCGCAGTCGAAGTTGAAGTTGCGGTTGCCGTCGAAGTCGCTGTTGGAGTCGCAGTTCGCGTCGCCGTGGCGGTCGTCGTCGCAGTGGCGGTTGCAGTCTGAGTGGTAGTCGCCGTCGGAGTAGCGGTCGGAGTTGAAGTGGCTGTTGTTCGCGTCGCCGTAGCTGTTCCAGTGGGGGTCTGAGACGCGGTCGCGGTCGGAGTTGGCGTCGCAGTCGAAGTTCCGGTTGCGGTCGAAGTAACGGTGGCAGTCGCCGTCGCAGTGGCGGTTTTCGTCGAAGTCGCGGTTGCGGTTGGCGTGGCAGTGAATGTGCTCGAGGCCGTTGGAGTTGCGGTCACCGTCACCGTCGCAGTTGGAGTCGCCGTCGCAGTGGCCGTCTGCGTGGCCGAGGCGGTTGAGGTCGCGGTCGGAGTAACTGTGGCGGTTGCAGTTGCTGTTTTGGTTGCACTCGCAGTCGCGGTGGCAGTTGGCGCTGCGGTGACAGTTGTGGTCGCAGTCGTTGTTGCAGTGGCTGTTGGCGTTGGCGTTAAGGTGGCAGTCGCCGTGGCTGTCGGCGTAGCAGTCACTGTGTTTGTCGCGGTTGCGGTCGCGGTCGTAGTTGCAGTCGCCGTCGAGGTCGCGCTTTTAGTTGCGGTCGCAGTGGCCGTGACCGTCGGTGTTGCGGTCAAAGTGCTGGTCGCGGTTGCAGTCGGAGTCAAAGTCGACGTGGCCGTTGATGTCGCCGTTGCGGTCGCCGTCTTGGTCGACGTCGCAGTCGCCGTGGCAGTTGCTGTTGCGGTCTTAGTTGCTGTCGCACTTGCCGTGGCTGTCGGCGTAGGAGTCACTGTGCTGGTGGCTGTTGCGGTCGCAGTCGAAGTTGTAGTTGGCGTCGCGGTCGCGGTCGCGGTTTTGGTCGCGGTCGCGGTTGCGGTCAAGGTGCCAGTCGCCGTGGCTGTCGAGGTCGCGGTCGAAGTGGCCGTTGCAGTCGCGGTCGCGGTTTTAGTTGCGGTCGCAGTTGCCGTGGAGGTCGGCGTGGCGGTCAGGGTGCTCGTCGCGGTTGCGGTCGCGGTTTTAGTCGCCGTTGCAGTTGCGGTAGCCGTTCGAGTAGCGGTCGCTGTTGGCGTTGCGGTCGCAGTCGGGGTCGGAGTTGATGCGGTCGAGGTCGCGGTTGGAGTTGCCGTCGGACCCCCGGAGCATGCGGCCACCGGCTGATCATATCCGAGCACCCGGTTGTTGCCGGTATCGGCGATATAGGCGTCGCACGAACTGTCCACCGCTACGCCGATGGGCGGATGAATGGCGCCACCACCGGCGGGCGCGCCGAGACTGTCGGCGGTGATCCCATCGAATTGGACGTTGCCGGTGGTGAAACTGCCGCCTTGCCCGAAAACCTTGATCGCGGTGAGACTTCCCGAGAGCGACCCTGCGTTCGGGAACACGAGTGCACGACTGTTAACGGGGTCCATCGCGTAGAGATTTTCGTTGGCATCGACCGCTACCGAGTTAAATCCGAAGAGCCCGTAATTGAGGCTCTGAGCGCTGATCGTTCCTCCGCAATTGTTAGCGGTAAAACCGCCTCCGCAGGTGCCGAAAACCTTGTCTGCGTTTATATCGCCGGCGCATCCCGAGCCATCAGTGTTGGTCATGCAACCCATCGCCGAGCCGAGCGGATCGAGGTACATCAGGAGGCGCGTTGGATTGCCGTCCGCCACAAACAAGTTGCCCTGCGCGTCCACCGCCACGCCGCTCGGCTGATCAAGACTCGCCGGGGTCGGAGAACTTGAATTGCAATTGTTCATCGCGAAGCCGCCGCCGCAGGTGCCGAAGACCAGGTTCGCCGTCGTCGCTGCTACCGGATCGGCGTTCTGAGGATTGTCGTATTCGAGGACGTCGTTCACCCCCGCATCCGAAACGTAGAGCGCTCCATTTTTCGGATCGAATGCGACGCTCTGCGGATCACTTAGAGTGCTGGCTGTGCCGAACGACGGGGTGCAGCTATTGGTCGTGAAATCGCCGCAGGTGCCGAACACCCGGTCGGCGATGGTGTCACCGGCTGAGCCGGAAGGCGTACCGGGCGGCGTAAGTCGCGGTCCCGAACCGGGCACAAATCCCTGAAAGGGATTGTCGTACTCGAGCACGCGGCCGTTGCCGCTGTCGGCGATATACAAATTGCTGTTGTTGTCGACCGTCATCCCGAGCGGACCGCTGAGACTGTCGGGCCCGATGCCGCTGACGCCGTTGTTGGCCGCGATGTGGTAAAAGTCGGGTTGTCCAAACACGAGATCGGCCGGTTGGCCGTTCGTGAAAGTTTTCGCGTCGTACCACGCCATCACACGATTATCGAACTGTTCGTTGCCGCCAAAATCAGAAACGTAAATGTGATTCGGCGTCGAATACGGATCGATTGTCACGCTCTGCGGAAAGCTGAATCCCTTGCCGTCGACCAGGTCGTGGAATCCCACGTCGAAAACCGCCTGCCCCAGCACTGCGCTTGCAGTATTAGTATGTGCGCTCAGCGGCGCATTGAACTCGAGCACTCGATTGTCGTTGAAGTCGGCGGCGAACACGTTGCCGAGCGAGTCGATGGCGACGCCGGTCGCATCGCACAGACTTGTCATCGAAGGATTCAGGCAACCATTGCTGGTGAAGCTTTGCTGCCCGATGACAGAAGTAGCCGCGGGGTCCATCGGTGACGAGCCGGGCGCGCTGAATTCGAGTACGCGGCTGTTGTTGTTATCGGCGATGTAAACGTTGTCGCTCCCGTCGACCTTGACATCGATCGGCACGGCCAGCGTGTTCGCTTTGGGGCTCCCGCCCTGATTGGCACTGCTGGCGGTAAAACTCGCTTGGCCGAAAACGCCGTTGGCGGCAAACGCCGTGCTGACGGGCGGTGACAGGGCGATGGGCGAATTGAATTCGAGCACGCGATTGTTGCCGCTATCGGCGATATACAAATTGCCGTTCGCGTCCACGCCGACGCCGCCGCCACTGGTCCCGAAAAACTGAAGTGTGCACAGCGTGCTGGCGGTGACGCTGCCGCCTTTGTTGCAGGTCGTGGTCGTAAAATCGCCGCCCTGCCCGAATACGTAGTCCGCAGTTTCATCGCCCGGATGACCCGGCGTTCCCTGCATCCCGCCGCCCGCCAGCGGATCGAGGTACACCACCACCCGATTGTTGAAAGAGTCGGCGACGTAGAGATCGTGAGTAGTCGGGTCGACGCTGACTCCCTCCGGCGAGCAGAGCTCGAGGCTGGACGTGACCGACCCTTGGCCGTGGCTGCCGTTGCAGTTGAACGTCGTGAACGTGGGGTTATTGGAGCTATCGACCTGGCCGAATACAAGGTTCGCTGTCAGTTTGTTCTGGCACGGATTCGCAGCCGTACAGGTCTGGGGAATTGCAGCGTATGCGGCGTACGGGGCGTTATATTCGAGGACGCGGCTATTCTCGAAGTCGGCGATGTACAGATCGCCGTTGGTGTCAACCGCGAGTCCTGTCGGAAAGCAGAGGTTGGTGGCGCTCGGGGTGAAACCCGGACCCGGGTAATCGCATTGGCTGTGAAACATGTCGATCTGTCCGATCACCAGGTCGGCAGGCTGTCCGTTGGCGAACGACTCGGCGTTGTTCCAACCGAGAATGCGGCTGTTGAGGGTGTCGGCGATGTAAAGATGCTGCGGCGACGAGTTAACGTCCACTGCGACGCCATTGGCCGGCGTTATGTTGCCGATGCTGCCGTCGGTGAAGTCGAAGCCGGCCCCATCGGTGAAATTCTGTCCATTGAGCGTGAAGACAGCCTGTCCCAGCACTCGATCAGCAGTCGTATCGCCAGTCGCAGCGGGGAGCGTCGTGACCAAAACGAGGGTGGTGAGCAGCACGAGCAGAAGCGAAGGCAGTCGCAACCATCTCGACAAAACCTTAGACTTCCCCAACATCCGGAAGGCACTCCAAGAACAGAATCGCGCCACCATACAACAGGCCAAAACTTGTTACCAGAGTAAAAAGCATGAAATATCGTCATAAGAGTAAATGTTACAATTCAAGCTGAATCGTGGATGGCGGGTGCTTGCGATTATGGCGACTTTCGCGCTGGTTGCGGGATGTTTCGCGCCCAATCCGACGCGCAAGCCGCAGGATCTCGGCGGCGAGCATGTGTCGTTCACGACGTCTGACGGCGTGCTGCTGCGCGGACATCTATATGGCAGCGGATCGACCGGGGTGATCCTCGCGCACATGTATCCCGCCGATCAGTCCGACTGGACCGACTTCGCGCAAGTGCTCGCGGCGCACGGATACCAGGCGCTGACTTTCGATTTCCGCGGCTTCACGGAATCGGAGGGAAAGTCGGGCACCGAATACGCCGGCACCGATTTGCTGGCCGCCTACCAGTTCATGCGTCCTCGCGTCTCGCGCATCTTCATCGCGGGCGCGAGTCTCGGATCCGAGGCCGCGATCCAGGTTGCCGCGCGCGAGGACGTAGCAGGAATCATCTGCATCTCGACGCCGACCAGCTTCGGCGGAATCGTCGTGACCGAGTCGATCCGCCACGTTCGCGCGCCGATCCTGTTCGTCACTTCGGCTGGCGATCCGCTGGTCGGAGGGCAGCCGGAAATCCTTTACCGCGAGGCGGTGGCGCCGAAGTCGATGAAGGTTTACCCCGGCCGCGCGCATGGCACCGCGATACTGTTCGGGCCGTACGGCGCAGAGCTGAAAGCGCTGATGCTTAAGTTTATCGCCGACCAATCAGAAGAACTAGCAGCGCCGGCGGTCTCTACGGTTTCAGTCCGAATACAGCCACGCTGTTCGGCGTACCGACGTACACCTTGCCGTTTGCGATCGTCGGCGTCATGAACTTGTTGTCTGCAAAACTGTCCGCCGCAACTCGGCTGCTATTGTAAAATTCGGTGGCGAGGTTGGTCGCATCGTAAGCGTGCAGGACTCCGCCGCTCGATCCGTTCTCGATCGCCCACACGATTGCGTTGCTGGTGCCGTTGGCCGAAATGCTCGGCGACGATCCCGGATAGCCGTAACTCTCGCTGCTGCTCGACGACGGCATCGCAATGAGCCGGGCTAGCGACAGCGAGAAAGCCTGAAGCGGGTCGTTCACGCCGCCATAGTAAACCGTCCCGTTGAAGTACGCCGGCATCGACCATGCGCCGTTGTCGAGCCCGCCCGCGATCACCTGGTAGGCGTTGTTGTTGTTGGCCGAACTCCACTTGCCCATATTGTCGCGGTCAACCAGGAAGATGTTGCCGTCCTTGCCGGCGCCGATCGCGAGATGCCGCGTCAGGCCGTTCTTGTCGGTCATGTCGGGCAACACCATCGCACCGCCCGAGCCCAAATCCGCGTCGCCGGCGGACTCGCTGACAGTATTGAAGGGCTCGAAGAAGTCGGTGACCTGCAACCCGCTCGTGTTCGAGAGTTTCAGGAATCCATTTCCGAAATCATTCTTGGTCGGGAAGCCGCTGGAGTTGACGGTCGTGTCCCAGGTGCCGTTGCCGTCGAGCAGATAGATGTTGCCCGAGTCGTCGGCCGCGAGTCCTCCGCCAGATTGCCAAATCGCGCCCTCGCTACCGTTCGGAGTGACATCGATAACGGAAGTCTGCGTCAGTGTGTTCTCATCATAGGCCATGATCCAGCCGTTGTATGGTTTGAAGTCGCAATGCGAGGCCCACGCCGTGATCAACTGGCCGCCCAGTAAAAGCAAACCTGCGCGTTCCTTGTACTGCGCCGCAGAGAAGGCGGGACCGGGCGGAAATGTGGCCGTCACCGTGACCGGACCGGTGAATTCTTCGGCGCCAGTCGTCATGTCGAGGGCGTGGATGCGCTGGAAGTAGGCGCCGGTCGTCGTGTTCTTGGACATCGCGACCACGTAAATCGTGCCGTGGAGTCCCGCGCCCGGATCGATCACGGGCGTCGAGGTTATTCCGATCTCGGGCGTCACCTGGCCGCATCCCCGGTTGTCCGAGGCAACCTCGCCCGTCCCCAGCACCGACACGTGCCATAGCGACGCGCCATTGCTGTCGGCGTCGAAGGCATAGACGGTGTCATTCTCAGTGACGACATAAAGCACGTTGTGCATGACGCCGCCGATACTCACCTGCGTCTTGATGAGCGGCTGTCCGTCCACCAATCCGTCAACCGGCAGCTCGTAAAGCTTGCCGAACGCAGGCGTGGGGTTGGTGACGTTGTTGATGTTGGTGGTGGTCAGTATCTGCTCGGTCAGGTTCTGGCCGGTGCGCGCGTTGTCGTTGTGATAGGTCAGCACGTCGGTCAGGACCGCGGGCGTCGAGGTCGCTGTGGCAGTGGGCGTAGAGGTCGAGGTCGCAGATGAAGTCGCGCCAGTAGTCGATGTGGCGGTCGCCGTCGAGTGGAGTGCGAGTCGCCGTCGAGTGTAGTGCGGTCGGCGACGCGGTCGCGGTTTGAGTTGCAGTCACCGTGGCTGTGAGCGTTGGGGTTGCGGTCGTCGTCGCAGTGCGAGTGGCAGTAGCAGTGGCCGTCGCCGTTGCGGTCGCAGTCGTAGTGGCAGTCGAGGTTGCGGACGCCGTCGTTGTCGCGGTTGCAGTAGGAGTCGGTGTCGCAGTCGCGGTTCGAGTCACGGTTGCGGTCGCTGTGAGTGTTGCAGTTGGCGTCGCGGTAGCAGTGTGAGTGGGCGTCGCCGTCGCAGAAGCAGTTCGAGTCGCGGTTGCCGTGGCCGTGAGAGTCGCCGTCGGAGTTGCGGTCGCGGTCGGCGTGCGAGTCGCCGTCGCGGTATGAGTCGAGGTCGCCGTCGCGGTGGCTGTCCGCGTCGGCGTCGCCGTCGGGGTCGGGCGTTTATGTTTTTTCGCCGAGCCCGTCAATCTGACTTTGGCCAACCTATCGCCGGCCGTGGCATCGCTGTGGACCTTGATGTCTGCGGAGAAACTGCTTCCAGGGTCTGGCGGCACAAACTCCACCGTGACGGTGGCAGCGCTATGCGGCTGAATAATAGACGCACCTTGCCCCGACGCGATCTTGAAGCATCGGCTTCCCCTCGGAGGATCGACGGTCACAGATAGTGCAATCCCGCCAGTGTTCTGAACGATGAAGGACTTTGTCTCGCTTGTTGTCTGCCCGGAAAGATTGATTTTGTTGAAGGCGAGTAGCGTTGGGGTCACTGCCAGCTTGCTTACCGGCATACTGCCGTTGGCGTTGCCGCCGGTTACTTGGGCATGAGCGCTGGCCGCAAACAAAAGCGTGGCGGCCACAATCAACGACGCAACCGCCGCGCGACACGCCGAGTAAGATGCGAACCGAGACCCGCCCCGCACGATCGTCACGAATCCTCCCTCTGACTGGCTCCCACCCTTGCAGACCGCCAGTCACAACACTTTAGCAGTTTCGTCGGCGACGACTGAAATTCACCGCGAAAACAATTCACGCATTCACCTGCGATGCGCGCAAAGGAGTGGCGGTCAAGATACCGCTTCCGATCGCGGCGTCGATTCGGCTATTGAATATGAAAGAGGTACGTCAGTCATGGAAAAGCGAAAACTTGGCACGCAGGGACTCGAAGTGTCGGAGCTGGGCCTTGGATGCATGGGGATGTCGCAGTTTTACGGTCCGCGCGACGACAAGGAATCCGCCGCGACGCTCGAGCGCGCGGTCGAACTCGGCATCAACTTCTTCGACACCGCCGACGTTTACGGCGTCGGCCACAATGAAGAGCTGGTCGGCAAGACACTCAAGAAATATCGCGACCGCGTGATCATCGCGACCAAGTTCGCCAACCAGGTTCTGCCCGACGGCAAGCGCGCAATCAACGGCCGGCCGGAGTACGTGCGCTCGGCATGCGACGCGTCGTTGAAGCGCCTCGGGGTCGATCATATCGATCTTTACTACCAGCATCGCGTCGATCAGAAGGTGCCGATCGAGGAGACCGTCGGCGCGATGGCGGAGCTGGTGCGCAATGGAAAGGTCCGCTACCTGGGGCTGTCGGAGGCCGGCGCGAAAACGATTCGCCGCGCGCACGCGACCCATCCGATTACCGCGCTGCAATCGGAATACTCGCTCTGGACGCGCGACTACGAAGACGAAGTGATTCCGACGCTGCGCGAACTTGGGATCGGATTCGTCCCGTTCAGCCCGCTCGGCCGCGGGTTTTTGAGCGGAAACATTCGCGAGCTGCCTGACGACGACATGCGGCGGATGATCTCGCCGCGTTTCGCCGCCGAGAATATGCAAAGCAATCTGAAGGTCGTCGATCGAATCAAGGAAATCGCGCACGAGAAGAACATCACGCCGAGTCAGCTCGCGCTGGCGTGGGTGCTCGCGCAAGGCCCCGACATGGTCCCGATACCCGGCACCAAGCGCCGCACTTATCTCGAAGAGAACGTTGCTGCGACGAAAGTGAAGCTATCGAAGAGCGACCTCGCCCGCATCGCGGAAGTCGCGCCCAAAGGCTTCGCCGCCGGCGGCCGCTACCACGACATGAGCACCGTCAACGTGTAGCAGTTCGAGACGTTCGTCCGGGCCGGATTTTCAGGAAAAATATCGATTGCGAGGGTATGGCAAATATGCCATATTCAAGAACGGTTCCCAAGCCGGTAGTCTGGGTCGGGAGCAGCAAGGATGACATCTCGTCTCTACCGAGCCCGGTAAAAGCTTCTCCAGGCCATCGCTTGCGGCAAGTGCAGGATGGAGAAACGCCGCTCGACATGAAGCCGCTTACACAGTTTGGAGCAGGGGTATTCGAGCTGCGCGAATCCTTCGACGAAAACGCCTATCGCCTGGTGTATGTCGTTAATCTCGAGAAGGCCGTCTATGTGCTGCATGCCTTCATGAAGAAATCGAAGTTCGGGATCGGATTACCGAAACCCGATGCCGAGCTCATCCAGGCGAGGTTGAAGCGCGCGCGTACGTTTGACGCGGAGGAATGAAAATGGCCGATATTCCTGTTCACAAGAGCAGCGGTAACCTGTTCGAGGATATCGGCTTTACGCCTGCCGAAGCGGCCGCGCTCACCGCGAAAAGCAGGCTTATCGCCGCCATTGACGAAACCATGAGGCGGCGCAAACTCACGCAGATGGAAGCCGCGGGGCGCTGCGGGACGGATCAGCCGACTCTGTCCAAGGTCCTTCGCGGGCGTATGGAGAGCGTGACCATCGATCGACTGACGGCTTGGCTTACCGCGCTCGGACGTACTGTCGAGATACGCGTTCGTCCATACGATTCGAAAGCCAAAAGAGGAGCAGCTGGTAGGCTCGCGCTGAAACCATCTATCCAAAGATCCCGGCGACCGACGTGACGACCCACATCACGGCCATCGCGACGAAGAATGCGCAGACCAGCTCGCGCGCGAGGCGGTCTATCGCGACCTCCCATCCCGGGATTTCCGAATCCTTGGCGTGATCGATGAAACCGGGCGCTCGTTCTCGGGTAAAGGTCGTTGCCATGGGTCACCTGCCTCGTTTGTGCGGTCTGAGCCGTCACAAACAAGGCGTGACAATCAACTGAACGAGTCGTTCAACACGACCGCACAATTCAGTTTTTTGGCCGGCGATCAGGACAAGTTCGCAAGCTCCAGCCGATAGACGTCGGCCAGCGGTGCGATGGAATAGCTGGGCCTTCTCGTCCTTCGTGAACCCCGACGCGATCTTCTTGAACGTGTTCCACAGCACTGCGTACGAGCATGAGGCACGGTCCACCGGGAAGTTGCTCTCGAACATGCATCGGCGCGGACCGAACTTGTCGATCGCATGCAGATAGTAGTCGCGCGTCGCCGATGCGAGTTCATCCGAAGTCGGCGGCGAAGGCCTCCGATGCCATCCGAAGCCGTTGATCGGCATGTTGATTCCGCCGAGCTTGACCACGACGTTGGGGCATCGCGCGAGATCCGCGATGTTCGTCTTCCATTCGCCGAAAATCTCCGCGCGCCGACCTTCGTAGGGACCGATTCCCAGCGGTCCGCCGAAGTGATTGAGGATAAGCGTCGTGTCCGGGAACGCTTTCGCGAGCGCGGTCACCGCCGGCATCTGCGGATGGTACTGCCATGCCTCGAAGCTCAGACCCAGCTTGCTCAACCTGGCGAAGCCTTCGCGAAACTTTTTCGATTCATACAAATCGGCCGGCGGATTGGTGTGCGAGTTGCGCACGTCGGGACTCGCGTCGAAGCCGCCCGCGTGCCGGATTCCACGAAAGCGTGCGGGCGCCGCCGCGATGTGCGCCTCGAGCACCGGCACGACCGCGTCTCCCAGCGTCAAATCCGCGAAGCCGACGATTCCCGCCGCGATGCGAGTCTCACCGTATTGTCCGCTAGCGCTTTGCGCCGCGATGCCGTTGACGAACTCGGTCTCGCCGACCGGCCGCATCGATTCGGGGCCGTCGGCGCGATACATCGACATGCATTCGACGAACACCGTCGCGCGCACGCGATGGCCCGAGTTGGTGTCGCGCAGAATCTCGTCGAGCATGTAGCGGCTGCCCGGATGGTCCCACAGGTGATGATGCGGATCGACTATCGGCAGTTCTGGTTCGAGCGCGGCTTCAGTAACTTTCGCGAGCCATGCATTCGGATCGATTTCGGTGTTAGGCATCTCATTCACCTTTGAATTTCGCGGGACGCTTTTCCAGGAACGCGCGCACGCCTTCGGCGAAGTCCGCCGAGTTGCCGGCTTTGCGCTGCATCTGACGTTCGAGGTTCAGCTGCTCTTCATAAGTGTTGTCGGCGCTCTCCCAGTACAGCCGCCGAATCAGGCTGAGTGCGACGGTCGGTCCGTTCGCGAGATCGAGCGCCAGCTCTTTCGCTTTGCCGATCAGATCCGCATCGTCGAAGACGCGATTGATGAGGCCCCATTCGAGCGCTTTCTCGGCCGGCAACTTCTCGCCCAATAGCGACAGCTCCATCGCGCGCGCCTTGCCGAGCATGCGCGGCAGAATCCAGGTCGAGCCGCCGTCGGGGATCAAGCCGATGCGGCGGAACGCTTGCAGGAAGTACGCCGAGCGCGCGCACAGCACGAGATCGCCCATCAGCGCAAAGCTCATCCCGACGCCGGCCGCCGCGCCGTTGACCGCAGTGACGAATGGGACCGGAAGCTCGCGGAGGCGCCGCAGAAACGGATGGTATTGCGTTTCCAGCACCGAGCCCGCGTCGCGCGCGCCGCTCGGACCGCCGCCGCTTGGCTGGAGGTTGGCGCCCGCGCAGAAGCCGCGGCCCGCGCCCGTCATCAGGAGGCATCGCACACCGTTTTTCGGATTCTCGACATGGTCGAGCGCCTTCATCAGCCCGCCGAGCATCTCGGCCGAGACTGCATTCATGACTTCAGGATGGTTGAGCGTTACGATTCCGACCGGCCCTTCGATATCGAGTTTTGCGCGTTCAAATTCCATGGTTGTCTCCCGCTTCGTCGTGACGAGTCCTCTGTTTCACTACCCCAACTAACATCGGGTGTGATAGCTCGACAATCGTAACGCAGTTGTTCGATGGAGAATCGAAATGGAGCCAGTGAAGAAACTCGATCGTTCGGTGAAGGGGCGCGCGGTGCTCGTCACTGGCGCTGCCAGCGGGATGGGTCGCGCGACCGCACATCTCTTCGCACAGGAAGGCGCGCTGGTTGCGATCACCGATATCAATGAGGCGGGAGTCGCGCGCGTGGTCGAGGAGATTGCGGCGTGCCGGAGGGACCGCGCACGGTTGGCGGCTCGATGTTTCGGACGCTGCGGCGATCAAGCGCGTCGTCGCGGAAGTCGCTGCGCGCTTCGGCCGCCTCGACATCCTGATCAACAATGCCGGCTTCGGCGGTTTCTCTCCGCTCGGCAACGACGACTACGATCTCATTTGGGACCGCACTATCGCAGGCTTGCTGACGGCGCAACAGCGGATGGTCCGTGCCGCGCTGGTGCATCTGCGGAAGTCTGACGCCGCGCGCATCGTCAATATCGCATCGACTGAAGGCCTCGGCGCGACTCCTGGCGACAGCCCTTACGCGGTCGCCAAGACTGGAGTCATCGGACTCACGCGCGCGCTGGCGGTCGATCTCGGCCCCGAAGGAATAACCGTCAACTGCATTTGCCCCGGCCCGATTCGGACGGCGCTCACCGACGCGATCCCTGAAGAGCACAAGACGATCTTCGCCAAGCGGCGCACCGCGCTCAAGCGATACGGCTATCCGGAAGAGGTCGCGCATATCACTTTCAGCCTGTGTCTGCCGGCCGCTTCGTACATCACCGGTGCGATCATTCCGGTTGACGGCGGCCTGATGATTCGCAACGCATAACTGTCTCAACATCACCGCGGAGGTGTTCCCATGTCTGATGAATCGGCAAAGAAAGGAATGGAAGTGCGCACGAAGTTGTTTGGCGAGAAGGCGGCGCAGGACGGTGACACGTTCCTGAGAAGTTTCGACGAAGGCTTCGCCACCTTTCTCAACGAGCAACTGTTCGGCACGATTTGGAGTCGGCCCGGCCTGCCGATCAAGTTGCGCTCGCTGCTCACGATGACTGCGCTGATGGCGTTGGGGCGCGGGCCGGAGCTGCGACTTCATATGCGTGGAGCGCTGAATCTTGGCATCCCGCCCGAAGAGATTAAGGAGCTGATCGTTCACGTCTCGCAGTACAGCGGTGTGCCGACCGCGGTCGAAGCGATTCGCGCGTTCAATGAGGTGACCGCGCCGCCGAAGCCGAGGGAGTGAAGTCCCAATCACCCGATGTCGCCGTAGTCGATCTTATAGAGTATTTCTCCGTCCAGCAGTTCTTTAGGATCGGGCTTTCCGCTTCCGCCAAGAGTGCCATCGGGTTTTAGGTATTGATGGACCAGAGCGATCTGGTCTCCGTTGGAATTGATATACGCGATGATCTGGGATCTGGTTCCTGGGGGCTGTCCCGCTTTAGCTGGAGCCCGTTTTGTTGTAGAGGTATTCTAGGGTAAACTCTCGATTACGAGCGCGCGTCCAGTATTTGCCTTCGTTGAACAGCGCTCTAATTCTTTGTTTCGAGACGTAGACGATATGAACGCGGGAATCGAGTGACATGACGAGCGCGGCTGAAATTCGGGAAAATCTGGTTCGGCTCCTTGCCCAAGAACAGTCGCTGAACTCGTTTACCGACTGGCTTGCTCGTAACACCTGGAACATTCATCGCGAAAACGATGAGGTCCGGAAGTTGGTGGGAGAGATCCACTCGGTGTTGGCAGAATACTCCAATCGCCATCTGAGCGCGAAAGAACTGCAGCAGAAACTCTCGGCGCTGACTGCGAGTCAGCAGATGCCTGCTCCGCGAAAAGTTCGCTCGCGTGAGAAACACAGAGCCTGAGGGATCGATACGTCGATAACGCGCCTTTCCTGAAGCTGACAATCTACTGGGTGGCCGCGGAGCGGGTTCCGGAGCCGTTGAGGAGAGCTTCCAGGTGGGGGAGGGCGTCTTCGAGGGTGGCGTGCTTTTCGATTGCGTCGAGGAACGGGTCGCGTTTCAGGCGGGACATTCGGGCGGGCATCGTTTTGATGTTGTAGATCGTGGGATCCAGCGATGGCTTCAGTTCCTTCCAGGTCATTGGGGCGGAGACTGGGGCGTGCGGGACCGGGCGGACTGAAAAAGTCGCGGCGATAGTCTTGCCGTGGCCGAGTTGCAGGTAGTCGATGTACACGCGGCCCTTGCGGGTGTTTGGATTGCGGTTGATCGTCGCGATTTTAGGTATTCGATTGACTACTACTTGCGATACTAACTCCGAAAACATCTTTGCCTGTTCGTAAGTATATTTCGGCGCCAGGCCGACTACTACGTGAAGACCCATTTGCCCCGAGGTCTTCAGGCACGGTTCGAGTCCGACCTCGCGCAGTACATTAGCTACTTCGCGCGCGACTTCTACCGCATGCATGGTCGTGCTGCCCTTGGGGTCGATGTCGAACAATAGCCAGTCGGGACGCTCGAGATGCGGGATGCGCGACGACCACATGTGGATCGTGATCGATGCGAGGTTCGCGACGTAGGCGAGCGCTTCCTCGCTGTCCAGGATGAAATAGGAAATTTCCCGCTGCGAGTCCTCGGAATAAACCTTCTCGGTGCGAATCCACGGCGGCGCGAATGCGGGCGCATCCTTTTGATAAAACATCTTGCCTTCGATGCCATCCGGCCACCGCGTGAGCATCACGGGGCGATCTTTAAGGTACGGCAGCATCCATTTTGAAATTGCGCGATAGTATTCGACCAGGTCGCCCTTGGTGTAGCCGTCGTTTGGCCAGAAAACTTTTTCGGGATTGGTGACTGAGGCTTTCGGCGCCGCGGCCTTGCGGCGTCTTTTCCAGTTTTTTCAGTAAGCCTTCCTCGACATTCTCCTATGCTAGCGCGAGGGAGCCCGGGCCGTCGTAGATGCATTCGCGCGGGTCGGCGTTCTCCACCAGACCGAGGAAGCTTGGTTGGCGGATGCCGCCGCTGTCGGTCCATTCGGTGAAGCGAACCTTGCAGACCAGTTCTGGCCGCACATAGTGTGCGGTTTTTTCAGGAGAGGGTTCTCCAGGGGCTGGTTTGCGAAAAGGTGATGAGTCTTGCGCGCGTTCGGTGAGCATCGCGTGGATTTTGCGCAACGTTTCCTGGTTGAAGCCGGTGCCGACCTTGTCGGTGTATCGCAGCGCGCCGTCGGATTCGTACTGGCCGAGCAGCAGTGCGCCGAAATGAGTTCGCGTGCCGTCGGGGTTGCTGTAGCCGCCGATCACGAATTGTTGGGTCAGCGGACGTTTGATTTTCAGCCAGTCGCCGGTGCGTGTTCCGCGATAGGGTGAGTCGCGCAGTTTGGCGACGATACCTTCGAGTTCGTGCTCCGAGATCGCCGCGTAGAAATCTTTTCCGCGCCCGATTACGTGATCGCAATAACGCACCGGGCCGTCGCTGTGGATCAGTTCGCCGAGGAGACGCTTGCGTTCTTCGAGCGGGAGCGTGCGGGTGTCGAAACGATCGAAGCCGAGCAGATCGAAGACGTAGTAGTTGACCGGTACCGCGAGGCTCAAGCGAGCGATCGAGCGCGCATCGTTGACGTGCATTCGTCGTTGCAGGAGCTGGAAGTTCGGGCGTCCGCGATCGTCAGGCGCGACGATCTCGCCGTCGAGGACGAACCGGTCGAGCGCGATCGAGTTAAGCGCGAGCACTACTTCGGGGTATCGATTAGTAATATCGGTGCCCTTGCGCGCGTACAAATGAGTATTGTCGCCGTCGCGAATAGCCAGTACGCGCACGCCGTCGTACTTTATTTCGAATAGCCACTTGTCATTGTCGAAGGATTCTTCAACGGTCTTGGCCAGGGTCAGCGGGAAGTCCGAATACTTGAGCTTCGGACCCAATTCCGGCAGATGCTTGGCTCGCGAGATTGTCGGCGAGCTTGCGCTCGGCGGCCGGCGCTTCGGCGAGCTCTTCGATAGTTAATCCGGAAAGAACGGAGCGCGGATGCGCTTCGAAGACGTCTTCAGTGGTGGCGTATTGGTCGCGCTTCTTGATCAACAGCCAATTTTTTTCATCTTTGGGATCGCCCTTGCGGCGGCCGCCGGTGTGGACGAGGGTGAACGCGCCGTTGAGTTTGAAGCCGTGGAGGCTGATGTCGATTTTTCCTTTTTTTACCGCTTCGGCTGCGTCGCCCGGTGGATCGATGACCTCGTAAACGCCGCGATCCCACACGATGACGGAGCCCGCGCCGTAGTTGCCCGGTGGGATGACGCCTTCGAAGTCGCCGTATTCCAGTGGATGGTCTTCGACGGCGACGGCGAGATGCTTGTCGGCGGGATTCATCGAAGGGCCTTTGGGGACCGCCCAGGAGCGCAGGACATTTTCCATCTCGAGTCGAAAATCGTAGTGGAGACGGCGGGCGGCGTGTTTCTGGACGACGAAGGTGCCGCCGGTGGTGGAAGAGGAGGTTGGGACCTCGCGTCCGAAGGGTTCCGGGGTGTTTTCGGCGCTTCGTTTTTGGCGGTATTTGCTTAGCGGCATGGTTGGTTGGTGGGGTGGGGGAGTGCGTCAGCTACTACCTGTTGTGGTGTGGGAGGGATCTACCGCTAGGGGTGGGTTCGTTCCGTCAAAAATTGTTTTTGATGATAAGAGTGGGTAAGAGCCTTCGAATGCGCGGGATGAGGAGGAGGCATTCTGACTGTTAGGTCATGCCTTACATTTAGCATGGAGAACGCGGGGAGGTCAGGCTTAAAAGTTCATCCCCTGGTGGAGCGCTGCGCGATTTCAGAAACCGGAACCGGCTTCGCGTGCGCGAAGCTGTCCGAGATCCTTCGTGCGGTCGCGATGCTCCTCCGTCCAGGGTGACACAAGAGAACCGGATATGGGAACCGGAGCGGAAATCTCAGAGCGCTGTTAGCGGGCGCGGCGGGTTCGGGAGGGGCGGCGGGAGCCGTGCGGCGACTTTGCGCTCTTCGGGTTCGGCGGTGGCTGGGGCTTCTTCGCGATCTTCGTTGACTGAGACGCCGCGCTTTTTAAGCGATTCCTTGAGCGCGCTCATCAGATCGATCACTTTGCCCTGGCGCGCTTCGGGGGCGGGTTCGGTCAGTTCGTGACCCGCCATCTTTTGCTCGGCCGCTTCGATTACGCGTTCGCGGTAATTGTCTTTGAATTCGTCGGGCTTGAATTTCTTCTGCGTCAGATCATCGAGCAGCCGTTGCGCGAGTCCTAATTCAGATTCTTTTACGGTTGCGTTGGCGCCGTGATCGATTTCGCCGAAGGAGCGGATCTCGTCGTTGTAGTACATCGTATGCATCATCAGGCCGCCTTCGTACGGACGGATGAGCACGACGCGTTCCTTTCCGCGCATGGTAAATTTCGCGACGCCAACCTTGTCCGCCTTGGTCATCGCTTCCTGCAGGAGGTGGTAGGCCTTGGCGGAGGTCGGCTCGCATCCGAGCAGATAGGAATTTTCGAAATAGACGGGATCGACTTCGGAGGCGGGAATGAACTCGGTGATTTCGACGGCGCGATCGGCCTGCGCTTCGAGTTTTTTCAGCTCCTCATCGGTGAAGGTGACGTAGCGATCCTTTTCGACTTCGTAGCCGCGGACGAGTTCGCTGCGATCGACGATCTTGTCTTCCTTGGGGCAATAAATTTTCTGCTGAATGCGGCTCATGTCCTTGGCGTGCAGCAGGTGGAAGGAGACGGATTTGGAACTCGTCGCGGGGAACAAGCGCACGGGAATCGAGACGAGTCCGAAGGTCAGACTGGCGGTAGATATCGAACGAGCCGGCATGACTTGCAACCTCCCGCGCGCTGCTGGCGCGAATCCTAGCGCAATCGCGTTACCCGGGGCGCGTGGCAGTGAGCTTTCCCCGGACCTGCCTTCTTATATTTCGCGGCGAGCGAAATCCAGTAGGGCCGATAATTATTTCTTTTCCACATTATCGTGAAACGCCCGGATGAGTCATTAGAAAACACTAAAAAACCCCGAAAATCGAGCGTTTTTCGGGTTTTTGGGTTCGTGGTTGTGGGTGAGACAAGGGACGCATTTTTAATCGGAGGGTTGCGCCAGGCCCGCATGAGGAACGGGTTGAGTAGGGTGATGTATGTCGCGGGCTCCGACGCACCCTCCGAGCTATCGGGGACGTAGAGAGCAATCGATGTGCCGAGGACCGCGGGTAAAAAAATATCCTGTGGAAGGCCAATTTCAATCCATTTCAAGGCGCGGGAGATTTTCGCAATGCAAAAAATCGGAAAAAATTGCATGGATGCCTGAGTTCGCAGCAGGGAAGACATTCGGCGTAGCGCAATCGGCATGGTTGTGACGTGGAATGGGTATTGCAGGTACGCTAGCGGCACCGAAGTGATTGTGTTCACGGTGTCGGGGCGATTCCAAGTGCCGGAAATCGAAAACCGAACTGGACGACCTTACGTCGACGAGAATACCTACGCCGACGAAAATGAAGATAGCCTCGCGCTGGTTTGGGTGGCTGTACCGATCTGCGCGCTGATCATTGGTACCCTCGCGTTGTATCTCGGCAAGCCGGTGCTGCTGCCGCTGGCGATCGCGCTGATCATGAGCGTGGTATTCAGTCCGCTCGCGACGCGGCTCGAGCCGTACTGCGGGCGCTTTGTCAGCGCGGCAATAGTTGTGCTGCTGGTGATCAGTTTCATGGGCGCGCTGGGTTATTTCCTGACTATAGAACTGACCGCAGTCGCCGACCAGGTTTCTGAATATTCGGACAACATTGGAAATAAAATAGCCGCGCTCGAGAAGAACACGCCGCCATGGCTGCAGCACGTCAAGGAGGCGGTAACCGAAGTGCAGCAGCGGGTTGCCAGCGCCAATCCGTCGCCGCGCACCAAGCCGCGCGAAGTGATGGCGCTGCCGGTACCGTCGCCGCTGAGTGACAGTCTCAAGCCGGTGGCGCCGGTCGTCGACGCGGTCGTCAACACGCTGCTGATCATCGTGCTGCTCTTTTTCCTGCTTTACAGCAGGAAGGATATGCGCGATCGATTCGTGCGGCTGGCGGCGCGGGCGAGAGTCCCAGTGGCGGCGCTGGCGCTCGAGACTGCGAGCTATACGGTCGGCCGCTACCTGTTTCTTTTTTCGCTGATCAACCTTGCGTACGGGATCACGACCGGATTTGTCGCCTGGTATCTCGGGCTGCCGAGCGCGGCGCTGTGGGGCCTGGTCGCGTTCCTGTTGCGGTATATACCGTACGTCGGCGCGATCAGTTCGGCGTTTCTGCCGGCGCTGGTTGCGTTTGCGATGTTCCCCGGATGGAGCAAGGCGCTCGAAATACTTGGCTCCTTCATCCTGCTCGACCAGGTGGCGGCGCAGATCGCAGAGCCGTTCATTATCGGTCACGGGATCAACGTCTCCCCGGTGGCGCTGCTGGTATCGGCGATGTACTGGTCGTGGCTGTGGGGAATACCGGGACTGCTGCTCTCGACGCCGATTACCGCGTGCCTGAAAGTGGCGGGCGATTATATTCCGCCGCTGGGATTTCTTTCGATCCTGCTGGGCGCGGATCGTGCGCTCGACGACTACCACGACTTTTACCGCATGCTGCTCGAGCTGAATCCGGAGGGAGCGAGAGAGGTCGCGATCCATTATTGCGACGAGAACGGGCTCGGACGAACTTTCGAAGAGGTGATTCAGCCGGCGCTGGACCTGACGCGTGAGGAACGCGCGGGAAACAGTATCAGCGAGGAGAACGAGCGGCTGATTCTCGACACGACGCATGCACTGATCGGCGAGCTGGCGGGCCGATTCGTCAAACAGCGGATTTCGCCGAGCGTGCGCGTGCTGGGCGTGATGGCGCCCGGTGACGCGAACTTCCTGAGCCTGCTGATGCTGCTCGAGCTGCTGCGCAAGGACGGGGTGGTCGCGAGCTTTTCGGGCGAGAACAAATCACCGGCGGAGATTTGCGACCTGGTCAAACGGTTTACGCCCGACTTCGTTTTCATTTCATGCGTGGACAAGGAATGTATCCCGGCGGCGGTCGAGCTGGTCAAGGAGCTGCGATCGATCTCGGCGGGTCTGATGATTGTTGCGAGCGGGCCGGCGGCGGTTGAGGATTCGGACGAGCTGATCGAGGCGGGATGTTCTCAAATCTGCGCCAATACTAATGAGGCGCGGCGCGCGGTCCGCAATTTCATCCTGCAGCGCGCGAAAGCCCGGGTCGCCGGCGGGTCGCACATCCCGCGACGCTATGCGCGCGAGAACGGCTGACCAAATTTGTCCCGATGGTGTGAGTGACAAACATGGGTAGGCTTCCCGCCGCCCCCCCGCCCCCCCCCCCCCCCACGCCGCGCCTGGTGACCTGCTCCATCTCGACACCAAGAAGCTCGGCCGCTTCCACCGCGTCGGCTCGCGCATTACAGGCACTCATCAAAAACGCAGCCTCGGCGCCGGCTTCGAGGTCGCCCACGTTTGTATCGACGACCATTCGCGCCTGGCCTACGCCGAAGTCCTGCCCAACGAGCGCAAGGAGACCACCACTGCCTTCCTGTCGCGCGCCCTCGATCACTTCCAGGGGTTGGGCATCGCGGTCGCTCGCATCATGACTGATAACGGCTCCGCCTACCGTTCTTCCCTTATTGCCGCCCTGTGCCGCAGCCGCAGGATGCGGCACATCTTTACCCGTCCCTACACCCCACGCACCAACGGCAAGGCCGAACGCTTTATCCAGACCGCCCTGCGCGAATGGGCCTACGCCCGCGCTTACGATCACTCCGAGCAGCGGACAGACGCTCTGCTCCCCCTGGCTCCATTCCTACAACCATCATCGCCCTCATCGCGGCATCGGCGGCCGCTCTCCTATCTCGCGCCTTCCCGCGGACAACCTGTTGCAACCCGACACCTAACCCCTAACCCCTTCCCTCGAGGGAAGGGGAACAATCGCGGAGGAGAGGGGGCGCCTCTTACTGACACTGGTCGCAATCAAGACGGGAAAATAATCTAGAGGCCCGGGCCCGCGTGCACATCCTGCGCGATGCGCTCGGGGGGCGGCGGAAAGCATGGCAGGGTGCTGGTGACTACGTAGTGATAGTAGTTGCCGTTCCAGGTGAAGGTCCCGATCGGCTTGCCGAAATTCGAAGTCATCGCAGTGAGACGATCGCCGTCGGCGGCAGTGATGACCTTCGACGGCGTATACGCGAGAAAGCTACTGGTTGACTCGGGGAGCACTGCGCCGAGCGGCGGGGTGAAGTTCATCTGGAGAAAATTTACCGCCGGCTGCCAACCGTCGCCACTGTCAGGCATCGGCGCCCATTGGCGCTGATCGAGCGAATCGGTGATCTCGAGCTCGCGATATTCGGGCGCGCCGGTAGCGCTTCGGCGCAATTCGATCACGTCGGGGACTTCGACTTCGAGCTGATTGCAGTTGTCGCCGCTGGTCATTGCGGCCTGGCGCGCGTCTTCTTCACGCTTGGCTTGAGTGGCCTCCGCAGTGTTGGCCGCGCCGATACCGGAGGCGACTTCAAGCGCAGTGCTGCCGACATACTCGGCAGCGTTAGCGGCGAGCGGCGCGAATTGAGCCGCGGCCATCCAGCATCCGCTGATCGAAGCGGTGACGGCAGCCGCGAAAATCGCGACGAGCGATGCGCAGATATGTCGCTTCAAGCGAGCGATAGATCCCCCGGCGGAACAGGGTCCGGCTCGGGAGAGGATAGCAGAAATCGCGCGGGATAAATGCTGTCCGAAAGTCGAATTGGTAATTTTGAGATTGTGAAAAAAGAACGGCCGGGCTACGAGTGGGGACCGCGGTGGGGAGCCGACGGAGCAAGTAGCCCGGCCTTTGCTTGGGGACAGGCGCTGGGTCTCGGGGGAGGAGATTGTCAGCGCAACTGTACTAGAAGCAAAGCTTGTGCCTCGGAAAAACGTAGATGGATGCTAGTCGGAGGCGTCAGGTTTTTTTCTCTTTCTGCGACGGCGTGTCGCTGAAAGTGTCGAATCGGGCCACTTTTAAGGGGAATTGCGAGTTTTGCAAGTTGCGATGTATGCGCCGGATGCGACCTCGGAATTTTCAAAATGAAGATGATGCATTCTGCGGGTTGCGGAGCGAGGACTGCACTATGGCGGCGAGGTTCTGCGCGAATCAGCCGCGGGCACGGCGGCCCGCGCCACTAAGCAATCACACACTCAATGCTAAATACTAAAGTGGAGATTGAAGACGCGGTTATCCACAAGCAGTGCGCTCGAAGTGCGCGGTTGCGTGATGACAGCGATGAACAAAAAACATGTCGCGCGCGGTTGTCGGTTGAGAGCGGATCGTCCGTGTGTTACTTCCTAAAGGCTCGGGGCGTAGCGCAGCTTGGTAGCGCACCTGCCTTGGGAGCAGGGGGTCGGCCGTTCAAATCGGCTCGCCCCGACCACGCGCCAGTAGCTCAGGTGGAAAGAGCAACGGCCTTCTAAGCCGTGGGTCAGGGGTTCGAATCCCTTCTGGCGCGCCACGGAAGGCGTACTGTGAGCTGGCGGCATGAGGCGCCGGAATGGATAGAGTGAACGAGGTGGTGAGTGTAGCTCAGTTGGCAGAGCATCGGATTGTGGCTCCGGCGGTCGAGGGTTCAAATCCCTTCACTCACCCCAAACATCCTGCTACGTAAACGTTCTTCGACGGTGGGCCGTTAGCTCAGTTGGTAGAGCAGCTGACTCTTAATCAGCGGGTCTCCGGTTCGAGCCCGGAACGGCCCACCAATACCATCAGGCACTTGGATGCTTTAGCCACAAGAGCGTTTTCCTAAGAGGTGGCAAATAGGTGGCAGGCGCGCCCAAAGGTGGCGCAGCCCTGAGCGCGCCTAGTTGCCGTCTGTTATTCTGAATACCGAGGACAATTGTGATCGAACAAAGCGGACCAGTGTGTTCAAACTGCGATTTCGACTTCGGCGAATCGGCGGAGCCGAGCCCCTGCCCGAATTGCGGGACAACCGCTCGTCTGTACTCGGTCACGATCAGTACGTCCGCTAGAACACTGGCGACTTTGAAGGGCACACATCTGCGACCGGGATTCGCGGGGTTCGTAACCAAGTTTGTGAGCCGGATGAAGCAGGCCGGTAAAAGCCGATTGCTCGCGAAGGAAGACTTGCGGATCGACCGCTCTGATCCCGACAAAACCGTCAAGACGCATCACGTTGAAGAATTTCAGCCGGACGGAACATGGAAGGTCGAGCACGACCACCGCGACGAATTTCCCGCCAAAAGACGACCGAAGTGATCGAAGATGAACTACGAGTATTTTGAGTACGACAACGCCATCTATCGGAAGCGGGCCGACTCCGGCCTGTCTGCCGTGGACGACGTTTGGTTTGATACCGGCTGGACGCCGTACAAGGGCGACCGGCAAGAAAAGTACATGTTCGGCGACCGAATCGAGCCAAGCCAATTGCCTCGCCGCGCGCTCGATCAGGTCACGCAGAATTCGAGTGAGTCCAGCTTGATCGATCTTACCGAACAATCGAAGGGCAAAGCGTTCCAGATTCTATCCGCACCCCGCAAGAAACCGCGCGACGGGAAATGAACTTCCCCGCGTTCGGTTTCGCGACTCCAAGTTTTCGGTGTCGGATCATCACTGCGTGGGAAGAATCTCGCTGGTTTGATAGTCGATGCAGGCGGCTTGGTCCCCATTTTGGCAGGCCATCCTGAAGTGCGCTCGGCAAGAGGAGTAGACGTGATACTTTTGGCAGGCAGTGATGCAAGCTTGATCGTTTCCGTTTGCTTCGACTGTCGGTCCGCCTACAGCGTCGGCGTCGGGATTACCGAATCCGCTATCAAGGATTCCGATAGATGCCGAAGGTCGGCACGCCTTTAGAACTTCGCGCTCGTCGGCACGTATGCAGCCCGACAGCAGAACCATTATCAGTGCAGTGGCAAGGCGAGCTTTCATGGCTCGCGACGTTTTGAAACACCCTTCCAGTCGATCCTTTCGGCGTCGGTTTTCATTCTCTCAAGTTGCAGGATGAGCCGGTCGGCCTCTTCTCGAAGGTCGCCTACGCAGCGGCAAGCATTCGATAGAAGCATGTCGGCACCTTCCTTCTGGTGGGTGCCAAGAGCTATGTGAACTAGAGTGGGTCCGGAATCAATCTTGTAAACGCGGAGTTTCAGGGCGTCGGTGATTTTCATGGTTCCATTATGGTAACAGCTTTCTCCGGCGATGCACTTAGCAGGACTAGCGAAAGTTGCTACATCCAGCACGCGTAAAAACCGCTATTTGTCGGTCGCACGGCACTTTGCTAGCTCACCTGATTGAATGATTCCTTGCCGACGCTGCGGCTTCGAGCCACCGAATGACGGTGCGCAGTTCTGTTCGCGGTGTGGCGGCAAGGTCGTTGCCCGCAAACACAATCCGGTTGACCGACCATCTCCTGCGGGGCCTCGCGTCATCGGCGGACGAAGCGGACCGGCACGGCCCAAGACACTAGTCACTTTGCTCGCTTCGCTGCTTGGCCTCCGGCGATGGCTGGCCGACGCCAGCGATCCGACCATCTCGCCAATTCTGGGCGCGCCCGTCAGCGAGAACGCCAAGCGCGTTTACATCTATCTCGCCTGAATCGTGTACGCATTCGGATCGTCTCACTCACGGCTGGATACGATTGCCAAAAGCACCGGCATATCGCGGGGCGCGGCACGCAAAGCGATCACCGAACTAGAGAGGCGTCGATTCCTTTCGCATCGTTCTCGCAAGACTTGGCACGGGCGCGGAGCATACGACTATCGAGTGAAGCGGATTCACTAGGTCCGCCATTTGTCGGGCGGTCGCCTGTCTGGTAACTCAATGTCGATGAATCTACGCCGCGCCGCCGCGCTCTAGCGGGTTTTAGGAGACTCGGATGAAAGAATACCAATCGGTCAGAACCCAAGCTCTTCAGTTCCCAAGAATCGCCAACGATCAAGCGAAAAATGATTGGCGGGTGATTGCCGTCTTGCCAGCTCAATATTTGCCCGTCACTGGAACTAGCGGATTGGAACTAACAGAGATCGTGGTAATATTTGAACGCGGAAATTAAGTCGGTGTGGTTTCCTCTTGCTGTCGGCGCGTTCCTCATTTTCTCGCTGTGGACCGCCGTTCATGCCGCTTCACAGAACGCAAGGCGGTTCGAGAATCGCACGCCGCCTTATTGGTATATGTACGGCCAAATGTGGCCTGTTCATTTGATCGTGTACGCTCTGATTCTGTTGGCGATAGCCTATCGAGGTTGCAGTTGACATTCCGCCACGCCGCCGCGCTCGCGCTTGTGGGCTGGTATCTGATGGTGGCACCCTCGCAAGGCGGAAAGTTTTATCCTGACGCACCGTTGTCGCAGTGGAATCAAGCCCGAAGTTTCGAGACTGCTTCCAAGTGCGAGCAGGTTCGATCAATCGCTAATCAAAAGTTTCTAGACAAATTTGCCCTATACGACAAAGATACATTGCAAAAGGTAGACCCCAGCCAGTATATCGACAGCATTTCTCGCTGCATCGCAACCGACGATCCGCGCCTTAAGGAGAAGTAAAAACCGAAAATGCCGATTCTGTGCGAATTTAATTCTTGCCAGAGACCTGGCAAACAACGTCATATGAAAAACATCTTCAATCCTAATGACAACAAACCCGATGTGAACTATACCCTTTGCGATCTACACGAAGATGCTCTGAGAAACGGAGAATCCGCTCTGATTGAATGGTTTAAGACGGTGATCGCGAGAGCGAAATCCTAGGGCAACTAGATTCAATTGGTATCTACCAAAGCGTGCCGCCGCCCGAATCGATTTGGATGGGATGAACCGTGCTGACATTTAGGCGCGGAAATTGGCGATGGGGAAAGACTCCGAAGCCCACCAAAAAACAGAAAAAGGCGGAAGCGTACTTTGCCAAAGGTGGAATCCGGCGAAAGAAGCCGGTTAAACGGATGCAATCAACCGATGTCGGCAAAGTGATCATACGTCGCCGCGATCCCAAAACGTCGGACTGATTTTGAAAGCCGCCCACTTCGGAAAAAATCCCCGGCGGCGGAATGCCGCCGGGGCCGAATCGAGGCGCTTTGTGCGCAAGCTCCCTCGTTCGCTACATCGTTGAACGCTTCCGACGTGCCGGACTGGTCGGCGGCCCCATCCACGTCGTTCGCTTCTGATCGATAACGCACACTTGGCCGCAGCGCTCGCATTCTCTCACCGCGTCAGCGCCGTGCTGATGGATCGTCATAGACGCCAGTCGCATCCTTCCCTGACACCGTGGATTGATGCACCGCATCAGTTGCTAGAGGCTCATTTGCGTGACGGTGACGCGATGCCGCCACGGGCCGATTAGTTGCCAACACGCGAGGGCCAGCGCGAGCACGAGATCATCATGCTTGCCGACTCGCGCGCCGAAACTCGCGTAACCCGCTTCCGAAATGCTGGCGCGAAAGTCCTGCAACTCAGTCGCGAGCGCCGTCGCTTCTGGCAACGACTTTGCGATTCGTAAATCTCCCGCGTGAAAGAGTGCTTGCAGCCGACTGACCAACTGAATTTTGCTGACGTGCCAATTTTGGCCGTCCTCGGAATCGAGACGTTCGGCGTCGCCGCCAGTGATCGTGATGCCAGTGAAGGGCAGTCCGGCAGTGGTAAACATATCGGCGACAGCGCGGCCCACGCCGGTCATGTCGATTACCAACTCGCAGGTGCTAGCGAGCGGCGGTCTCGCGAGCAGCCGGGCGACATGCGCGATCACTGAGGGGTAGGAAGTTTGGAGCGGAAGCCTTTCGAGATAGCGGCATTCAAATCGCGGCGGTCCAGCCCTTTGTCGCAAATCGGTTCCGACTTCGAGCGGAATCTTGGCCTCGACGATTCGCTCGACAACAGACAGCGCCGTAGGATCAACCGCTTGCCCTAAATCGCAACCCAGGGCGAAAGTGCTTTCACGCTGCATCGGAAAATATCCGCCGTCGCAGAGTACAGATTCGTTCACTGCCATAGGGGTCTCACTTCGTCGGTCAAAGCCTGTTGAATCAACGTGCTGGAAAATACCGTGCTCTCAGCGTCCAAAAACTCGCAGAGATATTCTTGTTGAAAAAGAAACTCGCCAAGTTGTTTCCGTTCCTCGTCAAGGAACTCCGGCGAGATACGCGGACAGTCCGGCGCGGCGAGCTTCACCCGCTTCCAAGCTTCTCCGCCGTTCGCCCATTCACGATGAAACCAGCCGCGCTTTCCCCACGGCGTTGACAACGCGATCAGTCTCCCGTCCTTGCTGGTTGCCAGCGCGGGGCGAATCGCTGCAACTAGTTCATCGCTTACCCTCGCCGCTTCGTCGAGCACGATCAGCGAGGCGCGGGAGTAGCCGCGAATCGTCGTTTCCGATCCCGGCAACGCGATCACGCGAGACCCGTTCGGCAGTTCAAGCCTCAAAGTGCTTTCCTGAACCGCTTCGGCCACGTCGCTCAACTGATGATAGGCGTCGGCGACCTTGCGAAAGAGTTCCGAACTCTGCCGCAGCGACGGCGATACCAACAGCACCAGCGCGTGCGGGGTGAACAAGGCTTCATGGAGTCCGATCAAGGCCGTCGTTGTGCTCTTGCCGCTCTGCCGACAGCAGCAGAGCAGCCAGCGCTTTGCATCGCTCGCCAGTAGTTCCGACTGCCAAGGGTCCGGCGTCAGCCCAAGCTCGCGCATCAGCGATGCGGGTTCCAACGCGCGCGCGAGGTCATTGGCTAGTCGCATTGTCGTTATCCTTGGGTGAGCCATTCACACTGCTTGGCGGATTCAACTCGATCACCTTCCTCGTTTCTTCGGGCGGTTCCGGCTGCACGTCTTCCAGTGCACGCAGAACGTCCACCACGGCACGGCGAGCTTCCGGGTGCGGCGCGAGCGCCCTCAACAACGCATGTCTGAGTTGCAAGTAATCGGGTGAGATGACGAGATTCTGATGGACTGTAGTGGCGTGGGTCGCGAACAGGTCCAGCAACTTAGCTGTCTGCTCCAAGTTCACCGATATGCGGGCGTGCCCTGCAAAGGCGCTCCGCACGTCGCCAATGTCTTCGCACGAATCGACAAGCCGATATAACTTCGCGCGTTGATGCACCAAGTGCTCAAGCAAGGAACTGGATTCCTCAATCCGCAGGCTTTCGAGTTCGCGTTCGGGGAGCAGCGTTTTCGCGCGCAGTTCCTTCATCAGTGCTGGACTGATGTGCCGTCGATGGCGCAGGATCGCGTCCGACGATAGCGGCCTGAACCGACGCGACAATGCCGACGCCGACACTCCACGCGCCAACCCCAACTCGATCCAGGCGCGTTGTGCGTGCTGGCAAACTGTGCAGCTACGACCGGTCGTCACTTCCCGTTGCCGTTGCGGTCGGAGTCGAAGGCATGTCGGAACGCCGGGTCGCCGAACAATTTTATTTCTTCGACCAGCCGATCGACCGGCACGGGCTGGCCGTGTTCGTCGAGCCAGGTATTTCCGTCGTCATCGACGACCACCACTTTTCGGGCACCTTCCGAGTCCAGTTCAACGCGTACCCGCTTGCGAAGTTGATGCGACAGCAGTTTCGGAACACCGTGAGCCTCAGTGATCGCCCGGTGAATTTCTCGCTCAATCGCGTTCTCATCCAGCCCGGCAGTGAACACGGCGAGCTTGGCTTCACCCTCGGCCACTAAGGGCGCATACTTTGCGGCTAGATCGTCGAGCGCCTTCTGGCCGTCAATCGCGATCTGTGCAACTCGCGATTCAGACTCTTCATAGCGGCGCTGAAGCAGTGCGAGTTCGGCGTGAGACTCGGAACTTGATTTGTCTGCACGAACCGCTTGCAACTCTTCGCGTAGCCGTCGCGCCTCTTCCTTCTGCTTGGCGAGGGCGGACTTCAAACCAGATACATCCGGCGGCGGGTCAATGCGCGAGCCGTCGTCATCGATCACGACGGCGACGTAGATTCCATCGGCTTCGGGTTCGTAGTGAGCCTGATGCGCTGCATCTATGTTTGCGTGTTCTTCGGTGGTCACTCGCCATTTCATAGCTCGCTCCTACATGCTCGTCGGGTTACGCGATGATTTCCAAGTCCTTCGATCCGCACGAACGATTGCCGCAAATCAATTCGTCTTCGCTGACCGGATCGTAACCGGAATCAGCCAAACGCGAATAAGGCGTGCCAAGTCCGAGTTGGCGATGCGCAATCAGAATGTCGCCCGGCTCTGTGACGACTCCGCAGGAGTGGCAGCGAAATCGCCGCAAGAGCGCGAGCGATGCCCCGATATTTCCACTGTGATGTCCGTCAGTTCGCATTGGTGTTCTCCTTCTTGTTGAGATCGATGTTTGATGCGATTCCCGCACGCTTCCGTATCCACGTCTTCGCTCCGAGGTGCGCTTCTTTCACGCTCTGAATTGCCGACGCGAGCCGGTCCAACTCTGCCAGCGCCGCCGGGTCCGACGATTCCAAGAGCGCCCTCGTCGCTCGCTCGCGCCATCGCGGGTCTAGAAAGATTTCCCAGATCGCGGGTGCCGTAAGAGCCGCCGTGATCGTTTCGAGGTCACCCATTTGAATCGCACGGCTGATCGTTCTGCCGCGTTCTTCGGGCTTCGTGTCGCGCAACCAAGCCGCGATCCCAAGCGAGCGTTGTACGTCGTAGGGCTTCATCGCCGCACGCATCAGCGACGCGCGGCCTTCGGCCAGTTTCTTTTCGGCGGTATCCAGCATCGGCGTGAACTTGCCGAGCCGAGTTTCCAAATCTGAGATCGTCTCGCGCGCCTTCACGGCGCGGCCTGCGTCGCTCAGCATCGAGTCACGGGCCAGCCGCTTCTCAGCGGCGAGATAGTCCTCGACAACGACGTTTCCGGCAGCGTGAGCATCGCGCAGCGTCGTCAACACGCTACCCGGAGCAGCGCCATCGTCGGGCGCGCCGAACGGCGTGAGATAGGGCTTGCCGGTCCCTGCATCAACCTTGATCGTTTCCATGTTCGTTCTCTCCTTCACGCGGTCATCGAAATTTCAGCCGACCCGCACGTCGGGCAGACCAGACGATCCATCTCAAGAGCGGTCGCCAGCGGCGGGCTGAGCGACCGCAGAGGCATCGCGCGACGCCCGGCCAGCACTGTGTAGCGCCTCGCCGGAGAAGCGCTGTCCGCAGGGCTGGCATCGCCATTCGGCGCGTAACGCGCACGAGCGTTCGATGGTCGCCGACAGCTTGGGCGGTTGCGGCGATTGCGCGTTTTCACGGCGCGGTCTTTGGGCCGTCGATTGCGCGGCGTTTCTCATGTTGTTTGCCACCTATCCGCCACCTAGATCGTCGTCATTTCCTTAAACCCCGCTTAGATATTTATGAATTTCACCGATGCCCTCTGACCGGCTGTCAGTGAAACGCGCCCTCGCGGCGTGTAATGAGGCATCACGCGGGCTAATCGAGGGGTTGGGCTTCCGAAGGGGTCCACACTCTGAACTTGACCCCCTTCGCTGGTGTGAGAGCGTGAAACCCTTCTGAGAGAGAGACTCTACCGAAGAAGACCACGCTGACCCTCTTCGGTCTTGTGACTGACTCTCTTGACCCCCTTTGAAGACGGTCATGAGCTTCTTCTGACCTTCTTCTTATATTTATTGATGATCGTATGAAGAGGGTCAGTTCCCACATGCCTTAGAGGGGTATGAACTTCTTCGTGAGTGTTCGCGTTCATTCCGGAACTCCATTTTTTGAAGCGTCGAGAGTCGCGGCGTCGAGTAACATTTCCCAGCCGCCGCGCATGCCACGCTTTCGAGATCGGACGCCGAGCTTTGAACGCGCGCGTTTGAGGGTCATGGCCGAGATGTTGTGCGCTGCGGCGGACTTGAACACTTCGTCGGATGGGCGTGGGCCACTGCTCAGTTCGGCGGCCAAGAACGCCGTAGCCTCAACGAGCGCATCGGCATCGGAATTTGAATCGTTACGTTCACGCAAGAGATCGCGGGCCGAGCGATCTGCCGGGCTGGCATCCCATTCGATCCGGGGCGCGCCGTTTTCATTTTCGACAATCTTGAAGGCCAGCGAATTCGGCATCCGAGTCAGATTCCACTTCAAGGGCGCGAGCACGCGACGCTTACAGCCCGTGTCTTCTTCCGGGTCATCCTGATCGGTAGCGATGAGCAGAGCGGAGCGAACAGCAGCGACGAACGCCAAAGACCCGGCAGAACGATAGAGGGGATTTCCGCCGTCGCTCCGCTTGTTCAAATGTCTAATGATGATGATCGCGGCGTCGGTGCGTTCCGCGACTGCGGCTAGTTCCGCGAGCATCCGGCGCACGGATTGATCGCGATGCGAATCGGTAGCATCGGTCAGAAATGCTGCGAGCGGATCGAGCACGATCAACTTTGCGTTGACGCGCCGTATTTCGCCTTCAAGTTCCGGCAGATGCTCCGGCAGGGTCAGAGGGTTGCCGTTTGGCAACGTGAAGCCGACCAGCGTGATTTTATCGAGCCGTGCGCCCGCTGCTTCGAGGCGCGGGCGCAGCGTATCGGACGCGTCATCTTCGGCGCTTATGAATATGACCGCGCCAGGATCGGATGGCGTACCGTCGGGCAAAAAGTCTCCGGCGGAGATTCGCGCCGCAAGGTCGCAAGCTGCCAGACTCTTCCCTTCATTTGGATTGCCTTCCAAATCCGTGATGCGTCCGCGCGGGATGTATCCGGGCCACACCCAGCGAACTCTTTTGGATTCCACCTCGCTTGCTTGCGGTCCCAGCGGCTCGGCTTGTCTTGACCTCGCGCCGCGATTTCGGCGAGCTGATCGCGCGCCCTGCCAATCACTTCATCCAGATCGTCATCGTTCTGCGTGATGTTGTTGCCGATTTCTTGGACGGCACGACGGCGGCTGTAGTCGCGGACGATCTTCGCGTAGTGCCCGACATTTGCGGCGGTCGGTACAAACGAAACCAATTCTGCGATGTAAGCAGGGCCGCCGATCTGCTCAAGTACGCCCGCCTCGCGCAGCGCCGTCGTAGCGGTAACTGCATCAATCGCTACACGAGCTTCAACCAACTGCAAGAGCGCGCGCATGATCTGCCTATGCGACTCGCGGTAAAAGTCGTCGGTCGTCATCCCAGTATTGAAGATCGCCGGGATCGCGTTTTCGGGATCGAGGAAGATAGCTCCGAGCACTGATTGCTCGGCCTCTAGATTCTTTGGAGGCGCGCTGTAGGAATCGGTAGTTTTGCGCTTGCTCACCTAACCCTCGCCCGAATCGCATACAGACCGCCGTCGCGTTCATAGATGATTTGGTCTCGCTCGACCAAAGTGATCCGGTCTCCATAGCGGAGCATCGAAACCAAAGGTTCACGCTGGCCGTTACCGCCGTAGAGTTGATCCAATTTCCAACCGGCGCGACGCGCTTGAAATTCGACGCGACGAATCTCGCGCAAGACGGCCATGCTTGTCGCGAAGCTCGCCGTCATTGCTCCATCACCCGCACACGATTTCCGAGGAAGCGCTGAATCGAAGCTGTCGAATAAAGACAGCGCCGACCAACCTTCAAAAAATCGGGACCGCGACGTTGGCGTCTCCACCTGCGGAGCGTCTGGGTAGAGCAGCGAAGCAACACACTCGTCTCCGAAACAGTCAAAAGTTCAGGCGTGCTCGCGCTCAGGGGCACAGTTGCGGCATTCATAGCCGCGATCTTGTCGCGCGGACCCCGCCACAGTCGATTAGTCTGGAAAACGGCGGACTAATGGCCCGACAAATTAAAATGGCGGCTTGAGCGACCATATGGGTTCAGATTTCGACTAGTTCGGACGCAACGATCTTCGGCAAGATGAGATCGGGCGGCAATCGCCAGGTCTCAGCTGGGTCGAGTAGCGGCTTGGTCAACGGCCCGTGAAACTTGCGCGCGTGCGGTGCAACGTGTTGCTCACCGAACTGCCGATAGAGTTCGGCGCGCGCCAGAAAGTGAACAAGCGTCGTCGGATTGAGTGGGCTTATTCTTGACCTAGCGAGCGGACGATCCCGAAGCCAATCGACGAACGCAGTGGCCAAGTGCGCACTCGGTCGCCACTCTGACCAGACAGCCATAAGCCGAGAACGGTTGTACCCTCGCCGCACTGGACGCTCGCCCGCCTTGCGCGCCTCCACTTGAAGGCGCGCATCAAAGGCGACCAAATCGCCGATGGCCTTGTTGACGCTCGCGCGTTCGGGCGCGCTGGCGGCCAACTGCCAAACACGTTGCAGAATTTGCCCGCTCGTCGCGATCCCGAAGCGCCGCTCAGTCGGAATCTCGCGATATATTTCGGCAAAGGCATCTACGATCATTCCCCGCACGTCGGGGTGATGCTGGCGTTCGATATGAACTATGAGTTGGGCGCGATGGGCGCGGACAAAAGCCACCCGCTTCGAATCGTCCTTAGACTGCGGCCACACTAGCGCAGCGAGCACGGCATAAGGCGCGAGCGGAAGTAGATGCCCGCGTTCGGTGATGTTCAGAACAGGCATATAGCCTCGCCTTTACTCGCTGGAATCGCCGATTTCGGTCCCGACCTTTAGGAGATGTTCTTCGAGCCTCGCGGCGAACGTGCATCGCAGTATGACCAACGCCTCTTGCACGCTGTCGGCAGCGATGGCGATGGCTGCGTGATCAGGGCGTGTCCCATGCGAGGACATCATGGTGAGAAGTTCATCTCTGATAGCGGCGAGACGTTCTTCGCAACTGTCGCGGTCCGGCGTTCGATTGCTCATGATGCGACCGCGCGGGTTGAAGCGCGCGACGCTATCCATGCGCGAATATCGCTCAGTTTCCACGCGCGGGCGTGTTCACTCAATCTGAGTGGCGCGGGAAATTCTCCTGCGCGAACTTTGCGCCACAGCGTCGTGCGCGAGAGCGGCACAAGCTCTCTAATTTGCGCGAGTCGTAGCAGTTGGTCTGAGCCGCGCACCTTTGAGACGACAACCGTTTGTGCCGTGGCTTTAACATGGCGCGATCTGCATTTGCGTTTCATTGAAGACCTCCGAGTCTCGGAGAAAGTCTTCGCGGGAACGTAAGGGAAGGGAAGTGATCGGCGCGACTTTCATGGACAACCCTAAGGGTTGTCCGCTGATTGGTGGACAAGCCTAAGGCTTGTCCTGATGGAACTTATGCGAGAGCAGACTTTGAAAGGATTGGTTTCAATGCTCGTTCGATGGTTTTGGGGTTAGGGCCGTTCTCACCGTAACCTAACTTTTCGACGCGCGCTTTGCTCCTCGCCTTGAGCCAGTTCGCGAATCTAGAGAGAGCCGCGCGATACTCCAAGTCAGGATACTTTTCGTCGAAGATTTCAAACTCGTGCTGGATTTTCTCGTAGCGGATTGCCGCCTTTCTGTGATTTCCCTTACCGCCCGACTCGCGAGCAGTTGTACTCGCCAAGCCCGTCTTCACGAACGGCCCTTTCACCGCCTCAACGAAGGAATCGTTGGCGACGAGGATTGCCGCCAACTCCACAAGAAGATTATTGACGCTCGCAGGTTGCCCGTCGCCAGCGAAAGAACCGTCGCCGCCAAACCTTACGGCGCTGAGATCAACATAAATCTGTTGCAGGCGTTCGCCAGTTGAACCGCCGCCGAGTGTACCGGATCAGATGGGGAAACCATGAGGAAGTCCAGCAATACGTAACGTAAAGTCGAGGCCA
>CAVQAR010000029.1:0-94231 GCA_963710425.1 uncultured delta proteobacterium
ACGCCGTAAAAGGTGTTCGAAAGAAAGGTGTGGAACACGATCGCTTCCGCGATCAGAATGCCGACCAGACCGCGAGCAGAATCGAATTGGTGTCGCGCGCGCGGCGAGACCCGAGTCGGGCGGCATCGAACGCATCACGAGTGCGGCGATTCCGACGAGAATGATCACGACGGCGCGCCATCGGAGCGCGGCCGTATCATGCGGGCGGCCGCACCAGAGCAGCGTTTCGCGCGCCAGCAGATGCGGAGTGATGACGGCGGCCGCCTCAGGATCCATCGATCACTTGATGATGCCGGCGGCGCGCAGCGAGGCGATTCGGTCGGGCGAGTAGCCGAGGAACTCGCGCAGGACCTCGTCGGTATGCTCGCCGAGCATCGGGGCCGCGCGCTCGATCGTGCCGGGGGTCGCCGAGAACTTCATCAGCATTCCGGTCTGCCGGACGTTGCCCCATTGCGAATGAGTCAACTCGGCGAGCAACTCGTTCGCCGCGATCTGCGGATCGTCGAACAGATCGCGGAAATGATTTACCGGCGTCGCCGGGATCGCGCGATTTCTGTCAGCGCCGCGAGAGCGTCATCGCGATCGAGCTGTGGAAATTGCTCGGCGAGCGTCGATGCGAGCGTGCCATCGTTCGGTCCGCCGCTGCCGCGGCCCAGTTAGTATTCGGCAGCCCGGCAGAATAGTCAGGAGCGCGTCCCACTGCGCTGCATTGGATAGCGAGAGAACAGCCATTCGCCGTCGCGGCATTGATACGCGCGTGACAGTGCCGAGCGGCCGCGATACTCGGCGCCGCCATTTTCCATGTCGGGGCGGCCGTCGTAGAAGATGAACTCGCCCGCCTGAAACGCCATCGCGGCTTGCAGCAGCGACGTCTCGCAAAATTGGCCGCGGCCGGTCATTTCGCGCGCGCGCAGCGCGAGCACGCATCCGAACGCGGACAGCATCGCGGCGCCGTAGTCGCAAATCGCGCAGGTCAGGTACACCGGATGGCCGTGATGGCCGCCCTGCGCCGCCATCACGCCCGAGCGCGCCTGCAGCAGCGGATCGAAGCCCGGCTGATCGTGCTCGGGGCCGCGATTGCCGAACGCGTTGACCGACATATAGATGATGCGCGGGTTGCGCGTGGCGAGCGTGTCGTAGTCGAGGCCGAACGCGCATCCGGCCGGGCCGCAGATTTTCCACCACGATGTCGGCCTTGTCCGCGAGGCCGTGGACGATTTCGCGGCCCTCGCGACTCGGAGATTCGAGCGCGAGCCCGCGCTTGCCCTGGTTCCATCCGAGGAAGCCGAAACCGAAATGGCGAAACGCGTCGCCCTCGAGGCTTTCGATCTTGATCACCTTGGCGCCGAGCTGCGCGAGGATCATCGGGCCGTACGAGCCCGCGATGTAGCTGGCGAAGTCGAGCACCGTGACGCCGTCGAGCGGCGGCCTTTTTCGGCGACGCGCGCGTCTGTCTTCGCGGAGACGTCGCGCGTTGGCTCTCGCAAGCCATTGCAGCGCCGCGCGATCGTCGCCGCTTTGCGGCGCCGGGCCCGAGATTTCGCCGGGCGTGTCGTTGAGAACGACCGGCACGCCGATCTGGACCGTGCGGCCGAGGGTCGGATCGTCGATCTCCTGGCGCATCCCGAGCGCGCGCGTCTGCGGATGATCGATGAATTCCTGGCGCGTCATCACCGGCGCGCATGGAACGTCGGCCTCGCGCAGGATGCTCAGCCATTCGTCGCGCGGCCGCGTGCGGATGATCGGCTCGAGGATGTCCTTGAGCGGCTGCCAGTGCTCGGCCGGCGATTCCCCACGGCGCATTTTCGAAGCGCGGATCGGCGACCAGGTCGGGGCGATCGATGGCGAGCGCGAACTTGCCCCAGAAGGTCGCGTTGCCGCAGGCGGCGAACAGGTATTTGCCGTCGGCGGCCTCGAACAGCCGATAGACCGGGATCGGGCCGAGCGGATCCTGCGGGCCGTGATAGAGCGTCGTCATTTTTTCGTGCCGCAGGATGCCGCCGGTCTGGAGCGAGAACGCGCCGGCGAGCAGCGAGACTTCGACCGCCTGGCCTGCGCCGTTCGCGCCGCGCGCGAGGAGCGCCGCGACCGCCGCGGTCGCGGCCATCACGCCCGCCGAATAACTCGCCGCCGGAAAAACCAGCGCGACCGGGATTGCCGCTGCGCGCCCATTGGCTGCCGGCGATGCCGCCGCGCGCCGCGACCAGATCGTCGCTGGCGTCGAAGTCGGCGTCGGGGCCGCGGCTTCCGAGCGGCGGCACGTTGAGCGCAATCGCGCGCGGATTGATGCGGCGAATCGATTCGGAGTCGAGGCCCAGCTGCTTCAGCCGCGCGGGCGTGAAGCCGGTGACGACGATGTCGGCCCATCGAATCAGCTCCGCGACGCGCGCCTGCGATGCGCGATCGTCGAGGTCCAGATCGAGCGAGCGCTTGGAGCGATTGAGGACGTGGAAATGCGGCGTGCCGCGATCGCGCGAGCCGCCGGTCGGCTCGACCTTGATCGCGCGCGCGCCGTGTTCCGCGAGCAGCATCGCGGCGTAGGCGGCGCCGAGGTTGGAGTCGAATTCAACGAGGTTGATTCCGTCGAGTGCTTTACTCATTTGAACAATTGCCGAGCGCCGTCTTTGGAAGGAATTGGAATTGTCGTCGAGCGGCCGCCAAGAAAAGCAAACGATTGCGCCAAAGCGCTATTATGCGGGAATCGCGGGTCCACGCGGACGAATTCAACCCGCGGACACGGCGGGTTCATCCTCTGTTAATGTTGAGTGCATAGCTTCTGCGCGCCGCACACTCAGCTCGCGTGAGCGGACACGACTAACCTCGAGGCAAGTTCAAAAGATGATCAAGCGACGACTAATCCTGGCCCTTTTCATAGTCCTGGCGATCGCGGGAATCGGCCGCTCCGGATACGCCGATCTACTGATCAATGGCGCCGGCGCGACGTTCCCTTATCCGATCTATTCCAAGTGGTTCGACGTTTACGCGAAGGAAAATCCCGGCATCAAGTTCAACTACCAATCGATCGGTTCCGGCGGCGGAATCCGGATGCTCGTCGAATCGCACCGTCGATCTCGGCGCGAGCGACGCGCCGATGACCGATCAACAGCTTGCCGACGCGCCGGGAAAAATTCTGCATTTCCCGAGCGTGATGGGCGCGGTCGTGATCGCGTACAACCTTCCGGGCTTCACCGGCACGCTGCGCCTGACGGGTCCGGTCATCGCGGACATCTTTTCGGGCAAGATAACGAAGTGGGATGATCGACCAGATCAGGCGCTGAATCCCGGCGCGGCGATCCCGCCGGGCAGGACATCGTCGTATGCCATCGATCCGACGGCAGCGGCACGACGTACATTTTCGCCGATTATCTTTCAAAGGTCAGCCCGAGCTGGGCGTCGGATCCGGGCAAGGGCACCGCGGTCAAGTGGCCGACCGGACTCGGCGGCAAGGGCAACGAGGGCGTGACGGCGCTGGTGCAGCAGACGCCGGGCGCGATCGGATACGTCGAGTTGATCTATGCGCTCAACAACAAAATCCCGTTCGCCCAGATCCAGAACAAGGCGGGCAACTGGGTCGACTGCGAGCCTGGCGGGCGTGACCGCGGCGGCGGCATCGGTCGGCGGGCAACATGCCGGCGGACTTCCGCGTGTCGATCACGGACGCGCCGGGCGCGGATGCGTATCCGATCTCGTCGTTCACGTGGCTGCTCGTTTATCAGAAGCAGACCAACAAGGACGTCGGCGAGCAGATCAAGAAGTTCCTGAGCTGGGCGCTGACCGAGGGACAGACCTACGCGCCGGCGCTGCAATACGCGCCGCTGCCGCCCGAGGTCGTGCAGAAAGAAGAGGCGCAGATTCAGGAGATCCAGGTTCCGTAGCGCGATAATCGCAAGCACAAAGAAGCGCGGGCGTCGAAGATGGCGTCCGCGTTTTTCTTTTCGTCATGCGTCGGTATCGTCGAAGACTGTGATGCGACGAATGCAAGCATTGGTCTCGGCGATCATTGTGATGTCGCGATCGGCGGCGTCGCGCGGGCGCAGAACTATGTGATCGATCAGGGCACCAGCGACGCGCTCACCAAGTATCTTCACCTGAACGAGCTGCCGATGGTCACTGCGCAGTTCTCGACGTCGCCGGGCGGCAGCAAGCAATTGATACTCACCGGGTTCGTGGCGACGCAGTTCGGGCGCAATGATGCGGAACGAATCGCGAACGGGTACCTGAACGATCCGAGCGTCAACCTGGTCGATCAGATCCTGCTCGACCCGCACGTCGAAGATCTGCGGCCGCCAGCCGGGCTCGGCGGCAGCGGCCTCGGGCGCAATCGCCCAACAGTCCCGATCAACTGTGGAACAAGACGATGCAGGGCATCTACAAAAACGGCGGGCAGACGCCGTCGGGCAGCGGGCCGATGCTGCCGTAGGGCAATCGCGGCGCGCGGCGTGGTAGGATCACGCTCGCCGTGGCCGACAAGGTAATTTACCTGCGCGAAAAGCCGGCATCGCCGGCCGACGAGCGCAACTTCAAAATCAAGTACGCCGAGCTGCTGAATCCCGCGCAGCTCGCCGCCGTGACGCATCGCGACGGCCCGCTGCTGGTGGTCGCGGGCGCGGGCTCGGGCAAGACTCGCACGCTGATCTATCGCGTCGCGCGGCTTGATCGAGAGCGGCGTGCCGCCCGGCGCGATTCTGCTGCTGACGTTCACGCGGCGCGCGGCGCAGGAGATGCTGCGTCGCGCGGAGCAACTGGTCGGCGATCGCGCGGGCGCGGTCGCGGGCGGCACGTTTCATTCATTCGCGAACAACGTGCTGCGGCGGCATGGCGCGCCGATGGGCCTCAAGCCCAACTTCACGATCCTCGATCGCTCCGACATGGAAGACGTGATCAACCTGCTGCGGACGCGGATGGGACTGGCGTCGCGCGAGCGCCGGTTCCCGAAGAAGAGCACGATTGCCGAGGCGATCAGCATGGCGCGCAACAAGCGGCGCGCGCTCGAAGAGGAAATCGAGATCGATTTTCCGCATCTCGGCGAGCATCAGACGGAAATTCTCGAGCTCGCGAAAAATTACGAGAGCTACAAGCGCGAGCGCGCGCCTGCTCGACTACGACGACCTGCTGTATCGGCTGGCGGAGCTGCTCGAGCAGTACGAGAACGTGCGGCGGCGGCTGTCGGACAGCTATCGCTACATCATGATCGACGAGTACCAGGACACCAACCTGATCCAGGCCGACCTGGTGCGGCTGCTCGCGATGAATCATCGCAACGTGATGGCGGTGGGCGACGATGCGCAGTCGATCTACTCGTTTCGCGGCGCCAACTTTCGCAACATCATGGATTTCCCGACGATTTTTCCCGGCGCGAAAATCGTGAAGCTCGAAGAGAACTACCGATCGATCCAGGGGATCCTCGACGTCGCCAACGAGGTGATCTCGCGCGCGGGTGAGAAATACACCAAGGCGCTGTTCACGCAGCGCGAGGGCGGCTTTCGCCCGTTCCTGGTGCGCGCGCAGGACGAGCATATGCAGTCGCGATTCGTCGCGCAGCGGATCCTGGAGTTGCGCGAAGAAGGCGTCGAGCTCAGCGAGATCGCGGTGCTGTTCCGATCGAGCTTTCATTCCTTCGATCTGGAACTCGAGCTGCAACGGCGCGACATCCCGTTCATCAAGCGCGGCGGATTCAAGTTTATCGAAACCGCGCACATCAAGGATGTGCTGGCGCATCTGCGCGTGATCGCGAATCCGGCGGACGCGGTGTCGTGGCTGCGCGTGCTGACGCTGGTGAAGGGCATCGGTCATCGCACGGCGGAGCGGACGATCGACACGCTGGTGGCATCCGACGATCCAGCAACGGCGGTGGCGAAATTCGCTGAAAAAGCGCGCGGCGGCTCTGAGGGCGGCCTCAAGCGGCTGGGCACGTTGCTGGCGGAATTGCGCGCGGGTGAAAAGCGGCCGCCCGAGCAGATCGCGATGACGTTGGAATACTACCTGCCGGTGATGCGCGAGGCGTACGCCGACGATTATCCGAAGCGCGAGCGCGACCTCGAGCATTTTCAGAACATCACCGAGCGCTACAAGAGCCTCGAGCAGATGCTGGCGGATATGGCGCTCGAGCCGCCGACCGATTCGCTGGACGGCGTGCTCGCGACCGATTCGGAAGATGAGCACATGACGCTCAGGACGATTCATTCGGCCAAGGGACTCGAATGGAAAGTGGTGTTTCTGATCTGGGCGGCGGACGGACGCTTCCCGGGACCGCAGAGTGTCGGCGACGAGGAGATCGAAGAGGAGCGGCGCCTGATGTACGTCGCGAGCACACGCGCGCGCGACGAGCTGTACCTGTCGTATCCGATACACATGTTCGACCGCAGCTTCGGCTTCGTGATGGGCCGCGTGTCGCGCTTTCTGGAGGACGTTCCGGTCAGACTTGCTGCAAACCGCAACGCTGCAGGAGTCAGAGGAGACTTAGGCGCTACTCGCCGATTACCTTGATCAGGATGCGTTTGGGGCGGCGGCCGTCGAATTCGCCGTAGAAGATTTGTTCCCACGGGCCGAAGTCTAATTTGCCGGCTGTTATTGCGACTACGACCTCGCGCCCCATCACCTGGCGCTTGTGATGCGCGTCGCCATTGTCCTCGCCGGTGCGATTGTGATGATAGCGCTCAGGGCTCGCGTCGAACGGCGCCAGCCATTCGAGCCATCGCTTGTAATCCTCGTGAAGGCCGGGTTCGTCATCGTTGATGAAGACCGAGGCGGTGATGTGCATCGCATTGACGAGGCAAAGCCCCTCGCGCACGCGGCTTTCCTTCACCGCCTTCTCAACTTCGCCAGTGATGTTCACGAAATCCATCCGCTCCGGCACCTTCACCGTTAGATATTTGGTATGCGACAGCATGCGGCGAGTCCTCCGAAATATTTGGTGCGAACGTGCCGAAGCCATTTTCCTTCATTTTGGAGAATCTGAGAAATGAAGGAAAATCAGCCTGGCGCTATTGCGATCGAGTAGCAGCGACCGCTTCGAACTTGGCGTGTCTCTTCAACTCCATAGGAGCGATGAACACAGCCGGGTCCTATTTGACGAGCCGTAGCGGAGCGGAGGTGTCACGGTACTGCGAGCGAAACTCTTTCAACTCCAAATGCAGCAAGCGACCCATTGAGGCTTCGTCGTAGCCGAGATCATTCAGATGGCAATCAACAAGTTCATGGATCAATGAAGGCTCTTCAGGCTGAAGCGGAAGGGGCTCGGTCGTTCGATAACCCGCACCGCTGATCTGCGCCCACAAGTATCGTTTCTGGCGATCATTGATCAAAAGTAAGCTGGCTTGCGCGCATCAGCAGAGCTTGAATCGAGACCTTCCAAAAGGGTTTCAGAGTCGCCAATTTTGCGAGGGTGGGCCGATTCAAGAAATTACGGATGTCCTTGGCCTGCATAAGAAGCTCCGAGGCGAAGGCGTTCGCCTCGTTCTCAATATTTTCACCAGGCCACGCAAGATGATGATGAAGCGTGATATGTGCAGTTTCGTGCGCCAGCGTGAACCGATAAACGATTGCCCGGTAAGGAAATTTTGACGAGAACCACTGGCGGTAGTTCGTCGTTTGCTTCGTACATACTGATTGCGTCAACGCGACTAGTACCGAAATCAGAGCGAATTATTAGAATCCCGGCATCTTCGAGAACCCTAGCAAGGTTCTCAATCGGACCGCGGGGGATGTGCCACCTAATGCGGAATTCTTGAGCCACACGTTCTGGGTCGTTGCGGCAGTCTCTCAGATTGATTGATTGAAGACGGTTTACAGGCGAATCTACCGATTGCAGGAGTTTGACTATGTGCTGGCGCACAATATTGAGTCGAGCGCGTAACCGTTTGATCACGGTTGCACTCACACGAATCCGTTTTCGGTAAAAGACGAGAGGAAGATTTCTGAATTCCGTATGCTCGAAAAAAAATCCAACTGGATAGCCCAGATGTAAGGGGAAATAGCTTCTCCAATAGTTCGTTATATGCGGCCGCTTGTCCGTTTTCGACTTTCTGTGGAGAGGGTTCCCGCGTGACTCGCATTTCTCGCGCAAGGGCGCTCTGCGTAAAACCGCGCGACCCCCCGCGCCAAGATGATCAGATCTTGGCGTTAGCTATCGGATTCCTCGGTCACCATCGGACGTTGTCGTCAATTTTCCGTACCAGAAGCCTCGTCGTCCTTACGCTTCTTTGGCTGGAACTCGACGGGCCGGCAGAGCTGGTGTGTTTCTTCAAGTGGCAACTCGATGGTGCGGTCGTCTTCTACTAAACTTTCAATAGATAGAGAATTGCATATGCGTTTATCCGACCAAACCCAAAAGATTCCCGCAAGTATCCGTTTTCGGCGGCATTCAGCGTGTAGCCGATTGCTCAGCTGCGTTCCTCGCGGAACTCCGGGCAGGGGAAGCTGCGAGCTGTACCTGATCGCGCCTTGGGTGGGATAAATTCCGAGTAGTGAAATCTTGATGCAGATGTTTGAAGCGGAGCACGATTGATCGAACGCCCCCCGAGCCTCGGACAATGATTACGACGTGCCCTTGCCGGGTTTCTCGAAACGTGATGTCGGACGAAGCTCGGAAAGCCGGAGCTTCGCCTCCTGCAGCATCAGACTCCAAAGAAGAATCCGGCGCGTTCTTGATGTGGCATCCGGGCAGCATCTTGAGAAAGTCGCGCTGCCACAACGCGCCAAGCGTTGCGAACGATGGAAACGAGGACCGGCGATATCGATCCGGAGTGTCTGCTTTGACGCGCTGAGCATCCTCTTCCGAAATCCCATCCATAGTTTGTAGCTCCAAAAGTAGTATATTAGATGGGACATTATCGAGTAATTTGTCAGAAGTAAAGTAAAATTATTCCGTAGATTATTCTTTTATCCACAAGCTCTCTCATTTAGCCGGTTCGAACTTGGCGTAGCCTGATAAATCCTGATCCGATGTTGTGTGCATTGGCATCGAGACTTCGCGCAACACTGGGACCTTTTCTGTGATTGTGCCGGTGGCTGGGGCGTCCTTCGGCACGTGATTACTCGGGTGCCGGTGAAGCGGACGACTGTTGGGTAGCATTCCGCCGGTGTCGGTGTAGTGCGTGTGCGTCGCTTCGAAGACGGTGTCGCTCTTGAAGAGTTTCGAGCCGGCGCGAATCAGGTAATTCGTTGTTGCCGAGCGGGCGGACCAGCGTCGATTGGCTCATCACATATAGATGTCCGACGGTCGGGCGCAGAAAGCCGGGGTAGAGCGGGTTTACGCCGAGCCAGTACGGCATGATGATGCGGCGGCCGGGCTTCCAGTCGGTGAGGCTGATGTGCGCCTCGTGATCGTTGTTGTCGAGATTGAAATCACGGCCGGCGAAGTCGCGCATGATGTCGCGGCTCAACTGATCTTCGGGCGGCGTGGTGATTTCGCCGACCGGGCCGAAGTCGAGCGCTTTGTCGGGAGTGCATCCGATTGCGACTGCGACCAGCGTCATCGCAATCGCGACGATGATCGTTCTGGCGCGTCGAGTCATGTGTGGTATCTCGCGTAGTCGGCCGGGATATGTCCGCCGAGCGTCCATTTCATCGGCAGCGAGACCTCGCGCAGCACCGGGATTTGCACGGGCTTGCCGTCGGGGCGTTTGAATTCGCGCTTGCCCATGTATTGCACGATGGTCGGCAGAATTTTTCCGGTGCCTGTATATTGCGTGCGGGTCGTGACGAACACGGTCTCCTGCTTGACCAGCGAGCTGCCCGCTTCGATCATCCATTCGCCGGGGGCGTCGAGCGGCTTTTCGAGGGTCGCCTCGCTGATGACGTAGAAGTCGCCTTCTTTCGGCGCCATCACGCCGGGCACGAGGATGTTGACGCCGAACCAGAACGGCAGCTTGAGGAATTGGTCCTTGCGCCATCGGAGCGGGCGCACTTCGGCGATTTCGTTGTTGTCACCGAGGACGAAAGTGCGGTCGCGAAAGTTGATCTCGACATCCTCGGCGCTGGCATAGATGCTCGGCGGTGGTTTGACCGGCGGAGACTTGGCGCATCCTGAAAAAATGGCGACCGCGAATGCGAGCGCGACGGCGGTCGCGAGTCTTTCAGGCCGCAGCGTAATGCGAGGCAATTTCGCGGCCGACCAGTTCGATTTGCTTGGGCCACGCATCGGGTTCCGCGATTGGCCACAGTACAAACTTGTCGAGACCCTGCGCAACATATTCACTGAGGCGCGCGATGACGTCGTCGGGCGAGCCGTAAACCGTGCGCTCGAGGTAGGCCTCGGCGCCGCGGCCCATCGCGGTCAGCATCGGGCGCATTTCTTCGAGTGCTCGCTCCCGCGATGACGAGATGCGGCAGAGCAGGATTAGTCCCGATTCGATGTGTGCGTTGGCGCGACCGTAGCCGGCGGCGTAGTCGCGAATCTTCGCCATGCTCGTGCCGAATTCGTCGGGAGTCTGGAATGACGCGAAGAAGCCGTCGGCCAGGCGCGCTGCACGTTTCAGCGCCGCGTCGGAGCGGCCGCCGACCCAGATATCCATCGTGCCGAAGTCATTGTTGGTGCGCGCACTCGGACGCGGCTCGATGGTGACGTTGTCGAAATTGAAGAAGCGACCGTGATAGCTCGCGACGCGATCGCGCCAAACGGTGCGCAGCACTTCGATGCCTTCGTCGAGGCGCTTGCCGCGGCCCTCGACTGGAATTCCGCACGCCGCATAGTCGGCCAGGTTCGCGCCGGTGCCGACCGCCATTACCATGCGGCCGTTCGACAGGTAGTCGAGCGACGCGAACGATTTCGCAACCATCAGCGGGTGGCGCAGGTTTAGCAGCAGCACGCTTGGGCCGAGCTTCATGCGCGAAGTGCGCGAGGCCAGCAGCGACAGCGTCGCGACGACGTCGAGTTCCGGCGACGGTGCGAGCAAGTGATCGGAGAGCCAGAAGGAATCGAGGCCCCAATCTTCGGCGCGCTCGGCGACGCGCGCGATGGTTTCCGCCGGCGGCATCCCGAGCCGCCAAAGTCCGAAACCGACGCCGATCTTCACCTGTTTCATTTTGCAATACCCTCGTTTGCGCGGCTGACTTGATGATAATAGCATAGCTCGCCTGAATGAATCAGAATCCTACGGCATCGAATGGTGCGAAGATGACCGTGACCCTGTTGGGCACCGGCGATGCGTTCGCGAGTTTCGGCCGTTCACAATCTGGTTACCTGATCGAGACGCCCGCGGGGCGAATCCTGATGGAAGCGGGGCCGTGCTTGATGCAGGCGCTCAAGGGCAACGGGGTCGCGCCCGACAGTTTCGATTTGCTGCTGATCAGTCATCTGCACGGCGATCATTTCGGCGGCTTGCCGTTTTTGATCCTCGACTACATGTGGGAGACGCGCCGCAAAAGGACGCTAACCATCGCGGGGCCGGCCAAGCTCGAGGAGCGGACCTGGTCACTGATGCGCACGATGTTCCCCCATTTCGAGCTCGACAAGATCAAACATAAACTCAAGTTCGTGGTGCTCGAGCCGGGGAAATCGACGCGGCTGGGCAAGTTCAAGGTGAGCGCGATTCGTAGTCCGCATACCAAGCCGGACATCTCGTTGTCGTTGCGAGTTGATGGCGGCGGCAAGTCGATAGTTTTCTCGGGCGACAGCGGATGGAATGATGAACTGGTGGAGCTCAGCGACGGCGCCGATCTGTTCCTGTGCGAATGCACGTACTTCGAGAGCGCGCATCTGAAGTTTCATCTCAACTATCCGCTGCTGGCGGCGAATCGCGACAAGTTCAAGGTGCGGCGGATGGTGCTGACGCATCTCGGGCGCGAAGTGCTGAGCCGCGAGGATGAGATCGCGCTTGAAATGGGCTATGACGGTATGAAGATCACGCTGTAAGAGATTCGGGCCTCGCGCGCGCACCTCCGCAGACAAGGAACTTCCATGGGCATAGTAGAAGGCAAACGAGCGTTGGTCGTCGGCGTCGCGAACGACAAGAGCCTGGCGTGGTCGATCGCGCAAACGCTCGCGGCGGAAGGCGCCGAGATCGCGATGACCTACCAGGGCGAGATCCTCGAAAAGCGCGTGCGTCCGCTGGCGGCGCAGATCGAAGCGGACGTGATCGGCGAGCTCGACGTCAACGACGATGCGCAAATCGCGTCGGTGTTCGCGGCGCTCAAGAAAAAATGGGACGGACTCGATCTGCTGGTGCATGCGGTCGCATTTGCGGAGCGCGAAGATCTGCGCGATCGCTTTCTGACCGTGACCCGCGAGAATTTCAAAAAGTCGCTCGAGATCAGCGCCTACTCGCTGGTGGCGCTCGCGCGCGCGGCGGAACCGTTGATGGAAGCGCGCAGCGGCGGATCGATCCTGACGCTGAGCTATCTTGGCGCGGTCCGCGCGATTCCCAACTACAACATGATGGGAGTGGCGAAGGCGGCTCTGGAAGCCTGCGTGCGCTACCTGTCGGTCGATCTCGGGGCCAAGAATATTCGCGTCAACGCGCTCAGCGCCGGCCCCGCGCGGACCCTGTCGTCGTCGGCGATTCGAGACTTCCATTCGATGCAGCACGAGGTCGAGGCGCGCTCGCCGCTGCGGCGCGCGATGAAAATCGAAGAAGTCGGCAAGATGGCGGCCGCAGTGCTGAGCGATTTTTCGAGCGGCGTCACCGGCCAGACCCTGTACGTGGACGTAGGCTACAATATCGTCGGCGTCTAGTCGCAAGGAGTAACGCGATGGCTATCGTCACAGTCCCGCAGCTATCGGACAACTATGCGTACCTGGTGATCGACGACGGCAGCAAGGAATGCGCGGTAGTCGATTGCGCCGAGGCCGACAAAGTGATCGCGGCGGCGAAATCGCACGGCGCAAAAATTGTCGCGGTCCTGACGACGCATTGGCACGGCGATCATTCGGGCGGCAACAACGACATCGCGTCGAAGATACCGGGCATCAAAATTTACGGTGCGAGCGCGGAAGGCGGAAAAATTCCGGCACTGACGAATCCTCTGACCGACGGCGACAAGGTGAGAATCGGCGGACTCGAAGGCCGCGTGATTGGAATCCCGGCGCATACCAACGGGCATGTCGCCTATTATTTTCCGACGCTCAGCGCGGTGTTTACCGGCGACACGATGTTCGTCGGCGGATGCGGCCGTGTGTTCGAGGGGAAGGCCGCGACGATGGTCGCGTCGCTGAAAAAACTCGCGTCACTGCCCGATTCGACGCAGGTCTATTGCGGGCATGAATACACGGAAAAAAATCTGCGGTTCGCACTGACGCTGGAGCCGCACAACGCGGCGCTGAAAAAAAAGCACGAATGGAGCGTGAAGGCACGCGCGGAGAATAAGTTCACGGTGCCATCGACGATCGGCGACGAGAAGCAGACCAATCCGTTTTTGCGCACCGACAGTCCCGAACTGCGCGCCAATCTGGTGCAGCGCGACCCGTCCGTCAGCGACGATCCAATCGCAATTTTCGCAAAGGCGCGCGAACTGAAAGATCGCTTCTGATTCCCTCGCCCGTTATCGGGAGAGGGTTAGGGTGAGGGACCTTTTTGCGGCGCGATTGCCTGGCGCGCCGCAAATCCGAGACGCAGTACAATGACGTCGAAGCCACCACTTTCTCGTGAGGTCGCTCGCCAGCTGAGACATGATCAGACCGAAGCAGAACGCCGGTTATGGTCACGCTTGCGCGACAATCAACTCTGCGACTTCAAGTTCCGCCGCCAACATCCGGTTGGACAATATTTCGCGGATTTCTTTTGTCAGGAAGCCGAACTCATTGTTGAGCTGGATGGTGCTCAGCATGCCGATCAATCAGATCGCGACGAAGTTCGGACCGAGTTTCTGCGAGCGGCGGGATACAAGGTGTTGCGGTTCTGGAACAACGAAGTGATTTCTGAGATCGACGATGTTCTCCAGCGGATTGCTGATGCGCTGGAAGGATCGAGGAAAACTACAAAGCGCAGAATGTAAGATTGCAGCGCACCAGACAATTGCGCTGCAAAATGTCCCTCACCCTAACCCTCTCCCGATAACGGGCGAGGGAACCAGAAGGGGGCGAGGAAATCCAGATCAGAAGGGTTTGATCACCGTCAGCACCAGGATTGCGATCAGCAGCGCGCTCACCATCCCGTGGATGACGCGGAACTCGCGGCTCGATGACTGGCTCGGATTGTTTTCCAGGAATTTGATCCGGCGATAAAAGCGGACGTGATAGAAGAGCAGGATCGCGACCAGCAGCAGCTTCGCGAGGATCCATCCGTGCCGCAGCACCGACGGATCCATCAGGATCAGTATGAGCCCGAGTATGATGCTGATAGCCGCGCCGAGATTGATCGTGGATTCGAACAGGCCGCGCGCCGCGCCGAGAAAACGCTCCTTGGGCAATCCGACTTCTTCGGGCACGCGCGCGAGCAGGCTGGTGATCATCAACAGTCCGCCCATCCAGAAGATCACGCCGAAGATGTGAAGAGCGAGAACGAAGCCGCGAACAAAGTACATTAAATTCCCCCGGTGGCGTCAGATGGCGCGCATCGCGATCGGCTGGCGGGCGCTTGCGTGACTGGTTCGATACTTGGCATTGATTGTTGGTACGCCGGTTGAAGAGAATCTTACGCTAACCGCGTAGTCAAGCGAATCGGCGGAATCGACACGAGGACGCACTGATGGCGAATGTTTACCAAGGGGAACTCAAACGAAAAAAAATCAGCGCCGAGGATGCGGCGTCGCGGGTCAAATCCGGCGATTGGGTCGAGTACGGATTCGGATTGGGGCAGCCGGACGTGTTCGATCGCGCGCTGGCGTCGCGGGTGGGCGAACTCGAGCGCGTGAAGATTCGCGGATGCCTCGCGATGCGTCCGCGAGCGGCGGTCGAGGCGGATCCCGACGAGCGTCATCTCACCTACATGTCGTGGTATTTTTCGGGGCTCGAACGCAAGATGCACGACCGCGGCCTCGCACATCATATTCCGATGAACTTCGGTGAGGCGCCCGACAACTATCGACGCTTCATCGACGTTGACCTCGCGGTGCTGAAGACGGCGCCGATGGATGAGCACGGCTTTTTCAACTTCGGCCCGTCGATCACGTATCACAAAGCGATCAGCGAAAAGGCCAGGACGATGATCGTCGAGACCGACGCGAGCGTGCCGTACGTTTTTGGAATCGAAAACGCGGTGCATATAGATGACGTCGAGTTCGTGCTCGATGCGGGCGCGTCGGAGATGCCCGAGCTGAAAAATCCGGCGGCGAGCGCGGTCGATCAAAAAGTGGCGGAGCTAATTGCGCCCGAGATTCCAAGCGGCGCGTGCGTGCAGATCGGGATTGGCGCGATGCCCAACGCGGTCTGCGAGCTGCTCGCGGCGGCGCCGATCAAGGACCTCGGCGTGCATACCGAAATGTTCGTCGATTCGCTGGTGTCGCTGTTCGAGAGCGGCAAAGTCACCGGCGCGCACAAAGCGACCAATCGCTACCAGATGACGTACACCTTCGCGGCGGGATCGAAGCGGATGTACGACTTTCTCGATCGCAACGCGGCGTGCTTCGCGGGCCCGGTCGATTACACCAACCTGCCGAATCACATCATGCAGAACGACCGCGTGATTTCGATCTGCAACGCCGCGCAAATCGATCTCACCGGGCAGGCGTGCTCCGAATCGGCGGGGATGCGACAGATAAGCGGCACCGGCGGACAACTGCAATTCGTGCGCGGCGCGTACGCCTCGCGCGACGGCAAGTCGTTTTTGTGCCTCGCATCGACTTACGAGCGCGCGGGACGGCGCGCGAGCAGAATCGTCGCGCGAATCGACGATTGCAACATCGTGACGACGCCGCGCACCGACGTGATGTACGTCGTGACCGAATACGGGATCGTCAATCTGAAAGGCAAATCAGTTCCGGAGCGGGCGCGCGCACTGATCTCGATCGCGCATCCTGATTTCCGCGAGGAGCTGGAACGCCAGGCGCGCGAGTACCGGCTGATCTCGACCGCGATTTTCTAGCGGGCAGAGTTTTGGTTGTCGTGATCGGCGTCAGGATCGTCGGCGAACTTGTACACGAGTTCATCAGGGCGAGCGTAGCCAAGCTCGCGGCGAATCAGGCGCTCGATATAGCGGTCATCTGTACGAAGCTTCTGAACGCGCGTTCTGAACATCGCGTTGTCTGCTGCCAGTTGATTGCGGCGGGCCTCCAACGCCGCACGATGGCTCTGGAGGGCAACGAGGTCGCGCGGCCCCAGGTTGCCCAGCAACGCGCTTAAGATAAGCATCACGAGCACCCCGCCGAAGATTAGGCTGAGCCACTCGCGGCGGAGTACGAAGCTTAAGCGGGTCATCCCAGCCATGTTAATTCAACCACCGGCCTGAGTTCAAGACATCTAATTTTGAACGTCATTCTAAAGAGCCGAAACAGACCGGTTCGGTTGCACTCTTCCGACTTTAAAATTTGTTTATAAATCCCGCTTGGGCCCTTGATTTGAGAATAACATGTTTCTATAATCGGCCCCGAACCGATGAGAGATGACCTCTCATCTATAAGAAAAGGCGCTTCTCCAGCAGCAGCCTAGGAAGAGGAGGTACCTATGCCAGGAATGAAGAAACGGGCCAAAAAGGCCACCAAGTCCAAACCGATGCGGAAGAGCAAAATGGCAAAAAAGAAGCCTGCCAAAAAGACCAAAAAGAAGTAGTCATTTAACGAGTTTACCTTCGGGCTAATACCCCGAAGGCTGGCTAGATGCCAGGGATTGCTGCTGGAATAAGCCGAGGCTGAAAGGCCTCGCAACACGGGAGAGCCCCTTCGAAAGAGGGGGCTCTTTCCTTTGTGGCGCTTGCTTGCGGGCGCGCGCGTTCAACATGATAGAGGTCGATCGCGAAGCCTCGCGAAGCTTGATGTCCGAGTCAGCGAAAAACTTTGACGTGATAATTGTCGGCGCGCGCGTCGCCGGCGGCGCGACCGCAATTTTACTTGCGCGCGACGGGCGCCGCGTTTTGCTCGTCGATAAAGATTCATTCCCGTCGGATCGGCTCTCGACGCATATCGTGCTCGGCGGCGGAACCAAAGTGCTCGAGCGAATGGGCGTGCTCGAAATGCTCGAGCGCGTGGGCGGCGTCCGCTTCGCGCGATCACGCACGGTTGGTCCCGATTTCGATTACAGCGCCGAACTCATGCGCGACGGTGCGGACAATCGCGGACTTTGCCTCGGGCGCGCGTTGATGGATGCCGCGATGATCGATGCGGCGCGCAGTTTCGAGGGCGTCACGTTTCGCGAACGCTTCAGAGTTACCGATCTGCTTATCGAAGATGACGCCGTAGTTGGAATTCGCGGCGAGGATGCGTCGGGTGTCCAAGAGTTTCGAGCGACGCTGACTGATTGGCGCCGACGGGATGCGCAGTTCGGTCGCGCAGATCGCGTCGGAGCGGATCGACGCGTTCAAGCGGGTCGATGTCCCGTGCGCGCGCGCCTACTACTACGCGTACTTCGAAGGTGTCTCGCGGGAAAACCTCGGCGACGATCTGATCGCGGAATTCGAGTCCGCACCCGGCGAGGCCAACCTGCTTTGTCGATGCGAAAACGGACTCACGGTCGCGGCGACTGCGTTCGACGCGTCGAAGATGCAAACTTTCCGCACCGACCTCGCATCGAATCTGCGCAGCGCACTCGATCGCTCGTTCGCGGTTGGGAAGATGCTCGAAGGCGCGACCATCGCGGGCAAAGTGTTTTCGTCGGGCCTTCTCAACAACACCTGGCGCGATCCGGTCACCGACGGCGCTATTCTGATCGGCGACGCGGGCCTGCACGTCGATCCGTTTTTCGGCCAGGGGCATTCGATGGCGTTGATGAGCGCGTGGATTGTCGGCGAGCTCGCGCGCGAGTGGTTTTCCGGCGGCCGCGGCAATGCGATTCCGGTCGATATGCTGAACGACTTCACACGGCGTCGCGATGCCGAGTTGATGCCGTATTACAACGCGAGCGTTCGGGTGTCGCGCGAGCTGCCACTCGACCACGCGAGCCACCTGGCGCATCGCGCGGCGAGCCGCGAACAATGGGCGGCGGACGAGATGGTCAGGTTCGCGCAAATGCTGGCGCCGAAGGCTGCGTCTCTTTCGTTCCGATTCGCGCGCCTGATGGCGGCGGCGTCGCGCGGCGCGTAACCCGGCATTGCAGTGGACGACCTCGTACTCGGCCGTATCCCTGCGCAGCGCGAGCTGCCCGAGCCGGTCAAGTTTGCGTGGCCGATAATCGTCCTGCCCGAACTCTTCACGACGCCGCGGCATCTCGCGCTGGTGCGTCGGCTACCTCGCGTCGATCGGATGGGAAGTGTTCGTGCCTGATTTGCGCGCCGTGTTCGGCAAAGACTCGACGCCGCCGATCGAGAAACTTCGCTTTAATGATTTGACCGCGTTGGCATCCGAGGCGATCGACGGGAATCGGCCGCGACGCAGTCGTGCTCGGTCATGGCGTCGGCGGCTTGGTCGCGCTCAAGCTCAGCGAGCATCGCCGAGTAAGGGCGTCGGTCGCGTATGCGCCGCTGGTGCCAGGCTTTCGTACGCCGCTCATCGGCGGAATCGGAAATCGCATCGCGATGATGCTCGGCCGGCCGATCAAACCGCCGAGCGGCAGAATTCTGTTCGAGCTGATCGCCGATTCCGATCCGTTCACGCGCGACGGGTTGATAAAAGCGATGGTTCCCGATTCAGGCGCGATCGCGACCGACGTAATGACCGGCGCGATCGAGTTTGCATCGGCGGACAAAGCCGCACCGCGCCTCGTCGTCGCGGGCGATTCGGACATCTTCGCGCCGCTTCAGGAGACCACAAAATTTGCCGAGTCGATCGGCGCAAAGCTGGCGACGATTCGCGGGCGCGGGCATTGGCTGATTGGCGGGCGGGCGCTCGAACGTGCGATCAATGAGACGCAGCGATTCCTGGTGCGCGCACTCGGCCAGGACTTGCTGCTGCTCTATCCCGAAGAATGGAAAAACGATCCGCCCGAGTGAATAGTAAGAATCGAAGGCAGGTGAAAGGCGATGGCAAATGAAAACGAGCAGAAGAATCTGATCATCGAGGAAGAAGCCGGGCTCATCACGCTCACGATGAACCGTCCCGAGAAGCGCAACGCGCTCTCGACCGCGATGATGACGGAGCTGAACGACGCGCTCGTCGCGGTTGGTAAACGCAGCGATGCGCGCGCGGTGATAATCGCGGGCAACGGACCGGCGTTTTCGGCGGGCCACGACCTCGGCGAGCTGAAGGGGCGCGACCTCGCATTCTACCGCTACGAATTCGACTTGTGCGCGCAGTTGATGCTGACGATTCAAAGAATTCCGCAGCCGGTGATCGCGCGCGTGCATGCGATCGCGACCGCCGCGGGATGCCAACTGGCGGCGACCTGCGACCTCGTCGTCGCGGGCGAGAGCGCGAGTTTCGCCACGCCGGGCGTGCGGATCGGACTGTTCTGCTCGACGCCGATGGTCGCGCTGACGCGCGCCGTCGGACGCAAGCATGCGATGGAGATGCTGCTGACGGGCCAGCCGGTCAAAGCCCACACCGCTTCCGAATGGGGCCTAGTAAACAGAGTGGTCGCCGACGCCGAGCTAGTCGCAGAGACGCGCAAGCTCGCGATGCAGATAGTCGAAGCCAGCCCGCTAATCATCGGAATCGGCAAGCGCGCATTCTACGAGCAAATCGATCTGGATACGGCAAAGGCCTACGAATACACGAAAGAAGTAATGAGCCAAAACGCGATGGCAATTGACGCGCAGGAAGGAATCGGCGCATTCCTGGAAAAGCGCAAACCAGTCTGGTGCGGAAAGTGAAGTGTGGGTGAAAGCTTAATCGAAAGTGAAACCCGCGGTGGGTTTCACGCTTCCTTCGGCAGGGCTGAGCCCCTGCACCCAGTGCTAATCGCAAAAGTCCGGTTCCCCTTTCCGCGGCGGAGTCGGTCCCGGCTTTGACGTTCAGTTTGTTCTGGGAATGAACCCGGGGATGCCTGTGTTCACAACCGGATTGAGCCTGACTCGTTTACTGATCCTTTCACCAATTTCCTTGATCGCGTCGTCGGGAATAGTCGAGATATCAAAATTTTCCTGGATGTAGCGGGCGTTGGTAGCTGTGGTGAGAGGAGCCGTGCCGCGCTGAATCGCCCAGGCTAGCAGCACTTGAGCGGGGGTTTTGTTGACGCGTTTCGCGATGGCCGTGATCACAGGATCGTCGGTCAACTTGGGTTCAATACCATGACCCAAAGCAGCAAAGGCCTGCATCACGATGCCATTCTTCTTGCAGTAGTCGAGCAGATCCCACTCAGGGAGATATGGATGAGATTCGATCTGAACGACAGCCGGTTTTACGCGAGCGATATCGAATACCTCTTTCAGCTGTCCCAAATTGACGTTCGACAATCCGATCGCCTTGCATCGACCTTCGTCGACGAGGCCCTCCAATGCCTTCCAGGTATTGGTCAGCGACGTCGCCTCGTCATAAATCACATTACCGTTCTTGTCTCTCGGGTCTTGCTCATCGCCGGGTTTGAAAGCGAATGGAGTATGGATGCTGTATAGATCGGCATAGTCCAGTTGCAGCCTTCTCAGACTTGCCTCTAAGGCGGGTCTAACGCGTTCGGGACGATGATTGTTGTTCCAGAGCTTGGTACCTACGAAAACGTCCTTCCGTGAGACCTTGCCCTCCTTGAACACCGCCCGCATCGCTTCGCCTACCTGTTCTTCATTTCGGTACCGCTCAGCGCAATCGAATTGACGAAAGCCCGCCTGCAGAGAGAGCCTGACCGCCTCTTTGGTTGCGACCGGATCAGGAATCAGCGTGCCAAAGCCGAGTGCCGGAATCGCATCGGACCCATTGTTGAGCGGTATCTTTGTAAAACGAAGGCCGTCGGCGTCACTCATAATACCCTTACCTCCGTACAAATCGTGGACGGTCGATAATAACAATCTCTCAGAGGAATGACCAATCGTTACCAGCATTTAATGCGCCGTTCGGTGTGTGAACTCGCGTGATTGCTCGAAAAGATCGGAAACAGCGCTTATCTGATCCCTGTATTGATCGGGCGCGCGGCTCTTGTTAGGGTCGATTATGGCGCATCTGATTAAACGGACTGCGTGTAAGAACTGACGGCTGGATTGGGCCCGCGGAAAACCGCGGGCTCTTTTTTTATTTTCTAATTGAGGAGGACATTTTTTATGGCGCATCAGGAGCTTCGCGAAGCACTTACTTTTGATGACGTTCTACTGTTGCCTCAATCGTCCGATTTGTTGCCATCCAATTGCGACGTTTCTACTGCGCTGACGCCGAAGATCCGTCTGCGCATTCCGCTGGTCTCGAGTCCGATGGATACCGTTACCGAATCGCGCACGGCGATTGCGATCGCGCAGATGGGCGGCATCGGTTTTATCCATCGCAATCTTTCGATCGAGGAGCAGGCGGCTGAGGTCGAGACCGTCAAGAAATATGAGACCGGAATGATCGTCGATCCGATTACCGTCAGCCCCGAGCAGAAAATTGGCGAGGCGCTGGCGGTGATGGAACGCTTTCGGATTTCGGGGCTGCCCGTGGTTTCTGACGGGCGGCTGGTTGGGATTTTGACCAATCGCGATCTGCGCTTCGAGCGGCGGCTCGATAAACAAGTTCGCGATGTCATGACCAGCAAAGTGATCACGGCGCGTCCCGGGATCGATCTCGAGCACGCCAAGGAGCTCCTGCAGGCGCATCGGATTGAGAAGTTACCCTTGGTGGACGATCAGAATCGGTTGCGCGGGCTGATCACAGTCAAGGATATGGACAAGGCGATTCGGCATCCGCATGCGAGCAAGGATCAGCTCGGACGGCTGCGGGTTGGCGCGGCGGTCGGCGTCGGTCCGGAGCGCGAGGCGCGCGTCGCGGCGCTCAGGCGTGCGGGCGTCGACGTGATTTGTATCGACACCGCGCATGGGCATACGCGCAACGTGATCGACGCGATCAGAGCGACCAAGAGCGAATGGTCCGGCGTCGAAGTGGTTGCGGGAAACGTCGCGACCAGCGAGGGCGCCAAGGCGCTGTGCGACGCGGGCGCTGATGCGCTCCGGGTCGGGATGGGTCCGGGCTCGATTTGCACCACGCGCGTGATCTCCGGAGTCGGCGTGCCGCAGATCACCGCTATCATGGATACGATCGCGGTTGCCGAGCCGCGAAATATTCCGGTGATCGCGGACGGCGGAATCCGGTTCTCGGGCGATATCACCAAGGCGATTGCGGCCGGCGCTAACAGCGTGATGATCGGATCGCTGTTCGCGGGCTCAGAAGAAAGTCCCGGCGAGACGATTCTCTACCAGGGACGTACCTACAAACTTTATCGAGGGATGGGCTCGCTCGGCGCAATGAACGAGCGCACCGGCGACCGCTACGGTCAACAACTGAACGTAACCGACGGCAAGCATGTGCCGGAGGGAATCGAAGGGCGCGTGCCCCATCGCGGGTCGCTCGCGTCGAATATCGAGCAGCTGGTCGGCGGTCTCCAGTCGGGGATGGGATATCTCGGCGCAGCAAATCTCGCGGAGCTGCGCAAGCGGGCGAAGTTCGTGAAGGTCAGCGACGCGGGCATGCGCGAGAGTCATGTGCATGACGTGTTCATTACGAAGGAAGCGCCGAATTACAGGCAGTAAGATGCGGGGCTGCGCGCCCCGCACCCGCGGCAGGGGTGACCCCTGCACCCAGTACTAATCGCAAAATGGCGAGGACGCCATTTTGCTCTCAGGTTCTTTTTCCGGTGCGATTCAAAAATCACCCTTCTTTACCTCTGCCAAGTAAGCTGCCGGCGAGTTCGTCGCCCGCAGCGGGAAACATCCCCCAAGTAGTTCGAATAGGGACGAAGTCCCGCATCTTTCTCATCTACCGGGTGCAGGGGTCACCCCTGCCGAAGGAAGCGTGAAACCCACCGCGGGTTTCACATACAATTGGTTCCTAAGTTCCCTCTCGAGGCGGGGCGGGCACATGGCGGATAAAAAACGACTGAGGGTTGGCGTTCTGTTTGGCGGTCGGTCGGGCGAGCATGAAATTTCGCTGCGATCGGCGCTGACTGTGATGTCGGCGATGGATCCGGCGCGCTACGAAATTGTTCCGATTGGGATTGGGCGCGACGGGCGCTGGTATCTCGAACGCAACGCGCTGAAACTGCTCGCCGAAAAGACGCCTCATCTTGCGGCGCTCAGCGCTGGCGGCACGCAAGTGACCCTGCTGCCGCATCCGGAGGGACAGGCGCTGGTTGCGACGCCGGCTAACGGTGCGCGTGGCGAGGGGACGCGTGGGCAGGATGCGATCCCCGGCGTTGACGTGGTGTTCCCGGTTTTGCACGGGACCTACGGCGAGGACGGAACGGTACAGGGGCTGCTCGAGCTGGCGGGGATCGCGTACGTGGGCGCGGGCGTGCTCGGCTCCGCGATTGGGATGGACAAGGACGCGCAGAAGCGGTTGCTACGCGATGCGGGCGTGGCGGTCGTGAAATATTTTGCGATCGAGCGCGCCGATTACCACGACACTCCTCAGCTTGGCGCGAAGCTCGCGCGCAAACTTGGGTATCCGGTGTTCGTCAAGCCTAACGCGCTGGGCTCGTCGATCGGAATCAGCAAGGTGAAGCGCGCTGCCGATCTCAATGCCGCGCTCGACGACGCTTTTCAGTACGATCGTAAGGCGTTGATCGAGGCGTCGTGTGAGGGAGGCGAGTTCGAGGTCGCGGTGCTCGGCAACGATCGTCCCGAGGCGTCGATTCCCGGCGAGGTGCTGGTCACGGGTGCGCACGATTTTTACGACTACGAATCGAAGTACGTCGATCCCGAAGGATCTGCGACGAAAATTCCTGCCGACTTGCCGCCCGCCAAGGTGAAGAAGTTGCGCGCGATGGCGGTGGCGGCGTTCAAGGCGTTGTCGCTGCGGGGAATGGCGCGCGTCGATTTTCTGGCGAGCCGCGACTTGCGCGAGATCTACGTCAACGAGGTGAATACCATTCCCGGATTCACTTCGATCAGCATGTATCCGAAGCTGTGGGAGGCGTCGGGCCTGCCGTTGCCGCGGCTCATCGATCGGTTGATCGAGTTGGCGCTCGAGGAGCATCGCGAGCGCGATTCATTGAAGATCACTTATCAGCCCAAGTCTTCCGGTAAATGAACCGATGCAGCGGCTGCTGATTGCGACTACCAATCCAGCGAAACTTGCTGAGTATCGATTGATCCTGCGCGACCTCGGGATCGAGCTCGAACTCGTGTCGCTCGCCGATGTCGGAATTTCCGAGGCGCCTGAAGAGACCGGCGCGACCTTCGCGGAGAATGCGCTGCTGAAGGCGCGCTTCTATTTCGAGCGCGCGCGAATTGCGACGCTGGCCGACGATGGGGGCCTCGAGATCGACGCGCTGGGCGGCGAGCCGGGAGTGCGGTCGCATCGATGGCTCGGTTCGGGTGGTGACGATTCCGACGAAGCGCTGGTGGCGGAAGTTATTCGCCGGATGAAAAATGTTCCGATGGCGCAGCGGACGGCGCGAATTCGTGCGACGCTCGCGTTGATTCATAAAACGGGCGGCGTGATTCGTGAGAAGACCACGGAAGGCGCAATCGAAGGCGTGATTGCCGAGCGCGCGTATCCCACAATTCGCGCTGGGTTTCCCTATCGCGCGGTGCTGGTTATTCCCGGACGCAACTGTTATCTGGGCGAACTCGGCGCCGAGGAAGAGGCGCAGATCAGCCAGCGCCGGATTGCGGTGCTCAAGCTGCGCGACGAGCTCGAGCGGATAGCCGCAGACTACGCCGGCCAACTATGATGTCGAAGGAGCACGGACTAGAATCGCCACGCAAAAGGTGAACGGCAAGCGCAAGGGCAAAGTCGTCGTGCTGCATCTGGCGGCGCGTTATCCGTTTGCCGGGGTGATCTGGCAATTGCTTCATCATCTGATCGGGTTTCGGCAGCTCGGCCTCGACGTTTTCTACATCGAGGATCACCGCGCTTACGTTTACGACCCTACGATCGAAACCAGCACTCCTGATCCGTCGCGCAATCTGAAGGTGTTGGGCGGCGTGCTCGAGCACTACGGCTTTGGCGACCGGTGGGCGTTCTTCGACTCGGTCAAGGACGATTACGTCGGAATGCCGCGTGAGCGATGCATGGAGTTGATTCGCGACGCTGACGCGGTGATCAATCTCTGCGGCGCGACCGAGCCGCGCGAGGAGCATCAGCGCAGCCGCTGCCTGGTGTACCTCGAGACCGACCCGGGCGTCATGCAGCTCGAGCTGGCGCGGAAGATTCCAACCTCCGTGACGTTTGCGAATTCGCACAAATTGCTTTTCACGTATTGCTACAATATCGGCGCGCCCGATTGCCTGCTCCCGACGGGCGGCCGCGATTGGCATCCGACGCGTCCGCCGGTAAATCTCGACGAGTGGCATCCGGGGGTTGGGCCCGCGGAGCCGGCTGCGTTCACGACTGTCGGCACGTGGCAAAATAACGGCAACGACATGGAAATCGCGGGCGAGACGTACTACTGGTCGAAGCATTTGAATTTCCGCAAGATGCTCGAAGTTGCGCGGCGCGCGAAGCAGCCGATTGAGCTCGCCACCAATCTGAGCGGCGGCCCCGACTACGACCGCGCGCTGGCCGGTGGGTTCACGATTACGCCGGTAGTTCCGATGTCACTCGATATCAACGCGTACCGCGACTATGTCAGCCGGTCGCGCGGTGAGTTCACCGTCGCGAAGGACATCTATGTGCGGCCGCGCACCGGATGGTTCAGCGATCGGACGGTTTGCTACCTGGCCGCGGGACGTCCGGTGGTTACGCAGCGCACCGGGTTCGAAAAATTCATCCCGACCGGCGCCGGCCTGCTCGGATTCGACACAGCGGACGAGGCGGTGGACGCAATTGCACAAATCAATGCCGACTATCCGCGTCATGCGCGGGTCGCGCGTGAGATAGCGGCCGAGTATTTCGATCCGATGAAACTGCTCGACGAAATCGCGGTGGCCGCGGGGATCTGAACGACAGTGGCGACGCCTCTACAGTCGATGCTGCAAATTGACGTGCTGCCGCGCGACGTCCGCACCGTGTTCGAAAGCGTACTGGTGCTGATCGGCTTGCTAGGCGCTTTCGCCGTGCGCCGAGGCAGGCGCGCCGTGACCGCGACGACGTTCCTGCTGCTGTCGGGCAGCGCACTGATCGACGCCGGCTCGCGCTTTATCCCCAACCAGCTGGTCGGCCAAAAGGTTGCGGTCGCGGCGCTGGTACTTTTCCTGTTCGGCGTGATTCGCCTCTTGCTCGAATTCGTTGACTCGATCACGCGCCGCGGAAAGGTCCACTTCTCGAGCATCACCAAAGACCTGGTGATGCTCACGTTGTGGTTCGTGGTCGTGATGGTCGTCCTGTACACCGACTTCGGCGTGGAGCCGATTTCAATCCTGACCACCACCACGGTATTTGCGGCCGTCCTCGGCTTCGCCTTGCAGGAGACCTTGGGCAACATTTTCAGCGGCCTGTCGCTCCAGATCGGGCGCCCCTTCGATCCCGGCGATTGGATCCGCAGCGGCTCGCACGTCGGGCAGGTCAAGGGTATCGCATGGCGCGCGACGACTATCGTGACGCGTGCCAACGAGCGGCTCGAAATCCCAAACTCGGTAATCGCCAAGGACACGCTATACAACTACGCGACCGGCTTCGTGCGTGATGAGATTACGGTCGGGATCAGCTACGGCGTGCCGCCCAATCACGTGCGCGAGGTCGTGATGACCCTGCTGCATGACGTGCCGCAAGTGCTGCGCGATCCGGCGCCGGAAGTCCAGGTGGACAGTTACGGCGACTTCGCAATCCAATATCGAATCAAGTACTGGATTGCGGACTTTGGCGCGCAGGAGCGCGTGCGCGATCGCGTCGCGTCGAGTCTGTGGTACGCGCTGCGGCGGCATTCGATCGAGATTCCGTTCCCGACCCGCACCGTCCATGTGCGCGACGCGGGCCGCGATGAAGACGAAAAGGCCGACGCGCAGTTCGAGCGCGAACTGATGACCGACTTGCGCCAGGTCGATTGGCTGCGCGGCCTCAGCGACGACGAGCTTCGGATGCTGGTGCCGACGGTCTCGGTGCGCCAGTTCGGCGCGGGCGAGATGCTGGTGCGCATCGGCGAACCAGGCGAGTCGATGTTCATCGTGCGCAGCGGAAGGGCCGAAGTCATCGGTCATACCGCCGACGGCCAGCTTCGCCATCTCGCCGAGATTGGCCGCGGCGTCGTCACCGGCGAGATGGCGCTGATGACCGGCGAGCCGCGCAACGCAAACGTGCGCGCCCTCACCGACGTGGAAGTGATCGAGATGGACCGCGAGGGCTTCACCCGACTGTTCAAGGAGCATCCCGATGCGGCCGCGAGCATCGGCGATATTATTGCAGCGCGAAACCGCGACCGTCTTGAAAAACTCTCATCCGGCGACGCACTCGACGGCAAAGGCGGCCCGCACCGCTGGCTCCTCGCAAAGATGCGCGAGCTCTTCGATTTCTGATTGAGATTTGACTCTCGCGATGTCTTTTCGTTTCAGCTAGCGACGCTGCCCTGCGATCAATGTCGTGCGTCGCCCCGTCTGTGTGTCCCACAGACGCAGCGACTTATCCCTGGAGTTGGAATAAAGAACCATGCGGCTATCCGGGAGCCAGGTAATGAACGTAGGATATTCTCCCGGATCGTCGGTTCTAGGCCCGCCGCTGAAAACGGACTTACACTCCCGATCGTATTGGAACGGGGTCGAGCCAGCGGCAAGGGCGACGCCGCTCTGTACTGTCACAAGTCCAAGGCCGACCGGACCCGGGCCGCTGCCGTAGTTCTCTGCCACGGCAATTTTACGATCCGGCGCCCACTCAAGTTGTCCGGTGCCAATGCAAAAGATCTGGTAGCTATCGTCGTCAACGTTGATGGCGTAGTGGCCCGTGCACCCGGTGCCGCAATGCATCGAAAAATACACTCGATCTTTGTCCAACCATTCGGCACTTTGAATCCAGCGGCTTCCCGGAGTCTTAAAGGGAGACCCAGGTGGCAGCAGGTCTCTTTTCGGAGACTTGCCTTCCGGGTCGAGCAGCCAGAGCGTGCCCCACGGGTAATCCGGCCGCTCGTCCGAGGGCCGCTCTCCTTGAACCATTAGCCACCGACCGTCAGGCGACCACTGTACTGCCCCAAGTGATTTGATCGGTCCCGTCAGGCGCTTTGGGTGCTTATTTTCCGCTGGCTTGATGATCCATAGGCTGCGATCGGCAGTGACCAGAACAAGGTTCTTTGCGTCAGGCGACCAGCTAATCCTGGAGACTGGAGGAACATCCCCGAATACCTGCTCCGCGCCGGCGCGGCTACCTGACCAATAAATCGTATCGCTCTCGCTCGCGCAGGCTGTCCGCGCCGTGGTGAGAAAACACATCACGAGACAACAGACGCCCGAAACTATCGCAGCTATTCGAATCATCGTCGTGAGTCATACCTGAATTGCGCTAGGCGATCGCGGTCAGGGCGACTTGGAGCTCGCGCAGGTTTCGCGACGGGACCAGCAGCTTCACTTCGCGCGCGTATTGCTTGATTGCGCTGTCGCCGGTGCCCCAGCGCGCGGGATCTTCGGGATTCAGCCACACTACGGCGCGGCAGGTGCGCGCGATTTCGCGGATCACGTCGGCGCGCGCGGGCAGGCGGTTGTTGCGGCCGTCGCCCATTATCACAACGATCGTGCTGCGCGTCAGCAATCCGGTTCGGCGCTTCCACAGCTCGCCGAGCACGCGGCCGAAATCCGAGCGCGCGTACAGATCCAGCGCGGGTGTCATTACGAGATGGCCCTGCTCGAAGTCTGCCTCCGCCAGATGGTCCACGTACACAAAACTGCTGACGCGGCGGAAGCATCCGCGCGCGCCCGCCATCAATTCGAGCATCAACTGCGCGGCGTAGCGGACCGATCCCGAGATGTCGGCGAGGATCACGAGATCGACATGGCGCGGACGACGCGCGCGGAAGTTGAGGTCGATCATCGCGCCGCCGCGCTGCATCGCCGCGCGAATGGTGCGGCGAAAATCGATGCGGCCGGTCTTCGCCAGACGCAGACGGCGTCCCAGGCGAATCCGGAAGCGTCGAATCAGCGGCGCGAGCGCGTCGCGCGCCTCGTCGTAGTCCAGGTCGGAGAAATTGTCGAACGGCCTGCGCTCGATCGCGCGAAGCCGCGCAACCCGCGCCGCGTCGATACCGGATGTGCGCGACTCGCGCACATCCGCGGCATCCTGCTCTTCGCGGCCACGCGTATCGTCAGATTTGCGATCGGCGTCCTTGGCCTCCGCGACATCACGATGCGCCGTCTGCATTTTCTTCGACGGTTTCGCTTCTGACGGCGATGATTTCTCATCATGATCGCGCGCGCCCGCGCCATCGCGTGGCGGCTCGGACTTCTGCGGCCGCTCATCGTCGCGCGGTGACGGATCGTCGCCCGGCCGGCCGCGGCCCGCGGCAGCCGAGACCTGGTCGCCGCGTTGATCGGGATGCTCTCCGCGATTGGTTCGAGGCGCCGTGAAAAAACGATCAAACGCTTCGTCGAAGACCGCGCGGTCGGCCTCGTCCTTGATCAAGGCTGCGGCCAGCGCCTCGTGCATCAGCGTGCGCTCGAGCCCAACGGCCGCAACCGCGTTCATCGCATCAATCGATTCCGCAACCGAAATTCTGACGCCGGCATCTCGCAGCGCCGAAATGAAATTGACGAGCTGATCGCGAAGCCGCGCCATCGCGATCTACGTCGCGGATTTACGGTGCGGGGCGAGCGTCGAGGCTTTGGATTCTACCTTCGCGCGATCGTCTTCGTGCTTGAGCAGTACGCCGAGCGCGGTGCGCACCGCGTCGGTGTCGAGTTCGCGCACGCCTAACTGCACCAGGGCGCGGGCCCAGTCGAGCGTCTCGGCGATCGACGGCGGTTTGCGCAGTCCGAGCTTGCGAATCGCGCCGACAAACCGCGCCGCTTCGGCCGCCAGCTTCGCGTCGAGCTCGGGCACCTTGAGCTCGATAATCTTCCGCTCCTGCTCGGTTCCGGGAAAATCGATGAACAAGTGCAAGCATCGGCGGCGCAGCGCCTCGGAGAGTTCGCGCGCGCGATTCGAGGTCAGGATCACAGCGGGCCGCTCACGCGCCTTCAATGTTCCCAGTTCGGGAACGCTCACCTGGAAGTCGGAAAGCAGCTCCAGTAAAAAAGCCTCGAACTCTTCGTCGGCCTTATCGACCTCATCGATCAACAGGACGACCCGGCTCGGCGAAGTGATCGCCTTAAGCAGCGGGCGCTCGAGTAAAAAATCGCGCGAGAAGATGTGCTCGCTCAGTTCTTCCCATCGCAGGCCCTGCTGCTCGTCGGCCTGCATGCGCAAAAGTTGTTTCTGATAATTCCATTCGTAGAGCGCGCGCGCCTCGTCGAGTCCCTCGTAACATTGCAGCCGGATGAGCTCGGTGTGGAGAATTTCCGCGAGCACCTTGGCGACTTCGGTCTTGCCCGCACCGGCGGGACCTTCTATCAGCAGCGGCTTTTCTAGAGTCAGTGCGAGAAAGATAGCGGTCTCGACGCGCTCGTTGGTGACGTAACGCGCCCGCTTGAGGCCGTCGGCGATCTGCTCGTGGGTGATGTTCATCGCTCCCGCGGATTGTATAGCAAAAGACACCCGCGGACCTTGTGACTTGAACTGCGGTTAAAACGAGTTGGGGTGGGTGGCGTGTCGGGCGTTGCACCTCTCCCGCCGCGCTCCTTCGGCGCGCGGCGACCTCCCCTCGGACAAGGGGAGGTTAGGAAATGTTAGAGGCGGTTGATCTTCGGGGCGCGGCGGCGTTCCAGGAAAATTCGGGCGCGATGCTTGAGGCCGTCACGCTCGTCGCGCGGAGTCGCGCGCACCTCTTCGGTGTAGGCCGCCAGTTCCGCGCATAGCCGCTCGACGTCAACCCCGGCGCGCGCGGGCTTCATGTCGTCGAGCGCGATCATCGCTTGCGACATCAGGTTGATCGAGGCCTGCCGACCGCCGCGCTCGAACCGCAGATGGAGCGCCGCTGCGATTTGATTGAACGCGACGATTAGACCTTTCAGATCGTCATCGGCCGAGTGCGATGCAGTTTCGAACATTTCGGCGGCTTCGAAGTACGCGCCTCGATTGAATGCCGCGATCGCGTCGTTCAGCCTGGCTGATTGGGAATCGTCACTCACTTTCCGGCAAACTAGAGTTGCTCGACTTCTTCTACCGCCCGATACTCGGCTTCACCCAGCGCCTGGGCTTTGCGGCTGCCGAATTTTTCGTAGAGCTCGAACAGGCTTGATTTGTGCGGGCGGGCTTTGCTGAGCGGGCATTTCTTGTATTCGTCCAGCGACTCGTCGCAATAGCCCATCCGGTTTTCGCCACATTTCGGCTGCAGGAAGACGGCGATTTCCGGCAGTGCGCGGCGGATCTCCGCGCGCATCATCGCGACCATCCGGCGGATTTCCCATTGCGCGCGCAGGCACAGACGCAGGTCGCAGATATGGAGCATCTCGGCGAAATTCACCATCACGTGAAAATTCGTCGGCGCGGCGTTGGGCAGCACGAAGCGCGCATCCTCGGCCGGAATCCCGGCCTTCAGCGCCTTGGCGTAGAGCTCGGAGGTCTTCGAAAGCAGGTCGGAGAATTCATCCTCGAGTCCCGCGCGCGACCACGAATCCGGCAGCACGAATGCGAGCTTGTCCTGCTTGAATTTCACGTAGCGCTGACTCTGCTGCTCGAAGCTGATGCCGATCCGATGACGTACGAACTGATGCGACAGCGATCGCGAGACGTTGGCGATGCCGAACCAGAAAACAATCTGCTCGAGCGGCGAGGCATGGCCGGTCTTCAGCCGCTCGGTGATGAACTCGCGAATTTTGTCGTGGGTGATTTTCTCGGAGCGGATTTTTTCCCAGACTTCGATTGGCGTGTCGGAGGAATAGCAGGTGCGGAACGCCGCGTAGAGTTTTTCCAGCGGCTGCTGCGCGTAGTCGATCAACTTGACTTGCATTTTCGCCTGATTTTCCACGCTCTCCTGACCCCTCCCGCAAATGGCCGGGCGCTCGCCGCCGCCAGCATCTCTCATCTTAGTCCAAGCCGCGGCGCGACTGCATCAGGGCCGCGTGCGGTTAATCCACACCATGCGTTTCGATTGCGCTGGCTGCGCATCATTGCAAGATTGCCTCTTCGACCCCCATGCGCGCTGTTTCCGCAATCGATGCCGCCTATCGGCAATTATTCAAACCGTGTCTGTTCGCCCTCGATGCCGAGTATGCGCATCGCCTGACCTTGCGGACGCTCTCGCTGATGCCGCCGTTTACGCCGCCGCGCGACCTCCCCGAGCTCGCGATCAACTTGTGGGGTACCGACTTTCACAATCCGATTGGGCTCGCGGCCGGAATGGACAAGGACGCAATCGCGATTCGCGCGTGGGAAACGCTTGGCTTCGGCTTCGCTGAGTTGGGCACGATTACGCCGCGTCCGCAGGCGGGAAATGAAATCCCGCGCGTGTGGCGCATCCCGGAGCGCCGCGCGCTCATCAACCGGCTCGGATTTCCCAGCGAAGGGATGGAGGCGGTCGCGCCGAGGATCGAGCGGATGCGCAAGGCTGGCGGCAAGATTCGGCTCGGGCTCAACTTCGGGCCGAACAGCAACACGCCGCCGGAGGAGGTCGCCGCCGATTACAGCGCGCTGATGAAACGGCTCGGGCCGATAGCGGATTTCATCGTGATCAACGTGAGTTCGCCGAATACGCCGGGGCTGCGGAACTGGCAATCGCCCGAGAAAATGACCGAGCTGTTCGCGGCGATGCTGGGAGACGCCGGCGAGTCGCCGCGTCCGGTGCTGGTGAAAATCTCGCCCGACCTGGACCGCAACGAGCTGTTTCGAATCTGCGAAACCGCGCTCGAGATCGGCGTGGACGGAATCGTCGCGTGCAACACGACGGTCGCGCGCGAGGCGCTCGGCGTCACGTCACCGCATCCGGGCGGACTCAGCGGCCGGCCGCTGTTGATTCGCGCGCGCGAGTTGATTCGCGACATCCATACGCACACGCGCGGGAAAATCCCGATCATCGGCGTCGGCGGCGTCGCGACGGCCGAGGATGCGTGGCTGCACATCCGCGCCGGCGCGTCGATGGTCGAGCTTTACACCGCGCTCATTTATGAAGGTCCCGGCGTGGTTGAGAAGATCACGTTGGGACTGGCGGACTTGCTCCGCAAAGGTGGATTTCGTTCTATTGGTGAGGCGGTGGGAATCGACAGATAGGTGGGGGCGATTTGAATCGGGAAGCATCTGAACGTAGTGCCGGTTCTGACTCCGGCGGCCTTCCGGGATTGGATTACTTGCCGACCCAGCTGCGCGTAAGTGGACGCAGAAGTGTCCGGGGCGTCCGGCAAATCAGAAAGTGATCGCGACTAAGCAACGTGGCCTCGCGAATTGGACTTGGCGCATCACAGCCTGCTATATTGACTCTGCGCCATTCCGGTGTAGTTTTAATACTGCAATATACATTTTGACGTGAAAAGTTGTGCGACAGTAGGTTAAGGTGACCTGAATGCCCGCATGCAGGCAATGTGGCAAGCAGAACCCCGAGGGCGCCGCATTTTGCGGTTATTGTGCCGCTTCGTTGGTGCCCGCGAAGCCGCCCGGATCGCCGTCGCCAATTGATGGCAAGAGCAATGGCGGCGGAATCGAGCTGCTTCCGTGGAGCGAGCTATCCGCCGGCCAGAAAGGGGGACGCGCCGCTGCGGGCGTGGTCGTGTTGCTTCTGATTTTTTTCTTCATGCGGGGGGTTCTGCGCAGCGTCGGCGCTTCGAATCAGAGCGCGGCTCCACAAAGTTCAGAAGGTCCGCTCACCGACAATGATCGCAAGGACGGAATCGCATCGCTTTGCAAGATGTTCCAGATTGACGGAATTCCCAAGGACCAAAAAGACGCGGTCGGCTCGGCGAAGAACGCGGCTTCGATGTTCAAGCTCGGCGACGATCAATCGCCCGAGCGCAGATTTTTCATTTTGACCAGGATCGCCGGGGAGTTCAGCGCCGGCAAGCTGAGCGACCAGGATTGCGCAGAAGTGGGGGAGCCATTTGCAAAGGTTGCTTCCCCACGTGCAGGATCCACCCCCGGCTTCGATGAAGCAAAACACGCATTCTACTATTAGCCGAGACCCGGGCTGCGACTTACTTACGCGTCGCTGGTCGAGTTTTACACCGCGCTCATCTACGAAGGGCCCGGGGCGGTGGAGAGGATCACGTTGGGGCTGGCGGACTTGCTCCGCGGCGGTGGATTTCGCTCTATTGGTGAAGCGGTCGGGATAGACCGATAGTCGAGACAATGGAACCTGAAAAAATGGATTCTGAAAAAATTGTTGATGCGCGATGGCTCCGGGAGCATCGCGACGACGCCGGTGTGATCCTCATCGACACGCGGCCGGTCAAGGATTTTCACGCCGGACATCTGCGCGGCGCGCGGCATTTCGATCCATTTCCGTTTCATCATACCGATACGTCCGAGCGCGGCATCGCGGAATTCGGGGCGCAGCTCCAGTGGATATTTTCGGCGCTTGGAATCGGCGGGCGCGAGACGGTCGTGTTTTACGAGAACGAATCCGGAATGCGCGCGGCGCGTGGTCAGTGGGCGCTCGAATACGCGGGACATCCAGCGTCGCGAATGCTCGACGGCGGGCTGAAGGCGGCGACCGGCGAGGCATTGGTGACAAACGTCGAGAAGTTCGCGCCTTCGGATTTCCAGCTCAATCCGCGCGCTGAAATTCTCGCGACGTATCCGCATCTGCTCGAGCATCTGGGGCGTCCTGACGTGCAAATCTTCGACGTGCGCAGCGACGCGGAATATTTCAGTGAGCGCGTGCGCGCGAAACATGGCGGCGCGATTCCGGGCTCAGTGCATCAGGACTGGACGGCGGCGATTGGCGCCGAAGGCACCGTGAAATCACCCGCCGACTTGCGCGCACAGTTCGAAGCGCTCGGACTCGATCCCGCCAATGAGATTGTGCCGTACTGCCAGGGCGGCTATCGCGCGGCGCACGCGTACCTGGCGCTGAAAATCGCGGGCTATCCGCGGGTCAAGAATTATCTCGGGTCATGGGCAGAATGGGGCAATCGCGACGACCTGCCGAGAGAACATCCGCGGCGCAAGAGCTCAAATTGAGTGCTGCTTGAACCTCACAACCTAACCCCTAACCCCTTCCCGAGCGGGAAGGGGAACCAAATTGTTGATCGATGCCGATTTTGATTCTTACCGGGTTTGAGCCGTTTCGCGGTGAGCGGATTAATCCGTCGTGGGAAATCGCGCGGCGGCTCGACGGCGACGTGATTGGCGGCTTGCAGATAAAGTCGGTGCGTGTGCCGGTTGGATGCGCGAAGGCGGCGCGGCGAATTACCGGCGCGATCGTGCGCTATCGGCCGCGCGCGGTGATCGGACTCGGTGAAGCGGGCGGCAGGCCGGCGATCTCACTGGAAAGAATCGCGATCAATCTCGCTGATGAACGCGGTGCGCTCGCAATAAGCGGCGACCCTGGATTCACGCCGGTCGTTCGCGGCGGCCCCGACGCTTACTTCTCGCGACTGCCGCTGCGCGCGATCATCCGCGAACTCGATCGCAAAGAGATTCCCGCAAGCGTGTCGCTGACAGCCGGCGCGTACGCATGCAACTCGCTGATGTACGCGGCGCTTCACAATCTGCGGCGCAAACTCGGCGTGCCAGTGGGCTTTATTCATCTGCCGTACGAGGCGCGCCAGGCGGGACGGCATCGCAGCCTGCCCAGCATGGCGCTGTCGCAAATGGAAAATGCGGTGCGCATCGCGATCGTCGAGACCGCGCGCGCCGCGAGAAGGGAAGGGTAAATCATTTTATTAAATATGAAACCCGCGGTGGGTTTCATACTTCCTTCGGCAGGGGTGACCCCTGCACCCAGTGATAAGAAATCGCAAAATGGCGAGGACGCCCTTTTGCTCTGAGGTTCTTTTCCTTGTGTCATTCAGAGCGAAGCGAAGAATCCCGGTTCCTTACGTTTATTTTATAGCGACTGCGTTTGGTGGCGATGCGATTCCGCCCTCCAGGTTCATTGGGACTGATACCAGCATGCATTCGTAGCGCTTGTCGGCGGCGCAATCTGCCGCGAGTTCTTCCAGGTTGAACTGCTCGCCGATTGGCAGGCCCAACAGGCACAACGTCCGGTAATGCAGTGCGCCCTCGTTCTTGAAATCCCACGGCCACGGCTCGACCGCGGGACAATCGGTGCCGACCGCCGCGACGCGATGATCCCAGAACCATTCGACCATCGCGCTGCTGTCCTCGATGCCGCAAGCCTTGAGTCCCTCGAGCGGCGCCATCGCGGCCTTCTCATCGGGCGACGCGGCGAGATACGCCTGCATCCAGCCCGTGCGAATCAGCAGGATGGTGCCCGGCTTGAGCTCGACGCCTTGCGCGACGGCGGTCTCCTTCAAATCGTCGAGGCTGTATTTTTCCGACTTGAGCGGATCGATCGTGCGGCCATGCGCGATGCGGTAGCGAAACGCGTCGAGCAGCACGGCGCGGCCGACAAACTTGTTCGCCCATTTGTGGATACTGAGGCGTCCACTCGGCCCGTCCTTGATCTCGCTGGATTTCACGCCGTTGTAGAATGCCTTGTAACGGGGGCTGCCGACGTGCGCGAGGCCGTCCCATTGGCTGCCCTCCTGCGTGTTGTAACTGTCGAGCGAGTCGTCGAAACCGAGCAGGCCGTAGCTCTCGAAGCTCATGATGTTGTGCTTGGCCGGACGCCGCGCGAACAGCGGCGGGTTGGCGTAGTTGATTTTGGTATCGAGCCGGAAGACCGAGCCCTTGCGCACCAGGCGCGCCGCGTCGATCACGCCTTGGGGCGTCAGGAAATTCAGGCATCCGAGTTCGTCGTCGTCGCCGAACACGCCCCACGACGATTCTTTGGGCTTGTCAGGCTTGATTGGCAATTCTGAAAAACGAGGAACGTTGTTGAGATCGATTTTGGTTGCCATCGCATCAGCTCCTTGGAGGAAATTTCAGATATTCAGGGAGTCCATTCGTAGAGCACGTCGGCCTCGCGCTCCATGTTGGTGGCGCCGTCGGTAAATTTCTTTGCGATGAATCCGCGCGCTTCGTAAAAACGGCGCGCGGGAGTGTTGCGCTGAAACGCCCATAAGTGAAGGCCCGCCGGGCGAAGACGCTTGGCATGCGCCAGCATCGCGTCGCCGACGCCGCGCCGCTGCTTATCAGGCGCGACGTAAAACTGATCGAGGTCGTCGCCGTGAAGCGTCAGCAGCGCGACGATTCGGCCGCTGTCCTCGGCGATCCAGGTCTCGCGTTCCGGCACCATCTGATGGACGACGAAGGCGCGAATCTCGTCGTCAGTGCCGACCGTCGGCAGCCATTGGGCGGCGGCGCGCCGCGAACTGATATAGACCGTTGCGACATCGGGTGCGTCGGCGGCAGTCGCACGTCGGAAAACGATATCCATCAATGTCGGTTTCCGTCCGAACGCGGTCCGCTGTCAAGGAGCGGCGGCAACGGTTCGATCGGCGGATGAAACCTTTCGGTTCTACGCGGCGTACCAATTGTGATATTTAACTCGCTGTTGTTTTTTTGGCCGGAATGACCGGGAAGGGGAGCGAATGGCTGCACCGCAACGAATTCGACTGGGTTCATCGAGAAGTATCAAGCTCAGGAATATCATCCGGCTGATTCCCGCGGTGGTGGTTATCGCGGCGACGCTCAATACGGTGTCGTGCAACAGCAACAGCGGACTTTTCCCGGAGGTCCACGGTGGCGGCGGCGGTTCCAAAACCCCTACAGCCACTGCGTCCCCTGGCAGCGGCGCGCTCGCGTTCGTGACTAATTACAACGACGGCAAGGTGTCGTCGTTCACGCGCAACACCTCTACCGGAGCGCTCACGCTTACGAATCCGCAGGTGAAGGCCGGCGCTAAAAATGGGCCGCGCGGTGTGGTTGCGTCGCCCAACGGCAACTTTCTCTACGTCGCGAATCTCAGTGACGACAATATCTACGAGTTCTCGGTCAATCAGAGCACCGGCGCGCTGACTCCGCTCCCGACGCCGTCCATCAGCAATGGGAGCGGGTCGGGACCCGATGAACTAGCGATCAACACCGCTGGGACGTTTCTCTGGGTGACCGGCGCAAACAAGGGAACCGTCACGACCTACTCGATTAACAGCAGCACCGGTCAGCTTAAGCAGGTTAGCTCCAAGGTGACCGGACTCGGAAGCCCATTTGGGATCGCGGTCAATTCCGCGGGAACGATCGTTTACGTCGCGGACCACGGGGCCGGATTGGTGTATTCGTTCTCGGTCGGCTCCAATGGCGTTCTTACCAAAACAGGATCAGTTCCCAACCTCGGCTTACCTGGCGGCACCCCGGGCTTCATCGCGATCGATCCCGCCGGAACCTTCATCTACGTCACAGATCTAAATGCAGGAGTGCTGTCGATAATACAAACCAACCCGTTGGCGGCCAGTCCGACGGTACCGTCCAATACGACCGGTAACGTGCCTATCGGGATCGGGTATGCGACCCTCAGTTCGGGCAATTTCGTTTATACAGCGAATCAGGGCAATTCGAGCCTGTGGGCGTTCCTGCTTACGATTCCGGGCACTGCATCGCAGCCAGTCGAGTTCGGAACTGGCGATTTGAATGCGCCTACCGGGCTGGTTGTCGATCCGCAGAACGCGTTCCTTTACACCACCAATCAGAACGCCGGAACGGTAAGCCAGTTCTCGCTGAGTCCCACATGTTCCGCAGCCCCCGGTCCTCCGTGTTTCGTCGGCACAGTTGCGACCGAGAGTCCGGCTAAATCCGGCAGCGGTCCGTTCGGGATCACGCTGGCGCCGTGACTGGTGTCACATGCTGAGGCAGGCTTCGGCGGCTAGCGTGAACAGGCGTTCGCGGATTTGATGGCGGTTCCAGTTGCGATGATCCCAGGCGTCGCCGCCTAAGTCGTCGCCGCCGTAGAGAATCTGGCCGAACTGGACGCGGCGGAATTGTGCGACGGCGAAAAACGCCGCCGCTTCCATCTCGACCGTCAGGCATCCCTCACGCTTGCGCGCGAGCATTCGGGAGCGCGTCTCGCGGAACAGCCCATCGGTGGTCCAGGTCTTCGCGACGATATAATCGGCACCGTTTCGCTTCAGCGTTTTTTCGATAGCCGCCAGGGCGCGCGGATGCGGCGCGACTTCGCGCGCGGGCGGCAGGTAATGGTACGACGTGCCCTCATCGCGGACGGCAGAGTTCGGCACGACGATATGGCCGACCGCGATCTTCGAGTCGAGCACTCCCGCGCCGCCGCATGCGATGAACTTGCGCGCACCGCGCGCGATTAGCCGATCGAACATCGCAGCCGCTATCGCGGCGCCGACCCTCGGGTGCACGACCGCCAGACGCTTGCCGTCAATCTCAACCTCGTACATCGGATGGCGGCCGACTTCGCTGAAGTCGTGATCGATCTCGCGCGCTCCGCCGTTGAGGACCAGGTCGTCGATCACGTCCTGGAAAAAGCAGAGCACGCAGTGTTTGGGTATGTCGATGCGCTTGTACACGCGGCGCGGTTCGATGATCGCGGTGGGGGAAGGATCATATTCGATGATGGGGAAGGGGCGCGCGGCGAGACGCTTGGTGATGCGGGATATTGGGCGGCGCGATTTCATGAAGGGATACCACTAGCAGAGAGAAGCCTGCGAATCCGCACATTCTGAGGCGGAGAAGAACCTAACCCCTAACCCCTTCCCGAGCGGGAAGGGGAACCAGATTGTTGGGGGTGACGAGCGGGAAGGGGAACCGGATTTTCGGGGGGACAAGATTTTTTCGAATTGGATTAGGATTGGGGGACTGGTTTTGGGGTGGATTCCGGGGCGGCGGATTTTGCGGCTAGTGCGGCGGCTTTGGCTTCGGCTTTTTCGGTGGCGGCTTTTTGGCGCAACTGCAATAGCATCGCGCGCAGTTTGCCGGGATTTACCGGCTTCTTGAACAGCGCGCCTTCCAGACCGCGCAGCCGCGATCGCTTCAGGATGTGATCCTTGTCGTAGTAGTACGCGGTCATCAGGATTACCGGCAACTGCGGCATGTCTTCCTTGACCTTGAGATAGAAATCGTAACCGTCCATCTCGGGCATCACGACGTCCGAGATAATCGCGTCGAGCCTGACGTTGCGCAGGATTCCGAATGCCGCCGAGGGCCGCGTGGCGCAGTGCACGATACATTTTTCCGCGCGCAGCAAGTCCGCCATCGAATTGACCACCGCGGTATCGTCGTCGAGCACCAGCACCGACATCCCGGCCAGCGGCGATTGATCCGTATGCGGCGCGTCATGCGGGCGCGCGGGGACTTTGGCATCGTCGCGCGGCGCCAGGTCGGCCATCCGCTTGCCCGCGAGGTAGTCGCGCGTTTCGTACTCGCCCTTGCGCGTCATCTCGTCGAGGCGGCGGACTATCGCCTGCACACGCTCCAGCGAAGTACGAATCGAGTCGAGCCGTTCGTTCTCGACCACTTTTTCGGCGTCGGTCAAATGGGTCTCGAGGCTCTGCGAGAGCAATTCGAGGTTGTTGGTGATTGATTCGAGCGGATTGTTGATCTCGTGCGCGAGGCTGACCGCGATTTCACCGGCGGTCGCCAGCTGCTGCGCATGGCGGAGGCGGCGGATGTCGCGGGCGAAACCGATCGAGCCGATTTCGTTGCCGTCGTCGTCGTGGATGAGCGAGCCGGTGATCATGACGGGGATAAGTTCGCCGGCCTTGTTGCGGAACTCGGTTTCGAAGCTAGTGATTTGACATTTGTCGGCCGACTCGCGCATCGCCTTCATCACGCGGCGCGCCTCGTCGATCGACTTATAGATGCGGGTACATCCTTCGCCGATGATTTCCTCGGAGCTGTAGCCGAGGCTGGTGCGAGCGCCGTCGTTGTAATAGTTCACGGTGCCGCTTTTATCGACCGCAATTATGATGTCCGGCGAGCTCTCGATGAGCCGCTGGAAATATTTTTTATCGAGCGAAACCATTTTTGATTACTTGATCCTAATTGTTCAGTCTCGACGGATTATTTCGCGGCACGGAGCCGGAACTTCGGCATCGAGACTTCATCGCTGAGTTTTTCGAAAGTGACCTCGACCGGCATCCCGCATTTGATCTCGTGCGGCTTGACCCCGAGTAGGTTCGACACAAATTTGCAGCCCTCTTCGAGCTCGACCATCACCACCGCGTACGGCACCTCTTTGGCGAACCCCGGATGATAGAGCTGATGCATTATATTGAAGCTGAAGACCTCGCCGCGACCGCTGACGGGGACCCATCGCGAGTCCGTCGAGTTGCATTTCGAGCAGAGATCGTGGGCGGGGAATCGGAGCGTCCCGCAATTGTCGCACTTTTGGACCATCAGGCGGCCGGCGCGGGCCCCGTCGAAAAACTCGCGCATGTCGGGGGTGATGGCCGGGATGGGTTTGCTGACTTCGGGCATCGTAGTTGGGCTTATATGTAATTTAGACGATCCGCCGGCTGAAATGATTTAAGCACACTGTGCGATGCTAAATATAGCTATAGCGTGCCTGATCGCTAATGCTATGGCTGCGATCCGAGTACCAGCGTCGAATGTGTGGCAAGGATACCGCCGTTGCCGGAAACGAGTCCAATGTCGTGCTTTGGCACTTGTCTCTTCCCTCCCTCACCCCGCATCTGGACGACCGCCTCTGCCACCGGCGTCATCCCCCACATATAAAACGAGCTCAACTGCCCGCCACCGGTGTTGACGGGCATATTGCCGCCGGGTCCGATTGCACCGCTGGCGACAAACGGGCCACCCTCGCCTTTTTTGCAGAAGCCGTAGTCCTCGAGCGTGACCAGCACCGTGAAAGTATAGCAGTCGTAGAGTTCGCAGAAATTGACGTCGTCGAGCTTGATTCCCGCCATCTTAAAGGCGGTTTCTTTGGCGATTGGTGCGCCGGATACCAGTGTATCGAGCGGGTCGCCGCCAGGATGACCCTGCCCCATCCCCAAAATATAGACGGGCGGGCGCTTCAGGGATTTCGCGCGCTCGGCCGAGGTCACGATAACCGCGAGGCCGCCGTTGGAAACCAGACAGCAGTCGTAGAGATGGAACGGCTCAACCACCCATCGCGAGGCGTGGTAGTCGGCCAGCGTCATCGGCGCGTCGTGGAACTGCGCGGCAGGATTCAAGTTGGCCCATTCGCGCTCCGATACGGCGACGGCGCCGAGATGATCGTTCGTCGTGCCGTACTTGTACATGTGACGCTGCGCGACGAACGCATACTGGGCGTTGACGCCGAACAGGCCGTAATGCGCGTTGACGCCTTGGGCATATCCGTAAGAAGCGGCCGATCCTGACGCATCGCCCTTGTTCGGCGAAGGCGGACGCAGCGGAGCGTCGGCGAATACGCACGCAACCACTTCAGCCATGCCGGCGTCGATAGCCTGCGCCGCATGCATGACCATCGCGGCCGCAGTTGCGCCGCCTAGGTTCATCGTCGCAGTCAGGCGAAGGTCGCGGATACCCATCGCATTCTGCAGCGTCGTGGACGCCATCGGATTTTGGAACCAGGAAATCCCGGGGTTGACGAGCAAGCCGTCGATATCGGAACGCTGGAGGCCGGCGTCCTCGAGCGCAAGATTGACAGCCTCGGCCGCGAAGCCGACCGGTCCCGGATGATCGAAATTTTTGCCCATCCGGGTCTGTCCGAGCCCGGCGATAGCGCATTTACCTCTTAAAGACATAGCGCTTACTCTCTTACGCTTTTTCGATGGAAGCATCTAGCGCGGAGAGGGGAAGGGGAAATCACTTTATTTAATGTGAAACCCTCCGCGGGTTTCACGCTTCCGCGGCAGGGGTGACCCCTGCACCCAGTGGGAAGAAATCGCAAAATGGCGAGGACGCCATTTTGCTCTCAGTAAAATAAATCCGGTTCCCCTTCCCGCTCGGGAAGGGATTAGGGGTTAGGTTCTTCGCATCCAGCGCGAGATTCAGATTTTTACCTCACGACTTCACCCCGTGTACGTCGCTATCCACCAGATGTTGCCGAAACTGTCCTTCACGCCGGCGGCGCGTTCCTGGTAGGGCTTGTCTTCCGGCGCGGCGACCGATGTTGCGCCCGCTGCGAGCGCGCGCTGGTAGGCGGCATCGACGTCGTCGATGTACACATATATGGAGGCGGGCTTGCCGCCGGGATGCGGGGGGTCGCTGACTTCCATCACGACCATCGAGTCGCCGATTTTCGCCTCGACGTGAAAGCCCTTGCCGACTTCGAGGCGCTCCAGTTCCACCGCACCGAAGGCCCGCTTCACCAGTTCCAGCATGTCGAGGCGGCCGTACAGATAAGGGCGGACGCTGCCGACGCCGTGGCGGATGTGCTTGGTGGCATTATTCACGGGCATTCTCCCTATCTGCGACGACGCTGGCCGAATTTTGTTTAGGCACTATATTAATTCTGTAACGGTACTGGGTGTATCGATATTAACCGGGATAGCGTCCTTATAGTTACGGGATTACTACTTAGGGGCTTGGTTTACCCGTGCGCGGTTCATATTCTAATGGGTCGGTTGCCAAGGCTCGCGGCTTAAATCTACAATTGATTCTGGGAGATTGACGAATGGCCGATCTTAGCTTCGACGCACTGGCGAGCAGCGAACATGTGCTCTCCAGCGCGGAAAACTTCGTACTCTACGTCCTGCTCGAGGCTGTCGCCGGCGGCAAAGGTGGCGCGGGCAGCGGTAGCCGGTTGCCGCTGAATCTTGGCGTCGTGATCGATCGCTCGGGCTCGATGTACGACGAACGCCGCCTGGAATTCGTTATCGAGGCGGTCAAGTTCCTGGCCGACAATCTGACCGCCGACGACAAGGTCTCGATTGTAGCTTTTGCCGATAAGGCCAAGGTGCTGATCACGCCCGAGGCGGCGCGCGACAAGGGCGCGGTCAAGCGGGCGATCGACGATATCGACCTGCTCGAAATCGGCGGCGGCACCCAGATGGCGCTCGGCATGCGCGCGGCGATCGACGAGGTCAAGAAAAATCTGGCCTCCGACCGTCTCAACCGCGTGCTGGTGCTCACCGACGGCCAGACTTACGAAGAGACCGCGTGTATCGACCTGGTCGAAAAGAATCGCGGCGAGATTTCGTTCTCGACCATGGGCGTCGGCGTCGAGTTCAACGAGAAACTCCTGCAGCGGCTCGCGCAGGACTCCAACGGCAAATATCATTTCATCGGCGACCCGGCCGAGATTCCAAGTATTTTCGAAGACGAGCTCGAGGGACTGCGCTCGGTCAGCCTGCGCAACGGGCGAATCGAGGTGACGCTGTCGCAGGGCGTGCAGGTGCGCGAGGCGTTTCGCGCGTCGCCGGAAATTTACGTGCTCGGCACGCCGCTGGTCGGCGAGGATCGCAAAATCGGCTACGAGATCGGCGACCTGCAGGCGGGCGTGCCCGGTTCGGTGCTGCTGACGCTGGTGCTGCCGCCGCGCAAACCGGGGCAGGTCAGAATTCTGCAAAGCACGTTCCATTACGAGGTGCCGGGCGGCAGCGAAAAAACCGTCGAGTGCGATCTGACGGTTGACTACACGCTCGATCGTACGCTGACCAGCAAGCGCAACGGGCGCGTGATGAATCTGGTGGACCAGGTCTCGATTGCTAAGCTGCAGTCGAAGGCGGAAGAAGAGCTGAAAGCGGGCAACGTCGATCGCGCGACCCGGCTGCTCGGCAACGCGTTGCAGGGCACGCAGCGGATGGGCAACGTCAAGGCGACGCAGGCGCTGTCGGGCCTGATCGATCAGATCAAGAAGACGCAGACGCTGCAGACCAAGGCGGCCAAGACCACCCTGCTGCAAGCGCAGGCGGTGGTGCGCAAGACCCAGATGCTCGACCCGGAAGCGTTGAAGGAATTCCAGAATAAAGACGGTAATTGAACTGATTTGGTGAACAGTACGGAATCGATACTTCGAACTCACCTGCGAGGGCTTAGAAGACCATGATCAAATGCTCCGAATGCGGCTACGAAAACATGGACGGACTTGATTACTGCGACGGATGCGGCGCCAAGCTCGCGGCAGCGTCCGGCAGTTCCGCCGCTGCGGCGCCTGCTGCTGCTCCTGCAACCGAGACCACGCCGCCGGAGCCGACCGCCGAAAGTATCGACGGGAAAGCAACCCCGTCGCTCGCCGCCGATGCGAAGCCCGACGGCGAAACGCCGACTACTGAAGTACCGAAATCGGATGCGCCGACTGGCGAGATCAAACCCGAGGCCGCGCCTGAGAGCGCGCCCTCAACTGCCGCCGCTGGCGCGCCGTTCAAGGCGAAGCTGTCGGTCGTTCGCGGCGGACGCAAGGGCCAGGAGTTCCCGCTCGAAGACGGCAACAACCTGGTCGGTCGATGGGATCCTGAAACCGGATCGTTCCCCGAAGTCGATCTCGACGCCGACGATCCTGAAGCGAAGATCTCGCGCAAGCATGCGTTGATTCGTATCGACGCCGGCAAGATCACAATCGAGGATATCGGCAGTCTCAACGGCACCTATGTGAATCGTCAGCCGCGACTTTCGCCGGGCAGTCCGGCCGAGATCAAGTCGGGTGACGAAGTGATTATCGGAAAAACGTTTTTAAAGCTGGTGGTAGAACCGATCTCTTGAGCGCCGTTTGTCCCCTCCAGTCGCGCCGGGAAGTACGCTGCGTGCGCGGAAGTTGAGGAGGGTTGTAGAAAATTGCCATGAATGCGGGTGAGGAACTCACCGAGGGACATCTTCTCGACGGCCGATACCGCGTGAAGAAGGTGCTCGGTGTCGGCGGGATGGGCCGCGTGTACCTGTCCAACGACACCCGTTTGGCGAACCGTCCGGTCGCGGTCAAGGAGATGATCGTCGGCGACGGAATCCAGGAGAAAAAAGCGATCGAGGATTTCACGCGCGAGGCCAACGTGCTCGCGCGTTTGTCGCATCCGGGGATCCCCACGCTCATCGATCACTTCGCCGAGAACTCGCGGCAATACCTGGTGATGGAGTTTGTCGCGGGCGGCGATTTGCAGGCCGTGCTCGACAAGCTGGGGCCCAAGGGCAAAATCGCCGAGGATCGCGTCCTGCGATGGGCGCGGCAGATGCTCGACGTGCTCGATTTCCTGCACGCGCAGAAGCCGCCGATTATTTATCGCGACTTGAAGCCCGGCAATATCATGATCGACAAGGACGGCCGCGCGATGCTGATCGATTTCGGAATCGCGCGCTTCCTGCCGCCGGGCGGTCGCGGCACGCAAATAGGTTCGGTCGGCTACGCGCCGCCCGAGCAGTACATGGGCAAGGTCGAGCCGCGCTCGGATTTATATTCGCTGGCCGCCACGATGCATCATCTGCTGACCGGACGCGATCCGCAGCTCGAGCCGCCGTTCAGCTTTCCGCCGCTGCGCGCGCTCGCGCCGGAAGTTTCGATCAAGACCGCGGACGCAATCATGCGCGCGCTCGAACAGGACGTGAACAAGCGGCAGGCGTCGGCAAAAGAGATGAAGCGCGCGCTGCCTGAGCCGCCGCCGGAGAACCGATCGGGGCAACTCGGCGCGAGCGCGGGACTCTCTGGCGGTATCGGCGCGAGCGCGCCGCGTCCGAGTTCCACGCAATCGACTGTAGTGCTGAACAGTGCGCCTGCTCCTTCGCCCGCACCGGTAATCTCGCGCCCGGTACCGGCGTCGTCGGCGTGGAAGTCGTCGGTGTCATCGAAGCCGGCTGCCTCCTCGATGCCGACGATCGTGCTGAGTGATCCGATCGCGGAGCGAATCAAAAGCGGCGGCGTCACACCGAGCGCCGGCAGCACGGCGGCGAAGATCGTCGGACAGGAGATCAAGAAAGCGATCGAGCTCACCGGCAGGGCGCGCAACATTATCGAGCGCCGGATCAAGGCGCTGTCGGCAAATTCGGGGAACGACGCGCCGAATACGTCATCGACCGCGAAGACCAAAGAGCTGAAACCGGCGATGGCCGCGTCGTCGTACGGGTCGCGTATTGGCTCGAAGCGCGATTCGGATCAGGCTGACACGAAATCGCGGACTGGTTCGCGTGCGTCTTCGTCGCGAAAATATTCGCCGCCGATTTCGACCGGCTCGGGCGCGGGCGAGCTGTTTGGAAACAGCCAGAACGGCACAGTCGATGTGTCATCTGCTCCGGCGAAGCTGGTCTCGCGCGGCGACGATCTCGAGTTCGGCATTTTTGGAATGCGAACAGTGATCGGACGGTCGAAGGAAGCCGCCGACAAGCTCGATATTGATCTGAAAAAGCTCGCCCACGGCGGCGATCGGGTCTCGCGGCGTCATGCGGAGATCGTGCTGCGCGGCGGCGACTATTTCATCCGCGATCTTGGCAGTCTGAACGGCACCTACATCGCGGGCAGCGGCAAGCTCGGACGCGACCAGCTCTACAAATTGAAGGATCGTGACCAGGTGGTACTCGGTGGTGCTATATTGCAGTTTCGAAGAGGCTAGCGGCGCATGATCAGGTGTCCCGAATGCGGCCAGGAAGCGCCCGATGACGCGAAATTCTGCGATCGATGCGGCCAGGGCCTGTCCAAGGCAGCTTCATCGGTAGCGCAATCGTCACCCACGCGTCCGACCCCGCTGGCAGCGGGCGCATCACTGAAAAACGGCATCGAGATCGTCGCGCTGACGAGTCAGACGTCGATAGAAAATCGCTACAGCGCAAAACGCGTCCGCGACGGCAAGACCGAATCGATCGCATTGCGCGAGCGGCTCGGCCCTGATGCGGCGGAAGAAGTCGTTGAAGAGGCGCCGGTTGTTGAAGCGCCGAAGCCGGCGCCGTCGCGCACAGAAGATCCGAACGGTCCGAGTGCGAAAACAGCGGAACTGAAACCACTGCCCGCGCAAACCAACGGGACCGCGTCGGCGCCCGCTCAGCCTAAAGCCTCGAGCGGTTCGCTGAATGCGTCGGCGAGCGGCGAAGGTGTACAGTCAGCGGTCGAAGCGGACGCGAGTCCAAGCGCTACTGCCTTGGCGGAGGCCGCGCAGGATGCGTCGCCAGACGAAGAGAGCGAAGCTGCGGAAGCGGCGGCGCTGGCCGAATCTCAAAACAATTCCGCGAGCGATGACGGCGCGCACGAAGATGAGTCACCGGCGTTCGGCGAGGATCTCGGTGAGGTCTTCGGGCGCGTGTTCGCGCTCTCGCAGATGATCACTCATCCCGCGTTTCAGCGCGCGACCGAAGGATTCGCCGAGAACGGGCGCGTGTACCTGGTTTACACCGACGAGGAACTTAAGCCGATCCGCCGCGGTTCACAGAAGATGAGCGAGCCTGAGGCGATCGCGGCGGCGGTGCAAATTTGCCAGGCGATTTCGTTTGTGCATCGCAAGGCGCTGCGTCTTAACGACATCTGCCCGGAATCGGTTGCGCTGGCCAAAGACGGGCGCATCAAGTTGACGGGCCTTGACTATGTGAGCAACGATAACGAGCTGCAGAGCGAGCCTATTTTCAACGACGGCTACACCGCGCCCGAAATTTATCGCGGCAAACGGGTCGATAAGCACGCGGATATTTTTTCCGCCGGCGGCATACTCTACACCTGGCTCACGGGCTCGCGAATTCCGAGCGAGAGTTGGCGCGAGGAGGCGGGGCCGGTCCAATTTTATCCGCCGCACGTCGTTACGCCGCGGCTCGAGAAAGCGATTCGCCGCGCGATCGCTTTCAATCCTGCAGACCGCTGGCCGACGATCGACGCGTTCAAGGCTGAGCTGATTGCGCTCGGTGGCTCGATACGGCTGCGCGCGGCGGCGATGACCGACGTCGGCCGCGTGCGCGAGCATAACGAGGACTCGGTGCTCGCAGTCGAGTACACGCGCGAGTCGATGGTCGAACCGGCGCAGAGTTATCTGTACGTCGTGGCCGACGGGATGGGCGGCGCGGAGGCCGGCGAAGTCGCTTCTGCAATTGCCGTCCAGACGATCCGAGGTTACATTGAAGCCCGGCTCGATGCCGCACGTGGAGAAGCTGAAAACGCAGCGGAGTTGTTAACGGGCGCTCTCGAAGAAGCGAATTCAAAGATTATCGAGTATGTGGCGAGCCATCCTGAGTCGCGCGGAATGGGTTCGACCGGCGTATGCGCGCTGGTCACGCCGACTGACGCCGCGGTGGCGTGGGTCGGAGACAGCCGGGGTTACGTGATGGAAGGCGCGACGCTTCGCCAGGTGACGAAGGATCACTCGCTGGTGCAGCGGCTGGTCGAAATCGGGCAGATCACTGCCGAGGAAGCGCACACGCACGAGCACAAGAACGTGATCACGCGATCGCTCGGCGCGCGCCAGAGCGGACCGGCCGGCGCCGAGGCGGTCGCAGTCAAGCTGAAGCGCGGCGACAAGCTGATGCTGTGCAGCGACGGGCTGACGGCGCACGTCGATGGATCCTCAAATCCGCGACATCCTCGGGCGCAACGCGGATCCCTACGACGCGGCGCGCGAATTGATCGTCGCGGCCAACGCCGGCGGTGGTACCGACAACATTTCAGTGATTGTAATCTATGCGAGCTAGGCGCGGACGATGCGCCTGTTTCTAACTGATTAGAGAATGGCAACCTCGCCCAAAGATACGCCGCAACAAACGGGACCGCTCGACGCCGGGCACGATACTGCAAGGCCGCTATGCGATCGACCGGCTGATCGGCGGCGGCGGGATGGGGATGGTTTATCTCGCGCGCGATCAGCGGCTGGCGAATCGTCCGTGCGCGATCAAAGAGATGGTCGATCACTTCATCGACCAGGCGCAGCGAATCGAGGCCAACGAATATTTCGCGCGCGAAGCCGACACCCTCGCGCAACTGAAGCATCAGGCGATTCCCGCGATAACCGACCGCTTCGAGCTCGCCAACCGCCATTACCTGGTGATGGAGTACGTCGAGGGGCGCAACCTCGAAGAGGATCTCGCGGTGCGCGGCGCGCCGCTGCCCGAAGGCCTCGTAATCGACATCGCGCGCCAGCTGTGCGACGTGCTCGCCTACCTGCACGGGCTGTTGCCGCCGATAATCTACCGCGACATGAAGCCGTCGAACGTGATGCTCAACTCGAACGGGCGGGTCGTGCTCGTCGATTTCGGGATCGCGCGGCTGTTCAAGGCGGCGCGCAAGGGCACGATGATCGGCACGCTGGGCTTCGCGCCACCGGAGCAATACCAGGGTCTAGCCGACCCCCGCAGTGACATCTATTCGCTCGGCGCCACGCTCCATTACGTGCTGACCGGGCGCGATCCCGAGAAATTCCCGCCGTTCAGTTTTCCGCCGGTGCGCGAACTTCGTCCGGATGTGTCGAGCAACCTGGCGGGCGCGATCGATCACGGCGCTGGCGTACGAGATGGACGGGCGGCCGGCGCGCGTCCAGGAATTCCGCGACATGATGCTCTATGGGCGCGGCCTCGACAGCCCGCGCGTCAGCTCGACCAGCGGAACCGGCGGCCTGTCGCAGCTCGACCAACAATTCGCATACGACGAGCCGCCGATCGATTACGGCAAGCCGCGCAGCCGGCTCAGCCGGTCGATCGGGCTGGTGATTTTCCTGCTGGTGCTCGGCGGCGCCGCGTTCGGCGGGACCTACCTTTATTCGAATCCGGAACTCCAGCAGCGGCTCGGACTGAAGCCGCTGTTCGACGGGCTGCCGTGGAAGCATGAGGAGTTGCTGGCCAAGGCGCGCGAGAATCCGCTGGAATTTTCGACGATGACGCTGGTGCTTTCGACTCGCGAGGGCAATGCGCTGGCGCCGCCGCAATCGAAATTCAACGACACCGAACTGACCAACGCGCGCTACCTCAAGTGGACCGCGACGTTCAAGAACCTGCTCGCGGGACTCGAAGGGCGCGACGAAAAAGTCGAGGCGCGATTCTACGATCCCAACGGACTTCAGATCGCGTCGAGCGACACCAAGATGTTCGTCGGGCCTGCGCAGAAGACCGCCGACTTCAGCGGCGTCGCGCTGATGCCGACGATGACCGACAAGCCGCCCGGCACTTACAAGGTGGCGCTTTACTCGGACGACAAGATGCTCACGCAGGAAAGTTTCATCGTCAATCAGGACGTGAGCGCGAAGAATGCGGCTGCCGCGAGCGAGGCGGCGGCTGCGGCGGCGGCGAAAGAAGAGCGCAAGCGCGACGAAGAAGCGCGCAAGCTCGCGATGATCGATGAGCGTCGCGCCAAGCCGCTGCAGCTTCGCAGTATCAACTTTCTCAACACCACCAAGACCGGCACTGCGCTGTCCGGCGCGACCGACTCGTTCAACGTGTCGAAGGTGTTGTTCGTCGGATGGCAGGTGAGCTTCGAAAACCGGCTCTACAAGCTGGAGCCTGCGCAGTATCGCGTCGATGCGGCGTATATCGGGCCGGACGGCCGCACGCTTGGCAGCGTGAACGACTATCAGCCGGTCTCGCCCAACATGCGGTCGGTGACTTTCAGCGGACGCGTCGGCAACTCGCGCGGCGGTGCATTTCTGCCGGGCACGTACACGGTTAACTTTTATTTGAACGGCCAGTATTTCGACGCGAAGAAATTCGAAGTGCTGGCCGATGCCAACCCGAGTCCGTACGCGTCGTATCCGGGCACCGGCGGCGCAATCGGCAGCACGGTGGGCGGCGGCGGCTCGACCTCGTCGGGCAACTGCTCGGGCCGACGATCGCGTCGGGCACTATCAGCGGGCTGCGCAGCGGCGGCAATCCCGAGATGGATTTGAGACTGCGGCCGCAGTCCAACGGCTTCCTGCATGGCGAGCTGGTGATCCATCAGTCGGGCTTCGGGATGACGCCGATCGAAGGCTTCGTGCGCGGCGACCATCTGCAGTTCCAGGTCCCGTATGGCACCGAGACCTACTACTTCGAAGGCCAGCGCCGGAGCGATCAGATAAGCGGCACGTTCGAATCGACCCCATCAGGCGAGCGCGGCACCTGGGTCACGACTGCGAACTGAGGGAGCTAATCATTAAATTTGAAACCCGCGGTGGGTTTCAAACTTCCTTCGGCAGGGGTGACCCCTGCACCCAGTGAAAGGAAAGAAAGATGCGGGACTTCGTCCCTGTTAGAAGTTTTTGGGGGAAGAAATCCTAACCTCCCTTTGTCCGAGGGGAGGTCGGCGCGAGCCGAAGGTGAGCGACGGGAGAGGTGCAACGCGCGCCACATCACCGACGCTCGTTGTGCTGCTGTCGAGCGGCGAAACTCGTCTCTCCGCATCCAGATTAAACGAGTCGAGGTTGGTGAGCTATCGGGCGCTGCAGCACTCCCGGCGACACCGCTACGCGGCTTTCGCCGACCTCTCCTCGGACATCGGACAAGGAGAGGTTAGGATCAGATCACGATCCTTTCTGTTCCCCCTTGCCCGCGGGAAAGGGGGTGAGGGGGATAGGACGGGGCGGAATAGTTGCCTCAAATCCGGTTCCCATTCCCGCTCGGGAAGGGGTTAGGGGTTAGGTTCTTCGCGCATGCGCGCGATTCCGAGCCCATCACTGACAACCGAAAGCGTGTGTTATTCTGAACAAGCGCGAAAGGAACCTTGATTTGGACCTGCTCGAAGATGCGGGGATCCCGCCGCCGAAACCGCCGATCATTACGCCGGAGGATCGCGCCAGAGTTGGCGAGCATGGCGCTCGCGCAACGCCAGTTCTATTTCGTGTGCGCATTCCTGGTGGGTTTGCTCGGTGGCGCTGCGATTGCGTACTACCTCGGCTACCGCGACATCGTTTTCACGATCTTCAAATGGGCTATTTCAGGAACTGGCATTGCACTCATCCTGAGTATTCTCAATTTCGGCAAGCTCTATTCCTACAAGTGCCCGCGATGCGGCGAGAATTATTTCTCGGGCGCACCGTGGGGGGTCTTCTCGAAGCAATGCGGCACCTGCGGCCTGCCGCTGTTTCTGCCCGACGTGGACCTGACCCCGTGAATCTGTTCGGCGCATGACAGCGTCTTATTCATCGAATTGATCTTGAACCTGACCCATTCACGCGCAATGCTGAGTAACACAGATGGCAAGTAACGTTTCACAGGAAAAACTTCTCTTCTACGCTGCTGCCGGCGCGCTTGGCGGTTTCGCCGCGTGGGGGCTCGCGGAGCCAATCCTCGGCATCCGCTGGGTTTACGGCCGCGATATCCTGTTCGGCGCTTTGATCGGAGCGTTGATCAGCGCGTTTCTCGCCTCGATCGAAACGCTCAGCGTCGGCCAGATCCGCCAGGCGGCGCGGCGATTCGTGCTCGGCGGGATTATCGGCGCAATCGGCGGCGCGGCGGGATTGATCATCGGCGAACTGGCATTCGACATTCTGGGCGGCCTCAACGGCCGAATCCTCGGATGGGGCGTGCTTGGAATTGCGGTCGGACTTGGCGTCGGATCGGCGTCGGGATCGGCGGCGCGCCGTCGCAATGGCGCAATTGGCGGCGTGCTGGGCGGCGCGCTCGGCGGATTTTTCTACCAGAGTCTGACGACCACCTTTCCGCAGGCGTTCGGACGCGCGATCGCGATCATTATTCTTGGCGCGCTGATCGGATTTTTCATCGGACTGGTCGGCGAATTGCTCAAGCGCGGCTGGCTGATGGTGGTGCGCAGCCAGAGCCGCAATGCGCGCGAGGGCCGCGAATATCCGCTGCTCAAGGGCGTGACGATTATCGGACGCGCCGAGGAAAGCGATATCGGATTGTTCGGCGATCAAAGCGTGCTCGGGAGTCACGCGATAATCAGGCGCGAGGGCAAAAATTTTGTCATCAGTCCGACCGGCGGCCAGATATTCGTGAATCGACAGCCGGTGGCGGGCCGCTATGCGCTCAAGAGCGGCGACCGGCTCGAGGTGGGCGGCACGCTGTTTCTCTTCCGCGAGCGATCCCAGGCGGCGCAGCGATAGGAGGCCGGCCGAATCGTGGGGAGCCAGCCGACCTTTGGAATCCGACTCGCGCTCCTCATCACAATTGCTTCGATTACAACTTCGCTGCTGGCGGGATGTTCGACGGTCAATGAAGGCGGCGGCACGGCCGCGGCGCCGACGACCTCGGTCCAGACGCTCGAGTACTACCCGTACCAGGTCAAGGGATACCAGAACAGTTATCCGAAAAAGACCATCGAGATCCTGATGCCGGCCGACGCGCGCGATACTACCGGCGCGGCGCCGCTGAACGGCAATCCGGCGATCGGTGTCGTCGTCGATCAATCCAGCAACGTTACCAAGCGACTATACAGTTCGCCGCTCGGTCCGACTCTGCAGCAAGCGATCGGACGCTCGGCGGACGAGGCCGGGATGAGTGCGTCATCGTCGCCCGAGGTCACTTACAAGCCCGGCGTGAAGAACACCGAGTATGTGCTCGAGAGCAAGATTCGCCGATGCTGGGTGAAGAAGTCGCGCGCCAGCGGCCAGGACGGTCCAATCTGGCGGACGGTCGCGGACTTCGTGCTCGACATCTCGATCTACAAACCGCCGTTCAGCGTCCCATTTTGGACCGGGAGCACCAACGATACCTACTACGACCCGCCGGTCGGGAGTTTCGGCCTCGGATCCGAGGACGAAGCAGGAATCTACGACGAGCCGGGGCAGGTGTTGTCGGTCGCGCTGACGCGCTCAGTCGCGGCGATTTTCCAGCGCCAGGACTTGCGCAACCTGATGCTCGAAGACGACATAAAATCGCACTAGAAGCGCGGTTTCGGCGCGGTCTTTGAACAATCGGTATGTTGGAATAGCCTAGACCGAGCACCGGGGAGTCAATTGCCGAGGCGTGCGCGGGTGCGTAACTCTGCTGCGCGGCTGTAATTTCGGATCGAATCGTCATCTGCCAAGAGGGAACACGCTGGATGGAAATCGGATTCGTTGGTCTCGGCAAAATGGGCATGAACATGGTCGAGCGGTTGCGCCGCGACAACCATCAGATCGTGGCGTTCGATATTGACGATGCAAAACGCAAAGAAGTCTCGACCTTCGGCGCCGACGGCGTCGGCTCGCTGAAGGAACTCGTCGCCCGGCTCAAACCGCCGCGCGGCGTGTGGGTGATGGTGCCGGCGGGCGATCCGACCGAGACCACGATTAACCAACTGGCGGAATTGCTCGAACCCGGCGACGCGATTATCGACGGCGGCAATACCAACTTTCACGACGACGTCCGCCGCGCAGCACTGCTCGCCGCGAAAAAGCTGCACCTGGTCGATGTCGGCACCAGCGGCGGCATCTGGGGACTCAAGCTCGGCTACTGCCTGATGGTCGGCGGCGAGAAGGAAATTTATCGACGCTATGAGCCGATTTTCACAACGCTCGCGCCGCCCGACGGCTACGATCATGTTGGCGGCCATGGCGCGGGTCATTACGTGAAGATGGTCCACAACGGAATCGAGTACGGGCTGATGCAGGCGTACGCGGAAGGATTCGAGGCGATGCACAAGTCGGACTACAAGTTCGACTTGCCGAAGATCGCCAACTTGTGGGGTCAAGGAAGCGTCGTGCGATCGTGGCTGCTCGAGTTGACGGCCAACGCGCTCGAGAAAGATCCGGGGCTCAAGCAAATCCGCGGCTACGTCGAGGATTCGGGCGAGGGCCGCTGGGCGGTGCAGGACGCAATCGACAAAAACATCTCGATGCCGGTGATCACGATGGCGCTGTTCACGCGCTTTCGATCGCGCGCGGACAAGGGCGAAGGAACTTTCGGCGAGAAATTGCTCGCCGCGCTGCGCGATGAGTTCGGCGGACACGGCGTCGTCAAGGAATAAGTGCGCGAGCACCGGTAAAAGGTTTTTTTATGGCTGTGGGCTGCAAACCGAAGCGTTGATCTCAATCATCTGCATCCGGTCAAGGAACGCAATCAGTACGAGCCGTGCATCATCGTGATTTTCGGCGGCGCCGGCGACTTGAGTCATCGCAAGCTGATACCGGCGTTGTACAACCTGTCGCTCGACGGCGAATTGCCCGACAAGTTCGCGATTCTCGGCTTCTCGATGGAGGATCTCGACGACGAAAAGTATCGCGCGTTCGCGCTCAGCGGTATCGAGCAGTTCTCGCGCCGCCCGGTCGATAAAGAGCACTGGGCGAAGTTCGCGCCGATGCTGCATTTCAATCGCGGCTCGTTCACCGAGGCCGCCGACTACCAGAACCTGCGCCGCCGATGCGAGTCGATCGACTCCGAGCGCGGCACCGAGGGCAATCGCGCATTCTATTTCGCGATTCCGCCGGCCTTCATCGACACCTGCTCGGAAGGATTGACCGCCGCGGGCATGATTCATCCGCCCGGCAGAGGGCATCCGTTTACCCGGGTCGTGGTCGAAAAGCCGATCGGATCCGATCTCGCGAGCGCGTCGGAAATCAACGCCGAACTTGCCCGCCATTTCGACGAGAGCCAGATTTTCAGAATCGATCACTACCTCGGCAAGGAGACCGTCGAGAACCTGATGGTGTTGCGATTCGCCAACGCGATCTTCGAACCTATCTGGACTGCGCGCTTCGTCGATCACGTGCAGATAACCGTCGCCGAGGCCGAGGGCGTCGGCACGCGCGCCGCCTACTACGATCACGCAGGCGCGCTGCGCGACATGGTGCAGAGCCATCTGCTGCAAACGCTTTGCATGATCGCGACCGAGCCGCCCAACACCACCGGCGCCGAGTCGATGCGCGATGCGAAGCTCGACGTGCTGCGCGCGCTACGGCCGCTCGGCGACGAGGACCTCGAGAAAAAAGTCGTGCGCGGCCAGTATGGTGAAGGATTGATCGGCGGGGTGCCAGTCAAAGCATACCGCGAGGAGGAGCACATCGCGCCCGATTCGCAGGTCGAGACTTTTGTCGCGCTGCGATGCTGGATCGATAATTGGCGATGGGCGGGGGTGCCGTTTTACCTGCGCACCGGCAAGCGGCTGCCCAAGCGCTCGAGCGAGATTGCGATCTACTTCAACAACGTGCCACGAATCCTGTATAACGCAAATCCACGCGCACCCTTGGCGCCCAACATGCTCACGATCAGAATTCAGCCCGACGAAGGCCTCGCGCTGCACATCATGTCGAAGGTGCCAGGCTCGGCGACCAAGCTGCAGCAGGTCAAAGTCGATTTCCATTACGTGACCTCGACGCCCGAAGCCTACGAGACGCTGCTCAACGACGTGATCGTCGGCGACCAGACGCTCTTCATGCGGCGCGATACGGTCGAAGAGGCGTGGAAGTTCGTGCAACCGATTCTCGACGCATGGGAGCAGTCGCCAATGGATCCTCCAATCTACGCGGCAGGCTCGTGGGGACCGCTCGAAGCAGCCCTGATGATCGCGGCCGACGGCCGCACGTGGCGAACGCTTTAAGGAATAGCAGGAGATCAGATGAGCGGCGGCATCACTCTCACCCGGCACATCATGACCAAGAGCGGGACTGCGATCGCGGTTGCGGACCTCGCGCTGATCATGGAGCGGATCGAATTGATCGCCAAGCGCATCACGCGCGAACTCGCGGCGGCGGGTCTCAGCGGCGAGCTCGGCTACACCGGCGAGACCAATGTGCAGGGCGAGAAGGTCAAGAAGCTTGACGAGTGGGGCAACCAGGTTTTCCTCGACGCATTCGAGCACGGCTACCCTGTATGCAGTCTCATTTCAGAGGAAATGGACCAGCCGCACCATTACTCAGTCAACTGCCGCGACAATAGCTACTGCATACTCTATGATCCTATCGACGGGTCATCTAATACCGACGTAAACGGTTCGCTCGGCACTATCTTCGCGGTCAAGAAGCGCGCGCCCGGGCACGGCCAAGGAATCGAAGACATCCTGGTGCCGGGAACGCAGCAACTCATCGCAGGCTATATATTATATGGTCCAGCGGCACAGCTGGTTTATACTGCGGGCGCTGGCGTTGACGTTTTCACGCTCGATCGCACGCTCGGCGAGTTCATCTTGTGGAAAGAAAACGTGAAGATGCCTATGCACGGCACTACCTATGCCGTCAACCAGGCCAATGCGAGCAAGTGGCACGACGGCGCGCGCAAGTTCCTCGCGCATATTACTAGTCGCAAAGACAAACGAACTAGCTATTCGCTGAGATACTGCGGTGCATTCGCGGCCGACTTCCATCGATGCCTGCTCGAAGGCGGAATCTACATGTACCCCGGCGAAGTCGCAGAGGGCGGCAAGGCCAAGGGCAAGTTGCGCCTGATGTATGAACTGGCGCCGCTCTCGATGCTCGCGGAGAACGCGGGAGGCCGTGGCTCGACCGGCAAGAATCGGATTCTCGAAATCGCGGCAACCGCGATCCACGAGCGGCATCCGATTTACATCGGCAGCGCCGAGGAAGTCGCGCTGGCCGAATCGTTCAACGTCGAAGGCTAGCGCTCGCGAGGTTCCCATGGATGGGCTCATCCTGGCCGGCGATGTCGGCGGAACCAAAACTCAACTCGGGCTCTTCAAGCATTCAGCAGGAACTCTCGAACTCTTGCGCGAGCATCGCTACGCGACCGCGGATTTCGACAGCCTCGAAGCCGTCTGCGCGGATTTTCTTGGTGCAAGCGTGTCGGTGAATGCTGCATGCATCGGTGTGCCCGGTCCGATAATCGACGGCCGCGGACACGCCACCAATGTACCATGGCAACTCTCCAACGCATTGCTGTCGCGCGCGCTGAACGGCATTCCGGTTCGCTTGCTTAACGACCTTGCGGCGATCGCCTACGGCATGGTCCATCTCAAGCCCAGTGAATTTGCGGTTTTGCATCGCGCGGAGAATCCACCCGAACACGGCAACATCGCAGTGATCGCGGCAGGCACCGGTCTCGGCGAATCCGCGCTGGTCTGGGAGGGTGACGAAAACAAATATTACGCAGTCGCGTCCGAGGGCGGGCATAGCGATTTCGCGCCGCATGGCACAGAACAGATCGAATTGCTGCGATTCCTCACCGAGGAATTCGGACACGTCAGCTACGAACGCGTCCTGTCAGGTCCGGGACTCTGGAACATCTACAGTTTTCTGCGGCGCGAGAATCACGCCGAAGAGCCCGCCTGGCTGAAGGCAGAGATTGCATCCGGCGATCCGTCGGCCGCGGTAAGCGAGGCGGCGCTGGCGGGACGCGACCCAGTATGCGTTCACGCGCTCACCATGTTTTGCGATATTTACGGCTCCGAGGCCGCCAACCTCGCGCTCAAAGTCCTGGCGCTCGGCGGCGTATATCTCGGCGGCGGGATCGCGCCGAAAATTTTGCCGATGCTGACCGGCGGTGCGTTCGTGAAAGGATTTCTGGCCAAGGGGCGTCTGAACGAAATTTTGAAACGGATCGAAGTCCGCGTCTCGCTGAATCCAGCCACCGGCCTGCTCGGCGCAGCCCATTATGCGGCCGCGATGTTGTGATATAGAAATGCAACTGCAATGACACTCCCGAAGGGAGACCATAAGGTATGATGACCAAGCGCGTTCGAGAGATTCTCAGCTACTACGATTCCGATAACGGCAGCGTGCGCAACAACCTGTCGCGGATGCTCAACAACGGCAAGCTCGCGGGCACCGGCAAATTCGTGATCCTGCCGGTGGACCAGGGTTTCGAGCACGGTCCGGCGCGCAGCTTCGCGATGAATCCGCCGGCGTATGATCCGCGCTACCACTTTCAGCTCGCAATCGACGCCGGATGCAACGCGTTCGCGGCGCCGCTCGGACTCCTCGAGGCGGGAGTCGCCGAATATGCGGGCGAGATTCCGCTCATCCTGAAGGTTAATAATCACGACGTTCTCAATGACGAAAAAGATCCGGCGCCCTCGATGACTGCCAGCGTCAAGGACGCGTTGCGGCTCGGCGCCGCCGCGGTTGGTCTCACGATCTACCCCGGCTCGACACAGGAAAAGTCGATGTACGAAGAGGCGCGCGCAATTGGTGAAGAGGCCAAGGCCAACGGCCTGCCGCTCGTCATCTGGTCGTATCCGCGCGGCTCCGGCATAAGCAAGCAGGGCGAGACCGCGCTCGACGTGGTCGCGTACGCGGCGCAAATCGCGGCGCAACTCGGCGCCAATATCATCAAGGTCAAGCCGCCCACCGCGTTCATCGAACAGGCCGAGGCCAAAAAAGTTTACGACTCCCAGAAGATTCCGCTCGAACCGCTCTCGGCGCGCATTCAACACGTCATGCAGGCCGCGTTCGCTGGCCGCCGAATAGTCATTTTCTCGGGCGGCGTGAAGGAAACCGACGACTCGCTGCTCAACACCGTCCGTGGGATCAATGACGGCGGCGGTTACGGCTCGATCATCGGGCGCAACAGTTTTCAGCGTCCGAAGGCTGAAGCGATCGCGCTGCTGGGCAAGGTCATCGACATTTACAAAGGCTGATCGATCATGAAGTACGGCGAGTATCAGCATCTCCTGTTCGAGCGGAAGGACGACGGCATCCTGCTCATCACGATCAATCGTCCTGAAGTTCTAAACGCTACCAACAACCGCCTGCATTGGGAGTTGAGCCGGGTCTGGCTCGACATCGCCGACGACGACGAGACCAACGTCATCGTGGTGACCGGTGCGGGGCGCGCATTTTCCGCCGGCGGCGACCTCGAGATGATTCAGAATATGGCGGCGAGCGCGGCCAACATCGGCAAAGCGTGGAAGGAAGCCGGCGACATCGTTTACAACATGATCAATCTCGACAAGCCGATCATCTCGGCGATCAACGGTGTCGCGGTCGGCGCCGGATTGGCGGTCGCGTTCATGGCGGATATCAGCATCGCGTCGGAGTCGATGCGCATCACGGACGGTCACCTGCGCCTCGGCGTCGCGGCCGGCGATCACGCGGTGATCGTATGGCCACTGCTATGCGGGATGGCGAAGGCGAAGTACTACCTGATGACCGCGGATTTTATCGACGGCAAGGAGGCCGAGCGTATCGGGCTGGTCAGTCTGTGCGTCCCCGCCGATAAGCTGATGGACAAGGCGATGGAAGTCGCGCGCAAGCTCGCGCGCGGTCCGCAGCAGGCGGTGAGATTCACCAAACGCTCGCTCAACAACTGGCTGCGCGTCGCCGGCCCGGCGTTCGACGCATCGCTGGCGCTCGAGATGATGGGATTTTTCAGCGCCGACCTGACCGAAGGCGTCGCCGCCTTACAGGAAAAGCGCCAACCATCCTTCCCAGGATTCAGCAAACTGAAGTCTTAACCAGCTTCTCACCCCCTTTTGATGCGGCGTGCATTTTGGAATACTGTGCATCGTTTGAAACGATCCGAAACCTGAACGAGGGACAAAAAGGAAATGTTAAGGAAGAAAATTGCGCTTGTGGCTGCTTCTGCGATGCTCGCGACGACGGTCGCATTCACCGCCAGTGCACGACCGGCTTTCGCTGCTGCCAAAGTTGATTGCGACGCCGTGATGAACGAGGTCAATAGCGGTAAGAAGGCCAAGGAGATCGCCACCGACTTGAGCATCTCGACCTCGAGCGTCTATCGCTGCAAGCGGCACGCGAAGGCTGCCGCCAAGGCCGCGAACAAATCGTCGCCGCAAGCTATGAAAGGTAACGAGCCGCCGATGGCTCCGGCGGCAGCAGCTTCGCCCGCGATGGCTGCTCCCGCGGCAGCTGCTTCTCCTAAGTAGATATTTTTTGCGCATCGACGCGTCGCGAGCCGATCGCGGTTCGCGACGCGTTGTGCTGCGTAGAAATTTTCGACGACGTAATCGCGATGCCGAAATGCGAACTATGCGAGTTGGCTGATTACACCCAGCGCTACGCCAATTTCGTTCACCCTTTCAAATTTACAATTCTCGATTGCGACTCGTGCGACACGCCGATGGCCGTCCTCGGAGACCATCGCGCAGTGCCGACCGAAGAAGAGCGCGCGTTCATGATCGAGGCGCTGTCATTGGTCGCGCGCGCGAAGTATGGCGCTGACAAATTCGGTATCGACGACGTCATGCGCCAGATTCCTGACCACTGTCACATGCACGCCCGCCCTATTCGGCGCTGGCAATACTAGCCGCCGCACCGCGCCCTTCCCGCCCATCAAACATATTACGGCGCAGTTTCGTGCGTTTTACCCATTTGGTATGCGCCTCGTCTTATGCTATATGCCCGCCGTTACGCGCGCTGCTCAGGGGAAGCGGCGTCCATGGCGGGAGCAGAGTCCCAGCGGGGGGTGCTCCAGCCGGTTCCCTTCAGGAGGTATGGGGGAAATGGCTAACGGTACGGTCAAATGGTTCAGCCCGAAGAAGGGCTACGGCTTCATCACGATGGAAGACGGGCAGGAAGTGTTCGTCCACTACAGCGCCATCGATGGGGCAGGCTTCCGCTCGCTCGAACAGGGTGAGCGCGTCGAATTCGAGGTCGCGCAAGGGCCCAAGGGCTTGCAGGCTTCGAACGTCGCCAAGGGATAGCTCGCGCGGGGGAGTTTCGGCGCCAAGGGGGTTCGTTTCGACTTCCGATGATTCGGATCGCGACGGGTGTGCGTCGTTACGTCGGCGTGTGTGCACCTTTGTGATATGACGGCGTCATGAGTGACGCAGTTCCGCTTGGCAACCGGCTCCGTTTCGGCACGATGGTCTCGACCTCGAGCCGCGAAGAGGCGACGCGTGGCCTCGAGTCGATCTCGCGATGGGGCTACGAAGTCCTGTGGGCGCCGGACCACGTCGCGTTCACCGGGCCGGTCAACGATCCGCTGACGACGCTCGCCTACCTGTCGGCGCTCGAACCCAAACTTACTTTCGGCACCAGCGTTTACCTGCTGCCGCTGCGCCATCCGGTGCCTGTCGCGAAAATGGTCGCGACGCTCGACCGGCTGCTTGGCGCCGGTCACTTCATCTTTGGCGTCGGCGTCGGCGGTGAATTTCCGCGCGAGTACGAAGCTTGCGGTATCCCGATTCACGAGCGCGGCGGGCGCGCGACCGAAGCGATCCAGGTGATGAAGCGGCTGTGGACCGGCGACCGCGTCGAGCATCGCGGCAAATATTTCAATTTCGGCGAAATCTCGATGCAGCCGCGTCCCAAGACTCCCGGAGGACCTCCAGTCTGGATCGGCGGACGCGCCGAGGGTCCGCTGAAACGCGCCGCGCGATACGGCGACGGATGGATGCCCTACGTCGTCACGCCCAAACGCTTCGCCGACGGCCTGGATTTCATCGGCAAAGAAGCGGAACGCGCCGGCCGCAAAATTACGCAATTCGGCACCTGTATCCAGGTATTCTGCACGCTGGGCGAGAGCGTCGAAGCCGCCCACGCAGTCGCGGGAAAATTTCTGAGCAAACGATACGCAACCGACATGACCGACGCCGCCAAACGTTACGGCGCGCTGGGCCGTCCCGCCGACGTCGCCGCGAAGATCAGCGAGTACATCAAAGCCGGCGCCCGCGACATCGGAATCGACGCCGTCACGCATCCGTCAGAACGCACCGCGCAGCTCGAGCAATTCGCCAGGGAAGTAATCCCGCTGCTGAGTCTCTAGGAACGCGGCCGCCACCCTCGATCCCATCGCTCGTCATGAATCCTCGGAAACACCGATTTGCGCATCGGCCGCTTGAACGCATCCGCCGGATACCCCATCGGCACCAGCGCGATCAGTTGATACTCCTCCGGCACTCCCAAAAGAGCCTTGGTCTCCGATTCCTTACTCGTGAGCATCGTAGTCATCGCAGTGCCGACACCGACCGCGCGCGCCGCGAGCATCATCAGTTCGATCGCCGGAAAGATAGATCCATAGGTCGCGCCGAAGTTGAACAGGTCAGCCGCGCTGCCGCGCTCGACGCGCATCTTCGGCCGATCAAGAAAAATCAGGACGTGAACCGGCACGATCGCGAGTTGCGCGGCGAATTCGTCGCCGGTCTTGAGCGCTTTCACGGCCCGCGGCGACAGCTGCGTACGGCCGCGGATGATCGCGCTGTCCTTGTACGGAACCCACACCGCTTCATACAGCTTTTGAATTTCACGGCGCGCCAATGCATCGCGCACTACCACGAACTCCCACGGCTGCGCGTTCGAGCCCGACGGCGCCATGTTCGCCGTTTCGAGGATTTTAATCAGCTCCGCGTCGGGAATCGGCCGGTCGAGGAACCGACGCATCGTGGGCGTTGAGGTAGCGACTTCGAAGAAATCCATCAGCGTCCTCCTTTTTTCAGCTTTCACCGAATCACACCAGTTCGATCGGATGTTCGCGACGAGCGACCACGCGGCCGACGATCGCGGCCTCGCGATGCCCGCTACTCTGAAGCTCCGCGACCAGCGCAATCGACTGCTCGTCGGGAATCGCGATCAGCAATCCGCCCGAGGTCTGGGGGTCGAAGGCAATCGTCGCTATCTCATCGGCAACTTCGTCGGAGATACGAACGCTCGGCGCGTAGTACTCGCGATTGCGCTCGCCGCCGCCAGGAATCATTCCGGCGCGGCATTGCTCGAGCACGCTTGGCAGCAGTGGCAAGTCGGATTCCTCGAACACGAACGTAACGCCGCTGCCCTCGGCCATCTTGAGCGCGTGACCGACCAGCCCGAAGCCGGTGACGTCGGTCGCGGCGTGGACGTCGAATTTCAGCATCGCGGAAGCGGCGGCGGCGTTGAGTTGCGTCATCGATCGGACAGCGGCCTGGTACGGCTCGTCGGCCAGCGCGTCGCGCTTGAACGCGGTCATCAAAATTCCGGTGCCGAGCGCCTTGGTCAGCACCAACGCGTCGCCAACTTGCGCGCCGACATTGCGCACGATTCGTCGCGGATCGATCACGCCGGTGATCGCCATTCCGAATTTCACTTCCTCGTCCGCGACGGTATGCCCACCGACGATCACGACGCCGGCCTCGCGCGCTTTGTCGGCGGCGCCGCGCAGAATGTCCGCGAGCATCTCTGTAGGCAATCCTGTCTGCGGCCAGCATACGATGTTGAGCGCGGTGCGCGGCACGCCGCCCATCGCATAGACGTCGGAGAGCGCGTTGGCGGCGGAGATCTGTCCGTAGGTGAAAGGATCGTCCACCACTGGCGTGAAAAAATCGACGGTGTTGACGATCGCGAGGTCGTCGGACAGACGGAACACTCCGGCGTCGTCGCCAGTCGAGATTCCGACCAGCAAATCAGGATGGCTCGGCAAATCGAGCCGCGCGAGGACTGCAGAGAGGTCCGCCGGACCGAGCTTACCGGCTCAACCCGCAGCCTTGCACCGCGCCGTCAGGCGAACCAACTCGCCCCGCGAGGGATTATTGTCCTTGGTCTTGGACATCGCGGATATTGTCGCGCATCGCGCCCGCGAAGTCAGCCGGGAACGCAATTGCGTTATTCGCTGCTGATGAACTAGCTCAGCGGGAAATCGGCGGATGAGCGCTGTTTGAGACTCGTCGGTATCAGCCGAAGTTTTGCAGACGTCTGCAAACTTGTTGACTGCAGACGTTTGCGAGATCTCAGGTCGCCGGGCGGAGTTTCTTTCGGTTGCGGGCTGCTCTTATTTTTTTGGCACTGGTTCAGTTTGATTCTAGTTGCTTTCGTTGCCCTCTTCGCATGGAACATATATCCATTCGGCCGTGGGGAAGTCTTTTTTAAACGTGGCGTAGTAGCAAAATTTTGTATAAACATTTCGTCCCAACGTTTCGTAGTCAAAAAGACCCCAAACATAGATGCGCGTCTGCCCATCAAGCAATCTTTCAAATCCGGTGGTAGTTATTCGACTGTTTCCACTCAATGGTTGCTTTGTATCGACACCTGGATAAATCACTTCTGGACTTCCGAGCGAAACGGGCGGCAAACCTTCGCCTTTCGGGAAATCGGGCCCATCGTAGAAATCCATCTTAAATCCGCTCCTAGCCTCGTAGGCGGGCGTATGCCCCGAATCCACTATCCAGACTACCGAGTTAACTACCTGACCCAAGGTAAACACGTACGTTTTTCCCCGAGACATGTCGGGGTAGAGATAGGCGCGCTGGCTGTAGTGAAGCGCTTGTTGCGCGATGCACCCCTGATAAACGCTTACTATCAAGGCGATGCCCGAAATTACGAGGGCGGCACGAGCTTCCCTGAACGCGTCTTTGGTCTGCTTCTCATTTTCGTGAGCTGCGTTACCGGATGCGTTGGGTTGATCCTGTTCTTTAGACCCGATGATATTTTTTCCCTTGATGGCCTGACCGCTACCGTGTTGATTGTGTGTGCGTTTTTTCTTGCTCAATGGGGACTCGCTTACTGGACTTGATTATCGAGGCGCCTATCACATATTGTGAGGAACATGCAGAAGCGCTCTCGCATGCCCCGTGATACTAATCAACTCGCGCACAAAGTTCTACAGATAGCCATCGGCGAAGATGTAGAGCCTGAGAAGCCTGACGACGGCAAAGACCCTGCCGCGGTCGCGCTAGGCCGCAAGGGCGGTCTCAAGGGCGGGAAGGCGCGATGGAAGGGCGTTTCAAAAAAGAAACGCACAGAACTTGCTCGGAAAGCCGCGAAGAAGCGCTGGACGAAGAAGTAAAATTCAATCTTGGCTCCCGAAATAAAAGCCTAAAATCGTTCCGTACATTACAAGCAAGATTTCGAGCAGATGGATGAAGTCGCGTCGGTCTGACTCACAGTTTGACATCACATATCGAATGGCGACCAACACGAATAGAAGAAATACCAGAGCGCCCATCCCATAAGCGAGATACTTTCGAGTAGATTCCTTTTCGGTAATGGTGCCAGGGGGCTCCGGCGGTCCTACTTCAAACTCGCCGGAGCCATCCGTTGGAGGGGGAGCTTCGCTCATTGACGGGGCAACTTATAACTGGACGATCTCGCGGCGCTCTCCCCGCTCTGGTCCTTCCAGTATCAACTTGGCCCCTTTCTTTTTTTCCTCAAGAACGAAACTCATGAGTCCGAGTGCCTTGCGCAAGGCTTCAGCCTTCGATGTACTGAGTTTCTTGGAAATACTGTCAACTGGCTTCAAACGCTTCTGGTGAGAAATCGACGGTGACTCGTTTGGACATGGCATTTTCTCCTATCGCTCGTCTTCTATTTGGATCGGCGGAAATTCTGGAACGTTGATCGGTTTCGGCGGAGGACTTGGAGGATCGTCCTCATGCCGCGTTTTTGGCTTCTCCGGTGGCTTTATAGCCCACACTTCATTGGACATGATTTCTTCCGCCCTTATTCATTAATAACTACTGAAAAAGTCAGTAGGCGTCTATAGAAGCAGTTTAGGTGAATCTTGCTTCACTCTGCATTGTTTGTGCTTACAATCAACCAAACATTCGCCTACCAAACAGGCGGGCCAATCTGTTTGACGAAGAGGCTTGCTTTGGCTAAAATCAAAGCAGTCGGAGGCTAAACTTTATGGAACTGAAAGAAGCAATCCACCTACTAGATGCTTATGCCGACGGCTTTTTGGATGCTCCGTACTTTAGAGCGCGGATACACATGGCTGGCCACTTGTACGACACTCTTGACGAAATTTTCTCAGAGATTGAACGACTCGTAGTCAAAGGCTACAAAGTGTCAAAGACGCAACCGGACGAAAGCAAGCAACTGGATTCGATGCCGGCAACCGTCCCTCATCGCGAAACACTTTCTCTCGATCATCGTGAGGAGCCGAAGATCGCCAGACCCCTTCGATTTCGCAAGGTGACAATAGCCCAAGGCACCAAAGCGTTACTCGAAGAACGCGGGCAGCTACACGGCAAGGAAATCGAGAAACTTCTCAAGGAAGGCGGGTACAAGAGTGAAGCGGATCATTTCCAGTCATCTTTGGCTGTCGCGTTAGGAAGGGACGGAGGTTTTGAGAATATAGGCGGGAACACTTGGAGGCTAAAGCCAGGTACGAACGGGCATCCAACAGTTTCGCCGGTTCACGTTTCCGATTTGCTAACAAATGGAGCGCGCAATGAATAGGGATTAAAGGCAGTTCTGAGGGCCGAAAGCCACGGCTGAATCCCGTGGCTTTCGGTGGTCCTCGCCGTCGGGCAGAAAACCCTTGAACAAACTAGCAGCGATCTAGAAGTACACTTTCCGATCCGTTCGTTCAAGGCCCCCAAGCTCCTACAGGCAGACGGCACATATTCTCTCTGAGGAGGTGCGGCGGAATGGCGCACACGAAGCGCAGACGTTTGCCTGTAGATCGCCGATGGGTCTGGCACCCATGGGAGCGACACCAGCGAGGCAAGTAATCAACTTGCTCGCGTAACATTCCTTGGCTTCATCGGCGTCTATGCGGACGACACTAGACGCCGATGAACTATTCTTGGCCCTTGACTTATGCAAAAGCGCTCTAGTATATTGTTCAGTATGAACAGAATGAGCATCGGACAGCGGGCGCAGATTGTTTCTCTGCTGGTTGAAGGCAACGGCATCAACGCGATCACGCGCATTACTGGCGTTGCGAAAAATACCGTGCTCAAGCTGTTGGCTGATTTGGGCGAAGCGTGCGAAGCCTTCCACGATGAGAACGTGCGCGGCCTCACTTCGCAGCACGTTCAGGCAGACGAAATCTGGAGCTTCTGCTACGCAAAGAAAAAAAACGTACCGGCAGAGCTTCGCGGGCGTTTCGGATTCGGTGACGTATGGACATGGACCGCAATCGACGCCGATTCAAAGCTGATGGTTTCATGGCTGGTCGGACGCCGCGAAGCGCAGGACGCCTACGCATTTATGAAAGACGTTGCCTCACGGCTCGCAAATCCGATCCAGCTAACGACCGATGGTTATCACTGCTATCTGAACGCGGTTGACGCCGCGTTCGCCGAATGCGATTGATTACGCGATGTTAGTGAAAATGTACGGAACCGATCCGGCGGCTCCAGCAGGTCGCTACAGTCCGTCTGTCTGTTGGAGCGTCGAGAGCAAGGATCATTCGCGGGAATCCAGACCGCGAGCATATCAACACTTCGTTATGTCGAAAAGCACAACCAGACGATGCGCCAGAACATGCGGCGCTATACTCGGCTCACGGCAGGGCATTCAAAGAAGCTGGACAATCATCGCTTCGCGACTGCGCTTCATTTCGTTCACTACAACTTCGCGCGTATTTGCTCAGACTGTTAAATCAACGCCAGCGATGGCGGCAGGGATTGCAAGTCACCGATGGACTATCGAAGAATTGGTTTCGCTTTCAAACTGAACCAGTGCCATTTTTTTGATCGACTCTTCCGGCGGCAAGTTCTCAGGCAAGGTGCCACCGAGAGTTTGAATGGTCTTTCTCACTTCTGATGCTACCCTGCGATGCGTCTGAATAGCGTTGGACTCGCCGGCAATTTTATCCCGAATTATCTTCTGTTCAGTCTGTGTATTTTTGAACTCGATTGCCGCGAGTTCGGCACGTCCAGCGCGATCGAGTAAATCTTCTTTGTCGCGTAGGCCCTTACGGCGCTTGATATCCGAGAGGCCCATCTCGTATAGGCCTCGGTAGCCGGCGTCGTGAAATAATGCGTATTTCTGAACACCCGCCGTCTTTGCGGCGCTGTTTAAGGCTTTAACTGTTTGGGTAACGCGGTGCCTCTGCTCTATCCGCTTTTCGATGCCGCTGAGTTTTTCGACGATTTCCTGCTTTCGGGTCTGAACGGCGAAGTATGTTTGTGCAAAACCGACCTGAGTTTTACTGGGGTCACCATTGATGGCTATCAGATAGCAGGCATATCGAGTAACGAACCAATCCCCTCGGTTCCGCTCGGCTCCACTTCCGATGAGAACCTTTTCCGTTGTTTGACGGAATTGGTCATCTGGCTCTACTCCTGCGCTCTCGCAAGCCATGCGCGCCTTCAAAATGACCCGTTCGAAGCTCTCAAAGCTTTGATAGCCAAGGATTTCTTGGAGATCACGCGCCATCCAGTAGTGGCCACCTGCCTTGCCGGTTCGTCTTTTTTCCTCGACTTGCTTGGCAAAATCACCGTATGCCGGTGCGCTATCCATGTGGAGTACCTCTTATTGATACTTTATCGCACTAATTCAAGTCCAAAAAACACGTTATTTTCCGGTAGCTTTTACCCGCCACCCTTGTTTCACTTTGTTCCACACAATTGCTACTATACGGACTGCGCCGGTATTCGCCAAGGAGACTCGGCATGGGAATTCGCAAAGAAATAGAGCGAAAAATTGAGAGAAAAGAGAACGAAATGCTCGAACTTGAACAGGAGACCGCGATTCGGCTCCGCGAGGGAAAGGCGTACATTCAGGCACTTCAGGAGAGCCTGAAGCTTTTGCCCAAGGAGAGTCTAGACGAATCCGAGGTGGTACTCCGGGCAGGTTCGGCGGTCGCGAAAGCTAGAGACGCTCTTCGCGCTGCCGGCAAGCCCCTCCACGTGTCTGAGCTACTTCAGATTCTTGGGAAACCGATCACCCCGGTAGGCAAAGCGGGACTAGCGGGAAGTCTGGCTTGGTACGTTAGGAAGGGTGAGATCTTCACGAGGCCAGCGCCCAATACGTTCGGATTGGTTCAGTTCGACGGCGCAAAAGAAGCACCTGAAACGGCACCGGATTTTGACGTTGAAGAGCCTCCTGAGAATTTCGGGTTGGAGAACGGCTCCGCGTCCGACGATGATGAAACTCCATTTTGACGAATGGATAAGCCTCGAAGTCGCCGCCGCCATACATCAGCGCGGGTTCATGGTGATGCCGGAAAGGTGACGATTCAGAATGAGGTACCGGGCGCGCGCAAACGTCGAGCATCGCCTACTCGTGTGGTCACGCCGCTGTGGTCGAAGTGATCGAGTAGTGCGATTGCGAATTTGCGCGACGCGCCTAGCAGGTCGCGGAACGTTGCAGCAGTGATTTCGTGATGCGTCGCGAGATACTCGATCAGGCGATCTTTGGCAGAATCGGCGGCCGCGCGGCTGAAATATAGATCGGTGGCAATTTTCACGATGCGGCCCTGACGTTCCATCGCGATCAGCACGGTTCTCAGATGCGGGAGTTGGCTGGTGGGGATTTTCAATGCTTCCGCTAACTGCTTGAGGTCTGGCGGCTGGAATTCTGCGCGCGTCAATGCGGCGTCGATTTTCGCGCCGAGCGTCTCGGCATCCCCGCCCAGCTGCACCTTATGACCCTTCAGGCGGAGCAAGCTTTCTTCGCGCATGATTTCTGATTCGTGGCCCAGGCGATCGATGATCGGACGGAACGCGCGCGCGCCAATCTCATAGGGCAGCCGCGTGCGCAGCGCTTCCATCTCGAGGCCGGCCGACAGCGGCTCTGCCTTGTGATGCTTCGTGAGCGCGTCGAGGGCGAAACGCTTCAGCTGCTCCCATCGCGTGCGAGTCGTGAAAGCCTCTTCGTCGCCAACCGACAGCTTGACGAAGCGCGGCGCCTGACGCAGCGCGTCGCCCGCCTCGGCGTCAGGGATGTTCATGAGAGTCGCGATTCTGCGCGCACCGAGCGCGAAACTTTCCTGCAAATTGATCAGTGCCTCAATCGCTTCGGCACCGGACGAATCTTTCAGCACGCGGAGATTGGCGCGGTATGCCTCGACCGGTTTGCGGACGCGGCGGCCGAGCGGATTCAGCACCACGCCGCCGCCGAGCGTGCGCGAATTGGTCTCGTCGCGGATGACGAAGCGGTCGCCTGCCAGCGCCACGACCGGATCCTCGGTCACGAGCTGCGCGAAGGCAGCGGACTTGGGCGCGATCGCGCCCGCTTCGTCGAGCACGATCGCGCGGGCGATCGTTTCCGCGGTGCCGATGAACAACCGCACGCGCGTATTGTTCTTGAGCGCGCGCTTGGCGGCGGGACGAATCTCGAGCCACGCGTCGAAACGCCCGGTCGCCGAGTCGAGACGCTCGTCGGCGAGCACGTCGCCGCGCGCCAGCTCGAGTTTTTCGGCGCCGGTTAGATTCAGCGCGACGCGCTGGCATAGCCCGGCGCTCTCGACGGAATCCGAATGAACCTGGATCGAGCGCACGCGCACCTCGCTGCCCGACGGCAGCACGCGCAGTTTGTCGCCGACGCGAACTTCCGCGCCCATCGCGGTCCCAGTGACGACGATGCCGTGTCCCTTGATGACGAACGCGCGATCGAGCGGGAGCCGGAAGACGCCGGTGGCGCGACGCGCCTGGAAACCGTCGAGCTGGCGCACGATCTCCGTGCGCAACGCGTCGAGGCCGAGTCCGGTGATCGACGAGACCTCGATCACCGGCGCGCCGGCGAGCGTGGTGCCGTCTGCCAGCAACTCGATCTCGTCGCGCACGTCGCGGAGGCGCGCGCTGTCGGCGAGGTCGGCCTTGGTGATCACGAAAATGCCGCGGCGAGTGCCGAGCAGATGCAGGATGTCGAGATGCTCCTCGGTCTGCGGCATCACGCCGTCGTCGGCCGCGACGGTGAACAGCACCAGGTCGATGCCGTGCGCGCCGGCGAGCATGTTGCGGATGAAGCGCTCGTGGCCGGGGACGTCGACGATGCCCGCGCGGGTCTCGTCGGGCAGCGTGAAGTAGGCGAAGCCGAGATCGATCGAAATCCCGCGCTCCTTTTCTTCTTTCAGCCGGTCGGTGTCCTGACCCGTGAGCGCCTTGATGAGCGCGGTCTTGCCATGATCGATATGACCGGCAGTGCCGATGATGGCGTGAGTGATAGGGGCCATCGCGAGGAGCTGTAAAAGAGCGCTACTGCATCTGCTTCGTGTACATTGCCATGTCGAAGTAGTCGCGCCATGCGCTGATCTTCGAGCCGGTCACTTCGAACACGCCTGCTACCGGCAGCGAGATCGTTTTGCCGTTGCCCAGATCGAAGATGTCGACGCGCTCGTTGAACACGACGTTGCCGTTGCCGCGCGCTGTTCAGGACTTTGAAGTGGAGCGATCGGGCCATCGGCAGGAACGTGTTGATGACGCTGCGGATCGCGTCTTTGCCCTTGGCCGATTCGAGCGGGATGTTGTGATAGACCGCGTCGTCGGTGAAGAACGCGAGCAGCTCATCGACGTTCTTGCGCGGCCACGCGTTGCAGAAATCGGTCACGATTTTTTCAGCGTCGGTTGCCATTCGAGCTCTCCTTACTTGTTTTCACGCAGCGCTGTTATTCGTTGTCGAGATAGAAGCGGTCTTCGTCCTTGTTATAGCCGAACAGCTCGGCGAAGCGACCCCAGTTCACCACTGTCTGAAATTGACGCTCGGGCTTTTCGCTCGGCAGCAGCATCGCGAGATGCTCGAGCACGACTTCCTTGGTCAGCGACTTATTTTCCTGGCCATGAAGCAGGCGGATGAAGTAGCTGAAGAGGCCGTGCTTCTTCAACTGCTCGCGCACGATGAGCTTGCGCTCGTTGATCTTCGCGTCGAGAAATTGTTGGCCGAGCGGTTCGAGCACGACGTCGCCGGCGGGGGTTGAAACCAGGCCAAGAATTTCGGCGGCCTTCATCACCTTGAGCAAATCGCCGAATTTGAAATTGAGATCGCGCGCGATTTTGTAGCCGTCCTCGCGCCCGCCGCGATCCTCGAGCAATTCGAGCAGGCCGAAGACCATCGTCAGACTGGCAATCGGGCAGCGGAGTTATCGCCGGCGGAGGCATCAGCCGCGCTCCTCGATCAGCGAGAAGACCTTGTCGGTCAGCGCGTTGAACGCTTCGGCGCGGCGGTCGCGCGGCCGCGGCAATTCGACCTTGAGATCCTTGACGATGCGGCCCGGGCTCGCCGCCATCACGATGATCCGATCGGCGAGCTCGATCGCTTCCTCGATGATGTGGGTCACGATGCACGATAGTTTTCACCGGCATGTCGGGCGACTGCCAGATGTCGAGCAACTCTTCGCGCAGCGTGATCGCGGTCAGGGCGTCGAGCGCGGAGAACGGCTCGTCCATCATCAGCACCTTGGGCTCGACCGCGAGCGCGCGCGCGAAACCGACGCGCTGCTTCATGCCGCCGGACAGCTCGCGCGGATAGGCCTCTTCGAAACCGTCGAGGCCGACCTTGTCGATATAGATGCCGGCGCGCTTTTCGCGCTCGGCCGGCGGCAGTCCCTGCGCTTCGAGACCCAGCTCGACGTTGGCCTTGACCGACAGCCACGGCAGCAGCGCGAAGGACTGGAACACGAGCGCGCATTCGAGGTTGATCCCATCGACCTGGCGTCCGCGGTACAACACCTGTCCCGAGGTCATCGGCACGATGCCGTTGATGATGCGCAGCAGGGTTGATTTGCCGCATCCCGACGGACCGACGATTGCGACGAACTCGCCTTCCTCGACGTCGAACGTGATGTCCTCGAGCACCTGCAACATACCCTTGGCATGCGCAAAACTTTTCGAGATGTTTTTGAGCTCGAGGAAGGCCATGGGTCAGATGGGTCCGAATCGCACATAGTCGAGCACGTTTTCGTCGTCAGTAGTCCAGCCTGTATCGTTCCGTGGCGAGGTTGTACAAGCGGCCGCCACATCAGGCGATTCAACAGTTAGCACCACCGCTATCATCGACAGGAGGCTCAGCAGGATCATCACGCCGTTGCCGGATTTGTAAGTGGCGGCGTCGAGCAGCGAGCCGATTCCGAGCACCTGGTAGGTCTGGCTTTTGTACACGAAATATTCGGACAGGATCAGCGCGTTCCATCCGCCGCCCCACGCGGTGATGCTGCCGGTGATCAGCGACGGCGTGACCGCGGGCAGAATCAGCTTGCGCCATCGCGCGACCCGCGAGAGGCCGAACGAGCGCGCCGCTTCCTTCAAGTCCTCGGGCACCTGGTTGATCCCCGCGAGCAGGTTGAACAGCAGGTACCATTGCATCCCGGTGAGGATCAGCAGGATCGAGGCGAGGTTCATCCCGCCGGTGACCTTGATCACGAACGATCACGATGATCGGAAACAGCGCCGTCGCGGGCATCGAGCCGACGATCTCGGCGATCGGCGAGAGCATGCGGTTGAAGCGCGGGCTCTCGCTGGCGGCGAGCGCGCACGGCACCGTCCATGCCAGCGAGATCGCGTAGGCGATCGTCATCCGCAGCGTGGAGAGCAGCGATCGCTTCGGGAATCTGCTTCGCGTCGGGCGGCCACGGCTGCGACAGCGTCCTGACCAGCGCGACGAAGCCGCGCATCAACGCCCATAGTCAGGAAGATCACGATCGAGCCGATGATCAACGTCCGCACGATCGCGGCCATGCGCTTGCTTTGTTCGGGCGACAGTTCCGGGCCGCGCGGCAACGCGGCGATCGCGCGGCCGATCATTCTGATGGGAGGCACCAGGATCGAGCGCAGCGCGCGCGTGACTGCCGGGCCGACCCCTGACAGCGCGTCGAACATCCCGAGCGATTGCACCGCGCCCGACGACGCCGCGAATTCGTACTTGAATTTTTCCGCCCACGTCGAGAGCGGCTGCCATACGATCATATCCATCGCCACGATGATCGCGAGCAGCGTCAGCAAGTCCCGCGGCGAGATCGAACGTGCGCCCTTTCTCGGCCGCCTCCCACAAAAAGCTGCCCAGCCCCGGCAAGCGGTAGCTGGCCGGACCGACCGTGATGATTTCGCACGCGATCAGGAAGTACCAACCCGCGACCCACGACAGGATCGAGTTGTAGACCAGCTTCGGCACGCACGCGGGCAGCAGCAGGCGCTTGAACTTGAGCCATCCGCGCCCGCCGAACGCCTCGAGCGCTTCGTTCGAGTCCTCCGGGATCGTTTTGACCGCCTCGAAAACGCCCAGCGCCATGTTCCACGCCTGGCTGGTGAAGATCAGAAAGACCGCGGCCATCTCGACCCCGAGGCGGCTGCCGTGCGCCAGCGCGACGAAGAAATAAACCGCGGCGGGGAAAAATCCGACCACCGGCACCGATTGCGCGATATCGATCGCGGGAATCAGGATGCGCTCGTAGAGCCCGCCGCGCGCCGCCGCCAGCCCGTAGATGATCGAAAAAATCAGCGCGATGACGTACGCGGCGAGCATCCGGTAGAACGAGCAGAACGCGTAGTATGGAAGATGCTGGATCGAGACCGGGACATTGTGCGGAATGAGATGCTGCGCGTGACTGCGGTATGCGAAGAACAATGCGATGATCGCGGCGAGCGCGATGAACGAGAGCGAGCCGTTGATTAAGCGGCGCGTATTTATTTCGAACTTGGGCATGTCGCGTGACTCGAACCTTCCAGCATAGTTACGCAGGCGGTTTGCTCAAGCGCAAATCGCATTTCGGTTGGATTAATTTTGGGCGCGCCGCCGTTGACAACGTGCGGCCCGGGCAATAGCGAAGGCGCAAGAGCCGGTAAAAAAAATGGCGGGCGCAGAAAGAATTCCTGACGACGAGTGGCGGCTCGACGAAGAACCGCTCGAGCGCGTCGAGCCCGAGCCTCCAGCCGAAGCGCCCACTGCGAAGCTCGCTTACAACCTGAGCCATGCACGCTTGACGCGCCCGGTTTACGTCGTCACCGCCGAGCATCTCGGATGGTACCTGGTCGCGAGCTATGCGCTGATCACGCGCACGATCGCTCTGGGAGCGCGTCCGCTTGATATGCCACAGGCGCGCGACGCGATTGCGGCGTACCTGGTTGCTGGGCATGGCCGCGCGGCATTCGCGTTGTCGGACGTGTCGTGGGTCACGATCCTGCAGGGCTCGATCTTCGCGGCGATCGGGGCGTCCGACGCGACCTCGCGAATCGTCGTGACGTTATGCGCTCTGCTGATGATCGCGGTTGCGTTTACGCTGCGTCCGGTGCTGGGACGCGCGGGAGCGCTGGCCTTCGCCGCATTGATCGCGACTTCGCCGAGCGTGGCTATTTTTCCGGCGCCGGTTCGAGCGCGATCGCGTCGCTGGCGTTCATGATGGTCGCGATCGCAATCGCAGAGAGCATGCGCCGGCGGCCCACCGTGATTCGCGCCGCAGAACTGGGCGTCGCGATCGCATTGTGGCTCAGCGCCGATCCAATCGGCTACGTGACAGCCTCGGCGGTCGTCGTATCGCTTATTTTCGTCGGCGTCGTCATCGCGGTGCGAAGCAATCATCGCCGCCTGCGCCTCCGTGTATGGTGGGTTCGGCGCCGTGCGCTGGTTATCGTGTGCGCGCTCGTCGCGATCGGTTCGTGGATCGTGCTCATCACGGCATTTTTCCATCGGCCTCTCGTAACCTCCGTCGATGTACGACCTGAATGCCGCTTTTACGCTGCCAATGATCGCCTGGCAGCACGCGTTGCACAGAATAATTCCGGTTCTCGCGTTCTACGAATTTATCGTCGTCGCGCTCGCGATCATCGGCGCCATCGCGATCGTCTCGCGACGTATCGGCGACCGTTTTGCGGCGTGGTCGATTGTGTGGGCGATCGTCAGCCTCGCGATTTTCGGGTCGGTGAGCGCGAATCGGCCTGACGCGGTCGTCGCGATTGTTCTGCCGCTGGCGATGGTCGGCGCGTACGCGATCGATTGGATGCAAGGGGCGACGCGATGGACCTCGATTCGCTACGTGATCGCCGCAGCGCTCGCGCTCACGCTCTACGTTCAGATCGCCACCAATTTTGTCTTTCCAGTGCCCGACCCGAGTGAAGCGGCATGGCGTCGTCACGCGCTGCTGTTCTGGTCCGTCCCGGCGACCACGGTTCGGACGGTGAAGGAATGTGAACGTGCGCGCGCCGCGGTTCCGCCCGACGCGACCGCATTCATCGACGACGATGCGCCGCAGGCGCAATGGTACCTGCGCGATCTGACTCAGACCGCGTCACCCGACGACGCGAACATCGTCGTGAAGATCGACCCGCCCGAAAACGGCGGAGTCCCGGGCAATCCTGACGTTCCGCAGTTCGGCTTCGAAGAATGGTGGACGCCCGAATTTCAGATCTTTGACGATAACCACGCGATCAAATATTTTTTCACGCAACGCGCCTGGAGCGACGTCGAAATCCGCGACCTCGAAATCAAGGTCTCGAAACCCAGCTAGGTTTCCTGCATGGGCTAGGTTGCCAGCCGACCACTGCTTTGCGATAAACTGCTGCAAACCGCGCATCGCGCAACTATTTTCCGTTCCGTTGCCCGCGCGTACTCGTATCCCTCCAACTCAAGGAGCATCGATGGACCAAGTCGTCAAATTCCTGCAACCCTACCAACTTCATCCGATGGTCGATCACTTCTCGGTCGCGCTCCTCTTTGTCGCGGTACTGATCGATCTCGTCGCGAGTATGTCCCCGACGCGTATCTGGATGCGCTACACCGCCCTGACCCTGATGATCCTCGGCGCGCTCGCAGCCGGAGCGTCGTTTGCGACCGGCGATATGGAAGCCGACCGCATCTGGAACGCGCTCGGTCAGCCGGCGCGCGACGTGCTGCATCGGCACGCGCAACTGGGCGAATATCTCGCCATCACCTTCGGCGTCCTCGCGATCTGGCGAATCCTGATTCAGGGCTTCGGCTTCATGGCCGGGTCGCGCGCGATTTATCTCATCGTCGCGATCCTGGCGATTGCGACGCTCGGCTACCAGGCCCATCTCGGCGGCGTGCTGGTATATGACTACGGCGCAGGCACGGCCCTGATGGCGTCCGCCCAGTCCCGTCGGAAGCCGCCACTCCCGCGTCGGAGATGAGTCCCGCGGGACCGCTCCCAACGGTGAGCGTCCCGACTCCGATAGCGACAACCACCCCGATGGTAACCATCGCACCTCCGGCGGCAAGTCCAGCGAGCGTTCCGACCCCGGTTCCAACAGTTCAACCGTCAGCCGCTGCGACCACCATGTAATAAATTGAAGAACAATCCGTGACAGGTTGGCGCGTTCATTGCGCGCACCCTTTTTTTCAAACAAGGAGAGTTATGACCCAGCGTCTCGGTTTTGGCGTGTTCCTCGCCCCGCATCATCCTATCGGCGAGCATCCCACGCTTCAGTTTCAGCGCGATCTCGAACTCGCAACGTGGCTCGACGAACTGCACTACGACGAGTTCTGGGTCGGCGAGCATCATTCCGCCGGATGGGAGACGATCGCGTCGCCCGAAATGTTCCTGGTCGCCGCGGCCGAGCGCACCAAGCGAATCAAGCTCGGCACCGGCGTCGTCTCGATTCCGTATCATCACCCGTTCAACGTCGCGCAGCGCATCGTGATGCTCGATCATCTGAGCCACGGCCGCGCGATGCTCGGCGTCGGCCCCGGCGCGCTGCCGTCGGACGCCTTCATGCTCGGAATCGATCCGATGACGCAGCGCGACCGGATGGACGAGGGCCTCGGCGTGATTCTGCGCCTGCTCACCGAGGACGAGCCGTTCAGTTACAAGGGCTCGTGGTTCGAGCTCAACAACGCCGCGCTACAGATTCGTCCGCTGCAGGAAAAAATTCCAATCGCAGTCGCATCGACGATTTCGCCGTCCGGGATGAAAACCGCCGGCAAATACGGCGCGGGCGTGCTGTCGGTCGCGTCGTACTCCGAAGAAGGCTTGATGGCGCTGCCGACGCAATGGAACTTCGGCGAGACCTCGGCCAAGGAATTCGGCAATACGATCGATCGCGCGAACTGGCGAATCGTGATGCCGTTTCATCTGGCTGAATCCAAAGAGCAGGCGATGCGCGAAGTCGCGGCCGGCCTCCAGAAGTGGCAGAACGAATACATCGTCGGGATTCTCGGCACCCCGAATCGTCCGACCTTCCCCGACGGCTACGAGGCGGCCAAGCGGATGAGTGAATATGGCGGCGCCATCTTCGGCACGCCCGAAGACGCACTCGAACGTATCGCGCGCCTGCAAAAACTCTCCGGCGGCTTCGGCACGATATTAAGTTTCGCGCACGACTGGGCAACGCGCCCTCAAATGATGCGCAGTTACGAACTTCTCGCGCGCTACGTGATGCCGCGATGCCAGGGCCTGATCAAACCGATCGAAGCATCAGCCGCGCGGGTAACCGCAAACAAGCAAGAACTGATGGAAAAAGCCGGCGGCGCAATCCTGAAAGCAATCCGCGACTACAACGCGGTGCATCCAAGGCAGAAGTAGGGAGGGGAACTAAATTGAATGTGAAACCCGCGATGGGTTTCACACTTCCTTCGGCAGGGGTGACCCCTGCACCCAGTGAAATCTAATCCGGTTCCCCTTCCCGCGCGGGAAGGGGTTAGGGGTTAGGTTCTTCGCTCACACCGCGATGCGGTCGGTTAGCTCTGAACTCAAAGAGAAGGAGCACCAAGAATGGTCAAATTCGATCACATGAACCTCCCCGTCACCAACTACCAGGCCTCGCGCGATTGGTACGTGAGGAACTTCGGCTTCAAAGTCGAATTCGAAGTCCCCGATCGCAAAACCTCCGCAATCCAGGACGACGCCGGCTTCACGATCTTCCTCTACGAGCAAACTGCGCAACTATCCGGCGCGAAATGCTCTCTAACCCTCCAGATCGATGACGTCGATTCAAAGTATAAAGAGTTGCAATCGAAGGGCGTCACTTTTACTAATCCACCCGGCAAATACTTCTGGGGCTACGGCGCCGAACTCCGCGACCCCGACGGCTACCAGCTATTACTGTGGGATGAAGTGTCGATGAAAGAAAAAGGCGGCTCGAAATAGCGACAAGATTGAGTGCCTCAGCTCGTTGAACTTCGACGGCGCACATCGGCTCATCAAGGTCGGAGATCTCCTCTCTATACGCCAAGCGCTCGATGGAGGAGTTAATCCCAATCTCTCAAACAAATACGGCTGGACATTGTTGATGTTGGCCGCGCTCGCAGGCAATTCCCGAATTGGCCACCTTCTTATTTCGAGAGGTGCGGACCTCGATAGGAAGAACAAATTCGGAGAAACCGCCCTTTCCCTTGCAGCGCACAGAGGCCACGTTCCGTTTGTCAAAATGTTGCTGGCACGAGGGGCCAGCAAGGAGTGCCGTCCACATGGACACAGTTTAGAAGATTGGATTACAAACACCTCCGGGCTTTCCAAAGATAAAATCACTTCGATTTTGAAGCTCATCTAAGGTCAGGTCTAAATCAGGACCACAACATAACTGGCGCCGGCCGCAGGAGCGTCCATCGAGATTCTTCGCTACAGCAGCTTCCGCTCAGAATGACACAAGAAGAAGAGGGAGCGGCGACATTGCTTGCCTGCACCATGAAGCCCAGAACCCTCACCTACCGCGGCTGCGCCCGCCGGCCTCCTCTCCCGTAAAAATAACGGGCGAGGTAATTCCCCAGCGCCTCCCTCCCCAAAAGAACCTGAGAGCAAAATAGCGTCCGCGCCATTTTGCGATTAGTGCTGGGCGCAGGGCTCAGCCCTGCCGAAGGAGGTGTGGAACCCACCGCGGGTTCCACATTAAATAAACCCCGTGCTGGAAAAAGCAGCGGCGGTCATCGAAGCCGGAATCAAGGCGCGTCTCCACCTCGGCGCGCAGCTCTACGTCTCACGCGACTGTAAAACGGTCGGCGACCTGGCGTTCGGTGAAGCGCGCGAGGGTGTCGCGATGCGCCCCGACACGCTGATGTTGTGGATGTCGTCGATCAAGCCGGTTACCGCCGTCGCAATCGCGCAGATGTGGGAGCGGGGCAAGCTCGACCTCGACGACCCCGTCGCACTGCACATTCCCGAGTTCGCGGCCAAGGGCAAGGAGCGCGTGACGATTCGCCACGTGCTGACGCACACCGGCGGATTCCCGTTCGCGATCAGGCCTTGGTCGGCCGACGCATGGGAGAAAATCATCGCTGAGCTTTGCGATGCGCCGCTCGAACCAAACTGGCAACTTGGCGAGCGGATGGGCTATCACGTCGCCTCGGGATGGTACGCGCTCGCGGAGATCGTGCGCCGAATCGACGGACGACCGTACTCGCAATACGTGCGCGATGAGATCTTCGAACCGCTCGGCATGCGCGATACCTGGCTCGGCATGCCAGTGGAACGTCATCGCGAATATGCAGCCGAGAATCGAATCGCGCCGATGCATTTCGCGACCGGACTCATGAAACCAATTCCGCACAACTATCCATTTTGGAGCGACACCGCAGACGCGCTCGCGGTATGTCGTCCCGGCGGCAGCGCGCGCGGACCGATTCACGACCTCGGAACGTTTTACGAGGCGATGCTCGCAGGCGGTCGAGGAGTCATCCGGCCGCAAACGGTCGCGGCGATTTCAGCGCGGCACCTGGTCGGGATGCGCGATCACACTTTCGGATATCCGCTCGATCGCGGCCTCGGCGTGGTGATCGATTCGAAGCAGTACTGCAATAGCGCAACTTGGTTCGGCAACCGATGCTCGGCGCGTACTTGGGGTCACGCGGGCTACGTTTCGTCGGTGGGATTCGTCGATCCGCCGAACAAGGTCGTGGTGACGGTGGTATTCAACGGAATGCTCGAGTCGCAGGAAAACCGCCACGACAGTCGCATGATTTCCACCCTCGACGCAGTGTACGACGACCTTGGGTCTCTCCCCAAAAGCACCTGAGAGCAAAATGGCGTCCTCGCCATTTTGCGATTTCTTACACTGGGTGCAGGGGTCACCCCTGCCCAAGGAGGTGCGGAACCCACGGTGGGTTCCGCATTAAATAACGTGATCTCCCCTTCCCCTAAATCCACAAAATCGCGCCGCTAGCTGGCCGCCCCGTGCTCTCTCTCACCGCCCGCACGTAAAACCTGATCTGCGCGCGATACTCATCCATCCGCGGCGCGACTTCGATATCCGTCTTGAAATCGACCACCGTCCACACCGCGCCGTCGTTGGTATTTTCCGCGAACGCCAGGTCCGCGATCCCTTCGACTGCGGTCCCGTCTTCGAGCCGAATCATCAGCGGACATTCGCGCATGACAGTATGCGCCGACGCCGCCCGCTGCATCAGCGGAGATTTGAGCGCTGCCGCCACGGCAGTTGCGGCCGCCGCGGCCTCGTCGTCAGGCGCGCCGATCATCTTGGCCGCGCTCGCCGCGATTTTCTCTATCTCGCGCGGGTCCGCATCGATTCGCGCGCGCAGCATCGTCAGATGCACCAACGAACCGAAGCGCTTGCCATGTGGTCGACCGCGATCGCGCCGCGTCTCTTCGATTGCGATCGATTCCGCCGAGGCTGGTCCGTCCGCCGGTGCTGCCATCGCAAGCTCAGTCGCGCTCGCCACATTCATTCGCGGAGTCGCCCCCTGCGCGAGCATCGCAGCCCGGCTCGCGCTCCATTGTTCGTGCATCTTGACGCCGCGATCCGACACCAGCTTGTTGTCGTCGGCTTGCAGCAGCTTGTCCTGCCGCAGCCCCATCTTCTCCTCGACGTTGAGAATCAGCAGCCGCGGATCCCACCAGACAATCTGATGCTCCCCCTTTTGCGGGTGATGTAATCCCGGCGCCACCGATTTCACTTTGCCGGGAGCCTTCGCCGGCCGCGTCAGCACGCTGTCGTCGCCGAATTCAGGACATCCCGCAGGATGTATCGACGCGGGCGCGCGCCGTTCGGTTTGCGACGGATAGACGACGGGATTCAGCCGCGAGAGCCAGCCGTCGCTCTCCTCGTCGCCAACCGCCGGCACCACGATCAGGTCGCGCGCACGCGTCGCCGCAACGTACAGCAGCCGAATCGATTCCTCAACGTCGCGCTCATGCTCTTTCGCCTGATGCACCTGCAGTTCGCGCGGCGCGCATCCCGCGAGTTCCATCGCCGCCAGCTTCGATGCCGGCTCGATATATCGCGACGCGTTCTCGCGCGTTTCGTTGCAGGTGATATCGGCCAGGATGACGACCGGGAACTCGAGGCCCTTCGCGCGATGCACCGTCATAATCCGGACGCCTTCGGTCCCTTCCTCGACAATCGGCGTCTCGCTCGCTTCGTCGCGCTCAGCGCGCGCTTCAAGCTCATCGACGAACGCCCGAAACAACGTCGTCCCGCCGCGCGCTTCGTAGCGCCGCGCCTGGTCCATGATTCGCATGATATTCGCCAGCGCCTGCTCGCCGGTCGGCCAAATCGCGAACCCCGCATGCGCACGCGTCGTCGCCAGCAACGTCGCAATCGTCTCCGCAATCGGCCTTCGATTCCGCCCGCGATGCAGATTCTTAATCACCTCGAGCGCGCCCTTAACTTCCTTCAGGCTGTCGGGCAAGTCGTCGGGCAACTTACGAAACGGATGCAGCCCGCCAACGGTCATGCGAAATTCGAGCAGCGCCGCGTCCGACAGCGCGAACACCGGCCCCCGCAGCGCAGCGAACACCATCAGCTCGTCATCGGGCCGCTCGATCGCTCCGAGCAGATTTCGCAGCGCGAGCACTTCTTCGCGCTCGTTGAACGATCCGCCCTTGACCAGCACGTGCGGCAGATGCCGCGCTTCGAGCGCGCGCAGATACGATCTGGTTATGTCCCGGCCGTACGAATTCATCCGGCGAAACAGGATACAAATATGCCGCGGACGAATCGGCACGCGCACCTCAGGCGCCTCGCGCTCGGTCACCGTCCATCCGCTTTCATGCACCAGCCATCGCGCGTACGCGGCAATCGCCTCGGGAAGAGACTGGTCGATTCTAAAATTGACCACGCGCCCGAAATCGCCGTACGGCTCGGGCACCGGCAGCACGACGATCGACGGCTGCGTCGTAGGCGCGGCGCGATACGGCGTCAGCGGCGCATACGCGGGCTGCGTGCCCGATTCTTCACTCATCAACGGCGCGAACGCGGCATTCACCATCGTCTGAATCGCGGGCGTCGCGCGAAAGCTGACCGTCAGATGCGCGAGTTGGGCGCCATGCATCAGCAGTAGTTGTTTGACGCCCTGGTAGAGCGAAACGTCGGCACGGCGAAAACGGTAAATCGATTGTTTCGGATCGCCGACGATAAATAATTTGCCGGCAATCGGCCTGACCTTCAGCCAGTTGGTCTCCGCCGGATCGGCGGACGAAAGCAACAGGATGATTTCCGCCTGCAGCGGATCGGTGTCCTGGAATTCATCGACAAAAATATGCGTGAAGCGATTCTGCAGCTCGACCCGCACCGCCGGATTGTCCCGAACCAAATTGCGCGCGACCAGCAGCAGGTCCAGGAAATCCAGCCGTCCCGCGCGCCGCTTCAGATCTTTGTAAATGTCGAGGATCGGCCACAGTTCGTCGCGCAAAAGAGGCGCTAGATTAGCTCCCGCATCGTCGCGAAACTTGCACAGCCGCTCGTGCAGCGCGGTGCGCCGTCGAAAAACCTCCTCGCGCTCGCAGTCGCCGAAACTGCCGCCGTATCCCTTCCAATCCCAGCGCCGGCCCGTGCACAGCGCGATCAACACCGACTCGAGCGCGTCGTAGTCGCGTCCGCGCACCGCTTCCAGCCGCGTCGCCTCGGCCACCGGCCGCGCGATCGCGTCGAGTCCCTTCGCCAACCAGTCGTCGTCCTCGCCAAGCTCGGAAAGTTTGCCGAGCTGCGCGACCTCCGCGATGATCGAGTCGATCTCGGCATCGCGCGCCATCGGCGAATGCGTCCACGGCGTATCGAAGTCGCGCCAATTCATCAGCTCGAGCGCCGCCCGCCGCGCAATCGCCCGCGGGCCGGTGCGCGACGACAGATCGCGCCGCCGCAGCAACCGGCGCATCCCCTCGCCGGGAGCGTCCAGGATTTTCTCGAACCATCGCTCGAACGCGGCGTCGAACATCTCGCCCGCAACGTCTTCGGGCGCGACTTCGAACATCGGATCGACCTGCGCCTCGACCGGCCGCTCGCGCAACAGGTCCGCGCAAAACGAATGAATCGTTCCAATCCGCGCTTCTTCGAGCTGCTTGAGCGCCAGGTCGAAACGCGCGCGCGCCTTGCTCGACGGTTCAGTTGCCTGGCGCGCGCTTTCAATTTCGGCGCGCAAGCGCAGCTTCAACTCGCCCGCCGCCTTCTCGGTGAATGTCACCGCGACGATTTGCGCCAGCTCGCCGCGTCCCGACCCGATCACCGACACGATCCGATTCACCAGCGCAGTAGTCTTGCCGGTACCCGCCGCCGCCTCGATCACCAGCGTGACGTCGAGGTCGTCGCGAATCCGATCGCGCACCGCTTGGTCGGTAATGATTGTCGGATTCGCCACCGTCATGGCATCTCGCGCAGCTTTTTCAGTGATTTGAGGCGCGCGTTCGGCTTGATTCGTGAGCGCCGCTCCTCGTACGGGCCGCACACGCGCTTGTAATCGCACCAGTCACACTCGCGATCGTCCGGCGCAGCCGGCAAAAATCCCGCTTCGAGCGACTCCCTGATTGTCGCGACGAAATCGCGCGCCGCCTTGCGCGCCTCGTCGTTGATTTCGACCACACGCTCTTCGTAGCCGCCGGCCGCGGTGCAGTAGTAAAGCCGACCGGCGTAAATCTTCTCGCGCAGCACCTGTTCCGCCGCGAGCGCGTAGAACACCGGCTGCAACGTCTTGCCGCCGCCAATCACAAAGTTCTTCTCGGCCCGCACTTTGCCGGTCTTGTGATCGGTCACGCGAATTCGCCCGGACGGATCGCGCTCGAGCAAATCGATCGACCCGCGCAGGCTCAGCCCGCCCTCGATCGCGACCGGCTCCGCCGAACTATGCGGATCGGCCTGCGTGCGATCGTGCAGCCCGAAGCCGAGCTCGAACCATTCGGGCCGCCAATGCTCCGGGTCCTCCGCCGCGCGCCGCATCCACTCGCGCAAATCAGCGCGGATACCGTCTATCCCGTCGCGCCACACGCGCTCGATTGCCGGCGCGAGGTCCTCATGCCATCGCGCGGCAACTTCGTCGAGCCGTTCATCGAGCAACCCCGACGCGTCCTCCAAATCGTCCGTCGTGACCGGCAACACGTCGAGCTCGCGCAGCGCCGACAGGATTTCGTACTGCACCTCGGCGAACAGGCCGCCGCGCGTGAGCGGATCGAGCGTCTCGATCGCCTCGGGCTCCTCGCGCGGCTCCAACCGATGGACCGCTTGCAGAAAAAATCGGTACGGGCACGCCGCGAAATTCTGCAGCGCCGTCGGCGAGTAGGATCGCTTCGACAACTGATGCTTTCCCAGAGCCGCAAGCGCCGCCGCGTCCGGATCGACCAAGCCGTCAGACTGCGTCCATCGTCGCAGCCATCGCCGTGCCCGCGCGCGCAACGCCCGCCCAAGATGAACGTTGGCGCCAAGCAAATAATGCGCCGCTCCTGTCGTTGCTTCCGGATCTTTGTCTACAAGTTGGCTAAGCACCGCTAGATCGAATTCCGCGTCATCGATTGCATCGGCGGGATTCGCCGGTGCCGGCCATGAAAGCGTTGTTGGTTGCGCCGCGATGCGTTTCTCGAGCTGCTCAAAGCCGGGCAGTGGGCCTTCCGCAGCTCGCATAACCTCAAGCATGTAAAACGACGGCACTCGCGGCCGGCCCTGGTCGAGATCGACGCGCGGGTAACAAAACATCGCGCGCTCGCGCGCCGCACCAGCCGCAATCTTCAATGCGAGCCGCTCGGCCTCGCGCCGTTGCTCATTGCGCGCGAGATACGGGCTCAACCCTTCGCGCGCGGCGTCCGAGAGAATCGGATCCTCGGTCAGCTTGCGCGGAAACATGCGCTCGGCAAGACCCGGGACGATCACGACGTCGAACTCCATGCCGCGCGCGCGAGCCGGCGGCGCGACGAACACCGCGCCGTAACGGCGAACGCGTCGCGGAGTCTCCAGCCGCCCGAGCCGATCGTTCAGCACGAGATGCACCTCGTCGAGTCCGACCGGCCCCACCGGCGCCATCGGCTCGAGCTCCGCCAGCGCGGCGAGAACCGGCTCGCGATCGCGAATCGCAAGCTCAACCAGACTGCGCAGAAATTTGAGCCAGTCGCCCCAGGTTGCATTGCGCGGCGCCCCTTCTAGCATCGATAGAATCGGCATCGCAACTTCGCCAAGATGCGCGAGATCGAGAATTCGCCGCTCGAGGCCGGCGGCGTGCGCGTCGTCGTCGGCAATTTCCGCGCGCCGCGCCGCCAGATCGTTGGCCAACCCCGCCAGCCGTTTCCGCCATCGCTCGGCGCTTCCGATTACGGCCGCATCGACGAGCAGGCGTTCCCATCGCCATGGCGCCCGCGCAGTACCCTCGATCACCGGGACGGGATCTGACGCGTCAACGTTGTCAACCAGAGGCGCGTTGCGGTCGACTTCGAGGTCGGATTCGAGTGGCGCGGGCGCGAGTTCTGCGTCGGGGCTGATTGCCGGATCGTCGTCGCGCTGGCGATCATTGTCCGGCACTTGCGCCAGCGAAAGATATTCGGCGAAACGGCGTGCTGAAAGATTTTCCGCGGCGCAACAAAGCAGCGCGAGCATCGCGCGACCGCCGGGCTCGGGCCGCCGCGTACCGCGCGCGAAGTAGGCTGGGATGTCGGCGCGGGCGAGCGCCTCCTGCAAGTACGGAGCGTAGCGAATCGGGTCGTGCAGCAGCACAGCGATTCGATCGAACGGCACGCCGCGGCGCGCCTCGAGTGCGATTCGGCGCGCGATCTCGACACATTCGTGCATCTCGCCCGGCGCCGAAATCACCGTCACGGACTCGTCCACGTCGCGCTCGGGCGGAGCGGTGTCGGCGAACAAATGTGTCTGCAGACGTTCGAGCGAGCGTGCGATGGTTTCGTCCGCGGTCGGCGACAGCGAGGTTGCGCGCACGCCAAGCGCATCTTCGAGCAGGGTTTGAACCGGAGCGTCGCCGGCGGGAATCGTCGCGAGAATCGACGGCGAACGACTGGCCAGCGCCGCGATAAAATCGCGGTCGAGCGCGCTCTCCGCGACAACATCGAGCAGCAGAACCGGAATGCCGACGAAGCGCGGCGGATCGCTCGCGAGCGCGGCGCGAGTCGCGACTTTCAGCATCCCGGCGCGATCGATCAGCTTTGCGTCCGCCAACTCGGCGTCGAATTGCGCGAGTGTCGCGGCAATTGCTTCGCCCGCGCCGCCGATCGCGCGCAAATCGTCAGCGGCGATGTCGTTCCATCGGAGTTCGATAAGCGTGCGTGCAAGCGCGCGCGAAAAGCCGGGACGATCGAGCACTGGGGCGAAATACTTAAGCGCTCCAGATGGCGCCAGGCGGAAGACCGCGCGCGCGGCGACTGCTTCGGCCGCGAGTCCGTCGGCCGGCGCGAGGCCGGCGTCAGCGAGTTCCTCGGCGGCGAGCAATCCGACGAGACGGTTGAGAGTCAAGCGATGCACCCCGAGCATCGCGCCGCGCGACAGCGCGAACACGCGCACCAGGTCGTCGGCTGCCTCCTTGACGGACGCGATCACGAGGATTTCGGTCGCGGACGGCTGTGACTCGAGCCATGCGCGCGCGGCTGCGATTCGTTCGCTCGCGCGCGCGGAGATTATGATTTCGCGAGAAGCTGGCATCGGTGCGGCGCGAAGCGTTACCGCGCCACATATCTATGGTGTGCTCCAAGGATCGGAGCTTCAAGGGGCGCGCCGTGTTGTTTCCACAGCGCTGACAACGGTTGTCAGTGCGAGACTACTTATCGAATGTGGAACCCGCGGTGGGTTCCACACCTCCTTCGGCAGGGGTGACCCCTGCACCCGGTGAGGCGGCGGCGGGATAAATCAGCGCTTGGTGCCAGTTGGCGATTTGTGCTGAAATCCGGGACCGAGGGAATAGCGATGGCTATCGACATTATATTTGGCGAGCGCGTTACTGCTGGCGTCGATGCGAACATTGCCGGCGGCGGTTTGTGGCTCAGTGGCGACGACCTGAAGCGGGTCAGCGGATTCGAGTTCAAGCCGCAGGGATTTTGCAAGGGCGATTTGTGCGTGCCTATACCTGAGGCTCGCAAGAGTGAGTTCGTCGCGAATGAACGCTACAATCTCGCGGCGATTGCCGGTCTGCTCGGACAGCCGGTCGTGACTGACGACGAGTATCACGCGTGGTCGTTTGGCGAGGCGGCGGCGGAGCGGAAGCGGATTCTGACGTTGCTCGACGCGCCCGATTTCAGCCTGCCCGATCTCGACGGCAAAATGCATTCGCTGTCGCAATATCGCGGCAAGAAAGTTCTTCTCGTTTCATGGGCGTCCTGGTGAGGATGCCGCTTTGACTTGCCAGTCTGGCAGGCCCTCTACGAAGAACTCGGACCCAAAGGATTCATCCCGATCGCGATCGCATTTGACAGCGGCGGCAATGCCGCGACCGAGCCCTGGATCAAAGCGGCGAAGCCGACCTACCCATGCCTGATCGATCGGCAGCATCTGGTGGCCGAGCTTTATGACATGGTCAATGTCCCGACTGCCGTCTGGATCGACACGCGCGGCAAAATAGTCCGGCCGAGCGAGCCCGCCGGCGTCACCGACGCGTTCCGAAAAATGGATCACAAGAATTTCTCGATTCCCGCCGACGCGATGAAAGAGCTGCAGGCAAAGCGGAAGGCATATCAGGACGCGATTCGCGATTGGGTCGAGAAAGGACCGAAGAGCCGGTTCGCATTCGACTCGGCTGAAGTGCTCAAGCGGATGCATACGCCAGACGACGTGCAAGTCCGTGCGGCCGCGAATTTCAGACTCGGCGAATACCTGTTCGAAAAGGGGCACGCCACGGCAGCGCAGAAATATTTCGAAGAAGCAAAGCGGCTGCGTCCGGAAAGTTGGAACTACAAGCGGCAGGCGTGGGCGCTCGAGGATCCGATGAAGGCCGGCGGTCCGGAATTCTGGGCGGCGGTCGACGCGTTGGGGGACGGGAAGTATTACCCGGGCGCGGAGGATATATAGGAAGGGGAAATTTTAATGTGAAACCCGCGGTGGGTTTCACGCTTCCTTCGGCAGGGGTAACCCCTGCACCTTAGTGAGAAAGAAATCGCAAAATGGCGAGGACGTTATTTTGCTCTCAGGTTCTTTTGGGAGGCGGCGTGGGAGTTTACCTCGCCCGTTATTTTACGGGAGAGGAGGCCGGCCGCATCGCGGCCGGTGGGTGAGGGTTCTGCGATTCGACCTGCACGTGCGCCGCTTCGGAACTGATTTTGCACAATCGCGATATACTTGTTGTCGGATACGGGTCGCTGCTTAGCGGGTATGGATTGCTGGCGGAGCGGCGCGGCGGCGCGAGCAGGCTTACTGCTCGCGATGCGCATCCGGTGGCGATCCAAAATGCGCGGCGCGGACTCGCCAAGCCGTCGAGTCATGGCAAGTATCTGGCGATGGATATTGAGCCGGTCGATCGCGACGTTGCGATCAGTGCGTCGAGTGCGGCGGACAAAGGTGGTATCGGCGGGCTGCTGCTTACCTTCGATCGCGAATTTGCTCCTCTGATTGCGCGGCGCGAGGAATACGATCCGGACGCGTTCGAGCGGTTGATTGCGATTGCGGAGGGAGCCGGCAAGCCTGTTGGCGAATTCCTGATGGAGATTGCGCGCGAGACTGATTTCGATCTGCTCGCCTATCGGGTCGCGTTGCGCGCGGTGATTGGATATACGTCGCCGGGGTACATTTTCCATCCGATTGAAGTCGATGACGGCCGGGTCGCGATAATCGCGATCGGATCGGGATTCGACGGGAGCGGCGACCCGGCGATTGTCTCGCGCCGACAACAACACAAAATGGACCGGCTGCTTTCGCTCGACGAATCGTTGCGCACCAAAATTCCTGGTTTCGATCGCGCCGGGCAGATTGGATACTACGCGGAATGCGTGCTCGGCGGATTGCATGGCGTGGACGTGGGCGATCTGGCGTCGGGATTCGACGCCGATGCGGATTGGGTACGTGATTTGGCGGCGCATCTCGGGCCGATTGCAGCCGGCGAGCGCGAGCGGTTTCTCGAGGCGACTTCGATCGACGCGGCGCGTTATGGCGAGCGGTTTTCCTCGCGGTGCGCGGCGAGCCTGGATGCGCTGCTAAAGCTGGCGGGCATTGTATAGTAGTGAGCGGCGAGCCGATGGGATCGAAAGCGAATTTTTCAATTCATGTCGCGAAAGAGAATCTGAAATTCTCGGCCGCGCATTTTATCGCCTACCCCGGATTTCGCGAGCCGCTGCATGGGCACAATTACCAGGTCGGCGTGTACGTCGAGGGGCGGCTGGCGAAGACCGGCTACGTGATCGATTTCGGGCTGATCAAAAAACTGACCAAGGAGATTGTCGATCGGCTCGACGAGCGCACGATCATCCCGGGCAACAGCGATTGCCTGACGATCGACGCGCCGAAAGACGGCAAGATAAAAATCCGCTACGAGCGCGACGAGTTCGTGCTGCCCGCCGGCGACGTGTGTATCGTGCCGATCGTGCATAGCTCGGCGGAAGAGCTCGCGCGTTACATCTGGGACGAGTTGGCCTCGGCGCTGCGAGCGCGCGGTGCGCTGACCGAAGTGACGACGATGGAAATCTCGGTGGCCGAGGGACCGGGTCAGTCGGCGCATTATCGGAATTCGACCAGCGACAACTGATTTCTTAAGTTCTCTTCGTAACAATAAAGGTTGCTTGCTTTGTCTATTCTGCTCACTGGTAGTCATAGCTCTGTCAACTAGCTGGACGGCGTGAGACGATTTGCGCGTTCAGTGCCATGTTTCCTTTTCGCATCGCAGTTTACACAGCGGAATAAAAATGGGATTGCAGCCGAAATATGTGGAAGTCGACGCGCCGTTCGCGATCGAGCGCATGCTGGTCGGAGAGCATCCGGCGATCGTCAAGCTGCGCGCGTTAGTCGAGCGCGTCGCGCCGACCGAGGTGACGGTGCTGATTACCGGCGAGAGCGGCACCGGCAAGGAAGTGGTGGCGCAGGCGATTCATACGCTGTCGACCCGGAGCAATCAGCCGTTCGTGCCGGTGAACTGCGCGGCGATTCCGCACGACCTGCTCGAGTCGGAAATGTTCGGGCATGAGCGCGGTGCGTTCACGGGCGCGGCGGGGTCGCGTCATGGGCTGCTGACGACCGCGGATCGCGGCACAATTTTTCTTGACGAAATCGGCGAGATGCCCAAGGGGTTGCAGGCGAAGCTGCTGCGCGTGCTGGAAGACGGCGTGGTGCGGGCAGTCGGCGCGGACCGGTCGACGCGGGTCAACGTGCGCGTGATCGCGGCGAGCAATGTGGATCTGGCGGCGTCGGTCGCGCGAGGGCGCGTTTCGCGAGGACCTCTTCTATCGGTTGCAAGTCGTGCCGATCGTGATCGCGCCGCTGCGCGAGCGGCGTTCCGATATTCCGCTCCTGACCGAGCATTTTCTCGAGCGCATTCGCGATCGCGTGCCTGGGCGCGAACTCGCAATCAGCCGCGAGGCGATGGTCGCGATGTGGTCGTACGATTGGCCGGGCAATGTGCGCGAGCTCGAGAATATGGTCGAGCGGTTGGCGATCCTGTGCGAGGGCTCGACTATCGACACGTCGATACTGCCGGAAATCCTGGTGGCGAGTGCGCGGCCGGCGACGCCGCCTATGAAGGTCGAGCTGGGTAACGGCGGGGTGAGCCTCAACAACTTGGTACGGGAATTGGAAGGTAGGTTGATAAACGACGCGCTCAAGCAAACTGCGGGGAACAAACAGGCGGCGGCGCGGCTGCTCGGACTGAAGCGGACGACTTTTTCAGCGAAGTTGAGGCGCTGCGGCGTGATAGCTCCGGCGTCTTTGGACGAAAGCGAGGAAGGCTAGAGTCATCAGGGAATTGTATGGATGAAGCAATCAGGCAACCACAGATAATGGTGGTTGACGACGACCAGGACACTGTCGCAATCCTCTCGCGCCATTTGCAGCGCGAAGGCTTTGTCCCGATAGAGGCCAGTTCCGGCGCGCAGTGTCTCAAACTGGTGCATGAAAACGAAGTCGATGTGATTCTGCTCGACCTGATGATGCCGGGGATGGACGGCTTCGAGGTCGTCAAGGCGCTCAAGGACGATCCCGTCACCGCCGAAATCCCTATCATTATGATCACTGCGCGCGACGACCTGGATGCGCGGGCCGAGGGGATGCGTCTTGGGGTCAGCGACTTCCTGGCCAAGCCGGTATTCCGCCGACAGCTCGCCAGCCGGGTCCGTGCGCAGCTCGACGTGGTCGAGACGTCGCGCAACGCGAGCGCCGCGATGGATCGCCTCGAAGCGGCAAGGAAGCACGCTCACAATAAGCTGCGCGTCCGCATTCGCACGATTTCGATCGACGGCTCTGCCGCAGTACACCCGCTGCATGATCGCATTGCCATCACCTGATACGTTCGACTACAAATTAGTGGCCTTACCGGTTGAAGCGCTTCCGGGATCGTCGTTCCGAGATGAGTAAGGAGAATTCGCGATGAACGGTGAGAGCCGAAAACCGCAAGCCAATGTGATTGCGGCGCTGACCTACCTGCTGGGCTTCGTCACCGGCATCATTTTTCTGTACCTCGAGCCCTACAACCAGGACGAGTTCATCCGCTTTCACGCGCGCCAGTCGATCGGCTTCTCGGTCGCATGGTTCGCGATCGCGATCGTCTTCGGCGTCTTCATCGCGGTGCTGCCGCATGGATTGGGCGCGCTGCTCAATTTCATTCTGACTCTGATCGACATCGGGCTCGCGGTTTTCTGGGTCGTGCTGATGTACAAGGCATACAACGGCGAGCGCTACCGCATTCCCGAACTAGCCGACATTGTGGACAGCATCGCCGGCACCTCCCGCCGCGTAGCGCCAGCAGCGAATTCTACTTGTTCGACGTAGTTGTCGAGCCGGCGGGCT
>CAVQAR010000030.1:0-176076 GCA_963710425.1 uncultured delta proteobacterium
GAGGCTTACGTTGTGCGGGCTCGCAGCGTCGCCACTCGCACTTACGCCGAGCGTCGCGCTCTCGGCGCCGACGGTGCTAGGCGTGAACTTCACCAGGTAAGTGCAATGTGCGCCTCCCGCCAGATTTGCGCCGCAGGTTCCGCCAGCTGGCATAAAGTCGGCTGCGTTGGCGCCGCTGATGCTCTCGCTTATCGACAGCATCGCAGTGCCCTTGTTGGTTATCGTCACCGTCTTATTGGTCGAAGAGTGGCCCGCCGCTACAGAGCCGAATGCGATGCTCGTCGGAGCCGCCGTGAGCGGGGTCACTCCGGTTCCACTCATGGGAATCGTCATACCGCCATTCGGGTCCTCCGCAACTCCAACCGTAAGCGAGCCGCTCTCGGCCGTCTCGGTGCTGGGAGTAAACTTCACCGTGTAGGTGCACGTCGATGACGCCGCCAGTGACCCGCCGCAGCTGCCGCCGGTCACCGCGAAATCGCTCGCGTTGGCGCCGCTGATGCTCGTTCCAGTCAGAGTTATCGGCCCGCTCTTGGCATGGTTGGTGACTGTGACGGTCAAGGTCTTCGATGCTGTCTGGGCGACGTTGCCGTAGACCAGCTTGGTCACCGACAAGGATTCCGGAATGGTCGCCATCGCGCTGAAGCTAACCGTGTAGGGACTCAGCGGGTCGACGGAGTCGCTAACTGTCATGGTCGCCGATTCCGCGCCTATCGAGGTCGGAATAAAGGTGACCGTCAGCGAACAAGTGGTCTTAGCCGCCAAGCTCGAGGTGCAGGTGCCGCCCGTGATGCTGAAGTCAGAGGCGTTTTGACCACTGAAGCCCTCGCTCAGGGAGACCGAGCTGCTCTGCTTGTTGCTCACACTTATCGACTTGACGTACTTCATCCCGTCCTTGACGTTGCCGAGCGCATCGCTGGTCGGAGTAACTGTCATATCGACCGTGCCCGTGCCGCTGGCCGGTACGCTCTGCGGACTATTGGCGGTGTTGTCGTGGACCTGCAGCGTCGCATTGTGAAGGCCAAGCGAGCTCGGCGTGAACCCGATCGCAATCGTGCAGCTAGCCAGGTGAGCCAGTCCGGTTGGCGGGCAAGTGGTGGCGCCGGTAGCCGCGAATTCAGGATCGTTCGAGGTCACACTGCCGACGAACAGCGGATTCGCGCCTATGTTCTTGACCGTGAGGTTCTTGGTGACGGTGTTGCCAACCGGCGAGTTACCCATCGCAAGCGAAGCCGGCAGCGTGATCGAGGTGGTCGGCGTAGCCGTGGGAGTGGTCGTAACAGTCGGCGTCGGGGTCGCCGTTGAGGTTACCGTCGATGTGGCGGTCGGCGTTGCGGTCGCGGTGGGTGTTGCCGTTGCAGTGGCCGTCGAAGTCGCGGTCGCCGTGGCAGTTGCCGTCGCTGTTGCAGTATTTGTTGCGGTCGCCGTGGCGGTGGCAGTCGCCGTAGGTGTCGCGGTCGCTGTCTGAGTTGCCGTCGCGGTCGCAGTCGCAGTCTGAGTGGCCGTAGCTGTAGCCGTCGCGGTCGCCGTAGGTGTAGCGGTCGCCGTCTGAGTCGCGGTCGCGGTCGCAGTAGCCGTTGAAGTCGCGGTCGCAGTCTGAGTGGCCGTAGCCGTCGCTGTATTAGTAGCCGTGGCAGTTGCAGTCGCGGTCGCCGTATTTGTCGCGGTTGGAGTCGGCGAGGTGGTTGTCGAGGCGGTTGCCGTCGGCGTCGCGACCGGCAGGCTATAAATGGTTACGCGATTGTTGCCGGTATCGGCGATGAACAAAGCTCCATCAGAGTCGACCGCGGCTTTGTTCGGACTGCATAGAGTATTGGCGGTAGGATGAGCTTGACCTGCGCCCAAGTTGCAGGTGCTAGCCGTAAAGTTCCCAAGCTGGCCGAATACTTCGCTCGCGGTGGAATTACTAAGTGGGTTGGTGAATTCCAGGATGCGATTACGACCGTAGCCGTAGTAGTAGTAATAGTAATAGTAGTAGCTATCAGCCACGAACAGATCATTCGCACCGTCGAGTGTTATTCCGGTTGGAAAGCACACCGAAGAAGCGCTAGTGGCTGGGCAACCGCTCGTCGTCAGATTGCCACCCTGTCCCAATACGCTGTTCGCTGTGACGTTCGACGGTGGCGAGGAACTTTCATTGTATTCCAGGACTCGATTGTTTTCGTTGTCCGAGACATAGACGTTCCCACCGCTATCGATGCCGACGTCCTCTGGATAGCAAAGACTGTTCGCCGAGGGCCCAGAACCACTCGGTTGGTTGCACTGGTTCGTAGTGAAGCTGACACCGGCGTTGTCCTGGCCGAACACGAGATCCGCCGTCGTATCGCCACTGCCCGACACACCAGTTACAGTCAGTGGGGTATTATATTCCAGGACGCGATGGTTATAACTATCTGCAATGTAAAGGTTGTCGAGTGCGTCGAGTTGCGCGCCCGTGGGATAACACAAGCTGTCCGCAGTAACGCCAGGAGAGTTACAACCTGAGCCGTTCAGGTTATTTAGCTGTCCGAACACCGTCGCAGCCGCGCCGCCGACGCAGGGGAAACTGCCGCATGCAGCGAAAGGAGAATTGAATTCGAGAACACGGCTGTTGTTATAGTCGGACACGTATAGGTTGCCGTGGCTATCGACCGCGACGCTCAAAGGCAGATTGAATCCACTGGCGTTAACGCCAATGCCGGCATTTGCCGAAGATGTATGGAAATCCGACTCGCCGATCACCAGGTCAGCCGGCTTCCCGTTGTAAAAAGTTGAATCGTTGTTCCAGCCGAGCACGCGGTTGTTGCTGCTGTCGGCCACATACAAATGATGAGGAGTCGAAGACTGATCGACCGCCACCCCCACCGGAGCATTGAGCTTGCTGCCGTCGAGATAGTTTGCGCTGTTGTGGAGAAAATCCGGCTGACCTAGCTCGAGCAGCGCCGAAGTGTTTTGTCCGGCTCCAGTGCCATACTGCACAATCCGATTGTTAGAGGTATCGGCGACGAACAGATTGCCGTTCGTGTCGAGTCCTATACCCTGAGGTTGGCAAAGCGTGCCGGCTCCAACCGGGCCATTCTGGTTACAATAGACCGAAGCGAAGGAATTATTCTGGCCATACACAACCGAAGCGGTTTCGCCGTTCATCAGCGGTGCACTGAATTCGGTAACCCGCGAAGAGTAGTAGGAACTCTCCGACACGAAGAGATTGTTGGACGTGTCCAGGGCGACCGACGCGGGGTAACACATTACAGCCGCACTACCGTTGTTGCACGAACCAGTCGTAAACAGTCCGCTCTGCCCAAAAACCGCATTAGCAGTCACGTTGGTGGGCGGCGACGAGGACTCCGTGTATTCGAGCACACGCGAATTTTGATAGTCCGCAACAAAAACATCGTTGCTGCCGTCCAGCGCGATCGAATAGGGCTGATACAGCGTCGTTGCGCTCGTGCCGTATCCGTCGGTAGTGAAGCTGGTACCTGACGCACCTTGTCCGAAGACCAGGTCAGCTCGGGTATCGCCGCTGCCAGGTGTCGCGGTGACAGTCAACGGCGTGTTGAATTCGAGCACGCGATTGTTGCCTTCGTCGGCGATGTAGATGTTACCCGCCGCGTCCGATGCGACCCCCGTCGGCGAGCACATGGAGCGAGCCGAAGGTGTTGAACCCCCGAAATTACAAGAGGTCGAGGTCAGATTGTCCCCTTGACCGAAGACATGCTGCGCCGCACCTCCTAGTATGCACGGGAGACTGCCACAAGCTGCGAACGGCGCCGTGTATTCAACTACGCGGTTGTTTCCGGTGTCGGCGACGTAAAGATTGCCGTGCGGATCGACCCCAACCCCTTGCGGAGAGCTGAAGCCCCCGGTGGTTTCAAAATCTCCCGAACCGATTACCAGGTCGGCCGGCTGGTCATCCGTATACGACGCGGCATTGTTCCAGCCCAGCACGCGATTGTTCGACGTATCGGCTACGTACAGGTGATGCGGCGACGAAGACTTATCGATCGCCACGCCATCAGGATTGTTCATGGTCGAAGGCGTTATATAGTTCGCACTGCTATGAACGAAATCGGTCTGCCCCAGCACGTACTGCGCGACCGTGCTCGGTGTCATTGCGTGCAAGGTCGTGATGAACAGAGTGACACTCGCCACAAGAATAACCGCGAGCTTGACGCGTGAGTTGCCACTACCAGTTTTTTTCGATGCGTTCATTTTGGTCCCCTCTCTCAAACAGCGACGATGCGATTTCCTATGGCTCCGATTCACCGCTCTCGGTTACGTCGACTACTTATTGCGCCCCTTCCGCTTCAGCGCACTGCCGCTAAGTTCGATCAAATGCGGTCCGCCAGTTGACGGATCGCCGATCAGAATGCGGCTGCCGCGCTCGCCATCGGCCACAGGATTGAAGGTCACACGCAGATTGCACGTGACGCCCGCGGGAATTACCGGCCCGCAGCCGCTGACGAGCGAGAAGTCTCCGGCCGGCATCTCAGGAGCGCCAACCATGACGGGAAACACGTTATTGTTGGTAACCGCGATGGACTGCGGAGCGCTTCCACGGCCGACTCGAGTCTTGGAGAAGTGAAGCGCCGTTGGGATCACGCTAAGCGTGATATCGTTGCTCTGTTCCGGAAGCTTGCCGATGTCGTTATTGCCTGTCGTGAATGGACCCTGGAACAGCAGAGAGCGATTGTTGCCGGTATCAGCGATAAGAATGTCACCGGACGAGTCTGTTGCCACTCCGTAAGGACGACACAATGTCTCGGAATCGGGACTCGACCCGCCGAAATTGCATGAAGCCCCGGATAGGACTCCGCCCTGGCCGAACACATAATCCGCAGTCGTGTCACCGCTACCGCCTACTCCAGTGACCGTCAACGGCGTGAAGTACTCAAAGATGTGAGAAAAGTAGTCGTCGGCCAGAAACAGGTTGCTAGACCCGTCGACAGCTAATCCGTCGGGATCGCAAACGCTACCAGGACCTTGACTGCAACTTCCGCGCACAATGAGGCTGTTTCCGGTTCCAAACGCATGGTTGGCGGTTACGTTGGTGGGCGCCGTAGTCGCATTGGTAGTTTCATTGAACTCCAATACCCGCTGATTCTCCCAATCGCTGATGTACACATTGTTCGATGAATCCGTAGCGACCCCGGTCGGATCGCACAAATTCGCAGCCGACGGGACGTTACCGACCTTGTTGCAAGTGCTGGTGCTGGTAACCTTGCCCTGGCCCCAGACCAAATCAATCTTCGCATCTCCACTTCCTGTAACGGAGGTGCTTTTGGTTGGAGTATTGTATTCAGCTACGCGATTATTGCTGTAATCGGCTACGTACAGATTGCCCACTGAGTCCACGGCTATCTGTCGGGGACTGCACAGAGTTAATGCGGTAGTCGATCCGCTCGGGGTATTGCAGCCACTGTTAGTGAAGTTCTTTCCGGTAATCACATTCTGCCCGATTGCCAGGTTGGCGCTGCCTGAGTAAACGCATGGGAAACTCCCGCAACTGGCAATCGGCGAGCTGAATTCGAGGACACGGCTGTTACTGTTGTCCGAGATATACAAATTACCGGACGAATCGACGGCGACACCGAGGGGATTGCAGAACCTGGTCGCAGATGGAGACGCGCAGCTTGAGCTATTGAAGTCCGGCTGTCCTATAACCACATCTGCCGGCGCGCCGTTAGAGAACGAAGTAGCATTGCGCCATCCCAGGACCCGGTTGTTGGAACTGTCGGCGATGTATAGCCGATGCGGCGTCACACTCGCGTCGACCGCAATCTGTTCGGGTGAATTCTGCGAGCTGGCGGTCAGCTCGTTCGCCGAGTTGTGCAAGAAGTCGGGCTGCCCAAGAACTAGTGAGGCGTTTTCGTCATTAGTTAAGGGCGCGAGGTACTCGACCACGCGATTGTTATTCGAATCCGATACAAACAGGTCGCCGGCAGCGTCCAGCGCAAAGCCGCCGGGGTAGCACAGCCCGTTGGCAGCGACGCCGGTACCTTGATTGCAACCGGCGCCGCTGCTGGGGTTTGATTGCCCAAGTGCGATATTTGCGTTGAAATTGCTGGGAGGGCTCGCTATCTCCGAAAATTCGAGGACTCTTTGGCCATATGAGTCCGCGATGTACACACTGTTCGCGGCATCGACTGCCACGTCGGTCGGATAATGCAAGTGTCGTCGGGCTGCCTCCGCTGCAAATGGAGGATATGAAGGAGCCGCCCGTCCCCCAGACTTGAGCCGCCGATGCGCCAGTGACGACGGGCGATTGAAACCTCAGGGCGCGGCAGTTGTAGGTGTCCGCCACGTAAAGATTGCCGCCCGCATCGACCGCAAGTCCGATCGCATTATTGAAACCCGATGCAGTTTCCGAGGTACCCTGGTTGGCCTGATCGCTGAGAAAATCCGGCTGCCCGACTACCGTCGTCGCTGCCAGGTTTCCGGTCATCAACGGGTTGTTGTATTTCAGCACACGGTTGTTGCCGGTGTCCGTGACCCAGAGGTTCCCCGACCCGTCGATAGTCAGTCTTTCCGGAGTACAAAGCGTATATTCGTTGGGCTGGGAGCCACCCAGGTTGCAACCGCTGGAATAGAAATCGCCACCCTGCCCAATTACCAGCGAAGGGTGCGAAACCCGTCGTTTGACCGGTGTTCGCGTTGATCGCAAAGGGACTTGGAAAAACGAGAATGCGGTTGTTGCCGTTGTCAGCGACGTAGAGATTGCCCCCCGAATCCACCGCGACTCCGGTTGGCCTGTTAAAGGTTGTAGACGCCCGGTCAGCTGGAAATTCGGTTGTCCGACGACCAGGTCCGCCGCTTGCCCACTGCTCAGAGCGGCGGCGTTTCGGTATCCCAGGATACGGTTGTTTGACGAGTCTGAGACCCACAAATGATGGGGAGACGACGAATTGTCGACTGCAATCTGACTTCCGTTGTAGTAGTACTGATTCAGATACATCGACGCTGCGGTCGGTGAATTGGGGATCGACGAGAACATGTCGAGTTGCCCAATTCGGCCACCGCGACCAGTCGGCATTCGCGGACGCGCGCAGGAATAGAAGGATTCCCAACGCAAAGAAGCTCGAAAGGACAACCCGAGCTGCAAATCCCAGCAGCGAACCAGATCGATGGCTCATTTCTCTTTCCTCCGTCTGACTATCCAACCGAGGCAGGAAATCCTTATCCCCCTGCTCTGTCGTCGTTCTCAACTCGTGGTCAGTCTGCTCAACCCGCACTGACTTCATCTGGCGTTCAACCCCCCAATCTCTCGGCCCAGAACCGCAGATAGCCAGAATCGGTTCCGGCAACGTACGTTCGCTTTGCTTAGCGGACGCCGTAGCGGCGTTCATTCCGACTGAACAATTCGTTCATTCGCCGGCTTCCCTTCTGCTAAAACCGCTGATAAACAACGCCTTTCGCCAATGAAATCTGACCCTTAGAAAGTTATTCTGGTGACGCGATCCTCGTTCATCAGGGCCTTTGACAGTCCTCATTGGTTCCACTTTCCTTTCGGATCTAAACTGAATGCCTTACTCGATTTTCGATTGCGCAGAGTTCCTTTTTGGTGGGCAAAGAGGCAATACGCCACTTGGCGTACATGCGGCGCGAGGCTATGTTGGCGTGCGGCGCGGATAGCGGTCGCTGCTCATCAAGAATGGGGCGACTAAAGGAGGGTGTCCCGGTTGCTATGAACGGCCGGAAATTCTGATGGAACGACTAAAGACGCGTGACCTGAACCAATTGTTGCAGTTCTCGCAGGGTCTGCTGGCGCTCCGCACCGCTGAGGACTTTCGCCAATTTCTGCTGCAAAATCTTCGGGCCCTGATCTCCAGTGAATTCAGTTCCTATGGCGAAATCGATCCCAGCCGGCCGCCGGGCGAGATGGGTGCACACGTGGATCGAACCGCTGGGCCTCAATCCACCGGAATACACCGAATGGTCACAAAAACTATTCGCCGCGGAACCAACCTGGCTGCACTTTCGAAAGTCCGGGACGAGCGGCCCTCTGACGCATTCGGATTTCTTCTCAGAACGGCAGTATCGCGAGACTGAACATTACGCTCTGTATAACGAAATGTGCGGCTCGATAAGGGACATGATCGTTGCGCTGCGGGTGCATTCGTCCGGGCTACTGCTCAATTTCGGCGCGGTTCGCGGCAAGCGCTATTCAACACGCGATCGCTTGATGCTGGCCGCGATTGGCCCTCATGTTTTCCAGGCTAGTTTGAATGTAAAGGCGTTTTCCGATCTCTCGACCGAGGTTCACCGATTGTACAGTGCTATCGAGAGCGCAGGCCGCGCGGTCCTGATCGTCTCGCGGGAGCGCCGCGTTACTTATTCCTCACCCCGCGCAGAGGCCTGGATAGAGGAGTATTTCGGTGGCCTTCATGGCGACGCATTGCCGGAACGAATCGATTCGTGGCTGCGAAAACAACTGGCGCGAGCGACTACCATCGACGATGTCGCGGCTCCGGCCGATCCCCTGAAGGTTGTCGGCCCAAAGGGGACGATTGTCACTCGCATGGCTTCATTGCCGAACGGCTGGCTCTTACTGCTCGAGCAGGAAGGGTTCAATTTGGATATTCGCACGCTTCAGTCTCTCGGAATTACCAGGCGCGAGGCCGAAGTCCTCGCATACGTGGCGATGGGAAAGACCAATCCGGAGATCGCGATAATCCTTGGCATCAGCCGACTTACCGTTAAGAAACATCTCGAGCACATTTTTCAATCGCTCAGCGTCGAGACGCGGACCGCAGCCGCTGGTGTTGCGTTGGAAGTCGCATCTTCTTCTGTGCCGGACCGATAGCGCCACCTTCGTAATGCTCCACCTGACGGTAACTATATGTCGTCTTCGACACGCTAATTTGTCACCACTGACCATCAGCTAACCCGGAATCAGTTCTGACAACTTACTTTCGCTTTTGCTTAGTGGAGGTCATCGCAGAATTCAGCTGCGGATGCCTTCTGTTGACGCTGAAATAAACGAAACTCGGCGCCTTCTTACGCGGAAAACCTGAGGTTTACATATGTTTCTTCTGATGGTACCGTTCGTTTCCGTTGTTTTGCGAGTAATCACGTAGTTGCTTTGGCTAGGGGGATCCGGTGGCACGAACTGTCCGCCGAGAGGATTCGTCCAACTCTGGACTCGAAGGCGCGCGCGATAAAACCGCGATATTCGTCCTGAACGGCGACTTCTGGACCGTCGGATACGCCGGCGCGACCTTCTCACTAAAAGCTTCCAAGGGTCTCGCTTATATTCACCGCCTGCTCCGGCATCCAAGTGAGGAGTTTCACGTCCTCGACCTCCTGAGCGGGTCCGGTACTAACTTTATCCCTGACAGCGCCAGCGCCGAGACCTCTTCGACCGACTCCAGCCTGACGATCGGCCGGCTCGGAGATGCGGGGGAGATGCTCGACAGCAAGGCGAAACAAGCCTACAAGCGCCGGCTGTCCGAACTCCGCGAAAGCCTGGAAGATGCGCGTGGAGTGGGTAACAGCGAGCGTGCGGCTGAATTTGAGTCGGAGATCGATTTCCTTACCCGGGAGATCTCGCGCGCGGTCGGATTAGGTGGCCGTGATCGGCGGGCGGGTTCGGCGGCGGAGCGCGCGCGTCTGAACGTTACCCGCGCTGTCAAGGCTGCCCTGCTCAAGATTTCCGAATGGGACGAATCTCTCGGAGCGTTGCTCGACGGGAGGATCAAGACCGGTCTGTTTTGCTCCTATTCGCCAGATCCCCGCGCACCGATGAACTGGCAATTCATGCTCGGGACTGAAACCAGTAGCAAACAAGTTTCCACCGACGAACCGGCAGGCGAACCGCTGCCGACCAGAGGCGAGTCGAGTTTTCTTCGCGCTTTCACCGAAGGAACCACCTTCGTCGGACGAGAAACCGAACGCGAAATTCTTAGTCGCGCACTTGAGGAAGCGCTGAACGGCAACGGGAAGATAGTGCTGATTGCGGGCGCCGCAGGAGTAGGTAAGACGCGAATCGGTTCGGAAATCGCCGCAGAGGCATTGCGCCGAGGAATGCGGACGTTTGTCGGAAGTTGCTATGATCGGGACGATCCGGTCCCATTCATTCCTTTCGTCGAAATTTTGGAAGAGACACTCGCCCAGACGCGAGATATGGCCGCCTTTCGCGAGATGCTGGGGAACGAGGCCCCGGAAATTGGCCGGTTGCTGCCTCAGTTGCACCGGTTGTTTCCGGATATCCCGCGACCGATGGACCTGCCTACCGAGCAATCGCGCAGAATCCTTTTCGCGGCCACCTCGAACTTTTTCGCGCGGCTCGCGCGGAATAGACCGATGGTCATTTTGCTCGACGATCTGCACTGGGCCGACGAGGGGACACTGCTATTGCTCAACCACCTCGCGCAGTTGGTTCCGGGCATACCGATGCTGATTGTCGGGACTTATCGGGACTTTGAGGTTAAAGCCGGCGGTCATCTCGCCGCTACCCTCGATGAACTCATCCGCAGGCATCTTGTCGAGCGCATGACCTTGGGCGGACTTTCCAAGAGCGCGGTCGCTGAGATGCTCTCCGCGCTCGGTGGGCGAACGCCTCCGGAGTCCGCGGTGCAAGTTTTTTATTCCCATACGGAAGGCAACCCGTTCTTCATCGAGGAGCTTTTCTTGCATCTCGTGGAACGCGGCAAGCTGACTGATGCCAACGGGGATTTTCGCAGCGCGCTGGCGATTTCCGACGTTGACGTCCCGCAAAGCGTGCGCCTGGTGATTGGGCGGCGTCTGGCGCGACTCAGCGATGGGACCCAGAAGGTCCTCGGTACCGCGGCAGTTATAGGGCGCTCCTTCAACTTCGAACTCCTGGAAGCATCGACCGCTTCGGGTGCGGACGCGCTGCTGGATTATATCGACGAAGCGGAGCGAGGCGGCCTGATTGCGTCTTCGCTGCAGTATCCCGAAGTACGGTTCAAATTTGCCCACGAGCTTATCCGGCGCGCAGTTTTGGATGGGCAATCTGTCCCGCGACGACAGCGGCTCCATTCGAGAGTAGCGGAGACTATCGAGCATCTTTATCCAGATGCCCTTTATGACCACGCCGAGGATCTTGCGCATCACCTGTGGCAGGCCGGCGCGGTGGCCGAGGCCGGCAAAACCATTAAGTACCTGCAAATGGCGGGCGAGAAAGCCATTCAACGCTCTGCAAACGTGGAAGCGATCGGTCACTTCAGAAACGCACTGGAACTTATCAAAATCAGTCCGGAATCTCCCGAGCGGCTACGGCAGGAACTAGCCCTGAACACCGCCCTCGGCAGCGGCCTGGTAGCTACCAAGGGATTCTCCTCGCGCGAAGTTGGCAGCGTGTTCGCGCGGGCGCGAGAATTGAGCCAGCGGGTAGCCGAGACACCTCAATTGTTCCACGCGCTCTGGGGACTCTGGATTAACTATGCGTCGCACTCGGAATACGCAGCTGGATTCGAGATGGCAGAGCAGTGCCTGAGATTGGCGCAAACCGCCGGCGACTCCAGCCTCCTGGTGGAAGGGCACCATGCGTTGGGCGTCAGTTGCATTACTGCGGGGGAGTTTGCCCGTGGTCTCGAGCACCTTGAACAGGCAACAGCCATCTACAATCCGGTTGATCATCACGAGCTTAGATTTATATACGGCCAAGACCCGAACGTAGCATGCCTCTTCCACGCGGGATGGGCATTGTGGTTCCTGGGATACCCCGATCAGGCCGTGAAGCGGAACCAGGAGAGCATCGCTCTGGCTCGTCAACTGAAGCATCCGGCCACCATGGCAATGGCCGCGGCCTTCGGTTCGTTGCCCTATCAACTTTGTCGCGACGCGGCCGCAGTGGAAGAGCTGACTACGGAAGCGGTCTCTGTTTCGACTGAGCACGATATGGCCTTCTACCGAGGAATAGGAGTGATCCTTGGCGGTTGGGCTCTGACGCAGCGTGGTGTGAGGGAGGAGGGGATCGCGCGAATGCGGCTCGGCCTTGACGCCTTTCGAGCGGCCGACGCCGTTCTTATGCTGTCCTACTTTTCCGCTGTGCTAGCAGAAGTTTACCTTGAGATTGGCGAGGCTGCCGAGGGCTTGCGCGTGCTCGATGCGATCGACGGTATCTACGATAGGTACTGGGTGGCGGAAATTCATCGGATTAGAGGCGAACTGATTCTCAAACAGCAAGACAGTTCGGACCCGCAAGAGGCGGAATTCAAGGCGGAAGAATGCTTTCGGCAGGCGATGGCTACGGCGCGCGAGCAGAATGCCAAGTCATTGGAACTACGCGTCGCTATCAGCATGGGCCGCCTACGAATCAGACAAGGCAGGTGTCCTGAAGGCCGCGCCTTGATAAGTGAAACGTTGAGCTGGTTTACCGAAGGTTTCGCGACGCCCGATTTGCGAGAGGCGAAGCAGTTGCTCGAAGACTGAGACTGGAAATCGGATCAACTTCACAAATTGCGAGCATGCGCCGCTAGCATCACGGGCGACATCGATGTATATCGAACGGCGTCAGTGCCATCTCGCCTGACTCAAAAATAGGGAGGAATAGAAATGGCAACAGACTTAGGGCAAGCATTCGACCAGGTGTCGACGCTGTTTAATGCGGGCAATTACGACGAGCTCGGCAAATTCTTCGATGAGGACGCCGTAATGAAAAGAGTCGACGATCCCGGGTCGATCGCGGGGATCGGCAACCTCATGGCCTACCTGAACACGCACCAGAAGTCTCAGAATCCTCAGTTTGAAGGGGTCAAGATCACTTCGAAGCGAGAACCTAGCAAGACACAGGGTATAGTCATGGGCTCTGCGGCCTACCGGGACAAGAAGACAGACGCGAAGACCATTCCGGTCCAGTTCACTTTCGTCTTCACGAGGGATGACGCGAATAGCGACTGGTTGTTGATTAACGCATTCGCCGTTCCGACGCCGTGAGTCGGCGCAGGCTCTTGGCCGGCGCTAGCCTTGCGATTGTCGCTGTGAAGATAAGTCCGGGGAGGCCTCGATGAACGCCGACAACCGCCTCACCAGCGTAATCTGTGCTGCGAACCAGAGCGTAAAAGCGGTACTGGACTTTCAGCCAGTCATCGATCCTGCCAAGGACCTGAACCCTCATCCCAGAGATTCGGATGGCGACTCGTATTACTTCATCAGCTACGTGAAAGGTGGCGGGCACGAGTTTACAATCCTCTTCCACCTTATGGTCATCGTCAAATCGCTCGGAACTCCGGTGGCGCAGCTGGTGATTTCTGTTTTCGATGAGACCGCGGGCACCTACTTCTCTCGAGAATTCAACGAGTACTGGCTGAATGACACCACCGTGAAGCCGGTGGGCTTGGACATCAAGATGCCGTGGGGTCATATCTCCGGCACGATAGACCAGTTGGTCGTCGAAGGATCCTTTTCCGATGCCAAGGCTCAACTGGACATGAAGCTTACAATGAAAGCGTGCGGCCCTGTGCTCCCAAATCTTCTGATCGGGATGATTCCGTTCTCCGATGGTATCGACTACGAATATGCGCTCCCACGCATGGAAACCTCGGGCGATCTGACTGTTGGTGGGACAAAATACACGGTGAAGGGCTATACCTGGCTCGATCGAGAATGGGGCAGGTTCGGTCCGTCCAAGTGGACCTGGATGAACATCCAACTGGATAACGGCGACCAGATTAGCCTTTGGGACGAGCAGATAGACGATAGCAATCCAAATTCATACGTGGGCGGACCAAGGAGGTTTGCAACTATTCTGAAAGCGAACGGTGAATTGATCGTGACCACCGTGGTGATTAAGGAACTCGGCTACTGGGATAGTAAGGAGACTGGAAAGCGATATGCGAAGCAGTGGACCGTCACGATTCCCGGAAGAGCTGACCTGAAGGTGAAACTGATCAAGGACGATCAGGAAATAAAATCGACGATTGGAATTAATCGGATAGAGGGCAAAGCCGAAGTTGACGGTACCTACGAAAATAAGAAGGTCACCGGTGTGACGATGGTTGAGATGTGCGATCTGTTTCCGCTTTTCCGAACCTTGTAGGGGGGTCCGCTCGTGGCAGAACAAGGCCGCCTCAGCGGCGATGATAGCTCGATAGCTACTGCTATTGAGGCGGAATATCAGAATGACCCATCGGTCTCGATTGCGCTCGCTTCGCATCCGGTCGCCCAGTATTACGAGCGCAAGACAAATTCGATTCTGCATCGCTATGGACCCGGCCCCCGCGTGCATTTTCACACTGGCTTTCTCGACCAGCCTGGGACTCAACATACGTCTGCGCTATTGCGTGCCGAAATCCGCGAGTCGCAGGAGCGGATGCTGAGAGATTCCGCCGACGCCTGGAATTTGCGAAACATTGCCTTTCGACAGATACTCGACGTCGGCTGCGGACTTGGCGGCGCTGCGATCTTCTGGGCTCAGGCATTTGGCTCCAATGTTACCGCGATCACGATCGCACCTTCGCATGTTCCTCTGGTTGCGAGTTTTGCCGCTGAAGCTGGCGTCAGCTGCCAGGTTCATCCCGTCCTTTGTGACGCGCTCGAAGTACCGGGCAATGACCGATTCGATGCAGTCATGTCACTGGACAGTTCATGCTATCTGAACCGCAACGCCTGGTTCCGGCGCGTCGCGCAACAGTTGCACCGAGGGGGCCGCTTGTTCCTCGCGGACTGCTTTGTTGAACAGGAGTCCTATCGAACACCATTTGACCGGTATTGGTGCGCGCAAATTGGCGTGGTCGAGGAGTATCTGGCTGCGGCTCAAGCGGCCGGTTTGGTGGTTGAGCGGCGCGACGACGTGTCCCAACTCGTGGCCAATTTCTGGGGCACAACCATGGCGCTCATTCGTCTGGAAGCGCGGGACGCACAGGTCCGCGACGCAGAGAGTCCGAAGTGGCGCGAATCGTTACGCGTACACTCCCTGATGCGTAAAGGTCTCCTGGACGGCGGCCTACTTCACATGATGCTGAGTTTCTCCAAGCCCTGACAGATCGCCTCCGCGAGCCGGTTTCCAATCCAGACTGGCCACGATCGCGGGCATCAATCCGGCGATTCCCTTCCCCGAGGACCGCTCACCGTCAATAGCTTGCAAACATTGACGGTGAACCTGGCAAGGATGCGACCGAACTAGCGGTTCATGCAGTGTGAACGCCTTTGATTGAGAACGAGTCAAAGGAGGAAGGAAAATGGAATTCATCGACAAGCAGAGGGCTTTCGAAGAGGCAGTAAATACCGAGGCTCCGCAAGAGGCCGGCGATTGCGCCCGATTTGCTCAGGGGCGGTTCCTCGACGAGTTGCCTGGAGCGGCGTTTGTGATTGTCACATTGATTTGGATCTTCGCGTCGTTCGCCCATCTAATCTGGTGATAACCGTAGAAAGTTGTACCTGTTGAGCACAACCGTCGCGCAGCGCCTCGGCCTCCTTGAGGTCTGCGGCGTCGAAGCCCTGGGTGAACGGTCTTCGTCCGCTTGAGCAAGGCAATTGAATCTGCCGGAGTGATCGCTCAGGCAGCTTTCTGCAGGACGTACGCGACGCAGACCGCGCCGATACCGATCATGTGCGCAGTCCGATCCGCGCATTCGGCCGCTGGAGAATGCCCGCTTCTCCACGCAACTGGCGAGCGGCAGCGCTCTCGCGCATCGCAGACGCGCTCACCCGCGCATCGTTTTGCGGAACGATCAATCCCAAACCGGCGGCTCGCGATCGATCCACGGCTGCGCCTGTTCGAGCTGGCCGGCGAGCTGGATCAGCGTCGCCTCGTCGCCGTAGCGCGCCCCGAACATCACGCCGATCGGCAAGCCCTCGCGATTCCAATGGAGCGGTAGCGAAATCGCCGGCTGGCCCGTGATGTTGTAAATGGGACATGCGACCGCGAAGTTTGTCATCGTTTCGTCGAGCAGCGTGGTGGCCGCACTCATGAAGTCGATCGCGCCAATCCGCAGCGGCGGCTGACCCAGCGTGGGTGTCAGGAACAGATCGTGAGATTCGAAAAATGCGGCAAATTGCCGCGAGGCTTGTTGCAGCAGCGCTTGCGCAATCAGATATTGCGACGCCGATACATTCCTGCCGCGCTCGTACATGTTCCAGGTGAAGGTTTGGAACTTTTCAGGCGTCGGCTCGGCGCCGGTCAGCATCCGCGTCGCCTCGATCGAGAGCGCCACTCCCGCCGAGTAAACAGTTTCGAAAAGCTGCGCGAGCATCTGGTAGTTCAGTTGCGGGGTTGCCTCTTCCACTTCGTGTCCAAGGTCCGCGCACAGCTTCGCCGCCCGCTGCGTCGCCTCGACGCAGTCCGGGTGAATCGCGCCACCCAGAGGATTCGTCGTCGAGAACGCGATTCGAAGCTGCTTCGGAGGCATCGACGCTTCATGCAGATAGGGCCGTGCAGGCGGCGTCGGAAAGTAGGGATCGCCCGGCATCGGACCCGCGGTCGCGTCGAGCGCCGCCGCACTGTCGCGAACAGTTCTGCTCAACACGTGCTCGACGATGAAGCCGCCGAGGACGTCGCCGAGATTCGGCGCGAGCGAGTTACGTCCACGCGTTGGCTTGAGGCCGACCAATCCGCAGCACGCCGCGGGGATTCGAATCGAGCCGCCGCCGTCGTTGCCGTGCGCGACCGGAACAATTCCCGCCGCGACTGCCGCGGCCGAGCCGCCGCTCGAGCCGCCGGGCGTCCGTTCGAGGTTCCATGGGTTGTGCGCCGCCCCGTAAAGGCGCGACTCGGTCACCGGCGGGATTCCCAATTCGGGCGCGTTGGTTTTCGCGAAAGGGATAAAGCCCGCGCGCTTGTAGCGGGCCACCAGTTCCGAGTCCGCCGGCATCGGCATGGCGGGAACGAATGCGCACGCCGAGCGCGTCGGCATCCCGGCGCAGTCGCCCATGATGTCTTTGAGCAGAAGCGGCACGCCCGCGAACGGCGCGGCGCTGGCCTTGCGCGCGAGCGCCGCAGCGCGTGCGCGATCATAATCCTTGAAGACGATCGCATTGAGCTTCGCGTTGTGCTTTTCCGCGCGCGCGATAGCCGCGTCCATCAACTCAGCGGGCGTGACCTGGCCCTCACGCACCATGCGTCCCAAAGCCAGGCCGTCGAAAGAAGCGTACTCGTTGAATGCCATGATTTACTCGGTTGAATAGGATCGCAGCGGTCAAACGGATCTAACCTTGCCGGTAGGGCACCTGCAATAACCTTGGCGAGCATATGCCCCTGCAGAGAGATTTGATATTCCTCTGGAGCAACGGATCTCGGCGCTCTCGGTTCATCTGTCGTCGAAAGGGGAAAGTCATGACACTGCTGAAACCGAATAGAGGCCGATGGTTTTTACTGGCGGCCCTAATCCCAATGGCGCTCGCGGTGCAGTCTGTCATCGCGCAGGACCTGGACGACGATTCCGCTCTCAATGCGAGCGCGATTCCTCACGAAGAGGTTACATTTCACAAGAAGATGACGGTCACGCTCTCCCCATATTCTTCCTGCGACTCCGGTGCAGTCTGCCTTCAGTTCCAGGGCACCTCGGGCGTTGGGGAGGACAGCGTCACTTTTACTGGAAATTTTCAGATGACGGACTGCGCGCCGCGTGGAACGCAGACCTGCTGCAATACCTTCGGATATGACCAGATAGAGACCAACGGCATATTGGGTTCCTTTATGATGGGTTACACAGGTCTGACTTGTTCGGAGTCTGACTCCCAGGAGATGTTCCAGGGCCCGACCGTAGCTTACATCGGCGACGGGTGGGGAAAGGGCACTCGGCGGTTGACATATGATCCACTACCAACCGGTGATTTTCCAACCTCAACTGGAACTCTCTCTATGCTGGACTACTTACACGTACCGCGTCCGGCTCCGTCTCACAGATGTGGGACCCAGAAGTGTTATTCCAAAGGTTGTTGCGATGGTGGTTGTTGTATCGTTTGTTTCCCAGGACGCGGGTGCCCCTAGGCGGATACCGTTCCTGAAGGATCGCCCGCGCCGTCTTATAGTTGTTTCGTCTCAGGCTTAAAAGGAGCCCCACAATGAGTGAAGCCTCGCTCGGCGGCCAGTTCACATTCCCCGGCACGTCATTGACGGTCCAACGGATAGGATACGGCGCGATGCAGCTGGCCGGCCTCGGCGTGTGGGGGCCGCCCAAGGACCGGGACGGTGCCGTCGCCGTTCTCCGCGAGGCAGTTGCAGCCGGCGTGAACCATATCGACACCGCCGACTACTACGGCCCGCACGTCACCAACCAGATCATTCGACAGGCCCTGCACCCATATGCGAGAGGAGTGGTTATCGTCACCAAGCTCGGAGGCCGCCGCCCTCCCGACAAGTCGTGGCAGCCGGCCATCTCGCCCCAAGACCTGACCGCCGGCGTCCACGACAACCTCCGCAACTTGGGCTTGGACGCGCTCGACATCGTCAACTACCGCGTGATGGGGTTGGGCCACGGCCCCGAGGAAGGATCCATCGCCGAGCAGGTGACGGTGCTCGCCGACCTCCGGCGCAAAGGGCTGATCCGAAGCATCGGCTTGAGCAACGTCACGGCGGCCCAAGTGGCCGAGGCGCAGGCGATCACGGACATCGCATGCGTGCAGAACAACTACAACCTGACCCATCGGGACGATGACGGGCTTATCGACGACTTGGCCCGCCAGGGCATCGCGTACGTGCCGTTCTTCCCGCTCGGTGGGTTCTCGCCGCTGCAGTCGTCCACCCTGGCATCTGTCGCGAGTCGACTCGATGCCACGCCGATGCAGATTGCGCTAGCGTGGTTGCTGCACCGGTCGCCCAACATCTTACTGATCCCGGGTACTTCGTCGGTCGTCCATCTCCGCGAGAATCTGGCCGCCGGTCACTTGACGTTGTCGCCGCAAACCTTGGCGGAATTGGACGGAATCGCCGAGGAGATATTGGTGAAGCAGTGATGGCGGGCTCTAGCGGAGAAGTGCGATCGATTCATATTGCAAGATTTGTCGAGAGTGATATCGCATAGAGTAGCCGCGAGGATTTTCGCGTGTGCGGAGGTTTCGCTATGTCTGACAAGAATCATCAGATCGATGCTCGAGAAAACGCAAAAATTCGCGCAGGAGGTTTTCAGCCACCTCGCGGGAGCGCTGGTCTCGGGCATGATCTATCTTGGCGAACGCATGGGTCTCTACCGGGCGCTGAATGGTGCCGGTCCCCTCACCAGCGAAGAACTCGCGCGCAAGACCGGCCTTAATGAACGCTGGGTTCGCGAGTGGCTCTATCAGCAGGCAGCCGCGAACGTAATCGACTACAAGGGTGAGTCACGTTTTGAGCTCAGCCCCGAAGCTGCCTTGGTGCTGGCGGACGAAAACAGTCCCTTTTTTCTTGCCGGCGGTTTTTGCGCATTCCCGCAGCAGATGGCGCTGTTGAACGAACTGCCGCGGTCATTCAAAAGCGGACTCGGCCTGTCTTATGACCAGTTCGGTTCGGAAGTAAATGTCGGCGTCGAACGACTGCTCGCCCCGTGGTTTCGGACGCAGCTTGTACCCAGCGCCCTGCCAAGGCTTGACGGCGTCGTCGCAAAGCTGCAGTGCAGGCGCCAAAGCAGCGGATGTCGGATGCGGCGCAGGCGTTGCAATAATCGAGATGGCAAAGGCTTACCCGCGGTCGGAGTTTCACGGCTACGATATCGCCAAGTTGCCGCTCCAGCGCGCAGAAGAAAACGCACGGAAGGCCGGAGTAAAGAACGTGCATCTGCACGACGCGGCCGTCGATCCTCTGCCTGGTGATGCTAGTTGCGATTTCATCACAACCTTCGATTGCCTTCACGACATGACAAGGCCCGACCTCGTGATGCAGGCCATTCGCAAAGCCATCAAATCCGACGGAACGTGGCTGATCGCCGACATTCACGGGATGCCGACTTTCGAGGAAAACCTCAAGCAGAATCCGCTGGCGCCGCTCATGTATGGCTTCTCGGTGATTTGCTGTATGTCGTCAGCTCTTTCTGAGCCCGGCGGCCTGGGATTGGGCACGCTCGGATTTCCCGAGCCGGTCGCCCGCAGGATGACGGCGGAGGCCGGGTTCACGCGCTTCGCAACCAAAGACTTCGATAACCCGATCAACGCCTACTATGAAGTCCGCCCATAGGCTCCAGCGTTCCGCTTCACCCGATCACTTATCTTCGCGCGCCTTCTAGGCGCTCCATCGCGGGCTGTCGCAGGTGGTAATCGCGTACGACTCGGATGTGACCTGGCTGTTGGAATAGCGCATAGGTTAGCCGAATCGCGCAAACGCGTCACAAGCTAAACCGCGACCAACCGAAACCGCATATTTCACTCCCGATCCAGCACCATTCGAACTCTTTTTCGTTTGTTTTAGGTAAATTTGAACTAAAAAGCACTTAATGTCTTGAAAACCCATGGCTTCTTACTACAACCGGGTCCGGACGCATTTCTCATTGCACAAGAATGCGCCGGATTTTCGACGCATGCAAAACTCGGCCGCATCGCATCAATACCAATCCTCGGCGGACTCCATCATCAATACGTCCGAGTTTAGGTTTTGACTAAGCACAAGTCTGCTCCGCTATAGTCTGCCCGGCCTGCGCGCACCAACGTCGCCACCGTGCGATCGCATAGCCCTAGCCCTCGGAAGCGCGTGTTGCTTTGAACGCTTTGGCGACAGCGCCCGCTCGCGTTTCGACACCTAGTGCTCGAAAGATGTGGTCCAGATGCGCCTGCACAGTCCGCGCACTAATCGAAAGCGTTGCTCCCACTTCCCTGTTAGTCATGCCCCGAGCTACATGGGCGAGGACCTCGGCTTCGCGCCGAGTAAGCCCGAGCGGCGCCAACCACGATGGCTCGAGGCGAGTAAGATGCAGCTCCAAAAGGAGAATGGATTCGTCGTTTTCGGAAAACATCCGAACCGTCAGTCGCTTGCCGTCCCTATCGATAACCAAGGGATGGCGCGGTGCCGGAAGATGCAGCGCTTTCCGCAACTGGTTGTCATGAAAGTGCACCCACGCGTAGTGCCTCACGCTGGCGGCAGTAAAAGGCGGGGGATCGCTACTGAACGGCGACACATCGCGCACCTACACGCTGAAGTTCACGCCGAGCATCGTGGGCGGCGAGAGCGCGACGCTCGGAGTCAGCGCGCTGGGCGACGCTGCCAGCCCGCACAACGTCGGCCTTACTGGCACCGGCAGTTAAACGGTCGTTTCCTCGATGACCGTAGGCCGCCGGACCGAATCGATCGCTCCGGCGGTTCAATTTTCTTCGATTGCCAGTCATCTCTCTCGCCTCATCGATCCATAATCGCCACGCAATCGGTTCGGTCACCATATCGCCTTACTGGCGGCACTACATTACCCAAGCGTCTGCGCAGCCTCTTCTTTCGGACAGTGTCCGCACAGTGCGTGCGACAGTCCGCCAGATTCGAGCGATGCAAGCGACCTGGAAATGCCGGATGATTTCGGTCGGTGAGTGACAGACAGCATGTCGGATGCACCGCGACGAGGGTAGATGCTGCGCTCTGCCGTTGTCTGCCCGCGCGACATGATCATCGAATCGCTCGGCAATCGGGGCATCGAGTTGCCGCTTTGCTGCCGTTTCGGCTCGACAACTTGCTCGATCAACATTTCCTGCCTAAGGATTCTCTCCGGTAATCGGCAGCTAATTCTATTCCCACGCCGCCTGCTGACGCGCCGTCAGCGGGTTGAAGACCGCTTCAAACTGGCCCGAAACAGGGTCGTTGAGCCGCTCTGATGCGCAATCAGGTTGCAGGTCCAACGATGCCGATGGCGCTGCCCAGGTCGCATTGGGTTTACCTCCCAACCGTGATCGTCCAGACTCTCTTGGGCTCTTCGACCCGGTCAATCTTCAGTTCGAGGAATTGTCGGATGATCTCGATATTCGTCGTGGTGTGGCGCGACAAAGGACCGGTACGAAACCTACCTGCGCCCGCCAACGCTAACGGAATTAGGAGCTGGTCGGCGAGATAGCGGCCGACCGGCACTCCCGAAGCGGTATAGGTGCGCGCCTCCTGAGCTACCACGTTCGCGGCACCTTCAGAGTCGTCCGATAACAGGTCAGCTTCGCGTTTTCCTCGGCGGCGAATGCATGGCGATGATCCGCGGACCTACGTAAATCGCGCCCGGATAGGTTTCGCCAAATTTGGGCGATCTTGGCCGACGCAGCAATTCTCTGGGTCCGCGCATGAGCGCAAATCGCGCGCACAAGCCCACATTTTTATCGATTCTCTGCTATGTCCGAAACCCGAGAGATTCAAATGTGGAGCAGAGTGGATTTGAACTGTCGACCCCTACTTCGCCTTTTAATCGCAAAATTGTCCGCAGATTTGGCGACAAATTGCTTGAAGAAAGCAGCAATGCTGGAGAGAGCATCATCGCCGCGCATTCGCCTTCAATGTTTCTCTGATCTGCTGCAGCGGCACTTTAGCAACGCGCCGGCACCTGCGTTGAGTCCATTTTTGGTCAACAAAGCCCGGATACCCGATGCCGCCGGTTCAGGAGTGAATACTCACTCCCATTCTCACTCGAATTATACTTTCGTTAGCCTCAGATAATAGGACTACTACACTATACACTATGGAAGCGGTTGCGGCTCGGGCCCCGGTTCCGATTGATGGAACACCTCAGTTGACGATGGCCTGGCTGAGGAATGCGGTGAGCAACTGCTTGCTCGGAACCGCATTCGTGGTCGAAGCATGGCCGATCACGCAAAAGCTCAGTTTCGATCCGGCGGGACTCGCGAATGCTATATGGGTGGTTGGCGCGGCGATCATGGGAGTCATGTGCTTTGCGCGATTCGCACCGCGAAGCACGACTGTCAATCTGAGCACTCTTCTCACGTCCGGAGTGATGCTGGTATTCCCATGTCTTATGCGCCCGACCACTCATTCGATCGGTACGCCCGCCACGGTCGGAGTTGTCCTTGAGTTATCTGGCGTGATCTTGACCCAAGTCGCGCGGGTATACATGGGCCGCAGCTTCGGCGTCCTGCCCGCGAACCGCGGCATCGTTTTGAAAGGCCCGTTCCGCTACATGCGTCATCCTGTTTATTTCGGATGGCTGGTACTTTCGACCGGATTCGCGATGTGCAACCCGAGTTGGCGCAATATCCTCATCATCGTAGCGACGCTGCCTTTTATGGTCTGGCGGATCGACCAGGAAGAATCGCATTTGAAAGCCGATCCTGAATACCGCGCCTACATGGATCATGTCCGCTTTCGTTTGTGGCCGGGCATCGTCTGATCTGTTCGCGAGCGTCAGGCTTTCGTTGCTGCGATTGCTGCCGCGAGTTCCCAGTATATAGATGCCGCCGATCGGCGGCGTCGAGAGATGCGTTGGATTGGATGCGAGATCGCGCAACCAGAACTGCGTCTACGATGAATTTCTGATCGGCTTCGATAGCTGCCACAATCGTGATATGAAACTCCGCCATCGATACCTCCTGTTGCTCTTCGCGCTATTCCTCGCGGCTCTCACCGGATGTCAGGGTCGCGATGCCGCCGAGAAATCCAAAGCCGATGCGACCAATGCCGCCTCGCAATGGCTCGCGATGATCGACCAGGGTAAGTACGCCGACGCGTGGAACGGCGCTGCGGACGCGATCAAGAAGGGGGGGAATGAGCAGCAATTCGCGGAGGCGATGCGCGCGCAGCGCGAACCGCTGGGTAACGTCACGAGCCGCGCGCTCGAAGCGTCCCAATACGCGAAGAATCCACAGAATTTCCCGCCCGGAGAATATGTCGAGTTGAAGTACAAGACCTCGTTTCATAGCGCGCCGTCCGTTGAGGAATTGCTACAACTGGTCAAAACCGCTGATGGCTCATGGAAAGTCGGCGCATATTTCCCTAAGCAGAATCAGTAGAAACGCTGACGAGTATTCCTGGCGCTGATTGAGGTTTGCGCTCGAGCCTATGGTTTGCGATGCTCGTTCGGATTGGGGGTGTTCCGGCCGTCGAATTGCCTGATTTTGTCGGCGAAGCAAAATGTTTCAAGGGGTGAGAAGAGCGGCAATTGCTGCGCTAGCTCTGTTAGGCGCGATTCTCGCGATTGCCGCAGCGGCGCGGACTAGCGGCGCCGCGACCGCCGCACATAAGGCAGTCCCTAACTCCAGACTTCGCACGTCGAATATCTACAGTAAGGTTCCGCTGAGCTTTGAACTCAATGAGGGCCAGACCGATGAGCACGTAAAATTCCTCTCGCGCCGCCCCGGTTACACGCTGTTTCTCACGCAGTCGGAAGCGGTCCTTGCGCTTCGCAAGGGAGGCGATGAAGCCCGCACCTTGACGCTGACGGGGAAGCGTGGCGCAAAGCCCGAGCCGGTCGAAACACAAGTGTTACGCGTCAAGTTGGTTGGCGCGAACCCTCGCGCAAAGATCGAAGGCCTCGAGCAACTGCTGGGTAAAGCCAACTATTTCATCGGCAACGATCCGAAAAAGTGGCGCACAAATATCCCGACCTACGCGTGGGTCCGCTATCGCAACGCTTATCCCGGGATCGACGTAGTTTACTACGGTACAGGTCAAGGCCAACTTGAATACGACTTCGTCGTGGCGCCGGGAGCGGACCCGAAGGCGATCAGCTTGCGCCTTGAAGGAGCGAAAAAGCTGCTGCTAAACGGCCAGAGCGATCTGGTTGCGACGCTCCCGGATGGCGGCCAACTCGTCCAGCATCTCCCCGCTATCTACCAGGTACGCGATCACAAGCGCGAGAAGATCCAGGGGCGCGTCGTGCTCCGCGGCAAGGGTACTATCGGCTTCGAATTGGCGAAGTACGATCGCCATCGCGCGATCTACATCGATCCGGGCCTGGTATATTCGACCTACCTGGGCGGGAGCCGAAGTGACTCTGGCTTTGGAATCGCGGTCGATTCCGGCGGGAACGCCTATGTGACGGGAGCCGCTTCTTCAGCCGACTTCCCCACCACCACCGGCGCATTCCAGACAGCCATACCGAACCCTAATGGCACTGCCTTTGTGGCAAAGTTGAATCCGTCGGCATCGGGCGAAGCGTCGCTGGTGTACTCAACCTACCTGGGCGGGAGCGACTCCGACGGGGGCGGGCGCATCGCGGTCGACTCCTACGGCGATGCTTATGTGATGGGAAGCACAGACTCGACCGACTTTCCCACCACCCCGGGCGCATTCCAGAGCGTTAACAATTCCGCGGGCACGCTCATCGGCAGCAACGCCTTCGTAACCGTGCTGAATCCAACCGGATCCTCGCTGCTGTATTCCACCTATTTGGGTGGATATCAGGGTGGAGAAATTTTTTATGCATTGGGTGGGTTGAGTGGCATCGCCGTTGATGCCTCGGGCGCGGCCTATGTAACGGGCAGCACTCTGGCGATCTCCAGCTCGAGTTGCGCCGGTGGCGGGGTACCCTTCGATTGCTGCACCGGGCCCGGAACCGGCACCTGCATCCCGTTTCCCACCACACCTGGAGCGTACCAGAGGGTTAACAATGCCCCGGGAGGTATTGAGGTCTTCATGGCAAAGCTGGATCCGTCCGCATCGGGACCGGCGTCGTTGCTCTATTCGACCTATCTGGGCGGGAATGGGGGAGCCGGCGCTGGCGGCATCGCGGTCGATTCCGCCGGCAACGCTTATTTGACGGGAGTAGCTGGAGCTCACTTCCCCATTACTCCAGGCGCCTTCCAGGCCGTGAGCAATGGCGATGGGGGCGCCGTCAACTCCTTCGTGGCGAAACTTAATCCGTCGGCGGCGGGCGCTGCATCACTCGTCTATTCGACCTATCTGGGCGGCAGCGGCATCAATTACCCTGGCGTCGAAACTATCGGAGACAAGGGCACTGGCATCGCGGTCGATTCCGCAGGTGACGCTTATCTAACAGGCACTACTGTGTCTGTCTCCAACGCAAATTGCGGCGGCAAAGGAGTTACCAGCTTTGGCTTGTACGAGCTGTGTTGTACCGGGTCGGGAACCGGCACCTGCATCCCGTTTCCCACCACCGCCGGCGCGTTCCAGTCCGTCAGCAATGGTTTTACGGATCCCTTCGTTTTTGGCAACGCCTTCGTGACAAAACTGAATGCCGCCGGATCGGCGCTGGTTTACTCGACTTATCTGGGCGGAAGCGGAGGTGAGTTCGCTTCTGGCATCGCCATCGACTCCGCAGGCGACGCTTACGTGACCGGAGAGACCGGTTCGATCTCGAATGCCCAATGCACCGAAATAGACCCCGCCCCTTGTTGCACCGGTGTTGGAACCGGCACGTGCATACCGTTTCCCACCACGCCGGGCGCGTTCCAAACTGTCGACAATGCCGTCTCGAACGGCTACGCAAACGGCTTCGTGGCTAAGCTGAATCCCTCGGCGGCTGGCGGCGCATCACTGGTTTATTCGACCTATCTGGGTGGCAACGGTGGCCCAGACGGCTTGGACGACTTTTGCTCGAGCATCGCCGTCGATGGCGCAGGCGACTCATATGTGACCGGATATGCTAATTCGGCTGACTTCCCCACTACCCCGGGCGCGTTCCAAACTGTTAACAACGCCGCGAGCCCTCGGAATTTGGGTGCTAACGCCTTCGTCACCGAACTCGATATGATTCCAGGGCCGACCGCGACACCGACGATCAGTCCAACCCCGACAGCAACGATTACTCCGACCGCGACAATCAGTCCGACCGCCACTGCCACTGCGACGGCCACGCCGGTTCCCGATACGCTCGCGATCGTGCCGAGCAAGGTTTCGTTCGGCAAGCATCGGGCTGGTTCGACCACTGAACGGTCGGTGAAGGTCGAGGCGAAGAAATCGAACAAGCTGCCAATCTTGATCGTGAGCATCGCTATCAATGGCGGCAATTTTTCAACCGATGGCTCCGCTCCGAACAGTTGCGCGGAAGGGAACTCACTAGCACCAGGAACGTCCTGCAAAGTCCGGATAAAGTTTGCGCCAATTCCAGAAGGCAGCACTGGAGGACGACCTCGTGATATGGGAAGCCTTACGGTGACCACAAATGCCAAGACCGTTGAACCGCCCGGCGGCGTGGTTTCGCTAAAGGGCGGCGGCAAGTAGCGAACCTCCGAGCGACTTTGGTCCTCTTAATCAATTAGGAGGCCAAGCGAATCAAAGGCGATGATACGCGGACCTAGGCAAATCGCGCCGAAAGAGAAATTCGGCAGATTAGCCGAATCGCGGAGAAAGAGCTGCTCTCTGGGTCCGCGCTCAATCGCGAATCGCGCGCACGCGCGCTCATTTCGATCGATTCTCTGACATCTCGAAAAACCTGGAGACTGAAATGTGGAGCAGAGCGGATTTGAACCCTCGGCCCCTACTTCGCCTTTCCATCGCAAAATTGCCCGCGAATTTGGCGGCTTATTCTGCTTTGATTGAAAGCAGCAGAGCTGGAGAGATAGTCATCGCCACATCTTCGCCAACACTCGTTTTCTCTCCACCCCTATCGCTTGATTTTAGCCTTCTTTTGGCACGGACTGTTGTTGTCTGCAGCTAGCCCATCCCTGACTGCGTTCCTCAGCGTTCAGTCGCGTATCTCTTTTGCTGGTCGGCCTCGCGCGCGTAGATGGTCGGAGTAAATCCTGCATCTGTTCGAGGCCCGCTTTGGAGACGAATAGGTTCGTCACGGCGGGGCAATCGCGCGAGCAGCGCGGCGTGCATCAACTCGTCGTCGAGAACAGAGATGGCGAGTGCCGCAGAAGGATCGTTTTCGACATCTGATCAGAAAAACGAGCGTCACTCTTTCGTTGGCCCAGTAAACGGTGTTCACTCGAGCGGGCGACGAAACTTTCACTTCTTCATACGTATAGAGGAGAAGAGGGTTCGGCATATCCGTCGCGCCACACTGCCAATATGCCAACGGCACCTGTCGTGATCGCACCCCAGTTCTCTAGAGAACGAGATCCTCTGGCGCGTCGCGTACAGAGTTGTAACTGTCTCGACAATGAAGTCGTCGCGAGGACAGAGAGTGCGAAGCCTGAGGGCCCTCGCGGACATCTCATGGCTCACAGCAGATCAGCTGGATACGTTGGCCGGCGCGCTGACGGTGACCGGCCACGAAATGCGCAGCACAATTTTCTCTGACAAATCAACTACGGAGTCCGCTTACATTTTGCTTTCCGGTGTCGCGCGCATTACCTGCATCAATCGCAAGGGCCGACGAACGACTGCGATCATCTTGTCGCCCGGATTGATTCCGGCGTTTCCTACGGCAGTCGAAGGAATCACGTATCACTTTCGCTGCGAAGCGGTCACGAGTTGCCAGGTCGGAACCATCGGTCTCAATAACTTCATCAAAATTTGTCTCGGAATCGGGTCGGCGGCCTTTAAGCGGATGGCCGCCAGTTTTTTGGGGCGATGGGACCGCGTGCACTTGCGATGCTCCAACTTGATGGGATGTACGCTGGAAGAACGTTTGGCGCTGGTGTTGCTCGATTTGATTGAAAATTTCGGCGTCCCTGACGATAGCGGTGGAATCCGATTGACCGTGCCGGTGCGGCACCACGACCTTGCCGAGCTGGTTGGAGCGACACGCCCACGCGTATCTGAGCATTTGCGCATGTTTGCGCGGAAACATCTCGTTTCGATTCAGAACGAGCGTTTGGTGCTGGATCCCAAGGGGCTGAAAGGCTTTCTGATAGAGGCGGGACGTGAAGGACTGTCAGAGGAACTTTCATAGTTCGCGTTTCCCGAACGAGAGAATGTCTATGAATTGCGTGCTGTGCGGGATAACCTCGATTGACGTTAAGATTGATCAGTTTCCTCTCAGCCCAGAAGCGCGAAAGATGCTCAGGAGAAAATTCAGCGTCAGCCCTGACGAGGCTCTCGCAGAAAATGAAGTCTGCCCAGCGTGCCTGGCGCTTCCGTTCGACCAGCGGAACAAGCTGGCTGAGAAGGCGATTAAAAGCGCACCAGACGAAAATCGGCGCTCGGCGATTCAAACTGCCCTCAAGAAAACTGGAAACTGAAATCGGGACTCTCCTGTTCTGAAGAATTCACCGACGCTGGTTGGTGTGGTTGGCGAATCCGAAACGCCTGAGTGATTCATTTCCTTTTTGCATGTCCGGACAAATTGTGACCGAATGTAATCTCCTTGCTGAGCCGGTCGGAGGCAAGATGCCCCGAAGGAGGCGCCATGCCGGGTGAAGTATTGCGAGAGCTCATCATTAAACTTGCCGAGCCAGATCGGCGTGAAATCATCCGCGAGGCCGGGATCAGTGACGAAAGGCCCGCGCTATTGTGCGGAGCCGCAGAGGACGGATCGGTTGAAGAGGCCGATTCCTGGGTAGCTCAAAACGGCGCCCGGATACTCCCGCACCTGTTACAAAGAATCGATCCTTCAGACGATGAAATGGTTGAGCTCGTTCAAAGCGAAATGGTGCCTTTTGACCGTACGCTGCTGGAGCCGCGCGAATTCCTTGTTCGATTTACCCATCCGGCGATGCGCGCTGGTCTCGACGGTGGACTGCCACTCTCCGCAGTCGCTGCGACTTCCTTGGCGCTGACCGAACTCATTACGTCGCTGCTCGCGGCAAATCGTTCTTTTGGCGCCGATGCCCTGATGCCCACGGTGCGGGTTGCTGCTGCCGGCTCGGTGGACTTTCTCGCGACTGGTGCCGGTTTGGTCGTCAGCGGGTTGGCGCTACTCGCAGCGTGCGGGGCAGGGGTGATTTCTGCTCCTGTCGCGGCGGGAACGGACGTCCTCATTGGTGCGATCGACCTGACGTTGAATTGGCAGAAGCGCAGCTCCGGAAAGGGAAGAAGCGATGCCGAGCGGTCAAAAGCAGAAGCCGAGAGGGGAAGAACCGATGCCGGGAGGGCAAAGGCCGATGCCAAAAAGATCGAAGCCGAGACGATCGGCCAGGAACTCGAGAATGAGATCAAGCGCGTCCGATTAGGAAACTTGCCGAATCAGGCGGAGCAGCATCGGGAAGAGAAAAATGAGACGCCGCCAGCGTCATTCTTTGTACCTTTCGCGCTGATTGAGCGCAGCTCCCAGGAAAACAGTCTTGCGCCATCGCACGGTGTCCATCTAATCAATCGAGGATTGCCGTCGCTATTCGGAATTCTGCGGGTGATGCCCGGACTGCTGATCACAGTTGAGAGTGTCGCGAGGCAATAGTCGGCGGCTGCCGCTTGCTTCGCAAAAATTGCTTTGCCTCTTGCCCTTATCCCCGGATCGTAATCTCGACCGCTTCCGGCCTCACATTGTAGTAAGCCGCTATCCCTCTCTTCGCGGTGTCGATATCAAACCTGGCCGGCATTTCAGTCTTCGAAAGTGAGCTGGCTTCGGTTCCCTCGAGTTTATTCGGCATAGGTCTGAACTTGATGGCCGCCAGGCTGATTCCGAGCTTCGCAAAAGTCGTGTAACGGACCGGATTTCTCCAGTCCTTTAAGACCTCTGGTTTGTCGATTAAGGCGTATTCGTCAAAGGTCAGCATCCAGCGACCCGGCGTCTCGGTCGAAGGAATCACAGGAGAGATGCGTCCGATCATGAATGCCGTGCGATGTAGTTCCTTCCCTCCCCAGTCGGCGTCTGGATTCCTGCATAGGACAGCGTAGCGGCATCTTTTCGCGTTGTCGGGATTAAGCGCCCATGACTGAGTGCCGCCAACATCAAGACAGGCCTGCGCTGACTTGGTCGTGAATAGCGCGACTACATCGTTTTCCATCTTTCCTCTCCGTTATCCGGTGCGGGAAACTCTGCAAGTGGCATCCCAACACCGCGGAAAGAAAATACTGATCATTCAGATGGACTTGGAAGATGAAGTTGTTCTGTAGAGCACGCGCCCTCAACGTCTCTCTTTACGCTCGTGGGTAATCTGGCGTTCCTGCTCAGGCGAATCTACGGCGATGATCCACGGACCTAGCAAAATCGCGCCCGGATAGGTTTCGGCGGATTCTGGCGATTTGCGCCGCCGGAGAGCATTCTCCGGGTCCGTTCACGATCGCAAATCGCGCGCACGCGCGCGGATTTTGAGCGATTCTCCGATATGTCCGAAACCCTGGAGACTGAAATGTGGAGCAGAAGGGATTTGAACCCTCGACCCCTACGTTGCGAACGTAGTGCTCTCCCAGCTGAGCTACTGCCCCATCCTGCGGGCGCGACGCGATTACTATTGTGAGATAACTGACTTCAGGTAGGCTCGCAACCTGTCCGCCAGGTCGGGGCGCTTCAAGCCGAAGCCGATTTGCGCCGAGATGAAGCCGACCCGGTCGCCCAGGTCGTAGCGGATGCCCTCGAACTCGTAGCCGTAAATCTTGCGCCGCGCGCGTCAGCGCCATCAGCGCGTCGGTCAACTGGATTTCGCCGCCGGCGCCCGGCTTGCCCGCGGCGAGCAAATCGAAAATGTCGGGCGTCAGCACGTAGCGTCCCATGATTGCGAATTCGCTCGGCGCTTTTTCGGGCGCCGGCTTCTCGACCATCCCGCGCAGCTCGTAAGTGCGATCGCCCGCCGCTTCGCATCGACGATGCCGTACTTCGAGATCTCGCTGCGCGCGACCTTCAGCAGCGCGACCACCGGCGCGTCGCGCGTCTCGGCCACGTCGAGCAACTGGCGCAGGCACGGCCGCGGGCAATCGAAGATGTCGTCGGGGAGCATCACGGCGAACGGCTCGTCGCCGACCGCCTCGCGCGCCTGCAGCACCGCATGGCCGAGGCCGAGCGGATGCCGCTGTTCGGCGATCGTGATTCGCGCGGGATTGTTGCTGCGCCGCATGAGTTCGAGGAGGTCGTGCTTGCCGCGTTCTTCGAGATGGCGCTCGAGCTCCGACGTTGCGCTTGAAATGATCGACGACGGTGGTCTTGCCGGGGCTGATGACGAGGATGATTTCCTCGATGCCCGACGCGACCGCTTCCTCGACGACGACCTGGATCGCCGGCGTATCGACCACCGGCAGAATTTCCTTGGGGATCACCTTGGACGACGGGAGCATCCGCGTGCCCATGCCGGCCGCGAGGATGACAGCCTTTTTAACTTTCATAGCAGTCCGATTTTTCCGATTTGGGGAGTCTCAGGTTGGAGGAGTGCTCAGATTTTCGACTCGCGCACTTCCTGCGCGGATTTGCATGCGATGCACAGCGTGGTGACGGGGCGCGCCTTCAGCCGCTCGATGCCGATTTCGCCGCCGCATTCTTCGCATCGCCCGTACGAGCCGTCTTCGATTCGCGCGAATGCTTCGCCGATTTTTGTCAGCAGCTTGCGCTCGCGATCGCGCATCCGCAGCAGGAAATTGCGATCCGATTCGAGCGCCGCGCGGTCGGTCGGGTCGGCCGGCGCCTCGTCCGACACGTGATTCATGGTGCCGACCGCGCGCTCGGCTTCCTGAAGGATGTCGCGCTTGCGGCCTTCGAGCAGGCTTCTGAAGAGTTTGAGGTCTCTTTGCCTCACGGTTGAACTATCTCTCACAAGCCGATTTTTGATTCTATAGACGCCCTGCTACCATGTAAAGATTCCGCGATGAAAACGGCTTATTTCGACGCGTTCTCCGGCCTCAGCGGCGACATGATCGTCGGCGCAATTCTCGATTGCGGCGCGGATTTCGGCGAGTTCGAGCGCGCGATCAAGTCGATGCCGCTCGCAGGTTACCGTCTCTCGACGCGGCGCAAAATTTTGAGCGGCATCTCGGCGCTCAAGTTCGACGTTGAGGTGACGGAGCCGCAGCCCGAGCGTCACTTCGGCGAGATTCGCGCGCTGATCGACGCGTCGCCAGCTGGCCGCGACGGTCAAACATCGCGCGATCTCGATCTTCGAAGTGCTCGCGCAGGCCGAGGCTAAGATTCATGACACGACACCCGACCACGTTCACTTTCACGAAGTCGGCGCGGTCGATTCGATCATCGATATTGTCGGCACGGCGTGGGGACTCGAGCAGCTCGGCGTCGGCGACGTGCTCGTCTCGCCGCTGCCGATGGGCAACGGCTTCGCGCGCTCGCAGCACGGAGTTATTCCGGTGCCTGCGCCGGCGACGGCGGAGCTGCTCAAGGGTTTCCCGCTGAAAATCGGCGACGGCGCGCAGCATGAGATGGTCACGCCGACCGGCGCGGCGGTGGTCCGCGCGCTCGCGCGTCCGGCGGCGATCCCGCTCGCGTTCGAAGTCGAGAAAATCGGCTACGGCGCGGGCTCGCGCGAGCTGGAAGATCGGCCCAACGTGTTGCGCTTGATGCTCGGGCCCGAGCGCGCCGCGTTCGACAGCGACGAGATGATCGAGATCTCCGCGAATATCGACGACCTCAGTCCGCAGATTTATGACCATCTGATGAATCGGCTGTTCGAGGCGGGCGCGCGCGACGTGACGCTCACGCCGACGATGATGAAGAAGGGGCGTCCGGCGGTGACGCTGGGCGTGATCGCCGAGGCCGCGAATCGCGAGGCGATCGCGGAGATTATTTTCGCGGAGACCTCGACGATCGGTCTGCGGTTTCACGCCGTCGAGCGGCTCAAATTGCATCGCGAGATTCACGAGGTCGAGACGCGATGGGGCAAGGTCCGGGTCAAGACCTCGAGCGCGAATGGCGGCGCGCCAATGACGATCTCGCCGGAATACGACGACTGCCGGCGAATCGCCGCTGAGCACAAAGTGCCGCTGCGCATCGTGATGGACGAAGCGCGCGACGCCGCTCGAACGCTCGCAACGCTTTCCTAAAAATATGATTTCGGAACGGCTGCACATCAACGAGATTTTTTACAGCATCCAGGGCGAATCCACGCACGCGGGCCGTCCATGCGTGTTCGTGCGGCTCACCGGATGCAACCTGCGATGCAAATGGTGCGACACCGAGTACGCGTTTTACGAAGGCAAGCGAATGCCGATTGCCGAAGTCGCTGAAAAGATTCGCGGCTACCGATGCGACCTGGTCGAAGTGACCGGCGGCGAACCGCTGCTGCAGGAAGGCGTGTATCCGCTGATGGACGCGATGCTCGAAGCGGGCGCGACCGTGATGATCGAAACGTCGGGCGCGATTGACGTGAGCAAGCTCGACCCGCGCGTCATCAAGATCATGGACCTCAAATGTCCGGGCAGCGGCGAATGCGAAAAAAATCTGTGGAGCAACCTCGATCACCTGACGATGCGCGACGAGATCAAGTTCGTCGTCGCCGATCGCGCGGATTACGAATGGGCGCGCGACACAATCGTCGCGCGCGACCTGTCGCGGCGCGCGGGCGCACTATTGTTGAGTCCCGTGTTCGGGCAACTGGAGCCGGCCGCGCTCGCGTCGTGGATACTCGAAGATCGATTGCCGGCGCGGATGCAAATGCAGATGCATAAGCAGATCTGGCCGGGCATCACGCGCGGCGTGTGATCGCGCTTGAGCCGCAGAACCCTCACCTACCGGCCGCGGTGCGGCCGGCCGCCTCTCCCGTAAAATAACGTGCGCGGTAAGAAGGAACCGGGATTCTTCGCTTCGCTCTGAATGACATAGGGAAAAAGAACCTGAGAGCAAAAGGGCGTCCTCGCCATTTTGCGATTTTCTTTTTTTACTGCGTGCAGGGGTCACCCCTGCCCAAGGAGGTGCGGAACCCACGGTGGGTTCCGCATTCAATAGAGTGACTTACCATTCCCTAGCGTGTAGGCGCCGCGGAATGCTGGCGCACTGGATCTCCCGACATCAATTGCTGCGCTTTTTTTAGCGCAGCTTCGGTCTCGCGCAGCAGGTCGGCGAACACTTCGGCCGCCGGCTTGATCTCGTGGATCAGTCCCGCGCCCTGTCCGGTCGGCATGAAGGTGCGATTGGGATCGACGTCGGCGCCGCCGCGTCCGGTGTAGTTCATGACGCCGTTGCGCGACGAGGTCTGCGCCTGCAGCGGGAACGGCTGAATCTTCGACGGGTCCTTCTCCCACTCGAGCGCATACTCGGTGCGGATGACGCGGCAGGTCTTGCCGGTGTACGCGCGCGTGCGCAAAGTCGAATCCTCGTGCGCTCTGACGATCGCCTCGCGATAGCCTTGCGCCGCCTGCGCCTCGGGCGTTGCGATAAAGCGCGTGCCGATCACGACGCCTTGCGCACCGACCGTGAGCGCCGCCGCGATCTGCCGTCCGTCGGCGATTCCGCCCGCCGCGAGCACCGGCAGCTTCACCGCGTCGATCATCTGCGGCACCAGCGAGAGCATCCCGATCTCGCCGGTATGCCCGCCCGCCTCGGTGCCTTGCGCGACGACCACGTCGGCGCCGGCCTGCTGCGACTTGACCCCATGATGCACCTTGCCGCACATCACGACGATCTTCATCCCGTTGTCGTGCATCACCTTGACGAATTCCTGCGGCACCGAAAGTCCGGCGACGAACACCTTGACCTTTTCTTCGATCATCACCGGCACGTGCGGGCGCATCATGTCGGGAATCGGCGCGAGCAAATCGACGGCGAACGGCTTGTCAGTCAGCTCGCGAGTCGCGCGGATTTCGGTGCGCAGATCCTCGGGGCTCAGCGACGCGGCGCCAATCACGCCGAGGCCGCCGGCGTTGGAAACCGCGGCGACCAGCTTGTGCATCGCGACGCCGCCCATCCCGGCGAGCAGAATCGGATACTTGATTCCAAAATAATCGCAAATCGGCGTATGCAGCATCGAGGCGTTCTCCACGAGTGAGCCGTCTATGCGACTGGCTCCTGACTGACTTGTTTAGTCTGGCTGATGAGCCTCGATCAAGCGTGGATGATGAGCCGCGATCAAGCGCATATGTGGCCCAGTGGCTCCGCGGGTTTGCGTGATGCATAATCGCGGTTCGCGCGGAGAGGTGGCCGAGCCCGGTTTAAGGCGCACGCCTGGAACGCGTGTAGACTCGAAAGGGTCTCGGGGGTTCGAATCCCCCCCTCTCCGCCATACAGTCTGTATTCTTTAGCTACAGTACGGAGACAGCGCGCAATCCGCGCCTGTCGCGCCTTTCCTGCGATGCCTGGGCACCGGAGAAGCCGAGTAATTAGCATCTGCCGGAGACTTCTGCCCAATTCTCTCCGATCGCGATCTAGTCGGTGCCCTATCGGAGCTTCACCCAGAAATGATCAAATCAAGCGATCGTGCTGATTCGACACCGGGTGGATCCAGAAAAAAATTAGCTCTTTCCGTTAGTTGACTCGACGTTAGGCAGCATATAGCTAATCGTCTCATCTTCGCGCCAATCGGTATAGTTTCGGGGACGCGAAAGAGGGGACAGTCGTGGGGGACATACCGCCGAGATTCTCTCGAAGCTGGAAAACAACCGCTCTTTTGTTGCTGATCGTCACGGCCGCGATTGCGACGCCGTCCATCGCGATGCAGGGCGACACCATCGCGGACATCGTCCTCGGCCAGCCTGATTTTTCCAGTAGTCCAGCGGTCACTAGCATTACGGCACTCGCAGGTCCCATGTCAATTGCGGCGGATCCAATCCATCCCGGCCGCATTTACATCGCCGACAGCAACAACAGTCGCGTGTTGGGATACGAGAGTATCCTCGATTTTATGAACGGCGGCCCCGCAGACCTGGTGATTGGTCAGCCCGACTTCATATCGAAGGCGTGCAACAACCCAGCCGCTGGCGCCGCTGCGCTTTGCGACCCGGTCAGCGTTGCCGTTGACGGCGTCGGCGACTTGTTCGTGGCAGACTTCCGGGAGAACCGCGTGCTTGAATTTCCCGAGCCTTACACTGCGTGTACGTCTCTACCGTGCGTGGTAACGAGTCCCACCTTAATCTTCGGTAACAGGAATCCCAGTCCGAGCTGCAACATCGGCGGACTGAGCGGCGCGAGCCTGTGCGCGCCGTCTGGGGTTACGTTGGACTACCTGGGCGATCTTTATATCTCAGACTCAGGCAACAACCGTGTTCTCGAATACAATGCTCTCCCAGGGCCTCTTCCACTGCATACCTCGGCTAGCCGAGTGTTCGGTCAGGCAAACAGCTTCGCTTCGAACGTCTGCAATCAGGGCGGTGTCAGTGCAACGAGTCTCTGTACGCCTTACGGGATCGGATTCGACGGCAACGGCGACCTATACGTCGCCGATAAGGGCAACAATCGGGTTCTTGAATACAACTCGCCATTGAGCAATCGCACCGCCGATGTGGTGTTTGGGCAGAATGGAAGCTTCACTTCGACTGCATGCGGTCTCGCCTCGGCGGGTACTCTTTGCGCTCCTTATGCGGTCGCTGTGGACCCAAGCAACAACGTTTACATCGCCGATCATGGCGACAACCGCGTACTCGAATACAACACGCCACTAACCACTGACACGATCGCAGACAACGTCTTTGGCCAGTTGGGATCTTTTAACTCTGTAGGGTCTAACGACGGAGGCGTGAGCGCGACCAGCCTCAGCAATCCGGCCGGTGTCGCACTGGACCCCTACGGAAATCTGTACGTTGCGGACTACGGGAATAATCGGGTGCTTCAGTACAGCGACCCATCCACCTACTCCACCGCTGACCTGGTCTTCGGTCAGATAAATTTCTCAAACAATGGCCAGAACGAGGTCGTCGTAAATGCGTCTACTATTGCCAACCCTATTTCGGTCGCGATTGACGAAAGCGTCATACCAAATCGTCTTTACGTCTCCGATGCGAACGATTCCAGGGTGCTGGGCTGGAGCGACGTTACGGCGCTCAGCAATGGCGCGCCAGCCGACCTGCTGATCGGTCAACCCAACTTCACTTCCTCAGCTTGCAACAACGGCGGTATTAGCGCCGGGACTCTATGCGGGCCCTGGGGTGTTGCCGTCGATAGCGGAGGAAACCTCTATGTCGTCGACGCCGGGAATAATCGAGTGCTGGAGTACAGCAGTCCCTTCGCTGCCTGTGGTTCATTCCCTTGCTTTGGAGGGCCGGCAGACCTCGTTTTTGGGCAAGGAGGCAGCTTTACCTCGAGTCTCGCAAACAACGGCGGCATAAGCGCCAATTCCCTAAACGGACCTACGGACATTGCGGTTGATAGTCAGGACAACGTTTACGTAAACGACTCGAGCAACAATCGAGTACTCGAATACAACACCCCGCTCACGACCGACACTACTGCTGACGTTGTTTTTGGTCAGGGGGGAAGCTTCACCTCGGGCGCATTCAATAATGGGGGAATAACTGCAAGCAGTCTTTCTGATCCAGTCGGCGTGACCGTTGACGCGAGCGGCAACGTCTACATCAGCGATACCGTCAACTCCCGCGTACTCGAATTCGACAGCCCTTTGACTACCGACACCGTAGCCGATCGTGTATATGGGCAGCTCAACTTCACCTCGGCGGTTTGTAACTACCCGACAAGCACCAATGTGGCCAGCGCTACCGACTTATGTTTTCCGGAAGGGCTTGGCCTGGACAGTCTTGGCAATCTGTACGTCACCGACGGTGCCGATATGCGCGCGGTGGAGTACAACTCTCCGCTTACCAACAATACTGCCGATCTGGTGTTCGGGCAGTTCAATAACTTTACCACCACAACTCGCAACAATGGCGGCGTAAGCGCGAGCAGCCTCTCTGCTCCTATCGATGTTAAGGTGGATTCGAACGGAAATGTCTATATCGGGGACGAAGGCAATGCGCGCGTCCTAATATATGACGATCCTCTTGCGCCGACTGCTACCGCCACAGCAACCACTACGGCAACAGCCACTGCCACAATGACCGCGACATTCACACCGACAGCCACGGCCACGCCAACAGCGACCGAGACCGCCGCGGCGACGGCCACCGCTACATCAACTGCCACGGCGACGTTGACTGCGACCCCAACTGCCACGGCGACGGTGACTGCGACCCCAACGGCCACGGCGACGGTGACCGCGACCCCAACAGCCACGCCAACGGCGACCGCGACCGTCACTGCAACCGCGACACCAACTGCTACGCCAACTACCTCGATGACCGTGACGGCCGCGCTCGCTTTCGGCAACGTCAATGTTGGTCAATCGCTCACAAAAACAGCGACCATCACCAACAGTGGCGCCAGCAACCAGTTGATCGTTTCGAGCGCCACACCGACTGATGCTGCCTACACCCTGAGCGGAACGGGCACCTGCGGCCCTCCGCCTATCACACTGGCGCCCAAAATCTCCTGCACGCTCGGCGTGACCTTCACCGCAACGGCGCTTGGCCTGGATAGCGCTTCGCTGATGCTCGCCGACAATGCACCATCGAGTCCGCAGCATGTCGCGCTGTCTGGCACCGGAGTCGCTAACCTGTCTCTGTCGACGAGTAGTCTCACGTTCAAGAGTGTGAGGTTTGGATTGAGAGGGATAGCCGGTTTCGGCGTGATCAATCATCAGGCCCGATCGGTAAATTTGACCGAGAGTTTCAGCGGGGCCAATCCGGGCGACTTTTCAGTAAGCGGCGGCACCTGCACATCTACTCTCGCCGCGAAAGCCGCATGCACGATCGATGTGACTTTCAAGCCTGCCGTGCTCGGCGCCGAATCGGCCACGCTGACAGTCGCAGACAGCCCGGATCCTCTCAGTCCCTATACGGTCACGCTCACCACCGCGGCGACGATACCGGACCTCGTAACTCCTGTGACGTTGTCGTATGGCACCGTCTCGGAGACCAAGTCGAAGACGCTAAAGGCGACCGTCACCAATTACTCGCCATTCAGTCTCTCGATTAGCAGCTCGATCACGGGTCCGAATGCGAGCGATTTCACGCAGGCGGCGACCGGCACCTGCGGGGCGAGTCTCAGCGGCAATTCGTCATGCACGATCGCCGTGACGTTCAAGCCGACGACGACGTCTTCCGAAACCGCGACGCTGCAGGTGAATGTAGGCAACGACCCGAACAATCCGCATAGCGTGAGCCTGACAGGAGCTGGGTCGTGATGGTGTACTTACGTTTCTGCGCAGAAATCGCTAGAAGATGTGTTCAATCGGCAGCGCGCTCCTGGAAAACGCGCTTCTTGCCACAAGCGCGCTAGGCGAACATATCTCTGCACCAAGGTTGGTCATTTTGCGGCCTCGAATACCGCGCCAAACTGGCGCAGAATTTCGGATGCAAGTGCTCGAAAGGGTCTCGGAGTTTCTAATGTCTCCCTCTCCCGCCACACAGTCTGTAGTGTTTGGCTACACGCCGGAGACGGCCCAAAATCCGCGCCTGTCGCGGCCTTTGTGCGCTTGATGCGAACCGGAGAACGCGACCCCGCGCCCGATTGGGCGAATTTCTCGGGTTTGTCTCCAAGCGCTGAAAAGCCGGTTCGCTTCATGTTTCGAACCAAAATTCGCTCATCTATCGCCTCGGTAGGAAGCCGGCGAGTCTCAAGTCAATCCCGATCGCCTTCTTACTGGGCAGGCCATTCCAGCGGTGGATCGATCCGACTGAGCAGCGTCTCGGTGCCGAGTTCAGGTTACGATGTCGCCGCACGACAGCAGCAGCTCTACAACCTGCTTCTGAGAAGGGCTCGAAGATCGGGCTTGTTTCACGCGCTGAATTCGTCGAGGAGCGCCTTGGCATCCTTCAGATCGGCGGTGTCGAAGCCCTCGGTGAACCAGTTGTAGATTTCGGCGAGTAAGGTGCGTGCTTCGTCGCGGCGATTTGTATCTAGCAGCAGCCGTGCAAGGCTCACGGTCGCGCGCAGCTCATACAGCTTTGCGCTTTGGCTGCGCGCGATCTCGATCGCTTGGTGGAAAGCGGCCTCCGCCTCGGCTGTTGCCATTGGAGTACTCTGGAGCATCAACTCTCCCTTTAGCCGGTACAAATCCGCGGCCCAGTGCCGCTCGCCCGACCGTTCCATCACGTCCTGCGCATGGCGCAACACTTCGAGACCCTCATACGCGTTACTGGACGCTTGGCAGGCTTCGGCCAGAGCGCAGTACGCCTGAACAACCACTCCCACGCCCGCTTCCTCCGCGCCGGCGATCGCCATTCGCAGCATCGAGCCCCCTTCCTCGACATGGCCGGTTTTGACTAACGCCCATCCACGAAGCGGAGCCAAACGTGCCAACTGTGACACCGCTCCGATCTCGGTCGCGTAGGTTACTCCTGCATCGGTTTGCTCCAAAACTCTGCGCCCGTCGCCCAGTACTTGCTGTAATTCCGCGTCGAAGGCCATGGCGAGAAGCCGCGTGAACCACTTGGTCGCATCGCGAGCTTTCCTTAGTGCGTCGTGTTCAATCTGCCCCGCCTGGTCGGGAAAGCCGAGGCAACATAGACACTCGGCAAGGATAAAGCCGGAGAAGATATCCGGATCGGCCAGAAGATGCCATGGCCTCTCGGAATTCGTGCGTCCAACCGCCAGAGCATCTCTGCAGTGTTGCGCGGAGTCGGCGAATTCCCCGGTGGCGAGAAGGGTCTGCGCCATCGCGAAGTGCGCGATCAGAAGATAGTCCCCACCTCCAACTTGTGCTGCGAGAGCGAGCAGCTCCTGGGCGCACGCCTTTGCCCTTGCCAGTTCCCCTTTGACAAAGTAGCAAAGTCTCAGACCGAAGATCGCGCCGAACAGCAGCGATTGCTCACCTACTCGCTCGCAAAGACTGCGCACTCGCATGCAGCTCTGTTCCACCTCCGGCGACGCCGCGCTGGTCATTATGATGACGAGTTCGTTCATCTCGGCTTCGAGGTCGAGCTCGATTGTGGCGCGTTCTAAATCGTCAGGCAGGTCTTTAAGCAATCGCAAGGCGCTCGAAATGTGATCGCGCGCCTCCGCATAGGCGGAGCGTTCGGCGGCCCGCTTGCCCGCCTGGCCAAGGCACTCCACCGCCTTGCGCTTGTTTGCACTGTGGGAATAGTGATGCGCCAATTCGCTGACATGATTCTCGATTGATTGGGCGAATCGCGTTTCGATCGCCTGCCCGATGCGCTCATGCAGCAGCCTACGGCGCTCGCTTAGAAGTGAGTTGTAGGCCACATCATGGGTCAGCGCATGTTTGAAGGTGTACTCGATATCGTCCACGGCTGGCTGCTCATAGATAAACTCCGCAAGCTGCAGCTCGGCGAGCACGGAGTTCAGCTCGTCGCTGGTTTTCCCGGTGACGTCGCACGCGAGCGAGAGCTGAAACTCGTTGCCGATCACGGCCACCATCTGGAGCAGGTCTTTCTCGTCTGCGCGCAGTCGATCGATGCGCGCGGCAAGGATGGCTTGTACAGTTGGCGGAATCCTCAGCTCTCCCAATGGCCGTGTGAGTCTCGCCCCCAAGCCATCGCGCACCAGCGCGCCCTCGTCCAGCAACACCTGCACCGTCTCCTCCATGAAGAAGGGATTACCCTGGGTGCGTTCGATAATAAGGCGCTTCAGGGGTCGCACTTCGAGGCCGTCCCCGACCATCGCGGTCAACATCTCCTCAGCCGATTCGCTTGCAAGTGGATCAAGCCGAAGCTGGGTGTAGAAGGTTTTTGAGCCCCACTGATGCGAATACTCTGGGCGATAGTTGACGAGTAGAAGAATTCTACAGGTAGCGATCGAATCGGCGAGGAGGTTCAGGAACCTCTGGGTTTCGTCATCGATCCAGTGCAGGTCCTCGAAGATCACCATCAGCGGCTGATTGAGCGATTCGCGCAAAAGCACGCGCTTGATCGCGTCGAGCGTACGGCGCTTACGGACCTCGGCGTCCGTTCCGGCAAGTAGATCCTCCCCCTCGACGATACCGAGCAGACTGAACAGGTAAGGCAGCGTATCCTCCAACGCCCGGTCGAGGATGGCGATTTTCCCGGCGACCTTTTCGCGCCGGGTGCGCGCATCGTCATCCGCGACGATGCGGAAGTAACCATGCAGCAGCTCGATGACCGGCAAATAGGCGCTCGCCTTACCGTGCGAGACCGAGAAAGCTTCGAGCACCATCCAGCCCGACTGGTGTTTCGCCTTGAACTCGAAGAACAGCCGCGATTTGCCGGTGCCAGCCTCCGCGATCGCCGCAACGATTTGGCCACGTCCGGCCAGCGCCTGCTCGACCGCATGCGCAATCACATCCATCTCACGGTCGCGCCCGACAAACTTGGTCAGCCCACGCCCGGCGGCGCGCTGTAAACGCGTGCGCAGCGGGCCGAGTCCGGTGACCTCATACACATTGACGGGCTCGCTGACGCCTTTGACCTTGGTCGGGCCTAGCGGTTTGAGCGCGAAGTAGCCCTCGCACAGCTTGCGCGTCGGCTCGGCAACCGCAATCGAGCCAACCGGCGCAACCGCCTGCATCCGCGAGGCAAGGTTCGTTGTATGGCCGATCGGCGTGTACTCTGTATGCCCGCTGCCGGTGGAGATCGATCGCACCACGACTTCGCCGGTGTTGACGCCGACCCGGCACTGCAGAGGATTGCTTCCATCCGCGATGAGCCTGGCGGAGTAGCGCCGTAATTCCTCCTGCATCCGGAGCGCCGCATAGAGCGCGCGCTGCGGATGGTCCTCGTGGGCGACGGGGGCGCCGAAGATTGCGAAGACGCCGTCGCCGTGTACTCTGCACGACGTAGCCGTCGTAGCGGCGCACCGCGTCGATCATCAGCGTCAGCGCCGGATCGACGATCTCGCGGGCCTCTTCAGGATCTAAGTCTTGTTCGAGTTCCGTCGATCCTTGATATCGGCAAACAGCGCCGTGATCGTTTTGCGCTCGCCTTCGAGATTCTCGGCAGCGGGTATCTCAGTGACGCGAATGCCGCCGATGTCGGGCTTGCCGACCGGGGTGGCCGGTCGCGTTCCAAACGACGTGCCGCATTCGCCGCAGAATTTTGCGGCGAAGACGTTTTCGAAGCCACACGAGGGACACTTTGCTTTGAAGGCCGTGCCGCATTGGGTGCAGAACTTGAGACCGTCAGCGTTTTCGGCGTGGCATTTCGAACAGCGCATCGTTCCCGGACCGTCGGGTGTCACGGAATTCTCTATCACCGTCCGGGCTTCTTCGACACTCCGAGTCAATCGCTTTGAGTATAGCGATAAAAGGCTGATCAACGTCCTGTCTTGTCAGCCGAGAGAACTGTTTCGTCTTGTCGCCTGGGCGGACGGAGCGGGGCAGATTAGAACTCCCAAATTCGGCTTGCTCTTCAGAGGGGCTTTAGGAACCTTCATTGCGTGGCGCCTAAATTGGGCACCGGAGACGAATGGGCCGAGGCGAAAATGTGTCGACAATCGTCTCTCAAGCGGTGCTGCTGGTTTCTAAGCCAAATACCCAGCCAGTTTGGCCGAGAATCTTGGCCGGATTGTGGCTGAGGGCACCGACAGTTCGAATCTGCCCCTCTCCGCCAGCCAGTCCGCGATTTTCGCGTTCTGTGCTGAAAAATGAAAATAGTGCGCACGTTCGCGCATTATTCCCTTCCTAAGGGCACCGGAGACGGCCACCGTTCCCTCCTGATCGGCGGAATCAAGTCTCTCTGTCGAGAGTCGGGACGGTGCCCTATATGCCAAATCGTATTATCGGGGACCGTTCAGTAGGCGGCGTCTGGAAAACGGCCGCCAAATAGACACATTCGAGAGTCAACTGAGTGTTTGGAGGGTCTTTACACATATTCGCCATGAATCCATAATTATCAAAAGTCTACAGAAAGTAGAGACTGTTTATGACTCTTTTGATAACGTCAAAGGAGATTGGGCGGACAAAGGAAGTTGAGTAAGGAGAGAATTTTTCGCGGGGGAAAACCAATGGTTAATTTTGAGCCAAAAAAAGACTTGTCAGGCGGACGGGTGAAATGGACGCGGGCCGCTCGGCGAGCGCGCCGAAAAACTTTTTCGTTTGCGGCGGTCGCAGCGTTGCTCTTGCTGACGATTGGAGCTTCCGCCTGCCTTTATGTTCCGGCGATTCCAGAAGACCCCACGCCAACTCCGGGCTGGGACGAGAATAAAACTCAGCTCCAGAAAAATGGAATACAGCTCCAGCAGTCAGCAGAGGGCCACGATACAGCGTCGAAAGCGCTTAAAGTAGAATGAGAGCGCGATGATAATAATTTTAGAATAAGAGCGCAGGATTAAATAAACTTTCAAATTTGCGTTCAACGGATGGCCTCGACGAGCCTGATCCCCGATACTCCCGCGGAAGCCAAGTGCGATGGTATCTAGAGACCCTCGCCAGCGCTGGCAGGAACAAATCCGCTGCTGACTTGGAACGCTTCAACGCATCCGCATCGATCCGCACTCCATTTCCCGGACCAAGGCGAGGATTTGATAGAGGGATGGCGCCGCGCTTCGGCGGCAATCGGCCCCTTAACACCAAGGTGCATGGCGCGCATGAGATAGCCGGGACATCGTGTTTCGGCGCTGACGCGGATCTATCTCAATGGCGATACTTCGAAATATCGCGGCTGCGCTCGTACTGCTGATAGGGTTCAACGATGCGGCGTTTGCGTGTGCGGCGTGCTTTGGAGCGTCGTCGCCCGGCGCGTTGCGCGCTTACTACATCAGCACGATTCTTCTGAGCGCAATGCCGTTCGTGCTCATCGCCGGTTTCGTTGTCGTTCTTAGGCGCTACCGATTCGGCGGCGGTACATACTCGCGAAAATAATTCGATAACCCGGGCGCGCGATCGATCCGGCTGAGGAGAGATCACGCTATTGCAGCCAACGCGGACTTGAGCTGTCATGGCCGCAGGTTGGCTGGGACGTAGATTCCGAATTCTTTAGCGACCTGAGTCATGTCCCGCGACGCACGAAGTTCATAAACAAATCCACGGTCGTGCCGACTCCATCTTCGTGACGAATCCGCTCGCCGAGAGCGGAAGCGCGTTGACGCATCGCAGTGTCTGATGTCGCTTGACGAATTGCGTCGGCGAGAAGTTCGGCGGTGAGCTTGCGGAACGGAATCGCGCGAGGCCCCACTCCGAGCGCCTCGATCCTCCTGGCCCAGTTCGGCTGGTCCGCAACAAATGGCGTGACGATCGACGGCACTCCTGCGCGAAGGCCGGCGCCTGTCGTACCCGCGCCTCCATGGTGAACGACTGCGCCCATGCGAGGGAAAAGCCAACTATGCGGAACGCTCTCAATACCGAAGGCATATTCCGGCAGCTTGCGATCCTCGCCGATGCCCGCCCAACCCGACAGCAGAACGCCGCGCTGATGCGACAACTCCAGCGCCTTCAGAATAAGCTTCAGCGTGTCCTCGGCGCTGACGCTGGGCATACTGCCGAAGCCCACGTACACCGGCGGAGGTCCGCTCTCCAAAAACGCGACCAGATCAGGCGTAGGCGTCCATCCGGGCGGTGGATCGGAAAACCAGAACCCCGTGACGTGGATGCGCTCCGGCCAATCCGCGGGACGAGGAATCACGATGGGGCTGTAGGCATAGTAGAGCGGCGTGCGTTCCCTTTGACGGGCGGAAGGTCCCAGGAATGGCAGTCGTGGAAGGCCGAGCAGTTCACCGCGCATCCTGTTGTCAAAATTCCGCGATACCTGCCAGATGAATTGTTCCGTAATTCGCCAAATCAGCGAATCGATCATCGCGCCGCGATCCTTCCCACCACCCATGAGAAAGCTGGGGAAGGAAGACGTCCTTGTAAGCGGCATGAACATCGCGGCTGCGGACGGAACGCCGGCTTTCTCCGCGATACTGAAAAAGGGAATCCAGCTGCTCTTGTAGATGATCGCGTCGGCGCCCTCGACGGCGCGTATCGCATCGGTATCCAGGCCCTCCAGGAATGCTTTTCTCTGATTCACATCCGAGGCCTGCTTTACGATCATCCGGAACATGTTGCCGGATCCGATAGCCGTCGCCACCTCCTCATTCCTCAGCAACGACTTGTATGGATTCCCCAGCGCAGCGAACTCGATACCGTACGACGCCGCGAGGCCGGCGAAGTCGGGCCGCGCCGCGAGTTTGACCGTATGCCCTTGCTGCTTGAACCGCGCGGCAAGCGCGACGAAAGGTTGAGTATCGCCCATCGCGCCGACAGTCAGTAGCGTTATGTTCAATTTACTTGAACGCCAGTGATACGATCAGATCGTAGGCACGTCAGGGAATTTGTAACTAAGGACTGTTCACAGCTTTCAAGAATTATAGGTAGCGACGCTCTAAGGATAGAGCAGACCCGCGGTCGTGAGACGGGGCGGGAAGTGTCCGAGGATGAAAGGTCCATAGACCGCGACTACCAGGATGACCGAAGCGAGGACCCAATAGCCAAGCTGATCAAGGCGCGGCTGCCATCCGATGATCGATGGCGTCTGAACCGTCGCCGTAAAGGGAAGGTCACGCGACTCGGTCTTTTTGCCAACAAGTATGCTCATCACAAGGATAAAGAAAAACAGCATCGCGGCCGTGAACATCAGCGTGCCGCCGACGCCCGTCATGATTCCTGGAATCTTCCACGCAGCCAGGTCGTAGGTGGCATGCACCATGTCTGTGCGCCGCGGCATCCCTTCCATGCCGCCTGCCATCAGGCCGCGCGAGAAAATCATTACTCCGAAAAAATACAAAAACGCCTGGAACAGCGCGGCGCGCGACGACCACAGTTCGCGCCGCTCGAGATACGGTATCAGCCAGTAGGCGATTCCCATGTAGGAGAGGGCCACCGCGCATCCGATGGTGAGATGAAAATGTCCTGGAATGAACGCTGTGTTGTGAATCTCCATATTCATGGTGTAGCTCGCGTTCATCAGACCGGAGATGCCGCCGAGCAGGAACGCGATCATCGCGAGTACCTGGGCGGCGACCGAAGGATCGCTCCACGGAATCGCGAAGAACCATCCGATGAGCCCGTTGCCACCGCGCCGGCGTCCCCCGATTTCGAGCGCGTACATCACCGAAAACGCTGTCATCAGGCTGGGGAAGAAAATCGCGAAGGTCACGCCCGCGACCGCGAACTTCAGCTTCCCGGAAATTCCTGGGTCGACAAACTGATGATGAAAACCGACCGGTACCAAGAGGATGAAAAGCAAAAAGGCCACGCGCGTCAGGGTGTCGCTGAACAGCACGCCACCGGCCTGCCGCGGAATCAGCCCGTACCACGAAACGTAAATCGGCAGCAGCCAGTAGTACACAATGGGATGGCCGGTGAACCAGAACAGCGTGCGATCGAGCATCGGATCGACGCCCGGCAGCCATCCGAGCGACCATGGCAGCAGGAACACCACGACCTCGACCGCCAAGCCGACCGACGCGATGTCCCACATCACGTATGTCGCAATCGACATGAAGGCGAGCAGCGGCACTCGCTCACCCGGATGATTCCTGCGCCATGCGCGCAGCGCGAAAAGCTGAGCCGCCGAAGTGAGCCACGTACTCACGACCACCAACGCGAGGCCCAGGTAAAATGTCCAGTCCGCTTCGAGCGGCGGATAGAAGGTGTACAGGACCGAGGCCTTGCCGGCGAGCATCGCGTACGCCGCCATCAGCGAGCCGATGACTAGAGTCCAGAACGCCGCATGGAGGAGCGCATCGTTGAGCTTGCGCCCGAGTCCCCGCGCGGTAGTCAGCGCGAGAAAGCCGTTGGCGAAAGCTGTTGGCAGCACCAGCGCGTTCAGCACGCCGTGAATCGTGAGTCCCTGGTAGTACGAATGTACGACTGGATAGTACTGCTCGACGTTCACCCGCGCGTAGCCGAGCGCCTGGCCGAGACCCATGATTACGCCGATCGCGAGCAGCGCGAAGCCGAAGTAGATGTTCCACTTGATAACGTTCAACTGGTTCGGCGGGAGATCGAAGCCGGACGGTTCTGCAACGATGGACGTGGTCACTTGACCACCACCTTGCCGGACATCGTGTGATGCAGGCGACCGCAATATTCGTGACAAATTAGCAGGTATTCGCCGGGCTTGGTGAAGCGGTAGTCGAATTCGGAGACCTGTCCGGGAATCAACATCATGTTGACCCGCGTGCCGGGGATGAAAAATCCGTGGATCACGTCAGACGAAGTTGCGACGAAGCTCACGTCCGCACCGACCGGAACGTCGATCTCGTCGGGAGTGAATGACCAGGTTTGCGCGATCAACACCGCCTGATATTTCCCTGGGGCGATTTCGTGCACTCCGATGTGATCGAACGGTGGCGTCTTGCGCAGTACCTTGCGCAGCTTCTGGCCGACGTCGCAGTAGATCGTTCCGTTATGCGACGGCAGATGGATGCCCATCCCAACGCTGCCGTAGCCAAGCGCGCACAGGAAGACGACTAGTACTACCGCAGATGCGGACAGGAAACTCTTCTCGTAACGTTCCATCTACCTGTCCAGCAGCATCCAGAACATCACGGCCCATCCTACAGCTAGCACGAGCATGTAGGTTCCTAAGACGAAGATGGTGCCTGTAGGTGGAGGGATGTTCTCTTCGGAGAATTCATCGCGCGATGTCTCGGGTGTCATGCGCCCCTCTCCTCTCGCAAACGCCCGCAGGCGGTTCCGCAATTCAGAGTCGCGATCGATCGCCTACTCTTATCGGTGCTCGCTTGTCCAGCGATCGGAGAGCACTGGCCGAAGGGGTTGTGGCTTATCAAAACTTGATCGGTACGAATCGTTGGCTAGGTCCGCAGCAGGAATGATCGTACCAGCCGCGCTTTCACTATCTCGACGAGGATCAGGTAGCTGATGACTGCTGCAGCGAGAAAGAGAAAAAAAGGGCCGGCAATGGTACCAACCCAAGAGGTCCCGCTAGCGGCGAGAAGGGCAGCACCAAGCCGGCGACCACGATCAGAATGGTAGTCGATGCAAGCGGCAGACTCGGGCGATTGCTCCATGGTCTGCCGGCCGTGCGGATCACGAACAGCACCAATGTCTGCGTGGCGAGCGATTCGACGAACCATCCTGTATGGAAAAAAGCTTCTGAAGATCGAAAGACCGTCAGCAGAATGTAGAATGTCAGAAAGTCGAAGATCGAGCTGATCGGCCCGATCGCTATCATGAAGTTACGAATAATCCTGACGTTCCATTTCTGCGGTGACTGGATGTACACGGGATCGACGTTGTCGGTTGGAATCGTCACCTGCGCGAGATCGTAAAGGAAGTTGTTCAACAGGATTTGCGTCGGCAGCATTGGCAGGAATGGTAGGAACAGCGTCGCAGCAGCCATGCTGAACATGTTGCCGAAATTCGAACTGGTACCCATCAGAATGTATTTCAAGACGTTGCCGAACGCCTTGCGGCCCTCGATGATTCCGCCGTGCAGGACGTCGAGCGCATGCTCGAGGAGAATGATATCCGCCGCATCCCTGGCGACATCGACGGCGCCTGCCACGGAGATGCCGACGTCGGCGGCGTGCAGCGATGGCGCATCGTTGATTCCGTCGCCGAGAAACCCGACGACGTGGCCGCGGCTCTTGAGCGCTCGGATGATTCTGTTTTTCTGGCCGGGCGATACCCGCGCGAATACGTCGGCTTCCTCGGCGATATGGAACAGAGCTGTATCTGTCGCATGCTCCAGTTCTGTGCCCAGCACGATCCTCGTGCAGTCTATTCCGACCCGCTCGCAGACGTGCTTCGTCACCAGTTCGTTGTCGCCTGTGAGAATCTTGATCCCGACGCCATCCGTCCGCAACGCGGCGATCGTATCTCCAACTCCTTCAATCGGCGGATCAAGGAACGTGAGGAAACCGGCAAGAGTCAGGTCGCACTCATCCGCACGCTTCCAGCCTTCGGCTCGATCAACGTGCCGATAGGCCACCGCAAGGACTCGCAAACCGTTCGCGCTAAGCCGGCGGAACGTTTCAGTGCATCGCTTGCGTTCTTCATCTCCCAGCGAGCGGCATTCGCCACCGATCTCGATCGAGGTGCATACGGCCAGCACTCCCTCCGGCGCGCCTTTTGTTATGATCATGCAGGCGCCGTTCGTCCTGACTACGATCGAGAGCCGGCGCCGTTCGAAGTCAAAAGGAATCTCGTCAGTCTTCTCGCATTTCTCGACGCTCGGCGGCTGCGGACAGTTCAAGATGCTCGCGTCGAGCGGACTCTTGATTCCCGATTCGAAGCAGCTGTTCAGATAGCCGAGTTGTAAAGAGCGTTCGGAAGGTTCGCCGAACGGGTCGAGCGAAGAGTCCAGCCCCATCTCGCCCGAGGTCAAGGTTCCAGTCTTATCGCTGCAGAGCAGGTCTATGCTGCCGAGATTCTCGATCGCATCGAGGTGTTTCACGATCACTTTGCGGCGCGCCATTCTCAGCGCGCCCATCGAAAGCGTGACCGTGGTAATCATCGGCAGGAACTCCGGCGTCAGGCCTACGGCCAGCGCGACCGCAAACAGCAACGACTCAAGTGCATTCCTATGCATCCCAACGCTGACGACCAGGATGAACAGCACTAGAAAGAAGACGGTCTTCATTATCAGTATCCCGAATTCCCGTGTGCCACGGTCGAACTCGGTCTCAGGAGGCCGCTCGGATAGTCGCGCCGCTATATCGCCGAAGCTGGTCCGCGGACCGGTCGCAACAACGACTGCGGTAGCTGTACCGCTGACCACCGATGTACCCAGGAAGACCAGGTCCGGCCGAGTCGCGCCGGTCGCATCGCCCTCTTCCTCGCCGACGCATTTCTCCACCGGCATCGATTCACCGGTCAGCGCCGCCTGCTGAACGTGAAGGTCCTGGCTTTGCAGCAGCCGGGCATCGGCAGGAACTAAATCGCCGGCCGAAAGCCGCACGACATCACCTGGTACAAGTTGACGCCGCGGCAATTCGATCCAATTTTCATCGCGCCTAACGGTGGCAGTGGGTGCTACCTGTTCCCTGAGTCTCAGCACTGCTTTTTCCGAGCGATAAGCCTGGATGAAGTTAAGGACGACGCTCAGCACGATCATCGCGGCAATGATGATCGCGTCTATCACTTGTCCCAGAAAAGCGGCGGTAACGCTCGCGACCAGCAGGATCAGGACAAGCGGGTTGGCGCAGAAGCTAAGAAATTGAAAGAGCGGCCCCGCGATCTTCGCCGGGACAGGTTCGTTCGGGCCGAATTCCGCGAAACGTCGTTCCGCCTCTGCACTAGAGAGGCCAGGTTCGTATTCGGCGGTGCCCGAGACTTTATCTCCCGCCTCCGGAGCAAGAGTTACTTGAGCCATCTACTCCGCCAGATGATTTGCATCTCTTACTGCGTTCTGAGTGTGAGCACAGGTACGGGCGACTCGCGAATGACCCGCTCAGCCACGCTTCCCAGCACCACCTTCTTCAGACCACGGCGCCCGTGAGTTGGAATAACGATCAGGTCGGCTTCGAAGGTTTCGAATCGCCGCCAATATTTCACTGACGACTTCGCCGGTGCGGATCACGAACTCGTAGTCGACTTTGCCTAGCAACTGCGCCCGAGCATGCTGTTGCAGGCTGACTCTCCCACCCGCTTCCCAGCCATGATCGGAGTCAAAATCAGGCATGACATTGATTACGTAGAGCTTCGCATTGTTTTGCAAGGTGAGCTTTCTGCTCAATTCGAGAGCGTCGAGGTATAACTCATCGAAATCAACGGGACACAGAATCGATTTGAAAAGTTCTGTCATTGCGGCCTGATCCGCATGGCGACGCTACGACTCCGATTCCTGCGTCGCGCTCAAATGTAGCGGACGTAAACGCGATGACTTCTTGGACTGATGGTCTTGCATGCGCCGCAAAATGTCGTCGAGCGCCCTGACGGCCGCTACTATATGCGGTCCCTTATTCAGCATCACACACTCCGCGCGCTCTCCCATGGCCGCGTCCGTGATCTCGGCGCGTGATGGTTGACCTTTTTTGGCGAGCGACTCAAGGACCTGCGTTGCCCAGATGACTGGCAAATGTGCTGCCTCACAGATCCATAGGATTTCCTCCTGAACTTCCGCCAGTCGTTCGTAGCCACACTCTATCGCCAGATCTCCTCGCGCGATCATGATCCCCACAGGATGCTGCCGCATCGCAGCCAGCATGAGACGGGGTAAACGCTCGAAGCTCTGACGCGTCTCGATCTTCAGCACAATTCCCAAATGATCACCGCCAAGCTCATGCAGTCGGGATTGAAGTTGAAGGATGTCGCGCTCGCGACGCACGAATGACATCCCGACCAGGTCTGCATGGCGAACGACAAATTCGAGGTCTTCCAGATCTTTCGGCGTCAAGGCAGGCAGGCTGATATTCGTATCGGGCAGATTAATTCCTTTGTCGGCTCCGAGGCGATCTCCGTTGGGCTTGGCCTGGGTAATCTCGATGCGAAGCTCGCCAGGCGCCACATCCCTCACGACTCCGCCAATCTTGCCGTCATCAAACCAAACCTTGTCACCTGCACGAACCGCCGGGAGGATCTCCGGCAGGGTGCAAGAGATCCTCGCAGGGGTCAGCGTGTGGCCTTCCGAATCGGTCGAAGCGCCTTTCCCCACGACAGGTTCGCCGGTGAGCATCAGGAAGTCTCCCTTGTGAAGCATGATTCCATTCTCTCGCGGCGCCAAATCTCCGACTTGCGCTTCACGTCTCGTATCGGTCCCCGCGTCATCGCGCAGCAGTATCGTTCCCGGAGTGACGTACGCGGTCTGGCTGCATCGAGCCCATCGCCCGCTCTTGCTGCCCCCGATCACTTCGAGAACTCGTCGTTTTCCGCGTGCATCTTTGAAGTGAATGCGTTCTCCCGATCTCACCTCTGTTAGCCATTCGGCTGGTACTGAAAAAGATGCGTCCGCATCGGTAGGAGCAACGCCGCTTCTCTCCCCAGGCTCAAGCCAGATTCGTGCGGGCTCCGTCACGCATCCAAGACTGTCGCGCCTGGGATGCCATACGACCACCCGAGGCCCGGGTTCTATCGCTCCGGTACGGAGCTTCGGCCCGGCGATGTCCATTAGAAGACGGCAGGGAAGACCCAATTCCTGCCGCGCTCGCTTCAGATGAATTACCATCCGGCCCCAGATTTCCGGGGTATCATGCGCGCAGTTTATCCTCATACAGTTCATTCCGTGGTAAACGAGCTCGCGCACCAGCGAATAATCATCTGCGGCCGCAGATGACATCGTCACCATGATGCGGACGCTACGATGCTCCGGCGCAGGACCCAGTAACGCCTCAGTATGCGCCGCGAGCAAAGATCTTCCCTCGCGAAAGCCCGGGTACTCCGACAGCGCCCGCCCTTCAATCTTGCGCCCCGCCAAACGCTGGAGAGCAATGAGCACCGAATTGAGCGTGCTCATCACATGAGCTTCGGTCCTGCCAAGGGATGATAGGCCGAGAGCCGCGAGTTCGTCCTGAAGCGTCCGAATGTCCAGGTGTCTGAGGGCCATGTAGTGGATCAAATTGATCGCACTCTTTCGATACGCGGGATGAACGGCCGACGCGCGCTTGTGAAGATCGGCCTCGTGCTTGATCAGAGAACCGAGGATTTCACGAAGTCTCAATATCAGCGCTTCGAACGAATCTCGGCTTGCGACGGACAGTAATTCTTCATTTTTCACGACGATGACGAAGCAGACGCAACCGGCGTGCCGGTCTGATTGCAATCTGCTCGTGACAAACAGAGCATCTGCGCGACTTCGTGGAAATCCTGGCAGAGTTACGGGATCGTTAATTCAGGCGAATCGATCATCCTGCCGCGATTCTTGCCTCCACCGATGAGAAAGCCGGTGAAGGAACCCGTCCGCAAGAGCGCATGAACATCGTGGAGGCGGAGGGAACGCCGAGTTTCTCCGCGATGCTGAAGAAAGGAAGGAATCGAGCACCGCACTTGAAATCGGCCGACAGCCGCAACTGACGCAGCAATTCTTCCAGGCATCGTCGTCGCACCCGTGGCGGCCGCTGCGATTGATGCTCAACCAATCCATGCCCGGAGGCATCACGCGCGTCAACGACGGATCTGAGGAGATCCGGTTGTGACTGGCGCCAAGAGGGGTTGCGAAGGTTGATTCGAATGGACGCACGATCAAGAAGTACGCTCCGCAAGTGGTGCGATCGGATACACTTTTCGTGAACGATCGTCTCAAGTCCTCGGTCTTCTTTGGCATAACGAATGCAGAACTCTACTGCATGAAGGTGCCGCAACTCAAAAGATTATGGCCGTTTGCCGCCGCGATACTAATAATTGGCGGCGCTGCGGTCTGGTGGATGACTGGGACCGTGCGGACGCCCCGGTACGTCACGGCGCAGGTGGATCGCGGTTCGGTCGTCCGCTCTGTTACGGCGACCGGCACCGTCAATCCCGTGATCGTTGTGCAGGTAGGCACCTACGATTCGGGTCCAATTATTGCCATCTATGCCGATTTCAACTCGCCGGTCAAAGCAGGGCAACTGATCGCGAAAATCGATCCCCGACCCTTCACTGTCAAAGTGCATGAGGCTCAGGCCGCGCTCGGCAATTCCCAATCGCAACTCGCCAAAGACCAAGCGGACTTGGCTTACAAAAAGCTCCTCTTCGACCGTGACACCAAGCTGATGTCTGAAAACGTCATCTCGCAAGACACACTCGACAACGCGCGCAGCGCATATCAACAGGCAGCATCGCAAGTCGCGTTGGATGGCTCGATGGTCAAGCAACAGACGGCCAACCTCGAGGAGGCGCAAGTCAATCTCGACTATACGAACATCATCTCGCCGGTTGACGGCACCGTGGTCTCGCGCAATGTCGACGTCGGACAGACCGTCGCTGCCAGTTTTCAGACGCCGACGCTTTTTTTGATCGCCAAGGACCTGACGCAGATGCAGGTCGATACCAACGTGAGCGAATCTGATATCGGCGATCTGCGAGACGGAGAAATTGCGGACTTCGGCGTTGACGCATTCCCGGACCGCGTGTTCGAGGGCACCGTAGGGCAGGTACGACAGGTCCCGATCAGTATCCAGAACGTCACGACCTACGACGTCGTCGTGAACGTACCCAACCCTGAATTCCTGCTGAAGCCCGGCATGACCGCAAACGTGACAATTATTTCTGCACGCAGGGACAATGTGCTTCGCATTCCAATTCAAGCCGTACAGTTCTCGCCGATGTTCGCGAAGGGCAACTCCGCCAATCCTTCGACTTCGCGCGAGAAGCGAGTCTGGATCGCAGACGGTAGCGTAATCAAGCCGGCATCGATCGTGACCGGACTCGACGATGGCCACTATGTCGAGGTCATGAGCGGCGGGCTCAAGCAGGGCGACCTGGTCGTGACCGCGGAGTTGCGTTCTGGAGATACAAGTCCCACGGCGTCGCTGGCGGCTTCATCGTCTCCTTTGCGGCTCGCGCATTGAGCAGCCCCATGTCGGCAGTTATCCAGATCGAAGGCCTGAATAAGACCTACCATATCGGTGACGTCGAAGTGCAGGCCCTGCGGAGCGTCTCGCTTCGCGTCGAGCGCGGTGAATTCCTCGCGATCATGGGCGCGTCGGGTTCGGGCAAATCGACCCTGATGAACGTCATCGGATGCCTCGACCGTCCCACCAGTGGCCGTTACCTGCTCGAAGGCGTCGATGTCGCCTCGCTCAAAGAAGAAGAGTTGGCGGCGATTCGCAGCAGTCGAATTGGCTTCATTTTCCAAACTTTCAACCTGTTAGCGCGAACCACCGCGATCGAGAACGTCGAGTTGCCGCTCTTTTACTCGGAGCACAATCTCGATGGCGAGCAACGCGCCGGAGAGCTGCTCGAAATGCTCGGGCTTAAGGGGCGCGAGCACAACAATCCCAATCAGCTTTCCGGAGGCCAGCAACAACGCGTTGCAATCGCGCGCTCTCTGATTAATCGGCCTGCGATCCTGCTGGCAGACGAGCCCACTGGAAATCTGGACTCGAAGAACTCTGCCGAGATCATGGAGATCATCAGCCGGCTGAACCGTGAGCAGGGGATAACGGTCCTGGTGGTGACTCACGATCCGGATGTTGCCGCCTATACTGATCGGGTGGTGACCTTTCGCGACGGCGGTATTCTCTCGGACGTTCGAAAACCGCAACGGCGATACCGCGCCGACCAAGACTAAGACCCTTCCTGCAACGGGTGGGTCTCTGAGCAGGCGGACAAGGGCAACAGCCTAAGCCGCACGCGTAAATTCGGCGCCATGGCGCTGAGTGCAGCGGCACGAGCGCTCAGGCGCAACAAGGCCCGCGCCGCCCTGACCATGCTCGGCATTTTCATAGGAGTTGCGGCGGTGATCACGATGGTGGCGGTGGGCGATGGTGCGCGATACTCGGTGCAGCAGCAGATCCAAAGTCTCGGCACCAATCTGCTGGTAGTGCTGCCCGGCGCCACTACTGCCAACGGTGTTCGTGCAGGGGCGGGCAGTATCTCGACTCTGACCGTCGCGGACGCCGAGGCTATTCAAAAAGAAGTGCTTGCCGCGGCCGCCGTCAGCTATGCCGACCACCAGGTAGCGCAGGTCGTATACGCGCATCAGAACTGGAGCACCAGCATCGCCGGCACCACTCCGATCTATCTCACGATTCGCGACTGGCCGGTGGTCGATGGACGCAACTTTACGGACGAGGAAGCGCGCAGCGCCGCGCCCGTGTGCCTGCTCGGACGTACAGTCGTTAACAATCTGTTCGGTCCGGGTGAGGATCCGGTCGGCACGATCGTCCGGGTGAAAAATTTTCCCCTGCGCGTTGTTGGCGTCCTCGGCATCAAAGGGCAGTCCAGCTTCGGCACCGATCAGGACGACGTGGTCCTTCTTCCCTTCAACACCGCGGAGCGAAAGGTACTGGGTACGTCGCAAGTAACCGCGAGCGTTCCCGCAAGCTCCACGGGATCGAGCAATCCTGTGCTCAACCCGTACGTGGGTGTGCCAAGCACCACCGCCACGAGTCCTATTTATGCCGCAAGTATCACGATGATCAGCCCATTCGGTGGTTCGTCGAAGATCTCAGGCGTGGTAAATCTGATCTTCATCACGGCTCGCAGCGCCCAGGAAGTCGATTCGGTGCAAACGCAGGTCCAGCAATTGTTGCATCGGCGTCATCGCATCGGTCCTCGTGAAGACGACGACTTCACGGTCCGCAGCCTCAGCGAAATCGCGCAAGCCTCGGAAAGTGCCAGCGCTGTGATGACGCTGCTGCTGGCTGCGGTAGCGTCGATTTCGCTGCTGGTCGGCGGGATCGGAATCATGAACATCATGCTGGTATCGGTTACTGAGCGAACGCGAGAGATCGGAATCCGCATGGCGGTGGGCGCGCGGCGGGTGCAGATACTTTTTCAGTTCCTGGTGGAGTCCGCGCTGCTCAGCATCGTGGGAGGCCTGGCGGGTGTCGCACTGGGAATTGCTGCGTCCAAGATACTGTCTGCGCTGGCGTCCTGGCCTACCGTAATTTCGCCGGTCGCAGTGTTCGGTGGGTTTGCCTTCGCAGCGGCGGTCGGACTGTTCTTCGGATGGTATCCGGCGCGCAAGGCGTCGAGACTCGATCCCATCGAAGCGCTCCGATACGAGTGACCGTGCTTAGTCCCTAGTTCTTTCGGACGTTTCGGAAGGGGCCGGTGTCTAAGCGGGGTTCCTTCGGTAGCTCGAGCACACGTTCCGATATGATGTTGCGCTGGATTTCGTCGGTACCGCCTTCGATGGAGACGGCGGGCACCGCGACCAGAATTTCGGCGATGATTCCTTCGCGCGGGCTTTCGCGTCGAGTGAGCATCGCGTCTGTGCCGGCAATCAGCGTATGCACGCGGGCGCAGGCTCGCCAGAAAAATGGAATACAGCTCCAGCAGTCAGCAGAGAGCCACGATACAGCGTCGAAAGCGTTTAAAGTAGAATGAGAGCGCGATGACAATAATTTTAGAATAAGAGCGCAGGATTACATAAACTTTCAAATTTGCGTTCAACGGATGGCCTCGACGAGCCTGATCCCCGATACTCTCGCGGAAGCCAAGCGCGATGGCGCACTGGGTTACCGGTACCGAGGGTTCGGGCGTTTGCTTCGACCTAAAGGGCACCTGATAGGTTTAGATTCGACATAGGTTTAGATTCGACCACCGGCGTCTTGATTTATGCTCAAGTCTCTCTAACGAGAATCGAGCCGGTGCCCTACGGTCCTAAGCGACGCTTGCGCGCCGATTTGGTAGGGGGGAACTCTGGCTGGATTATTGTCCTACCCTGGCCGTAAGAATTGCTCGATGAAGACGCCGTATTCCGACCGTCCGACATTGCGGGTGACGCCAACGCGAAACTCTGGGCCAATTCAGAGAATTCATCGTGAAGAACCTTGGCCGGCTCGAACGCGCTAGCTAGATACGCGAGTTGGTCTTGAAGCATCACCGCCGGTCCGAGCGCGTCGGCGAGTTCGCTCAAATGTTCGGCGAACGACGCGCAAAGCCGTTTGAGTTTCTCATCGAGAGCATCCAGCGGAGCAAACTGGTTCGGGACCGAACGAAGACGGTCCTGAAAGTTGAGCCTTGACTCGAACACTCTGGCCAGGTCGCTGACCTGCATCGCGAACTTGCTTAACTCGTCAAACACCTTTGCCAGCTCGCCGAGCTGCTGCATCGGTTCGCGAAAAGACACGATACGAGCGAGCCGCGCCTGCAAAGGCTCGACCTGGTCAAAAACTGCCGATACCGCCAGTCTGGCCCGAAACGCGTTGGAATCTTCCCGCTCGGTTGAAGGCGGCTCGCATAGGTCGGCTTTGATATCAAACAGTATCATCGTGCTTTTCCTGGTGCTTTTCTCACAATCGCAGATTCGCGCGACACTTCGCGCCAGGAAAAATGGGCGGACCGGCATTCACTTGGCGACAGCTGAAGCCGCCGACTCGACATCGTCTTCTCTGGTGGGGGACCACTGACTTGCGGGACCGCCTGCTTCGATCTTAATTGGGCAGGTTCGTCGAGCTTCGCTCGAAAATTTGAGCCAGCGCAGAGAATTCCTGGCGAAGAGCCTTGGCCGGCTCAAATACAGTACACAGATGGGCGAGTCGATCCTGAAGAGCTGCAGCTGGCTCGAGAGCCGTGGCGAGTTGGCTCAGACTTTCGCGGAACGACAAGCAGAGCTGGCTGAGTTCCTGGTCGAGCGTTTCCAGCGGTGAGAATTGCTTCAACACCTGCTGAAGTTGGTGCTGGAAGTCGTGCATCGGCGCGAGCACTTTGGCCAGGTCCCTGATCCGTCCCTCGAACTCGCGCAGAGGTTCGAACACACTGGCAAGCTCGGAGAGCTGCTGTATCGGTTCGAGGATAACCGCGATCTGCGCCAACTGCTCCTGGAGCGGTCCGATCTGATCGAAGACCGTCGACACCGCCAGACCGGGCTCAAATGAAGTTCGCTGAGTTGCCATCTTAATCCGTCCCCTAGCCTTTGCTGTGGCGAATCGTTGCAGTGAAATTGCAGCGCGCCTTGTGACTAATTGTAGAAGACATAGTTGCTATTGTTTTAACTAGCTATTGGAGTATAAAAATGCGTCAATTAGGCAATACAATTCTTAGTTCTTGTTTAGTCATCCTGCCAGCATCGAATAATCATCGTGTTCGCAAGCCGCAGCGTCGCGACAATCCACAGGCGCCAAGTTGCTATTGCTGTGTCCTGACGGCAAGGTACACACGAGTCCACGGTCAATGAAAGTGGCTGTTGTTGGGAGGATAGACTCGAATGGCAGATCAGCAGATTTCGTTTCACCCCACGCTCGCGGTAGAGGCGGTGTTTGAGCAGGTAAAGCCGCTTCAAGATCAACTCGCTCAGATAGCGTCGATTCTGGAACCGATCGGACAGCTTTCGGAGCTTGGGAATGTGTTTGAACCGCTGCGCAAGTTTGGGACGCAAATCAAGGAATTGGCCAAACTGCTCGAACCGATGCGCAGTTTCCAGGACCAGCTCCGACAGGTTCTGGATCAATTCGGCCCCCTGCAAGCTCTGGATCAGGAACTCGATCAACTTTCTGAAGGGTTCTGCCAAAGCCTGAGCTCGCTCGCCACTGCGCTCGAACCGGCGGTGACGCTTCAGGACAGACTCGCGCATCTCGCTAACGCGTTTGAACCGGCGAAGACCCTTCGCGAGGACTTCTCGGCGCTGGCGCAGGGTTTCGAGCGAAGCTCACAAGGGCTATCGGAGCAAGCTTGAAATATAGAGAAAACTCGCAACCGCGGGACCAGAGCGCAGGGTAATGGACAAACCGAAAGTGACCGAAGCGGCTGTCGGCGCCGAACAGGTGGTGCGCGACCTGGTCGACGCCTTAAAGTCGCTCCAAAAAAAACAGGCGCCGCTCAGTTCCTCGCCGCCTGGCGAACAAGAGCAGCAGGAACCTCCCGAATCGCGCGGCGGCCGTTCGAAAGCAACCACGCTTCTTGGGGCTTTGCCAGGGCGTTTCAGACTGTCGACGAGCCAGAGCCAGAACAAATCCCGGAACTCGAAACCGCTGAGAATTCACAGACCCCAGGCTTCGAAGTTCAATCTGGCGAGTACGGAATCGTTCAAGGATTTTGCCGCAACCATGGAGTCGTCGAGCGCTTCCGGGTGACTCCCGAGGAACTAAAGGCGTTGTCCAACGCATCTCTGCTCGGAGTCTTTGACTTGCGAGCAAGACGTGCAGTTCATGCTGCGCCAAATTCGCGAGGCAAGTAAGCCCGCGGAACCGCAGGCCACCGATGCGCCCGAGCAAATCAGGGTCCCATTTCTCCTGGACGCCGCCTCCTCGCTCGAGCGCGCGGAAAATCCCTCGTCTGGCCCGTCTGGAAACAAGAGCGAGGAACGCGAAATAAACGATCGCCAGACCGAGGAGGAAAAAGACAAGAGCCAGGGGTTGGGCGCCACGCGCAACGGTCTGTCCGGCCAAGTCGCCTCTCAACCCGAGCAGCGCAAAAGGCTTAAGCGTCGAACCAGAACCGGCACAAAGGTGGCCATCGGCCTTTCTATCGCCAGTCTGATGCTGTGGGTGCTGACTCTTGGGGTCTTGTATAAGTTAGTCGACGCTTATCGAAGGCACGTCACCACTATAGCTACGCTCAACACGATCATCAGCAAGCAGCGCGAAATTAGCCAACAAACCATTTCAGAAGTGCAGGCGCAGGCGGCCGCCGCCAAACAAGCCTCTCAAGCGGCCGAATCCCAAGCGGATAGCTTCAAGACCCAGGCGGACGGCAGCAAGACTGATGCGGACGCTGCCAAGACTCAGGCGGATGTCGCTGCGCTCTCTGCGCGCAGTGCACGCGATATGGTGGTAATCGCCGAAGCTGCCCACGTCAACGTAGATGCAATCTATTGTTCTCCTCGCGGTCCATTGAGTCTCGATACGGTATTGAGATTGCGTTACCGCAATTCGGGTAGAACTTCTGCCGACAACTTTGAGTCGTCTTTCGCCGCCGGAATTCCCGGCGATACGCCAATCGAAAAATCAACAGATCCGGCCAACGAAGTCAGTGCTGCTTCGCTAAGCGCAGATACGAGCATACCAGGCGGAACCACAGGAACAGTCAGAGACATACTCTCGAAGAGTTCGGACGGTGTTCCACCCGAACAAACGTTTCATAAGATTCTTGCCGGGCAGCTCAAGTTCGGGATTTGGGGAACTGTTACTTATACTGACGCTCTGAAGGAGAAGCATAAAGAGAACTTTGAGTACGTTTGGGATCGCAACTTTCCGAACGCTTGCCTGTTCACCGTAGTTGCGCACACCCTATGAATAGAGTCCGATTACATCTCGATGCCACCGTCCCGAACATCAGCCCTTAAACTTTATCCGTGTCGGCATAACCCCTAGTTCTTGCGCACGTTTCGGAAGGGGCCGGTGTCGAAGCGAGGTTCCTTCGGTAGCTCGAGCACGCGCTCTGCAATGATGTTGCGCTGGATTTCGTCGGTGCCGCCGGCGATGGAAACGGCGGGCACCGAGACCAGAATTTCGGCGATGATTCCGTCGCGCGGACTTTCGCGTCCAGTCAGCATCGCGTCTGTGCCGGTAATCAGCGTATGCACGCGGGCGCAGGCTCGCGCGACGTGACTGCCTGCGAGCTTTCCGAGCGAGCCTTCCGGACCTTGCGGCCGTCCCTGTTGCTGAGCGGCGCGCGCGCGGCGGGAAGTCCATTCGGCGCACTTAGACAGCGATCATCAGTCTGGCTATTTCCTGGCGGATGTAGGGATCCTTGTTCGCGCCGGTCTCCTTCGCGCGACCTATAATGAGGTCCACGCGGCCGGCGCGCTGCGGATACCATGTGTAAGGCTGATTCGCCTTTTCGTTTTCGGCGCGCTCTTCAAGATAGATCCGCCCCTTGGGCGACCCGCTCCTCGGCAGTGCGCTCATCGCCTCAACACCTCGGCGCTCATGGGCGAGCGTCGTCATCGCCACCTTCCATCCATCGCCGACGCGCCCGACCAGATTCTCCTTCGGGACTTTCGCGTCAGTGAAGAACACCTGGTTGAACGACGCGTGGCCATTCATCTGCTTGAGCGGCTGCACGTCGACTCCGGGTTGCTTCAAGTCGATCACGAAATATGAAAGCCCCTCGTGCTTGGGCGCGTCCCAATCGGTGCGCGCCAGCAAGATACCGTGGTCGGCATGATGCGCGCTGGTCGTCCACACCTTCTGTCCATTGACGACCCAGAAGTCTCCCTTCAAATCCGCGCGGGTGGTGGCGCCGGCGAGATCGGAACCGCTGCCCGGCTCGCTGAAGAACTGGCACCAGGTATCTTCGCCGGTGAGAATCCGGCGAAGGAACTTTTTCTTCTGCGGATCCGATCCGTGCTCGAGCAAAGTTGCCGCGGCCAGCAATCGCACTCCCGAGCTGGCGGCGCGGACGGCGCCGACGTTGGCGAATTCCTCGTCGACCATTCGCGCCAGCGCGTGCGGAAGCCCGCGGCCGTACCATTCCTTGGGCCATTGCGGCATTCCCCATCCGGAATCGGCCAGCTTGCTGCGCCACTCGACCAGCGACATATCGGGATCCCAGTTGGCCGCCAGCCACTCGCGCACTTCGGCGCGCACCTCGGCTTCGCTGACATTACTCATCGCTCAAACTCCCCAACGTTGCATCAAGAGTTCCCGGTGATAACTCGGCTGACCGAGGAACACCTCCGAACTTTTGGCGCGCTTGAACCATAGATGCGTATCGTTGTCCCAGGTGAAGCCGATGCCGCCATGAATCTGAATACATTCGGCCGCGCGTATGCAGGTACGTTTCTGACGCGGAAGCTTTGGCTAGACTCGCGAGCGCGGGCCACTCGGGATCGTCGGCCGCCGCGGCTTGCGCTGCGTAGTAGGCCGCCGACTTGGCAAGCTCCACGTCCAGCAGCATATCGGCGAGCTTGTGCTTGATTGCCTGGAACGATCCTATCGTCCGTCCGAACTGCACCCGCAGCTTCGCATAACTTACCGCCGTGTCGAGCATGGTTTGCGCGCCGCCCACCATCTCATTGGCAAGCGCGATCGCCGCGCGATCGAGAGTACGGAGAATTGGCTTCTGCACCACCATCGAGGCTGCCGAGCAGGTTCGCATGAGCGCCGCGAAAGTCGATACGCGCGATCTTGCGCGTAGGATCCATAGACTCCAGCAGGCGTCGTTCGACACCGCCTGCATTCGCATCGAGCGTGAACAGCGCAAGCCCTTCAATGCCGGTAGTCTTCGGGGCGCGTGCGGCGACGACTAACAGCTCCGCCACGTGGCCATCCACGACGAAACTTTTGACTCCGTCGAGACGGTAGCCGTCCGCATCGGGAGTGGCGACTACCTTGATGCCGGCGGGATCCCAATTGCCATCGGGCCCGGTGATCGCAAGCGTCGCCAGGCGTGCGCCCTTTGCGATCTCGGGCAACAAGGCGGATTTCTGCGCATCGGTACCGGCCTCAAGGATCGCATTGGCAGCGAGCACGGCCGTGGAGAAATAAGGAGCGCAAAGCAGCGCGCGGCCAAGCTCCTCCGTGACGATGCAAAGCTCCACCATGCCAAACCCCGCGCCGCCATATTGCTCTGGTATGTGGATGCCGGGCAGTGCCAGATCCTCGCTCAGCTGTCGCCACACTGCAGGATCGTAACCCTCGGCAGTCGCCATCAGGCGCCGAATCTCAGTGGTAGGAGATTTATCGTTTAGAAATCGCCTAACCGCCGAGCGGAATTGCTCCTGCTCGTCGGAGAAAGCGAACTGGATTCTGCGGGCGGACACTGATTTCGATTGGTGGGGCGTGCTCATCGTGCCTCCAAAGTTGCTCCAGAAGGCCCCCGCGCCGCAAGAGATCGGTTGCTGCTGCTTGAGGACCTCGGGGCTTCCATCCGCGATGCGATGATATTATGAAAACCTACTATTCAGAACTGCGAGTTGGAGCTGGGGAAATGGCGAGAAAAATTATGGTGATTCGCCATGCCGAGAAGCATGACGACGCCGGTGGCATCGAGGGTGTAACAATCCGAGGACAGCAAGATCCTGAGGATCTCACCGTTGTTGGATGGCAGCGTGCCGGAGCACTAATCGGATTGTTCGCACCGCCGCTTGGTGCGTTCATCGATCGAAATCTCGCCACGCCCGACGCAATTTTCGCGGCAGGAACAGGGCCTCACAGCAAGAGTGAACGGCCCCAGAACACAGTCTCTCCCTTGGCCGCTAAACTAGGGCTGCAACTAAATACGAATCATCTTAAAGGCGAGGAGACTCAGCTGGTGGCTGATGTCCTCGCCAACAGTGGAGTGGTGTTGATAGCCTGGGAGCATAAGGCGATTCCGGTTATCGGGAATTCAATTATCGGCAACAATACCTCATGCCCGCAGTCCTGGCCGGACACTCGATTTGAACGTCGTCTGGATATTTGATCAAGACGTTGGCTCGGGCGGGTGGAGTTTTCATCAAGTACCTCAGTGCCTGCTTGCGGGGGATAGCTCCGAACCGATCTAGCGCCGAGGCTGCCTCAGGATCCTTAGTCACGTCGCCGATCGACCCGCGAAACATGCGCGCTGGCCTGTGCATTCATGGAATCGAGAAGCTTGGCGACTTGCACGACCATCTGTCGTCCCTGGCGAATCATGAACTTTTCGCGTTCCAATCGCGCCAGATGCTCGGTAACTCTTGGCCGCGAGGCGCCCACCAGGTTGGCGATATCTTTATGGCTGAAGGCTACCCGGAGCAGCGTGCCGCGCGATTCCTCGACTCCGAAGTCCGAGCAAAGTTCCAGCAGCGCGATCGCTATTCGTTCGTGCAGGCCAAGGTTCATAAAACTCGAGCTGCGCAGGAGCAGGCGGTACCATTGCTTCAAGTCGTTGCTGTGAAATTGCCGGAAGGCGGAATCGGGAGCATCTGGAGTAATGCCGCCAAAATCAGCCCAGCTCACAGTTCCAACGCGGCAATCGTTGTAAGCCTCGCATTGAAAACCGGATGGACTGAGCGGCAGCGCCGGGAAATCGGGAATCGGCCCCGGCGCCAGCAGCGCCACCGTAACACGCTGGTTCTGCGCCGTGCGGCAGGTGATCCGCGCAATTCCTGAAATCAGAATGTGCGCACCTTCGGCCAGCGAAACGTCGCGCAGAATTAGAGCGTGTCGTTTGTAATTGGTGATCGAGAGTGCGCTCGCCAGAAGTTTAAGTTCAGACGGAGAGAGCCAGGATAGAGCTTTGAGTCGGCTTAGTTTGTCGAGATCAGTTTCGCGGGAAGAGTTTTTCTCATTCAAAATCGCACCGCGCAGGATCGGGCGTATTCACAGATAAGCCTGAATAAGGGGTGAGACAGTGGTTCTAAGCTAAATGAAGTTAGGTTCAAGGTCGATTCTGTTACAAAGGGAACAAATCATCCGTTGTTTTATCGTACCGATTGTCGTCATATCCGGCGACTCCGCTCGACGCGCGCGATTGGACGGATGCCAAATAAACTTGGGAGACAGAGTTCGCTTCAATCTTCGTAGCCATGCCACCACGCTCAGAACCCGGCAAATCCGTCAGGCAACGAGGCCCTCGCCCTCCTCAGCCTCGCGTATTCAGCGCTCAAGATTTGGGGAAATTAAAAGGGCTGGCGGGCCTTTCCTCGCGCAAATTGGAAGCTTTGCGCGCCAGGATGAAGATTCGGCAGTTTTCCAGACACTCGATCGTCTATAAGGAGGGGGAATCAGAGGACGCCGTGTACGTCCTGCTCTCGGGCATCGCGCGGCTGGTCTTCCTCAATCGAAAAGGTGAACGCAATCTGCTCGAAGTGCTGGGTCCCGGCGACGTGATCGAAATTCCGTCATTGTTACCCGACATTCACAATAAACTCACCTGCGAGGCATTTACGGATTGTCAAATCGGGTTGATAAGCCCAACCGCGCTGGTCGAGGGCGTCGTCGGCATTCCGTTCCGCGACTTCAGCGAGGCGCTCAATCTGACCGTCGGCCGATGGTGGGCGCTGCTGGAGCGCCATTCAAACTTTCTCAGTCAAACTGTTCGAGAGAAAATCATGCTCGCCTTGTTCGATCTCGGCCGCAAGTTCGGTCAGCGAGACGACCACGGGATCATCATAGATCTGGGTCTGAGCGGTAAGGACATCGCCGACCTGGTGGAGTCGTCGCGACCGAAAGTGAGCGAGTGCCTCAAGCAACTCGTCGCTGAAGGCGTCGTGAAGCGCGACCGCCGCCGTTTCATCATCGACTCCGCAAAAATCCAGACAAGCCTGCGGTCCTGACCCGGATTTTCTCCGGCGACGACTCTTTCGGTTCCCCGAAGCTCAATCCCGAAGGCAGCAGCCGTCGTCGTCACACGATCATCGGTGTCGCGACTGCTGTATAGTAAAATGAAATATCTTTTCACCATCGCACCGGTCTCTCGCCCCTGCGTGTTTCAAGAAAAGCTAATCGGGCGCGGTGGCCGCTCGGAGCAAGGTCCATATAAATGACTATCGCCCTCAAAGCTGCGCGAATCTTCGACGGCAAGTCGGATCGGATCGAAGCAGGTGGCGTGGTCCTGATCGAGGGAGAAGAGATCGCCGCATCCGGCCCCGACCTGCGAGTCCCGGCCGGCGCCGAACTGATCGATCTCGGCGACGCGACGCTGTGCCCCGGCTTCATCGACGCGCACACTCATCTGACAGTTGGAGTGAAATCCTATAGCGAGTTCTTCATCGATCGCTTTCGCCAGCATGTCGCGGAGAAAGCGTACCAGGCGGCGGTCCATGCCCGCGTCACGCTCGAGGGCGGCTTCACGACGGTGCGCGACGTGGGATGCCTGTATCCCGACAGCTTTATCGATGTGAGCCTGCGCAATGCGATCGCCAAGGGACTGCTTCCAGGCCCTCGGATGCTGGTGGCGATCAATCTTATAGGCGCGACCGGTGGTCATTCCGATCGCAATGCAGGCCTTCACTTCCGCGCCACCGGCAGAGAGTCCGACTACACCGACGGCATCGCGGACAGCCCGGCCGACCTGCGCAAGGCGGTGCGCTTCAACGTCAAGTACGGCGCCGACGTGATCAAGTTCTGCGCGTCGGGCGGCGTGATGTCACTGGCTGACGAGGTCGATACGCCGCAGCTCACGCTCGATGAAATGACGGCGGTGGTGGACGAGGCGCATCGGCTGCGCAAACGGGTCGCGGTCCATTGTCATGGCGACTCCGCTGCGCGCGACGCGATCGAAGCGGGGGTCGATTCGATCGAGCACGGCACTTTTCTGCGCGATGAGACGCTCGAAGCGATGAAGGCGCGCGGGGTTTACCTGGTGCCGACGCTGTTGGTTCAGAATCAGCTTGGTCGCGGGTTGGATCGTCTGCCGCCCGAGCTGGCGGTCAAGGCGCGCCAGGCAATCGAAGCGGCGCCCGGGATGGTCAGGCGCGCCCTGGAGATCGGAGTGAAGATCGCGCTTGGCACCGACTCCGGAGTGTGCCGCCACGGAATAAACGCTCGCGAGATGGGTCTGTTGGTGAACGCCGGTATGAGTCCGATCGCCGCGCTCAAGAGCGCCACCTCGGTGAATGCGGATTTGCTTGGTCTCAGCGGGAAGATCGGAACGCTGGAAGCGGGCAAACGTGCGGATATTGTCGCGGTGCCGGGTAATCCTGTCGAAGATATCAGGGTCACCGAAAAAGTGATGTTTGTAATGAAGGACGGAAAAGTTGTCAGGAACGCCGACCGCTGAGGCAGTCAAAAATGCGGGTTGATATTGGCGGTTGCAGGCTGTTCTTCGATGTCGAAGGGGCCAAGCTACGGCCCGACGGACCGCGGATGCGCGAGGTGCCGACGCTGCTCCTGTTGCATGGCGGCCCTGGCGCCGATCATTCGATCTTCAAACCCGCTTACTCACAGCTAGCCGACATCGCGCAAGTCGTTTATTTCGACCATCGTGGCGATGGACGCAGCGACGGGCGCGACGACTCCGCACAATGGAGGCTTTCGAATTGGGGCGAAGACGTAAAAGCCCTGTGCGACGCGCTGGAGATCGAACGGCCAATCGTCATGGGGGTGTCATTCGGCGGTTACGTCGCGATGTCTTACGCGCTGCGCCATCCAGGACATCCAGCGAAAATGATTCTTTGCAGCACAGCGGCATCACCCAGCAAGAAAGAGATACAGGTCAAAGTTTTCGAGCGGCTCGGCGGAGTGGAGGCCGGTGCGGCAGCGAGAGCATTTCTCAAGGATCCCACACGGGATGCAACGCGCGACTTTCGGCGCTTATGCGGCCCGCTCTATCACCGCAGTCCTCACGACCGGGACATCGATGCGCGCACGATATGGAATCCGCGCTTGATGGCTGCGTTCCGTCGCGGCGAGAGAGAGACGATGAACTTCCTGTCGGAACTCTACCGGATCAAGTGTCCGACGCTCGTGATGGTAGGCGAGGATGACCCGATGACGCCGGTCCCTTGTGCCGAAGAGATAGTCGCGGCGCTGCCACCGGCACTGGTGCGCTTCGAACGCTTTGCCGGCGCGGGCCACGGCATCGTCGCCGATCAGCCGGAGCGATTTTTTGAAGTGATCCGCGCATTCATCGCGGCCTGAGCGGACCCAACTTAGAGAGCGCCGAGAATTCCGCCGGGAACTTCGTCCCATGCGCGACGCTCTTCTTCGAAGGGCGCATCGGCGACGCTGCTGGTCTCGCCCAATAGCATCGTTGCGCGGCGCGCCTCGGTATATCCGGGCCATGCGCCGATAGTTCCGCAACTGGGATCGCCGCTGCGCGCGAACGCCAGCCATGCGTCCTGCATCTCGCCGGCCAGCTTTTCAGCCGCCGGACCCTCGCCAGCGAAACGACGCATCCCGGCGAGATGATTAGTGCCAAAAACGAAGCCGAGTTCGAGGGCGTGACATGATCCCAGCGCGCCGCGCATCGCGGGTGAGCGCCAGGTGAAGAGATAGTTGTAAACGCGCTGCTCGCTCCGTCCGTGGATCTCCGCGAGACGGACGCCCGGCATGCGGAAGACGCGGTCGGTCTCGATCGCCGAAAATAACTCTGGCGGTGAAATTGACGCGCCGGCGGTTGCCCGCGCGCGCTCGTAAGTTGCGATCACCGAGCCCGCGAAATCCGCGGTCAGCCGCTTGCTCATCCGCGCAATCAGGCCGGCCTTGTCCAGTTTCTGGGCTGAAGGATCCATTGCGGAGAACAATTTCCATTCCTCGAGATTGGACCCGACCATCGCCGCGACGCCGGCTGCCGAGCCTTGCGCCACCATCTCGATCAGCTCGCGCGGTATAACGGCTCCGTCCACCACTGGCTGGTAGGCCATCCCCAGCTCGCGATCGGGCGTCTTGCCGTCGGCGCCGAACACACCGGTGAGCAACTGAGCAACCGGCAGCGCGCGTATCGCATCAGCGTCGTCGGCGGAGACATTCAGCTTCGACAGCACTCGTTCGGCCGTCCGGTTCGCCCGCGCCACCGACGATACGGTGTCGCATGATCCGCTCTGAGCGATCGCCTTATGGAAGAGACCGCGCGCCGATGGCATCGCCAACAGCGCGCCGACGCTCATACCTCCGGCTGATTCACCGAAGATCGTGACGTTGTCGGGATCGCCACCGAATTCGGCGATGTTGTCGCGGACCCATTGGACCGCTGCGATCTGGTCGAGCAGTCCTTCGTTGCCGCTCGACGGGATTCGTCCGTTGGTGACGTCGTTGAGACGCAGAAAGCCGAACGGTCCGAGGCGGTAATTAATCGTGACGATGACCACGTCGCCGCGCCGGGCGAGAACCGAGCCGTTGTAAATTTCCTGCGAGCCGGCGCCGATCGTGAATCCGCCGCCATGTATCCAGACCATCACGGGTCGCCGCGCGCCATCGAGTCCTGGCGTCCACACATTTAGATTCAGGCAATCTTCCGAGTGCGGTTGATCGATCTTCATCGCGGCCAAAGCCTGGTTGGTGACCGGGTTTTGATGGGCAACCGCGCCGAAGCGGCGCGCATCGCGAACTCCGATCCAAGCCAGCGGTTGCTCGGGAGGAAGCCATCGCCGAGCGCCGTCAGGAGCCGCCGCGAATGGCACTCCCTTGAAGACGAATAGCCCGTCCTGTTGCTCACCTTCGAGTCTTCCGCAGCGGGCCGATACGATCGCGCTCATCAGTTATGCCCTGGTGCGCTCTAGCTCTGAGGAACTGAAGGGTCCACCTGCAGGTCGTTGGTAACATTTCGCACGCCGCTCGCATCCTTGGCGATCGCCACCGCACGCGCCGCGACGTCCGAATCGTGTACGCGGCCTTCCAGCGTGACGACGCCGGCGGTTGTGGTGACGTGAATCTGGCCGGATCTCATGTCCTTGGCAGCGGCCAGATTTGTTTTCACCGCAGCTGTGATGGTCGTGTCATCCACCGCGGTAACCGCGCCTTGATAAGCGTTCTGCGTCGCGCTTTCGGTGTCTTCGCCCGCTTGATGCATCGAAGTGCTGGCGGGAACGCCTGAGCCGGCGCTCGTATCCTGTGCGAATGCGGGAATTGCCAGTCCAAATCCCAGGACTATCGCCGGTACCATTGTCAGTATTTTGTTCTTGCTACTCATATCCCTAATCTCCTTGTTAAGTTTCAGTGTTCTTTCAGAGTGGAAGTCGCGACTCAGGGTAGGCTCGGTATGGCCTTTACGATCTTCAAGGTGCGCCGGACAAAGTCGGCGAGCTCATTGAGATCGAGCGAACGGGAGGCGGTGCCGGTAGAATCAGGGCCTCGGTAATGTCCCCGCGAGAAAGCCTGGATGGCGTCGAGCTCGTCGAGAAGCTCGCATGCCGGATGCTGCGCGCCGGTGGTGCGGATTTTCTCGATGATGCTCGCGAGCGAGTCATCCGAATCGAAGAACGACGGATATGTGTAAGTGCAATAAGTCTCGACGACGAACCGCATCTTGGTGACAATGTCCTGCGGCCGGCCCTCGCCGGTTTTGTAGAAATACAAAAGATCGACTATCGCTGATGCGACCCGCGATTTTCGCGAATCCTCTTGGTAAATATTTGTTGCTGCTAACGACACTAGCCACCTTCTTACTGAAAGCTGATTGCTTTATTAGTTAGTATGGGTTTGCGGATCACTGACGTTACTCTTTGGCGAGCAGATATACATCTTCCGGGCGTCTGTCTTCGTTATTCGGATAACCAAACATAGCGTCAGTGGCTATTTTGGTCGCCTTCAACCAAGGCGGGGCGTTTCTCAGTAGAATAGTCAGTTCGCGGCCACTGACTATTTGACGAGACTTCAGAATAGCTATTGACGATTAGCAATTGGCGCTTTGCATTGTGCGCCGACAGCCCGTCGCTGGCAGTCTCACGCAGTACGTAACGGTCTGTGAGCTTACCTGCTGATTGGTCTTCAGACTGCGATTCCGAAATCGAGAAAAAAAGGCACGCGTGGGCTTCACCATGTGGGCATTTGGCCGCGCGTGCCTTCGGTTCGCGGGAGGCGAAACCGACGATCTCTATTTAATAATAATCGGCGATTGACGCCACCCGCGATGAGTTACGGAAGGAACGACTTCGAACGTTCTCATGTCTCACCGCACATTTTGCCGTCTGTACGCGCGCCGGCTGTGAGCATCCAGATTGCGCGCTCGAACGGACGAAATGTGCCTCAGTCACAAGGTCCGGTGTTCCCTCAAGAACGTAAAAATTCGACCAATGGCGACATTACCTTGCTTCCGCCGCTGGGCGCGCCCAGACTTGACTGGTCAGGACCGACATATGAATCGGGTCCGACTTTGATCCGGTCTGACTGTGGGCCTTTCTCTCGCCTTCGACCACTTTCCGACAGACCAACGCTAACCTTTTAGAAACGAAGGCCCGTAGAGGCTCTCATGATACCGCCTCATCTGTCGCAGGCGGAACCGATTCATCGCAATGGCGACAGTTGGAGCACTCGACAGGGTAATTCCACGAGATTCGTGGCGTCTATCTAGTACACAAAGGTCAGCAACGTTGAATCCAACTCGCGCCAAACTTTCAAGCTTAGTCGAACTCCTTCGATTGCGTGCGCTCGAACAGCCAGAGCACCGGATTTACACCTACCTTACCGACGGGGAAACTGAAGGCGCGCAGCTGACCTATGAGGCTTTGGACCGGCAGGCACGGGCTATCGCCGCGCTGCTCCAGAGCTATCAAGCAAGCGGCGAGCGGGCACTGTTACTCTATCCGGCAGGTCTCGAGTTTATCGCGGCGTTTTTTGGATGCCTGTACGCCGGGGTGATTGCGGTTCCTCTGCCGCCGCCGAATACGGCACAGCCGCAGCGTGCGCTCTCACGGTTTCGCGCAATCGCGAACGACGCTCAGCCGACGGTGGTGCTGACCACTTCGTCGATTCTCGCCAAGATCGAGGGCGTCTTTACGCAAGCTCCCGGGCTGCGCACACTCCGTTGGATTGCGACCGACAAGATAGTAAGCGACGCCGCGGATGAATGGCGCGATCCGGCCGCGACGTGCGACACGCTGGCTTTGATCCAGTACACCTCGGGCTCCACTGCCATACCGCGGGGCGTGATGGTCAGTCATGGCAACCTGCTCGAAAACTCCGCTCACATCGCCGAGGCATTTGAGATTTCGCCGGACGACGTATCGGTCACCTGGTTGCCGGTGTTCCACGACATGGGACTTACCAACGGGATTATCCAGCCTATGTATGGAGGACGTGAGTGCATTTTGATGCCGCCGCAGTCCTTTCTTCAGCGGCCGGTGCGATGGCTGCAGGCAGTTTCGAAATACAAGGCCACTATCAGTGGAGGCCCGAACTTTGCGTACGAAATGTGCGCTCGCAAGATTACTCCGGAGCAGCGCAGTGAGCTCGACCTTAGCAGTTGGAAGTTGGCCTACGATGGCGCCGAGCCGGTCCGTGCCGACACGCTGAAGCGGTTTGCTGCGGCCTTTGCTCCTTGTGGCTTCCGTCCAAACTTTTTCTATCCCTGTTACGGACTCGCCGAGGCCACGTTGATCGTTTCCGGTGGCTCTGTAAAAGACGAGCCTATCCTGCGCACGATGCAGGTGTCGGAGCTCGAACACAATCACAACAGCGTCGTCCAGATTTACGATCGTCGGACGAACGTCCGCACTTTGGTTGGCAACGGCCATGCGGTAGCGGACACGAGGATCGTTATCGTCGATCCGCAGTCGTTGACGGCGTGTGCCTCCGATGAGGTCGGCGAGATCTGGGTGTCGGCCCCAAGCGTGGCCCAGGGCTATTGGAACCGGCCCGAGGAAACCGAGCTCACCTTCCACGCCTACCTGGCGGATAGTGGCGAAGGTCCGTTTCTGCGCACCGGAGATTTGGGATTCCTCGGCGATGGAGAGTTGTTCGTCACCGGGCGCTTGAAGGATCTGATTATCATCGGTGGCCGTAACCTCTATCCGCAGGAAATTGAACTGACTGTGCAGCAGAGCCATCCCGCGGTGCGGCCGGCTTGTTGCGCGGCGTTCTCGGTCGAGGTCGCGGACGAAGAACGCCTGATCGTCGCCGCCGAAGTGGAACCTCGCTACGCGACGAATCTGCATTCGGCCAACGGAAATGGGAACGGCAACGGGCACGGCAATGGCAATGGAAATGGGAATGGAAATGGGAACGGCAACGGACATCGCAACGGAAATGGCAACGGCAACGGCGATGGCAACGGAACTTCGCATCCGCATCACAATGGGCGGCTGCCGCTCGACGTCGATGCGTTGGTGCGTGCTATTCGGCGAGCGGTTGCCGAAGAGCATGACGTGAGAGTGCACGCCGTACTGCTGCTGCGAGCGGGCAGCATGCCAAAGACTTCCAGCGGCAAGCTCGAGCGCCGCGCGTGTCAGGCCGGTTTTCTGGACGGGACGCTCGCCAGCCTCTGAGGTGTCAGCGATGGCCGAACATCCTATCAATGGCGAACTAGCGAACGGGTCGATCGCGACGGCAAATCCCAGCGTGGACACCTATAGCGCCGAGGTCATCGAAAAATGGCTGGTCGATAAGCTCTCTGAGCTGCTCGGGGTCGCGCCCGAAGAAATCGATGTGCGGGAACCGTTCGCGAGCTACGGAATGGGATCGACCGAGGCGGTCAGCCTCTCGGGCGAACTCGGCGACTGGCTCGGACAGAAAGTCCCCGCTGATTTGGCGTACGAGTTTCCAACGATTGAAACGCTGGCGCGGCATTTGAGCGGCTCGACCGATGAGTCGCGACCAGACGCTCGAAGCGAGACGGAAGCCGAGCCGATCGCGATCATCGGAATCGGCTGCCGGTTTCCGGGCAGCAGCGGTCCTCGGGAGTTCTGGCAGTCGATCCGCGACGGCGTGGACGCAATCACGGAAGTGCCGGCCGACCGCTTCAATCTCGACGAGGTTTACGATTCGGATCCAACTGTCCCGGGCAAAATCAGCACGCGATGGGGCGGCTTTGTCGAGCAGGTGGATCAGTTCGATCCGCAGTTCTTCGGCATCTCGCCGCGCGAAGCTGCGCGGATGGATCCGCAGCAACGCCTGTTGCTCGAAGTAACCTGGGAAGCGCTGGAAGACGCGGGGCAGGCAATCGAGACAACTTACCGGAAGCCAGACCGGCGTCTTCGTGGGAATCTCGAACAACGATTACGGCCGGACCCAGTTCGGGGATTTCAGCCGTATCGACGCGTACGCGGGAACCGGCAACGCGCTTAGCATCGCCGCCAACCGGATTTCGTACCTGATGGATTTTCGCGGACCGAGTATCGCGATCGACACCGCATGCTCGTCGTCGCTGGTCGCGGTCCACCTGGCATGCACGAGTTTGCGCAACGGCGAATCGACACTGGCGATTGCCGGCGGCGTGAACCTGATCCTGTCGCCGGCCATCACGATGAACTTCACCAAGGCCGGCGTGATGGCGCCGGACGGGCGCTGCAAGACCTTCGACGCGACTGCCAACGGCTACGTTCGCAGCGAGGGCGCGGGACTGGTCGTGCTGAAGCCGCTCAGCCGCGCGCTTGCCGATGGCGATACGATTTACGCCGTCATCCGCGGCAGCGCGGTGAATCAGGACGGTCGCAGCAACGGCCTGATGGCGCCGAATCCGCTCGCGCAGGAAGCCGTTTTGCGCGAGGCATATCGGAGAGCAGGCGTGTCAGCCGGCGACGTTCAATACGTTGAGGCGCACGGCACCGGCACTTTACTCGGCGATCCGATCGAGGCGCGAGCGCTGGGCCGGGTGCTGGCCGATGGTCGTACGCCGGGGAATTTTTGCGCGATCGGTTCGGTCAAGACGAATATCGGGCATTGCGAGGCGGCGGCTGGTGTCGCCGGGCTGATCAAGGTCGCGCTCGCGCTCCACAATGCGGAGATTCCGGCGAGTCTGCACTTCCAGGAGCCCAATCCTCATATACCTTTCGACGAGCTGCCGATTCGCGTGCAGACACGGCCGGGAGTGTGGGCGGCAACGAGCGGTCCGCCGCTGGCGGGCGTCAGTTCATTCGGATTCGGCGGCACCAATGCTCACGTGGTCATGCAGCAGGCGCCCGAGTCGCGAAGTAAGCATCACGAAGCGTCCGTGACTAAGTCCTGTTACCTTCTGCCACTCTCGGCGCGGAGTCCCGAGGCTTTACAAGCCGTCGCGCGTAGCTACCTAAAATTGCTGGCGAGATCTGAATTGTCGCTGCACGACATCTGTTACAGCGCGAGCGCGCGCCGGAGTCATCACGACTACCGTATGAGTGTCACCGGCGAGTCGTCGGCTCAACTTATCGAAGGTCTCGAGGCGTTCCTGAAAGGAGAGACTCGCGCCGGTCTCTCGTCCGGGCGCAAAGCTCTTGGCGCCCACAAAAAACTGGCTTTCGTTTTTTCCGGGCAGGGATCGCAATGGTTCGGCATGGGCCGGACGCTGCTGCACGATGAACCAATTTTTCGCGAGGTGATCGAGCGATGCGAGCTGGCGCTGCGGCCGCATACCGACTGGTCTTTGATCGCGGAACTGGCTGCCACCGATGCGGCCGAATCGCGGCTGAGCGAAGTCGATGTAATCCAGCCTGCGCTGTTCGCAGTTCAGGTCGCGCTCGCAGCGCTGTGGCGTTCATGGGGTATCGAACCGGACGCGGTCGTCGGCCACAGCATGGGCGAGGTCGCGGCAGCGTACGTCAGCCGGCGCACTCAGCCTCGAAGATGCGGCGCTGGTCATTTGCACGCGCAGCAAGCTGGTCAAGCGTACCGTCGGGCAAGGCGCGATGTGCGCGGTGGAGCTCTCGATCGAAGACGCGCGCCACGCAATCGCCGGATCCGAAGATCGCGTCTCAATCGCGGTCAGCACCAGTCCTACATCCACGGTGCTATCGGGCGATCCTGCGGCGCTCGCCGACGATACTCGAACAGCTTAAGGCCCGCGACGTCTTCTGCCGGATGGTAAAGGTGGACTTCGCTTCGCACAGTCCGCAGATGGATCCATTGCGCGGCGAGCTGATGAGCGCGCTCGAAGAAGTACAGCCACATCTAGCATCGATTCCGATTTATTCGACCGTGCTGGACGCGGTTGCCGACGGATCGGAGTTCGATGCGCTCTACTGGGCGCGCAATCTCAGGGAGCCGGTGCTTTTTTCGGCGTCGGTGCAGCGTCTGATCGAAGACGGCTATGAAACTTTCGTCGAGATCAGCGCGCATCCCATCCTTCTCAGCGGAATCCAGCAAGGGATTCATCACGCGGGCAAGGAAGGCGCGGTGCTCGGTTCGATCCGGCGCGAGGAAGATGAGCATACGGCGATGCTGCGGTCGCTAGGTCTCCTTTATAGCTCGGGATATGCGATCGACTGGAACCGCATCTATCCTGAGCGCGGCGAGAACGTCGAGCTGCCCGCTTATCCATGGCAACGACAACGCTGCTGGCTGGAGCCAGGCGAAGATCGCGACCAGCCGATTCACTCGGCCACGAGAAATTCTCTGCTCGGCCGGCATTTCAAATCAGCCGCGGCGGGCGGCGCTGACTATTGGGAAATCCGACTAGACAAGGAGTCGTTGCCGTTCCTCGACGACCATCGAATCGAGAACGTCGCGGCCTTGCCGGCGTCAGTTTACGTCGAGATGGCATCAGCCGCCGCGCGCGAGGCGCTCGGCGCGCAATCGATCGCGCTAACCGATGTCGAATTTCACCGGGCGCTCTTCATTCCCGACGGCGCAAGCATCACGATTCAAGTGATCGTTGCGCCCGCAGCGGATGGAGCAGCGTCGTTTCAAATTCACAGTTCTTCTGCGGGGACCGGATCGTCCGCTAAGTCATGGACTCTGCACGCGTCGGGCAAAGTCTCTGCTCAAGCGGACTCGGGCTTACCGCTTATCAAAGAAGAAGAGTCGGTGGCCGATACCCAGCTTCGAAGCTCCGAGAAGGTCTCAGGCGCCGACTACTATCGACAGCTTGGTGAGAACGCGATCCAGTATGGGCCTTTTTTCCAAAGCATCACTCAGTTATGGCTCGATGGTAAGAGCGTCCTCGGTGAGCTGCAAATTTCTGCCGATAAGGATAACAATTTCCGTACCTATCAGCTTCATCCAGCGGTTCTCGACGGCTGCTTACAGGTCCTCGGAGCGGCAGTAGCTACAGAAGCAAAGCGAATCGGCAAAAACGGCACCTATATACCAACTCGTATAGGTCAGATCCGCATCCTTAGCCGTCCCGGTGCACACTTATGGTGTCGCGCGCGCATCGTCGACGACAATGCTAGCGGGATCGTCGGAGAACTAAGACTCCTGGATGACGCCGGAAAGGTAGTCGTCGAACTCGAGGGAGTACAATTCGAATCGCTGGGCCAAGGTCTCAAAGAAAACCTCGATGACTGGCTCTATGAGCTCAAGTGGCTGTCGAAAGAACGCGTCTCAGTAAACATAGCACCATCGAGTCCTGGAAGCTGGCTTATCTTTGCCGATAGCAGTGGCGTCGGAGAGTCCTTGCGGCAAATCTTAGAAGCTAAGGGAGAAAAGGGCATTCTCGTCTCGCGCGGTAAGGCGTACGAGCGCACGGATAGCGCGCACGTTTGCATTCGGGCGGACCAACCTGAGGACATCCGGCGGCTGTTCGAGAGTATCGCGGATTCCGATCAACCTGCATGTCGTGGAATTGTCCATCTGTGGAGCCTCGATGCCTCTCTTCCCGAAACGGCCAGCGCGTCCTCGATGGAATCGACGCAGATTCTCGGTTGCGTCAGTGCTTTGCACGTGGTGCAGGAGATGGCGGGCGCTCGATGGCGCGAGCAGCCTCGTCTATGGCTGGTTACTCGAGGAGCGCAGGCGACCGGCGATGATTCTCTGCCGGTTGACGTCGTTCAAGCGCCTATCTGGGGACTAGGTCGAGTTATCGCCCAGGAGCATCCTGCGTTTTGGGGAGGGCTGGTTGACCTCGGACCCACCTCTTCGGCGGGCGATGGCGCAGCTCAGCAGTTGTGGGAAGAAATCTCGGCTCCCGATGGTGAGAATCAGGTTGCGCTTCGCAACGGGCAGCGGATGGTGGCGCGACTCGCGCGAAGGCGCGAATCCAGGGCACGTGAAACTCCGCTGCGATGGCGTTCGGACGGCAGCTATCTGATAACCGGAGGCCTTGGCGACCTCGGTCTGAAGGTCGCGCGCTGGATGGTGTCGCAAGGTGCGCGGCGCCTGATCCTGTTGGGACGCACACAGCTTCCGCCCCGCTCGAGCTGGAATGCGCAAGAGGCTGGCAGTCACCTGGCTCGACAAATTGCCGCGATTCGGGAACTCGAAGAATCCGGCGCGAGCGTGCATCTGGTGTCTGCCGACGTCGCGGACGAAAAACAGATGCGCGCCTTCGTCGATCGGTTTCAGGCTGAAGGCTGGCCCCCGATTCGCGGAGTTATACACGCAGCAGGAGCGCTGCAGGACGGGCTGCTGTTAAAACTCGATGGCGCTGCGATGAACAAGGTTCTGCGGCCGAAGATGGTCGGCGGATGGATTCTTCATTGCCTGCTTCGAGAAGCTCCGCTGGATTTTTTCGTAGTCTTCTCTTCGGCGGGTTCATTGATTGGGCAGCCCGGACAGGGCAACTATGCGGCCGCTAACAGTTTCCTCGACGCGCTCGCGCATCATCGAAAGGCCCAAGGCCTACCAGCTCTGAGTATCAACTGGGGAGCATGGGCCGAGCTGGGTTTTGCGGAAACCGAAGGCGGCAGAAGTTTGACCCGGCGCCTTGCGCTGCTGGGAATAAGAAGCATGCCCCCCGAGCTGGCGCTCGAAGTGATTCAGCGGCTGCTCAGCGAAACTGCCACCCAGGTCGTGGCGCTTCCAGTGAACTGGAGTAAGTATCATGAGTTCTATGGAGTAGGCGCTGAGCCACCACTGCTCTCCGACCTTGCCAACCAGGAAGCCTTTGTTCCGGCACAGGCAGCGCATTCAGGAGAAAAGCGCAGCGCGATCCTCGACGCTGCTCCTGCGGGCCGTGCTCAGTTGTTGCAGTCTTATGTGACTGAGCAAGTAGCTCGCGTGCTGGGTCTTTCGCCCTCGCAACTGGACATACAGCAACCATTGACCAACCTGGGACTGGACTCGCTGATGGCGGTCGAGCTGAAGAATCGTATTTCGGCGGACTTAGGCGTCAACGTGCCGATGGTGAAATTTCTCCAGGGCTTCAGCGTCGCGCAAGCAGCAAGCCAGCTCCTTGAGCAACTTACTGCGGAAGTTGATAGCCCTTCTGCGATTCGCCCGATGGCGCGCGAGCATGAGAATGATCATATCGACAAAACTTTGTTAGCCAATATCGACGAGCTTTCGGACGAGCAGGTTAATTCGATGCTCGCCGATATGCTGACTAAAGATGCGGTTACCTAGTGCTTGATGTATCCAATCGAATCGCCGGCCTCTCATCTGCGGAAAAACGTACACTGCTTGCTGACCTTCTTCAGGGAAAAAGCGCGCGCGGCCGACTCGTTCCATCAACTGTCCTACAATCAGCAGGGGATTTGGTTTCTTTCTCAGCTCGCGCCTGAGAGTATGGTTTACAATGTCAGCTTCGCCGCGCGAATTACCTCGCAGCTTGATGTCCCGGCGTTGCGCCGATCGTTTCAGGCACTAGTCGATCGCCATCCTTGTCTAAGGACCACCTTCACCGTGCGCTCCGGGAAACCGGCGCAGCGGATCCATCAGGGCGCGAAGGTCCACTTCGAGGAGTTGGATGCTTCAGCCTGGTCGCGCGACGAGATCGAGTCTCGGTTGACCGACGAGGCACATCGTCCTTTCGATCTCGAGGAAGGCCCGTTGCTCCGCGTGAGTGTCTTCAAGCGATCTGCGCGGGAGCACTATCTATTGCTGGTCGTGCATCACATCGTGATCGACTTCTGGTCGCTCGCGATACTTCTAAATGAGCTCGGCGTGATTTACCCGGCGGAAGCGGCGGGCCGGCGGGCGATATTACCACCGCTCCACTTGGGATACGGCAATTACGTTAGTTGGCAATCTGAAATGCTGGCGGGCGCGGAAGGCGAGCGGCTATGGGGCTACTGGCGCAAACAGCTAGCCGACAAGTTGCCGGTGCTGGAGTTGCCGACCGATCGTCCGCGGCAGCCGATACAAACCCATCGCGGCGGATCTTATGACTTCGTCCTTGGCGACGGACTGAGCGGGCGGCTGAAGCTGCTCGCGAAAGCTCAAGGTGCGACGCTCTATGTAGTCATGCTCGCGGCTTTCCAGGCGATGCTTCATTACCTGTCGGGGCAGACAGACCTGGTCGTGGGCTCGCCGGTAGTTGGCAGAAGCCGCGCCGAGTTTGAAGAGATCGTCGGGCTATTTACCAATCCGGTTTTCTTGCGAGTAAGTCTCTCGGGAAATCCGACTTTCCAGGAGTTTCTAAGCCATGTACGGGAGACGGTGCTGTCCGGGCTCGAGCATCAGGACTTTCCGACGCTGCTGTTGGTCGAACGGCTAAAGCCTGCTCGCGATCTCAGCCGACCGCCTATATGCCAGGTCATGTTCGTACTGGATAAGCCGCATGGGCTTGCGGAGCAGGGCGCTCCCACATTCGTACATGGGGAAGCAGGGCCAACCATGAACTCGGGAGGACTGGTACTCGAATCTTTCCCGCTCGAGCATCGGTCCGCATCACTGGACCTGGTGCTGCTGGTAGTCGAGTCGACGCAGTCGCTCTCGATATCCATGAGATACAACGCCGAACTGTTCGACGACTCTACCATCGTCAGGTTTGGAAAATACTTTGAGGCTCTCCTTCAGCATGTAGTCAGACACCCAGACGCGCGGCTAAGCGCCCTGGCTGAAGTGCTTGACTCCGCGGACCCGAAGCACCAATCCGGCGCACGCGAAGAGTTGGAAATCCTCGACGAAGGCGAGCGGGCACGAGTGTTAGTGGAGTTCAACCAGACTGCAGCTCCTTATCCTGATGACACCTGCATCCAGCGCTTGTTCGAAGCGCAGGTGGAACGTACGCCAGATCGCATTGCGCTCACTTTCGAGAATCAGAATCTGACCTTTGCGCAGCTTAACGCCCGCGCAAATCAAGTCGCACACTATCTGCGCGCGCGCGGAGTGGGGCCGGAAGTGTCGGTGGCGATTTGCATGGAGCGGTCTCTTGAGATGGTGGTCGCGATCCTCGGGGTTCTCAAGGCGGGCGGCGCTTACTTGCCGATCGACCCTGCTTACCCCAGGGAGCGGCTGGCATTCGTTCTGGAAAATGCTCGGGCGCAAGTATTGTTGACGATGGAACCGCTGCGCGAGCGCATGCCGGATAAAGGTGTGCGACTGGTATGTCTCGACACCGATTGGGAATCGATCGCCACCGAGAGTTGTGAGAATCCGCCGAGCGTCACCATGCCCGGCAACCTGGCTTATGTCATTTACACCTCTGGCTCGACCGGGCAGCCCAAGGGCGTAATGGTCGAGCATCGTGGGCTGAGCAACACGATCAAGTGGCTATCGCAAACACTGTCGATCACCGCAGACGACAGCACTCTCCTTAAGACTCCGATCACCTTCGACGCCGCGGGGCGCGAGCTCTTTCCAACACTGTTAGCAGGAGCGCGTCTTATAATCGTCGAGCCTGATGCGCACCGCGACACGCGTTACATAGCAGAGACAATCCGCGATAACAGTGTCTCGATTCTTCACTGTGTTCCCTCTTTTCTGCGCCTGTTGGTAGCGGAGCCGGTTTTCGCCAATGCTGTCTCGCTGCGCGCGGTCATGAGTGGTGGCGAAGCGCTGACGCCAGATATAGTCGCGGAATTTGGCCGCCGCTCCGAGGCCGACTTATACAATGTCTATGGGCCGACTGAGACGATTATCGACTCGGCATACTGGCTATGTCGCGGGATTGGCGATGCTTCGATAGTGCCTATAGGACGGCCTATTCCGAACGCGCGCATGTATATTCTGAACGGTGCGCTGCGCCCCGTACCGATCGGAGTCTCCGGAGAGCTATACATAGGTGGGGTAAGCCTGGCACGCGGTTATGTGAACCTGCCTGATCTGACTGCTGAGAAATTTATTCCTGATCCTTTCTCCAGCGAGCCCGGTAAGCGGCTGTATAAGACTGGCGACCTTGCGCGCTATCTGCCTGATGGAAATATCCAGTATCTTGGTCGCGGCGACTATCAGGTCAAAATCCGCGGCTTCAGGATTGAACTCGGAGAGATCGAAGCAGCACTGGCGCGACATCTCGTCGGTCGCTCAGGCAGTTGTCACCGTTCACGAAGGCGCGCATGGAGAAAGGCGGCTGGTCGCGTACGTGGTCGCTCATCCGGATAGCGCTCCGACCGCGATTGAGCTGCGCACGTTTCTGAAGGACAAGCTGCCTGAGCACATGGTGCCCGCGGTTTTCCTGATGCTCGACAGGTTTCTACTAACTCCCAATGGAAAGGTAGATCGGCGCGCTCTGCCGGCGCCCACAGATGCTAGGCCGGAGTTGGGCAGGGCATTCGTGGAGTTCCGCACACCGACCGAGGAGCTGCTCGTTGATATCTGGTCCCAGGTTTTGGGCGTCGAACGTGTCGGCATCTACGATGACTTCTTCGACTTAGGAGGCCATTCGCTGCTTGCCACTCAAGTTGTGTCTCGAATTCGTGAGACCTTTCAGGTGGAGATGCCGCTGCGCCACTTGTTCGAAACTCGTACGGTGGCCGGCCTCGCCGAGAGCCTCGATCTATCGCGGCGCGACGACAAGAGTCTTCAGCTGGCACCTATTCGACCTGTTCTTCGAGATGGAGACCTACCGCTCTCGTTTGCGCAACAGCGGCTATGGTTTATCGATCAACTTGATCCGGGAAACCCGGTTTACAATTTCCCGGTTGCGGTTCGGCTAAAGGGATCGCTCAACCTGTCAGCACTCGCACAGAGTCTCAACGAAATTGTGAGGCGTCACGAGGCTCTGCGAACAACATTTTCGACGGTCGATGGACAACCTATCCAGGTAATAGCGTCGAGACTTACTATTGGGTTGCCGATTATCGATTTGCGAGAGCTATCCGAGGTTGCGCGAGAGAAAGAAGTTCAGAGGCTGGTCGTCGAAGAAGCTCGGCGACCGTTCGACCTGGCGAAGGGCCCGCTGCTACGGGCGAGCGTGCTGCGGCTTGCCGAGGATGAACAGGTTGGGCTGCTCACGATGCATCACATCGTGTCCGATGGCTGGTCGGCCGGCATACTGATTCACGAGATGGCGACACTCTACCAGTCGTACAGCTCTGAAAGCCCCTCGCCGCTGCCGGAACTGCCCATTCAGTACGCCGACTTTGCCTATTGGCAACGTGAGTGGCTGCAGGGTGCGGTGCTTCAGCGACAACTCGACTATTGGAAAGAACAGCTCGATGGCGCACCGCCGTTGCTTGAATTGCCGGAGGACCACCCGAGGCCGGCAGTGCAGACTTTTCGCGGTGGTCATCAATCATTGCTGTTGCCCAAAGCCGTCGGCAACGCACTTAGCGCTCTCAGCCGGGATGAAGCGACCACTCTTTTCATGACACTGTTGGCGGCGTTCAAAGTTTTGCTGCACTGCTATACCAGGCAGGACGATTTGGTCGTAGGCACGCCAGTCGCCAACCGCAACCGACTCGAGATTGAAGGACTTATCGGATTTTTCGTCAACGCGCTGGTGTTGCGCACCGACCTATCCGGCAATCCCAGCTTTAGAGAACTCGTACGACGTGTGCGCAAGGTATGCGTGGACGCATACGCTCATCAGGATCTTCCGTTCGAGAGGCTGGTAGAAGAACTGCACATCGAGCGCGATCTCTCCCGCAATCCTCTATTCCAGGTGATGTTCGTTCTTCAGAATGTGCCGATGCGCGCGGTCGAGTTGCCGGGGCTGAGCTTGAATCCAGTGATTGCGGAGGGTGGGACAACTCACTTCGACTTGACGCTTCACATTGTCGATTCCGAGCAAGGTCTGCTTGCGACCGTCGCATACAACACCGACCTGTTTGACGCCGACACAATTACGCGCATGTTAGGCCATTTCCAGACCTTGCTCGAGTCGATCGTCAAGGATCCAGATCAACACCTTTCCGACCTATCCCTATTAACCGATGCCGAACGCCGCCAAGTCTTAGTGGGGCGGAGTGACATCCTTCATGACTACGTTCCAGGGCCAGGTATCGCTGAGCTTTTTGAAGCCCAGGTGGAGCGAACGCCCGATGCGATAGCACTCGTCTTCGAGGACCAGCATCTGACCTATCGCGAGCTGAACGCTCGCGCCAACTGCCTTGCTCATAGCCTGCGCAAATTAAACGTGGGGCCGGAAGTTGCTGTCGGCGTTTGCCTCGAGCGTTCGTCCGAAGCGGTTGTAAGCTTGCTTGCTGTCCTCAAGGCAGGAGGGGTGTATCTGCCGCTGGATCCTGCCTATCCGAAGCAGCGCATTGAATTCATGCTGCACGACGCGAACGCTTCGGTGCTCCTGACAGAGAAGCGGCAGATACAAAAACTGCCGGACAATAGCGCGCGCGTGATCTGTTTGGATTCAGACGCGGAATCTATCAGGCGGGAAAGTGCGGAAAATCCAACCAGCTCGGTCGAACCTGAAAACCTCGCCTATATCATCTATACCTCGGGATCGACCGGCCAGCCGAAGGGAGTGCTCGTTTCGCACGGCTCAATCGCTGAACATTGCCGTGATGCTGAAGAGTACTATGAACTGAAACCCACCGATCGAGTACTACAGCTAGCGTCAATGAGTTTCGATCTCTCATTGGAACAGATACTACCCACTCTTATCGTCGGCGCGCGCCTGGTTGTAGTCAAAGAACTATGGCGGGCGGAGGAGTTCCATAGCAAAGCAGCCGAACTCGGACTGACTGTCGTCGATCTTCCGACCGGGTATTGGCAGGAGCTGGTCCAGGAGTGGGAAGCTGCACCGAAACCGGTTTTGAATTCGCGCTACCGGCTGTTTCTCGTGGGTGGAGACACCATGTTGCCGGAAGTTCTCCTTCTCTGGCAGCGGACGGCGCTAAGTTCCGTGCGTCTGATTAATGCCTATGGACCTACCGAAGCGACGATAACTGCGACCGCGTTCGAGGCTGCATCGCGAGGTGGGGCAAACGCGCGGCTTCATCGTGTTCCTATCGGGCGCCCCTTGGCTAATCGAGAAATCTACATCCTGGACGGACATTGCAATCCGGTCCCAATCGGAGTTCCGGGCGAGCTTCATATCGGCGGCAGGAGTCTCGCGCGTGGATATATGAACCGGCCGGACCTGACCGCCGACAAGTTCATTCCGAATCCGTTCAGCAACCTAGCCGGTGCAAGGATGTACAAAACCGGCGACCTGGCGCGCCACTTACCCGACGGTACCATCGAATATCTCGGGCGTACCGACCATCAGGTGAAGATCCGCGGATTCAGGATCGAACTCGGCGAAATCGAGGCGGCGCTCGCGCAACATACTTCGGTGCGTCAAGCAATCGTGTCGGCGCACCAGGACGGCCGCGGAGAAAAGCGGCTGGTCGCCTACATCGTTGGCGACCCCGAGCATCCGCTAACCGCCGATGACCTGCGCAATTTTCTGAAAAACAAGGTCCCCGAATACATGGTGCCTTCGGTCTTCATGCTGCTCGAGTCGCTTCCTACTATGCCGAACGGAAAAGTGGATCGGGGCGCGCTCCCAAAGCCGGACCAAACGCGACCCGAGATGGGCAAGACATATGTGGCGCCGCGAGACGATCTTGAACGTCAACTGACCGGTCTTTGGGAAGAAGTTCTAAGTGTCCGCCCTATAGGAGTAACTGACAATTTCTTTGAGCTCGGAGGACACTCTCTGCTGGCGGTGCGCTTGTTCGCGCTGATCGACAAGCGGATGGGTAAGAAACTTCCGCTAGCAACCCTTTTCCGAGGGGCAACTATCGAAGGTCTGGCCGAAATCGTGCGTCAGAACTCTTTGTCAGTGACACCGTCATCGCTGGTGCCTATCCAGCCTTACGGCAACAAACGGCCGCTCTTCCTGGTACATCCTGCGGGTGGACATGTGTTCCCGTTCATTGGCTTGGCGCAATGTCTAGGTCTCGAACAGCCTTGTTATGGGTTGCAGGCCAGGGGCGTGGAAAACGGGCAAGAACCGCACACCACGATCGAGGACATGGCCGCTTGTTATGTTGAAGCTATTCAGTCGGTGCAGGCGGAAGGTCCCTACCTGTTAGGCGGTTGGTCGATGGGCGGGGAGATAGCATTCGAGATGGCTCAGCAGCTTCACGCGCGGGGACAGCGGGTCGCGTTGCTTGCGCTACTCGACGCTCGCATTCCTTCCACCACTGAAAATGTTGCAGGCGAGGATTTCGAGGCAATGTTGATGGCCGATGTAATCCGCTATTTCGGTCTTTCGTCGGATATCAGCGAGTCCCTCGCACTCCTTCCGCAAGACGAACTGCTGGAGCGAGTGCTGGAGCAGGGTAAAAGAGCAGGCTTGATACCCGCGGATATCGAAGCCGCGCAAGCGCATCGCCTGATAGAACTCTGCAAATCGGATTTTCGCGCTAGCAGGAACTACGTACTGCATCGCTATCCCGGTCGAGCGACTCTTTTCAAGGCTAGCGAGAATCCTTCGTTGAATCCTATTGACCCAACCCTTGGATGGAGTGATTGGGCCGAAGGAGGGGTGGACATTCAGATCGTGCCGGGCAATCACGCGACCATGGTTTACAAGCCGAATGTCGAGACCTTAGCTAGGAAGTTGGCGGCGTGCATCGAGCAAGTAGATATGATCGAGCTATCGAACGAATCGATTAAGGACTTTCTATGAATAACGAAGATACCGAACAATTAAAATATAAGGTCGTCGTGAATGACGAAGGGCAGTACTCGATTTGGGCCGCGGACCGCCCGAATCCCGATGGCTGGCGCGACGCACCCAAGAGTGGATCTAGGTCAGAATGCCTCGCTTACATAAAGGATATGTGGACCGATATGAGGCCACTTAGTCTTCAGAACACGATGACCAATGCTGCAAGTGTCCCAGAGCTTTCAGGTATCCATCTGAACGGAAATCACCTTAGGGCGAGCGAGAGGAAATCTTGATCGCCGCATCACCATCAGACTCGTGGATTGCGGGCCGCAAGCCTAACCCGCAGGCACGCTTGCGTCTGTTCTGTTTTCCATACGCCGGCGGCGCAGCGTCTGTGTTTCGCAACTGGTCAGATGGCCTGCCTGCCGATGTCGAGGTATGTCCAATTCAGTTCCCCGGCCGCGGGACTCGATTGATGGAGCCGCCGTTCAGCGAGCTTTCGCTTCTGGTCGAAGCGCTCGCTGTGGCGCTACTTCCACTTCTCGACAAGCCCTTCGCCTTATTCGGTCATAGCCTTGGATCGTTGGTGTGCTTTGAACTCGCCCGTCAGCTTCGGACAAAGCATCAGACGCGTCCTATCCGCTTGTTTGTATCGGCAGGACCCGCGCCCCAGATACCTCATCGAGGTCGGCCGATCCATAACCTGCCGGAAGAAGAATTCTCCGCGGAACTGCGCCTTATGAACGGAACCCCAGGAGAGCTTCTGAATCACAAGGAACTGATGAAGATCGTGCTTCCATCATTGCGCGCGGACTTTGCGCTCTACGAAAGCTATCGATACTTGTCGGGGCTGCCGCTGAATTGCCCGATTTCCACTTTTGGCGGTTTGAGCGACCAAAGGGTCAAGCATGGCGATCTCGAAGCATGGCGCGATCAGACCTCGGTCTCTTTTTCAATCAGGATGTTCCCCGGCGATCATTTCTTTTTGAAGACAACTCAGCCGTTGCTGCTTCGGGCTCTCTCGCAGGAACTTCGATGAAGAGCGCAGAGATGACGACCGCTGATTTTGATGTCTCCTGGTTCTCTCCGCCCGAGCATCCGAGCTTAGGTAGCAACGCGGTGCATGTCTGGCGAGCCAATTTGGATCGGAGCCTTTCGCAGATAGCGCTCTTTCAAAACAATTTGGACGACGATGAACGATCGAGAGCAGATCGTTTCTACTTCAGCCGCGACCGCGAGCGCTTTATCGTAGCTCGCGGTATTCTCAGGGCTATCCTGGGCCGCTACTTAAATAGAGCACCCAACAGCCTCTCCTTCAGGTATAGCACCCATGGAAAGCCTGCGTTGTTCTCGGAATCTGACGTAGATACGATCCACTTCAACCTTTCCCACTCTCACGGAAAGGCTCTCTACGCGGTTAGTCGCGGCCGCGAGGTCGGCGTCGATCTCGAGTTCATCCGCTGCAATTTGGAGGCGGAGCAAATCGCCGAACGATTTTTCTCGCACAGCGAGAATGAGACGCTTCGGGCGCTTCCGCCGAACCTTCGCACGCACGCATTCTTTCTCTGTTGGACTCGCAAGGAAGCCTACATCAAGGCGAGAGGTGAAGGACTCTCGTTGCCTTTGGACCGGTTCGACGTGTCGCTGATTCCCGGCGAACCTGCGGCGCTGTTGAGCACCCAATCAGATTCAGACGAAGCTCTAAGTTGGTCTCTTCGGAACCTGAGCCCCGCTTCCGGCTACGCTGCTGCGCTTGCCACCAAAGCGCGCGACTGGACTTTGTCCTGTTGGCAATGGCCGCAGTCCGGACTCAGTGACAATCGCGCTCGCGCTCGTTAGTCAGAGGCGTTTGCTTCCCCGTCTCGGAAGGGTATAGGGTCAGTTCACCTCCCGAGAGTTTGCCTACATCTACATTCTCTGCCCGAGGAAGAGCTGCAGTTTCCACGCGGTGTGCGTGCCGAGCGTCTGCGCCTGAGCAGGGTCCGGCATGCTTGAACCCGTGCGCCGACGCGCATCGTCGTTCAGTGTCTAGGAGTCGCAAATTTATAGAATCAGCACTTCACCGGTCCGGGTCTGGATTCTGATTATTTCGCTGACTCTGTTCGCGACGGGGTTAACTCAACGGCCTGCTTTAGGCCGAGCGGACGTCGTTCTTGCGCCGAGCACAGAGTCGAATGCAGGTGGCGCGATGGATGCGTGGCTTGTAACGCGCGGTCTGATCGGTGGCGCGATGATAAGCGAACAATCCGGCACCGACATAATCACGCCGCCACCCGGCACCCAGGTAGACGAAACCCGGCAAACCGCGAACCTCACGGGCGAGGTGCTGAACCAGGTCAAGTCGTGGAACGAAATAAAGGACGACGACACGATCCATATCGAGGTGACCACGTTATCGACCTCTCAGTTTGAAGTCGCCTTTTGGCTGTTTCCCGAATCATCGGAAGGGTTGCACCATGTACAAGTGGACGCTGTACGATCACGGCCGCGCGCTGCAGAGTGCGTTCTGGCGTAACGATGCAGCGGTGATGCGGCTGGCGGGGGCCGCGGATCTGCCCCATGACTTGTATCCGGACTCGGTTCCATGGGTAGCGTTTCTACGCGTCCTCAGTGCGCCGCGCGACGGTGCCGAAGGTATGATTCATCAGCAGATCACGCCGTACAGCTACGTAGGTCAGGAGGTTTGGGCAGCAGGCTCCGAACAGGTCAGCGTGCCCGCAGGTACATTCTCTGCGCTAAAGGTAAGCGCGAAGGTCGACATCACGACGGTGATGCCGAATTGGCCGCGCTTCGTCCTGCAAGTCATCAAACCGGTAATTCCGAAAAACACGCTCTACTTCGAGGCGGTGCCGCCCTATCGGCTGCTCAAGCAGGAAGGTACGACCTTTGTCGGCGGTCCTGAGGTCACCACGGAACTCGTTCGTTCCTACATCGCAGGCGCGCAGCCGGTCTCCGCGGTCGCTGCCGTGCCGCCATCTTCACTCATCGCAAAACCGTAGATCCGCTCCCGCGCATACCCGCCGAAAATATAAGTAGCGGAACTTTAATTCGCTGAAATTCGCGCTCCGCCTGGCGTTAGTTCGCCGAATCGCTGCGTTATTTCTCTTTTCCCCGCCTTCGCACCTGCCGATCCGATCTCTGCGCCGAACCTCGAGCAATTGCGTCAGTTCGTCAGGCCTGTCAATACGGAAGCAGGCAATTAACATCGAACATCACGAATAAACGAAAGATTACGTTCCCAAGAGACCAGAAAGTTGGCCCTGATGTCGAGGTTCGTGACCTGAAGCGACGATGAATTTGCGACCTCAAAAGTAGTTCTGAGGTATTTGATGTCCCAAAAGTTTGTGGTTCCTGACGAGGAACAGGTTGAGAAGGCGGCCCACAGCGATGCTTACACCGATTTGATTCGCAGGCTGAGCCATCAATCGGTGGTGAAACATTTCGATGCGTACGCGGACATCGACTGGGACAATCCTGAGTTCCGCATCGACCCCGATGACTCGCGATGGGAACTCGAACCGGACGACGTGCTTGGCGCGACCGAATGGTATCGATCGCAGCCGGCAGGAATCCGATCGCGAATCGGTCTCAGCATGTTGGCCAACTTCATGAAGAGTGGGGTGATCTTCGAGTACGTGCTCAAGCGCGGTCTGCTCGAGTTCGCGATCGGGTTGCCGACCGGGGCGCCGGAATTTCGCTACTGCTATCACGAGACAATCGAAGAGGCGCAGCACTCGATGATGTTCCAGGAGTTCATCAACCGGACTGGCTTCAAAATTCCCGCGTTGAACGGGCTGGAACGCAGGGGCGCCGACTTTGTAGTCAAGTACGCGCGCAAATTTCCAGAACTATTCTTTGTCTTCGTGCTGGCTGGTGAAGACCCGATCGATTACGTACAGCGCCAGAGTTTGCGGAAGAATCGGGAGGACACGCATCCGCTGTTTCGGCGAATCATGCAGATCCACGTAACCGAAGAAGCCCGACACATGAGCTTCGCGCGTCACACCTTGCGCAAGCGCGTTCCGCAGCTGAGCAGGAGCCGTCGAGCGCGACTCGGACTTTGCGTGCCTCTCATCCTGGGCGTCATGGGTAAGATAATGATGGAGGCGGCGCCGTCGGTAGCGCGCGAATATAATATTCCGCGCGAAGTCGTGGATGCCGCGTATCGCAACAATCCGGTTCACCGCGATCGAGTCCACGAAGCTTCGACCAAGCTGTTCGGCCTGTGCGAGGAGCTAGGCCTGACTAATAGATGGTCGCTACGTTTGTGGAGAGCGATGAACATCCTGCCAGCAGCCGGAGCGTTCTCCGGCCCGGCTGCGCAAGTTTAGCTGGTCGGTCAGGCAACGGCAGCGATCGTACTGCTACGGGTATCGTCGCTTACTACCTGCCCGTCGCGCAGGCGGATCAAGCGATGCGCCCGCTCCATGACCTGAGGATCATGGGTGGAAAAGAGGAAGGTAGTGCCCGTCGTACGATTGAGCTGTTCCATCACATCGAGAAGGGCGATAGCCGACGCTGAGTCCAGGTTCGCCGTGGGTTCATCCGCAAGAATGAGCGCCGGTTCGGTGACCATGGCGCGAGCGACGGCGACTCGTTGTTGCTGACCGCCGGACAACTCCGCGGGGCGACGATCTTCGAGACCGGCGAGACCGATTTCCGAAAACAGTTTCTCGACTTTTTCCCTGCGCTTGCGCGCAGGCATCCCCTGAAGAAGCAAAGTAAACTCCGCATTCTCCAAAGCGGTAAGAACGGGCAGCAGGTTGTAGGTTTGGAAGACAAAGCCGATGCGCTGCAAACGCAAATGGGCCAACTCACCTGAAGATAAGACCTGAAGGTTCTGCCCAGCAACCCAGATATCGCCACTGTCCGCGCGGTCGAGTCCGCCGATGATGTTGAGTAGAGAGGTTTTGCCCGAACCGGACGGACCGGCGGTGGCCGCAAACTCCCCGGCGCCGATAGTCAGAGTTACACCACGCAGGGCAGGGACCTCGATAGGTCCGGTGCGATAGGTCTTTCGCACGTCTTTCAATTTAACCGCCCATTCGTTCATAACATCCTCATCACTAAAGCACCTTCAGGGCATCGGGCAGGTCTGTCTGCGCCGCCTTGAAGGCGGGATAAAAGGAAATGATCGTCGCCATTGCGAATACAATACTTACCGACCAGACAATTCGCTCGACACTCAGGCGCGAGTAAAGAATAGGATCGAAAACAAGTGCAGGTGGGAGACCCGTCTTGAATACCCAGCGCAGATCCAATCCCGCCGTGGCGAAGTAGTGCTGGACGCTCAGGCCCAAGGCGAGCCCCAAAGCCAGGCTGATGGCGGTGAGGGCGAGAGACTCGCCGACGACCATTATTGCAAGCTGGCGAGGCCGAAGACCTAGAGCCTTACTGACGCCGAATTCATATCGGCGCTCGAGCACTCGCATAAGAATCGTGTTCAGGATTCCCAATCCTACCATCGCGAGGATCACGCCGTTCATGATGTAGTTGAAGGCGTGGTCGAGGCCGAGAATCTGAGCGAGCATCGGGAGCGACTCCCGCCAGGTCAGTACTTCGACCGGCGATCCCGCCAACTGCTTGCGCAAAGCTCTTGCTATCAGCGGCGAGTCGCCTTCCTGTACCAGCAGCAAGGCAACCTGAGTCACCCGATCGTCGGTCACTCCCAAGAGAGCTTGAGCCGAGGACAAGGGCAGGTAAATCATGTTGGCGTCGATCGCCTGAAGGCCGGTGCGAAAGATACCAGTCACTCGCAGGAGAGTGCTTTGCATCTCATCACCGGCTCCAGCTTTGGCGCCCGCCTGCGTCAGCGATTGAGTCATCAGCACGGCCTTTGAACCTATCTTCAACTCGAGCTTGCGTGCCAGCTCGTCACCGATAACGACGCCCGAGAGCTTGTCGTTACTTGTAAGATAGGTGCCTTCGACCATCCGCATCGGAACCAATGATACCGCGCGTTCATCTTCCGGTATTACACCAACAATTCTGACGCCGGCAGAGCTAGCTGAGGTACTTAGGAGACCGGTGGCCAGAAGCCTGGGACTAACTCCTCGCACTTTCTGTTTAACGTTCGCGGTTTTCAAAAATCTTTCGACGTCGGACACGGCTTGTGATGGAAGGAGTAGTTCGTCGGAGCTGGAGTCTTGATAGCCCTTGGCCTGAACTACAACATGGCCCGGTCCGAACCGCACTCCGTCGGCAATCGTTTGTTCGTGGCCGCCATCGAGCAGGCCCAAGGAGATCAGTAGCAGTGCAAGCCCAAGACCAAGGGCCAAGGCTGTCAGTAGCGTACCTCGGGGATTGCGCCAGAGGTTGCGCCAGCTAATCTTCACGAGAAGGAATAGACTCGTCATGGTCAGACCTTACGCATCGCTTCCGTCGGCCGAAGTTGAGCGGCTCGCCACGCGGGATATAGCGCAGACACCAGGGCCGTAGCCGCCAGCCCGACGGCCGCCTGGCTGTAGGCGGGAAAATCCTGCCGACCGTACCATAGGTGACCCACTACCACTCCCGCGACGGAGACCACTTCGCCGGTAGCGCCCCCTAAGTCGAGTCCGTGCACCTGCAAATACCAGAGCAGGGGAACTCCAAGCGCTGCTCCCAGGACCAGGCTGGCCACTGCCAGGCCGGCAGCCTCTGTAATGATCAGGCCAATCACTTGTGCGGGACGCATACCGACGGCCATCAGCATGCCGAATTCGCGGGTGCGTTCGAACACCGCCATGAGCATGGTGTTCATGACGCCGATGACCGCGACCAGGAAGAAAATAAAAAAGAGGACCACAGTGACGCCGTGATTAAACTGAACGTAGTTGGCTAGTTCAGGCGCTAGCTCCGGCCATGCCATCACCTGTACGTGGAGAGTCTTATTCAGCCTGACCTCGAGTGCAGCCGCCACAGTGCTAGCTGTGGTTATGTGATTCAGCTTGATACCCACTTCGTGGATCCTTGCGGGCGCGAGGTGCAGAAGGTCCTGGAGTGAAGACAGAGACATGAGAACCAAACCCCGGTCGACGGCGTCAAGTCCGGTGTGAAGAATCCCCACGACGGTGTAAACGTCGTTGCCCATCGAACCGTCGGCGGCCTGCGTCAGCAGAACGATCTCAGCACCCAAGTCGATGCCAATCGTGCTGGCGAGCTTGTCACCTATCACCACTCCCTTAGGCACTTGCGCGGTCAGATAGCGACCTTGCGCTATCTGAGTGTTGAGAGTCGTAATCTTAGGTTCCTGATCGGGAACGACTCCCATCAGCGCCACTCCTGCGGAGCGATGTGCGGCGCTCAACAAGCCGTACCCGTAAACCCGCGGCGCCACAGCATTGACGCGCCGATCCGAGGCAATCGAGGCGAGCAGCGCGCTGACATCAGTCCCTTGCCTTCCGCCGATAGTCTTCTGCAGCGAGCGATTTGGATAGTAGCCGGGCGCATGAACCTGGATCTGAGACATCACGAGGCAGGTGCCATTCTGGATCATCTGCCATCGCAAACCTGCCATAAGACAGGCAACGAATAGCAGCATCGCATAGCCGAACGCGATCGCCGCCATAGTAATGAAGGTACGCCGGCGATTGCGCCAGAGATTACGCCATGCGAGTTGTAGCAGTCGTCCGTTCATTGCTTAAGATTCGGCAACGAGAATGTTTCAGCTCGATAGGCACATTGAACGCGATATCTTCGTAGTCAATAGTCGTGTGCGCACCCGCCTTGTCGGCCGTTTGCATGACAAGGTGCGTCGGAATGAGCTTGCCGCTCTTGGTCTTGTAGTCGGAAAACGTCAAATCGCGAGCAAGTTTTCCATCGTCGCCGTAGTAACCCTGCCAGGTAGGGACTCCGTCGGCCTGCCGAAACTGCAAAACGATCTTTCCCCACACGACAGCCGCGTCGGTTTTGGGGGTCAGAGTGTATTCATAGACCGCGACACCGCCGCGATTTCCTTCGAACGAGGTGCTGATAGTGTAGTCGCGCGTGAGGAAAGGTTCCTTGACGAGGTCATCGATGGTGAAATCGCTTCCCATCCACGACGTCATCGCCATCGAAGCGGGGATTTTGACCGTCCGATTCGATTTCGGCAAGTAGTAGCGGATGTCGCTGCCTTGCTTGAGAATGGCGGTGCCGGCTTCATCTTGAGGACTGATGATTCGTACCAGAACCTTGTCGCCGAGCGACCAGATCTTCATCGATAGGTCACGTTGTCCATCTTCATTCGAGATCTGCATCTTCACGGTAGCGATGCTGGACTTGCTGCTGAAAAGACTTGCTACCCGCTCGACAGTCTCGCGCGCCTTTTGATCGTCGGCCGAATAAGATGTGTGAGCGAGACTCAGCAACGCCAGACCTAGAACCAAAGCTGCGCTTGTTTTCTGCCAATTCGTAAGAGTCATTGCACTAACCAATCCTGTACTTAGGCGTAAATTCACTTTCGACCTCGACCGCTTCTTCCGCGAGTGGCGCTCCCATAGCCAGTCCCATAGGTATTCGGACGATGAAATTGAAAACAGTTACTGCTAGCGACAACGCAAACAGAGCGTCCTTTGAGGCAAACCGGGCAAAGGCCAGCGTAAACACCAACTGAGTTGTTCCTATTCCGCCGGGTGAGAGAGCCGAATTTCCTATCGCCACAATGAATGGCGTCAATGCCAGCGTCTGCGCCAACGATATACCGATATGAAAGCTGACAAACTGGCCATAGAGCGCAAAGCCGGCACCCAGAACGATTAGAAGCCTGATGCCGAGAAGTTTGAAATATTGCGACGGCCGCGCGATACGGAAACTCTTCATCGAAGGCAGATCGTAAATCCATCGAAGCCAATTGCCGATAGGGAGCCGCGCGCCCCATAGAAGAAAGAACGAGGCGATAAGACAGCCCGCGACGAGTGCGTCCGTTGCGTAGCCGAGACCCAGCCGAATCGGTGAAGTCGGCACGAGAACCATCGCGATGAGCGCTAACGCGGCCAGCAGCATCGCGTCGAGATAAGCCTGGAACAGCAGGGTGCATCCAGCCATTATCCATGGCACACGCTTGCGCGTGTGCAGAAAAAGCACAAACGCGCCACTGGCGACGTAGGAGTTCACAATCTGAAGAAAATAGACAGCGGCCATAGTCGGCAGCAGTTCGGTCATGCCGGTAGGTCCGTGAAAGTAACTGAACAAGCGTGAATATAAGACTGACTCGCCGATAAACCAGCAAAGAAAGCCCCCCAGACTGGCGACGATGAAGATCCAGAGCGTGGCGTGGCTGGTGGCGTCGAGCACTTGCGTCAATGAGACGCCGCGCGCGGCATAGCATACGATCGCGGCTGCTATCGCGTAAGCCACGAGGTTTTGCACCAAGGTCTTAGGCGTTGAGCCGCTTTGGATCTTCGGATCGACTCGGGGCGTCAATCTCGGCGTCCCGGTTCGTTGCATAGTGATCAAGTTGAGTACGGCAGCCCTGCCCCGACGCTAACTTACGTCGAACAGGTCTGCCGCTCCTCAGGCGAGAAACCTTCTAGTAGTTGCTGGTAGAACTGGATGAATGCTCATGCTCGCTGGAATCTCCACTGGGTGAGCTGTCGGTCGACGACGATGAGTGGTGTTCGCTGGTTGTGGTCGGTCCCTCGGCTACCGCAGGTGCCGCAACTACCACCGCAGGTGCCGCCACGACCATCGGAGGAGGTGCAACCACCACTGGGGCCGCATATACGGCGGGCGGTGCCGGCGCCACATTAGTGGTTTCGCTTGACGAGCTTGAGGTGTCAGTGGTTTCTGCGAATCCGACGGCTACGCTGCCAAACAGGGCTGCTGCGCTGAGAGCGATAGTCGCCGTTTTCAATAGAGTTTTCATAATGATGTCTCCGATAGGTCCTTAGATGGGGGCTCGATTCAGACTAAGATTGCATTGACATACGCCGCAAGGACTTCCGATGTATTGAGTGCAGTTTGAGTGCTTCGGAGAACTCCAAGGGCGGTTAGTGCGAAGACTTTCAGGACAACAATTCGCGCGGATTAGCTTTTGGGGAGGACCGATGCTCGCCTTCGAGGATTCGGCTATGATTGTGGGGCGCGCAACGCCGGCCCGGAGGAGCGCTGAATGGGAGATTCGCCTCCACTCAATCGCGATAGCCAGTTCGCCTACACCTGCAATCGATGCATGTCTTGCTGTCACGGTCCTCACATCGCGCTGGATCCGTACGAGATCGCGCGGCTCGCTCGCAATCAGCAACTGGTCACGACGGAATTCATCGCACGCTATCTGACTGAGGGCGGAATCGTCCTGCGCAATCGCGAAGATACGTCTTGCGTGATGCTCGGCGCGGAGGGTTGCACGGTATATGCCGACCGGCCGCAGATTTGCCGAACCTATCCTCTGAAAAGGCTGCGCAGTAAGGATGGCGAAACTCTGTGGCAGTATCCCGGCTTTCCAACGTCGACCGGAGTTTACGGCAAGAACGGGACAGTTGCCGATTTCCTGAAGGCGCACGACGTCGAAGAATTGTTTGCCGCCAAAGATCGCTACTTCGATCTCGCGCTCAGGATTGCCGACGTCCTGGCCGAGTCGGTGAAGCGCGCGCCGCACCTGTTTGCAACGATACGCGACGTGATTGATACGCGTTGCGAGTTCCAGGGTGTGTACATGCGTCAATCGCCAACCTGCCGGCAGCCCGGGACGATTCCGTCGCTGATCGACGTGGACCGCGTGGTCTCGGACTATTGTCGCGAACATCAGACCGAGTTTCCCGACATGCTCGACGAGAAGATCGGGCTGCACATACAGGCAATCGAGGAACGACTCGCGACAATTTCGGCGTGGTCGGCGGGCGACTCGGACATAAGTAGAGATCTGCTCGAGATGGCGGAATTCGCCGGCGCCCTCGGTGCGGCAGCCGAGGTCCGGGTCATGCTCGCATTCGTCGCGGGAGTGTTTGGCGGCGGAAAATTGGAGACTTGAACCTGAGGCGGAATTAACCTTCCAGTTTGCCGGCCCCGAAGATGACGCGGTGCCAAATCTCAGCCGCGATCGCCATCCAGACCGGAAACGCATAGTCGCCCTCCCCATCACGAGCCGAGGCCATCAGCGCGTCGAAGCCGGATTTAAGTTTCACCGAATCGACCCATCCGCGCTCCGCGATTTCCATCCGATCGAACGAGATCAGGCTCGCGTTGTACTTGACCGATTCCATTACCGACTGATTGAAGGTGGCTTTGGTGATGCGGGTGCGGACGACTTCCGGCAAAATCCCGGTCATCGCATGGCGCACGATGTATCGCTCGAATCCGCCGCGGCGCAGCTGATCGTTCGGTATGGCAAAGGTGAACTCGATAATCCGCCGATCGAAAAACGGCCGCCGCGTCTCCTGCCCGATTCTCCCGATTGCCTGCTCGACCATTGCGGCAATCACGGGAGGCTCGCCGTGATGAAACAGTCCATAAATCTGGCGGCGCGCCATTCCCCGCACATCGGACAAACGCGGCAATCGCGGTTCCGCAATCAGCCGTGTATAGAGATCGGTTCGGCGCGCAAAGTCAGGATTGATCCATTTCGGATACGGCAGACGGCTCGGGCGCGATCGCCATTGCACGAATTCCCGAGCGGCGGGCGGCAACAGGGGTATTACCGCGGTGCTGAGCATGAGCCGGAGCGGGCCATTCTCGTGCATCAAACGGGTCTCGGATTGGTTCGCATCGATCCGTAGCTGACGGATCAAGGCGGCTATCCGCAAGGAGCGCAGCCGGTCAGCGTTGTCGTCGATAGAACCGCTGAACCATTCGTCGCCGCCTTCGCCGGTAATTGACACGCGCGCGCCCTTGCGCCTTTCGAGCCGTCGAAATCCAAATCCAGCAGTGAGATTCGGATAATTCGGAAAGTCCCTGAAATTCCGGACCTGGGCGGCCAAATCCACGTCGCGCGCGGGCGTTGACAGTTCAAGATTGAGCGCGACCCCGCACTTCGCCGCGACCGCCTTTATGTAATCGCTCTCGTCGCACGACAATCCCGGATACACCTGCGAAAAAGATTCAAACCCATCGCACCGAGTCTCCCCATTCTCTCGAAGAATCGATCCGACGCATACGATCGACGACGAATCGAGTCCCCCGCTCAAGTCCGCGGCGACCGGACCCACCGCCCGCATTCTGCATCTTACGGCTTCCTTGAAGACCGTGAGGAAGTGGCTCGCATACTCGTCGTCATTGCGATGACGGATTTCGCGCGCAGGATCCAGGTCGTAGTAGCGCCGAGTGACCAGCCGGTCGCGGCGAACGATAAGCAGGTGCGCCGGCAAAAGTTGATGAATTGACCGGTAGAGAGTCGATTCGGCGCTGTAAGTTCGGTTGGCGAGATATTCGCCGACTACCTCTTCATTCGGCTCGCACGGGACGTCGCAATGGAAAAGTTGATGCAGCTCGGATCCGCATACAAACTTTTTGTGGTCCGCATAGTAGTAGAACGGCTTCATACCCGACGGGTCGCGCGCGGCAATAAGCGTCTCGGTCTGCGAATCCCAAATTACGATCGCAAAGTCGCCGATCAGCTTGACCGCAAACTCTTCGCCCCAGCGCTGGTAGCTGCGCAGTACGAGTTCCGCGTCCGTGTTGTTACGAGGTTCAGTTCCGGCGGTGGCAAGCTGCGCCCGCAAGTCGGGGCCGTTGTCTATGCGACCGTCGAAGACGAGGCGGTAACGTCCGGCTTCGTCCGACCAGGGCTGCTTCTCGTCGATTGATTCGGGAGTCGCATGCAACATCCGCTGGCCCATCGCGATCGGACCATCGGACCACATACCGCCACCGTCGGGCCCGCGATGGCTGACCGCTTCGAGCATCGCCGTGATCGTTTGGACGTCAACCGGCCGGCCGTCGCGATTAAATATGGCAGCGATTCCGCTCAACGCGGCGTTCTGGAGGATGTATCGAGACGCGGAAAGCTAGTCTTCACGCTTTACCCGCAGCATTCCCTTGGCGGCCAATTCGTCCACGAGTTTTTCGAAATCGGCTTTGAGGTTCGCTGGGTCAACGTCATATTTTTCCAGCATAGAATCGATCACGGAGTCGGACGAACCGTGCTCCGCGATGAGTTGCCACATCTCACTGCCGGAACCGGTGAGACCGAAATAGTGCTGGCTTGCGAGATCAAGCATCAGGACCTCTCCGCCAAATTCGCGCCAGACGATATCTTCAGAGATCTCGATTTTCATCGTGCCACCTTTTCCCGGAACCTCCGCCTGCGCTGCCGCTCAACCCGGCGCGCCGTACGGGACCATTACCTCGTGAACGAAAGCGGAAGCCTCGCTGGGCGAAGCGAACAGATCATGATGGCGCTCGTAAACCTCGCGCTCTATCTCCGCGATAGTTCGCTGGCCATCGCACAAGTTCACGACCGAACGCCTCGCTTTTCCCCATGAGGTCAGCTCCGGAACGTAGTTCGGATGCGATTTAGCGAGATCTTCAGGACAGATCAGCATCCCGGCAAACGTCGAGTGCGAGAACTTCTCGCGCACGGTGCCGCCGCTATCGGCCACTTCGACGCGCCAGTTGACCAGCGTATCGGGCGGCGAGATCCACATCTTCATCCGGACCGAGTCGCCAGCATGCACCGTCGTCGGCCGATCGACCGGGAAGAACACCGCGCGGCGATTGATTACGTCCTCGCGCAGCGGCGAATTCGACATCGTCACCGAGGGCGACAAGGTAGCCTCAAACCATCCTGCGATCCCGTGCATCGTGCCGGAGCGCCGTACAATGCTCGCGACTTCTCCTTCGAGAATCTTAACGCTATCGCGGGCAATGTCGATGCCGGCAACCAGCTCCGGCTTTCCGAGAATCTGCTCGGGCCGATATTTCACGGGATGACCGGTGTTCACGGCGATTTTATATGCGCGAATCGAAGTTGAATCCCGCCGGCGACTTTCTCCAGAAATCAACTTCCGCCCAGACTTGCGGCGCTTCGACCGGGGCAACAATGAGATCTACCCGCGATGGAACCGTGCGTACATTGGGCAGCGCCATCCGATGGCGCGCGTCGGCGTAGTATTCGACCAATCCACCGTCAATCCCGAAGCGCCCGATCAGGTCGCCGACAATGACGTTCACTTTTTCCGGCAAATCGACGCGAGTGGACAACCCCTTGATGCAAATCGCGCGGTCGCCGAATCCATTGGCCTCGAATATTTCGCGCGCAAGCTGGGTGAGTCCGCTGCCGTCTATCGCATAGACCCGGGACGCGCCGGCTTTCAGCGCAAACAGCCCCAGTATCCCGGTCCCCGACCCGAGGTCGAGCACCACATCGCCCGGCCTGACTACTTCGGAAATCGCGCGCTCGAACGCCGAAACTCGCGCCCGGTCGATAAGATATTCACGATGTTCGTCGAGGATAAGCGACAAGATTATGCCTTCAGCCAGAGTGCTATTCTAAGTACGCGACCCTCACGACACAACGGGAGGTTTGCCACGCATACAGCGCTGCGTCTAAGCTCGCTGATTGGGGCTTCATTTTGCAAACGCGTCTGCGCAAATTCATCGAACTGCCCGCGACCGATCGCTGGCTGCTCGCGTCGGCCATAGTTTCGGTAATCAAGGCCAGGATTGTGGTAACGTTCGTTCCGGTCCGCAAAATTCTACAACCGGTGCCACTCCGCAGTGACGCGACCCTCGGGGATCCCGGAAGAATCAGCTGGGCAGTCGAGACCGCCGCGCGTATCGTGCCAACCGGGAAGAATTGCCTCCTGAGGGCGATCGCCGGGCGCGAGATGCTCGCGCGGCGCGGCGTCAGCAGCCAGATTCGGCTCGGGATCGCGAAGAATTCGCCGGACATCCTGAAAGGTCATGCGTGGCTCGAATGCGGTGACAAGATAATCACCGGCGAAGGTGAGCATCGGAACTATGCCGCGATGCCTACTGCCTCAGCCGAAACTCCCTGAATGTCGCACGGAACAGCGCATCGATGACGGCCAGGGTTCGGCAGCCGCCGCACAAAAAAGCCCAGCAACTCCTGTCTGGATTGTCACTTCCCCGGGAAGAGATCCAGACCAGGCTCGAGCAAGCCTCGGACCCTGCCTATTGGCGAGCGCTGTACCCTGCATTTTCTGTGTGCGCGAATGCTCCACCGGTTCCCGAGCTTGCCTCCCTCGACGCTGCGACGCTCGAGCGCTACGCGAACGGTCTGGATCAATGGGGCTACTTTGGTTCCGAATCGGCGATAGCGAAGAGCCTGACAGCCCCGATTTTGGAGTGCGTCGAGACGGTTCGCAAACTTGGTTGGCCGCCGGTGTTCGCGTACGTGTACGACCAGCTGTGGACGCTTTGGAATGCCGCGCCGATTGCCCAAGTCCTCAACGCGGCTCTCGGCGACGGTTACCGGGTTATTCCCCACGGATGGTGCCATTACGTGCAGCCGGTGCGCGGCGCCAGCGGATGGCCGCCGCATATTGACGGCGACCTGGGGAACCGGATGTCTATCTGGATTCCGCTTACCGACGCGACCATTGACAATGGCTGCATCTATCTCGTGCCGAAGGATATGAACACTTCGGCGATCGGACAGCGGCGGGAATTGCGCGCCGCCAGCAACCTGCAAATGCGCGAACTGCTGCAGCGCAGCCGGGCCCTTCCGGTACCCGCTGGATCGATCCTTGGCTGGCAGTTTCGGATTCTCCATTGGGGCTCGACTGCGCACGGTCCCGGACATCCGCGCGTCAGCCTGGTGGCCGAATTCATCGCGGCGAACGAAGCTCCGATCAAAAACGAGATACCCCTCTACGATCCCGCGGGCCCACCACCGGACCTCGCGCTAAGGCTGCGTTCTATCGGACGCGCGATTCGCCAGTACATGCGCTACGAGCTGAGAATGCGGCGCTACGCCGAGTTGGCCAAGGCACTGATGAATTTCAGAATTGAGACGCCTGACTGACCGGCATTCAAGCCGCGTCGGCAACGATAGCGTCGTGGATCAGCCGCAGCTTGGAAAGATCATTCGGTAGCGAGAGCAGCGCAGCGGGCACTGAATCCACGATACGCCGTGTGAACTCAAACTCGTGTTCCAGCAACGCGCGATCCACGCTGTCCAGCCGGATGCTGTGCTTGATCAGTTTCATGAATGCGGCGCTCGATGACAATCGCTGAATAAGGGGCATGGCGGTGGCCACCACGTCATCCTCCCCGCGCGTCAGGAAATAGAGACGAGCGAGGGGGAGCGGCTCGAGCGGGAACTCAGCACCAAAATTCGAAGATGGGACACGGCGCTTGGTGGTGTATTCCGCGACCGGCTCGCTTTCGCATTCAGTAGTAAGGAACTGCATCGCGTCGTCCCGCAGCTTGATGCTCGGATGCGACGACCACGCGACCACGGCCCCGCTCTGCTCCTCGATCACCAGGCAGTCGTCGGTAAGAAAGTGTCCACCCGCGGCGGTGAGCTGGGCGGCGATGGTCGATTTGCCCGCCCCTGAATCGCCCGCGAACACGCAAACACCGGCGGCCGTCCGAACCGCGGCGGCATGCAGCACGTATCGCCCACGCAGCGCGATTACCGGGGGTAAAACGTGGTCGAGCAGAAGCGCGCGGATCGTGAGATCCGAAGTTGCGGGGTGACGCGAGACGCAGCTTATGTGCTGACCGGCGCGGTCCACCAGAAAATCCGCGATTTCGATGAAGCGGAGCAAGTATCCGTCGCTCGTCCGTGCCCGCGCGGTCCATGGCGCACCATTAGGCAGGTCCTGGCGCATGAACCAGTCCGACGGCTCAGGAAATTGCCGGGCGGCTTCGCGGAGGCGAATATCTATCAGACGGTCTGCGCCCGCGGTCACGCTGCCGGTATCATCGAGTTCAGGGATGCGGCTGTCGCTCGCCAAGGCAAATCCGCAGAGCGAATACATATGATTCATCGCCCTAAACGATCCGTGCGGGAAGAGCCGGGCCCACGATTAACCCGAGGCTGCGTTCGATTTTGCGACTCTCGCAGCATCCGGCCAGGGTGTGAGGAACCTAAACTCGAGACCGGATACACCTTGTGCTTTTACAGGCAGGACCCCTTCTTGCTCGAACCTGGATTGTCGCCACCGCTGACCGACTTCGGGGCCGCCGTAATTTTTGTGACATTCCCGTAATCCACCAATGCGGGCGGAACGTATTTTTGCAGCTTCTGCTCTTTTTTCTTATCCGCTGAGCGATTCTTTTTCACCAAAGTGACTCCTTCCCGGAACCAGCTACAGAATACCCAACTCCGTCACGGGGCTTTTCTGCCCGGAGAGAACGTATCTGTTGCAAGCCTGCTGTGTCAAACGCCATCATGGCGTGTGTGAAAACCCAACTTAATGTCGCATGGATATCTTTACGCGACTTTAGCAAGTGCGAGAGGCCGCTACAAGCTTAATCACGTGAATTTCACAAACCGCATGGGCACAATGCTCCGCCAGCGGCTCAAGCTCTTTACGTTTGCAAACCGGATATCGTTGAATCAGCATTCAAATCAGCCAGGTACCATGCCCAAGAGAAGCATCCGCAAAGAACTGTTGGCGCAAGTCCGGCTCTCCGACAAGGAGCTCGGATCTCGTTACGAACTTGCGGTCAGTCCAGGCTATTGGCGGGAACTGTGTCCTCATGTTCCACTCGATTCGGCGCTGGCGCTGCATGATGCGCCCTCGGTGAATCGCCAACTGGTTGAAGATTGTGTCAATCAATTGAGGAAGCGCGGTTACTTTAAGACAGATCCGTTAATTCCCGCTTCGACCCTCGCATCGATGCGCGAGTCCGTCGAAGCCGTCAGAAAAGCCGGATGGCCGCCGGTATTCGCGTTCCTCTACGATCCCTTTTGGGCAGTCACTCGCGTCCCTTTCGTCGCTGAGTTCCTGCTTGCGGACCTCGGTGATGAATTCAACATCATCATGTCCCGCGTGTGGTGCTACTACGTCCCGCCGTCGCGCGGCGCCGGTGGATGGACACCGCACGCCGACGCCTACAGCAAACCCGAGAACAGACTGACCATCTGGATTCCCTTGACGGATGCAACTTTGGATAACGGCTGTATGTACGTCGTGCCCAAAGACTTCGCGTATGGCGGCGCTCCACCAAAGCGGGAACTCCTGCGCGCGGATACCGTCCGCAGCGACTACGCACTGGACCTGCTTCACTCGTGCAGGGCTCTTCCTGCGGCGGCCGGCTCAGTCCTGGGATGGGACCCTCAGACCATCCATTGGGGTTCGAAGTGCCACGAGCCGTCGCAGCCGCGTATAAGCATCGGATGTGAGTTTGTAAGCAGGGGCGTTGTGCCGAAGCCTCACGGACGAGACGAGCTTTTCCCGGGCGAACCGGCTGGATTGCTGCCAACGTTCCCTCAGCGACTGCGTCATGTGGCGCTCTCGATTCGAATCCACCATCGACGCGATCTCAAAGCCGGCAAGTTTCTCGAATTGGCCGAACAACTGATCGAAACAGTAACCATGCGTTGATCTCGAATGAACGCCCTGGCAGATACTTTCGCACATCAGAAGTATGCGGTATGGCGTTCGCTGCTGACGGATCCGCGTCTATCACTTCTGTACAAGTACGTACGGAAGTTGGCTGACTACGGCGCGATGCGGGGTGGAGATCCCCAGGTACCCAACGCCTTGGCGGGCAAAAACGATTTCGTCATAGACGAGCTGCTAGGCGACTTGCTGCCTGAGGTCGAGTCCGCTACGAACTTGAAGCTGTTTCCGACCTTCTCGTATTTTCGCATGTACCGCAACGGCGACGCTCTTCAAAAGCACACGGATCGGCCTGCATGTGAAATCAGCATAACCCTGTGCCTGGGTTATCAAGCGCGCGGCCCTTGGCCGATCTGGATCAATGGACCGGCAAGATCGTCGGCTATCGAGTTGGAACCCGGGGATGGCTTGCTCTATCGCGGGTGCGAGTGCGCCCACTGGCGCGAACCCTTCGCCGGTGAACATGCCGCGCAGGTGACATTGCACTACGTGGATCAGAACGGCCCTAATGCGGATTGGAAAATGGATAGGCAGCCAAGCCTCGGCACGATACGGCGGTACGTCGGCTGAGATTCTAGCCAGCGACTGCTTCATGTCGCGTTCTCGATTAGAATCCACCATCGACGCGAGCTTAAGGCTGGGAAGTTCCTCGACCTGGCCGAAGCACTGATCGAAAGGCCGGAAGTTTCTCCGAACTGAGTATCGCCCGGCTACCGTCCGATGCCCCTCAGCCGAATTACGGCGATCGGCTCGAGGAACTGCTGCAGAGTCTCGCGCCGCATCGCGGAACAGCCATCGGGAATCAGGTTGGGATGCTCTACGGAAAAGCGCGGGTCGTTTTCGAAAACGTCAGCATGAAGACAGTAGTAATAGTAAATCCGGATATTGTCGCGGCGTGGCAACTGAAGAATCCGTTCTTTGAAGCGGCTCACTACTGACTTCTGAAATGGATTGTAGAGAAAGAACAAGCTGCCGTCCGCGGGAAGATTTTCGATTCCATCACCAGTGACAATCGTTACGTTGCGATATTTTAGCAGTCGATGGCGCGTATGGGCCGCGATCTCCGGGTCAATCTCCAGACCTACGATCTGATTGCTGAGCCCTCGGCTCAACCACCAATTGATCATTCGGCCTTTGCCGCAGCCCACGTCCACGAGCACGTCGTCCGGCGCGATCGATTCGCCCTCGAAGATCAACGACAGGGCGTAGTAGGAAACGTTGCTCGATCTCTCAGCGCCGAGTTCCGAGAACCGGGTCTGGATGTCGCCGCGCAGGATTTCTCCAAATCGCAGGTCGTAGGCGACATTCCAGGTTTGGACCACGCCCCGAAGAAAGAGCCGGAACCGGAGCTTGCTCAGCATCCGCGATCGATCACGCGCCGGCTGACGCCTTGGGCGTCGCCAGCGCTATCGGATCGCCGCCGTGGATGTCCGCAATCAGATTTCGCGTGACGAATCAGCTCGCGATCTTTTCCTGGTAGACGAGAATCTCGACCCGCCGATTGCTACGCCGACCGTCTCGTGTGCTGTTGTCGGCGACCGGCTTGCTCGCGCCGTAGGAAACCACCCGAACCTGTGTCGGATCGAGGCCCTTGTTGCCGACCAGGTATCCGGCGACGCTGGTCGCGCGACGCTGTCCGAGCTCGTAATTGTAGTCCTCATGTCCGACGCTGTCGGTATAGCCGGCGACCACGAAGACGCGCTGCGACGCCGTTGACGCGGGACCCGCTGAGCCGGCCGGTCCCTGCAGATCTCCGACGAATGCATCGATCTCACGCTTGGCGTTCCCACTCAACGCAGCGGATCCGGTTTTGAAGGTCGGCCCGTCGCTCGAATCCAGCACCAGCTTCCGCTCAAGGTGGAGATTGCTCATCTGGGTTTGTAACTGCTGTTGCTGGCCCGTGATAGGTTGCAGCTGCTCATTGACCCAATTCCGGGTGGCAAGGCATCCACTGGTAGTGAATATCAAACCCGCCCCGGCGAAGGCTCCGATTCCGATGCGGACAACGTGAGATAAACAAGTGATGCGCACGATAGATCCTCCTGACTTAACCGAATTTTCCATTTTGATTTTCCGACCGGTTGATTTTTGGGTCAAGTTCACTTCCGAGAGCACGAACAAAGCGAGTTTTGCGTCACCGTTTCACGCGCTGGAGCAGTAACGAGAGCTGGTTTACGTCGAGCGGCTTCACTGCAACCTCGTCGAATCCCGCCTCTTTTGATCGAAGTCGGTCTTCCGGCTGGCCGTATCCCGTTAACGCCACGAGGTAAATCTTCTTACCCTCGTCATGCGCTCGAATCCTGCGCGCCAATTCATACCCGTCGAATCCTGGCAGTCCCAGATCGAGCAGGGCAATCTCCGGCCGAAAGCTCAGCGCGGCCTCGAAGCCAGTCGGCCCATCACTCGTCAAACGAACCTCGTGCCCGTCTTCCGTGAGCAAGATCTCGAGCATCTCGCGCAAATCGGCGTTGTCCTCCACAACCAGCACCCGTCGAGGCTGGGACTCAGCAGCTACAGCTGGAATCTGCTCGCGAGCCTTTGCCTTAGGAGCGGGGATTGCAGGCAACCGCACGGTGAAGGTACTTCCCTTTCCAACTCCATCGCTCGATGCCTGAACCGATCCGCCGTGAAGCTCTACCAGGCGGCGCACAAGGGTGAGTCCGATGCCCAGCCCGCCCGGGGACCGATCGAGACTCCGCTCGCTTTGCACAAAGAGATCAAAGATCGTCGGGAGGACCTCGGCCGCGATGCCCACGCCCGTATCCTGCACCGTGAGTAACGCCTGTTGGCCCTCGGCACGGACACTGACTGTGATCGTTCCTCCGGCCGGCGTGAACTTCAGCGCGTTTCCGACCAGGTTCGTGACGATCTGTTCAATTCGCGCTTCGTCCGCGTCGATCCACACCTGCGATCCATCCAACGTCAGTTGATGGCCGTCCAGCAGGCCGCGCGTGCGCAATATCTCGATGGTCTCTTCGACAACGTGGCTAAAATCAAGCGGTCGCCGGCTGAGGCGCATTTTCGCGCTTATCAGACGGCTCGCATCGACCAGATCATCGACCAGGTGTGACAGTCGCTCGATCTGCCGATCGATTACTGCGCGCGCATGCGCGACATGATTGGGCGAACGTTCCTTGAAATCGAGTATTCGGACGGCGCTGGCCAACGCGCCCAGCGGATTGCGCAGCTCATGGCCCAGCATTGCGAGGAATTCGTCCTTGGCGCGGTCGGCTGCGCGCAATGCTTCCTCGGCGCGTTTGCGCTGGGTAATGTCGCGGGCTATTTTCGACGCCCCAATGATCGCTCCGCGCTCATCTATGATGGGTGAGATCGTCAACGAAATGTCCAGCAGGCTCCCGTCTTTGCGACGGCGCACAGTATCGAAGTGATCAATCCGCTCACCGCGTCTGATGCGTTCAAGAATCCTCGGTTCTTCATCGGCTCTATCAGCAGGAATCAGAATCGTGATGGGTTTGCCGATAGTTTCATCGGGCGCGTAGCCGAAGATTCGTTCTGCACCCTGGTTCCAGCTGGTTATGATGCCATTGAGATCTTTGCTCACAATCGCGTCTTCCGATGACTGAACGATGGCGGAAAGCCTGGCGTCGGCAGCTTCCGCCCCCTTGCGCATGGTGACATCGTGGAAACTCAGAAGCGCCATCGGCCGGGAATGGCCCGACAAAGATAATGGACGGGCGTCGAGCACGAGCGTCCGCGGTCCAACACCTGGAAAACTATGTTCGATTTCGAATGCCTGGAACTCGCTGCCGTCAGCAATCATCATTTCCAGTTGCGCTCGTACGCGAGCGAGGTCAAAAGTCGCATTTGGCAGTGAATCGAGCGAAACATTCTGCATCACCTCACGCGGCACCCCGAACATCTGGTAGAAGGCGCGATTGGCGGTCTGCAAACGCAGGTCGTGGCTCACTACCACCAGCGGATCGGCTCCCCCGTTGAGGATCGCCTTGGTGTATTCCCGTTCGTAGATCGCCTGATCGATACTCGCACGAAAAGCGGTTACGTTCGTGAACGTGAGAACGGTGCCGCTTGGCCGGCTATCGCCCTTCGAGTAGGGCGCGATCCGCAGAACGAACGTCTGGTCCTTGCTTCGGAAATCATGCCGCGATGTGGTTTCGGTCGAGACTACCTCCGCACACCACCGCTCCAAATTCTGCAAGTCTGCGAGCCCCGCAACCTCACGAGGCGGCCGACCGATGTCCGAAACCGCGAGACCGAGCGTCTGAGCCGCCGGCAGGTTGAAGCTGGCGACGGTAAAGTTCCGGTCAAGCACGACGATCGAAACATCGATCGCGTCTAAGATCTTGCCGGGATCGAAATCAACCCGGCCCGCCGTAGCGGTATCGCCGGGCGCGCGCTGGACGCTGGTCCGGCCGCTGCGTGTGGAATCTGGTCGCGTCACTATCGGCTTGCTGAATCAGCTCCGTACAACTTACCGCAACGCTCCAACACAGAATCAGAAACGGTCGGAAGAACCTGACGCAATGCCAGCAGCAACGCTTGCGGGCGCGGCATGTTGTAGGTTGCCGGATATCGGGAGAGCAGCTCACTTTCGAGGACCCGCGCCTCGTCCGGTCCAACCGTATCGCGTAGGGCGTCGGCTACCGCTCGCTCCAGCCGCGCATAGTCCTCGACCGGAATGAGGTGAGAATGGTTCTCGCCGAGCCTGGGCAGCATGCGGGTGTGAATCTCGCCGTTGAAATTGTCCATCATGAATGAACAGAAGATCGCTATGTCGTGCTTGTGAGCAAGCTGATCGAACAAGTCCTCGAGCTGCATGCTCGCGGCTACGTCGCCACGCTCCCACAGGATGTTGACCATCTCTCCCCACCATCGCACCTTCGGGAAGCGGCCGCCTGCCCGCGCGCCCGCGATAACATCCGCCGCCAAGCCCAGGAATACCGGCGAATCCGGCATCTTGTTGTGCATGAAGCGGGGCAGAGTTTGGTCGGCATCGACGATCGTCAACTGGCCGCGCTTCTGCGCTGCCTCGACGTCGATACCTTCGGCGATCAGGCGCGGTCGGAAACTATCCCAGTGCTTGACCGTCGGAACGAGGATGATGCCCTCGCCGTTCTGCAATGCTGCGGCAGCGAAGCGACAAACCGCGCGATTCAGAAAGTCCTGATCCTGGTAAAGCTGCACCACATGATCGGATGGGCCGGCGTCTGTCAGAAGACGATCCCAATCGCCATGCTCTCTGGAATCAGCTTTTTTATGGCTTAAATGACCACTGGATTCCGTAGGTTTGGTCATGGGGAAAACCTCTACCGATGAATTGTGAGATCCTGAAGCAAGGGAATGGACCGGGCGAACTCTGCCGTACAATTAGGTTAGCGCAATAATGCTGATTTGGGCTAGGCCGGGATACGGACTCGCGGCCAGCATGCGCTCCTGTAACCCAGTGCGTCAGGTTTCGTCTTTCTTGGGTGAAGGACGCGAGGTTTGGCCCTTCGAATTATATGAAAATTACGCGATTTACAGTATTCGTCAGCGCGACGGCGCTTCTTCTGCTGTCTTGCCTGGTGTTTCCGGGTCCGTCGCGGGCACAAGGAATCGACGGATTGTCGCAGTTGCTAGGCGGAGTAGGACTCGGCGGCGGCAATTCGGCTCCATCCAATGCGCCCATCTCGGTCCAGCGTAATACTGCACCTTACACCGGGATGTTCAGCGGAAAGGAAACCACGGGCTCCGAAGTCAAAAGCCTGGACGCCAAGTTCGCCTGTTATCCGGCGCACGACCCCGCGTTCGACCAGACCGATACGTTCGTCTGCTACGCCGCGCAATAAATCCGCACGCGCGTCAGATATACAACGGTCCAGGCCACTGCGCGACGGCAAGTTTTCGCCGCACCGAGTATAGCGTCCACTCCACCCACACGATCGGCCATGCCGTGGCGACGAGAAGCCACGACTGCTTGAGCGGGTCCGGCCAGACCGCGAACAGCACGACCGCTGCCAGCCATGCCCAACGTACTCCACGATACACTCGCGCTCGCGCAGGGGTGTCGATCGGCATAAAGGGCCGCGCGAAAAGAAGGGTCATTCCCGCCGCGCCGATCACCAGCGGCAAGGCCAAATCAATTCTACCGGCGAAAAAGAACCAGATGCCCGCGCACAACGCCGCGGCGGCAATTGGGAACAACCACCGACCCGAGGAACAAAACGCGCGTGCTTCCCAAGTCGTCTCGCGCAGCAGTCGCTCCTCGGCGGTGGTCAACAGAACCTTGCGATACTGACGGCCAGCGGTCCTCGCGTCGCCCAACGAGGCTAGGGCCGAGCGGCGCGCCTCCCCGAGACTTGCGCCGTTGCCGAGTGCTTCATCGCGTGCCGATTCGTAGTGCTCCTGAATTTCCGATCGCACCTGGGCGGCGGAGGTGGCCGACAAATGGCAGGTCGCTCGCGTCAACCAGTCTTCCAAGTTTGCTTCCATGAAAACGTCCTTCTCGATCAGGCGCTCTTGAGAATCAACGTAACTGCCCGTGAAAATTTCTGCCATTCGGCGCGATCCTTGACCAACGCCTGATGGCCCGCTTTCGAAATGCGGTAATATCGGCGCTGCCGGCCCTTCTCGCTGCCCTCGTACGATTCCACCAGGCCGTCGTGCTCCAGCTTGTGCAGGGCCGGGTAGAGCGTGCCTTCCTTGAAATCCAGGATGCCTCGCGATCGCTCCTTGATCCGCTGCACGATGCGATAGCCGTGCTTGGGCTCGTGCTCCAGCGCTTCGAGAATCAGGGTGGGCAGGGTTCCTTTCAGATTCATAGATACATCGTACTCCGATGCATAGGTATCCAGAACCCGGGCTTGTGTCAAGTGCGGCGTATCTTACTGCGGCAACCCATCGGCTGAAGCTAGCGTCGAGGCGGTCTTTCCATTCTTGATGTCCGCGGCGGCCGCCGCCATGCAACGCAGCTTGACCATCTCCCGCGGATAGCCCGCCAGCACGTTGCTCAGGATTCGATACACCTCGACGTTCACCACCAGATCGGTATGCAGACCGTCAACTTCGTAGCAGTCGCCGTTCTCGGTGGTGGCGAACCTCCAATCAACCACCCCGTCGTGGCGCGAATAGATCGAAGTAAAGCGCACGCTGGACGGCAACCTGGTTCCGCGACTCTCTTCAGAAAAGTCGCAGGTGCATCGCTCCGTTCCGCAGCCTTGCGGCGCCTCGATGAACTTCTGGAAAAATGAATGTATCGCGAACAGCGCCGGCCTCACTTCAGGAGTGACTGCCTGCCATCCATCGCGCAACGGCGATCCAATCGCGATCACATGGCGGACCAGGTCGGGACGATTCCGCGCGAGTGCGCATCCAACCAACCCCCCCAGGCTGTGGCCGACGATAACGATCCTGCCGCCTTCATCCTTGGCGATCTCTTCGACCCGACCCAACATGCGCTCGACCTTGCGCTGCGGGCAGCCGACATTCACGTTGATTCCCGAGACATAGGTGCGATAGCCAATTTGTTGTAGCCATCGCGACATCGTGTTGAACGTCCAATCACCGGAGCCGAAGCCCGGAATCAACAGAATCGCTTCGCGTTGTCCTATGGGAACGCCCTCACCGTGAAAGACAGGATCTTCGAGAAGCGCTGAACGTTTGCTGCTGTAGTCGCGGTAAGCGTTGTATATGAGCGTACTCACGGCCATCAGGTGGCCTCCGTCTACCTGCACATACAGCAAGACTCGCGCCGCGTTGATGCGCTTGAGACTTTTCGCACCGATCGATTCTTGCTAACCGATGAACGTGTAAAATTTACATGACCGGCTTGGAACGCTCCCGTCGCAGTACTAGCGTTGGAGATGTGGATCTTCCCGTGAACCCTCCGGTGCTGCCGATGCTCGCGAAGCGGATTGACGAGTTACCGGCGGACCAGCCCTGGATCTTCGAACCGAAGTGGGACGGGTTTCGCGCGTTGATCTTCCGCGACCGTGACGAAATCCTGATTCAGAGCCGCGATACGAAATCGCTGAATCGATACTTTCCCGAATTACTCGAGCCGATCCGCGCGCAGTTGCCCGCGCGATGCGTTATCGACGGCGAGATCGTTGTCGCCAAGAACGAAGGTCTCGACTTCGAGGAGTTGCAGCTCCGGATTCATCCCGCAGCCTCGCGCGTGAAACTGCTTTCGCAGCAGAGTCCGGCGTCGATCGTCTTTTTCGATTTGCTGTGCGAAGGAGATCGCGATTGGCGAAGCGAACCGTTCGAGTGGCGGCGCGAAAAGCTCGAGTCGATGCTCGCCGACGCGATACCGCCGATCCATCTGACTCCCGCGACGCGCGAACACACAGTCGCGTCGGATTGGTTCAAACGCTTTGAAGGCGCGGGCCTCGACGGCGTGATCGCCAAGCCGATTTCCGGCACCTATCAACCCGACAAGCGCGTGATGTTCAAGGTCAAGCATGAGCGCGACTGCGATTGCGTCGTGGCCGGCTTTCGATGGCACAAAGGCGGCGAGGGCACGTCAGTCGGCTCGCTACTCCTCGGCCTATACGACGATTCGGGCGCGCTGCAACACGTCGGCGTGTGCGCGAGCTTCACGCAGACCAAGCGCCAGGAGCTGGTGAAGTTTCTGGCGCCTTATCGTCGCGACGCGCTCGTCGATCATCCATGGAAGTCGTGGGCGGAGGCCTCTGCAAATGACGCGACGCATCGGATGCCAGGCGGTCAGAGCCGATGGAGTCACGGCAAGGATCTATCGTGGGAGCCGCTCAGAGCCGAGCTGGTAGTCGAAGTCGCGTACGAACACATGCAGGGCACGCGCTTCCGTCACATGGCGCAGTTCCGGCGATGGCGCACCGACCGCAATCCTCGCGACTGCACGTACGCGCAGCTTGAGGTCGTTCCGCCGCACGAGCTGAAAGCCATTTTCGCCGGCGACCTCTGAGCGCACCATTGCGACAAATGCGGGCAGCAACCCTTGTCATTTTCTTTGTGTCATTCTGAGCGCAGCGAAGAATCCCGGATCTTTCTGAACGCTAGCCGACTTACGCCAACCACGGATTCGGCGATCCTTTTGACGCTCTCTTCTGCACTGTTCAATTCGCTGACAAAACTCTGATCTCGCGTGTGCCTAACTTCCTTTCTTCGATCGGTGCATCTTGCGCCATTCGCGCGTCGGGTCGTCATCAGGATCGGGAGTCTCATTCAGAGGCCGCAACTCTTCGGGCACATGACGCAGGTTGATTCTGATTCGCGTCCAGCTCGACGATCTGCCACGCATCGAATCGACCAGCACGTCATCGGCGGCGAGCAGCTTTGCGACCTCGGGATGTTCGTGGCGCCATCTCTCGAGGCCCGCCAGCGCAGCCTCTTTGCTTGGCGAGTTCGCAACGACGATCAGCGGCATTTTCGTCCGCGGGAGTTTCGCGACAGACTTGGCGCGCGAAGGTGCAACCCGGCGCGGTTCAGTCGTTGTCTTGCGGAAGTGCGGAGGCCATGGCGCGTCACCGAGCCCCGCGGCCTCGTCTTGAGCCGCCAGTTCCAGCAGCTTCTCGAGCGATCCCGGCGCGGCGTCGATGCCCGCGTGCGGATCGCCAATCTCGGCAAACCGTTTCGGAATTGTGAGCACGGTAAAGTCCGACGGCTCGCAGTCGGGAACCTCGCGCCAGTGAAGCGGAGCAGAAACGCGCGCGTCGGGCACCGGCCGCACCGAATACGCGGAGCAGGTCGTGCGGTCCTTCGCGTTCTGGTTGTAGTCGAGGAACACGCCGTGGCGTTCCTCCTTCCACCATTTCGATGTGGCAATCGCGGGCGCGCGACGTTCTACCGCTCGCGACAGCGCCAGTGCCGCTCGCCGCACTTCGTCGAAGGTCCATCGCGGATGAATCCGCACGTTGATGTGCATCCCGCGCGAGCCGCTGGTTTTCGGCCATCCGCGAAGGCCCATCTCATCGAGCAGCGACTTCACTTCAAGCGCGACCGTGCGCACGTCCGCCCAACTGACGCCGGGACCAGGATCGAGATCTACCCGCAACTCGTCGGGATGATCGAGATCTGCGGATCGCACCGGATGCGGATGCAGCTCGATACAACCAAGATTGACGATCCACGCAAGGCCGGCGGCGTCATCGACCACGATTTCTTCCGCCGTGCGCCCCGAAGGGAACGCGAGCGTGATCGTTCGGAGCCACGAGGGTCGTTGTGCAGGTGCGCGCTTCTGGTAGAAGGCCTCACCGTCGGCGCCGTTGACGTAACGCTTAAGGACAATCGGACGGTCGCGGATTCCAGTGAGCGCTCCCGGCGCGATCGACAGGTAGTAGCGGACCAGGTCGAGTTTCGACAGCTTGGTCTCTTTCGAGAAGTACAGCTTGCCGGGGTTGCTTACGCGGACCTCGCGTCCGTTGATTGAGAGCAACTCGGTGGCGTCTTCCTTCGGCACCAGCTAAGTGTACACTATCGGCGCGAATCGAAGCCCTATGAAAATAGCGACCTACAACGTCAACGGCATCGGCGCTCGGCTGCCGGCGCTCATACGCTGGCTAGCGGAGTCCAAGCCGGATGTTGCGTGCCTGCAGGAGTTGAAGGCGCCCCAGGAGAAGTTTCCCGAAGCCACGATTCGCGAGGCCGGCTATGGCGTCATCTGGCATGGGCAGAAGAGCTGGAATGGGGTTGCTATCCTCGCGCGCGGCGCAGACCCGGTCGAAAGCCGGCGCGCGCTGCCCGGCGATCCGGAGGACCTGCATAGCCGCTATATCGAGGCGCTGGTCAATGGCGTACGCGTAGGATGCCTCTACCTGCCCAACGGCAATCCTGCGCCCGGCCCGAAGTTCGATTACAAGCTGCGATGGCTGGAGCGCCTGACCAAACACGCGCAAGAACTACTCGCCACGGCGGAGCCGGTCGTCCTTGCCGGCGACTACAATGTCATCCCGACCGAGATTGACGTGTATAAGCCCGAGAATTGGCTTAAGGATGCGCTCTTTCTGCCGGAGGTAAGAAGCGCGTTCGCCAACATGGTAGCCATGGGATGGACTGATTCGCTGCGTAAGCTGCATCCAGATGAGCGCATCTACACCTTCTGGGATTACTTCCGAAATAACTATGCACGCGACGCCGGCCTGCGTATAGATCATCTGCTGCTAAGCCCGCCTGCTGCTCCGCGCCTGGTCAGCGCAGGCGTCGATCGCGAAGTCCGCGGCTGGGAAAAAGCCAGCGACCACGCACCTACCTGGATCGTGATCGAGGACGAAGTCAAACACTGACGGTGGTTCCACGATAGTAGTGCTGCAGGATTTCAGTGTAGGTCTTGCCTTCGTTTGCCATGACTGCTGCGCCGATTTGGCATAGGCCTACGCCGTGTCCCCAGCCCGCTCCTCTTATAGACTAAGCGATCCGGTTCTTTGTCTACGACGAAGGCAGAGCTATACAGATGGGTGCGCGATAAGGCGCGGCGAATTTCCAGTTCTTTGCCGATGATGATGTAGTCGCGGTCCCCGATGATCTTCAGCCGATATATTCGGCTTGAAGGTCCTCGCGCGAGTGCTTGCAGGTCGCGAATCGGTCCTAGGTCCACGCCTAGCCTCTTACTGATCAATTCGGCGAGTTCTTCAGGTGTGTAGGCGACCTGCCAGCGATAGAAATCGCGGGTCTCTTGATCGAATCCCGGAAGAACGCGCGAGAGAAGTTCCGAATCGTCCGTATTGCAGTAAGCCGGCGGCGCGGAACGTATCCATGTCTCAGGAGTGTTAGAGCCGGATTGCGGCGGGCCGTCGTAGATTGATTCGAGATAGGGAATGTCTGCATCTTCCCATGCGGTAGCATAGCTCTCCGTGATTCCGCCGCAGCACTTCGAAAACCGCGCGTCGCAGATAGAGCCGTTGTATCGGAGGAACTCGCCGGCCGTCGCCCGAACGGCTTCGGAGGCCGTTGATGAGAATGCTTTCGTAATACCTTGATAGCGCTGGCAGTGGTCGTCGGCGCATACGTCGAAATCCGGATGCGCCTCGCGGCCGTACCAGCGAAGGATTTCGTGAGAGTCGAGTCGCTGACCCTGTGGATTCGCCGAGATAGTTGGATTTGACTTTGGGAACCACAGCCAGCTGCGCGAAATCACCGCGTGGGCCTTCAGCAGTTCGAGCGGACAGCTCGCGCTCATTTCGGATGAGATAACGCTGGTGACGTAGTCTTCGAGCGGAACGTCATTGATCACCGTCAGCCCGGTATCACGTTTGATGAGGCGAAAAGCGCCCCGGAATACCTGGCGCTCCTTGCGTTCCCAATGAAATCCGATTCCGATCGTGAGGTCGTCCAGCGCGAAGGCGCACGATGCCGGGTCCGACGGAGTAAGTGTAACTTCAGAAGTAAATCTGTAGCGCCCGGGAGCGTAGGGCTTGCCAGAGCTATCCGTAAACGTACCTGTCAATTCGACATCGACCGCGGATAGTCCTTCGATAAGTCCTACCGATACGTTCAACACTCACTCTCCAGCTTGGCGGCGACTTCCTGAAACTGATCGTCAGGCAAAGTGACCTCTCGAAAAATTGCGGCGATGTCGGCGCCTGTGATTTTTTCGAAATCCTGTGCGCGCGGCACGACAAATATTCCACACAAATCAATCGATGCTGGACTGACTATCAGTTCGCCCGTCTGAAACACCTCCGGCCGATGTTTCCCTCTGGGAAAAAGGTACGTAACCCATTCACCGTCCTCGTGAAAGGCGGCAATGTTGACCAGCGGTTCCGGGCGCTTGCCGGTTATTCCGGCTAGCAGATCGATGGCGCGATTCATCCAATCGACCAGAACCGATCGATCCCGCCCACGCAGTAAGAGCACATTTCTTGCGTAGTTCGGAATGCCGACGCCAGTCAGTCGTGCAGCGTCCTTCTCAATAGGAAACAACACCCGCAAGCCTGCCTGAAAGTGCATGTGGTCTGGTGCGGACGCGCCGCATTCCGGACCATTATAGACGACGAAATATCCACTCAGGGCTGCTGCAAGGTCCAGCATGTTTCCGAACTGGCCTGCGATGCGCTGCGAACGGTGCTCCCGGTGAGCGATGGTCAGGTGATGATCCACGATTGGAAACGGATTGCAGTAGACTGTGAAGTTCTCATCGAATGGCAGGCCCTCCTCTTCAGAAGGCAGATTCGCCGCGCATAGAAAGCAGGGACGTTTCGCAACCGACTCACGATCCACGACTGCCGTGGTGCTAGCCATACGATGTGGAATGTGGCGGATGAATATATCGTACCAATCGATCCTTACCTGACGTGTTGTTGCTCGCGCGAGTCCTTCAACGCCTGCCGATAGCTGCGGCCATGCCCGCAATTGCCGTAAGAACAGGTCTTCGACTTCCTGGATCATCGCCGCATCCGCGCCTGGATCTCGATAGTCCGGAGCCAGTCCTTGTATAGGTCGTATCGATTCGCAACTTCGAGCGGCAGCGCGCTGTCGCTGTTGCCTTCCCATCGGCGACAAAGATAAAGGGATTCGTAGATTCGGCCGATCTCGTAATTGCGGCTGATGCGCAATGCGACAGCGTAGTCTTCGCCATAGCTGACATTCGGGAATCCTATACGGCGCACGACCGACGTATTGAATGCGCGTGGGGCCCCAAGACCGTTGATGCGGAGCGCATTGGTTCTGCCGTTGTCGCGAGTCCATTCGCGATGGTCGATAAGACCCGGTGAAATCTCTTTCAAGGAGAAATCGACCATCGTGTAGGATCCTATGACCATCGCATAAGGCCCCGCCTCGAGTTCCGTGACAATCCGGTGCAGGACCCTATCATTGAGGTATAGGTCATCAGAATCGAGTTGGATGACATACTGGCCGCAGGCCTTTGAGTAAATCGCCTCGTTCCAGCATCCGCCGATTCCAAGGTCGCGGCGTTCGGGAACGATGTGCTTGACCCGCGAATCGCTGATACCGCGCAGGATTTCTGTCGTCCGATCGGTTGAGTGGTTATCGACGACGATCACGTTGAACTCGAAATCGGCACTCTGGACGAGCGCGCTTTGCACGGCGTCGAGAATTGTCCGCTCGCGATTGCGAACCGGGATTACGACGCTGGCCTTTACCGGAAAGTTTTCAGTTCTTTCAGTGGCTAAAACCTCGTCGAACTGCGGCGGCAGATATGCGCCGATTCGTTTGAGATGCGCGGTCGCGATGCGCTCCATTTCGATTTGGTAATCGCGATTGCGCGGATCGACGTAGTCGAATTGTTTTTCGCCGGTCGGGCGCGCATCAGCCATCGACGCGCTATACAACGGTTCGGGAATTCGCACGATGGCGTGGTTTTCTGAAATCCTTAGCCGTAAGTCGTACAAGGCGCCCCATTTCCAGGTGCTGTCGATTCCCGATTTACGCGCGGCCCCAACCGACACCCCGACTACCGGGCCAAAGTCGAACCCGTCGCGGATGCTCCCGCGCTGATAGTCGATACGCGGATGGCCAACCGCGTCGGCATAGACCCAGCCCGCGCCGGTTTCACGCATCACCTGAGCCATTCGATCGAACATGCGCGGTCCGGGTTCGATGCTCACCCGCGGGTCGCCGAGAAAGAGGACGTCGAGAATCGGCGGCGTCGAGGAGTCGTTGAATGCTCGCGGATGAATGGTCCTGTGGATAGACGATGTTCACGAAAACGTCACTCTATACCATATGTTGTGGTTTTGGACGGACCAACCACCACCGGTAGCTTCGTTCCGTCAAAAATTATTTCGGCATGAAGCGGAAGCCGCCCGCGCGCCATGGGCCCGCGCGAGTAATGGGCATCCTACGGTTAGCCATGCCGTGAAGATAGCACGCCGAGTGCCTGGGTATCAGGCTAAAAAGTTCATCCCCGTGTTTGCGGCCGGGTGACGATCACGCCGGTCATCCGATTTGCTTGGAGGAAGTCGCTTAGTTCCTGTTCCACGACATAGCCCTTGCTGCGCGACGCGTGACGCATCGAAACTTTTTCGCCGCGCACGATGATTCCAGCATGAAATACGTCGAGATGCTTGCGCGTCGATGCAAAAAAAATCAGATCACCGGTTTGCAAATATCGTTCGAGCCGCGTCACTGCCCGCTTCGGTACACATTTCATTCGAGTCCGCCGTGGAGCGAGTCCAGGCACAACATTCAGAACGCGCTCCCTTGTGAGAGTCGGAACTGCGGGCGTCGAGACCGACCTGATGATTCCTTCACGTACATTGTTGCGAATCCAGAGCGTCATGTAGTGATTTCGCCGTTCCCATTTAATGAGGCCTCGTTCATATCGAATTTTTCGAAGCCATTCGGTGAAGTCATCGACGTTGGAAGCGAGGGCGAGCGCAAGGACGGTCTCGATGTAGGTGACACAGTCGAATCCTTCGAAGGAAGCCGAGAACACTTCGGCCGTGTCGGCCGAGCCAATCAGCGGATTTGGTTTATAGGATCGTCCCAGGAAGTAGTGTGAGAAGAAATTCAATTCGGCTAGCGACGGAACGATCGCCTTTCGTCTTCGATAGAAGCTGCTCCACGTGGCGACGGTTGAGACCTAGAGGTTGCGCGAGCTTCACGGCGATCAGACCTAGCCTCGAGACCTAGCGGCTCAAGCAGCAGGGCGAATCCATCGGCGTGGTGAAAATCCGGTTTGTTGGCGCGATGGCGAAGCGCCCAGTACGAAAGGCCGTCGCTAGCCTCGACGACCGCGGCTAGCCCGATGCGGAGAACGGCGCGCGGGTGGATAGAAGACAGGCTATCAAGCCGGACAAGAGCGTCGAGCTCGAGCCGACTGCCAGACGAGCGCAGCGCGATTTGGGGACGCATTGTTTCATCCGCGAGGGGAGCGCCTTCGCGATAGCTGGATAAGGCGTAGACACACCACTCTCCCGACGGCGCGAAGTTGAACTCGTGGTAGGCGGTTTGGCCTTGAACATTGATGAAGGCCTCGAAGCAAGTGTGGCGCCATAGCTCAGTCCCGATGCGCGTCGCGACCGGCGGTGGGATGTTGATTCTGGAGATATCGCCGTCGAGGCGGAAGGTCAGCTGCAGTTCAGCCCTAGCAGAGCGACGCACCAGTACTTGAATCGCACGCACCGACTCAGTGGGTGTCGAAGGATGGCATTTGAGATCGATCCAATGTTCGACGGTCATGACAGGCTCGGTGGAATTTGCGACATGCGTCCACTAACGTAACTCAGATGAGTATCACGATCGACACTTATCGCTACGAAGAGATCTACCCGTCATTCAAGGCGGCTACTGATGAAAAAGAAAAGACCGCACGCATCAACGCGGCGTTTCTGAATCGCCTGATCGAGGCGAACCTGGTGATCAGTGGAGGCGATCCCATCACGGTCGCTGACATCGGAAGCGGGCCGTGCGACACCCTGGTGAAATATCTGACGGGGGTGAAGTTCGACGCGGGCTTCAAGGTTCGCGCGACCGACTACAGCGTCGAGTACGCCGACGAACGCAATGGCGAACTGCTCGCGACTCTCGCCGCCGCGCAAGCTGCAGGCACGCTCAAGCTGGTCGATTGGTCGGCGCGTGCCGGCGATTCGTTTGCGGGACATCTGCTCGAACTGCTGAGGTCGCACAACGCGCCGGCGCGGCCGCGCGAGTTTCAAATCGTCTTCGCGTCGCATGTTCTGTATCACTGCGAAACGCCTGGGAGTGCCGAGAGGCTGATTGATGACGTCACGAAAAACGTGCTGGCCGACGACGGCATCTGTATCCTTTATCATCTCGCCAAGGCGTCGCGCAGTTTCCAGGATTTTCGGGCGCGTTACGGCAGCAACTCGGCGGCTGCGGCGCACAGCAATACGCCCGCGGTCGCGATCGACGACCCTCCGGCCAAAGTTGCCGAGGTCTGCGCCGCGCAAGGCGTTCCATGCCTGCGCATGGACTTCACCGCCGATTTGAGATTCGCGATACCCGACGAGAAGATTTGGAATTACTTTCGAGCTCCTGAAAAGTACGCGGAACTTTGCACGAGCAATCCAGCGGCGGCCGAGGATCTGAAGCGCCTCATGTTCGTAACGCAACGTGCGCCGATTGAGTTCGCTGCGGATCGTTCGCCGACCGGGCTTAACGCCTACCTGGACGAAATCGGTGAGGTGCTGAGGCGCAATGCCGGAATCCTGAAACTGGCCGAGTCGATGCAGGTGATCTACCGACCCGGCGCACCGTCAGACTTCGGCAAACGCATCGGCGCCGCGCTCTCAGCAGTCGGGCAGGCCTGAACGATTCGAATCTTCGGCGCCCCTCGCACGATGTGACCACATCGTATATGATGTAGTCGCATGAAAGCATCGGTGCGTGAGTTCAAAGCGAGACTATCCCTGTACCTTCGAAAGGCCAGTAATGGCGAGGATGTGGTAATCACTTCTCGCGGACGGCCGGTTGCGCGGCTGTTGGCAGTGGCGCCCGCCTTCGGAACTGAACCGTCCGTTTCGGAAATTGAGCAGCGCATCAGAAGGATTCCGGGTATCCTCCCGTCACGCGGCGGCAAGCCAAGAGGAGCGTCGCGTCCAATGATTATCGGACCGGGTCAGAAAACACTTGCTCAGTTGGTGCTCGAGGATCGGGAGTGACTCCGTACTTCGACACTTCGGCGCTCGTAAAGCTCTACGCACGAGAAGAAGGCAGCACCGAAGTTAAACGCGCCGTCGCTCGAGCGGGTTCAGTTACCACCAGTATCGTCGCATATGTCGAGACGAGATCGGCGTTCGCGAGAAAGCGTCGCTTTGCGGATATCGATGACACAGCCTTAAGACACTACAAGCGGGAGTTCGAGCAAGACTGGACGCGATTCAATCGCCTGCCCGTCGACGCGATAACGATCCGCCGTGCGGGAGATTTGGTAGAACGATATCGGTTGAGGGCCTACGACGCTGTGCACCTTGCGACGGCCGAATTATTTCAGCAGGAGATCCGATCTGCCGTCTATTTCGTCTCTTTCGACGATGCGCTCAACGGTGCAGCCGCAAAGCAGGGGTTCACACTGATTGTCAATGCTTGAATCCGCGATTCATGCCTGCCCGAGGTGCCAGATCTCGCGGGAGTATTCTGTGACTGCGCGATCGCTCGAGAAATAGCCAATTCGCGCCAGATTGAGTATAGCTTTTCGGGTCCATACTTCCGGATGTTGGTACTCATTCAATACTACTGACTGGATATCCACATACGATCCGAAATCGGCCATCAGGAAATAGTCGTCGCGGCTGACCAGCACGTCGCGAACCCATCGGAACAGTCCGGGCTCGCCGGGACAGAAGCGGTCTGACGCCAGCTCATCGAGCACGCGCTTGAGTCGCGGGTCAGATTCGTAGTAGTCGCGCGGCCGGTAAGTTCCTTTGAGAGTCAGTTCCTCGATCTGCTCGGCGGTCAGACCAAAGATGAATATATTTTCCGCGCCGACGGCTTCTCGAATCTCGATATTGGCGCCGTCGAGAGTCCCCACCGTCAGCGCGCCGTTCATCGCGAACTTCATGTTGCCGGTGCCCGACGCTTCGCGGCCCGCGGTGGAAATCTGTTCGGAAACGTCGGCGGCGGGAATGATTTTCTCCGCGAGCGAGACCCGGTAGTCCGGCAGGAACGCGACTTTGATCAACTCGCGCGTCTTCGGATCGTTGTTGATCACCTCGCCGAGGCTGTTGATCAACTTGATGATCATTTTCGCCGCCCAATAGCCCGGCGCCGCTTTGCCGGCGAGCAGGTAGGTGCGCGGCACCGGCGGCTCGACGCCGTCATCCACCAGCCGCAGGTACTGATGCACCACTCCCAGAGCCATCAGGAGCTGCCGCTTGTACTCGTGGATACGCTTGGCCTGGATGTCGAACATCGCAGCGGGATCGACGTCCACGGCGGCGAGTCGGTTCACGATTCTCGCCAGCCGCTCCTTGTTGACGCGCTTGATTGCCCTGAACCGGCGTTGGAACTCGACGTCGTCGGCGAATTTTTCGACCGCGCTCAGCTGCTCGAGGTCGGTGCTCCAGCCCACGCCGATCGTCGCGTCGAGCAGGCTCGCGAGACCCGGATTCGCCATCAACAGCCATCGCCGCTGCGTGACGCCGTTGGTCTTGTTGCTGAACTTTTCGGGCCACAGTTGATAAAAGTCGGGCACCAACCGCGTCTTGACGAGTTCCGAATGCAGCTTCGACACGCCGTTGACCGAATGGCTGCCGACGATCGCCAGGTGCGCCATCCGAATCTGGCCCTCGTAACCCTCCTGGATGATCGACACGCGCTTGAGGCGTTCGGGCTCGTCCTTCCACAGCGACAAAGCGTCAGCCATGAAGCGCCGATTGATCTCGTAGATGATCTGCAAGATGGCGCGGCACGACTCGTTCGAGCAGGCTCACCGGCCATTTTTCCAGCGCTTCAGGCAATAGTGTGTGATTAGTATATGCGACCGTGTTGCGCGTAATTTCCCACGCCATCGGCCATTCGAGGTCATACTCATCGATGAAAACGCGCATCAATTCCGCAATAGTCAGTGCGGGATGCGTATCGTTAAGCTGAATAGCTACTTGCGATGGAAAATCGTTGAAGTCTTCACCGCGCGCGACGAAGCCCTGCACGATGTCGTGCACCGCGCACGCCACGAAGAAATATTCCTGCAGCAGCCTGAGTTCGCGGCCCGCCGCCACCGCGTCGGACGGGTAGAGCACCTTCGAGATGGTCTCGGAAAGCATCTTCTGCTCGACGGCCTTCATGTAGTCGCCGGCGTTGAAGATCTGCATGTCGAATTCGTCCGACGCGCCGGCGGAATAGAGGCGCACGAAGTTTACCGTGCGTCCGCCGAAGCCCGCGATCGGCAGATCGGACGGCACCCCGACCAGCACGCGCCAATCCACCCAGATCGGATTGTACTCGCCCTTTTTGTCGATGCGATGCTCGATTCGGCCGTAAACCGGTATCCGGCACGACTGCTCGGGACGCGCCACCAGCCACGGCGAGGTTTCGCGCTGCCATGCGTCGGGCCGCTCGACCTGGTAGCCGCCGCGAATTTCCTGGCGGAAAAGTCCGTACTCGTAGTTGATCCCGTACGCGTAGCCGGGCAAGATCGAGCGTCGCCAGCGAATCGAGGAAACATGCGGCCAGCCGGCCCAGGCCGCCATTGCCCAGCGCCGCGTCGGGCTCCTCGTCGAACAGGATTTGCAGGTCGATTCCGTTCTCGGCCAGGAAATCGCGGCATGCGTCGATGATGCCGAGGTTGAAAAGATTGTTCTCAAGCGAACGGCCGATCAGAAATTCGAGCGACAGGTAGTAGAGCTTCTTGGAATTGTTGCGATCGAAACGCAGGCGCGTCGCGAGCATCTTCTCGACCAGCATGTCGCGCACCACCAGCGCGGTCGCGCGATACCAGTCATGCTTGGTCAGATCGGCCCGCAGCTTGGCCAGCGAGAAACGGATGTGATGATCGATGAGCTTGTTGAACAGATTGCGATTAACTTCAGAAAGTGGAGGAACAGCCATTCTCGCAACAGTCCTAAACGGAATCTCGAACCCCTTGATCAATCAGGTTTGCAGACTTGTCGCCAATCAAGTGAATGAGCCGCACATCGGCAATATCTACATAATGCCGATTCGCGGGACCGTTCTCCAGAAGGTGTTAGTCAGTGACGCGATCGAGGAATGCGCGGACGGCGGCGTTGAACGCGGCGGGCTGATCGATATTTGCGGCGTGTCCCGCCTTCTCGAGGATCACTTTTTCGGCGCCGGGAATTTTCGCCGCCATGTAATCCGCCGACGGCCGGAACTGCGCGTCGTTTTCGCCGACCAGCACCAGCGTCGGCACCGCGATCGCCGGGAGCGACTCGATCACCCGGCCGTCCTTCTGCGACAACATCCCGCGCGCCGCGTGCGCGAGTCCCTGCGCGCTGCGATGTTGCGCGACGCTGACCTCGGCGCTGACGCCCGCCGCCGCGAGTCCTTTTTTCTCGTACGCGCGCCGCCATGCTGTCCGCGAGCCGGTTCCATCCCGCGCGACCGTCGTCTTTCTTGTAGCCGGGGCCGGTGTCGAACAGCATCAGCGCTTCGGTGCGCGACGGATGCGCCAGGTGAAACGCGAGCGACATGAAGCCGCCGAGCGACAAGCCCGCAATGATGGCGCGACCGACGCCGCAAGCGTCGAGCACCGCCGCCATGTCGTGGATGGTCGCCTCGTGCGAATAGAGCGACGGATCGTCGGGCGAATCGGAGCGGTCGTGCCCGCGCATGTCCCACGCGATCACGTGATAGCTGTCCGACAGCGCGTCCATCTGACCTTGCCACATGCGCGCGCTGGCGCTGTATCCGTGCGAGAGCAACACGGCAGGTCCCGCGCCGTGCTGTTCGTAGTAGATGCTTACGCCGTCGCGATCGAGATATGACATCGTCAATTCATCCTTGCGGGTATCTTTGCACAACGGCCGGGGAGAGCAGAAATGTCGGGATCGGAAATCATTGGATCGATCGGAGTCGCGCTGCTGTTGATCGCGTTCTTTATGAATTTGTTCGGGATGCTGACCTCCGATTCACGCGCGTACCAGGCGATGAACGCAGTCGGCGCCGCGATTTCGTGCTACGCGTCCTACCTGATCGGATTCGCGCCATTCGTCGTGCTCGAAGCCATCTGGTGCGCGGCCGCGATCGCTGCGATGTTGCGCGGCCGCCGATAGTTACAAAAGCGGGAGCATCGCGTCGGATGATGCTCCCGCTTTATTTCGAGCGATGATAAATCGCGTGACGAATCTTTTACCGGCCGCCACGCTGCATCGCAGCCAACGCTTCGGCCATCTCGCCGAGGCCTTTTTTCACCGACGGGCGCGTCTGTACGTGAGTCCACCATGCCGCGATTTTCGGATGTCCGTCGAGCGCTTTGATGCCGAAGGCCGGCCCCAGGTTGGTCACGAAGAACATCGTCGGCGCGAGCGCGCAATCGGCCAGCGTGAACTCGGCGCCGCACGCGAAGCCGCCATCGGCGAGCATCTTGTCGAGCTGGTCGAGGCGCTTTTTCAGTTCGGTCACTTTCTCGGCGACGAGTTTTTCGTCGCGAGTCTTCGGATTCATCTGGCCGAACAGCGCGCGCAGCGGCGGCTCGAGATACAGGTCGTGGAAGCGCGTGACGATTCGAACCTTGGCGCGGCCCTCGGGGCTCTTCGGCAGCAGCGGCGGCGTCGGATACTTGTCCTCGAGGTATTCGTTGATGACCTCGGACTCGGGAATCAGCAGGCCGTCGGCGTCGAGCGCCGGGGTTTTGCCGAGCGGATTGATCTTCAGCATATTCGGGCGAGCTTCAGACCGCCGCCCGGAATCGGCGCCATCTCGATGTTGAGTCCCTTCTCATAGATGACGAGGCGGGACTTGGTCGCAAAGTTTGAGAGATTCAGGTTGTAGAGCTTCATCGTTGTCGATTCCTCGCTTGCAGAGATTTCAAGTTCGCTTATCGCAGACCAAGACTCTGCGCAGCAAGCCGACGCGGCTAGCGGCCGCCTTCTTCTGCTTGATCACGAAGATCAGCGACTCGGCGAAATCGTCGGGATGCTCCAGTTGCGGATAGGCGCCGGAGGTTTTGAAGACTACCGTCGCCGAACCCGGCAGCGCCGCGTGCAGCGCCTCGCCTTCGGCGCTCGAGAAGTACGGATTTTTCGCGCCCCACATGATGATCGTGAGCGTGTTGAAGACCTGGCCGATCTTCGAGCGGATGTGCGCCTCGTCGCGCGGCACCGAATTGAGCATGTCGGTCTCGGCCTGCAGGTCGCCGTCAACTGCTCCATCATGCGCTGGTACATGAAGTCCGGCATCGGCGGCAAATCGAAGAAGCTCGCCTCGACCTGCGCGCGAACCGCCTCGGGCGTCGTCGGCAGCATCCCCTTGCGCAGTTTTTCGGCGCCGCGCGCGCCGACCAGGCCGCCCGACACCAGCACCATCCGCTCGACTTTGTCCGGATGCTCGACGGCGTAGTAAAGCGCGACGTCGGCGCCGAGGTCGTTGCCGATCAGGTTGACGTGATCGAGCTTCAACTCGTCGATCATCTGCGCGACCGCTTCGGCCTGGTACGCGATCGAATATTGAACCTGCTTGTGATCGGATGAGGCGAAGCCGGGCAGGTTGGGCGCGATCACTTTGTAGTGCGCGTCCGCCACCGGCGGCATGATCCCGCGCCACACCAGCGCGGCGTTCGGACCGAGCCCGTGAATCATCACCACCGGCTCCATCCCCGAATAGCCGCCGGTCATCAGGTACGTGATCAGGCCGTCCTTGAGCGCGAGATCGTTCTGCGCCACGCCCGACCATCCGAGCCGCGAGATCTGAATCCAGCGCAGCACATCGACCGGCCGCAGGTACATCGCAGCGGCGAAGATTCCGAGAAAGACCGCGGCGATCGGTCCGGCGATATTGATCCAGGCGTGGCGGCGGACTTGCCGCGCTGGATTCTCGGCGCGAATGTCGGCTTCGGTCGGGACGCTGGCTGGTTGCGATTTGATTGGCTCAGGCACGATGTTCAGCGTCGCGCTAGTTCGCCGACGGCGCCGGCGGCAGGCGATCCCGACGCAGCGCGCCGCCTTGTTAGCCGCGGCCTTCCGCGCCGCCTTCGTCACGTGCGAGAGCCGGCGCCCATGCGTCGCGGCCTCGCGGTCGCGTTTCATCTGATCGAGATGATCGGAGACGCGATTGATTTCCTGGTCGCTTCCTGGACCGCCTTGGTCGCGCGATCCGCGGCCTCGGTCGCCTTGTCGGCGGCGACTTGCGCCTGCTGCGCGGCTTGTTCGGCGTGCTCGGCAGCCTGCTGAGCCTTGGCGGCGGCGGCTTCGGCCTGCTCGGCCTGCTGCTCGTTGTGCGACGCGCATCCGGCGATCGCGATCGCGAGAACCAGCAATCGGCAGCGCGGAGAAAAATCGGCGCATCCGCGATAACTCAGCGCTGCGCAAACGCCTGCACCGTGCGCATGTCGGGCAGCGGCGCGCCGTCGGCGCGCAGCGGCAGGATGCAAACGTGAGAGGCGCCCGCCTTCAGATGCGCGTCGATGCGATCGCGAATCTTGTCCTCGTTGCCCCACGCCACGATCGCGTCGACCAGCCGATCGCGAGCATCCGTTTTCGAATTCGCTGTCGGCCCATCCGAGCGCTTTGAGATTGTTGGTGTAGTTGGGCAGCCGCGGCACGTAGGTCTTCATGTACTCGCGCGCCGCTTTGCGAGCTTTGGCCGCGTCGGTCTCGAGGATGACGGCCTGCGCCGCGCAGAGCATCGCATTCGGTCCGATTTGCGCGCGCGCTTTCGCGGTATGCTCCGGCGGAACGAAGTAAGTGTGCGTGCCGTTGGCCTCGGCCGCCGACAGCGCGAGCATCTTCGGATGCAGCGCGGCCAGCACCACCGGCACCGGCTCTTTCGGCGCCGGCGCCAGGTAGAGCGCGCCCTTCATCTTCGGCAGATACTCCTTCATGTAGCTGTAGGGCTTGTCGTAGGTAGTGGCCGCGCAGGTTGCTGACGAGAGGCTTGTGACTGACGCCGATGCCGAGCAGGAAGCGCCCGCCGGAAAGTTCGGCGACAGTCTTCGACGCAGCGCGCCATCGTGATGCGCGTCGCGCGCCCAGATATTCGCGATGCCGGTCGCGATCGACAGCCGCTCGGTGTGGCTCAGCAGATACGCGGCATGCGCGAACGGCTCGCGGCCGACAGCCTCGGGAATCCAGAGCACCTTGTAGCCATTCTTCTCGACCTGCTTGGCGAACTCGGCGCTGTCCGGCGCAGTCATCGCGTCGAGGAAGAACCAGATTCCAACTTTTCCAATATCCATGACTCAACAAGTAACTCGCCCGCGAATTTGAACAAGCGGAGAATGCGAAACCTGCGGCGCTCACGCCTTTTCAATGCGCGAATCCTTCGGCGATAGATTGAAGCGCGCATCATCGATACGAGGTAACGCAAAATGAAACTTGGCTTGATGTTCGTCAATTCCGGACCGTTCAGCAATCCCGCCCTGCTCGCGCATCTGGCGACCACCGCCGAGCGATGCGGCGTCGAGTCGATGTGGACGGTCGAGCACGTCGTGATCCCGCAGGACTACAAGTCGCCGTATCCGTACTCGTCCAGCGGAAAAATTCCCGGCGGCGAAGACGTCGCGATTCCCGATCCGCTGCTGCCGCTCGCGTTCGCGGCCGCCGTGACGAAGAAGATCAAGCTCGCGACCGGCGTGCTGATTCTTCCGCAGCGGCATCCGCTGTACGTCGCCAAGGAAGTCGGCCACGCTCGACGTGCTGTCGGGCGGGCGCGCGATCCTCGGCATCGGCAGCGGATGGCTCGAGGAGGAGTTCACCTCGCTCGGGCTCGATTTCCACACGCGCGGCGCGCGCACCGACGAGGCGATCAAATCGCTGCGCGCGTTGTGGAGCGAGACTGCGGCGTCATTCCACGGCAAGCATTTCAACTTCGGCCCGGTCAAGTGCTATCCGAAGCCGGTGCAAAAGGGCGGCGTGCCGATCCACATCGGCGGCCATTCGCCGGCCGCCGCCAAACGCGCGGGCCGCTACGGCGACGGCTTCTTCCCGGCGCTCGCGGAAATTCCCAAGCTCAAGGAACTGTTCGCGCTGATGAAGTCTGAGGCCGAGAAGGCCGGCCGCGACCCGAAGCAAGATCGAGCTGTCATGCATGGGCCGCCCGCGCGTCGAGGAGTTGAAGGCGCTCGCGGAGATAGGCATGTCGCGAGTCGTGATCGCGCCGCCCGCCTTCGACGCGGAAGGCCTGACGCGCGGCCTCGAGAAGCTGCAGCGACGACGTGATCGCGAAGATATAGACGGAACTTTATCCTAAGTGAAACCCGCGGTGGGTTTCACGCTTCCTTCGGCAGGGGTGACCCCTGCACCCAGTATTAATCGCAAAGTTGCGCGCAGCGCACTACTTTGCTCTGGTCATTAACAAATGCGGTCCCCTTCCCGCTCGGGAAAGGGTCACTCTCCGCAATCTGGTTCCCCTTCCCGCTCGGGAAGGGGTTAGGGGTTAGGTTCCTGGTACCGGCGCTAGCATCTTCACATAGATCAGTTCCGGGTCGCCCTCATCAAGATTCTCGACGTAGCCGCTCTTCACGAATCCCAGTCGATCGCACAGCTGCTGCATCGGAAGGTTCGACTGATTGGTCGAGGTGAACATCTTGCCGGTCTGGCAATCGAGCTCCGCCGCGCGCATCAGGGCGGTCGCGAGTCCGCGGCGGCGGAAGTCGGGATGCACGATCAGCAGGCGCACGAAAAATTGGTCGAAGAAACTTTCGTCGAAGATGACGAAGCCGCGGATGACGTCGTCGACCCGCGCGACTGCGACGTGCCCCTGCGCGCACGCCTCGCCGATAAATCTGCGCCGCGGCGCGCCCGCATGGACAGTTTCGTCCAGCGCACAAATGTGCTCAAAATCCCCACTGGAAGCCCGCTCGATTATCGTCATAATTCTCGCCAGAGGTACGATATCCGTGAAGGATGAAACCGCAGTCGATCCGTTGATAGTCACCCACGAGGCGCCGATTGGATGGCTGGTGCTCAATCGGCCGCAAGTTCGCAACGCGCTCAATCTTAGGACCTGGCAGCGGATTGCGGAAGGTGTCGCGGAGCTGGCGAGCGACGACGCGATTCGCGTGATCGTCATGCGCGGCGGCACGCCGCAGGCGTTTATCGCCGGCGCGGATATCTCGGAGTTCCCCGCGATGCGCGCCGACGCGGCGCAGGCCCGCGCTTATCGCGACGCGCCCAACAGCGCGATCGCCGCGCTGATCGAATGCCGCAAGCCGGTCATCGCGATGATTTCCGGCGTATGCATCGGCGGCGGCGTGCAGGTCGCGCTCGCATGCGACATCCGGATCGCGGCGCGCGGCACTCGCTTCGGCGTTCCCGCCGCGCGGCTCGGACTCGCGTATCCGCTGGAGGGCGTCAACATGCTCGCGCATACCGTCGGTCCCGCCAACGCGCGCGACATCCTGTTGTCGGCGCGGCTGTTCGACGCGGAAGAGGCGCTGCAGATGGGCCTCATCAACCGCGTCGTCGATGCCGAAAAGCTCGAAGAGAACGTGCGCGACTACGTGCTCAAGATGGCGACCAACGCGCCGCTGACGATGGCGGCGGCCAAGCTGGCGATTCGCGAGAGCCTGAAGGATCGCGAAGAGCGCGACGCGAAATCGGTTTCGACGATGGTCGCGCGATGCTTCGACAGCGAGGACTATCGCGAAGGCGTCCGCGCGTTCCTGGAAAAGCGCCGCCCGAATTTCAAGGGTCGCTAGCGTAGAGCTCGACCGGAAAACACGCCGCGCGGAACAGCTTCATCCAGACCAGCTTGCTCTCGCGCGGTAGATGCTTCAGCGCCGACCACGTCGCGCGGCGATCGCCGGCGGGAATCGCCATCGCGGTCATCAGCACCGACATCACGACACTGACCATCCGTTTGGTTTCGTCATCGCTCGCCGCTCGTCGCAATTTCCTGCACGCGCCCGAGAAATCCGACGTCGCCAAGATCGGCCAGACCGGGATGCGGGCCCGGCGTGCGCGGCCACAGCATCTTGAGGTCCGCAGGCAGCGACGATTCGATCGTCGCGGCCTCATCGGCGTCGAGGCCGTCGCGCAAGACTCGCATCACGGCGCATAGGATCGATTCGGCGCGCGCATGCGAGCATTTCAATGAGCTTGCGACTGTCATCAATGTAGGCGAGTGACTTCACACTGAGTCCCGTTCGATTTTTAGAGGATAGCGCAATGGAAGCACCGTCTTAAACGGCAGTTAGGATTGACTAATCCCAGATACAGTCACGCTTGCTTGTAACAATCACGCCTGTATGTTACCTGAACTGGGTACTCGGAGGTTCAAGTTCAAATGTCAGCGCTACAAGAAGAGCGGAGCGCGGAAACCCGGCGCCGGTTGCTCGACGCCACCGTCGCGTGCCTTTTCGAGCGCGGATACGCGGGCACGACGACCACCGAGATAGCTTCCCGCGCGGGAGTATCGCGCGGCGCGCAGTTGCATCATTTTCCGAAGAAAGACGAGCTCGTCGTAAGCGCGCTCGAGTACGTTTTCGAGTTGCGGCTCGCCGACATGAGCGCCGCGATCGCGGAGCCGCCGTCAGGCAGCCGCGAGCATCGCCTGGCCATGGTGATCGACGCGATGTGGCCGATGTTCAAGGGCCCGACATTCTATGCGTGGCTCGAGCTGGTGGTCGCGAGCCGCACCGATCCTGCGCTGAACGACGCGGTCCGCGCCGCGAGCGTTCGTTTCGGCGAAGGCTTTCGCGTCGGTCTCGCCGCGCTGCTCGATTGGCCCGCCGATCGCGAAGACCGCCTTCACGATTTGATCAGCATCGTATTCGGGCAGCTCGAAGCGCTGGCGCTCGAGCGCGTGTTGTTCGAGCCGGGCGAGACGGATCCGCCGGAATTTGTGCGCGGCCTGGAAACCGCCAAACGGGTCAGCGCCGCGTTGGTGCGCGATCTGGATTCGTCGGAACCAACCGAGAAGCGGGAGGTGCTCTGACAATGTATTTCCTGCGCGGGCTGACCCGTCTCGAAAGCGCTAAGTGACATCGCGGGACTGCGTGCAGTCGCATTGATGCATGCCCGCGGGAGGAAAACGCGCGTGTTTATATAGATCCGCGCGATGGCATTGCGATTGCTCCTAAGTGCGCAGCGCAAAGCGTGCAACGCCAGCTCGATCTGAAAACGACGAGAGAGGAAGTCCCACATGAACCAGGCCGCAGAGAATATCTACTTCAACCCCTGGGATCCCGCGTTTCGCGCCAATCCGTACCCTCATTACAAGCCGTTGCTCGCCGCACCGCCGCGGATTCTCGATTTGTTCGGACCGGTCGCGATGGTGACTCGCTATGCCGACGTCACCGCCGTTTTGCGCGACCATGCGCACTTCTCGAGTGTGCGCCCGCGCGATCCCAACGAGCCTAACGACGAGGGACCGTTTGCCGGCGCGCGCACGATGCTGTTTTCCGATCCGCCGCTGCACACGCGCCTGCGACGCCTGGTATCGCGCGATTTCACGCCGCGTCGAATCCGCGACCTCGAGCCGCGAATCCGCGAGATCGCAAAAAATCTTATCGACGCCGCGCAACATAAGGGCGAGCTCGAAGTGATGCACGGCATCGCCAACGCACTGCCCGTGATGGTTATCGCGGAGATGCTCGGCGTGCCGCCCGATCACTACCAACAGTTCAAGCATTGGTCCGACACGGTGGTCTCCGGCGACAACACTCTGCCGGGGACTCCGCTGCCGGAAGAATTTCATACCGCAAAAAATGCGCTGCGCAACTATTTCGCCGACGAGATCGAGCGGCGCCGCAAGAATCCCGGCACCGACCTGATAAGCGCGCTGGTCGCCGCGCACGACGACGCCGAAGCGATGAACGCCGACGAATTGCTCGCGTTCGTGCTGCTCCTGCTGCTGGCCGGCAACGAGACCACCACCAATCTCATCGGCAACGGGATGCTCGCGCTCGGCCGCAATCCCGATCAGATGAATCTGCTGCGCCAGAGTCCGGAGCTGATGCCGCGCGCGATCGAGGAAATCCTGCGCTACGACGGACCGGTGCAATCGACGATTCGCTTCACCAAGGAAGACATCAATCTTGGCGGGACTGACATCCCGGCCAAGCACGGATGCTTCATAATCCTCGCGGCGGCGAATCGCGACCCCGCGCAGTTCGAAGATCCCGATCGCTTCGACATCACGCGCGCGCCGCGCGATCACGTCGCGCTCGGCGAGGGCATCCACTTCTGCATCGGCGCACCGCTGGCGCGGATGGAAGGTGCGATCGCAATCGGCGCGATGCTCGAACGCTTCCCGCGCCTGCGCTTGCAGGATCCCGCGGCGCCGGTGACCTACAAAGGTTCCTACTTCCTTCGCGGATTGAGCACGCTCACAATGGCGACAGACTGAGGGGGCAATTCATGGCAGCGGAAATTTATTTCAACATTTGGGATCCCGAATTTCGGGCCAATCCGTACCCGCACTACGCTCCGCTGCTGGCCGGGCCGCCGCCGATCCTCAATATGGGGCCGATTACGTTTGCGCTGGTGGCGCGCTACGCCGATGTCACCGCCGCGCTCCGCGACCACGAGCACCTGTCGAGCGTCGGGCCGCCGCCACCGCCGCAGGCATATCAAGGGCGCTTCGCCGGCTCGCGCAATATGTTGGGTTCCGATCCGCCGCAGCACTCGCGATTGCGCCGGCTGGTGTCGCGTGATTTCACGCCGCGCCGAATCCGCGAGCTCGAGCCGCGCATCCGCGAAATCGCAAAGGATCAGCTCGACAAGGTCAAGGCGAAAGGCTCCTTCGACGTGATCGCCGACCTCGCCAACGTTCTGCCGGTCACGGTAATCGCCGAGATGCTCGGCGTGCCGCCGGAGTTCAACGCGAAGTTCAAGCATTGGTCGGACACGATCATCGGCGGCGACAATAATGTTCCCGGCGCTCCGCAGCCGCCCCAAACCATCCGCGCGATCGACGAACTCGGCGACTACTTCACCGCCGAGATCGAAAAGCGCCGCGCAAATCCCGGACCCGACCTGGTCAGCGCTCTGGTCGCCGCGCACGACGAAGGCGAGGTCATGTCGGCGGCGGATCTGCTGAGTTTCGTGACGCTGCTGCTGGTTGCGGGCAACGAGACGACGACCAATCTGATCGGCAACGGCACGCTTGCGCTCGGACGCCATCCGGATCAACTCGATGCGCTCAAGCGCGACCCTTCGATGCTCCCGCGCGCGATTGAAGAAATGCTGCGTTACGACGGCCCGGTGCAATCGACGGTGCGATTCACCAAGGAGCCCGTGCAGCTCGGAGGAACCGAGATTCCCGCAGGCGCATTCGCAATGATGATCGTCGCTGCGGCAGATCGCGATCCTGCGCAATTCAAAAATCCTGAAAAGTTCGACATCACGCGCGATCCCAACGAACACGTCGCGTTCGGCGAGGGGATCCATTTCTGCATCGGCGCGCCGCTGGCGCGGATGGAGGCGCGCATCGCGTTCGAGGCGATGCTCGAGCGCTTCCCGCGGCTCAGACTTAAAGATCCCGCAATCAAACCGACCTACAAGGGATCGTATTTTTTGCGTGGTCTCGAATCATTGCCGCTCGCCATCGACTAAATCCCATGAACGATCCCGCAGTCATACTCGAGCCTGAAACCGGTCCGCAGCTTGAAGACGCGGATCGCAAGAGCATCCATCTCGGGATGCTCGGCAGGACGCCGCCGTTCACCAAGCGCCAGCGCCGCGTTTTCTGGATCGCCTCAACCGCGGGATTTTTCGACCAGTACGATCGCGCGCTGCTGAGTCTGGCGCTCAAGCAAATCCAGGCCGGACTCAAGATCGCGGAATCGCAGCTGGGCGCGATGCTCTCGATCGTCCGGCTCGGCTACCTTCTCTCATTGCTGATGACGCCGTTTGCCGACGTCTTCGGACGCCGCCGCCTGCTGCTCTACACGGTCTTCGGCTACACGATTTTCACCGGCCTCATCGCGATTGCGCCGGACGAGCGCGCCTTCGTCGCGTTTGAAATAATTGCGCGCGCGTTCGCCGGCGCCGAAGCCGCGATCGCGATGGTGATAGTCGCGGAGGAAGTTGACGCCGCCTATCGCGGATGGGCAATTGGACTGCTCGGCGCGAGTCTCGAACATTGGCTACGGCCTGGCCGCGATCGTGTTCGCGTTCATCAACGTGATTCCTTACGGATGGCGCGGGCTGTACGCGATTGCGCTGCTGCCGCTGGTGCTGATCATTCCGCTTCGTCGCTCGCTGCCGGAAAGCGCGCGCTTCGAGAAAGAGAAACTCGAAGGACTGCGGCCAGTGAAAATCTGGGAGCCGGTCGCTCAGCTGTACAACGCATACCCGCGACGGCTCATCACGATGCTGTCGATCGCATTCCTGGGCTCGATGGGCGGCAACGCGGCCGGCTTTCTGTTTCCGAAGTTTCTGCAGGAGACGCATCATTGGTCGCCGGGCAACGTCTCGTCGCTTGGTCCTGTTTGGTGGAGCGCTCGGAATAATGGGCGCGATCGTCGCGGGCCGCATGAGCGATCGCTACGGACGGCGCGTGATGGGCGCGACCTTCCTGTTCCTGTCGCCGCTGCTGACCATCTGGATGTACACGGCGTCGGGATGGTCGATCGTTCCGGCCTGGATCCTGGAAACATTTTTCGACATCGCATCGGGCACGATCCTCAACGCCTACAGCGCGGAATTGTTTCCGACCTCATATCGTTCGACGGCGGGCAGCGCGCTCGCAGTCGCCGGCACTACCGGCGGCGCACTCGGATTGTTCTTCGAGGGCGTGCTGTACAATTTCACCGGCTCGCACGCGCGCGCAGTCTGCTACCTGACCGTCTTCTGGATAATCTCGCCGATGATCATGTGGTTCCTGCCGGAGACCTCGGGACGCGAGCTCGAAGAGATCTCACCCGAAGCGAACTTCACCTGATTTCCCGCGACTCATCGACGCGCTAGATTGCGTCGAACCATGAAAGCAGAGTTGCCTCGCCGCCGGCGCATCCGGATAAGCCCGTTCGCATTCGTGATCGTACTGGTCGCGTTGCTCGGATGCGCGCGCGGTCCGTGCGTCTCGATCGTCGGCGCTGACGGCAAGCCGCGCGCCACGGTCACAGTCGAAGTGGCGAGCACCGGCCCGCAGCGCGAGCTCGGCCTGATGTACCGCAAGCATCTCGACGACAACGCCGGAATGATTTTCGTTTTCCCAAACGAGTCGCCGCGAAATTTCTGGATGCACAACACCCCGATCCCGCTCGACATGATTTTCGCCGACGCCAAAGGCGTGGTGACCGGAATCGTCGCCAACGCAGAGCCATACTCCGACAAACTCGCTCGGCGTCGAAGGCAACTCGGAGTACGTACTGGAAGTGAGCGGCGGCTTCTGCGCCAAAAACGGAATCAAACCCGGCGACAAAATGGACTTCTCCGGATTTCTACCCCCACACGTCGGCAATAGTCGCGCGCTTTAACCATCCCCCAACATGCGGTATCTATCTTGCCGTGGCGCGCGACGGGCGCCTTTTTGTTTGCCGTCTATCCAGCTTTAGCGCGGTTGTGAGAAATGGGACTTAAAGAAAATCTCGAACGACTTCAGCAACTCACTCGCGACGCCGAGGCGGCCGGCGGCGCCGATCGCGTCAAGAAACAGCGCGCCCAGGGACGCATGACCGCGCGCGAGCGCGTCGAGTTTCTCCTCGACCGCGGCTCGTTCGTCGAGCTCGACAAGTTCAAGACCCATCGAATCACCGACTTCGACATGGCCGAGAAAAAAATCCCCGGCGACGGCGTCGTCACCGGCTACGGCACCATCGACGGCCGCCAGGTCTGCATCTTCAGCCACGACTTCACCGTCTTCGGCGGCAGCCTCTCGGGCGCCTTCGCCGAGAAGGTCTGCAAGGTGATGGACCTCGCCACGAAAACCGGATGCCCCGTGATCGGCCTCAACGACGGCAGCGGCGCGCGCATCCAGGAAGGCGTCGTGTCGCTCGCGGGCTACGCGGATATTTTTCTGCGCAACGTCATGTCGTCGGGAGTCGTCCCGCAAATTTCCGTAATCATGGGACCGTGCGCGGGCGGCGCGGTGTATTCGCCGGCGATTACCGATTTCATCGTGATGGTCCGCGACACCTCGTACATGTTCCTCACCGGTCCCGACGTGATCCGGGCCGCCACCCACGAGGAAGTCACGATGCAGGAGCTCGGCGGCGCCGACGCGCATAGCCAGAAATCCGGCGTCTGCCATCTCGAGGCCGACGACGATGCGGGCGCGCTCGCGATGGTCCGCGAACTGTTCTCCTACATGCCGTCGAACAACGTCGAAGATCCGCCATTCATCGCGAGCAGCGACGATCCCGCGCGAATCGACGCCAATCTCGATTCGATCGTTCCCGAAAGCCCCAACAAGCCTTACGACATGGGCGACATCATCCGGCGCGTCGTCGATGACGGCCATTTGCTCGAAGTGCAAAAAGACTACGCGCAGAACATGTTGATCGGGTTTGCGCGGATGGGCGGCTACTCGGTTGGAATCGTCGCGAACCAGCCGTCGTTCCTCGCGGGAGCACTCGACATCGACGCGTCGGTCAAAGGCGCGCGCTTCGTCCGCTTCTGCGACGCCTTCAACATTCCGCTCGTCACCTTCGTCGATGTGCCCGGATTCCTGCCCGGCACTCAGCAGGAGTTCGCCGGAATCATTCGTCACGGCGCAAAACTTCTCTACGCGTTCTGCGAGGCCACCGTGCCGAAAGTGACAGTGATCACGCGCAAGGCTTACGGCGGCGCGTACGACGTCATGTCGTCGAAGAATATTCGCGGCGATTTCAACTTTGCCTATCCGAGCGCCGAGATCGCCGTGATGGGCCCCGAGCAGGCGATCAACATCGTCTTTCGCAACGAGCTCGCCAACGCCAAGGACGCGGTCGCCGAGCGCAAACGGCTGGCCGATGAATATCGCAAAACTTTCGCCAATCCGTTCAAGGCCGCCGAGCTTGGCTATATAGATGAAGTGATCATGCCGCGCGACACGCGTCCCAAGCTGATCGGCGCGCTGAAGGCGCTCGCAAACAAGCGCGAAAAGAATCCCCCGCGCAAACACGGCAACATCCCACTTTGAGAGAGCAAGAGCGGGCTGGATTCAGTATAAAATTCGGTTAGCCTTGGAAAATTGATGTTCAAACGAATTCTAATCGCCAACCGCGGCGAAATCGCCGTGCGGATCATCCGCGCATGCCGCGAGTTGGGAATCGAATCGATCGCTGTTTACTCGGACGTCGATCGCGCCGCGCTCCACGTGCGCGAAGCTGATCATGCGTACCTCGTCGGTCCGGCCCCAGCCGCCGAGAGCTACCTCAACACTGCGAAAATTCTTGAAGCCGCGAAACGCCTGAAGGCCGACGCGGTTCATCCCGGCTACGGTTTTTTTTCCGAGCGCGCCGCATTCGCTCGCGCAGTGCAGAAGGCCGGCCTCACCTGGATCGGACCGCCGCCCGACGCGATCGAGCGAATGGGCGACAAGGTTGAAGCGCGCAAACTGATGTCCAAGGCCGGAGTGCCGGTCGTCCCAGGTTCGCCGGGAACGCTCGAGACCGAAGCGGAAGTCGCCGCGATCGCGAAAAAGATCGGGTATCCGATCATGGTGAAAGCGGCCGCTGGCGGCGGCGGCAAGGGATTGCGATTCGTCGAGAACGGCAAAGACCTCGCCTCGGTGGTGCGCATGGTCGCGAGCGAGGCCAAGTCATCATTCGGCGATGGGCGCTTTTACGTCGAGAAATTTCTCAAGCAGCCGCGCCATATCGAAGTGCAGGTGCTCGCCGACTCGCACGGCAACACCGTCCATCTGTTCGAGCGCGAATGCTCGATTCAGCGGCGCAATCAGAAGGTCGTCGAGGAATCGCCCTCGCCGTTCATCACCCCGAAGATGCGCGCCGAGATGGGCGAGGTCGCGGTGCGCGCCGCGAAAGCGGTGAACTACGTCAGCGCCGGCACGATCGAATTCCTGGCCGATGCGGACCGCAACTTTTATTTCCTCGAGATGAACACCCGCATCCAGGTCGAGCATCCGGTGACCGAGCTGGTGACCGGCATCGACCTCGTTCGCGCGCAAATCGAAATTGCCGCCGGCGCGAAGCTGCCGTTCAAGCAAAAGGATCTCGCGCAGCGCGGATGGGCGATCGAGTGCCGCATCTACGCCGAAGATCCCGCGGCCGGATTCGTACCGGCGCCGGGAAAAATCGAGACGCTCAGATTTCCCGACGGTCCCGGCGTGCGCAACGACGCCGGCGTTTACGCGGGCGCCGAAGTGCCGGTCTTTTACGATCCGATGATCTCGAAGCTCGCGGTGTGGGGCGCCGATCGCGACCAGGCGATCGACCGGATGCGCCGCGCGCTCGGCGAATTCGTTATTTCAGGAGAGCTCCGCACGAATCTGGATTTCCATCGCTGGATCATGACCCATCCGAAGTTTCTCAAGGGCGACTTCGATACCAATTTTATCAACCACGAGTACCATCCGAATGAAAACGGCGCGGCGCCGCGCGGTGCGGAACTCGCCGCAATTTTTCTCGCCGCGATCGCGGCGCAGAAGAACACCAATCACGGCAATGGCGCCGGCGTGCAGCCGGCCGCTCCGCCGAGCACTTCCGCGTGGCGGATGCTCGGCCGGCTCGACATGCTGCGGCGATAGCCGGACTACAACTCGATGCGATACCTCGCGATTCTTGACGGCAACGAACACGAAATCGAGATTGAAGAGCTCGCCGCGGACTCGTTCTCGATTACTTTCGGCAAGAATCGTTTCGAAGCCGACGTGCGCCGGGTCGGCCCCGTATCGTTTTCAGTGCTCGTTGACAATCGCTCGTTCGATTTCGACGTGGCGCGCGACGGCGAAGAAACCGTGGTCGCGTCGCGCACCGGTTCGACCCGCCTGACCGTCGCCGACGCGTCGCGGCGAACGGCACGCGCGGCCGGCAAGCGGCGCGAGGTCACCGGCCGCGTCGAAATAAAATCCGCGATGCCCGGACGCGTCGTCAACCTGCTGGTCGCAGTCGGCGACGAAGTAAAAGCCGGACAGGGAATCGTCGTGGTCGAGGCGATGAAAATGGAAAATGAAGTCAAAGCGCCCAAGGCCGGCAAGGTCGTGGAAATCAAAGTTGCGTCCGGGCAGGCGGTCGAAAAGGGCCAACTGATGCTGGTGATCGAGTAGTGGAGCCGCCCCGAATCGAACAGTAGAGTGAAGCTACGATGCCTGACGACGATCGCAAAATCGCAGACGCCCGCAAAGATTGGGAGCAACGCAAACTCAATCCGTCGTTGAAGCGCGGGCCCGAGCGCAAGCCGAAGTTCGTCACCAGCTCGGGGATCGAAATCGAGCGCGCGTACGATCCCGAAAACCTGGACGACTTCGATTTCGTCAACGACCTCGGCTTTCCCGGCGAGTATCCGTTCACGCGTGGCGTGCAGCCGACGATGTATCGCGGGCGGCTATGGACGATGCGCCAGTACGCTGGCTTCGGCAGCGCCGAGGAGTCAAACCGGCGTTACCGCTATCTTTTCGATCAGGGCCAGACCGGCCTCTCGGTCGCGTTCGATCTGCCCACGCAGATGGGCCGCGATTCGGATCATCCGCTGGCCGAGGGCGAAGTCGGACGCGTCGGCGTCCCGATTTGCTCGCTCGCCGACATGGACGTGCTGCTTGCGCAACTGCCGCTCGACAAAATTTCGACCTCGATGACGATTAACGCGACCGCATCGATCCTGCTGGCGTTGTACCTCGTCGTGGCCGAACGCCGCGGCGTCAGTTGGAGCAAAGTTAACGGGACCATCCAGAACGACGTCCTCAAGGAATACGTGGCGCGCGGCACGTACATCTATCCACCGCGCGGTTCGATGCGGATCATCACTGACATTTTCAGTTTCGCGACCAAGGAAGTTCCGAACTGGAACACGATTTCGATCTCCGGCTACCACATCCGCGAGGCCGGCTCGACCGCGGCGCAGGAACTCGCCTTCACGATTGCCGACGGGATCGCATACGTTGACGCCGCGCTGAAAGCAGGCTTGCAGATCGACGCGTTCGCCAGCCGGCTGTCGTTCTTCTTCAACGTGCACAACAATTTCTTCGAGGAAGTTGCGAAGTTTCGCGCGGCGCGGCGCCTGTGGGCGAAAATAATGAAGGAGCGTTTCGGCGCGAAAGACGAACGCTCGATGATGATGCGATTTCATGCGCAGACCGCCGGCTCGACCCTCACCGCGCAGCAAGTGGACAACAACGTCGTCCGCGTGACGATGCAGGCGCTGGCCGCGGTGCTCGGCGGAGCGCAGTCGCTGCACACCAACTCCAAAGATGAGGCGCTCGCGCTGCCGACTGAATCTTCGGTGCTGCTCGCGCTGCGCACGCAGCAGCTTATCGCGCACGAGTCCGACGTCGCGGACACGATCGATCCGCTCGGCGGCTCTTATTATGTGGAACGGTTGACGACCGAGCTTGAAAAGAAGGCGGTCGAGTACCTGTCGAAGATCGACGACTTCGGCGGCGCGGTCGCGGCGATCGAGCGCGGCTACATGCAGCGCGAAATTCAGAACGCGGCATTTATTTATCAGCGCGAGATTGAAACCAAGCAGCGAATTATCGTAGGGGTCAACCAGTTTACCGGGGGCGGCGAACCGCCGGGGGAAATTCTGCGGGTCAAGCCGGAACTCGAGGCGAAACAGAAGGCGGGCGTCGCGCGCGTGCGTGCGGAACGAAACGCAGAGACGGCAAAGAAGGCGCTCGCGCGAGTCGAGGACGCGGCGCGCGACGGCAACAACCTGATGCCGCCGATCGTCGATGCGGTGCGCGGATGGTGCACGCTGGGGGAAATCTCGGACGCGATGCGCAAGGTGTTCGGCGAGTATTCGCCGGTGAATACCGTGTAGCGTTCGAGCGGCGGATTCGTATAAAAGAAAACGGCATCGGAGAGGAGACGGATAAATGGGGCCGATCCCGAAGGGGACATTTCTGACCAAGGGCGTGGGGCGGCATCGCGAGAAGCTGACTTCTTTCGAGCTGGCGTTGCGCTCCGCAGGAATCGCCGAGTTCAACCTCGTGCGCGTCAAATCGATCTTCCCGCCCAACTGCAAATTGCTCAGCCAGCAGGAAGGCCTGAAATACCTGACGCCCGGGCAGATCGTTTTTGCCGTGATGAGCGACAATGCGACCAACGAACCGCATCGGCTGATCGCGTCGTCGGTCGGCGTCGCGCTGCCCAGCAACCCGGCGCAGTACGGATACCTGTCGGAGCATCACAGCACCGGCGAAACCGATCAGAAGGCGGGCGACTACGCCGAGGATCTCGCGGCGATGATGCTCGCGACGATTCTCGGCGTCGATTTCGATCCAAATCTCAGCTACGACGAGCGCAAGGATCTGTGGCGCATGTCGGACAAGATCGTGACGACGCGCAATGTGACCCAATCGGCGATCGGCGATCGCGACGGCCTGTGGTCGTCGGTGGTCGCCGCCGCGGTGTTCGTGGATATTCCTAACGGCAAGTAGTTCGCGCCCGAGTCAATGCAATTCCCAATCTGATATGGCGCATTGACGGCGATTGCACCCCGCATCAGCGTTGCCAAAGAATTCTGGCCGCATCCTCATCGAAGCCGAACGTGTAAGGCGGTTCGTCCTTCGCACCGTGATCGCAAGCTGGTCTTACCCCGACGCGGCAAAACCTACGCGATATCGAAGTAGAGGCGCAAGCCGCGACACGTCACGAAAAAACACTGAGTCGTGGGCGACCAAAGCGGTTTCAAGTCACGGTTGTGTCGTGGCGATCTGCGTCGTGACCGCCAGTCGGACCGCAACTTGACGCTGGGTTGGGTAAGGGAGTACGAATCGACTCTTTGTTTGCAAAGTCAAAAAGGAAATCCCGGCTAAAGCGCCTCGAAACCTCGGGATAAAAATAGCAATAGGAATAAGGATGCGGATGAAATCCTCTGCTTTTGGGCGTTGGATCGGCGCGTTGGTCCTTTGCGCCATCGTGGTGGCCCTATGCGTTCAGTTCGTCGACCGACCAATAGCACTGTTCGCGAACGCCCATTTGGCAGCGAAGAATTCGCTCGCCACTTCGCTAGACCTAGTGCTGCTATTCGTTCCGCTCGGCGCGCTGACTATCTTGGGCTGCGGCTGCACCGTGCTGGCAGGGCGCAGCTTGACACGATTGGCCGAGGCAACGATGCTTGCAGGTTTCAGCCTGATGTGGGCATTGGCGAGCACTGCCTATTTGTTGAAGCCGGCGTTTGGGCGCATCGAGATAGCGACCTATCTTGCGCACCCCAATCTCTACGGCTTCAAGCCGTTTCATGGCAATTCGAACTCGGGGTTTCCATCCGGTCATGTGGCTATCGCAACGTCTTTCCTGCTGGTGTTCTGGGTTTTTTACCCGCGCGCTAGAATTCTCATTGGCACCGTCATCGGAGCGGTGATGATCGGCTTGGTACTGGCGACCTGGCATTTCGTGTCGGATGTTGTCGGTGGCCTTTTCGTCGGCGCAACGGCCGCAGAAATTACGATCGCGCTCTTCCGGCCGGCTCCGGCCTCCGCAGGTGAGCCGGGTTCGAGCGCCTGGACAGCCTCGCCAAGCGGCAACCACAGTGAAAGATAACATTCTTCTCTTTGGCGGCAGTGGCAGTCCCAAGTTGACGCGCTCAAGATCTGTGAGTACTTGCGCGTGAAGGCCGGTGCGGGGGAAGTGCTGCGCTTCTCGGAAGGAAATCTGTGTTCGTGCGGGTCAAAAAAGACGTGCGCGGGCGGCGCGTCCACAATCGCGAAAGCGTCAGCAACCTGTTCCCAGCGTGAACCAGCACTTCATGCTGCGCACGGTCGTTTGAACGGCGTGAGAGCGGCGAGTACGCTTTGGGTATGGCGACAGAAATTCTTTACTGCTCGGCTTGAGGCTACAAGCCACGCGCGGCCAGTCTGGCCGCATCATTAGATTCCAGCTTCGGCGAAAAGGCGAAAATCACCGCCGGCAAATCCGGGCAGTTCGACGTGATCGTAAACGGGCGGCTGGTATTTTCGAAAGCCAGCACCGGCCGATTCCCCGTTGACGGCGAGGTCGAGGAAATTTTCGCAGCTCTGAAAGAAGGCCGCGAGCCCGCGCCGGTCGAAATCAAAAAGCCGGAAGGATTCGTCGGCCGCCTCCTCGACAAGCTCCGCAACTGAGCGCGGTAGGGTAGTGCGTTGCGAGCCTGAAGAGAAATTTTCGCAGGGAAATCGCCGCGAAGCTGATTCGCTGAAAAAACTACGAATGCATGTCGAGGAATTCCTTGAAGCCGCTGCGCTCGTGCGGCCCGAGGATCGCCATCTCGAGAATCCCCATGCCCTCGCGCGACCCCATTTTCGCCTGGCACACGGCCTGGATGTGCTGATGCATCAGGTCGCGCTCGTTAACTTCTGCGGTTTTGAACGACTCGTAGGTTGAGACGTCCGGCCCGACGTACATTCCGTGGCCCCACTTCGGATGAAAATAGCCGATGCCCTGCATGTAGAAGTTGTAGAGCGTCTTCAGCTCGATTCGATTTTCGCCGCGCGCGCTGCGCAAAACTATCTCGGCGCCCTTCGCATGCCGCGTTCCGGGCGCATAGTTAATGTTGAAATCGACGCCAGTCGCAAGATCGAGCGGCGCGCCCAACTCCGCGTGCGTAACGGCGCCGAACTGGTGCCATCGAGATCCGTCAGCGTTTTCATTGCAATCGCAATGCGTGCACAAGTCCTCAAAATTGCTCGGCGACCAGAGCCAATAGAACTGTCCCATCACGGGCGTCGGCGACGGCACTCCAGCCGGATCCTGCGGGCCGATTCCGCGCACGCCCCACGAGCGATCGCGCGAACCCCACACTCGCGACGGCCTCGCGTCGTAAGTCTTGCCGGCGACAGTCAGGCTGCCGCTGTAACCGCCATGCTGCGTGAATCGCGTCAGATCCATGATGAGCCGCGGTCCAACGCGTCGCGAAAAACGAGGCTCCTCGATCGCATCGGCGCGCGCCTCGAACATCAGATCGGCCTTTACGGTTTCATGATCGACGCGAAGGCGCATCGATCGCATCGGACGGACGATCCCGATTGAGATCGGGCCAACGCGCGTGTCCATCCGCTCGGCGCCCAGCACTCGCGACGCGCGCACGCAATGCTGCACGCCGCCGGCTACGACGCTGAACGCGCAATCGATAATTCCCACATTCGGATAAATTCCCATCGCGACCGCGAAGTACGGTTCGCTCTCGCGGAAGTATCCGTTGAAAAAGAACCGGTCGTAAAAGTTGCGGTCGCTGGTGAAAACCTGCTGAACCGGCTCCGGCGTCTGATGAATCGGATAATCGTCGCCCTGCGTTATCATGATTGGCTCCTCATTCTGATTTTTCGATCATAGTCGATATCGCCCGCAGTTGTCGCTCTCCCTATTCCGGATGTGGCGAGAGCCAGACGTGCTCAAACCGCGTCGGGCGCATCGGATTGATCACGTAGTCGTGCACCCACGGCTGGCGGATTATGTACGTGACCGGGTAGTAGAGAAAAACCCACGGCGCATCATCGACCACGATCCGCTCGGCCTGGTCGTAAAGTGCGTAGCGCTTTTTCATATCCGCGATCGGCTCGGCTTCACGCAGCAGCGCCTCGACCACGGGGTTGAAATAGAAAGTGTCGTTGTTGGAACCCCACTGCGCGCGCGAGAGCAGCGCGCCTAGAAAATTTTCGGGATCGGGAAAGTCAGCTTCCCAGCCCTGCAAGAACGCTTGCGCCGTGCGCGGCTGCCGAACCGCTTCGAGGAACGGACCCCATGCAACCGGCTTCAAGCGCGCATGGATGCCGAGTGGCGAGAGGTCCTGCTGTATCGATTGCGCGAGCATCAGCATGGTCTGATCGGCGCGCATCCAGATTTCAAAATCGAAACCGTGCGCGAGATGCGCCTCTTCGAGCAGTGCACGCGCCTTCGCAGGATCATAGTCGTAGCCCTCAAGGTTGGGATCGTAGCCGGGCAGATTCGGCGGCATGACGCCACGCGCGACGACGCCACGTCCGTTCAATATTGCGATCAGCTTGTGGCGATCGATCGCGTAACTGAGAGCGCGACGTACGCGCACGTCGGTAAACGGCCACATCTGGCAGTTCATCCCGAGATAGCGGGTCGTGACCGTGGTTTTCGCGAGTGTCAACTTTCTTAGCGCCGGAGTTTTCATGACGTAGGGGAACTCCGCGGGCGGAATATCGACCACCGCGTCGATTTGGCCCGCGTCGAAGCGCAGCCATTGCAGTTCCTGGTTGACGCCGACCGATTCGACAATCGCGTCGAGATGGGGGAACGGTTTGGCGAAGTAGTAAGGATTTTTAACCAGCACAATGCGCTGTCCGCCAATCCAGTCGCGCAGCATGAAGGCGCCACTGCCGACCACGTGACGCGAAAAATCGTCGCCCCATTTTTCCGCGACGTCACGCGGGATCGCCGACGCAAACGGCATCGCGAGCTTGTGCCCGAAAATCGGATCGGGCGCGCTCAAATGAAAGATGATCGTCGAGTTGTCAGGCGTTTCGATGCCACTGACGTGCTCGGCGCGATGCGCCGCGAAGTCGGCCGCGCCATAGATACCACGGTAATACTCCATGCCCTTGGATCGCGTGGCGGGATTCAGCACCCGCTCGATTCCGTAGCGAAAGTCGTCGCTGGTTACATTTCGGCCGTCGGAGAAGCGCGCGTCGGTGCGCATATGAAATGTGAAAGTCGTTGCGTCGGGTGAGCTCTCCCAACTGGTTGCGAGATCGGGCTCGAGTTCGATGTTGCCGTCACCGTAGCGCACGAGCGTGTCGAATATTGCCTGCTCGAAGGTCCACGAAACGGTGTCGTATCCGGCGGCCGGGTCGAGAGTTGGGACGTCGTCGGCGTCCGCGAGCCGGAGCACCATCGCGTGCGACGGCAAATTGAGCGGAGGCGGTCCGCCACCGCATCCTGTGGCGAATGCGATCGCGATCACAGCCGGAATGATCCTTCGCATCATTGAGAGCGCCTGCGCAGAAATCCGTAGCCGAGAAGATTGAAGCTGAGGACCGCGTAAAAGATCGCGAGACCGGGAAAGGTCGCCAGCCACGGCGCGGTGCGGAAGTAAATTGTCGCCTCGTTGATCATACGGCCCCAACTTGGAGTTGGAGGCGGCACGCCGAGGCCGAGGAAGCTGAGCGCCGCGTCGAGCAGCAGGGTGTCAGAAGTCCGCAGCGCCGCCATCACGATTATGATCGGCAAAACGTTCGGAAGGATATGCAGAGCGATCAATCGGAGAGACGGCGCGCCGAGTACTTCAGCCCCCACCACGAAATCCCGCTTCGACATGGAAAGAGTTTCAGCCCGCACGACGCGAGCGATCGAGGTCCACGAAACAAGGCCGATGACTATGAAGATCGTGCGCAGACTCGGTCCCAGCACCGCTACCAGAGCCATCGCGAGCAGCAGCGGCGGGAGCGAAAGCATCAGGTCCGTGAAGCGCATCAGGATAAAATCAACCGCGCCACCGAAAAATCCCGAGCACAGGCCGATGGCGATGCCGATAGTCATCGTGACGGCCATCGCGGCGACGCCAACCGTCAGCGAAATTCGGGCGCCGAAGATGATGCGCGAGAGCACGTCGCGCCCAAGCTCGTCGGTGCCCATCGGAAATGCGCGTGAAGGCGCGCCGGGATCGCCGAAGGTCGGCGCGACGACGATCGTCGGATCGTGCGGCGCGAGCATGGGCGCAAAGATGGCGACGATCACCAGCACTGTGACCATCGCGGCGCCGACCGTCTCGAGCGTGACGAAGCGGCGGATGTTCATCCAGTCTCCGCCAGCCGAATGCGTGGATCGAGCCACGCGTAGAGCAGGTCCACCAGCAGGTTGACGACGACGATGAGAAACGCCGAGAACAGCACCGTGCCCATGATCAGCGGGATGTCGAGATTGAAGATCGCGTCGGCGGCGAGACGGCCGATTCCCGGCCAGTTGAAGACGGTCTCGGTTAGAACGACGCCGGAAAGAAGTCCCGCGAGATCGAGCCCGGCGAGAGTAACGAGCGGCAGCAGCGCGTTCGCCATCGCATGGCGAAGCATCACGCGGGCGGACGAAAGACCTTTGCCGCGCGCGGTGCGCACGTAATCCTGGTCGAACGCGTCGCACAAGCTGGTGTGAAGAACCCGCGAATAGTAGCCGGCCGATCCGAGCGCGAGCGTCAATGTCGGAAGGATCAAGCTGCTGGCGCCGCTATAGCCGCCGAGCGGAAACGAGCGAATGGTGGCGGCGACCGCGATCAGCAGCATCGTGCCCAGCCAGAACACGGGAATCGAAACGAGCGCGAGAGATATGACCAGCAGCAGGTTGTCCGCCGCGCGGCCTCGATAGGCGGCGGCAATCGCTCCCATCGCGATTCCGAGAATCAGCGACAACGCCATCGCGGCGCCGGCCAGCAACGCAGTCGCCGGAAAACGATCGACGATAAGCGACGTGACGTTCTCGCGGCGGATATACGAGCGCCCGAGGTCGCCGTGAATCGCGCGATCGAGGTAGCGCGCGTACTGGACATACACGGGCTGGTCGAGACCCAGTTCAGTCCGAATGGTTGCGAGAGTTTGCGGATCGGCCTTCGCGCCGGCCATCGCAACTGCGGGATCGGCGGGGACCACGAACGCGATCGCGAACGTGATGATCGAGGTTCCGAGCAGAACTGCTGCTCCAAAAACGATTCGCCGTACAAGGTAAGCGAGCATCGTTCAGTCCGCGACAATTCCGCGCGCGACAAGCTCGCGGCGAAGCTGAAGTTCGGCGCGATCGCGATGGCGTCGAGCGCTGGTGCTGTCTTCCGTCGAATCGAGCGAGGATCGAGCTTCCGGCGGCAGTGTCGCGATCGCCGAAGACATTTCGCCGAACAATTGCTCGTCGTCAACGCTGCGGGAAGCGTCTGTTTTGAGTGCGCGATAGTGCGCCAGGAATGCGGCCAGCGATGAGTACGCAGGAATTTTCACGCGAACAAGGTTAGCCTGCGGTCGCACCGAGTGGCGAGATCGCGAGTCCGATCGCGTAACCGGCGGCCGCTGCGATCAGTCGCAATCGCAAGAAAGCGAATTCCCGACCGCCAGCGATCGCTGCGATGCGCGAGCCATCCCTCGAAGTAACCGACAGCGAACAAAGTAAGCGCGGTCGCAACGAGCGCGCCGCCAAGGTCATAGCGCTGCGCCGTGATCAGCATATACGGGAGCAGCGGGACGACCGCGCCGACCAGAAATGCGATTCCCATCACGAGCGCCATCGAGCGACGGCGTACTGAGTATCGAGCCGCCGAGCCCGAACATTTTTGCCTCTGCGGTCGATTCAAGGGCTCGCGGCGCGGTACTGAGCAGCCGGACGACGCGAAATGCGGCTTCGCGGGTGAGGCCCTCCTTGCACAGTTCGTCGAGCAACCCTTCCTGGACGGTGTACGGCTTTTCGGCGGCGTCGGCGCGCACGAGGTCGAGCTCGGCGCGCAACACCTCGGCTTCCGCACGTGCGCCCAGGTAGGCTCCCGCACCCATCGAGAGCGCGCCGGCCGCTGTGGAAGCCAACGCGGCCAGCGCGACCTGCGAATGCTGCGAGACGGCGCCGCTTAATCCGCACAGCACGCCGGCGGTCGTCAGCACGCCGTCCTGCACGCCGAAAACAATTTCGCGGACGCTTGAGAGCCGCTCGAAGAGCCGCCTTTTTTCCGCGGGATCGACTGTGGCCAAGCTCGCCCTAGAAGTCGCGGCTGGTTGGACCGAACTCGACACCCGGCGTCCAGTCGGCAGGGCAGAGTTGGCCCGTTCGCAGTGCGCGCACGATTCGAAGCGTCTCGACGACGCTGCGCCCAATGTTCAGCGGGCATGACGACGAGTACGCAACTTTGCGTTTGCGATCGAGGATGAACGTCGCACGCAGCGCGACCTTTTCATTTTCGTCGAAGATGCCGTATGCGCGCGCAAGGCTGCCGTCCGGGTCGGCGAGCATCGGGTAGCTAACTCCGCCAAGCTCGCGCGCCCATCGCAGATGACTGTCCACATTGTCGATACTGACGCCCACGATGGCCGTCTCCTCGGCGGCAAACTCCTTCAGCGCTTTGTTGAAGCCGGTGACCTCGGTCGGACAGATGAACGAAAAATCGCGTGGATAGAAAAATATCAAAACCAGTTCGGACGGGGTTTTCGCGAGACTGCAGCGTGCAGTTCGCCCATCAAGCGCGCATTCGAGATCGAACGGTGGAGCGGGATCGCCAGGCTTTAGCATCGTGGCCTACTCAATCTCGAAGGTGAGAGAAACTGTCGCCGGCACCGTGACCTCGCCCGGCTCAACCGGCGTCGCGACGTTCGCCGACATCGCCATTGCTCGCCCCATGCGAATCGGAATCGGCCGCTCTTGAGATACGGTCGTCGCTTTGAGGACCTTGCCTAGCTTAACGTTCAACGCCGTCGCGAGCGCGTCGGCTTGCGCATGCGCGTCGCGAGTTGCGATCGCGATCGCCTCGGTGCGCGCCTTGGTGTCGTCCTTGACGCTGAAGTTCAGCGAGTTGACGCGATTCGCGCCGGCCGCAATCGCGGAATCGATCAGCGCGCCGACCAGGTCCAGCGCGCCGGTATTCACCGTCACCGTGTTCTGCGCGTTGTAGCCGATGATCGTCGGCTTCGCGTTCGGTCGCTGGTCGTACTGCGGATCCAGCGAATAGCCGCCGGTGGTGACCTTGCCCTTGTCGCCGAGCTTCGCCTTGAGCGCGTCGATCACCTTGGTCGCCAGCGCAGCGTTCCGCGCTGCAGCTTCCTCGGCGGTCTTCGCTTGTGTATCGATCGCGAGATCCAAATCCGCCGTATCAGGAGTGGTGCGCGTCTCGCCGTTGCCGTCAACTTCAATCGTGCGCACGGCGAACTGATTCGCACTACTTTGCGCCGACGCCGCCGGCACCAACGCCGAGAGCGCAATCGCGAGGCCGATGGTTGCGGTGACGAATCTCAGCTTCATGACTTTCACCTCGGGCACGCTCCGGACTAAGTTGATTCGAGGCGACTTTATCCGGAGACTGTACCAATTGACGATAATCAAAGCCGTCGCGCAAGACGAATGGCCGAAAAGCAATCCAAACAAAACGATAAGAAGGTAACGCCGCGCAGCGAGGACTTCGCCGCGTGGTACAACGACATCTGCCTGCGCGCGGAGTTGGCGGATTACTCGCCGGTGCGCGGATGCATCGTGTTTCGTCCCGACGGCTTTGCGATTTGGGAGGCGCTGCGCGACGAGCTCGACCGCCGCATCAAGAAGACCGGCGCGCGCAACGCGTACTTCCCGCTGTTCATCCCGCAGAGCTTCCTGCAAAAGGAAGCGCAGCATGTCGAGGGCTTCGCGCCCGAGCTCGCGGTCGTCACGCACGGCGGCGGCAAGGAGCTCGAGGAGCCGCTGATCGTGCGGCCCACGTCCGAGACGATCATCAATCACATGTTCGCGCAGTGGATCAGATCGCATCGCGACCTGCCGATGATGGTGAATCAATGGTGCAACGTCGTGCGATGGGAAATGCGCACGCGGCTGTTCCTGCGCACCGCGGAATTCCTGTGGCAGGAGGGGCACACCGCGCACGCCACGCGCGAGGAGGCGCGAACGCGAGACGCTCGGGATGCTCGAAGTCTATCGGAAGTTCGTCGAGGAGTTTCTGGCGATTCCGCTGATCGTCGGACGCAAGAGCGCGGCCGAGCGATTTCCCGGCGCGGTCGAGACCTACTCGATCGAAGGGCTGATGGGCGACGGGCGCGCGCTGCAATGCGGCACCTCGCATTTTCTCGGACAGAATTTCGCGAAGCCGTTCGAGATCCGCTACCTCGACGATCAAAATCAGATGCAGTTCGTGTGGCAGACGAGTTGGGGCGTATCGACGCGGCTGCTCGGCGCGATCGTGATGGCGCATGGCGACGACCAGGGACTGCGGCTGCCGCCGACGGTCGCCTCGACGCAGGCGGTCATCGTGCCGATCTTCCGCAAACCCGAGGAAGGCGCGACCGTGCTCGCCGCGGCGCATACGGCGCTGGACGCGATGACGCAGGCGGACATTCGCGCGCGCATCGACGAGCGCGAAGGGCATGACGCCGGGGTTCAAGTTCAACGATTGGGAGATGCGCGGCGTGCCGGTGAGAATCGAGATCGGACCGCGCGATGTTGCGTCGGGCGAAGCGGTGCTCGCGCGGCGCGACAAGTCCGGGCCCGAGGCGAAGAGCAAGGCGTCGCTCGCGACGATCGCGCAAACAGTCAGCGCACTGCTCGACGAGATTCAGAAGAGTCTCTACGCACAGGCGAAAGCCGCGATGATCGCGAACACGCGGAAGTTCGACGACTACGCGTCTTTCGCAAACACATGGAAGGCGAGGGCGGCGGCGGATTCGCCGACGTTTATTGGTGCGGCAATCCAGCGTGCGAGACGAAGATTCGCGAAGAGACCAAGGCGACCTGCCGCGCGATCCCACTCACCAACGACGGCGTCGCAGGCAAATGCCTGGTGTGCGGCGAACCGGCAACCGAGCGCGCATACTTCGCAAAGTCGTATTAACTGGCTTCTCCCAAAAGAACCTGAGAGCAAAATGGCGTCCTCGCTATTTTGCGATTCTCACTGGGTGCAGGGGTCACCCCTGCCGAAGGAAGCGTGAGACCCACCGCGGGTTTCACATTTAATGTGATTTAAAATTTGTAGCTGATCTTCATCGCGCTGCGCACTTCGGCCATCGTCTCTTGCGCGACGGCGCGCCCTTTGCGCGTGCCTTCGACGATGATTTCGCGCACGCGCTCCGGCTTCGACGCGAACTGCTCGCGCCGCTCGCGAATCGGCTCCAGGAAAGCGTTCAGCGCCTTGAACAGCTTCTCCTTGACCTCGACGTCGCCGACCGTGCCCTTGCGGTAGCGCTCCTTCAGATCTTCGACTTCCGCCTTATCCGGATTGAACACGTCGTGGTACGTGAAAACCGGATTGCCTTCGACGTGGCCGGGGTCCGTCGGATGCAACCGCGTCGGGTCGGTGTACATCGACATCACGCGCTTGCGCACGACGTCGGGCGGGTCGCCAAGGTAGATGCAATTGCCGAGCGACTTACCCATCTTCGCGCCGCCGTCGGTCCCCGGCAGCCGCGCCACTTCGCCGACCAGCGCCTTCGGCTCGATGAGGACCTTGTCGTACATGCGATTGAAGCGCCGCACGATTTCGCGCGCCTGCTCGATCATCGGCAGCTGGTCTTCGCCGACAGGCACCAGATGCGCCTTGAAGATCGTGATGTCCGACGCCTGCGAAATCGGATACGTGTAGAAGCCGACCGGTAGACCCTTGCTGAAATTCTTCTGCTTGATCTCGTCCTTGAGCGTCGGATTGCGCTCGAGCGTCGCCGTCGTGACCAGGTTCATGAAATAAATCGTCAGCTCGGTCAGCTCCGGCACCATCGACTGCACGACGAACTTTGCCTTCTCCGGATCGATGCCGACCGCCAGATAGTCGAGCGCGACCTCGAAGATATTTGCTTCGAGTTTCTCGGGATGCTCGAAGTTGTCGGTCAGCGCCTGGATGTCGGCGATTAGTAAGTAGGTATCGTATTCTTCCTGCAGGCGCACGCGGTTTTGCAGCGATCCTACATAGTGGCCGAGATGCAATGGCCCGGTGGGCCGGTCTCCAGTGAGTATTCGTTTAGTCATTCGTCAATAGTCAGTTCGCGAACAGACTGCGTAATGTCGCCAGGTTCTCGACGTCCTCTTTCATCTCGGGTCCTTTTGGCGTCTCGAGGCACATCGGCAGTCCGAAAAATCGCGGATCGTTGAGCAGACGCCGAAATGCGTCGAGTCCGATGAAGCCTTTCCCGATATGCTGATGGCGATCGACGCGCGAATTGAAATCCTTGATCGAATCGTTCAAATGAAACGCCGCGAGTCGCTTGAACCCAACATATTTGTCCAGCTCGCCGAATGTATTTTCATACCCTTCCGGAGTGCGAATGTCGTAGCCGGCAGCGAATGCATGCTCGGTATCGAAACACAGCCGCAGCCGCTCGTTCTCGACGACCGCGTCGAATATCTGCGCCATCTGCTCGAACGTATTGCCCAGGTTACTGCCCTGACCTGCCGTGATTTCGAGCGCGATCTTCACCTTGAAGCCTTTGCACGCGGCGTGCGCCTCATCGATCGATTTCGCGATCGTCTTGATGCCGGCCTCAATGCCGGATCCGACATGCGATCCCGGATGCGCGACCAGAATCGGCACACCGAGCGCCTCGCATCGATGCAGCTCGTCGATAATTCCATTGACCGACTTGCGCCGCATCGCTTCATCCGGCGCGCCGAGATTCACCAGGTAGGAATCGTGCGCGATCACAGTCGCGATACCGGTTTTGATTCGATTGCGCTTGAAGGTTTCGATTTCCTCTTGGGTCAACGGCTTCGACGCCCACTGCCGCGACGACTTGGTAAAAATCTGGATACATTCGCATCCAACCTGCTGGCCGCGAATCAGCGCCTCGCCAACTTCGCCCGCAATCGACATATGCGCGCCCAGCATTGGACGACGAGGTTTGCCGGTGTTTGCCATCGTGAGGTGCCGCCCCTATCCGTCGTCTCGGCGGACGCGAGCGCATCGCGATTTTATACGCTCTTGCCCGCGACGCCTATCGGTGGATACTTCATTACTCGTGCGAATCGCGATCCTCATTCTGACGCTCGCCGCCGCGGGATGCGCTCATGTCGCTTCACTGCCGCCGCAGGTCACGCTCTCGGAAGTGGAGCCGTCGGGGCGCGCCGCCAAGCCGCCCGATTGCGACATGCCGGTGCTGCGGCACGAGCCGCTGAAAGATTTTCGCCGGGTCGCAATCGTCGAGGCTTTGGGAAACCGCTACGCGAGCGAAGCCGACGTGCTGCCGGCGGTGCAGCGCAAGGCCTGCGAAACCGGCGCCGATGCGATCATCGTACTCACGAGCAAGGGGCAGACCACCGAGACCGCGACTGGCTATTACATCAATTCGGTCGCCATTGTGTACGGCAAGGAAAATCCGGCCGCCGCCGGCACCGCGTACAAGATAAAAATCCCGCAGGGAAATTGAGAATGCACCTCGAATGCTTTCGCGTCACTCCGCATTTCAGCGCATGATGAGCATCTGATGGCGTCGGCGAAGCGATCAATAAAAACCGTCGGCCTGGTCGTCAAGCGCGAGCGGCCCGAAGCGATAACCATCGCGCGCACCCTCACCCGTTTTCTGCGCGCACGGCACAAGACCCCGATTGCTGATTCGGAGACTGCGAAGAAAATCGGCGCCGACGGCGTCGAGCGCCATCATCTCGCCGATCGTGCCGACCTGATCGTTGTGCTCGGCGGCGACGGCACGCTGCTCGGCGTCGCGCGGATGGTCGCGTCGGAGGGAACTCCGATTCTCGGCGTGAATCTTGGCGGCCTCGGCTTTCTGACTGAAGTGACTATCTCCGAAGCGCAAGCCGCGCTGGGACGCGTGCTCGCTGGCGACTACGAGGTCGATCGGCGCATCATGCTCGAGGCGATCGTCGATCGCGCATCCGAGGAAATCCCGCAATCGTTTCAAGCCTTCAACGACGTGGTCGTCGGCAAAGGTCCGCTCGGCCGGATGCTTGAGCTCGACGTGTTCGCCAACCATACCGCCTTCTGCTCGTATCGCGCCGACGGATTGATCATCGCGACGCCCACTGGCTCGACCGCGTACGCGCTCTCCGCTGGCGGGCCGATCGTGTATCCGACACTGGGCGCGATCGTGCTCGCGCCAATCTGTCCGCACACCCTGAGCAACCGGCCCGTGGTGCTGCCCGACACCTTCGAAATCGAGATTCACGTCAAGGCGCCCGACCACGATACGACCTTCACCGTTGACGGCCAGGAGTCGTCGCAACTGGGGCCCGACGACGTAATCAAAATTCATCGCGGGCGGCACGTCGTCTCGCTGATCCGCTCAGCCCATCCGTATTTCGAAATCTGGCGCGACAAGCTTCACTGGGGATAGCCGCGCGCGTCCCGGATGCTGCTCGAACTGAACATACGCAACTTCGCGATCATCGAAGAAGCTCATCTCGAGTTCGGCGCCGGCCTCAATGTCCTTTCCGGCGAAACCGGCGCCGGCAAAACCATCATCCTGAGCGCGCTCGGATTGCTGCTCGGCTCGCGCGCCTCGCCCGACATGATTCGCACCGGCGAGAAAGAAGCTGTCGTCGAAGGGCTGTTCGAACTCGAGGGTGAAGCCGCGATGCCTGAACTGGCCGCGCGCAAACGCGACGGCGAACGCCGCGAACTGATCGTGCGCCGCGTGATCGCCGAAGGCGGCGGACGCTCGCGCGTCACTATCGACGGCGAACTCGCCACCGTGCAAAGCCTCGGCAAAATCGGCGCGTCGCTGGTCCAGGTCTATGGACAGCACGAGCAGCATTCGCTGCTCCGCGCCGAGAGCCATCGCGAGATTCTCGATCGCTACGCAAACCTCGACGACGAACTCGCTGCCTATCGCGAACGCTACGCGCGCGCCGAAGAAATCCGCACTCGCCTCCAGGAACTTGGCCGCCGCGAACGCGAACGCGCAGATCTGCTGGAACTCGCAAGATTCCGCACGACCGAATTGGAACGCGCGGGCCTCGTCGCCGGCGAAGATGAATCGTTGGCGCAAGAGCGAACTGTGCTCGCTAACGCCAGCAAGCTCGCCAGCGCCGCGCTCGAAACCGAGCAGGCGCTCTACGGCGCCGACGGCGCTGCGACCGACACGGTTGCGCGCGCCGAGGCGCGCCTCGTCGATGCGGCCGCGCTCGATCCGAAACTCGGCGACGCACTCGAGATGATCAAGTCGGCGCGCGCGAACCTCGAAGAGGCGGCGCGCACTCTCGGCGCCTATGCGTCCAAGATCGAGGCGGACCCCGCGCGGCTCGAGGAAATCGACAACCGCCTCCAGGAACTGACGCGGCTCAAGCGCAAGTACGGCGGTTCAATCGACACCGCGCTCGAAACACCTGGATCGATCGCGCGCCGAGATTGCCGAACTCGAAGGAATCGGCGAGTCGAAAGCGCAGGTCGAAGCCGCGATGACGGCGGCGCTCGACGAACTCGTCGCGCATGCAAACAAGCTGTCTGCGATCCGCAGACGCTCTGCCGCCGACCTCGGCCGCAAGATGGAAACCGAGTTGAAATCGCTCGGGATGCGCTCGCCGGGTTTCGAGCCTCGCCTCTCCGCGCTCCTCCGCGACGATGCCGGTTTCGATCACGCCGGCGTTGCGCTCGGTCCATTCGGTATCGACACCCTCGAATTTCATCTGTCGCCCAACGTTGGCCAGCCCGCGATGCCGCTGCTGAGAATCGCGTCGGGCGGCGAACTCTCGCGTGTGATGCTCGCGCTCAAGCGGCTCGAGGCGCAACGCCGCGGCGTCGCCACCATGATCTTCGACGAAGTGGACGCCGGCATCGGCGGTGCAGTCGCCCAGGTGGTTGGCCGCAAGCTGAAACAGCTCTCGCGCTTTCATCAGATTCTTTGCGTCACTCACCTCGCGCAGATCGCTGCGTTCGCTGACCGTCATCTCACCGTCGAAAAAGAGGAGCGCCGCGGTTCGACCCGCAGCCGTGTCGCGATTCTGGAACCCGGCGATCGCACCGAGGAAATCGCGCGCATGCTCGGCGGCGAAGTATCCGATAAATTCCGCCGCGCCGCCCGCGAACTCCTCGACCGCGCCCGCGAATGACCCGCGCTATGCGCACAGCGGCTTTACAGCTTTGATTGACCGGCTCGGTTGACTCCACCGACAGTATCCGGTTAGCTGAAAAATCTCGCTTGCGGTGGGGCTGTAGCTCAGTTTGGGAGAGCGCCTGAATGGCATTCAGGAGGTCGCGCGTTCGATCCGCGTCAGCTCCACCAGTAAAATCAAGTATTTTTGGATTCTCAAACATTGGCGAATGACCGAATTGTCCGTGTTCTGTCCGCATAAGTCAAGCTGCAAAGGGTGGGCACTGAGGGAATTGCGTGCGACACTGTCCAAGGTGACTGTTCCACGGTTCCGAAGTTTCGGATAATAGAGCGCGATGCAGCAACTTGAAAGAGCGCAATCGCTGTTGGCTTTCCTAGAGGTCCAGGCGGTCTACGGAAGCCCGAATTTCGAGTTCTCAACCCGAGGTTCTGCTGTTATGTCCGCAGTTTTTGAGGCGTTCAAGCCTTGGAACATAGCGCTCGCGAACATCTCGGCTAAGCAGAATCCTTCGAGTGTGGGTGAAGTCGCAATTGTATTTAGTCTCCAAAACTCTCGGCTTACGTTCACCGTTGGCGTAGGTGCTGCCACCCTTCTGGTGACAAATCCCGATTGGTCTCAAGAACAACTCGTTTCTCAAGTCGCGATGGCGGGTTTACGGGCCGTGCAATCCGCTGCCGGTGTGACCTTTCGACAATACCTGTTGAGCCTTCTGATGCATGTTAAACCGGAGCGACGGACTCTGCGTGACATTTCTGCGAATTTTCTCAGTTTCAAGTCCCCCAGGATTTTAAGCCCAACGGTCAAAGCGCGCGGCTTCTCCGTCTACGCCGACGACTTCTCGTGGGTCGTCGATTCTTCTGCGATGTACGAGGGAGCTTTGTTTCTGAAAATGGTGCGGACTTTCGAGGCCAGCGTTTCTTTCGCGGAGATGGCAAGCGTATTGCGCGCGGACCAAGGCGAGCTGCTCGGATCTTTGGACTTGACGGTGGACTGACATGCTTAGTGGACAAACACTCGGCGGTGGATCGCAATTTCCTATGCCCGTCGCGCCTGATTCACCGGCCAACGGTGGTAGTTTAGCGAACTCGGGGTCGCAAATTAGTTTCGCGAGCAAAGGGCAAGCTTGGGTCCTTAACGCGTCATTGGGTATCGAGTCTTTTTTTGGAGCCATGCATCCGCAGGTTTCTTCTTCAAGACTCTCTGACCTCAAGCGAAAAGCATTTGCTGAGACCGGTCGGATGGAAAGAATCGCGAGGTCGCTTGCCGCGGTCAATTCGGCGCAGCCCACCCGGCTGAGCGCGTCGGAATGGAAGCGGATCGCCGAGGCTGATATCGAAGATCAGTATTGACGTGCCGGTCCGTTCGATCAAAGAGCTTCCCAGCGGGAGTGATGTCTTCATCGATGCTAATATCTTAATTTACGCCCTCGCTGGGCAATCGGGCGAATGCAGGGACCTGCTGCTTCGGTGCTCGCAAGAGGAGATAACCGGCGTTTGTCTTTTTGAGACCGCCAACGAAGCCACGCACAGGTTCATGCTGGCCGAGGCGAAGTCTAGAGGACTGATCTCTGCGGAAAATGTCCGCGAGCTTCGCGGCAAACCCGAGGTCGTGAAGGGTCTTATAGATTACTGGAGAAACACCGAGCGTGTTTTAGCCTTAAACTTGTTGTTCATTCCGTTGGACGAGCAGCTATTGAGGAAAGCGTACACGGAGCGTCAAGCAGCGGGTCTTCTGACCAACGACTCCATGATTGTGTCGTCGATGCGATTCCTGGGTGTTCAGAACTTGGCGAGTGCGGACGCAGACTTCGACCGCGTAGCTGGCATTACCGTCTTCGGTCCTACGGACCTCCCCGCATAGAGAAGGATCGCACTGGTTTGATTTGTCCTTGCGCCTATGAGACTCCGTATCGCGGCGTCTGAAGGCCACATTCGCCGGCCTGCCAATTTCCAGGTGAACAACGATCCGAAAGGGTTCTTAGTTCAGTGAACCCGTTTGAATGGGAGACCGCGTTCGCCCGCGAGTGCCCTGCTTCACAGCCTCACGATTCGTCGTCACGGTCATCATTCGGCCATTTGGCACCGAGTCCTTGCGCGAGCCGCTGTTGGATTGCCGTGTCCACCAAGCTCTTACAAACAGGGTTGATCTGATCGAAGGCCAGCAACCTACCAAAATCGACTACTCCGAGTTCCAGCGCCAGCTTTCCGAACAGCTCGTCCGCAAAGGAAGATGAGATTACCATAATTCCCTCCATCACGATTTTGACGCGATGACCGGGATGCTGGATAAGCAGATTTCTGACGAGATTACGAATCTTTTCGCCCGTAATCCGATTTCCAAAGCTCGAAGCATACTCCCGCAGTTTGAAGACTTGATCTCCCTTCTCGTCGGAGAACTTCAATTCGGTGTAGGGGATTGGCTCATGTCCCCAAAGAGCCTTCGGCAGGTCGATCGGCTTATTAACGGGAAGTTGCATCTCAACGCAGGTGCCTTCATATGGTGGGTAGTGATCCGTTGCCTGAAGGTTCTCATTTAGTATCTTCAACCGCGCTCTACCCAACGTCACGGAGAAAGCACCGCCGCTCGTTTTTGCGATAGCTATGGAACCTGCAAGCCCGTTCCCTTGGCCGTATGACGGTTTGCTCGTAACCCCGGCACGAATTGCGTATTCGAGGGCAGCAATATCGTTGCCAATGTTCTGAAAAGACCGTCGAATCGTAGCTGGAATCCCGAGGCCAGAATCGCACACAATGAATACCAGTGTACCGGACTCGCGATAGGTAATAACCTGAATGAAACCCGGTGCTTCCGCGTGCACTAGAACGTTTCCGGCAATTTCGTTCAACGTCCATTCGAATGCTGCTGGCACGCCCTGCGCAAAGAGTAGCTGCTGGAGACAGATCTCTACCGCCCGATTGACCAGACTGTTTAGGTCTTCGTCCGATTGAAACTTGTGCAGCGCAGTACTCGCAATTGCATCTGTGCCTTTCGGAAAGGCCGCAGGATCCAGATAGTGTAACCAGCCGAGCCTATCGCACAGCGTGCTGAGGTCATGAGCGGCAGGAGGAATTATTCGGAATACAAGCCCCTGTGCTCGCAGACGATCAATCTGCGCAATGACTGGAACAATCCCGTTGGGGTAGATGCGTTTTACTACGCTGAGATCGAGAACCACATCGGGGTGCGCTTCAACCACTGCCAACCGGTGAATCTTTTTGAGAACTTCCCTGGAAGCCTGCCAGTTGAACCGGTCATTCGCGAGAACGATGACGTTCGGCTTTCTGATGAAGGCTATGGGCTGTTGACGCGCGCGATCCATCTCATTTTCAGACAAGCATTGGCGCGGAAGCAACACAGAAGAACAAGATCGCATCGCTCCTTCGAGTTTTCTACCTTGGAACCGGTGTTCAATTTCTAATGATTTGTCATTCCGCGCACAACTGTTCTAACTAGGATTCAGCGCCGGGCCGCGAAACCTCCATTTCCCCATTCATAAAGTATGCTTAAAAAGGCAAGGCTACTGCCTAATAGGAGCAACCTTAGTGACTACGGGCCGCGTCTCTAAATGCCCCTGCAAGCGCTCCGTCGCCGCGGCGAGGTCTTCATTGCTAACAATGTTGTAGCGATCGAAAATTCTGCGCGTTTTGTGGCCGCTTAACTCCATCGCAACGCGCTCCGGTATGCCGGCGCGCACCATGTTCCGGACTGCCGTTCGACGTAGGTCGTGGACGATGATTCCGCTAAGCTTCGCCTTTTTACAGGCCGTTTTCCACGCTTTGCGAAAATCGCCAATCGGCTCGCCTTGGTCGTGAAAGACAAACGGGCAATCCATTCGGCGGACGTCTCGCGCGCTCTCGACTATCTCGAGTAGCTCACCTCGCAGTGGCAGGACGCGACCATCTTTATTTTTGCTAACTTCGGGGCGCAAGCGCACTTCACGTCCAGCTAGATCGACATCGCGCCATTCGAGAGTGCGCATCTCACTCACTCGCCAACCGGAGAAGTACAGAAACGTGACGGGGTGCCTGAGATGCTTCGGCAAGGCTTCGCGGAGAGCTAGAAAGCTGCCGTGATCCAAAAAACCACGACGCGAATTGTTCTCCTCCAGCAGAGGGATGTAAGGTGCCGAGTTCAACTTGCCAGCCCGCGTCGCGAGAGTGAACGCTCGCTTGAGCGCGGCAAGTTCGCGGTTGATGCTGCCGTTGGCAGCATCTTCACGCTGACGTTCCCGGACATACGTGCTCACGCGGTCAGGTGTAATGTCGATTGCCCGATCCAGCGCGAAGAACTCGCGCAGATGCTTGATAGATAGGCGAACAGATTCAATCGATCGCTTTCGATTGATCTCGTAGTCCGTTGTCAGGATCTTCGCCAGATCGTCGAACGTGAATTTCTCCTCGCTAGGCCCAATCAATTGCCCGCGACTAGTTTCGCCGAGTCGTTTCTTGAGTAATTTTCGGGCTCGGTTCTCGTTCTCCGAACCCGAGCTTTCGCGGTGCTCCTCGCCGCGATAATAGTAAGCAACCCAATAGACTGAGCCGCGCTTGAAAATTCGGCCCATCCCTCTCATGGATTCGCGTCTCCTTCTTTGCGAACTGTTCGCACGTGCACGGCCCTCGCCACCTGCAGATTGCCCTGCGAAGACTGGCGTAGAAGATGATCAAAGAACGATGCCGGCCGAGGGCGCTACTGCTGCGTCTCTTCAACATAATAGATCAATGTTTTGATCCGGTCCGTGTCAACGACACGATCCGCGATTTTTCAACCACGTCGCTTGCGGATGTAGTCTTCGATGCCGACTTCCGAGAAGCGAAGTAGTTTGCCGTGCCGCACTCTGAAAGGGAGATCCGAGTGATGTCGGTAGAGCCAGTCGCGCTTGACGCACAGTTTTTCTGCCGCCTGGCTCACATTGAGCAACCTGTCAGGGCGCTGGTGCTCATGTATGTCGATCCCGGCGCGTGCAGCATCGAGATCATGGCTTTGAAGCAGGATCAGCGCGTTTATAGCCTGCGTTTTCAGAGCTCGCGTCGTGTGCGCATCGAGCACCCTGACTTGGTCAGGGTCCGCCAGCAACTCCTCCAGCCTTGGGACAGCAAAAGGTCCCCCAACGCCCGACCTGCGCGGCACACGAGCCCCACCCTTGGTGCTCGGCGCGTTCCGCATAACTTCTTCCCCGGTCGGTTTTAGTTGATCGAGATCCGCGGCGCTCGGTGGATGAGACAGAGCGCGCGGGTCGATCCAATTTGATGAAACGTGTGAGATTCGTCGGATCTATGACCGGCTCGCAGTACGTCCAAACGGACTCGGAACAAGACGCCATGGCAGCGAGACACATACAGCAGACTCCACAAGTTGCCGGTCAAGCGGACTGTACGGTGTCGCACATTGTAGCTATGTATCGTGCGCGTGTCCAAACAAACTGTATGGATCGTCCGACTGTGTGATCGGATGCTAATTGACGCTGGTTACAAAAGTATTACGGTGATCAGTGATTTGCGCAGTACCGCACATCCGCCAACGCTGTGGCGAAATAAAAGCGAATTGTTAATATCCGTGCGTGGCCCTAAAAACCTGCAAGATATCCTGCCGAGACTCCAACGGCGCGGAACATGCCGTCGAGATTACGGCGCGCTGCCTTTATGAGGCTGTCGCGCGTGGACTGCACGTTCTTCGTCAGAACGACTGGGTCGACCGGATCAATCCAAATTCGACGATTGCCGTTACCGTCAAAGAGCCTGAGATCGATTACAGCGTTCGAATTAAGGACTTCGAAAACTGGCTCGCTTCAAATGGCAAGTCCCCGGCTGAACAAGCGCTCAAGAGCGACCTGCGAGCTCTCTTAAATGCTGGAAGGGAGGAGAAAACGGTGCGCCGGGGCTGAGCACTCATTTGGGTCTCGGCAACTTGCGACCTTTGTTCACCGACTTTCCTGTCTCACCAAGCTTCGACCGAGGACTCCAACATTTTGAACGAAAGCAGGTGCAGAAAGAAATGGAGCAGTTTGAAGGAACGTCCTGCCGTTGTTCGACGTGCGGATTATTCGCCAACCAGAACCGAATTATTGACCTTCTCGCGGCACTCGCTCGATTCCCTGTTGAAGCGAAGTCTGCAGGAACTAACGGACGCCAAGGCAAAGGGAAGAGGAGAGCAGACTCGTTTCCCGAGATCGCTCGTCAGCACAAAAGAGGCGGCCGATGCGCTCGGATTGCGCCCAGCTACCTTGAGATCATGGATGGGCCAAAGACGAATCGAAGTAGTTCACCTTGGTCGTAGCGTTCGGATTCCAAAAACGGAGATTGAGAGACTTATTGGCGAAGGGCGGATACCCCGGCTCGGAAGCTAGAAATTGAGGAATTGAACAGGCGCGGCTTCTGGCCGCGTCCTCACGACCGCGCCCTCTGCAATTAGCCGGGCGCTGCTGTGGAGGAAGGTTCGCCGCTAGAGGGCGAGGCCGCGAGCGGTCTCGTCAACCAAAGCGGAGACTCGCTCTAACTCGCCAGCGAGAATCATGTCCCGAGGCGACCGACCATCCACCGCTTTGATCGGAGCTTGGAACCATGCGCGCATCTCGTAGATATCCTCGCGCATGAGTTCGAAGACCTCTTGAATGAGCGTAGCGAGAGAATACAGCCTCACATGGGTCGCTGAGACTGTGACATGCTTCGGGATGCTTAACGGTTGTTGGTCGAGATATCGGCGCATTTCGTCTGGGGTGCAATCGAGCAGGTCCGCTATCTTCTCAGGATCGAAAAACCCGTTTCTATCGCTCGTGTTCAGGATAATTGCACGTGACCTGCGTACGCTCACGATCCATCTCCGTTCTGATTTGTGTTCGCGTTCATTTGCCGATTCCAAACTAACCTGATCTCGAGCCGGCTGAAAGCTCGCGCCGCTGAGTAGTCCACAGCACGGGAGTGCGATGCTACAATGGCGACTCTCCGAAGATGTTGCGAAGTGGGTGTCCCGAGATGAAAAAGGCAAAGCGGAAAGCCATCTCTCTGCGGAAAGAACCTAAGAACCGACTTTACGTTGACGTGACCGAAGAACTCATCATGAACCCCGATGCTCTCCCCAGCGAGCTCCTCGGATGGCGGCGTTACAGAATCGAGTACGGAGGCCATGCCGAAAGGTGCCTGCTTGAGAATAGAATCCTGCTGCCACCGCATGTTCGCGTAGAACGACTTGAGCGGCTGTTGAATTCCTAGCGGCCAGACCCGTGTTCGAGGCGGCACACAGATTGCTGGCCTGCACTAATCCTTCGCGATCTTGGAGGGAGCACTTGTCGCGACGTACAGCGTCTTGAGTGCACCACGTGGAGTAAGGTAAATTTCCCTCATGCCCATGATGGTGATCTTCCGTGTCCGCGCATCTGCGGACACCGCGGGACGAGCGACGACGCCGTCTCGGTCAGAATTTCCTTCGTCCGGAATTCGCTGATCGTATCGTCGCTGAAGCCGACTTTCGCCCTGGTGATCTCGTCGTCGAGTTCGGCGCTGGTCTCGGCGCGATAACTATCGCTCTTGCGAAGCGCCAAGTCGACGTGGTCGCCATCGAAATCGACCCAGTGTGGGTTGCGCGACTCCGCGATCGTGTGGGCGGGGCGTTTCAGGATAAGGTGCGAGTCGTGGAAGGGGATTTTCTATCCTCGCGCCTGCCCACTGAGCCGTTTCGCGTGGTCGGCTCTCTTCCGTTCGGATATACGACGGACGTCCTCCGTCGCCTGTTGGACGATCCGCGCGTGACCCTCGAACGGGCCGATCTCATCGTCCAATGGGAGGTGGCACGGAAGCGCGTCGCGTTACCCCCTTCCACACGCCTCTCCACAACGTGGGTCCCCTGGTGGGAATTCCGCCTTGGTCGGCACGTACCGGCTTCGGCCTTCCGACCTGTTCCGCGCGTAGATTCGGGAGTCCTTATCATTACGCCCCGTAAGCCCCCGATACTCCCACCCTCGATGGCCCGGTCGTATAGTGAATTCGTCCGGACTCGTTGGCCGTTTGATCCATCTGTCTCCAGGCGATGAGCCGCCGCCCAACCAGCGCTTGCAGCGGGTCCCCGCAGGTTGCAACAAGGCCTTCCACGTGTCCGGCGATAATGCGCCGCGACTCTCATCCGATTGCCACACCCGGTCGTGCTGCACGAGCAGCGCGTATGGTTCTTAGACGTGTCGTGAAAGAAGGCCCCGCAAGCGGGGTGGGCGCATCGTTTTACGTGCGCGAGATCTCCCTAACAGAGCAAATCGCTCGCTGACTGGGCGATCGGCACCATCATGAGGTGAGGGCGCGATCGCGTCGCACGTCGTGCACCCTAAAAAAATGCCGGCGGAACCAAAAACTGAGATGAACGGCGTTCATCCCAGACATCCTTCTAGCTTGGGGGCGAATTTTACTGAGGCGCATGGCCAGTGCATTGCTCAGTCGCAGTCTCTTTCACTCAAAGGGTGCTTGTTAGTCCGCGCAATAAATCTCTCCGCGAACTGTTCGTAAAGATTCCCGAGCGGTCGCGTCGGCCTACAGATTCCGAAACGCACTCTCTACCTGCTGGGGCGTGCTGGAATTATCGAAGCTTGCGAGAAGCTTTCCGCGCGAATTGCCCAAGCGAAGCGCAATTTTCTTGTGTCCGAGCGGACAAAGGGCATAGCGCGCGCCATGCACGAAAAAGAAGGCAATGTTTCCGAGTGTTGTCTTTCCGCGCTTTTTGGCATCTCTCCACCGCATTTCGGTGTGTTGCCGGACGCTGATTCCTTCGTCCTGATCGCACCGAATTATTGTCTGCCACAGCACGTGCGGCAGTACGTCGCAAACAGTCTGCATATGATGCTTGCTCTTCGCAGTAAGACGTCGTGCGAATTCGCGAATTAGATTGGTGTCTTTCAGTTTGACCATCTTTAAACTCCTTGTTTCGTGTTGTTTCGTGGATGTCTTTCCATCCTGTTGCGCGAATTTAATATATGTGGCAGTGTACGATGTGTCAACTATGATACTATATGATTTAGTTGATTTGATAGTGATCTTAATATATCTTTGACCCGAAACGAGGTTCCTAATGGCTTCAAAAGAAAAAATCCCTCCGTTGCCACATCACCTTGGACACAAACCAATAGTCTCGATCGAATACGCTGAGCATGACGGACCGTATTCTTCTGAAACAGACGCGATGTATATCTCGCTTGGGACGGCGCAGTGGTCGGATGAAGAATTCAGCGCCAAGGTCTGGCGTTTTGTTGGTGACCGATGGTCTCGTCAATCCGAGGAGTTGCCGCTTCATCGAGTCATCGACTTGGCAATTCTTATTGCGGTGGCTTTACGACAGGTGAAATCTGGTCTAGTTCGATTCCCGGGGAATACCTTCGAGAATCAGAAGGACGACATTCACGCCGGTGTGTTCGCAAGGTTTGACCCACCGGTTGCCACACAAAAACTATTGCGAAATCGCTTACTCGCGTTGGTTCGTACCATTGCAAGCGAGCACCCTGACGTAATGAAAGAAGCTTTGAAGTAGGCGACTGCAACAAAGGTTAGGCGAACCCGAGTTTGAATGTGGGGCGAAGACTAGACAGATGTGCAGATGATAATGGGCCCCCTTTGGACAGGCACTATGATTTCATCGTTCATGGCGTTCTCGACCGAACACTCGGGTCGCGCGCGCCTGTAGGAACTTCTTCAAGGGCTAGCGGATCGTGCGTCCGCTTCCTCGTCGAAGAGACGCACGTAAGCGTCGTAGCGGAAGCGGCGATTGCGAGCCTGCCCTGTGATCTCCACGAGTATCTTGAGATCAACGAGGCGCTGCACGATCTGATTGGCTCCCGCGAATGTGGTTCCGAGCAGCTCGCGCACGTCGCTGACGCTAATGATAGGCCTCTCGTAGAGCCGCTCAAGCACCCGATGACCGTTGCCAGCGGCCCGGCCTAGATGCTCAGTGATGTTCCTGCGATGTGCTTCACGCAACTCGAGGATCTTGCGGGCCGTCTCTGCCGCCTGAACACTAACCTCCGCGACTCCACGCAAGAAAAAGGTGAGCCAGCCCTCCCAATCGCCGTTGTCGCGGACCGCCTGGAGGTGATCATAATAGGCCTGCCGGTGGCGCTTGAGAAAATGCGACAGATACAGCACGGGCTTGTGCAGCGCGGCCCGTTCGCACAGCAGGAACGTGATCAAGAGGCGGCCCACGCGGCCATTGCCGTCGAGGAAGGGGTGAATCGTCTCGAATTGAGCGTGAGCAAGCCCGATCTTAATTAGCAACGGGATGTCGTCGCGGTCGTGCAGGAACGTTTCGAGCGCGCCGAGACTGATGGGCACTTCAGCGGGTGGCGGGGGCACGAACGTGGCCTCGGCCAACGTGCATCCTCCGGGACCGATCCAGTTCTGACTGCGTCGCAGCTCACCCGGCGTGAGCCTCGACCCACGAACGCCCTTGAGTAATTCGGTATGAATCTCACGGATCAGCCGCGTGGAGACGGGTAGCTCCGCTAAGCGCGCGAGGCCGTGATTCATTGCCCGGACGTAGTTGACAACCTCGTCTACATCACGGGGGCGGCTCTCACCGAGGATGTGAGCCTCGGCCGCGAGCAGATCTTGCAATGAGCTTTGGGTGCCCTCGATCTGGCTCGAAAGCACCGCCTCCTTGCGTACATACATGAAGACAAACAGGTCGGGGTTGGGCAGGGTCAATACGGAGCCGTCCAGGCGGCCCAAGGCGCGGTCGGCCTCAGAGAGCGAGCGCTGAAGATCGCCGACAAGCTGGATGGGAGGTGAGGGTGGCAGTTGGGCGGGCATGAAAGCGCGGTAGCCGGCTGGTTAATTTACATAACGGCCTGCCCGAGCGAGGGATTCGGTCGTGCGATTGTTGCGATCGTTTGCGTTTACCATGGCTCGCTGCCCGTTCCATGATAAACGCTCTATTTAATATGGGCCAGCCCCCGGTCGCATATTAAACGCGGATTTTGCATTACGACGAAGGATGCCGAATGCACATTCAAGATATGTCGAGGAAAATGGCTCAACTACAAGATGCATCGCTGTGTCTTACTATTCGATGCTCTTTTCTGCTAAAATAGCCCCATTATACTAATACATCAAAAAAAGCAGGTGGAGGAAGTCTTCAATGGCAATCAAGAAAAGTGAGCTCTATAGTTCACTCTGGAAAAGCTGCGACGAACTCCGGGGAGGGATGGACGCCTCGCAGTACAAGGATTATGTCCTCGTCCTGCTCTTCGTCAAATACGTCTCCGACAAATACGCTGGTCAGCCCAACGCGCTGATCGAAGTCCCCGAGGGCGGCAGCTTTGCCGACATGGTTGCGCTCAAGGGTGATAAAGAGATCGGCGACAAAATCAACAAGATCATCGCCAGGCTTGCCGAGGCCAACGACCTCAAAGGCGTGATCGATGTGGCCGACTTCAACGATGCCGACAAGCTGGGCAAGGGCAAGGAGATGCAGGATCGCCTCTCCAACCTGGTCGCGATTTTCGAGAACCCCGCCCTCAATTTCCGCAAGAACCGCGCCGAAGGCGACGACATTCTAGGGGACGCCTACGAATATCTGATGCGCCACTTCGCCACCGAATCGGGCAAGAGCAAGGGACAGTTCTACACCCCTGCCGAAGTCTCCCGCATCATGGCCAAGGTCATCGGCATCAACAAGGCCAGGAGCCAGAGCCAGACCATCTACGATCCGACCTGCGGCTCCGGCTCGCTGCTGCTGAAGGCTGCCGACGAATCGAAGACCGGTGTGACCATCTACGGACAGGAAATGGACAACGCCACCGCTGCGTTGGCAAAGATGAACATGATCCTGCACGACAACCCCACAGCCGAAATCTGGCAGGACAATTCGCTCTCCAGCCCGCACTTCAAGCTAGAGAACGGCAACCTCAAGACATTCGACTTCGTCGTAGCCAATCCGCCCTTCTCCAACAAGGCGTGGAGCAATGGCTTCGACCCTGTCCACGATCTGTATCAGCGCTTTGTCGATGGCGTGCCACCCACGAAAAATGGCGACTACGCTTTTCTGCTGCACATCATCCGCTCGCTCAAAAGCAGCGGGAAAGGCGCGATAATTCTGCCGCACGGCGTCCTCTTCCGTGGCAATGCCGAAGGCCGACATCCGCACGAACATCATCCGCAAAGGGTACATCAAGGGAATCATCGGCCTGCCTCCCAACCTGTTCTACGGCACCGGCATCCCTGCCTGCATCATCGTCCTCGACAAGGAAAACGCCGCGAGCCGCAGCGGCATCTTCATGATCGACGCCAGCAAGGGCTTTATGAAGGATGGCAACAAGAACCGCTTGCGCCATCAGGACATCCACAAGATCGTCGATGTTTTCAACAAGCAGATCGAACTGCCGAAGTATTCGCGCATGGTGAGCTGTGGCCGAAATTGAGCCAACGACTACAACCTCAATATTCCGCGCTACATCGACAGCACAGAAGCCGAAGACCTGCACGACATTGAGGCGCATCTGCTGGGCGGCATCCCCAACTGTGACATCGATGCGCTGGACGACTACTGGCAGGTTTTTCCCACGCTCAAGCAGCAACTCTTCGAAGCGGGTCCGCGCGCAGGCTACAGCCAGCTCAGAGTGGATATTGCACAGATCAAGCCGACCATCTTTACTCACCCCGAGTTTGTGGCTTATATCCAGACGGTGACTGCACTATTTGAACAGTGGCAAACGAGCAACATGCCCTGCCTCAAGAGCCTCGGCGTGGGCAGTCATCCCAAGCAGTTGATCGAAGCACTCTCCGAGGATATGCTGCGGGTATTTGCTGAAGCCAGGCTGATCGATAAATATGATGTGTACCAGCACCTGATGAGCTACTGGACCGATACCATGCAGGATGACGTGTACATGATTGCGTTGGATGGTTGGAAGGCCAACAGCGACCTCATCCCGCCGCAGCTTATCATCAATCGCTACTTTGCCGCCGATCAGCAGACCATTGAGACACTAGAAGCTGCCAGAGAAGCCATCACTCAACCGATGGAAGAGATGGACGAAGAACACGGTGGCGAAGGCGGTTTGCTTGAAGAGGCGAAAAACGAGAAGGGCAAAATCACCAAAGCCAGCATGAAGGTGCGCCTGAAGGACATTTTCGCCGACCCGGATGCGACAGACGAGCGAGCAATGCTGAATGAGTATCTCGACCTGCTTGAACAGGAGACGGAAGCCAGCAAAAAGATCAAAGATGCGCAAAAGGCGCTCGATGCCAAAGTAGCCGCCAAATACAAGGTGCTGAGCGAGGACGAAGTGAAGACGCTCGTGGTAGAAGATAAATGGCTGACTACCCTTGCCTCTGACGTACAGACCGAACTGAACCGCATCTCCCAGGCATTGACCGGACGTATCAAAGAACTTGCTGAGCGTTATGCAACGCCGCTGCCCAAACTCTCCGAAGAAGTTGAGGTCTTGAGCAGCAAAGTAGAGGCGCATTTGCAAGAAGATGGGGTTTGTATGGTAATAACAGCACAAGATACAAAACTTAAGCCAGGGTACAAGCAAACCGAGGTCGGGGTGATACCAGAGGATTGGGAAGTAAGAACTCTAGGAGAAATTGTGGGCTAATTAAAGACTGCAATCATCAGACTGCAAAAGGTAAAGAAAATCGTTAATGGAGTCTCATTGATCAGAGCATGTTGATGTAGTTAGGAACTTGAGAATGAAACATTGCATAACAACTCAAGGATAGTTAGCAATTCGATTAAAGGCGAACGAAAACCTCAAAGATGGTGATTTGATACTTGCATGTAAGACGCTTAAAATCGGTAGAAGTTGCTGTAGTATATGGAATTAATGGTGTCCAATTTAATCAAGATGTGTTGTCTTAATTAAGTAAAGATACATTCTGGGCTTTTCAATTATCTTCAAGCATCATTCTTCACATAATCGGTACTAAAACAGTATTACATAATATCCATGGTTGGTTAATTTTCAAGCGAATAAATGTCGAACGAATTTGAAGAATCTTATCGTTGCCTATCCTCCTCGCCAAAGAACGAACAAACCGCATTGCCACCGTCCTCTAGCGATGTCGATGCATTGATTGCATCGCTCGACAAACTCATCGCCAAGAAGCGCGATATCAAGCAGGCAACGATGCAGCAGCTTCTCACTGGCAAGACGCGGTTGCCTGGATTTAGTGGGGAGTGGAAGGTAAAAAATCTAGGAGAATATTTCCTTTAAAAGCAGAATACGATTAGCAATCTAAGACGATCCTGACATTTAAGGAACGGTCACATAATCCATTCGTTATGGAAGAAATTCAATGGATGGAAAAATCAGATTGAGATAATGCCAAGAGTTGATAACCACAAGATCAGAAACAAGCATAATAGATGTGCACTTAGATTCAAACGATAATCTGTTATGAAAATGATGATGACAATTGGAAAGTTGCAAACAATTAATTCCTATAGGTAAAGATACATTGAATAGTGCATGTATTGATATCGCCAAAGAGATCGTATTTATCTAGCTAAATATCTATCAAAACGATTAAAGTTTGAAACCGTTTTGAAACTGATTCATTGATTCAGTGACAAATCATGGCTCACCATATCGGACATTTATATCAAATTATCATAAATCTCCATTTTTCATTTCTCTGAAGAACAGCAAGCCATCGCCACTATTCTCTCCGACATGGACGCCGAAATTGTCGCCTTAGAGCAAAAGCGCGACAAGACTCGCGCCTTGAAACAAGGCATGATGCAAGAACTACTACAGGCAAAACGAGGTTGATATGAGTACAGTCGGCCAGATAGAACGTGCTACCCAGAACCGGTAATCAAGTTACTGCAGAACAACTGGGATACACCTATCTGGGCAACTGGGAAGTCCGCCAGGACAACAGTAATATCGAAGAGAGGTATCTGCGCCGTTTCCTGAAGCGGCAAGGGTACAATGACACACTCATTAGCAAAGCTTTATACGAGCTTAACAAGGTGGCTGGAGATCAGACCAGGAGCCTTTACGATATTAACAAGGACGTTTACGGTCTACTGCGCTACGGAGTGAAGGTCAGACCTGATGTAGGTGAAAACACCGAAACTGTCTCGCTGATCGACTGGGAAAAGCCGCTTAATAACGACTTCGCTATTGCCGAAGAGGTCACCGAGAGGGTGAGAATACCAAACGGCCTGATGTGGTGATCTATGTGAATGGCATCGCGCTAGGTGTGCTGGAGTTAAAGCGCTCGGTTGTCTCGGTAAGCGAGGGCATCCGGAAAATCTGGACAACCAGAAGAAGATCTTTATCCAGCCTTTCTTCACGACTATACAGTTGATCATGGCGGGGAATGATACTGAGGGGCTGCGCTATGGGGTGATCGAGACGACCGAGAAGTATTACCTGACCTGGAAAGAAGAGAGCACGATCGAGAACCCGCTGGATCGCTCTCTATCACAGCTCTGCGAGAAACAGCGTTTTCTGGAGATGATCCACGATTTCGTGGTGTTCGATGCCGGAGTGAAGAA
>CAVQAR010000031.1:0-27086 GCA_963710425.1 uncultured delta proteobacterium
TCGACTTGGGCATTATCGCCGCCGATCGCCCCTGCGCCGCAGCCGCAGTGTTCAGCGCCAATCGAGTCAAGGCCGCGCCGGTTTATGTGACGGCAGATCGCGTCAAGTCGGGCCGTCTGCAGGCAGTCGTCGCGAACTCGGGATGCGCCAACAGCTTCACCGGCAGCGCTGGAATGCGGCTCGCGCGCGATTCGTGCGCCCACGTTGCGCAACTTCTCGGATGCGCGCCGGAACTCGTGGTGCCGTCGTCAACTGGCGTGATTGGCCATCTTTACGATCTCGACAAATTCAAAAATGGCGCCGACGACGCCGTACGATCGCTGCGTGACGACGGGCTCGCCGATTTCGCGCAGGCGATCATGACGACCGACACGCGTCCCAAGACCGCCTCGACAACGTTCAAGGCTGGGGGCGAAACGATCACGCTCGCCGGCGCGGTGAAAGGCGTCGGCATGATTTCCCCGAAGATGGCGACGATGCTTGGCTACCTGGTCACAGACGCGATGACGACTCCTACTTCGCTGAAAAAGTCGCTCAAAGCGGCGCTGCCGACGAGCTTCAATGCGATCACGGTGGACGGCGATATGTCTACTAACGACACCGTCATCATCATGGCGAGCGGCGCGGCGGAGAATCGAGCATTCGGCGCGCGCGATCAGGCGATTTTCGATCGCGCAGCCGAGGAAATTTCGGCGGCACTCGCGCGCGAGCTGGTGCGCGATGGGGAGGGCGCGACCAAGCTGGTCACCGTGGAGGTGCGCGGCGCTCGCAATCCGGCGGATGCGGAGCGGGCGGCGCGTCAGATTGCGAACTCGCCGTTGGTTAAGACTGCGTTCTTCGGATGCGATCCGAATGTCGGCCGAATTTTGATGGCCGCTGGATCATCGGGTGCGTACCTCGAATCCGACAAGCTGGTACTGTTGATTGGCGGAGTGAAAGTCGCCCAGCACGGCCGGCTGATGACTGAGGCGCTCGCCGATGCGGGAACCGCGATGAAAGCGCGCGAATTTGCGGTGCGGCTCGATTTGCGATTGGGAAAATCGACGGCGACGATTCTGACTTGCGACCTGAGCTACGATTACGTGCGAATCAACGCGGAGTACACGACCTGAGCGGAGGCAATCGCGGATGGCAAGCTTCATCAAAGTTGCAAAAGTGGCGGACGTGCCCGAAGGAAGCGGCAAACTGGTCGAGGCCGGCGGCAAACAGATCGCGCTGTTCAACGCGGGCGGAAAATTCTTCGCGATCGACAACACCTGCAAGCATCGCGGCGGCCCGCTGGCCGAGGGCGAGCTCGACGGCACCACGATCGTCTGTCCGTGGCATGGATGGGAGTACGACATTACGACCGGCGCGAACCTCGACGACGCGAGCGTGAAGCTGGGATGCTACCCGGTGAAGGCTGACGGCGACGACATCCTCGTCGAAGCGTGAGCGCACACCGCGCGAAGATCTCAGTCTGTTAGAGCCAAAAGGTGAACTTCTCGGAGAATCATCTTTCCGTATTAAGGAAAACCATAGGCGAACCCCGCCGCCCTTGGATCGGTCAAGTCCCGATCGAATGGTATAAGGCCAAATTAAATACTGCGAATTCCGAACGATCTCGCCAGATTCTGGCGGAGCTAACCTTAGTCGGGAGTTGTCGCCTCACACGCCAACGGCTCCGTGAAATATGTAGGAACGACGGCAAAAATGTGTTGGTTGGGTATCTATGCACGATGGCGTGGGGAGCGCAGGGTGGTGGTATAAGAATCCGCCATGCCAGCGACGCGTGGGCACGACGGGATGCGATTGCAAAGAAGCTCCTTAAGATCCGGAGCGATAGGTTATCTCGAAATGACGCCTACAATTTATTTGCTGGCACGAATAAAGTTCGAGGGCTGGGTCCTGCGTATTTTACTAAGCTTCTCTTCTTCTTTTCGCCATCGAAAAGCAACTACATCATGGATCAGTGGACCGCTAAATCGATGATATTGTTGACCGGCAGAAATTTTGTGCAGATGTCGCGTGGCAGGTCCGCGGGCCCGACGAGGCAAAATGACGGAAAGAACTATACGCAATTTTGCGAGGCCATCGACTGCCTTGCCACGAAGCTGAATTTAACCGGCGATAAGACAGAAGAGCTGATTTTCTCAATGGGCGGAAGGGGTGGAAAAGCTGGAATCTGGCGGAGGCACGTTCGGGACCACTGGCCCGAGCCTGCGCGCGCGAATCGCTGAAGTCGAATGCGTCGCTCACGAGGGGGTCTTGCGGGGATGTCTACGGTTTGTAACCACTGCGGCTCGCAAGTTAGAAACGCAGCTTCGTTCTGTCCAAAATGCGGTGTGGCTTTGGTCGCGAAGACGAAGGCTATTCCTACTCTCCTCGGCCTGATCGTTGCCGGGGCGCTGGTGTGGCTGCTTGTGCGTCAGGATGTTGGCCGTTCCTCGGCCGCCCCCGCTCCCGACTCTGCCTCGGTGCCGCAGTCGATGGATGTCCAGATCCACCTGTCCCCCCTCTCGGGGCAGCCCGTTCTTCACATCGTTTCGACGAACACGGAACCGTTCGTCATAACGAGGGTCGTGTTCAACAACCGTATAGGCGTTCCTGGCTGTGATCAAAGTGTCGCGATGAACGAGGTCGTATGTGAAGCCGCGAAGGCAGAAAACAGCAAAGCAGACTTTTGCAAGGGAATGGAGTCGACAGGGATCACACAACAAGAATGCCAGCGCTTGAAGACCTTGTGGATGAAACTGGACTGTAGGGACAAGACACAACAGCAGCAGAAAGAAATCGGCGGCAGCGACCCTATGTTGGGATACTTACAGGAGGCAAATTTAAAGACGGGAGACTCTCTAGATTTCTATCCCGGTAGTGCCATCGGCCTCAACGGTCTCGGCTCCTGCGGCAGCTCCATCGTGGTCGTGGACATTTATACTGATCGTGAAACCAAACCGAGGAGATTCACTTTTTCGACGCCATGACCCTGACTGGAGGCTCCCTGCCGATCGCCTTCCTGGGGACCATCCGCCAGCGCGCAACGTGCTGCAATGCACGAGCGCGCACGCGCGCGAGGATTCAGCGCGCGGCGAACAGGCGTCCGGCGACGTAAGTCGCACCAGCGGCCGCTACTCCGACCAACATACTTTCGAGTCCGCTGCGCCACCACGAACGGCTGGTGATGATCGTTTTCACCGCGCCGACTGCGAACAGCACTGCGATAGTTGAGATTGCCGACACTATCAGCGCGCGGCCTGGCTCAAAAAAAATGTACGCCCAGACCGGCACCGCCGCGCCTGACAGGTACGACAATCCGACTGCGAACGCGGAGCGCATCGGACTGTCGAACGATTCTTCGTTGAACCCGAGCTCCTCGCGCATCATCACGTTGCTCCATCGATCCGGATCGGACGTGATGTGCGCGACGATCTGGTCGAGCAACGGGCCGGTGAATCCCTTGTTGCGATAGATGCTGCTGATCTCTTCGCGCTCGCGGTCGGGCCATCGGCGGATTTCCTCGCGCTCGCGTTCGATCTCGCTTTGATAAAACTCGATTTGCGAGCGCGCCGAGATGAAGGCCGCCAGCCCCATCGCTACTGCGCCGCCCAGCATCTCCGACAGTCCCGCCATCATTGCCGCGTTGCCGGTTACGAACGCTGCGGCGACGCCTGACGTGACGGCGAACGACGCGACCAGTCCGTCGTTCAGCCCGAGCATCACGTCGCGCACCCAGCTTCCGCCGGCGGCGTGGACCTGCTCGGTGTGATGGTCGTACTCGCGGATGCGGATCGAAAAAGGCACTAGCGAGTCCCTCCGGCGAGTGGCGCGACGACAGGTTTTGCGGTTGGCGCGCTGAGGCGCTTGCGACGATCGATCGATTCTCGCGCTGCTTTCACTTCGGCGATCAGCTTGCGCGCGCTCGCGCGGTCGGGCTTGTGCCCCAGGTACGAATAGAGAAAGTCGAGCCTCGCAGCACGGCAGAGGAATCGCCCAATGCTGCGATCGAGATGCACCAGGTTCATGATTCTGCGATCCCACGAGACCTTCGGGGCGCGGCGGAAATCCTCGAGGTCGATAAAGTACACCTTGAAACCGCCCGCTTCGTTGTCCTCGACCATGATGTTGGTCTCTTGCAGATCGCGCGTGTAGAGCCCGGACTCGTGCAGGCGCCGGATTTGAGCGGCTACCGTGTCGGAAATTTGTTTGCGGCGATGGACGTTGCGTCCCTTGATTTCTCCGGGACCGAGCATGAAGCGGCTGAGCGAGTCGGCATTGATAAGCGCGCGGCTGACGAGATAGGAAGCCCGAATTGCGCCGGCCTGGTAGATATCCATCGCCGCGAGCGGTTCCGGATGCGCGAGGCCGTGCGCATTTAACATCGCGGCGCCGGCGAGCGATCGCCTGGCGCGCGAGCCGCGAAGTCGCGTGTAGAATCCGCGGCTCCACGACGGAACTTCGACACGTTTTATGAACGCGGGCCCGACGCCGGGCAGGTCAACGAATCCTGCGCGGGTGCGGGCTTCAGACTTGAGCACACGAAAATCCGGCGACGCCATCAACTCGTCGGCGCGCTCGACGACTTCGCGCCACTGTGGCGAGCGCGCATAGAGGACTACAGTGCGCATGCGCGATCAAGCCTAGCCCTTTCCACGCGCCGTTGGCATTGTCCAGCGCGGCGAGACGCAGTCAAATCTCTATCGGGTCAAAGATGCCGGCTTCACCCCTTCTTTGGGTTCGACAATCAACGACCCGCCAATATGCGCGGGATGCAACTGGCATGAGAACGGAAAAACTCCCGCCTTGTCGGCGACGAACGTGACCGTCTTGGGCTCACCGCGGGTGACAACTTCGGTGATGTTGTAAGCGGGAATCGTAAAGCCGTGTTGATTGACCGCGCCTGGCACCAGGTTCTTGAGCGTGAGTTTCACTTTGTCGCCCTGCTCGACGGCGATCACGCTTGGCAGCCAAATTTTCGCGTCATCCACTTCGACCGAAACCATCGTGAAACTCCTGGTGCCGGGTTCGTCCGCGGCGGGTGGCGGCGATACCAATCCGGGCGCTGAAGGAGCGGCGCCTTGCGCCATCGCGATTCGATTCGCGCCCATCAGCATTAGCGTCGCCACGGCCGCAATCGCACCCATCGTTTTCAACATTGTCCTGTTAGCAGTAGCCATCGGAAGTTTTCTCCTTGTTTGCGGAACAATGTATCACGACGACAGCGAATTTCAGCCATTGAAACGCTTGGCGAGTTTTGCCCATTCGGCGTCGTCGGTGCCCGCGCGATACGGGATGTAAAACGCGACCCGGTCGAGCAGTCCGTCGTAACGCTCCTTCACCTTGTCCGCGATGTCGTCGAAGGTGCCCGAGACGGTGTACACGTCGAGCATCTCGTCGGTGATTTCTTTCGCCATCGCGACCCATTCGCCCTTGGCCGCTTTCTCGTTCAGGCGCTGCGCGACGTCGCCCCATCCGTGCGTGTCGAGCACGATTTTGTAGGTGCGAGTCGAGGCATAGAACGAGATCTGTTGGCGGACCGCTTCGCGCGTTTTTTTGATCTCGTCCGGATTGCGGCCGACGATCACGAACGCGGTCGATTGAATTTCGAAATCCTTGCGCGAGCGTCCGGCTTTCTGCAGGCCCTTCTCGACGTTCGGCAGCACGTACTCGCGCAGATACTTGGGCGAGTTGAACGGATGCGCGTGGAGGCCTTCGCACAGTTCGCCGGCGAGCCGGATGATATGTTCGTTGACGCCCGCGATGTGAATCGGCACGTTCGGAAAGTTGTGCCGGGCCGGTGTGAAGAACGGCGTCATCAGCGAGAAGTTGTAGTACTTGCCTTGGAAGGACAGCTTCGCCCCACCCTCAGACCAGCATTTGAAAATCGCGCGCAGCGATTGCAGGTACTCGCGCAGGCGCGGCACCGGTGCGTCCCATTTGGTGCTGTAGCGGCGCTCGATATGGCCCTTTACCTGCGTGCCGAGGCCGAGGATGAAGCGGCCTTCGGAAAGTCCGACGAGATCCCATGCGGTCGCAGCCGTAATCATGGGGCTGCGCGGAAAAGCAATTGCAACCGAGGTGCCCATCTTGATTCGTTTGGTGTGCTCTGCGATCAGCGCGGCCGGAAGGAAGCCGTCGTTGCCGGCTTCGGGGATCCAGATCGCATCGAAACCCGCGGCTTCGGCGGCGCGGGCTGCGGCGGGGACGTCGCGGAGATTGCGGGTGGAGAGACCGGTGTCGAGCTTCATAGTTTCACCATCGGTAGCTTCGTTCTGTTAGAAAGAGTTTTTGGCTTGATCCTGGTTGTCCGGCAACCTAACCCCTAACCCCTTCCCGAGCGGGAAGGGGAACCAAATTTGGCGGAGACCCTTCCCGTTGAGTTCATCCTTGCCTGCCGATTTTCAATTGGCGGGCGGGATCGTAACAAAGGACGGGGCGAACTGGAAAGGCTGCTAGCGGCGGTTCGTATGCTTTTGAACCAGGTCGAGCGCGCGGGCGGGGTAGTCGCTGATGAGGCCGTCCACGCCCATGTCCAGCAGTTCGGACATCTCGGCGGTTTCGTTCACCGTCCACACGTGCACTTCGACTCCGAGGCGATGCGCGAACTCGACACTTTCCGGAGTAACCAGCTCCCATGATTCGTGGCGATGCGGGATTTGGATTGCGTCGGCGGGAGGGCGGTAGTTGGCGTCGCGCGTGCCCATCGCCTGAATGAACATGCCCGATTCGAGGTACGAAAAATTGGTCGGAATATCCGGCGCCAGCTTGCGGACTTCATCAAGTGGCTGCTGATGCTCGCTCGCGACGAGCACATTGCGGCGCATCCCGGCGCGCTCGATCGCGGCGAGCATCGGCGCGACCACGCTCGGCGTGATTTGCTTGACCTCGACTATCATCCGCAGTTTCGGAAATTCCGCGAGCACCTCGGCGAGGCGCGGCACTCTGATCCCCTTCTCTCTGAAGGGGAAAATCGCGCCGTCGAGCGTGAACATCCTGCCGGCGTCGGCCTCCGCAAGCTCCGCGTACGTCAGATCCGGGATCACGCGATCGAGGCCGCACATCCGTTTCAGATGTGCATCGTGGGCGACGACGATTTCGCCGTCGCGCGTCATGTGGACGTCGAACTCGAGATACTGAACGCCAGACGCGGCGGCGGCGCGAAAAGATTCGAGCGTATTTTCAGGATGCGTACCGGCGGAACCGCGATGGCCAAAGACGCGCGGCAGCGCGGGCGAGAAGAAATCGGATTTAAAATGATCGCGCACTTGAGATGCGACGCGTCGCATTCTCAGCCTTAACCGGGAAGCTGCGAACTAGCAATGGCGGAAAAATTGGAGAGGAAGGACGAGCGTTCAGATCAAAGGGCGCCGGGTTCCGAGGTCTCGATGCGGCTGCTGGTGAGTCCTCGCAGGTGCCTGACCTTTCCGACGGTGCGATCGATCGTCACGTGATACATGTCGCCGAACTGGAGATAGCGGGTTTGCGCTGTGCGGTCGCGATGAAATGGCTGCCGAGGTCGGGCAGTTCCGCGAGCGCTGATTGATACTGATCCTTGATCTCCTCGAATATCGCCTTCATCCGCGGCGACACCTGGTGATTCTCACCGAGTTTCTCGGTCAGCGGATTAACCCAGGCGCCGTCTTTTTCCATCGCGAAGTGCAGATGCGGCCCGGTCGAGAGGCCGGTCGTGCCCACATTTCCGATCAGCTGCCCCATATGAATACTGGCGCCCGGCTTCACCTCCGGACTGATTTTCGACAGATGACCGTAAATGCTGACCAGATTGTGTTGATGCTGGATGCGGATAGCGTTGCCGAGCTCGCCCTGCCATCCCGCGCTGATGACGGTGCCATCGGCGACAGATTTAACCGGCTCGCCGTACTTCGCGACCAGATCGACGCCGACGTGCGGGCGGTACTCGTGGAGGATCGGATGATAGCGATGGAAGGTGAAGCCGGACGATATGTACTGGAAATTGAGCGGGAACTTGCAGCGACTGCGGACCGAGCGCGTGGCCTTGTTCATCATATAGATGAGGGCGGCCGTGTTCGTCCGCAAACGAGATCGCGGTTAGAGTGCGGCTGCCGAAGCGAATTTGTGCCGCCTGCACGTCGCCGACCAGCGTGTACGAGCCGTCGCGGCTGACCTTTTCCTGGTAAATCAACTTGACTGCCGAGCCCGGCGCGAGCCGGTTCAAATCGTGACGATCCGAGAACGCGTCCTGCAGCGATTCGACAATCGGCTTGGGGATATCGTTCTCGGCCGCGGCGCGCTGGAAGCTGTCTTTGACCGCGAACGTCATCTTGATCGGACGAATGTAGTATTCGATCGGCCGGATGGCAGCCTTGAGGACACCGGCGCCGAGGCTCGCCCCGATGACGGTATTATTCTGGTCGAGATCGTATTTGAGGCCGCGCATCTCGCCAGTCTCGGGATCCTTATATAGCGTCAGCGGGTGGCCGCTATGAAAATACCGATTCGCGGTAATCTGCTGGATATACGACGCCCACTGATGCGCGTCGCCCGGCTCCATCCCTGCTTGGCGAAGATAGCTCTCGATGGGCGCTGTGCGGTCGAGCATCGTGCTGATGGTGATCGAGGGCGGAGCGGGTTCGGCCGATTCAGCCTGCTCGACAATGTCGTTGCCGTCCTTGCCGGCGTCAAATTGAGAGCTGAGAGTGTCGAGCGGAGAGGAAAAAGTCTGCGGATTTGCTTGGAAAAATAGAAATAGTGCGGCAGTTGTCGCGATCAGAGCAACGGCTAAAGCCGTAATCGCACGTGGATATCCCCTGAAGCTTCTCCCCCGAGCTGCCATCGCGATCGAAGCTAGGTGATTCGGCTATCCAACGCAAGCTGGACGTGTCAGGTGTTTGCTGTTCTGGTTACGGCAGCGACAGGAATTCACGCAGTTCAGGTTACAAACGGTACAAATTGACCATCGCGCGGAATCAGCTGCGCCGTATCGAGACAGGATGCACTAAGGGCAATTGCGAGCCATCCGATAGCCTTGTTGGTCAGCGATCTCGCGGCTCGGGAAGAGCACGCGATTCTCGGGCGCCATCTTGTCGTAGGTCCCGCAACCGGGCCATGCGTAGATCTTGCTACGTCGATTGCCGATAATCTGACCGACGGGATTCGTCGTCGAAGGAAGCGGCGCGAGCACAGGATTCGTCGCGGCCGTCGCGTCGGTCGGCGCAGCGGGCTGCGTCCAGATTTCGTTGAGCAGGCTCGCAAGCCTGAATCCCGCTTTCGCCAGCTGATGACCCGCTAGGGTGTCGGCGCGATTCATGTATGAAGAGTCCAGTTCGACGGGACGTCCCGCGGGATTGAGGCAGGCGTTGATCGCCGGTTGGCAGGGTTCGATCGGGATTTGCAGCGCACCATAGATGTCGTCACGCGCCAATTGATTCGATTCCCACGCGATCTGGTCCGCGGCAATCCAGGAATCGGCCTCTCTCTCAGCCGCGTAGGTTCGTTCCAATTTGTGCGCGGTCGGCTCGGGCCGGCCGGAATCGATGTTGTATTCGAGGCCGCGCACCACGGTGGTATCCCAGGTCGCGTGAAGATTTTTTTCGCGGGAGCGCGAATCGACAGGGACGCAATTGCCGCCGCGATCTTCGTCGTTGGCAGCGTGCAGTGGCTGATGGATGTCGCCGACAAAATGGATGAGGAACGCGAGATCGCCTTTGGCGCCCCAGCGGTCGTAATTGCGGTCTTTCAGGCGCTTGGAATATTCGTCGATTTTCGCGGTCACGCAGTTGTTGCCGGGACATCGCGCGGCAACGTCTGATCGCCGGTCCTGCAGACAAATGTCGATGAAGTGCCAAGGCGCCGTTGATTTATCTTCGTCGCGAAACTCGGTATCCGGACGGATCGAAGCAGCCTCCATCGCAGCTGCGATCGATCTTTTGTCCGCCGTCACGCCCAGGATGTCCGCCACGTGGCTCGCAGCCTCGGGCGTGAGGTTGTCAGCCGCGATGACTGCAACGATTTTGTGCCCGTCATTCCCCCATCCCCACGCCAATACGGGGCAGAGCAGGAGTGCGATAGCGAGATTCGCGATGCTGATGGCCATTGAACGCATGCGGAAGCTATAGCACCTACGCTCAGAAAAATTGTTACTGTCCAAGTCGATGGCGATTGCAGCTATTGATCTCGGGAGCCGGCGAATCGGGGTTGCTGTTACTGATGCGGCCTCGATCGGCGCGTATCCGCTGGGAATCGTCGCGCGGCGCGCGCTTAAGAAAGATATCAAGGCGATTGCCGCTATGCTCGACGACCGACGCGTCGGCATATTCGTCATCGGACTGCCCGTCAACATGGACGGCAGCGAAGGTCCTGCCGCAGTTTCCGCGCGGAAATTTGCCGCACACCTGGCGCTCGAGCTGCACGTCAACGTCGAGATGTTCGACGAGCGCCTGACCAGCTTCGAAGCGCGCGATCGCCTGACCGACATGCCAGCCCGGAAGGGCAAGCGCAAACGAGGCATCGACGCGCTGGCGGCGGTGGTGATCCTCGAGGGCTGGATGCAAGCGCATCCGGACAAAATCCCGCGCGGCGGCGACTGATGCAAAATCGCGGCTTGGAATATAATTTCCAGTTAGATGAAGCTCGGTGCGTCACTTCTTGTAATTGCGATCATTGTCGGTGCGTCGTACGCCGCGTTGTCGTACTACTTTCTCAGTCCTACCGAAAAATTCGCGCCGCCGCGCGAAGTCACGATTGAAAAGGGCGAGTCGTTTCGCCAAATCGCGCGGGCGCTGGCCGACGCCGGCGTCGTTCGGAGCGAGATTGCATTGCGCTTTTACGGCCGGATAAGCGGGACTGCGAGTCAGATCAAGCCGGGCGACTATGCTTTCAAAGGTGACGAACGCGTCCCCAACGTCATGCGTCATCTGGTCAAGGGCGATTTCGTCGTCGTGACAATCACGATTCCTGAAGGTCTGTCGGTACATGAGATCGCGGAGCGGGTCGCCGCGACCGGCCTGGTGTGCGAGGACGAATTCGAGAATGCCGCCCGCGACGGCGATATCGTCCGCGCGCTCGGCCTGATGCCACTCGGCGCGGAGGGCTACCTGTTTCCCGCGACCTACAAATTTTCGCCGCACGCGAAGACCAACGACGTGCTGGCCGCGATGCTCGCCCGGTTTTACCAGGTCCTGACGCCGCAGGTGGAAGCGCGGATGTTCGCGGTCGGCCTCGACGCGCGCCGGCTGGTCACGATGGCCTCGATCGTCGAGAAGGAAGCCAAGGCGCCGAGCGAGCGACCTCTGATCGCAGGCGTATTTTACAATCGGCTGAAGTTAGGGATGCCGCTGCAATCCGATCCGACGGCGGAGTACGAACTCGACGGCGCCAAGGAGTCGGCGGCGAACGCGGTGCATACGACGTCGGCCTTCAATACTTACGACTTCACCGGCTTGCCGCCGGGTCCAATCGCGAATCCGGGTTTGAAATCGATCGAAGCGGCACTGAATCCGACGCCGACCGACTATCTCTATTTTGTCGCGCGCGAAGGCGGCACTCATGTCTTTTCGAAATCGTACGACGAGCATCGCCGCGTCATAGCGTCCGAGCGAAAAGCGCCGGCGGCACCAGCTGCAGCATCGGTAAAATAACCACTTCAAGCCGCCGATTGGACGGTCGCATCTGTGTCGATTAGGCTATAATTTCTATCCTGTGGACAATCCGGTCGAGACAATCGGCGCTGCCAGTGCGCGAATCGCGCGGCTAGCCGCAATGCGCGTGATGCTGTGCGCGGTGGTGCCGGCGCTCACCGCAATCGCGCTCGGATTTCTGCTCGACTCGATCGGCGACTTGACCTGGGGACAGTACGGATATTGGCTGGCGTCCGATCACGCCGTTGAACTGAGCCTTGCATTGATCGGCGCCGGCCTGGTGGTGCTGGCGGTCGGACTGCTGATGGCATTTCGCGCGTATCGGCGTGCTAACGACTTCGTTGCCGCCGCCGCCGAGCTCGACGACTTGCTCGAATGCAACCAGGAGATCGTGACGTTCGCCACACTTGCGAATCCGTCGACGCCCCAAAGCAGCCGTGCGCTCCGCACGCCGCTGTTCCCGGTTCTGTGGCGCCGTGCGATTGCGCTGTTCGGCGGCCTCGACGTGCGCCGCGAATTCAAATTCAAGGCGGGCGAGCCGCTCAAGCGCTCATCGATTTTTGCCGGCCTGGTCGCGCTCGTGATGGTGCTTGCCACCTTGGGATTAGTCCGCGCGCCGACGCCCGAAAGTAGAGAAGCGGCCAAGCTGCGCGCGATCGCCCAGGAAATCGCGAAGACCGCGAAGAGTTCCGACGATACCGCGCTCGCGGATAAAATTCGCGCCGCCGCCGACGCGCTGGAAAATTCCAAGATGCCGCCCGAAGAGAAGAAGAAGCGCATCGAGGATGCGATGAAGCAGGCCGATAAGGCCGCCGAAAAGCGCAACAACAGCCAGTCCGGAAAAAATCAGGGCACCGGCAAGTCCAACGCGCAGAGCGGAAACGGCAGCGGCAAGAGCCAGGGTCAGGGCAACTCTTCAGGTACGGGCACCGGCGAGGGCAAGGCTGGGACCGGGTCCGGTCAGAATGCGGGCGGCAATAAACCGGGCTCGGGCAAGGGCGGCAGCGGAAACAATTCAGGCAAGAACAACGGCGGAAAGGAATCGGCCAAGAACGACCAGAACAATCAGAACAAGGATCCGTCGAACATCAAACTGCAGGACGAACTCGCAAAGGCCGACGCGCAGGTCGAAAGCGCTAACGCAAAAAATCCCGGTCCCGACAATCAGCCCGGTGACGACAAGAACCAGGGCGGCGGGAACAAGCCCGGCGATAAGAGCGGCAGCCAGCCCGATCCCAATCGACCCGGCGATATTCCGAAGCCGGGCGCCAACGGCGATCGCAATATTCCCTCGGCTGGCGGCAATCCAAAAAATAATAAAGACATGGGCTCGAACATGGGCGATACGCATCTTGGCGAGATGCCGACGTCCACCAATGCGCAGCGCTTCCTGAAGCCCGGCGAAAAGGGCGCGGGCGTCGATATCAAAGATGCGCGCTACGTCGTGTTCAAACTGCCGGGCACGCCGATTTCGGGCAGCGGCGGCAAAACTATTCTCGACACCGATCGGCCCAAGGCGACGACCGCGTATGTTAATGCTCCGCTTGCACCGACCAGCGACGACGCGCCGCCTGACGAACGACAACTGGTGCCGCCGCGCTATCGCGACATGATTCACTAGATTCAGGACAAGGAAGGACAACGGATGGGAGCGGCTCCTCAGCAAATTTCACCCGATCAGCGGGTCGCGGATTTTCGCAAGATTTTCTCGCGCGCCGAGAGCGAAGTTGCGCGCGTGATCGTCGGCCATCGTGACGTCGTTCGCAAGCTGCTGACCGCGCTGTTCTGCGGTGGCCATATTTTGATCGAAGGCGTCCCCGGACTCGGCAAGACCCTGATGGTCAAGGCGGCCAGCGAGACGCTCGGGCTCAGCTTCAAGCGAATCCAGTTCACGCCCGACCTGATGCCCTCGGATATCATCGGCACTCAAGTATTGACCGAGGCCGAGGGGCATCGCGAGTTCCAGTTCAAGGAGGGACCGATCTTCGCGCACATGGTGTTGGGCGACGAGATCAATCGCGCGACGCCCAAGACGCAATCGGCCGTGCTCGAAGCGATGGAAGAGCATCAGGTCACCGTCTTCGGCACCACCTACGTCCTCGATCCGCCGTACATCGTGCTTGCCACGCAGAATCCGATCGAGCTCGAAGGAACTTATCCACTGCCCGAGGCGCAGATGGATCGGTTCATCTTCAAGGTCGTGATGGGATCGCCCAAGCCCGACGAGCTGCGCGAAATTCTCAACCGCACCACCGGCACCGCGCAAAACAAGATTCAGCCGCTGTTCGATCCGGCTCACGCGCCGCGCGCGATCGAGGATCTCAAGGCGCTGGTGCGCGAGGTGATGGTGGCCGAGCCGCTCGAACGTTACATCATCAGTGTGATCGGCGGATGCACACCCGGCGGTCCCGGCGCGATTCCCGAGGTCTCGCAATATTTGCGCTTCGGCCCGAGTCCGCGCGGTGCGCAGGCGTTGATTCTGTGCGCCAAGGTTAACGCGTTGCTCGCGGGCCGCGTGAGCGTGAGCTACGACGATATCGACGACGCGATCGTCCCGTGCCTGCGCCATCGCTTGCTGCTCAACTTCCAGGCCGAGGCCGAAAGCGTGTCTTCCGAATCGATCCTCGAGCAGGTGATAAAACGGCTCAAGAAGCCGCGCACGTAGCCGATGTTCGGACTGCCCGATGAGTTCACGCCGGGTTTTCTTGCCCGGCTCGAAAAGCTCAGGATCAGAACCCGCCAGCGCTATGCCGGGCTGGGCCGGGGCATGCACCTGTCGCCGAAGCGCGGCTCATCGCTTGAGTTCAACGACTATCGCCATTACTCGCCCGGCGACGACTTTCGCTACATCGATTGGGGCCTCTACGGGCGCAGCGACAAACTCTACATCAAGCTTTTCCAGGAAGAGGAAGATCTGCTGACGTACATCTTCGTCGATGCGAGCGCGTCGATGGGCTATCCGGCGGGCGATCGGAAATTCGAATCCGCGATGCTGACCGCGCTCGCGCTGGCGTACGTTGCGCTGGCCAGCGGCGATCGCGTGATGCTGCGCGTGCTCGGCGGCGTCGGCGCGAAGGTCAATCCGTCGTTCGTCACCGGGCGCCATCGAGTCGTTGAGTTGGCGCGCCGTCTGGCAGATCTCAAGCCGGGCGGCCAGTTCGATTTCGCGGCTTCGTTAGCGACCGAGCTGCTCTCGATTCGGCGCGCCGGCAAGGTGTTTATCGTTTCGGATTTCCTGATGCTGCTCAACTCGGTCACGCGCGGGCTCGGAATGTTCACGGCGGCCTCGATGGATCTCACCGCGGTGCAGATTCTCGGCGGGCGCGAGCTCAATGGACAAGGACTTGACGGCGACGTCGAAGTGATCGACTCGGAATCGGGCGAGCGGCTGCGCGTGTCGATCGGCGAGCGCGAGCGAAGGCAATATCGCGACACGATGAACCGTCTGACGCGCGAAATAAAATCCTTCTGCCTGAAACGCGGACTGCACTACTCGCTCTACACGACCGACCAGGACTTCCAGCAATTTTTCGTCCGCGCGACGCGCGATCTCGGCCTGGCGCACTGAAGAGTTAACCATGGGACTCCTCTATCCCGGCGCGCTGATATTTTTCGCCCTCGTCCCGGCGCTGGTGCTGGCGTACCTGGCGAGAGAGCGCCCGTCGCGCGTGACAGTCTCGAGCGTGCTGGCGTTCCGCGCGTTGCGTGGCTTTCGGCGCGAGCGTTTCGGCGGATGGCCCCGGCTGGACTGGATGTTCTTCGCCGAGGTTTTAATCCTGAGCCTGGTAGTGCTCGCGATGGCGGGGCCGTTCATCTGGAAGAGAACCACTCCGCTCGCAGTCGTGATCGACAATTCCGCCGCGATGCAGGCGCTGACACCCTCGGGGAAAAGCTCGCTTCGAGATCGCACGCGAAAAGCTGGACGCCGCGTTGGCGGTCGAAAATAGCGGCAGCGAAACTTCTGTTTACATCACCGCGCCACAGCCGCGCCGCGTGGCCCCGCCGTTCACTACGCTGACCGAGGCGCGATTGGCGCTGTCGCGAATCAAGCCGAGCGACGCGCCCAACGATCAAACGACGCTCGAGAACTTTCTCAGCAACCTCGCGTCTGAAGCGCGCGTCGCCAAGGTGATCTTTGCCGGCGCCAACGCATTGGCTACGCCGGTTCCCGCGCGGATTCATCCGATCGCGGTCGGCGACGCGGTCGCGAACGCCGCGATTGGCTCGTTCACACTGAGGCGCGAAGTCCTTGGGGCGGAAGCACTTCACGTGAGTCTTTCGATTGCAAACTTCAGCCCACAAACGCGCACTCTGCAAATTGTCGTGACCGGCGACGGCAACGAAGTCGCGCACGCCAAGGAATCGCTCGGCGCGCGCGAGACCGCGACGCTCGAATTCCCCGCGATTCCGCCCGCGCGCATCTACGAGGCGAAACTCGCACCCGACGACGCGCTCGCGCTCGACAACATTGCCTACGCGACCGCGGGCTCGGTGAAAAACGTGTCGATTCTCTTCATCAGTCCGACTCCCGCCGATGCCGAGGGGCTGAATTCGATTCCCGGCGTCGCGGTGACCGCAAAGAATCCCGATTCGTACTCGCCGGACGAACTCGGCAATTTCGATCTCGCCATTTTCGAGTACGCCACGCCCAAGGAAATCCCTGCCGTCAACACGATGCTAGTGATGCCGCCGCCGGGCGATCCGGTTTTTGGATTGACGGTGACGCCGACCTCGAAGGTCGAGATTGCCGGATGGCGCACCACCGACACGCTCACCGATTCGGTGAATTTCCGGCTGCTGAGTCTGCGCGGCGGCGAATATTTCGGGACGCATCCGTGGATGAGCCAGGTGGTCGGCGGCGACGGCGGCGCGCTGCTACTCAAGGGCGAGCGCGGCGCGCATCGTTTCGTCGCTACTGGTTTCAATCCGTTCCCGTATCTCGGGAAGCGCAACCTGCCGATGTCGGTGCTGACGCTCAATGCGATCAGTTATCTCGCCGGTCTCGGCTCGAGCAGTAGCGGCTATCGAACCGGACAGCCGTGGCTGGTGCCTGCCGGAGTCGAGCGCGTGATACTGCCGTCGGGAAAAAAGAAAGCCGCTCGACCCGGCACGCTTTTCACTGATGTGTCGGAGCAGGGAGTTTACGAACTGGTCGGTCCGGACAACGCTGAGACGCCGCGCGCGGTCAACCTTGCCGATTTGACCGAATCGGATCTCTCAAGCTCTCCGCTGCTCAAAGTCGAAGCCGCAAATTCTGGTTCCGCGGCCGAGCCGGTGCTGGAGAAGTCTTCGCTGAGCGACTACATTCTGTTCGCGATCATCCTGCTGGCCGCTCTGGAAGCCTTCATCGTCTATCGACGCCGACGACTCGCCGAGGCCGCAGTGTGATTCCCACCGGCATGCCGCACGATTTGACGTTTGCGCATCGCGAGCTGCTCTATCTGCTCGCACTTCCTGCGCTCGTCCTGTTGTGGGGCATTCTCAATGCGCGCGAGCTTCGGCGCGTGTTTGCGCCGCTGATGCGAGCGCTCGTGCTCGCGCTGTTCGTGGTTGCGCTGGCGAATCCGCAGCAGGTGATGCGTTCCGAGGGCGCGGCGCGGCCGGCAATCGTCGATGCGAGCGCGAGTATCACGCCCGCGATGCGCGCGTGGACGCTCAAGCTGTTGCGCGATGACCTTGGCCTCCGCGTGGGAGATCCCGCATACATGTTCGCGACCAGCGCGGCGCCACAATCGATCGGTGCGGTCGAGTCGGCATTCGCCAATAATACCGGATGCGCCGAATGCGGCCCCGGCGCGACCGATCTTGAAAGTGCGCTCTACCGAATTGCCGCCGATCCCGACGCGCACGGCGGGCCGGCCGTGATGGTTACCGACGGATGGCAGAATCGGGGCGACGCCGAGCGCGCAATCAGCGCAATCGTCAACGCCGAGATTCGCCTCGATATCTTCACGCCGCCCGGCGCGCGTTCGATTCCCAACGTCGCGATGACGGCGCTATCGCTTCCGCCCGCGCTCGAGAAGGCCGCGCCGTTCGAGCTCGGCGTCACGATGGAAAATCTCAACGACACGCCGGTGACCGGCACAATCGCAATCACGCGTGACGGCGCGATGATCGATCAGCGCAAAGTCACACTGGCGCGCGGCTCGCAGCGCTTCGATTTCCCGGTGCACACAGAAACCGTGGGGCTCGCTTCGTATGGCGCGTCGTTCAAGGCTGACAATCCTGCGCAGGACGCATACCTCGAGGACGACTCTCTGAAAGGTTGGGTCGGGGTAGGCACGCGGCGCAAAGTTCTGATTCTCACCGACAGCGCGAAGGACGCGAACTATCTCGGCACCGTCGTCAATCGGCTGGGGCTCGAACCTACTGTGGTGCCGGTCACCGGCGGGGCGTGGGACGGAACCGTCGCGGGCTACGACGCGGTGCTGATTAACAATGTGCCGAGCGAGCGAATCGCACCGGCGGCGCAGAACGCGATGATCGCGTACGTGAACCGCGGTGGCTCGCTCGCGATGGTCGGCGGCGATTCGAGCTTCGGTCTTGGCGGTTACGCGGACAGTCCGCTCGCGGCGGCGATGCCCGTGACGATGAAGCCGCCGCAGCACAAGGAAAAGAAGCGCGCGCTGGTTTTGATTATCGACAAGTCGGGATCGATGGGCCGCAACGAAAAACTCACCTACGCAAAGGCCGCGGCCGAGACCGTCACCAAAACGCTCAAGGACAACGATCTGATCGGCGTGATCGGATTCGACTCGCAGCCGTTCGTGGTCATCCCGCTGCAATCGGTCGGCCAGAGCCGCGGATATTTCAATCAGATGATCGACAGGCTCGTCGCTCATGGCCAAACCTTCCTGATTCCCGCACTGCGCGAGGCGGAACGGACGCTCGGCAACAGCGGCGCGCAGGTCAAGCACGTCGTGGTTCTTACCGACGGCGAGACCGGCGGCACCCCTGAGATGTACTACGACCTGGTCTCGCGGATGCATCATGACGCCGACACGACAATCTCGACGGTGGCGGTCGGTACCGAGGCCAACGTCGATCTGCTGCAGGCAATCGCGAAATACGGCGGCGGCTCGTACTACCAGACCGACAATCCAAAAAATCTGCCCGAGCTTTTCGTCGAAGATTTCAAGGCACACGGCGGCGAGATCACGATGGTCGAAAAAGAATTCACGCCGCGCACCGAAAGTCCCGACGCTGTTCTGAAAGACCTCGCATCGCGGCAGATGCCGCCGCTCAAGGGCTACGTTTCGACCGAGATCAAGCCGCGCGCCACGATGGACATGTACGTCGAGCGCGGCGGCACGCGCGAACCGGTCATCGCAAGCTGGAAATACGGCGCGGGCAAGGTGATGGCGGTGACGACCGATGCGAGCGGGCGCTGGTCGGGGACGTGGGTCACTGCGAACCTGTTCGCGCCGCTGTGGGATCGGCTGCTCGCGTGGATGACGCCGGAGATGCCGGCCGAGCCGAAGATCGACGTCGCGCTCGGCTACAACGCGGGCCGTATCAATATGAAGCTCACCGATTATAGCGCCGAACCCGGCAATGCGGCGCGGCTGGTGACCGTGCTGGTGACGCGGCCCGACGGGAGCAGGACCGAGACCGCGCTGACCGAGGAAGTCGTCGGCGAACTGTCGGGATCGATCGACGCGCCGGCGCCCGGCAATTACTACTTCGAGGTGCGATCGCCGGCCGGCAAGGACAAGAAATTTCCGCCGCTGGCGTTTACCGTCAGCCCGTCGGCCAACGCCGAACTGCCACGCCCCGAGCCCAACTACGGCCTGCTCGAAAAGCTCGCATCCGCGACCGGAGGACGGCTCAATCCGTCGCCGGCGGAAGTCTCGACCGAGCGCGCCACCCTCGAGCGCCGCGTCTCGATGAATCCGTACCTGCTCGTCGCCGCGATGATTCTTCTGATCGGAGAAGCGCTCGTGCGCCGCCTGACCGCATGAAGAAGCGCGAACCAATCCAAAGGTAAGTATCCCGTCAGAACACGTTGCGGGAAAAATCAGGGCGATTTCGGTCGCATAGTACGCAAGCCACAGTGAGGGCACACGTAATCGCCATGAGAGAAGTACCATTCTTTTCTGCAATTTGGGCAACTATTCCGTAATTGGATGAATCGCCGTTCCACGAGAATCGCGGCTATTATCGCGCTAACCACGAGGAGAACATTGGGCAGGAAAGGAACGCCGAGCCAATCCAAAACCGCAAAGATTCCCACACCGCCGAACCAAAATAACAGCCAGAACGCAAACATGTATTCGACCGCGTCCGACCATCGAATCTTACGCATAGTTTCTGCTGCTATCCTTGCAGCGTGGCTAAGAAACGAGCGGAAAAAGACAATCTCAAAAAACCGTATCCGTCATACGTGGACGGCAAGTTACGCGATCCCGATGTCGAGAAGATGCAAGCGTCTGATTTCTCGCGAGATGATCTAAAGAAATTAATCGGTCGTGGTATCGCTCGCCCCCGATTTGCCCGCCGTTGACGGTTCCTGAAGTTCTTTGAAGTTGATTCTGCGTCGTCGCGCTGGCAGTACGATAGGCGTGCCGTTACTTACCGGATTGTCTGACCATTCCCTGAGTCCCCACAATTTCCCGCGTTTCACTATTGTCTTTTCTCGGGTCATCACAGAGAACAGACTTTGATACGGGACTTTAGCTTTAAACGGATAGTTGGCAGTTTTCAGGATTTCGAGAATCTCCAGCATTGGCATGGGAGTGCCTTTCAGCCGCAAAAGTCTGATCACTGCCTGACTCTGGCTGAGATTGAAATAGGTCGCCGCATCCGTCAGCCCAGCCGGTTGAGCATCGTGCGCGCTGCGATTGCTAGCATCTCGCGCCTGCCTATTTTGCACCTCAACGATGTCCTCGATTAGACCAGTCATGCCGCTGTCTCCAGCCTCGCTAGAGGGAACTGGCAGCGATTCCAAATCATTGAGAGATTTTTCCAGCGTCTCGATTACCCGCGTGATCACGCCGTATTGTCCAGCGAGTTCGGATTGGCGCGCCTTCAGCCGCTCAATAACGCTCTCTATATCTCGTTCGATGTCCGACATTTTCCTACTCCATTTTCGGGCGAACTATATTTGCGTTCGCTGAATTGATATACTGCCCTCCCAGGGCGGGAGGCCCGCGACGGCGTTAGCCGTTACTGTTCCGATTGCCGTCTCACAGGACGAGCGCGGGGCGGTGTCCTAAAACGCGTTGTCGCATGGCTGATGCGCCTCCTCTGGTTGGAGGGTGGGAACCGTGTCCTTCGGGGTTCAATCTTAGGAACACGGCCCCACCCCACGTTTTTCGGCCTTCCAAGCAGATCGATCTTATACTCTTCAGACCACTCTGGGTAAAGCTATCCGCCGCTCGATCTGGGCGAAATGGACAGAGTTGTCCACAGTAATGGACAGCAACTTGTGTAGCTCGGCTACTTACCTATGGGGGATTACTGACCCTGCTTGCCGTCGCGAACATTGCGAATCGCCGCCTTTCAGGACTTGAGGGATCGGCTGGCGATCATCGCGATGGTTGAATCGAAAACAATACGCATCCACGTAGGTCTGCAAGTACTTCGGGCTGACGTAATGATTACGCCCGACATTCCCCGCTTGATCGTGGACCGTAAATCTTCGATGCGGTCGTCGTAATCTCGCCGTCCACGTACACCTCTGCAGGGTGGCGGACCACGCCGTGATGGTAGCCCAGTGCCGTCAGTTTGCGGTAATGGTAGGCCTCATCCGTCGATATGCGGCTTCCCTGCGCGATATGCTTATTGATGTACGGCTCGATGTTTGCGGTATCGTCCTGGGGAATAACGTGCGTTGTCACTCCGCCGCCCCGTTGAAGGATTCCGAAAATCGGCGTCTTGCCAATCGGCCCGCGTCCCATGCCTTGCTCTCTGTTTCGTTGACTTCGATGATGATTCTTGCTCGCCCCGCCCCAGAAGGTTTCATCGAGTTCAAAATCACTTCAGAGACGGTTCATTGGGAACTTCACCCATTAGCTTACGGATTTGTTGTGAAAAATCGTCCAGCAGTTTTATATGTTAAATCAAGTTCTCGCTCAAGTTGCTTCGCGCTGATTCCTGTTCGTATCGATGCCATCAGATACATCGCATAAAAACACGACTTCAAAGACGAGCGCGACTTCTCAAAGATAGTGCCTGCCAAGGGGTAGACGTGCGTCCCGCAATAGTCGCACGAATACGCCTTCCGCTTTGACAACCAATGATCGGACGCACTTGTTTACACTCGCGGCAGATGATGCCCTTGGGGTAGATTTGGTCCTTGATGTACTCAGGGCAGGCATCGTCATTGGGAAAGTCGAGATTAAATTGCACGATCGAGTAGCGTTTTATGCATAGAAATCCCAAATCTATACGTGCGTCAAAGGGATACTTACCAATCCAAAGGTAGGCTCGGTCCGCGAAGCCGCGCCAAACCTCAGTTAAGCAATTGATATGTGATGCCCGTACGCACGGACGCCTTGGAAGTTCTGCGACTGGTTGAAGCTGGCTGATTCGGATGGGACCGAAGTCAGATAGACACCCACGGCAGCTGCGGGGTATGCGTGGGGAGAGTGAGTCACGAAGGAGTATCTTTATGTACTTCACCGACGATTCTTTGCTTCCTGAGAATCAGAACCCATTGATCATCACCGCGGCTCCGTGGGGGCCGTCGTGGCTTCCCGGCGATTATCCCGAAGACATTGCCGTCAGTTGGGACCAGCAGGTCCAAAAGGCGGTGGATTGCTATAACGCCGGCGCCACCATTCTGCATGTCCACGTGCGCGACCCGCAGACCGGCAAACTTTCGAAGAAAATGTCCGACTTCAACTACCTGATCGAACGTCTGCGCAAAGCTGTGCCCAAAATGGTGCTGCAGGTGGGCGGCTCGATTTCATTCGCGCCTGAGAATGAGAACGACAAAGCAAAGTGGCTGTCGTACGACACCCGGCACATGCTGGCCGAGATCACGCCCAAGCCCGACCAGGTCACCGTTGCGATCGGAACCTCGCAGTATGACATGACGTCCATGCTGAGCGCCGATGACGTGGCCGGTACTCACATGGCCGATCCCAAAGTCATCTGGAACTATTCTCAGATGGTCGCCGAGGCGGGGCCTGAGTTTTATATCGAGCATCTGAAGCGTCTGCGGCAACATGAAATTCAGCCGTACTTCGCACTGGGCCACGTCCACAATCTCGAAATTGTCGAACGCCTCATCCGACGCGGCCTCTACATGGGGCCGATGAATGGTTTTTTCAGTATGGTCGGCGGCGGCGTGGCGGGCTGCAATCCCTTCGATTATATGGAGCTGATCCGCCGCACGCCGCACGGCTCCATCTGGACCTATCAATCGATGATGCGCCTGGACTGGCCCATCCAGACGATGAGTATCGTGCTTGGACAGCACTGCCGCATCGGCATCGAGGAGAACCTCTGGGGCACGCGTAAGGGCGAGCGCATGCCCACCGTCAAACAGGTCGAAAAGCTGGTCCGCATTTCCCGCGAGTTGGGACGCGAGATTGCAACTGCGGACGACGCCCGCCGCATCATGAAGATCGGAACCTGGTACAACACCGTCGAAGAAACGTTGTTCAATCTCGGCCTGCCGCCGAACCGCACGGCGGGGCAACAGGGCTTCCGGGTGTACGAAACCGGGGGGAAACTTCCCACCGCGCATGTGGCCGGCTCCGATGGGCATCCACTCGTCGAGTAGCGCTGAAGGTCTGGACGTTCCCCGCTCGTTGGCGCTGTGGCTCGGCGCCATGATCTCGATTCTCGGAACTCTCGCCTTTATCGCAATGATCTTTCGGCAGTGAGTCATTTCAAGTAAGGAGGCCGCAATGCCAGCCAAAGACCAGACTCGAGGAACAGGGCCGTGGGACGCTGCGCTCGCACAAATCCGCGAATGGGATCCCGAGTGGGCGGACATTTGCGCGAAGATGACTAGCAATCCGTGGAGTTCGGGCGTCCTGGCTCGCAAGACGGTCGAGCTGATTGGCATCGCGATAAACGCGGCGTGCACCAATCTCAATCCCGACGGCACACGTCGGCACATCCGAGCGGCGCTCGAAGCCGGCGCGAGCCGTGAAGAGATTCTGATGGTGCTGAAGATGGCGTCGGTTTTGGCGATCCATGCGTGCAGCCTCGGCGCGCCGATACTGCTCGAGGAAGCGAAAGCGGCCGGCGTCCAGCCCACGGAGCGTCCGAAGGCAGCCACTCCCGCGTGCGATAAGATGCGCACGGCGGGCCAATGGAATGAAGCGTGGAATCCTTTCTTTGAGCTTGACCCGCTGTGGACCGATCAATTCATGGCCACCGGGATCGAGATCTACGGCAGCGGGCTGATGACGCCGAAGTTGATCGAGCTGCTGAGTATCGCCTTCGATGCGTCGTACACGCACATGTATGCGCCGGGCACGCGCCGTCATATCAAGTCGGCGCTGAAGCTCGGCGTGACGATAGAAGAGATCATGGAGGTGCTGAAGCTGTGCGTCGTGCAGGGCGTCCAGTCATGCAACATGGGCGTGCCGATTCTGGCCGAGGAGATTGCGAAGCTCTCAGCAAGAAAGTAGGGCTACGCGATCAGGTTCATATTTCGCCGCGATGATTCTTCTGATCGGAGAGGCGCTGGTGCGGCGGCGCCTGACCGCATGAAGAAACGCGAGCCAATCCACCCCAACCATCGCGTGCAGAGCGACTATCCCGCCAAGGTGAAATTTTGTCCGCTGTGCGGCGCCGCGATGGAGTCGCGCATGCTGATGCCCGAGAACGCCGAGCGCAAAGTATGCACGCGATGCGGCTTCGTGCTGTTCCCCGGACCCAAGCTGGTCGCCGGATGTTTCGTCATCGACGCGGGCCGCCTCCTGTTGCTCCGCCGCGGTAATCCGCCGGCAGTCGGCAAGTGGACGTTCCCCGGCGGCTACGTCGATTTCGGCGAGAACGTCGCCGAGGCCGCACTTCGTGAGACTCGCGAGGAAGTCGGGATGCGCGTCGCGCTCGGCCCGCTGCTCGGAGTGTTCAACGATGCGGCGATCACCGTCGTCGTGTATCTCGCGACGCCCGGCAAAGAGTCTCCGTCGCTTTCAGAGGAGGCCAGCGAAGTCTGCTACTTCGCGCCCGATGACATCCCGTGGCAGGACTTGGCGTTTCCGACGACGACTGACGCGGTCACTGCGTGGGTCGCGCTCGCGCGGCGGAATAAATCACTTAATTAAATGTGAAACCCGCGGTGGGTTTCACGCTTCCTTCGGCAGGGGTGACCCCTGCACCCAGTATTAATCGCAAAATGGCGAGGACGCCATTTTGCTCTCAGTGTCTTTTGGGGGTAATTGTCGTGAAAACTCAACTACTAGGCTGAACTTTGTTGAATTTTAGCATTAGCCATACTGACTTGATTGTGCTAAATAATTTATCTTGATTCCCGGCACCTGTGGCCATTCCAATGTCGAGGAGGTGGCTTTTATGGAACGGGTTGAAGTGGTTGGTGGCAATGTTTTCGTAATTCGGACGCGCCAGTTGGGGCCTGACTGGTGGTGCTGCGATCTTTACGAGCGAGTCGAAACCGACGCTGGGGTCGAGGCGTTCGTGCTCGAGGATTTCGGACAATCGGAAATCGAGGCAATCGGGATGGCGCTCAGCGACGCGCACGAGCCCAACCACATCCAGCATCACCATCACTGATTCGCGCGACGGTTAGGCCTTCAGACTTTTCCTGCGGACGGCAATATCTTCTGCCGCTCGTAGTCAGCGATCACAGTTTCGATTGAATCCGCCTGCTCGGCCGACTTGTCGTCGCGGATGCGGACGATTCGCGCGAATCGCAGCGCCATGCCCGCGTCGTAGTTCGGGCTGCGCTGGATATCATTATATGCGACCTCGACGACGACCTCGGGGCGAACGGTCACGACCCCGTGCGACTCGTCAGTCTTGAGCGCGAGCAGCCGCTCGGTCATCGCGCGGAATTGATCGTCGCTCAGACCCTTGAACGTCTTGCCGAGCATCGCGAAACCGCCGCTCTTCGGATCGCGCGCAGCGAGATGATAGTTGGAAAGCCAACCGTGACGTCGTCCGTAACCCCATTCCGCGGCGACAATCACCAGGTCGAGCGTGCGCGTGTGCTTTATCTTGAGCCATCCGCGACCGCGCGCGCCCGGGGTGTACGCGCTCGCGAGCGATTTCGCCATCACGCCTTCATATCCGGCGGCGACAGCGTCGGCGTAAAAGCTCTCGGCGCGAGCGAGATCTGGCTTGATAATTCGTTCGACGATTTCGAGACCGGCTGACGACTGCAACTCTTCGAGCATCGCGATTCTGTCGGCCCATGGACGATCGATCGTCAAGGCGCCGTCGAGCGCGAGCACGTCGAACACGTAAAGTTTCAGTGGCTGATCGACGCGGGCTTTCTCGACGTCGCGGGTGCGTCCAAACCGGCGCATCAGATCCTGAAATGCGGCCGGGCGCCCCGACGCGTCCACGCCGATCACTTCGCCGTCGAAAATCGCGTGACGCGATCCGATTCGATTCACCACCTCGACCACGTCGGGAATGCTCTCGGTGATTTCGTTCAGCCGGCGCGAGAAGATTCGCACACCGCCGTCGGCCGCGTGATGAATCTGCACGCGCGCGCCGTCGAATTTGTGCTCGAGGGAAAGTTCGGGGCCGAGCGTCGCGAACGCTTCCGCAATATCGTCAACCGGGAACGCGAGCATCGGCTTGAGCGGTTTGACCGCGGCCGAAGACTTCTCAGCAACCGACTTCTCCGCGCCCGGCGAACGAATCATCCGCACTACGCGGCCGAGGTCGGCCTCGAGCATGTGAATCCGGCGAACTTCGGCGACCGGCCGCGCGCTCATCCTCGCGATCGCCTCGAGCATCAGGCCTTCGCTCACGCCATGGCGCATCTCGCCGATCAGAATCTTGGCAACGTACTTGCCTTCGAACGCCGAGGCGCGCTCGAACAGATCGCGCAATGCGTCGAGCTTGCGGTTGCGCGCGTGACGTCCCTCGATTGCGGCGATCTCGGCGAATTTCGTGGTTCAGCTCGCGAATCGTGAGCGTGGGTTCAGGGTCAGTCGGCGCGAAGCTTGAGCGTCATCTCGACCGCTTCGCCGAAATCTTCGGCGGCGGTGAAGATGTCCTCGCCCTGGTCGGCGCTGTCGGTCATCTCGGCGACGATTTTCCAGATTGCGCGGCCGCTGATCTGCAGGCGCTTCTCCTCGCCCTGCTCGACCGCTCGGCCGACCATGAATCGCGCGGCGATTTCGGCTTCATCGAGGTCGAGCGCGGCGAGGAAGGTGCCGACCTCTTCAGCCATCTGGAGGCGGCTCTGAGTCTGGCTGAGGGATTGGCAGACGACGGCGAAATCGTAGAAGGAGGGCACGTAGGAGATTAATGCTGCCCGGGACGCCGCGCGCAAGTGCGCGGCGTCATGTTGGGGACGCGAGCATCGCGAGCGGGAAAGCGGCGTCCGGCCGC
>CAVQAR010000032.1:0-4372 GCA_963710425.1 uncultured delta proteobacterium
ATTTTGGAGTTGATGCGCCGCGTCGCGTAGGCGAGGTGCCGAGTGACGGACGCCGGAGCGTCCGTTGAGATTCTTCGCCGCAGCAGCTCAGAATGACGCGTGGGGGCGCTCGGTTTTTGTGTCATCCTGAACGCAGTGAAGGATCTCGCGCGCAGCATGCGCGCGCCCGTTGCGCGCGGAGCGTTGTTGCTACGGGGGCTGGAAAATGTCACAACAGATGGTTCGGGCGGGGTCGTAGTTCAGCCCGGTTAGAACGCCGGCCTGTCACGTCGGAAGTCGTGGGTTCAAATCCCATCGGCCCCGCCAAAATTGATTTTATCAAGGTGTACGAATTTGAAGCTGACCGAACAAACCCGCAGCATCTCGCGAGAGAATGGACTGCGCGATCGTAGCTGGGTCGTGATCGATGCGAGCGAGCGAGCACTCGGACGAGTCGCTTCGCGCGCCGCGAGCCTTCTCACTGGCAAGACGCGTCCCGATTACACCCCGAATCAGGATATCGGCGACTTCGTCGTCATCATCAACGCCGCCAAGGTGCGCCTGACCGGATCGAAGCTGCAGGGCAAGGTGTACTATCGCCACACGACGTGGCCTGGCGGAATTCGCAAGACTTCGGCGGGCAAGATGCTCGACGAGAAGCCGGAGCGGCTGCTCGAAATCGCGGTCAAGGGGATGCTGCCGAAGAATCGACTCGGCCATCAGATTTTCAACAAGCTGAAAATCTATCGCGGCGCCGAGCATCCGCACGCAGCACAAAAGCCCAAATAGGTGAGCGTCTACCAAGGTACGAAATTTCAAATGGCCGAAAAGAAAAATATCATCTGGACCACGGGACGGCGTAAGACCTCTGTCGCGCGCGTCCGTATGTTTGCCGGCAGCGGCACGATCACTATCAACCAGCGTACCCTCGAGGACTAATTCCCGCGTCCGACGTCGCGCATGCGAATCCTCGAGCCGTTCGAGGTAACCGAGACCGTCGGGCAATACGATGTGCTCGCGAGCGTCGAGGGTGGTGGAATCGCCGCGCAGGCCGACGCGGTCCGCCTCGGAATTTCGCGCGCGCTAATCACCGCGACTGAGACGCTGCGGCCGACGCTGCGCAAGGGCGGGATGCTGACGCGCGATCCGCGTGAGGTTGAGCGCAAGAAATACGGTCGTCACAAGGCGCGCAAACGGCCGCAATACTCCAAGCGGTAGGACAGCAACCTCCAGCGCAAGATGCGCGGAATATAATTTTGGGACGAGAAGGGCGTGAGCGATGCTCGCGCCCTTTTATTTTGCGCTGCAATTACGGGTAGTTAGCCCGGCCATTTGACAAATCCCAACTCGTACAAATACAAGAAGAGCGCCAGCGTAAAGGAGCGCCAATAGATGCGTCGAGACCGAATACATTTTAGCGCCGGAGTTGCTGCGGGGTTGTTGCTCGTTAGCGCGCTGCTTGTGGCATCTCGAACCGCACTCGCCCAGACTGCCGCTGGATCGTTCCAGTCGGTGAACGGTCCGGTGCAGATTCAGCGCACGGGTGGCGCAACCATCGGAGCTGCGTCCGGCGTCGGAGTGAACGTAGGCGACCGAATCATCACCGGCGCCAACGGTCACGCGGTCCTCATACTCAACGATCAAAGCCGGCTCGAAGTCGGCCCCGGCACTAACATCGCGCTCGATCAGTTCACACTTGGCGGCGGACCGACTCGCGTAAGCCTGTTCTCCGGCGTCATGCGATCGCTGGTCAATGCCGGATCGGGGGGCGCGGGCGCCAACTATCAGGTGCATACTCCCAACGCGGTCGCGGCGGTGCGAGGAACCAAGTTCGACACAGCGTACAGCGAGAATGTAATCAGGCCCGGATACCAGGGATGCGAAAAGTACACTGACGTCTCCGTGTACCAGGGCACCGTGAACCTGGCGCAGATTGGTTCACCTAATACGGGCGAAGATGTCCGCGCGGGCTACGAGGCGACGGTGCCATGCGACAAGCCTCCGACTGAATCCGGACCGTTGTCGATGACCGGCGCGGTTTCTCTCGAGAGCGCCAACGCCGGCGGCGCCAGTTTCGCGGGAGCGGCGCCGGGCTCGAGCGCTGCACCGGTGCCGGCGTGTCCGGTATGCGTGAACATGACGACTGTGACGAGTACAGGCACTGGCGGGGGGAGGTGAGAAGTGGTGAAAAATCGAATATGCCGAATTTGTACTACGGTCGCCTTGCTGGTGGGGTTGAGCGCGATCACAATTGCATCGCCGGCGCATGCGCAATGGTTTGAGGACACCTACCCAGGATTCTTCTCGCTGCAGACGCCGGGGCTCCTTCAGGCGACGCTTTTCGGCGGCGGCTTCATCAGCGACAAATACGGCGTCCTGCAGGAAGGCGTGCAGGTCGAGCAAAGCGTCACTCCGTACGTCGGGTTTTTCGGCCGCGCGACCGGCTACCAATTGTGGATCGGCCAGGGCTTCGAGAGTCCGTTGGCGCCGGGTAGCGGCAGTTTCCCACGGCTGAACTTCGGACGCTTCCAGGGCGGTGCTGATTTCACGCTTTGTCCCGGCACGCATCTGTACGTCTCGGCGGGGCACGACGTGGCGGACAGCGACGCCACAATTGTCGAAGGCGATTTCTCGAGTTGGCTTTGGCTCCATAGTCAGCATCCGATCAATGCTTCCTTCAGCACGATTTACGATTGGCAAAATGGGGTGGAGAGCAGCGAAATCGATCTGCAGGCGATACTGCTTTCGACCGAGAAGTACATGGTCCTCGGCGGCATCGGCGGTGCGATGTACTTCGGCGGCTTCCTGAGCAACGCGCAGGGGCAGGGCGGTCCCGATCTCGGCTTCTACTACCGGCCCTGGCAGCTTGGCGTGAGCGCGCAGGCGGGCTACGGCAACGCGCATCAGTACGGCCAGATCAGCATGTACAAACAGCTGAGCTGGTTCGATAGTCGCGAAATTTCACGCGCATCCTAACGACCGCTCGGTGAATAGCGGTGGAGGCTGCGGCGCGCTAAGCTCGAATCGCTAAACGATGGCGAGCGCGAAATCTTCACATCTCAGATTCTCGTGGCGAACCTTCCTGTTTGGGATCGTGCTGCTCGGCTTCATTTTCGTCGCACACGATCGCTTCATCGAAGCTTTCGATCGGATGGATCTGATCGCGTACGACCTTCGGATCAATACCATCGCTCCGCATCCCTCGTCGGGCCTGGTCGTGATTGCCGCGATCGACGACAAGAGCATCACGCAACTTGGGCAATTCCCGTGGCCGCGAATCGTGCTCGCCCGGCTGGTCGACGCGCTCAAGGACTACAAGGTCAAGGTCATCGGATTCGATTCGATCTTCAGCGAAGCCGATAAGAGCGACGTAGCGCGCGGCGACATAAGTCAGAAGCTCGCGCAACTGGGTCTTACCGGCCAGTCAATCATCGATGTCCTCGGTCCCAGCAACGACGAAGCATTTGCGAACGCGATGAAATCGCAGGGCATGACTGTGCTCGGATACGCTTTCCAGAGCCATCACTTCAAGAGTCATTACGTCGATAAGAGCTCGGGGTTCACCGATAAGATTCGGCCGCCGGGGCCGCTGAGCTACGGGATCGTCCGGCAGGCGCCGGGCACGCCGCACGAATTGATCACAGCGCGGGCGTATCAGCCGCCCTATGCGATCCTTGATAATGCAGCACACTCGATCGGCTACTTCGATGTGGACTCGGACGCGGACGGTGAAGTCCGCGGCGAGATGACGGTGATCCGCTTCGACAATCGCTACTGCGTGCCGATATTCATGGCAGTCGCCGACGCGTTCGCGGAAGGCGCGCCAATGATGCTCGGGGTCGATCGCAATGGCGTGTCGGGCGTGTCACTCGCCGGAGTGCAGATACCGGTCGATGAGCGGGGGCAGATGCTGATCAATTTCCGCCGCGGCGCCGATCCTTTCCCGCATTATTCGATCTCCGACATCATCAATCACAAAATTGCACCGGAGAAATTGGCGGGAAAGATCGTTCTGGTCGGCGCGACTGCCCACGGACTCGGCGATCGCGGTGTGACCCCGGTTGACGGCGATATGCCGCGCGTCGAGATCCACGCGCACGCGCTCGACAACATTATTCAAGGCGATTTCATTCGGCGCTCCTACGAGAGCGTCGAGATATCTTTCTTTGCGACCCTCCTTATCGGTATAGCGATGGCGCTTGGCGTCGCGTGGCTATCAGCAATGTCGTCGGCGGTGATGGGCGCGATCCTGCTGGTCGGCTTCTACGCTTACGCGCAATTCCGCTTGCTTCACGCGGGCCTGGTAATCGGGATTGTGTTTCCGATGTTCGCCGCGATCCTCGTCTATATGTTCCTGGCCGGCTATCGGTACATCACCGAGGGTCGCGAAAAA
>CAVQAR010000033.1:0-3699 GCA_963710425.1 uncultured delta proteobacterium
ACTCCCTGACCTCCGTCCCGATATGTAACCTTTGCCGAGACCGGAACGTCCTTATATGCGCAGCCACAGAGTCGAGCGCGGATTTTCGTTCTGCGGCGAATGGGCAGCCGGGCTGTTCTCTTAAAGGGACTTGTCGCCTCTGGCTGCACATCGAAAGACAGCTGTATCGCGAAGAAAATGGCTGCGACTGCTGATTGCGCTGGTGCCAATTTTTCTGGTTTTTTCGTGCAAGCCGCCTATTCATGTCGCATTAAAAAGAAGCATGCTTCCGGCGGGGATCCACCGGGCCCGGTCCGTGGATAGTTCCCGCCGCACACCCGTCGCCGATCGGAAGTCCCAACATTATCTTTGTGCTGACCGACGATCTCTCGATCAACCTGTTGCAGTTTATGCCCCATGTGCGGGAGATGGAGAAAAACGGCGCCACCTTTACCAATTACTTCGTCACGGATTCGCTTTGCTGCCCGTCGCGCTCATCGATCTTCACAGGCGAGTTTCCTCACAACACCGGGGTGTTTCGCAACGTCGAACCTGACGGCGGCTACGGCGCATTCATCGCTCATGGCAACGAGCCAAACACGTTCGCAGTAGCGCTTCAGCGCGATGGTTACCGGACCGCGATGCTCGGAAAGTATTTGAACGGCTACCGACCGGGTACAAATGGCCCCGCAACAGGATGGAACGAATGGGACGTTGCCGGTGACGGCTATGAGGGGTTCAAGTACTCGCTGAACAAGAACGGCAAGGTCGTCTACCACGGGAAGCAACGCAGGGACTATATGACGGACGTCCCTCGCGGAACGCGATCAGATTCATCCAGAAATCCGGAAACGCCCTTCTTCGTCGAGATCGCCACCTTTGCGCCCCATGCGCCTTATATTCCCGCTCCGCGCGACGCGCATGCGTTCCCTAAACTAATGGCGCCGCGCACGCCGGCTTTAATGCCGCTCCGGACACCAACGCGGCCGGATGGCTGACAAAGTTCCCGCCGCTTTCTGACTCTGACATGTCTTCGATCAATCGAAAATTCCGGATGCGCGCCCAATCGGTGCTCGCGATCGACAAGATGATCGGCGAGATCGAGGCTGCGGTTGCAGCTGCTCGGGCAGGAGAAAAACACTTATTTTATTTTCAGCTCCGACAACGGCATTCACATGGGCGAGCATCGCCTGATGCCGGGCAAGATGACCGCATTCGATACGGACATCCATGTCCCGATGGTCGTCACCGGGCCGGGAGTAGCACCGGCGCAGGTTATTAATGAGATTGTCGAGAATACCGATCTCTGCGCGACCTTTGCCGAGATCGCCGGGGCCAGCGTTCCGGCAACCGTCGATGGCCGCAGCCTCGTACCGCTGCTGCGGGAAAACAGGTTTCGGAGTGGCGCACGCTGGCGCTGATCGAGCATCACGGGCCGTTGAATGAGTTGGGGGACGATAGTGACCCTGACGTTCCTCACAGACGCAGCGGCAACCCGCCGAGCTACGAGGCGATCCGCGCGCGATTCAGTCTATGTCGAATACGATGACGGGACTCGCGAGTATCACGATTACGCAACCGATCCCTACGAATTGCGCAACAGCTTCCCGACACTTTCGCCCAACACCAAAGCATCGCTGCACGCCGCAGTAAACGCGCTCCGAATCTGTCACGGCGCGCAAGCCTGCTGGAATGCCGCCCGACCTTCAAGACGCTGACCACGGCGGCGTCAAGTGCTATTGCTGTGGGTTGCAATGAGTTCGAATCGACAGGTGGACGTGGCGATCGTCGGCGCCGGTATCCTGGGCCTTGCGCATGCGTACTTCGCGGCGAAGCGCGGGCACAAGGTGGTCGTGTTCGAGCGCACGCCGATGGCGCAGGGCGCGTCGGTACGTAACTTCGGGATGATCTGGCCGATTGGGCAACGCGCCGGTGTCGTTCATCAGATGGCGATGCGCAGTCGTCAAATCTGGAATGAGATCCTCGACGCATCTGGATCAGAGTGTCGTCCGACCGGCTCGCTTCACGTCGTCTATCATCAGGATGAGGCGGATGTCGCGCATGAGTTCGTGGAGCGCGGCCCCGCGCTCGGCTACACCTGCACCTGGCTGTCACCCGGCTGACGTGCTCAAGCAAGAGCAAATCCGTAAACCCTGAAAAACTTCTCGGTGGCATCTGGAGTCCTACCGAACTCACCATCGATCCACGGCAAATCCTGGCGAAGCTGCCGGCTATCTCGGCGAAAAATTCGGCGTCGAATTCCGCTTCGGTACAGCAGTGCGATCGATTCAGTTACCGCGCATCGAAGCCGGATCGGAAACCTGGGACGCCACGCACGCAGTGGTCTGCGGCGGCGACGATTTCGAAACTCTCTTTCCAGAATTATTCGCCACGAGCGGTATCGATCGATGCAAACTGCAGATGATGCGCACCGCGCCGCAGAAAAACGGCTGGGAACTCGGCCCCGCGCTTGCCGCGGGCCTCACGCTGCGATTCTACCCCGCGTTTGAAATCTGCACCGCGACTCTGCCGAAATATAAGGAGCGGGTCTCGCGCGAGCTCGCCGACTACGATCGCTTCGCGATCCACACGCTCGATCTCGCAGACCGCGGACGGCGCTCTGACGCTGGGCGATTCGCACGAGTACGGTCTGGCCGTGGATATCTTCAACAAAACCGAAATCGACGAACTTGTGATGAAAAACGTGCGCGAGTTCCTGGTCGCGCCGGACCTGGCGATCGCGCAGCGATGGTACGGTGTGTACGCCAAGCATCCCGAGAAATCGTGGGTCGCGATCGACGCCGCGCCCGGAGTTCGAATCGTCACCGCGGTCGGCGGCTCCGGCATGACCTTGTCGTTCGGGCTGGCCGAACAGATGATCCGCGAGATGCACATATAATGAGGCAGCCGTATTCAGGGCCGGTGAAGGCAGTCATTCTCGATTGGGCGGGCACGACGGTCGATCACGGCAGCCTCGCGCCGGTGCGCGTCTTGCAACAAGTGTTTGCGCAGCGCGGCGTTCCCATTTCGGAAGAAGAAGCGCGTCGCGACATGGGCGTCCTGAAAATCGATCACATCCGAAAGATTATTTTCAGTGAAAGCGTCTCCGCTCGATGGCGCAAAGCCGTCGGGCGCGATCCGACCGAGGCGGACGTCGAAAACTGTTCGCGAATTTCCTGCCGCTCCAGCTCGAATGCCTGGTGAAATACTCGACCGTGATCGATGGAGTCGCGGAAACCGTCGCGCGACTTCGTAAACGCGGAATCAAATCGGTAGCACGACCGGATACACGCGCGCGATGCTCGAGATGGTACTGCCGGCCCGCCGCCGCGCAGGGCTATGCGCCCGACTGCGCGATCACACCGGATGACGTCGGCGCCGGCCGCCCGCATCCGTGGATGATCTTCGCCAACGCCATCCGCCTAAAGGTCGAGCCGCTCGAGGCGATCGTAAAAATCGGCGACACCCCCGTAGATATCGAAGAAGGGCTGCACGCGGGCGTGTGGACGATCGGCGTCGCCCGCACCGGCAATATGATCGGCTTGTCGGCGGAGGATTTCGCCGCGCTCGCGCCAGCGGAGCAAGCAACGCCGCTCAGAGTGCACGCAAGCTCAGCTCGCCGCAGCAGGAGCGCACGAAGTAATCGACGCAGTCGCCGACTGCGAGCAGCCATCGACTCGATTGAGGCGCGCATCCGAACGGCGAGCGTCCTTAATAACG
>CAVQAR010000034.1:0-67613 GCA_963710425.1 uncultured delta proteobacterium
GTCGGCGCCTAGCTGCTGCTGGATGTCGATTTCCTGCCCGCCTCGTCCTTCTCCTTGCCCGTGCTTGGGCGTGGCCGTCGAGATGGGATCGAAAGTGAATCCCCCCTTCATCGATCGAATTGATTTCGCGAGGCTCATCGCCTGGAAACCGCCCGAGTCAGTAGCACCGCGCCGTCGAAATCCCATGAAGTGCGCAACGCCGCCCATGTCACGGACCAGTCGGCGCCCGGCCTAACCGCGAGATGGTACGCATTGGCAAGCACCAGCCGTAGCCCATCGACCAAAACTCGTCGGGCGCCATCGCCTTACCGCGGCCCGCGCCCCGACCGGCATAAAGGCGGGCGTGGCGATCTGCGCCATGCGGCGTAACGATGCGCCCCGTGCGGGCGTCGCCGTCGGCTCGACCGCGCAGCTCGAACTCGATGCGGCTCGTCCTCACAGAATCAACATCGCGTCGCCGTAGCTAAGGAAGCGGTAGCGATGACGAATCGCGTCGCGATACGCGGCGAGAATCTTGTCACGTCCCGCCATCGCCATCACCAGCGCGAGCACCGTCGTGCGCGGCATATGGAAGTTGGTGATCATCGCGTCCACCAGCTTGAAGCGAAAGCCCGGATGAATAAAGAGCCCGGTGAAGCCCTCGGTGTCGCCCGTGACCGCATGCGATTCCAGCGTGCGCACGCTGCTGGTGCCGACCGCGATGATGCGCCCTCCGGTGCGCTTCGCATGCGCGATCGCCTCGACGGTCTCGGGCGGCATCACGTACCACTCGGCCTCCATCGAATGCTGCTCGACCACATCGGAGCGCAGCGGCGCGAAAGTTCCCGGCCCGATATGCAGCGTCACGAACGCGCGCCTGACGCCCGCTTCGGCGAGCGCCCGAAAAACCTCGTCGGTAAAATGCAGACCCGCGGTCGGCGCAGCGATCGCCCCTCATGCGACGCATAGACGGTCTGGTAGTCCTCGGCGTCGGCGGGATCCACCTCGCGATGATGTAATGCGGCAGAGCGAGCTTTCCGTGCTCGCGAATGAGATCGATCGAGCGGCACGGAACTTTCGCTCGCAACGATCGCCCGGCCCGGACGCGCATATCCCTGCACGATAATCGACGTGACCGTCATCGAGGAGTAGCCGCGTGCTTTCCTTGAGGGGGCGATGCGCGCGGACCATCGCCTGCCAGCACCCGTGGGACTCGACTCGCGTCATCGGCCGCACGAACAGAAACTCGACGCGGCCGCCCGATTCCTTGTTGGCGAACATCCGCGCCGGCATCACGCGGGTGTCATTGAGGATGAGCAGGTCGCCCTCGCGCAGATGGCGCACGAGTTTGTAGAAGCGTGAATGCTCGACTCGCCGTTTTGCGATCGAGCACGAGCAGGCGCGCCTCGTCGCGATGGCGAGCGGCTCCTGCGCGATGAGCTCGTCGGGCAGGTTATAGTCGAGTTCGGACAACCGCATCTGAGGCATAGCAGACTCCTCTCGATACCCAGCCCACGAGCGCGCGCGCTATGTATGACCGGCCGAAACTGTTCTTGCGGCAGAGTTTAGAGGTTCGAGGCTTCGAGTGCGGACGCGGCGGCGGCTGTGCGCGTTTCCACGCCCAGACTTTCCAGGATGAACGTGTTTACCAGGCGAAGGTTTCGAGCTCAACTTCGGATGACATCGGTCCACGCAACCCGCACTTTTACGGCGCCGGTGAGAGCATCGCGCGCGTCGGCCTCGCCGTTCGGCTCGAAACCTGCCGCGCTAAGGATTTCCGCCGCCGATTCGGCGGCGAGCGGCATACCGAGCAGGAAAGCGCCGTATCCATAACAGCTCAATATCAGACGCCCGCCGGGCTTGAGATAGAGGCGCGCGAGGCGCCTTACCAGCGCCGGCCGTCTCTCTATCGGAACCGAATCCGCCAGCGTGGTGACATAGTCAAAACGAATCGACGGCTCGAACTCCATCACATTCCCGGTCCAGATGCGCGCCGCCCAATGCGGAAGCCGTTTGCGCGCCCTCTCCGCAATCCGCTCCGAGAGGTCGAGCCCATATGGTTCGATATAATGGCCATTCTCCGCGACCCACGCTGCCAAGGTTTCCATCAGCAAGCCATTCGCACAACCCACGTCGAGCCAGGTGCCGGAGCGATCGAAGGCGCTCGCGATAACGCGCCGCTTCCCTTCCCACTTGACCATGTCCCCGGATGACCCCGAGCCGCCCAAGACGTTGCCGCGCTCATCCGCCGAAACGTAGGAGTCCTCGAGCAATGCGCGAAGGCGCTCGTAATATTCTCCATCTGAGCGGTTATCCCGCATAAGAATCGCGCTTCGCCGGACTGGATTTGGTCGTCTTGCGGATCCCGAGTCAGCGCGCACATCGCGCCGGTCGATCAGAATGGGTAGTTGATGCCGGAGAAGACGGCGGCGCCTTCGCCACCCCATCCGACGTCGACGAAGCCGACTACGAATGGTTCCGCAATCGCGCGAATTCCGAGGCCGCCGACCGGGTGCATTTCCGAGAACGGGATTGTAGCTCAAATTGTGCGCGACGCGTCCCGCTTCGGCGAACGGCGCCAGCTCGAGGATGCCGTGGGTGCCGAAGAGGGTTTTGTCCCAGACTCGCGTGCGCATCTCGACGTTCATGACGAACAGGTTGTTGTCGATGAAACGGCCGGCGCCGTAGCCGCGCAGAGTTTCCTGATCGGTCAGCAAGCTCTCGTCGCCGCCCAGCCGCGCTTGCGACCAGAATGGAATCTCGCCGTTGACCGGCTGGTATTCGTTAAAAATATGACCGGCAAACGTGATGCGCTCGCCTACGGTGTAATATTGGCGCAGCTCTCCGCCAAAGCGGTTGTACGAAATCGAGCTGCCGAATCTGCGATCCGCAATACCGTAATAGGCGCGGGCGAGCGTACCCGCGCGCGGGATATCCACCGAGTCGCGCGAGTCGTATTGCAGCATCCACTGCGACAGAACTTCGCTGCCGCCGTTGAGGCCCTTCTGATGCGGGAACTGCGTGAAGATTGACGGCACCGAGGTGAAGCCGCCGTCCTCGATTCGCACGTAGCGCGGACGTTCCATCATCGAGAGCTGCAACTGGTCGCTGAAGTTCAGGCCGAAAATCGCCTCGCCGTAGATTTGCTTGGTCGTGTAGTTGCTCTGGTTGCCCTCGTGAGAATGATTGCCGGTTCCGAAGAAGCGCTCAGTCGGATCCTTCTCGAAAAAGAAGCGCCCCTCAAACGACCACCACTTCTTGTGCTGACGCCCGGTCTGATAATCGATATCGACGTTGCGCGCGATCGTCTCCTGCGCACCAGCGACGGCGTACCAATTCGTATCCGACGAGGGATAAGCCAGGTAGCGGAAGTTGCCGCCCGGTCCGAGCGTGCTGTTGGCGTTGATATCGGGAGCAAAGATGCTCGCTGATCTCGTTCTTGTCGTCGGTGAAGAGCCAGACCGGCAGCACGCCGTAAGTGACGCCGCCGTTGGGGTCGGTCGCGACTTCTGGTACCGGGATGAACGGCCACGAGTTGGGATCCTGGATTTTGAACGATTGCCAGTCGTAATGCGGCATGGTCCAGGTGCTGGGTTGCAGCAATGAGAACGAAGAGGACTGCGATGTCGGAACAGTTGCGGGCGGCGTCGAAGTGGCTAGCGTCGTGGCCGGGGTCGATGAGTCGGCGCGTGCGCGTAGCGGCCACAATCGCAAAAGTTGTGATTAAGATGAGGGAGGCGAGGATGCGCCGCATGGTGAGATCCTGAAATTAAGCTTTGTTATTTGGCATTCGGGTACTCTCCCGCCGCTCCGCCACCCACACCCCAAGCGCTCGGATACGTCCGAGCCCCCAGCACCGAACGATGGTCAAAAGTGACAGGCTTGCACGCGAGCGATCAACCCTTTTGGTGACGTTGCGATTCCAGTCATCCACAAATTCACCTTCGCACGGCGCGCGCGCTTTTCGGCGACGCGCGTAAATGTGCAAGGATTCGGTGCGAGCGGAAAGATTTCCTCAAAAGGAGCTCAGTAATGGCGAAAGCTGACGGCGGAGAATTAATCGCGCGCGTGATGCGCGAGAATCGGGTGAAGTATTGTTTCGCGATCAACGGCGGGCATCTGTTTCCGATCCTCGGCCAGTTGCGCAATCACGACATCAAGCTCATCCACATGCGTCACGAGCAGGCGACCGCCTACGCGGCCGACGCTTACGCGCGCACCTCGGGCGAAGTCGGCGTATGCATGGTCACCGCGGGATGCGGCCTGACCAACGCGGTGACGGGACTGTGCGTCGCGGGACTGACTAACAGCGCCGTGGTCTGCATCTCGGGGCAGCATCCGAATACCGAGGATCATCTCGGATCGTTCCAGGAGGCCTACGGCTCCGAGGTCGTCGCCAGCTTCTCGAAGTTCACCAAGCGGGTGACCGACTGGTCCACGATTCAGTTCGATCTGCGATCCGCGTTCCGCGAGGCGATCTCGCCGCCGCAGGGCGTCGCGCTGTTCGAGATTCCGCAGAACATTCTCTATCACCACGAAGAAGACTCGGGGCAGCGCAAGGGCGCGCGCGAGTTCACGATGGACGATGTCCGCTCGGCGGGCGATCCGTCGAAGATCGATCGCGCGCTCGAGATGCTGGTGGCGGCCGAGCGCCCGCTGATCGCATGCGGCGACGGCGTGTTCTGGTCGCAGGCCGGCGCCGAGATGCGCGAGTTCGTCGAGCTGACCAACATCCCGATTTACGCACGTCGCGCCGGCCAGGGCGTCGTGTCAGAAGAGCATCCGCTGGCGATTCGCGGCGCGTTCAAGAAGCCGTTCACCGGCGGCGCCGACGTGGTGCTCGCCATCGGCTTCCGTTTCTGGAGCGGCGAGCATTTCGGGCAGCCGCCGACCTGGACCGACAAGGCCAAGTACATCCAGATCGATCCGACGCCGACGCGAATCGGATGGCAGGTGAACGCGGACCTGCCGATGGTCGGCGATCCGAAGATCGTGCTGCAACAGATGATCAAGCGGATCAAGGAACTCAAGCTCGACTTCTCGAAGAACAAGAGCTTCGGCCGTGGGTCAAGCAGGTTTGGGAGACGCGTCAGCGCTTCGACAATACGATCAAGGAACAGAACGCGAAGGTCTCGAAGAATCAGCCGATACATCCGGCGCGTCTGTGCGAGGACCTGATCACGGTGCTCGACAAAAACGCGACCACCGTCATCGACAGCTTCACGCTGTCCGGATGGATGAGCCGCGCGTTCACCTGCCGCTTCATGGGCCAGGTCGTGGACGCGGGTCCGCTCGCGCCGGTCGGTCACGGGGTCGGGATGGGTATCGGCGCGCAGCTCGCGCGGCCGGGTCAGCAAGTCGTCGTGATCAGCGGCGACGGCGGACTCGGAATCGGCGGATGGGACATGGAGACTGCGGCGCGCTACAAGCTGCCGGTAATCACGGTGCTGTGGAACAACAGTTCATGGGGCCCGAACTTCGATCAGATGCCGGGGCTGAAGGGCCGCACCGATCCGTTCAACATGCTGCCGAACATCCGCTACGACAAAATTTTCGCCGAGATGGGATGTCATGGCGAGCAGGTCGAGACCAACGAGCAGATCAAGCCGGCGCTGGAGCGCGCGTTCAAGTCGGGCAAGCCGGCGCTGATCAACGTGATCGGCGACGTCTCAGTCGGCAACGCAACCCTGGGCGGGAACTTGTTGGGTTCGACGGGGTCGAACTAACCGCAGTTTCAGTCGCGACAACCCCTGTCCCTTCGGGGACAGGGGTTTTTCGCCTTTTTACTTCTGTCATCCAGCCTTCCTTGTGTACGCCGATCGGCGCCGAAGGCCCCGGGTACTGCGATACCGACGCGAATCCTAGCTGGTCGATGACGGCGTAGTTGTGACCGTTAATCACCTCGTCGAAGAGGCGGCGCAGTACCAGCTTGTTGGCATCAGTAGTAATCGACACGTCGAATTCACCTCCCGCGACGGCTACTTTCGCTCCGGCGCTTGCCTGCATTCAAGGGTGCTATCTGCGAGGGACGAAGGAATCGAGGCGACCACCTGCGCGTACATCGAAAGTCGCGACGGCGGCGGCCAGAGGCTTCGACGCGCGGCTACTTCGATATCAGGCAGGAGCCTTGGTCGTCAGCGGATACAAGAGGGGTTTTTCGTATGAAACTTGTTTTTCTTCCACTCGTTGCTCGTGCATTCATCGTTGAAGTCATCAAGGTCGAATTTATCAGAACGCCCAAAAGCATTTCCGGTCGCTTTGTTCCCGCTGACAAGATTGCCGGCGAAGGGGCTGTTGATGAAGATACCGTCGGCCTCATTGCTGTTAGCAGTGTTCTGTTCCAGCGTGTTGAACTCACCATTGATACCGATGCCGTCAAGATTCCCCTTCGAGGTGTTCGACGTCAACTTGTTACGGTCACCGTCGACAAAAATGCCTGTTAAAAACCCCCCGGTGGCGGTATTATTGGTCAGCGTGTTTGAACCGCCCTCAACGTCGAAGCCATCAAAATTATCGGTGGCGGTATTATTGGTCAGCGTGTTTGAACCGCCCTTAAGGTCGAAGCCAGTGTCGTTCTCGTCGGCAGTGTTTTTCTCGAACAGACTGCCACCATCACTCTTTGTCGTTATCTGGAAGCCGATCCCACCGTTATTTTTGGCCACATTCCCCTTCACGGTGTCAGAATTGCCGCTTATCACGAAGCCCGTCTCGTTGCCGGTAGCCGTGTTCTTGGTCGTTTTAACCTTATCTCCGCCTACGACGAAGCCGACTTGGTTGCGGATAGCATGGTTCTTCGTTAAAGTCCCGCCGTCCGTGTCCCAATCGATGCCGATGTCGCAGTTCATCACCGTCCCGCCGCTCACCTTAGTCGCGCTTCCTTCCACCTCAACCCCTATGCTGCCTTGATGGCCATCGCAGGAGACCGTATGGCCCGCCATATTCAAAGTCCCGCCACGTACCTCGATGCCAAAAAAACCGGAGCACGGCCCCACGTCTGAATCTAATGTGATGGTTCCGGGACCATTAAAGGTATCGCCGCAACTAGCCGCCCAAGCCCGGTTGAAAGAATCCACGACCAGGAGCAGGCTGAAAATCCACGCTATAGTTAACAAACCTGCTCTAACCAATGACCTATTGCTCATTGCTTGCTCCCCAATTGGTTTGCCTTCTTTGATTCCGTAAAGCCTTGTGTAGCGAACGGTCTCGCGTAGGGCAAGGAACTAAAGGCCGCTCCCCAGATTCAAAACCGCCCTTGTCGTCGCCCATCCGCCGGTCGGGCGCCGGTTGCGAAATGTGATCGCCGCCCCTGCCGCGCCGCGGCTTCACTTTCGGGGCGCGTGCGTCGGTTGCTTCCGCCTTCGACTGCGAAGCCGCCGCGAGACGGGAGTAACACCATGGCTTGGGGGGACGTAACGGCGGATTTACTCCATTCTTAGTTTGCCCTTCAACCTGCCGTTTGCTACGTCCTTTGGCGTCAACCCGCGCTAAAGCCCAGTTCTTCTTGTGCAAGGAGATATCATGGTTAGTAAATGGAGTTTTGGTCTCCTGGTCCTCGTGTTTGCCGCGCTCGTCGTGGGAGGGCGCGCCAACGCGGGTGCCAAAAGCGTCACCTGCGTTTCGACCGGCAACGACGTCAAGCGGGTCGCGGGCGACTTCAGCGACTGCGAAGCCGATTCAGACGGCTCCAACAAAGCGATCGCGAAGGCGAAGGGCAGCAGCGAGGCCAAAGCCTTTCTCATCACGGATGGCAAAGCGCACGCGGTCGCGATCAAAAACGCCTTTGCCGAGGCAATAAGCAGTTCAGGAGGAAACAGCATCGCAAAAGCGACAAACGGAGGTGCGGCCCAAGCCGTGGCCTCTGCTTCAGGCAAAGCGAAGGCAACCGCGAGCGACAATGCGAACACTCCCAACGGTGGCGGAGCGCACTCCTTCGCCAGTGCGAATTGCACCTCGGACGCGTCGGCTAAGGGGAGAGGGGAAATCGGCGCCGGAGCTGAGGCACATTGCAGCATAGATGGGAGCATGGTCAAGGCGACTGCCACCAATGGAGGCTTTGCATTTGGTTCAGACACCGATCCTCCCGACTGCAAACCTGGACCAGGAACGGCAAAGGTTGAGAGTCCGATGGGGAATTGTCCGTAGCCTCTGTATTGGCGTAGCGGTCACTAATGCAGTGATCGCGACTCCGCCGCGACGTAGTGTGCATAGCGCGCCTGCAATTCTCAGCCAGAAAAGTTCAGGGGATGAACTTTTCAGCCTGATCATTTCTTTCTCGACGTGCTAAAAGTTCATATATATGCACGCGACTCATCGTCACCTGCCCCATCGTCAGCCGCACAAAGTCGCCCCCGGACTCTTGCTCGCGCGAAATATTAATTTCGACGGAACGAAACTACCCTTGGTAGGTTCGCACTCACCAAACAACCACATATGGCATAAACCGATACTCTTGGTCCTCTTCGTCGTGATCGCCGGGTGCAAAGCGGCGCCGCTCTGTCCAGCCGGGACGAAGCAGGTGGGACAGGGGCCGCCCGACGGCTCTGAGATTGCGTGCGTGAAGACTGTCAACGGGCAGGACGTCAAAGAGGGGCCGTACGTGCTGTATCGCGACGATGGTGGGAAGATGCTCGTCGGCGAATATCGCGACGGCAAACAGAGCGGCGAATGGACGATGTGGTACGACAACGGCCAGAAGAAATCGGTGGACCACTACAAGGACGGCGTGCAGGAGGGCGAGCACGTCGGCTGGTACACCAACGGCAAAATCGCGGCGGTCGGGATGTACAAGAACGGCAAGCGCGAAGGCGTCTGGAAGCGATGGGACCCCGAAGGATTCAAGAACTGGGAAGAGACCTACAAGGACGACAACAAAGTCTCGTGAGCGCTGAACTGAAGAACGTTACGATCGTTGATGCGGACTTGTCGCGCGGTGAGCATCAACAGGCGCTGGTCACGATGCTCGACGCGTACATGCGCGATCCGATGGAAGGTGGCGAGCGACCGCCGGATCGAGTCAAGCGCGATCTGGTGCCGGGCCTGCGCGCGCATCCCGCGTGCTACGTATTCCTCGCGTATCGCGACGGCTCGCCGGTCGGTTTTTCGATTTGCTTCCTGGGATTCTCGACCTTCAATCGCACGCCCGCTGATCAACATCCACGACATCTTTGTCGATTCCTCAGTGCGCGGAATGGGGATCGGCGCGATGCTGCTCGAGCGAATCGAGGCCCGCGCGCGCGATCTGAATTGCTGCCGCATCACGCTCGAAGTGCGCAAGGATAATCGCGTCGCGCGCGGACTCTATCGCAAAGTGGGTTTCGATCAGGTGGTCTGGGGCGCAGAACGCATCCCGATGGAGTTCTGGCACAAGCCGCTATGAGTTCGATCGCCGGGTTCGTCGGCGGATGAGTTTTTGAATCGTTTGTAGCAACGTGTCCGGGTTGACCGGTTTGCGTAACAGACTGTCAGCCTTGATTGGCTTGCTGATTTCACCCATCGCTGAAAGAACGACCACCGGGATATCTTTCAGTTTCTTGTCGCGGAGCTGCGCGTCACGAAACGCCCATCCGTCCATCCGCGGCATCATCAAGTCGAGCAGGATCAGGTCAAACAATTCACCTTGGCCGAGTATCCGGAGCGCCGCGAGGCCATCGGTGGCGTGTGCGGCGCGGTAGCCCGACATCTGGAGGATTTCGCAGACGGTCTCGCCGAGATCGAGATCGTCCTCGACCACGAGAATCCTCGCTACGGCGTCATCGGGTGAATCGCGCGGATCGTTGCGCCGTGAGGGGTTTTTGCGACCCGTAACCACGGTAGTTTCGTAAGACAGTAATCTTTGGCAGAAGCAGAGGTGTGCTCGGGGATTAGGTTGCCTGGTCCTTTCCTTTTCGGTTCGTATTCTTCAGCGGCAGCTCGATAACAATCCGCGCGCCACCGCCGGACCTGGTCTCAGCTCTTATCGAGCCGTCATGCTGTTCGATGACCTGCTTGGCGATATAGAGTCCGAGGCCAAGGCCGCCGTAATTGTGACTGTTGGTAGTCCGCTCGAAGCGTCCAAAGATTCGCGACAAATCTTCCACCGGAATGCCGATGCCGCGATCCTGCACGATCAGCGTGGCCTTGCCGTCGTCCACCTGCAGTTCGACCTCGATCGGCTTTCCTGCGCCGTATTTGATCGCGTTCGAAATGACATTGCCGATCGCTTCATCCAACCGGAACCCGTCCAGGTGAGTCTTGATTCCGTCTGCGACCTTCAGATGGAATTCACAGCGCGCGTTCGACGCGTCTTCGGAGAATCGCTCCGCGACTTCCTTGACCACGCGGCCCAAGTCGTTGGGGGCGAGATCCAACGCCAGTCTTCCGCTGGCCAGCTGTGAAACGTCGAGCAGGCGATCGACCAATCGGCGCATCCTGTCGGTCTGATCCTTGGCGCGGGTCACGCTCGCTTTTACCTGGTCGATGTCGCCGGCTACGGCGTGACGCTCGAGCAGTCCGAGGCGAAGCACAAGCGTGCTGAGCGGGGTGCGCAATTCGTGCGACGCAATTGCCAGGAACTCGTCGCGCATTCGCACCGCCGCCTCCGCTTGTTCATGGCGTCGGCGCTCGCTCAAGTCGGTCACGATGATCCCGACGGAGGGTTTGCCTTCGAGATCCACCGGATTGAGCGAGAATTGAGTTGGAAGAGGGTCGCCCGAACTCGGCAGCAGCGTCATCTCGGCGCGCACCGGTTCGCGAAGCGCCTGTTTGATCAACTTCCTGAGTGTCTCGCGATCTTCCAAGGGAACGAATTCGCACACATCGTTGCCCATGATCCGATCGAGCGAAACGCCGACCATGCGCGCGAAGGAGGAATTGCAATACAGGATGGTTCTTTCTTTGGAAAGCGAAACCGCGCCTTCGTTCATGCTCTCGACTAAAACGCGATAGGGATGTTCGGCGCCTTCGAGGGTGAAGACCTTTTCGCCCTCGGGTCCCGACACCACCAGCGCATCGACCTCGCCGCTGCGAATCGCGTCGAGCGTGTCCTCAGCTTCCTGAAGACGCTGGCGGAGCTCGTCGAGCTCTAACCGAACCGAGGGTTTCGGCTTGGCGTTCATCTCCGATTTTTCCTTGATCGCGAGGCCGATCAGCACTTTGGGCCGATCTGACAGATCGCCGATCAGACGTTTGGTCGGGGGCGGTTCTTCCTTGATCAGAGTCGGCGCGGCGATGATGTCCGATTCAGTCGCGCGGCCGGGCTGCTGGTAAATGTCGACGACCTCGAGATCGTAGTTGCCCTGCAAGTCGGTTTCGCAAATCTCGCGCAGATTTCGCAGCGCGGTTGTTGATCGGGGAGTGGTGCCGCTGGTGAACAGGCGCAGCATATAGCGCCCGGGCTTGGACTTGGACGCCTTCGCGCGCGCCCGCGGTCTGATTTGATGAATTTTTGCCACCGTATGCCTCAGACGACGCTCAATTCGAGACTCATGAGGACCTTATCGGTTGCCGAAAGATCGCCGATTATGCGCTTCACCGGCGCCGGGAGTTTTCTGACCAAGGTCGGAATCGCGACGATCTGATCGTCTTTGGCCAACTCCGGATTGCGCATCAGATCTATCACCTCGATCGTGAAGCGGCCGGGCATGTGCGTCTCACAGATGCGCCGCAGATTGTCGATTGCGGCGACCGATTTGGTCGATTGCCCGGCGACGTACAGGCGCATCTTCCACGATTCGTCGTCCTGCGGTTTCGGTTTTTTCTGCACGTTCGATTTCTGCGACCGCAAGTCGTGAGAATTTTTCCGCGGAGCGGTCTTCTTCTTCACCTGACGACTCTACTTTCCATTATTTCCTGTTGGAGTTTTGAGACAAGTGACCGTTGGCCCTGCGACTTTTCGCCATGGCTGATTGATTCTCGAGTGCCCTCTGCTCGCGCTTGCTTTCGAGCGAAACCCGTTTCTTGACCCCTGCTACCTCGGCTTCGAATTCGGCGCGTAGCGCTTCGATTTGCGCTTCCATTGCCTTGCGCCGGTGTTCGAGCTGCGCGAGTTTGAGTTCCTGTTCGTCAGACTGGCGAATCGACGCGTCGCGCTCCTGTTCTTCGAGCGCCACTCGCGCGGAGCCAGTGAGCATCCCGGACGGGCCGAGATAAACCTCGACCAGCTTGATGCCCTTGTTGCTCAGGAGAAACTCACGGATCTGATTGGAGTGATTCATGCCGCGCGACTTCAGTACATAGAGCCCTCGATTGCGCTCGCCGGAAATCTCGATGTCGCGCACCAGCATCCAGGTGTCGATAAGCGACGAAATGCCGACGTCGGAGGTTTCCAGCCGTCCACCATTTTCGGTGAGTACGGTGAAGAAGCCGGTGATGCCCTCGGTCTTCAGAAAGTCGATGAGCAGGGTGAGCATCGAAGTCACTTCCCGCTCGGTTCCGGCCGTGATCAGGTTCGAGATCGGATCGACCACCACCACCGCAGGCTTGAATCGGTTGATTTCTTTGTGCATCGAAACCAGATGCATCTCGAGCCCATAGAGAAACGGCCGCTGCGCGACAATCCGCAGCCGCCCGCTGTCGATGTGAGGCTGGAGGTCGATGCCGACCGATCGCATGTTACGAACGATCTGCTTCTCCGATTCTTCGAAAGCAAAGTAAAGGACCCGTTCACCATTCTCGCACGCCGACCGCGCCAGCGCCGCGGCGAAGCTGGATTTCCCCATGCCCGCCGTGCCCGACATCAGAACGGTGCTGCCGCGATAGTAGCCGCCGACTCCCAGCATCGCATCGAGGTCAGGCACACCGGTGGAGATCACCTGGCTCGAGACCTTGTGCCGCAAAGCCATCGAAGTGACTGGCAGCACCGAAAATCCCTGCTCGTCGATGATGAACGGATACTCGTTGGTGCCGTGGCTGCTGCCGCGATACTTCACGATCCGCAAGCGGCGTGTGGTGATCTGATCGCGGACACGATGGTCGAGCAGGATCACGCAGTCCGCGACGTATTCTTCGAGACCGTAACGGGTGAGCGCGCCCTCGCCGCGTTCGCCGGTGATGATCGCGGTTACGCCGAAAGATTTCAGGTACTGAAACAGACGACGGATTTCAGCGCGCAAAAGCGCCGTATTCGAAAATCCTGAAAAGAGCGTCTCGATCGTGTCCAGCACCACCCGTTTCGCGCCGACCGACTCGATCGCATACTTGAGCCGGATGAACAGTCCTTCAAGATCGTATTCGCCGGTCTCGGCGATTTCATTTGGATCGACGTGGACGTGATCGATCGCAAGCTTGCCGTCGCGCACCAGTTTGCCGAGATCGAAATCCAGCGAGGCGGAGTTTACGACCAGCTCGTTTTTGGTTTCCTCAAAGGCGACGAAAACTCCGGGCTCGCCATATTCGCGGACACCATTGACCAGGAACTCGACGCCGAGCATGGTCTTGCCACAGCCTGCGCTGCCGCAAATGAGCGTCGCACGTCCGCGCGGAAGACCGCCGAGAGTTATCTCGTCGAGGCCGACAATGCCGGTGGGCGCTTTTTCGAGACGCTCGACAACTTTGGCCGCTGCTGCCTGGCCATTTCTTTTTTTCGGCAACCTCTGCATTCGATGCTCTGGTAGAGAAGTCTAGGATGCGTTGGTTCTTTCGGTAACAGGAACCTTAGTGCACTTTGCAAGAAGTGCAAAGGCAACAAGAGGGGCGCAGCAATTTATTTTTTTAGTTCGTCGGTAAAATTTACAATCGTGGGGGATGAGACGCGAGGGATCCCTCAAGCGGGATCCCTCGCGTGGTTAGTTTGAGTTTCTAATGATTCGCTGCTGCCATCCGCTTGGCCATTTCTTCGGGAGTAGGATCTTCTTTGTGCGTCGCGAGCGACCAAGTGTTGCCGAACGAGTCCTGCACCGTCGCCATGCGATCGCCCCAGAACTGATCGGTCGGCGGACTCACCGACTTGGCGCCTGCGCCGGTCGCGCGTTTGTACATCGAGTCCACGTCACTGACATACACGTAGAAGGCAGAGGTCGAGGCGCCAGTCTGCATCGGCTCGCCGAGCATCAGCCGCGAATTTCCGATGCTCACTTCGGCGTGCATCACGGTGCCGTCGGGTCCGGGCATCCGCATGACCTCCTCGGCGCCGAGCGCAGACTTCAGGAAATCGATCATCTTCGCGACGCCCTTCACGTTAATGAACGGAGTGACAGTATGGTACCCGTCGGGAATTGGTTTGACTGCTTTGCTCGCCATGATGATTACTCCTCTCGCGATTTTGAGTTAGGAGAAAAATTGCTCAGCACCTCGAGCGAGGATCGATCTTGAAATATCGCTGATAGATTTCGAACGCAACCCGCGCGCTGGGGGCTCGGTTGCAGAATACAACCTAACCCCTAACCCCTTCCCGAGCGGGAAGGGGAACCAGATAGAAGGAGAGGCGCGGAAGAGGGCAGAGTAAGATCAATCCTCGCGCGAAGCCGGCCCTTATTTCTTGTTCCCCTTCCCGCTCGGGAAGGGGTTAGGGGTTAGGTTCTTCGGCGTGATCAGCGCCTCTCGGATATGCTCAATCACGGCCTCAACGTCAAACATCCCGTCATTCGAAATTCTAAGAACCCGTATTCCTAGCTGAGAAATCGCTGTATCGCGGGATTCGTCGTACTGCCACTGCTCCTGATGCACGCTGCCGTCGAGCTCGATCGCTAATTTGGCGGCGTCGCAATAAAAGTCGGCGATGTAACCTTCGATCACTTGCTGTCGGCGGAAATGAAATCCATCCAGAGCGTTTCCCCGCAGGGCCATCCAAAGCCGTCGCTCGGCTGGAGTCATTTCGCGGCGTAGTCGTTTGGCGAACGCGAGTTTGTCTGGATGAACTTCTTGACCGCTTGTGATTTTGCTGGTGCGAGTCATCAGCGTGTCGGTGGCAGTGGACAACCTAACCCCTAACCCCTTCCCGAGCGGGAAGGGGAACCAGATAAAAACTGATCAGCTCACTCTACAGTGTTCTGCCGACTGCTTCTGCCAATGGCTTTAGCGTCTTCATCAAATCGGCGAAGCGGGACGGTTTTAGTTGCTGCGGGCCGTCGGATAGCGCGCTTTCGGGCTTTGGATGGACCTCGATCAGCAGTCCGTCGGCGCCCGCTGCGATTGCTGCCAGGGCCATCGGCGCGACCATCTTGTAGATGCCGGTGCCGTGGCTGGGATCGACCAGTACCGGCAGATGCGTCCATTCCTTGAGCAGCGGGACTGCGTTCAGGTCGAGCGTGTTGCGGGTCGCGGTCTCGAAGGTGCGGATGCCGCGCTCGCATAGCACGACGTTGGGGTTGCCCTCCGACAGAATGTATTCCGCCGCCATCATGAACTCTTCGAGCTTCATCGACATGCCACGCTTGAGCAGCACCGGCTTCTTGATTCTGCCGAGGCGGCGCAGCAGCGAAAAATTTTGCGCATTGCGCGCGCCGACCTGCAGCATGTCGGAATGCTCGGCGACTGCGTCGATATCGTGCGGGTCCATTATCTCAGTGACGACCGGCAAGCCGACGCGACGGCCGGCGTGCTCGAGCAATACCAGTCCCTCGTTTTCCATTCCCTGGAACGAGTACGGCGAGGTGCGCGGCTTGAATGCTCCACCGCGCAGCGCGTGAGCGCCCGCTGCTTTCACCGCATCTGCGGCGGCTTCTATTTGCTCCTCGCTTTCGATCGCGCACGGTCCCGCGATCACCGCGATTCGCTTGCCGCCGATCTCCATGCCGCCGACTTTGACGATCGATCCCTCGGGCCGCACCTCGCGCGACGACAGCTTGAACGACCGCACCACCGGCATCACGCGCTCGACGCCAGCGACCGACTCGAGATGGGTCAGTTGATGCTTCGCGCCGCGCTCGTCGCCGACGCACGCGACGACAGTGCGCTCGACGCCGCGGATAATGTGCGCGTTGTAATCGAGTTCCTCGACCATCTTTGCAACGGCCTGAATCTCAGCTTCGGTGGCATGCGCTTTCATTACGACGATCAAGTGATAAATCCTCTGCGCGATGGAATGGATGCTCGAACTCTAGTAAATCTGACTCTACAGCATGTCGTCGTCCATCGGAACAAAGCGCCCGCGGCGGCGGGAGCGCAGTGAATCAATGCGAGAGGAGTAAAGTTTGATCGAGTCATCCTGTGTTTGCGGAGCGGTCCGCCTTGCGATTACTCGCGCTCCAGACGAAGTGCTGGATTGCAACTGCTCGATCTGCCGGCGCTACGGCGTGCTCTGGGCGTATTATTCGCTCAAGGACGTGATTGTTCCGAGCGGACTGACCGACACTTATATGCGAGGAGCAAAGAAGTCCGAGTTCCACCGCTGCAAGATTTGCGGATGCGTGACCCATTGGTCGCCGACCGACCAGCGCGACCGTATGGGCGTGAATGCGCGCCTGATGGACCCCGAAGTTGTGGCAGCCGCGCGCGTGCGCCATCTCGACGGCGCTGACACCTGGAAATATCTCGACTAAAAGGACCGATTTTGCCAGCTAAGCCGCCGCATCGACCACTGAAGATCGTCCACACTTCCGACGTTCATCTCGAGACCGACACGTTCGGGTCGGGCGAGCGCGGAATCCAGTTGCGCGACAAAGTGCGCACCGCTTTCAGCCGCGTCATCGACATTGCCAACGAGCGCGACGCCGACATGCTGCTGATAGTCGGCGACCTGTTCGATTCGGCGCGCGTCACCGAGGAAGGTCTGGCGTTCGCGATGGGCAACATCGCGCGGGCGCAGATGCCGGTCGTGATGATTCCCGGCAATCACGACGCGCACGACGAGCGATCGATCTACGCGGGCCTCGCGCCGGGCGTGCTCCCGGAAAATCTGCACCTGATCCTCGAGCCCGAGGGCAGGACGATCGATTTTCCCGATCTGGCGGCTCGCGTATGGGGCCGCGCGCTGGTCGAGCATACGCCGGACTACCGGCCGATGAGCGGCGTGCCCGAGCCCGCGGAAGACCGCTGGAACATCGCGCTCGCGCACGGATTTTTCATGGAGGAAGGTGAGATCGAGCGGTCATCGCCGATCACGCCCGCGGATATCGAGCGCTCGCGCTATGACTACGTCGCGCTCGGCCACGTGCACGTGCTGAGCGACGTGTCGCAAGGCGCGACCCGCGCCTTTTATTGCGGCACCCCGGCGCCGCTCTATTCGAGCGAGAATTCGGGATGGGTGCTCTGGATTAACTGCATCCCCGGCCAGCCCCTCTTAATCGAACGCCTGATGGTTGCGCTGGGGCGTTAGACTGACTGATGGTCGGTTAGCTATTTCAGCGCCCGGAAGCCGCCTCGTCGCGGCGCCTCAGCTCGGGATAGATGGCCGACAGCCGCCGCCACATCCGCTCCAGCCCATAACTGTCAAACGGCTCGATAATGCATTCGAGCGCGCCCTCCTTGAGGTACACTCGCTGGTCGTCGGGCGCCTGCGACGCGCTGACAATCACGACCGACGTGTCCGGCGCTTCGCGGCGAATCATCCTGAACAGCGACAACGCTTCGAGCCCGTTCGCCGCACGCAACCCGACGTCGAGCGTGACGACGTTGGGTCGCGTCGTGCGAAAGAGATCGATTGTCTGCGCGACCGTCTCGGTTTCCGCTACCACCTGACATCCCCCGCACTCCAGATGATTGCGCATGATGTCGCGCGTGATCCCCGAGCTGTCCGCAATGAGCACTCGTACTGCCATCGGCGGCACCTCACTATGGACGAGCACTGCGCAACCCAGTCCCCAAGGCGTCACAGCTGCGATCCGTTTGTCTATTTAGCAAACGCGGGGCCAAGGACTGGGCGCTTGCGAAGAGTGTGTCCAATTGCAAGACAGTCTAGCCAAAGGCGATTCGTGGCCAGTTCATTGAGTATTTGGAACGCAGCCTTATCAGCGCAGGTTTGATCGGTATTCACGATCAGCGTTGCACGCAAGTGATTTGTAGCATCGCAGTGACATCTGATCCTCGCCGGTGGCGACACCGTAAAAGATTGAGTGAATGTTCCGATCGATCGCCATCCGAAAAATAAGCGGCGGAGCCTCGATGGCCCCGCCGCTGTCGTCAGTCCCAGATTTGTTCGCGTTACATCATGCCGCCGGGAGGCATTCCGCCCGGCATCCCGCCGCCAGCACCCGCGCCCTTCTCGTCGGGCTTCTCGGCCACCATGCATTCAGTGGTGAGCAGCAGGCTCGCAACCGACGCCGCATTCTGCAGCGCGCTACGCACGACTTTGGTCGGGTCGATGATTCCAGCCTTCATCAGATCCTCGAACTCCTCGCTGGCCGCGTTGAAACCGAACGGCCCCTTGTTGTTCTTGATCTTGTCGACGACCACCGAGCCTTCCCATCCCGCGTTGGACGCGATCCACCAGGCCGGCCCTTCGATCGCCTTCTTGATGATCTGGATTCCGACCTTCTCGACTTCGCTCGCGCGCATGTTGTCCAGCACAGCCGACGCGCGAATCAATGCGACGCCGCCGCCCGGCACCACGCCCTCTTCGACCGCGGCGCGGGTTGCATGCAGCGCGTCCTCGACGCGTGCCTTCTTCTCTTTCATCTCGACTTCAGTCGCCGCGCCGACCCGAATCACTGCGACGCCGCCAACCAGCTTGGCCAGCCGCTCCTGCAGCTTCTCACGATCGTAGTCCGAGGTGGTCTCCTCGATCTGCGCGCGAATCTGCTTGATACGACCCTCGATGTCCGCCTTTTTGCCGGCGCCGTCGATAATCGTGCAGTTGTCCTTGTCCACGACCAGGCGCTTGGCCTTGCCGAGGTCGTTGAGCGTGATGTTCTCGAGCTTGAGTCCGAGTTCCTCGGAAATCGCGCGTCCGCCGGTCAGGATCGCGATATCTTCGAGCATCGCCTTGCGACGATCGCCGAAGCCCGGCGCCTTGACCGCGACGCACGACAGCGTCCCGCGGATCTTGTTTACCACCAGCGTCGCCAGCGCCTCACCTTCGATATCCTCGGCGATAATCAGGAACGGCTTGCCGGTCTTGGCAATCGTCTCGAGAATCGGCAGCAGGTCCTTCATCGACGAGATCTTCTTCTCGTGGATCAGGATGAACACGTCGTCGAGCTTCGCTTCCATCCGCTCCGGATCGGTGACGAAGTACGGCGACAGGTAGCCGCGGTCGAACTGCATTCCCTCGACCACTTCGAGCTGGGTCTCGAGGCCGCGCGCCTCTTCAACCGTGATAACGCCTTCCTTGCCGACTTTCTCCATCGCCTCGGCAATAATGTCGCCGATAGTCGAGTCGTTGTTGGCCGAAATCGTGCCGACCTGGGCGATTTCCTTGCGATCCTTGGTCGGCTTGGACAGGTTCTTGAGCTCGGCGGTAATCGCCTCGACTGCGCGATTGATTCCGCGCTTGAGCGACATCGGATCATGCCCCGCGGCGACCATCTTGATGCCCTCGGTGAAAATCTGGCGTGCGAGCACGGTGGCGGTAGTGGTGCCGTCGCCGGCGACGTCGGAGGTCTTCGACGCGACCTCTTTGACCATCTGCGCGCCCATATTCTCGAACTTGTCTTCGAGCTCGATTTCCTTGGCGACGGTTACGCCGTCCTTGGTCACGGTCGGAGCGCCGAAGCTCTTCTCCAAAACAACGTTGCGGCCCTTGGGGCCGAGCGTCACGGTGACAGCATCGGCGAGGACATTGACCCCCTTGAGGATCCTCTCGCGCGATTCTTGTCCGAAACGAACTATCTTTGCAGGCATGGTCTTTTGCCTCTCCTATTTTCTTTTTTCAGTGAATGTGTTTTTGGGATTCGTTGACGGGCGGGCGGGATGCCTACTCGATGATTCCCAGGATGTCGTCCTCGCGCAGGATCAACAGGTCTTCGCCCTCGAGCTTGAACTCGCTGCCCGAGTATTTGCCGAACAGGATTTTGTCCCCAGCTTTGACTTCGATGGGGATAAGTTTGCCGTCGTCGCCATATTTGCCCTTGCCGACGGCGACGATTTTGCCCTCCTGGGGCTTTTCCTTGGCGGTGTCCGGGATGATGATTCCACCCTTGGTCCGCTCCTCTTCCTTGACGCGCTTGACGAGAATTCGATCTCCCAGTGGCCTTAATCCTTTCATGGGGAACCAGCAGCCTCCTTGGCTCACGAAAAGTGTGGTTTGGACTGGACAATTCCAGCCGTCGGAAAGTTAATTACTGTCCGGGATTTGTCAATTGGCACTCGCAACGTCTGAGTGCTAACGGCATTTTAGCCAGATCGCCGAGAATTGCAAGCCCTGTGGATAGAGCTGTGGTGAATTAGAGCCTGGGCCCCTTCGCCTCTTCCCGGCGGGAAGGGGCACAATATATAGCCTAGCGAGCCAGTGCTCGGTCGCGGGGATTCCGTACGGGCCGAATATCGAGGCTCGGTATTCGTCATCGCGCGACGCTCTTAACAGTGCGTCGCGGTCGCGCAGGATTCGCAATTGCGCTCTGACGTAATCGACCTGGCGGTCGACCTCGTATCTGCGGCCCTCGACGTACGGCGCGAATGCGCCCGCGGACAAATCGCCGGCGCGCAGAGCGGTGTCGGCAGCGGTAGCGGCCAACCGTCCGGTCCGCAACGCGAATTCGTTGCCCTGCCCTGTTATCGGCGAGAGATATCCCGCCGCGTCCCCGACCAGCAGCAGCCGGTCCCGCGCGACCGCGCTGACGCGATATCCCAGCGGCGCCATCGACCATTGCCTGCCCGACGCGCGGCTCTCTCATCACGCGCTCGTAAAGCCATGGATCATGTTGGCGGGCTACAGATTCGTAAAATTCGATCGCGCCGAGCCGGTCGCTCTGCTTCTCGGCCAGGTCCGCCTCGAGGATGTATCGATACAGCCCCGGCCGAATCCGTGAGCCGCTGATCATCGCGCCGCGCACGCCGTACAGATGACGGTCCCAAGTATTCAGCGGAGTGCCGTCGAACGATTGGAAAAAGACCGCAACGCCGATTTGCGAGAACTCCGGGTCCTCGGACTTGAGATTCAAAACGCGCAGCGACGGCGCGTAGCGGCCGCCCGCGTCGATCAGCATCTTCGCCGAGTACTGGTTACGGTCGGCGGTGATCGCAACGGCCGCGTCGCCGCGAAATTCCAGGTCAGTGACGCGCGCATTCCAGACCAGCCGCCCCCAACTTCGACCAGCCGGCGCCGCAGCGCTGCGTTGAATCCGCCGCGGTCCACCTGCGCGGGACAGACGGGACTCGTAATCGGATGATAGGTCCACGAGAGATCGGGATAGACATTGCGGAAGCCGGTGATGCGGTCGAGCACCCAGTCGCCTTCGAACTTGAGACCTAACTGGCCGCATTCGTTCTGCGTCGGCACGACCATCACCTCGCCCGACGTGATATCCTCGCCGTCCTCGCGCTCCTTGCGCTCGAGTGCGATCACTTTGTAGCCGGCGTCGACGAGGCGGATCGCCGCCGAACAACCCGCAGGTCCCGCTCCAATCACGATTACGTCGGCGTCCAAACTCATCGCAGGTTTATCGCAGATCTATAAAGGGATCCCACCGGATGTCCGAGTTGGTCGGATATCGTCTCGGCCAGGCGCGGAAACAATTCGTGACTGTCCTTGTCGTCGATCCATATGCCGCGCGACGCGTCCCAACTGTAATGGAATCCGTGAGAGCCGGCCGCCAGCCACAGCTGCTTCATTTGTGATTGCCGCGACAGGATAAACTTCGCACCGCCCGCGAACTCAATCGTCACAACACCGTCGGCCGTCGTGTAGTCCACTTCGTCGGGATCGAGATCCTCGAGCCACTTCGCGACCTTGCTCAGCGTGGCGTCGGAGCGCTCGCGAAATTCGTTGTCGTCCATGTGGCGATTGTATCAACGCGAAGAACCTAACCCCTAACCCCTTCCCGAGCGGGAAGGGGAACCGGATTTATTTGAGTAGAGAGCAAAATGGCGTCCTCGCCATTTTGCGATTCTCTCACTGGGTGCAGGGGTCACCCCTGCCGAAGGAAGCGTGAAACCCACGGCGGGTTTCACATTCAATAAAGTGATTTACCCTTCCCTCAGCGCTGCGGGCCTTTTTTCCGCATCTCTTCGTCGCGGTAGCGTTTGTAGAGGAGGGTCCATTCGTTGGAGCCTTCGACGACGCCGCGTTTGATCGAATTGATCTTGCGCCGCACAATCGCATCGACTTCGTCGCCCTGCTCGTTGAACTGCGCGACGATTTCGCGCGCTTGCCGGAGCGCGAGCGGGAAGTTTGATATTTCGGCCAGGCCCTCGTCGCGCAATTTTGCCAGTGACTCGCGCGCCAGGAACAGGACTCGTGCTTCGGAGAGTTTCATTGTTTAGAGCGTGAAGTTTTTCTTCTCGGCCAGGCGCTGGCGAATCAAATTGCGCAGCCGCGTGACGTCGAGGCGCGTGTCGCGGCGCGCTTCCGCCTCCGCCATCTTGTCGGCCTCTTCGTCGATTTGCGCTTCGGTCTCGAAATTCTCCGACATCAGCTCGGCCACGCACGCAACCAGTTCCTTGACGTCGGCCTTGGGTTTGATCACGCCGCGATCGATCAGCCCGTTCACAAGATGAGTCGCGAGCGCGTCGATCTGAGCTTCCCGCATCGCCATACGATCACAGCTTGACCGGATCGCGTGTGTATTGTCAAAAGCGTTTCTGTCCGATACAGTCGGGGTCCGTGCGTTGTCGATGTAGCCCGGCGGCCTCTCCCCGACACCCCTTCGCCGACCTCTCCTCGGACAAGGAGGAGGTTCTTAGGATTCGGAAAGGACCCGACCCACAACGCCTGTCCGGAGGCTTCTTTGCGTTCTGCTTGTCTTGCTCTTCTTTGTAGACCTCGTCCATTTTTGGCTCGAGCGCCTCATAGAATTGTTTGATGTGTCCGACGTTCGCGCCGAGGTCGCCCGGGAAGTAGCGCAGTATCGAGGTAGTGCCGGGGCGCGCCAGGCCTGAACGTGAGCACACTTCGATATCGGCGGACGGGTCGATTATGATCCGCACGTCGTCCTCGAATTTGAAAATTCGCGACGTGTACACGCAATCGATAGTGTAGTTGCCCGGGTCGGATTTAACGATCTTCCATCCGCCGAGCGAGTTGACGGTGTCGGTGGAGAGCTGGAACAGCTTCTCGCGCGAGATGCCCGGGAAGCTGCGGCGAATCAATTCAGGAAATACGTCGTCGATCGGCGCGGGCGACGCGTTCGACAGATCATTGCGGGTATCCTGAGTCTCGGGCTCTTTTTTTGGCGCACGCTTGTGCGGCTTGGCCTCGGCGGCGCTGGGCGGTGGCGGCGGATTTTCCATCACGCAGACGACTGAGCTCGACCCGGTGGTGCTCGAGGCAGCGGAGTTCATCGTGAGGAATCGCTCCACCCGCTGCCCCAAACCCGGCCGTTCGAAGATTGTTTCGTTGTTCATGATCATCGTGATCCCCGCGGCCACAATTCCCACGGCGACGAGAAAAACCGCGAGGCGGATAATCAACCCAAGCAGGCGGCGGAGGACTGGAATGAAAATCATTGCCGCGATCACGACCACGGCAATGATGATTTCAGGCGGCGTGAACATCATAAGATTCCCCGGGGGGAATCGTTAGCTGTTTACATGGCGTCGGCGCAAGCGGGCGGTGGAGGTTTTCGCGGTGTCGTGCGCCCTACCCGATCAGCCCCGTCAATGGACTCGACGCCGTCGCATACAGCTTGCGCTCGATTCGACCCGCGCGATACGCGAGCCGGCCCGCCTCGACCGCGAGCTTCATCGCACGCGCCATCGCAATCGGATCCTTCGCGCCCGCGATCGCAGTATTCATCAGCACGCCGTCGCATCCGAGTTCCATCGCCTCGGCCGCGTCGGACGCCGTGCCGACGCCCGCATCGACGATCACCGGCACCTTCGCCTGCTCGATAATGATCGCCAGGTTGAACGGATTGCGGATTCCAAGGCCGGATCCAATCGGCGCCGCCAGCGGCATCACCGCGACGCAGCCGATCTCCTGCAGGCGCAGGCACGTCACCGGATCGTCGGTGACATACGGCATCACCTTGAATCCTTCCTTGACCAGCACGCGCGCCGCTTCGAGCGTGGCGGCGACATCGGGAAAGAGCGTCTGCTGATCGCCAATCACCTCGAGCTTCACCAGCTCGCCGACCCCGACCTCGCGCGCAAGCCGGCAAGTGCGAATCGCCTCTTCGGCCGTGAAGCATCCGGCGGTGTTGGGCAGAATCTGGTAGCGCTTGGGGTCAAGATAGTCGAGCAGATTCTCCTTGCCGCGATCGGTGATATTCACCCGTCGCACCGCAACGGTCACAATTTCCGCGCCGCTTTCTTCGACGGCCGCCTTGGTCTCCGCAAAATCGCGATACTTGCCGGTGCCAACAATCAGCCGCGACTTGAATTTCTTTCCGCCTAATTCAAATTCCGTGGTCGTTCATATATTCAGCCGCCACCCACGAAGTTGATTATCTCGACGATGTCGCCCGCCCGCACAATCGTCGCGTCGTAATTTACCTTGGGCACAATCTCGCGATTGATCTCGACTGCCACGCGCCCACGCCGCATCTTCAGCCGCTCGAGCAACGCCGTCAGCGGCGTATCGCCGTCGATTGCATACGAATCGCCGTTAAGTGTGATTGAACTTGCGCTTGAGCCCACAATTATTGAGCCGCTTCCCCGGTGTGGAGAAGCGGCCCAGGCGCATTCGTGAACAGTCGAAAAAATGCGCCGTTGGCTTCCCTACGCCGGCATTACCCGGATCAGGTTCGAGGGGTTCTCCCGCAGGAGCTCTCAGTGCGCGAACGCACACCCCCAGCCTATCCGACTATACGACTCAGCCCGCGAACTGTCAAAAATCCGACGTAGCGCGTGCGGCTGGATGCTTACGTCACCTTGCCAGGGGGATGAACTTTTCCGCCTTATTGCGCCGCCGCCAACCTGCTACCCTACCCGATCCACCATGAACAACTCTCTGTTAACTCCCCGACTCCCTCTATCCTCTCCCGAAAAAGCAATTTTGACGGAACGAAGCCACCGATAGTGGTAGGACACCACCAAACCACAACCAATGGTATGAATTTGCCTCTGCATACCTTCTGTTCCCCTCTCCAGACAGGGCCAGAGGGCTTAGGGGTGAGGTTGCGATTCCTGCCCATTGGTTCGATCCCGCGCTACTATGCTAATCGGAAACCGACCCCAGGACGCGCGAGGAGCACGCCATGCCAGCTACATCCACAATCGTTGAACAACTCATCGACGGGCCGGGATTCGTGTTGCTCCCAAATTTGATCGACGCCGTCCGAAGCGGCGCAGGCGCGCTCGCGAATATTGGAAGTCGTCGCTTCACCGTCTGGCTCCGCGTTCGGCAAACTCAACGAAAAGATCGGCCAGCAGCACCTCCGCGGGCTGCTATGGCATGGCGAAATATTCGAGCGGCTCGTGCAGCATCCCGCGCTCATCGAAATCGCCGAGGCGATGCTCGGCGACGACATGGTGCTCGGCGCGTACACCTCGCGAATTCTGTATCCGGGCGCGATCCAGATGGGCGTGCACATCGACTATCCGTACTGGGCGATGCGCGGGCCGTTCACCTTGCGCCCGCCGCTAATGATGCAGGTGATCTGGATGCTGGAACCATTCACTGAAAAAAATGGGGCGACGATGGTCGCGCCGCGCAGCCAATTGCGATGCACCCGGCCGAATCGCGAGGAGTTCGCGCGCGAGGCGATCAAGATTACCGGCGCGGCTGGCGATGCGATCATTTCGCACGGTCTGCTGTGGCACGACACGTCGCAAAATCACACTGACCAGCCCCGCGTCGCCATTCTGATCAACTATGGACTCAAGGTGATTCGGCCGCTCGAGCAGGAGATCGCAAAAGTTCCGCCCGCGGTGCTGGAACGCGCAACGCCGAAACTCCGCCAGTTGCTCGGACTGGAATTCGCTAATTCACTGACGCGCGATCTCGCGAGGGGCGGGCTGTACTAAGACTTCAATGGAAAACGCGAGGCTGGCACCAATTTTAGTCAAGCGCCGCGACGACGGATGGGAATTCGTCCCGTCCACGACAATCGCCGGCTTGATGATCGGCGGCTTCGTCGCGGGCAGTGCACTTTACCTTTATCTCTTCACCGTTCTCATTCGATCTGCGAACCCTTTGATAAGCGTCACTGTACTTCTCGCGGGAGTTCTGATCGGCGCGATGGCGATACGGGCCTGGCGCACCCGCAATACGCCGCTCCACGTCGAAAATGGAGGCCGCGTCCGTTACGGCGAACAAGACATTGTGCGCGGCAGGAAGCGTTCGCGGCGTGCGGATCGTCCCGTCGGTCGGCGGCGAGGTCGGCGACTGCGAGGTCCGGCTGGAACTTGCGGATGGAAGCAAGGTCGCGATTCCGTCGCAGTACTTCGCCGGCTTCAGATCGCGAAAGCACGCACGGCCATTCGCCGCAGAATTCGCAAAGGCATTGGAAGTCCAGGTCACAGAGTCCGCTGACGGTAATTGAGATGGCGAAACTTGATAACGAGGAAGCGCTGAAGAAGATCGCGAAGGAGCGCGGAGTGGTCCGATGAGTTGACGCGGCGGATTGCCGAAGCGCGGGTGCCGCTTTCGTCGCTCTATTCGTGGACCTGGTTCGGTCTTTCGCCGGATCAGACGGCGGCGCAACTCGGATGGTACGAGCGGATGACGACCGGCGACTTGCGCGGGCGCGACGCGACCTGGGCCGACAACGAGGAATTTTCCGCGCTGTGGTCCGACTCGCCCGAGGAGATCGCCGGATGGGAAATTATCGTCGAGCGCGGCCCCGACGCGTTCGCACAATTCAAGCTGCAGCAGAATGTTCAAATCCCGATCCTGCTGCTCGGCCCTGAGATCGTCGCGTGCTGCGGATTTTCGCGGCGCAAAGTGCTGATCGATGGGCGTCCGTTTTCGGTGCAATACGGACAGGCGCTGCGGGTGCGGCGCAGCTTATCGCCGGCTTGGCTATGGAGACCAGGTTCGCCGGCTCGCGATGCCGCCGGGACTGGCGCGCCCGTCGGTCGGCCAATACGACATCATGCGCTCGCAAAATTTTGCGGTGGTGAACTGGTGGCAGAAGTACAGCCCGCAATTTTTCGAGAACACGCCCACCCGCGAAGGCTCGGTGCCGGGTCTTCCGATTTCCGTTTCGCAATTTCCCTCCGACGCGCGCGCCGATGACGATCGCGCTATCCGTCCGGTGCGCCGCGAGGATCTCGCCGCCTGCGCCGCGCTCATCAATCGCACTCACGCCGGCATGGATCTGTTCCGGCCCTACAGCGCCGAGTTTCTCGAAGACGTGCTCGACGAAGGCTTCTGGGGCGATCGTCCGAAGCTGACCGGCAACCCCCAGATGGACTGGTGGAAGAGCGTTTACGGATGGACCGATTACTTTGTGCTCGAAGAGGCGGGGCGCATCCGCGCGTGCGGCGGCTTATGGGATCGCGGCCGCGATATGCGCGAGCAATGGCGTCGCATCGGCGGCGATGAGCATCGCTCGATCGCGATCGCATGCGTGCTGGATTTCGGATACGACGACGGGGCCGAGGAATGCATGGCGCGCCTGCTGCGATGGATGAACGGGCGCTCGCATGAGCTGGGCCGCGACTACCTGGCGATTCCGATCGAGCATCTACCGAAGCTGGTCGCAAAGATGGAGAACTCGCGCCCCGAACTCGACACCCGCGCCTTGCGATGGGGCCTCAAGGACCCCCCGATCACCCGCCCTTACACGGACCTGCGTTACTGGTAAGTGCTACTCTTCAGCTCACCCTTTGAGGACTAGCTGTCGCCTGGTCCAGTCGGTCGCTATATGCGTTTAACGCGTTGGCGGTCAGCTTGGCGTAGCGGTTGGCGTCGGACCATCGGCGGTCTTCGATTGCTTCGCGAACTCCCGGCAAGGTCTTCGCTTCATAGCCGGTGTAGCGTCCCGGCGCATAGATCAGGTTCTTGTACCAGTTTCTGCCTGGTAGGCCTTCATCGGGAGCCAGGGTTTGATCGATGTTCAGCATCAAGGCTTGCACTCGTTCTCAACCTGAGAGCTGGATAGGTGTGAACTGTTCTTCGACTAGCGCGTCGTCATAGGCCTTTGCGCTGCGCTTCAAGCGATCGACGGCGTCTTCAAGGGTTGCGAACTCGAGATGCGGCACGCGGTCGAGCGCGGTGGGCAGGCCGCTTGGTTTGGTGGGATCGGCGGCTAGCTGGAATGCGTGGTCGTGCAGCAGTTTGGCTTGCGTCTCAGCCTCTTCGCGCTCGTCATCGGCTAGCTTCTTTACCTGATCAAGATATTCCGACACCGCGCTGGCGAAAGCGCTCGCGTTTTGGACGGGAAGATCGGAATCGGCAACGCGCAGTACTATCCGCCCTACCGTCTTCGCCAACATCGCGTCATAGACAAAGCCCGGATCGACGAAGCGGCTATGATGCTCAAAGGTGTCGTAACGAGAGTGATAGACGCCGCCTGAGTGCCCTTCTTCGTAGAAGCCGACATCCAGCACCGGCACACCAAGGTGATCGAGAAAGGCCGAGAAGTCGGAGCCCGAGCCTAGCGCCTCGATAGGGAAGTCCTTGTCCGGGTCGGCCGCGATCTTTGCCTCGGCCCTTGCATGTTCGTTCGCGGTCGGTGCGAGAGCGGCTATGCGCATTTTCGCGCGCAGCCTATCGCCTATCGGAACGCCGGTCTCGGGATCGATTACATCGGCAGCAACCTGGTTAACCAGATGCTGGAAGTCATGACTGCCGCCTACACCCAAAAAGCCCCGCTCGTTCGAGTCGGAGTTGATGTATAGGACAGCTTTCTTCTTGAGTTCGGCCGCATGCTGCTCGGCCCATTCGGTCGAGCCTAGTAGCATCGGCTCCTCGGCGTCCCAACTCGTGTACACGATCGTCCGCTTGGGCCGCCAACCATTCTTGGCGAGTCCGCCGAAAGCCTTGGCCTCGGCCAGCAGTGCGACTTGTCCCGACAGCGGATCGGTGGCGCCGAAGACCCAGCCGTCGTGATGGTTGCCGCGGACTACCCACTGGTCCGGCCAGGTCGAGCCCTTCATCGTCGCGATGACGTCATAGATCGGCTGTTGCTGCCAGTCGGATTTGACCGCCAGATGCACTACCGCAGGTCCCGGTCCTACGCGATAGGTTATAGGCAGCGCGCCGCGCCAGTTTTGTGGGGCGATAGGACCTTGCAGTGCTGCGAGGAAGACCTGTGCGTCCGCATAGGAGATAGGTATGGTAGGAATCTTCATGATGGTCGGCGCGTCCGACATGTTCAGCCGCTTGGCATCCTTGGTCGCACCTATGCCGGGCGTAAGCGGATCGCCGGGATAGAGACCCATGTCGAGCACCGATCCGCGCTGCACACCATGGGGCGGGCGCATAGGACCGTTGGGATAGGTCTCGTCGATGCGAATAGCCGTCTTGCGCAGGGTCGGAGTAGATGATGCATCCGATCGCGCCGTGATCATAAGCCAGCTTGGGCTTCAATCCGCGCCATCCGCCGCCGTAGCGCGCGATGACGATCTTGCCTTTGACGCTTACACCCAGCCGCTGCAGCATCTTGTAGTCGTCGAGCATTCCATAGTTGACGTACACGAGGCCGGCAGTGACATCGCCGTCGCTCTGATAGGCGACATAGTCAGGAAGCGCCGGATCAGTCGCAGTAGAGCTGGAGTCGCCGGGAATAGGCGGCTCCTGCAGCGTGGCGCTGAACTTTTGCGGACCGACCAGCTCCAAGGTCTCACTTATAGGCTTGGGATAAAGCACCCAGAACGTTTCGATATGCGCATCCCAGCCCCAGTCCTTGAACCATGCAAGGATTTGATCGGCGTTCGACTTGTCGTGCGGCGAGCTGACATGGTTCGGCTGCGCGGCCAGGAGCTTCATCCAGTCGCGCATTTCGTCCGGATGAATCAGCGCATCGAAGTTGCGTTCCAGCGCAGCCTCATCGGACGAAACGGGAGTTGGCGCCGCGAAAGCCACACTCATGCAAAGGAAGCCAGCAGTCGCGAGTGCGATAGCGAACTTCGCGGTGATTTTAGACCTGTAAGGCACCTCGGCTTAGGCACGCAATCCAGCCAGGCAGCCAGCAGCCTCCAGGATCCTATCGAGCGCTCGCTTGTCAGCGACGGCTTGATACTTATCGCGCAGAGCTACCAGCGATTTGGCGTGATACTTCTGCGGCTTCTGAGTCCATGTGCGGCCACCAAGCTCTACGCTGAACTCGTCGCTGCCTTTTGCAATTGCCGCCGCATTCGCGACCGTCCACGGCATGAACAGCCGTCCGACCTGGCGTTCGAGCAACGGAGTCAACGTCGGCGAAAGGCTGGACCAATTCTCGAAATCGCCTTCGGCCCTCGGCCACAGCATGCGATGGATCCATGCGAGCGTGTTTGGCGTGGTCGCATTGATGATCGCGCCGGGCGTGGGATCGGTCCACGCATTGTAGAGCTGTCCCCACATCCCAAAGTCGGCAAATGCGGGACGATTGCCGAACAGGTATTTGCGCGTGGCGAAATGAGGTTCCAGGATGTTGAGCGTATCGCGGAAAGAGTCCTCGATTTGCGGCGCGGTCGTCGGATTCGAGCCGACAAAGGAAACCCGAGGCACCATCCGCTCGCGAACCATCGCGATCCCGTTGGCGAGCTGCGCTTCGTCCACCGCCGGCATCATCGATCGCGCGATACGCCCCGCCGCCGAAAGAATATCGGCCTCGCGCGCCCATCGATAATGGAACATCCACTTGTTGCCCCATTCGTCGCCGAACTCTTCGAGCAGTGCCGAAATAAACTTCGTCGTCGGATCGCTCGGATGAATCGAAGGTTCGGGATGACTCGCCTCGACCTGCTCGATGATGGGCGTGGAATCCTGGATGCCTTTGTTGTCGGGAGTGACGACCAGCGGAACCAGCGGCAGCTTGGCAAACTTCTGATACTCGCCATCGGCGTCGAGACTGCGCGGGATCCATCGATGCGGAATTCCCTTGTAGCGGAAGTACGAACGGACCTTGACGGAATACGGTGAGAGCTCGATGCCGTGAATATGATATTCGGTAGCCATCGCATGGCCTCCTTTCAGTGTCAGGAAATTTTCGTCCTACTAGTTAGTCCTCGCTGCTTCAGGCGCCAGACGAGGAGGTCGATTCGGTCCTGCCCGAAGAAGGGCTCTCCGTCGAAGACGAAGGTCGGAACGCCCCAATGGCCGGCGGCCCGGTGATCAAGCTGGTTCTTTTCTATCAGACGCTCGAAGGTCTCGGGGTCAGCGGCGATCTCGCGATCCATTGTTGCGAGGTCAAGACCTGCGCGCTCGGTCGCTCGAGCGAGATGGTCGCCCTGGTCCCAGCCCGCGACGGTTCCGCTCCAGATCAGTTTCGAAACCTCGCTGATGAACGGGAGTCCGCGTCCTTTTTCGCTCGCATCGACGCCCAGGCGCGTCAGCCTATGAATGTACGGCTGATGAGGAGCGGCTTTCTGAGTCTGATCGACCACGACGGGATCAGGACGTGGCCAGCCGAAAGGCAGTTTAAGCTGCTCCGCAATTCTCGCAGTGTCGCGAAACAAGTACGGACCAAACATAGGATCGACGCGCTGGAAAAAAGTGGAGTCGCGAACGGCCAGCGGGTACACCGGTCGGACGCGGAACTCCACGTCATACTCTGCCTCGAGCGCGACCACACGCGGCACCGCGAGATACGAATAAGGACTCCTGAACGACCAGAACAAATCAACCTGCAGGCTCATCGCAAGGCTCCGTCGAACTTTTTCGAAACGCTAAACAGTTTGCCTGCCCGACTTGAGCACCGGCAAAACCTCCTTCGTGAACAATCCGAGGGCTTGCATCTGGTCGGACGGCCCTACGTCGGCGCCGGGTCCAACGACGATCAAATGATCGAGGCTGAGTTTGAGCAACTCCTCGAAGCGCTTCACACAATGAGCGGGAGGTCCCGCGATGGCAAACCGATCGACGAATGCGTCGTCGATAAACTGGGCGTGGCCGGCGTCTCCACGCGCGTGGCGGGACATGTCGTAGGTCTCGCCGATTTTCTGCGCCACCGCGCGGTCGTCCGGACGCATCCCTGCCGTCGAATCGCGGGACATCCCAGAGAAGTGGGCGATGGTGCCGACGGTTCCGCGCGACATCGCACGCGCACGGGCAAAATCGCGATCGACCACCACGTTCAGATATGCGCCAAGCTTGAGCGTCGAAGGATCCAATCCTGCCTGCTTGCGCGCCTGTCGGGCATGGTCGGCGGCCCAGGCAATGCGTTCCGGATCGGCGCCGACCGCAAAGGTTACCGAGTCGGCGAGCGTCGCACCTACTTCGATCACGCGAGGCCCCGTCGCGGCAACATCTACCGGAACCTTGGGCATACTGCTGCGCGCAATCCACTCGTTGCGGCTACGGAAACCGTTATCGAGCGTGACTTCCTCGCCACGAAGGAAGCCCTGCACCTGCGAAATATAGCGCGCGAAATCTTTGCTCGACGGCGCTCGCTCGCCAATCTTGGCGACCGCGGAATCACCGCGACCGATTCCGAGTACCGCGCGTCCACCGGACTCCGCCTGCACGGTCGCGATCGCCGACGCAGTCACCGCGGGATGCCGCGTCACCGGATTGGTGACAGCAGTTCGCAGCTTCAGATGTTTGGTGGCATGCGCCGCGAGGCACAACTCGGAGTAAGGGTCCGCGGCCAGATTCTGGGTGTCGACAATTCCGATACCGTCGAAGCCGCTCTCTTCGACCATCCGCGCCATCTGGGCAAACGCTCCGGGAATCGGAAAGGTGATCATCCATATCTCGGGATTGATTTATGATCATTGGAGTCAGCCCCGTTGCTGTCGCGCAAAATGTTCGGGAACCTGAACCGCCTGAAACGTCTTGCCCGGCAGTCCGCGACGCTTGAGTGCAGGGCCGGGACGCAGGCTCATCTCGCGCGGAACAATCTTTTCCTTGCAACTCGGACACGCGAGCGCCGGCTTGGTCGCATGCCCGCATTTCCGATGGACCAGCTCGATCGGCGCGCCGGCAGCGACCAGCCATCCAGCGGTCGCCCCAGGTGTTGAGCACGACGATCAAGGGGAAAAGATCGATGCCCTTCTCAGTCAGCCGATACTCAAAGCGGCGCGGATGTTTCTGGTACTCGACGCGCACCAGGATTGCGTCGCGGACGAGCTTGCCAAGGCGATGGGACAGGCGATGAGGCGTCAGGCCCAGGTCCTGCTGCATCGCGTCGAATCGGCGGATACCAAGAAACACGTCGCGCACGATCATCATCGTCCAGCGGTCGCCGACCACTGACAGCGCTCGCGCAATCGAACATTCGACGGTCTTGATTTCGTTCCAGCGCACGCAGACTTTTACCCGGACCGGGACAGCTAGCTTCCAAAATAGAAGTTAGTCAAGCGAAACCTCGAAGGAGGAGGCGGCAAAGGCCCTTTCAAGGCCCTCGCCGCGCCGCCCAGGATTTTCGTCTAGTATCCTTTCTCGGGAACGGTCGTGGTCTTGTTGGTATCGTGCTCTGGATTGGCGCTGCAGGCGTCGACTTTATCAATCGAGGCGTTCAAATTAGCTGCGATCTGAGCGTCGGTCTGTCCGGCCGCCCTTTGCGTTTTCACAATGTTGCAATCGACTGGATCGTTCGACGTGGAAAACATCGAGCATCCGGAGAGTCCTACGGTCGCGATCAACAACGCCGAGGCGGTTGAGATCCAAAGTCCGTTGCGTCCTTTTCGCTGCATGATTTCCTCCGGCTAAGCCAGCGCGTCTGTTCGATTTCCAAGAAACCGCACTAATGGCGCACTCTTATCACTTGTCGCGGAAATCCGAAAGGATCTTCCGAGCTGCTAGTGCTTGTCGCGATTGACCGTCGTAACCGCCTTGTCGATCGTCTTCCCGATGGCATCCTTGACGCTGCCAGCCGCCTGATCCACCTTTCCGCGATTTTTCAGCTTCTTGTCATTAGTCAGTACGCCGACTGCTTCTTCGACGCGTCCTTTAACTTTGTCAGTCGTTCCATTCATTAGTCATTCTCCTTTCAACTGATTTGAGATTTCTATTTCGTATTGATTACTCATTCACTACTGTCGGAGCGGCGCGACTATCACCGGTACGAGAAGCGGTCCGTCTGACAAGCTGCGGTCGACTGCGCCGGCGCGTCCCCAATCTTCGCGATCCCAATGCTCGAGAATCACGCGCGTCGAAATCCAAACCAGGACGAACACGATCAGCGACGCAAGGATAGTGGGAATGGCGCCGTCGAGGCTGAAGACTTCCAGGTAGTGGCCGGACGCGAGGCGCCGAAAGGAATCGGTTTCGACGAGATGGCCCGTGACGGGAGTGAGCGCGTTGGCGACAAAGCTGGCAAAGGTCGAATACGCGAGGCCGGCGGTCAATCCAGCGAGCAGGCTCAGTTTTTCGGCTCCGGCCGATAGTTCGATGCGATCAGGTTGGCGGCGAGGTTGTGCCATGTGGGCCTCCTCAAGCCTTGCGATCGTACTAATGGCGTTGGTCTAGCGGAACGTGGTCAAAGGCGAGCGAAAGGGCCACTGTCAGGCTGGATCAAGCCGAGACTCGACTCTTATATCGATTCCGGCTTTCATATAGTTTGGACTAGTAATTTACTAGTGTCAATGCGAGTCAAAATATAATCAACTGAGAATACTCGAATACTATGTATATGTATTCCGCGGCACCCTTATGCTGCCGACGGGGTCGAACTGCAGCTTCAGAATCGTTTCGTCGGGCGCCAGCTTGACCATCGCGGCGCTCGATTCCCACAAATCAGTCGCCATCGCCGGATCGTAGGAGTCCTTCGACGACGGCACGTCGCGCGTACCCTGGAAGTATTTTCCCGAGATGCGCTCGAATCTCGGCTCGGTTACCATGTTCGCCAGCGCGCGGCCCGATCGCGCGGCGCTGTTCACGTTCGGCACGAACGGGCGCAGCGCCGGCAACACGAAGCGCCATGCGAATCTCGCCATCTTGCCGTAATCGCGCGCCAGCCCGGTTCCCGGCATCAGACCCGGGATCGAACGCGTTGACAGTGATCGAGCGGCCATTTGTACCAACCGCTTTTTCGGCGCGCAGCCTGCGCTCGAGTTCGTAAGTGAACAGCACGTTGCACAGCTTCGACGTCGTGTACGCGCGCCGGCCGGCGGTTCCGCTGCGGGTCGTCGAGCGGCTTGGAATCTTCATCGGGACGCGCGAGGTATCGCGCGCTGCGGTACACCGGCGGCGGCATCCCGGTCGTCTGCGCCGGATCGTGCGTGCCGCTGCTGACGACGACAATACGCGCCGGCGGCGCCATCTGCGCGAGCATCAGATTCACCAACAGGAAATGCCCGAGATGGTTGACGGCGAAAGTGGTTTCGAAGCCGTCGTGCGTGTAGGTCCTGCCGGTCACGATTTGCGTCGCCGCGTTGCACACGATCGCGCGCAGCGGCGGCCGCCGCTCAGCCGCGTAGTCGCGCGCGAAATTTCGCACCGACTGCGAGCGAGGCGAGGTCGAGCGTCATCGCTTCGATGTCTTTGTACTGGGTCTGCGCGAAAAGCCGCTTCACCGCCTCGCGGCCTTTTTCGGCGCTCGCGGCAAGCGATGATTACGTGCCAATCGTGCGTCTCGGCGAGCGCTCGGGCGCACTCGAAGCCCAAGCCGGTGTTGGCGCCCGTCACGATCGCGGTATTCATCGCGGCGATGATTGCATTCCCGCAAAGATGAGGGGAGCGGCTGCTCGCGCGACGCATCCACAGCCGCGTACGGCTAACGGCTTGCGTCCGCGCGCGCGAAGATTGGAAATTCAGCGTTCGATGAGCATCGAAACGCAACGCCCTACTGTCGCCGAAATCGATCTCGGCGCGCTGCGCTCAAACTTTCGCGCGCTGCGCGCGGTCGCCTCGCATGGCGAGTTGATGGTGGTGGTCAAGGCCGACGCTTACGGGCATGGCGCGGTGACGGTCGCGCGCACGCTGATCGACGAAGGCTGCCGTCATTTCGGCGTCGCCACGCTCGACGAGGCGCGCGAGCTGCGCGAGGCCGGCGTTCGCACGCGCGTGTACCTGCAGGCGGGCTTCTTCGCCGAGCAGGTCGCGGAAATCGTCGCGCTCGATCTGACGCCGTTCGTTTTCGACGCCATCGATGATCGGATTGCTCGATCGCGCGGCCGCATCGGCGGGCCGTCACGATTTCCCGATTCACGTCAAGATCGACAGCGGCGCGACGCGGCTCGGCGTGATGCCTGCGGATATCCCCGATCTCATCGAGGCGGTGCGAAGCGCGTCGGCGGTGCGCCTCGAGGGCGTCTGCACGCTGCTCGCCAACGCCGGCGATCCGAAGAGTCCGATCACCGACGCGCAACTCCGCGTATTCAACGAAGCAATCGAGACGCTCAAGGCCGCCGGGATGAGGCCGTCGGTGATCCACGTCGCGAATTCCGCCGCGCTGGTGCTGCGCTACGATTCGCATTTCAATCTCGCGCGGCCCGGGCTGGCGATCTACGGCCTGCCGCCGGTCGCCGCGGTGCGCGAGCGCGTCGAGTTGCAGCCGGTCATGACCTTCAAGACGCGGCTGATGCAAATCAAGCGGGCGCCGGCCGGCAGCGGCGTCGGCTATGGGCATACCTTCGTCGCGCCGCGCGAAAGCCTGATCGGCGTGCTGCCGGTGGGCTATGCCGACGGCTACCGCAGGGGCCTGCAGCACGGCGGCGAAGTGATCGTGCGCGGCGCGCGCGCGCCGGTGGTCGGCGCGGTCTCGATGGATCTTGACGACGATCGACCTCACCGACATCGCGGGCGCGTCGGTCGGCGATGAGGTAATCTTGTGGGGTGAATCGGGCGGCGAGGTTATCAGCGTGAACGACGTCGCGCGCCTCGCGCAGACAATCTCGTACGAAATGCTTTGCACGGTCGGTAAACGAGTGCCGCGCGTGATTCGGAGCTAGACGACGATGAAGAGCGAACGGGTCGTGATCAGACGCGCGCTGATTGGGGTCTCCGACAAGGCTGGACTTGCGGATTTTGCCCGCGTACTCGCGCGGCACGGCGTCGAGATAGTCTCGACCGGAGGCACCGCGGCGGCTCTGGAAGCGGCCGGCGTGAAAGTCAGAACGGTCGAGAATTTCACCGGCTTGCCCGAGATGCTCGATGGACGGGTGAAGACGCTGCATCCGAAAATTCACGGCGGCATCCTGGCGCGGCGCGACGACGAGAACCATCAGCGCCAGATGCAGCAGCATCACATCGAGCCGATCGACCTGGTGGTGGTGAATTTCTATCCATTTGAAAAAACCGTGTCGCAAGCGCACGTGAGGCTCGAGGACGCGATCGAAAATATCGACATCGGCGGACCAACCCTGGTGCGCGCCGCGGCAAAAAATCATGACGACGTCGCGGTGGTCGTCGATGCCGAGGACTACGCGCAGGTCGCGGCCGAACTCGACGCGAACCAGTGCGCTATCACCGCCGACACGCGATGGCGCCTCGCGCGCAAGGCGTTCGCGCGCGTGGCGGCCTACGACGCGGCGATCTCGAATTATCTCGGCACGCATGCCGGCGGTCGCGACGCGCCCGCGCTCGGCGAGACCTTCAGCCTCTCGCTCGAGCGCGAACAGGCGCTGCGCTACGGCGAGAATCCGCATCAGTCGGGCGCGCTCTACGGCCGCTTCCTGGAAATCGCGCATCAGCTTCACGGCAAGGAACTGTCGTTCAACAACGTCGTCGATATCAGCTCGGCGATAAACCTGATGCTCGAGTTCGAGGACGAGCGGCACGCGGTAGTTGCGATTCTCAAGCACAACACGCCGTGCGGCGTCGGCGTCGCCGACACGCTGAAGTCGGCATGGGACAAGGCCTTCGCGACCGATCCGGACTCGCCCTTCGGCGGCATCATCATCACGAATCGGCCGTGGGACATGGAGTTCGCGCACGCCGTCAATGAACTCTTCACCGAGGTGCTGATTGGTCCTGCTTATCCCGACGACGTGATCGCGTTCCTGCGCAAAAATAAAAATCGGCGCGTGATGACGTTCAACTCGAAGGCGGTGGATCGCAACGAGCTCGACGTCAAGAAAGTGCTCGGCGGATTGCTGGTGCAGACGCCGGATCTGACGATCGAAGATCCGCGCAAGGGCAAAGTCGTGACGCGGCGCGCGCCCACCGACGCCGAGATGCGCGCGCTGACGTTCGGAATCAAGGTCTGCAAGCACATCAAGTCCAACGCGATCGCGTTCGTCACCGAGGATCGCACGCTGGCGGTCGGCGGCGGCGCGACTTCGCGCATCGATCCGGTGTACGCGGCGCGCGAGAAAGCGGCGCGGCTCAAAGTCGCAGCTCGAGGGTTCGGTGCTCGTGTCGGAGGCGCTGTTTCCGTTTCCCGACGGCCCGACGCTGGCGGCCGAAGCGGGCGCGACCGCGATTGCGCAGCCGGGCGGCTCGTTGCGCGACGACAAAGTGATCGAGGCGGCCGACAAGTTCGGGCTCGCGATGGTCTTCACGGGGGTGCGCCACTTCCGGCATTAAGCACGTGGCACGATGAAAGTACTGGTCATAGGCAAAGGCGGGCGCGAGCACGCGCTGGTCTGGCGGCTCCATCAGAGCGAGACGGTCTGGAAGATTTTCTGCGCGACCGGAAATCCCGGGTATCGATCAGATCGCGGAAGCGGTGCCGATTGCGCCGACCGATACCGCGGCGCTGGCTGAGTTCGCGAAATCAAAATCGGTCGATCTGACGATCGTCGGTCCCGAGGATCGTACTTGCCACCGGAATCGTCGATCAGTTCACGCGCGCCGGGCTGAAAATCTTCGGGCCTACCGCGGCCGCGTCGCAGCTCGAAACCAGCAAGTCGTTCGCGAAAGCGATCATGCGCGAGGGCGGCGTGCCGACCGCCGACTTCGAAGCATTCGACGACGCCGAATCCGCGCGGCGCTACGTGAAGTCGCGCAAGGGATCGATGGTCGTCAAGGCGGACGGGCTCGCGCTCGGAAAAGGCGTCATCATCTGCCACGATACGGCGTCCGCTCTGGAAGCCGTCACCGACGCAATGGAACGGCGGCGCTTCGGCGCGGCGGGCAATCGCGTAGTCGTCGAAGAATTCCTGACCGGCGAGGAAATTTCATTCTTCGCGCTGTGCGACGGCGAGAACGCGATCCCGCTCGGCACCTTCCAGGATCACAAGGCGATCTTCGACGGCGATCGCGGCCCCAACACCGGCGGGATGGGCGCGTATTCGCCGGTGCCGCAATTCGGACCCGCGATGGAAGCGCGCGTGATGCGCGAAGTGGTCATGCCAACGCTCGCCGCGATGAACGCGCGCGGGACTCCGTTTCGCGGAGTGCTGTTTGCCGGTTTGATGATCGACGGCGAACGAATCAACGTGATCGAATTCAACGTCCGCTTCGGCGATCCGGAATGCGAACCTCAGATGATGCGGCTGGACAGCGACCTCGCGGAGAACCTGCTCGCCGCTGCCGAAGGCAACGTCGCGAACGCGGCGATCAGGCTCTCGCCGCGCAGTGCGGTCGCGGTCGTGCTCGCGTCGGGCGGATATCCCGGCGAGTACAAAAAGGGAATCCCGATTCGCGGCCTGGACCGGCTCGAAGGCAACGTCCCGTCCGACATCAAAATAAAATGGGCGATGAAAAAGATTCGCGTGAAAGTTTTCCACTCGGGCACTGCGATGCGCGACGGGAATCTGGTGACCGACGGCGGCCGCGTGTTGACGGTGACCGCGATGGCGCCGGAGTTGGCGACGGCGGTCGATGCGGCGTACGAGGCGGCGGAGATGATCGAGTTCGAGGGACGGCATTTCCGGCGCGACATCGCGCGCCGCGCTCTCGGATAGTCGCGATGTCGAGCGTCGAGGATGGAATTGCGGCGTTGAAAGCCGGCGAGCTGGTCGTCTATCCGACCGAGACGTTCTACGCGATCGGCGCCGACGCGTTTTCATCCGACGGCCTGCGACGCTTGTTTGAAGTGAAAGGCCGGGAGCCCGGACGACCAGTCGGATTGATCGCGGCGGATAGCGCGATGGCATTTTCAGTAGCGCGCGAAGTGCCGATCGTCGCGCGGCGGCTCGCCGACGCGTTCTGGCCGGGACCGCTGACGATCGTGATGCCGGCGCGCGACGAGATCGCGCCAGAACTCACCGGACCCGACGGCGTCGGCGTGCGCGTATCGCCAAATCCGGTCGCGCGCGCGCTCAGCGCAGGAATCGGGCGGCCGATCACGGCGACCAGCGCGAACTTGAGTGGAGAGGCGCCGGCCAGCACGCTCGAAAATGCGCGCGCGGCGCTTGAGCGGAAAAGTTAAAGTTTACCTTGAAGGTGGAAATTTGACGGCATCGGCGCCGAGCACGGTCGTCGCCGTCAACCGAAGCGGGTGGAAAATGGTGAGAGTGGGAGCGATTTCAGAAGATCAGATCGCGGCGGCGCTGAAATGAGCGGACTCGGCAAACGAATCGAGCCGTTTCGCGCGCTGATGTACAACCGCGAGGTTGCCGGCGATCCGGCGCGCGTGGTGGCGCCGCCGTACGATTTGATCGGCGCCGCGCGCCAGAATCAGCTGTACGAACGCAGTCCGTACAACGTCGTGCGGCTCGAACTCGCGCGCGAGGCCGATCGCTATGGTGCGGCGGAAAAAACGCTCGCAGATTGGATCGCGGCGCGAGTCGTCGAGCGGTCGGCGCGTCCCGCGATCTTTCAGTACAGGCAGACTTTCGACGTCGAGGGCCGGCTGCTCCATCGCACCGGATTTATCGCGCGCGTGCGGCTCGAGGAATTCGATCGCGGACGCATCGTGCCGCACGAGAAAACTTTCCCCGCCGCCAAGGAAGATCGCCTGCGCCTGCTGACCGCGCTGCAGATCAACACCAGCTCGATCTTCGGCCTGTACTCCGGCAAGCATCCCGAGCTCGACCGATTGCGCGAGCGAGGTCGCCGCGCGCGAGCCGCTGATCGATCTGGTTGACGATCTCGGAATCCGCAACGAGCTGCGGGCGATCGAAGCCGCCGACGAAATCGCGATCATTCAACGCGAGCTGGAAGCGCCGCGCATCTTGATCGCCGACGGACACCATCGCTACGAAACCGCGCTGAACTATCGCCGCGCGCGGCGCCACGAGAACGCGTCGAACGAGCCCGAGCCGTACGACTACACGATGATGACGTTGGTGGCGTGCGACGATCCGGGGCTGGTGATCCTGCCGACCCATCGCGTGGTGAAGTCCTTGCCCGCCAATGCGATCGCGTCGTTCGCGCAGCGCGCGCGCGAGGTGTTCGACGTTGAGGAGATCGCGCATCGCGACGAATTTCGCGTGCGCCTGAACGATTCGGGCACCGGCACGATCGGCGTGACGCTCAAGGACAGTCCGCAACTATTTTCTTCTGCGGCTCCGCGACGCCGCCGCGATGCAGACCGCGATGCCCGACGCACCTGACGAGGTTCGCCGCCTCGACGTGTCGGTGCTGCACGCGCTGGTCTTCGACCGAATCTTCGGCTTGCGCGCCGACGAGATTCGCAAGGGCGGAAACATCGAATACACGATCGAGATTGGCGGCGCGCTCGGCGCGGTCGCGCAGGGGCATGCCGACGGTGCGTTCCTGATGAATCCGCCGTCGATTCAGGATGTCGAGCGGGTCAGCGACGCCGGCGCCACGATGCCGGAGAAATCGACCTACTTTCATCCCAAGCTGCTCACCGGCCTCGTGATGAATCCGCTGTTCGACGACAAATGACTTCGCGCGGTGCGCGGTTGATCCTCGTTCGCCACGGCGAGACCGAGGGCGAGTCGAGCATCAGGTATCACGGCCGCACCGACGTGGCGCTGTCGGAACTCGGGCGCGCGCAGATGCGCCTCGCGGGCCGCGCGATCGAGACGCGTCATGGCGTCAAGAATCTTCGCGCGCGTTTTTTCGAGTCCGCTGGTTCGCGCGTCCGAAGGCGCGCGAATCGTCGCGGGCGATTCGGCGCCGCTAGTCACGATCGACGAGTTCGCCGAAGTGCACTTCGGACTGTTCGAAGGACTCACCGCGGATGAGATTCGCGAACGCTATCCCGACGAGTTCGCGCGATGGAACGCCGATCGACTCGCGCCGACCTACACCTATCCCGAGGGCGAGAGCCGCGCCGACTTTACCAATCGCGTCGAGCGCGGGCTGGATCGCATGCTCGCGCTGTGGACGCCCCGCGATCACGACGCGCTGTTGGTGGCGCATCGCGGCGTGATTCGCGCGATCGTGCGAAAGCTCACGCATCAGGAGCCGGTCGTCGAGCTCGGATCGATTCAGATTCTGCGCTTCGACGGCGGCTGGCATGCCGAGATGATCGATCTGATCGATCATCTGGACGACGTCTGAACTCACACGCGGCGCAGCACGCCCAGTCCAGCGGTAGCGGCATCTGTCGAGCGGCTTGGTGAACGACAGGTCGCAGTACGCGGCGACCATTTTGAACATCCCGGACGCGAGCGCCGCGAGTTCCAGCGTCGACGGGAGTCGTGTAGCGCACCGGAATCAAATCGCGGGTCGTCACCGGGCCGGCCGGAAAATTGATCGTGCATTCGAGTTCGTAAATCGAATGCAGCGGCGAATGCCACGCGATCGGGCGATGATATTCGCGGATGCCTAGTGCGACTCCGGCGGCGCTGGCGCTGCGCTCGCGCCACATCGTGCGTCGCGTCACGCGCGGCATCGGATCCTGCCGATCGATATCGACGCAGTACAAGCCGCCGCGCTTGAGTGCGCGGCCGACCGATTTGAGATGCGAAAGCAGGTCGGCGTTCTCGACAATCACCGGAAATGTTTCGGACATGAAGATTGCGGCGTCGAAGGGGCGCTCAGGGAGAGTGAACTTTTCGATCGGCCGGCGGTAGAAGCGAAGATTCGCGAGTGCGCGCGCTTTGCGACGCCCCGCCGCGATCATCGTGGGCGAGCGATCGATGCCGACGACCTCGAATCCATCTCCGGCCAGCAGACGGCCGTGAGGCGAGTCGCCGCACGCGATATCGAGGATGCGGCGCGTCGGACTTTTGCGATGCCGCTTCCAGACCTGTTGCAGAAAAACCACTTCGGCCGGAATCTCGCCGGGACTTTCCAGATGCGCGCGCCGGAAGACGTCGGGATATTCATAGATGCTCGGTTCCATCGGCGATGAGCGTACCGACGACGCGCGCCGGGATCGACGCTTGAGATTTTGCGGCGAACAGCGGGATAATGCCCGCTCAATCCCAGTTCCTTGAACGACCGTTTAGGGGAAAGCCACAATGAGCAAGCCGCTCGAGGGAATCAAGGTCGTCGAGATCGCGCAGGAAATCCAGGGGCCGTTCGCGTCGCTGGTTCTGGCCGACATGGGCGCCGACGTGGTCAAAGTCGAGAACAAGGAGACCGGCGATCTCAGCCGCTGGATGCTGACGGCGCTGATCGGCGGGCCGGACGTGAAGAACGCGACGGTGTCGCACTACTTCATCGCGATGAATCGCGGCAAGCGCAGCATCACCGCCGATCTCAAAAAGCCCGACGCGATCGAGATGGTGCGCCGGATGGTGAAGTCGTACGACGTGCTCGTCACCAACTATCGGCCCGGCGTGCTCGACCGCCTCGGACTCGGCTACGACGACGTGCGCAAGATCAATCCGCGCATCGTGTACGCGCAGGGCAGTTCGTGGGGGCCGCGCGGGCCGTGGGTGACGCGGCCGAGCCGCGACACGCTCGCGCAGGCGGCGAGCGGCGTGATGGCGAAGACGGGGATGCCGATCGGATCCGCCGCTGGCGGCCGGGAATGTTCATCGCGGATCATTCGGGCGCGCTCAGCCTCGCGAGCGGAGTGCTGGCCGCGCTGTTCGCGCGCGAGCGCACGGGCAAGGGGCAGAAGGTCGACGCGTCGATCTACGGCACGATGATCGCGATGCAGGGGATGGAGATCAATTACACTTCGATCACCGGCGTCGAGCCCGAGCGCGCCGGCCGCGGGCATCAGTTTCTGCGCGGCGTGTGGGGCGCGTTCCCGACCCGCGACGGCTACATCTGTATTGCGGGCGTGGACGAGAAGCGATGGCCGTCGTTCTGCAAGATCGTCGGCATTCAGCATCTGGAAACCGATCCGGAGTATTCGGACAACGTCGTCCGCAATTTTCACGGCGAGAAAATTCAGAAAGTGCTCGACGAAATCTTCCCGAAGAAGACGAGCAAGGAATGGCTCAAGGAACTCACCGACGCCGACATCCTGGCGACCGAGGTCGTCGATTACCGCACGATGCTGAAAAGCGAGCAGGCGCGCGTCAACGGATACCTGCTCGAACTCGACCATCCGGTGGCGGGCAAGGTGCTGGTGTCGGGCACGCCGATAACGATCAACGGCGAAGTTACGACGGCTGCGGAGGCCGCGCCCGAACACGGGCAGCATACCGAGGAAGTGCTGCTCGAACTCGGCTACTCGTGGGAGGAGATCGGCGCGCTGCGCGATAGCGGCGCGGTGTAGACGTCACGGGCGCGTGACGCGATAGATGACGAACGTCCCGCTTACCTGTAGATGGAAGTAGAGCGATTTCTCGTCGGGCGACAGTGCGGGGGCTTCCGCGAATCCGGTGATCGCTTCGATTTTGCGCGGTTCGCCAAACGGCTTTGAGGTGCTTGAGCGCGTCGCCGTATAGATGAGGGGCGGCGGCTTAGGCTGCGAATCCTGGATCGGAATCCGGGTGAAGAAGAACTCCAGCCGCGACTTCGATATGTCGGGCGCGTAGTTGAGGTCGTGGGTGTTGATCTTGCGCATGATCTTGGCGCTGTTCTTGAGACGCACGAAGTTATTGCCGTCGCGCCTGGCGATCGCGATGCTCGCGGCTTTCGGAACGGACCGCCGCCGTTGAAAACGCCGTCCACGAAGTACAATGTGCCGCCGTCGGGGCTGATGCATTGGTCGAAATTGACGTCGCCCGGTTTGTCTTTTGAAACTCCCGGCACCAGCGCGACGTTCGAGAGACTGCCGTTGGAAAACATCCCCGAGTAGATAGTGGAGAGGGTCTGCGAGTAACTCCGGTCCGAGATGAAATAGAAGATGTTGTTGATGTCCATCGAGGGGACTGCGGAGAGTGTCCAGCCCGCAGATTGGCACCAACAATCTCACCCTGAAATTGGAAGGTCACATCGTCATATCAACGGCGTCGCATAGTAAAGGTTGGTCGGCGGCGTGCTGTTCGAATTGTTGAAGAAGAGGTAGTTGCCGTCGGGGCTGACGAACGGCTCCATCGCGTCCTGGGCTATAGCCCTCGATCGTCACTGGCTCGGGATTGGTGAAGACGCCGAAGCTGCGCCTGGCATCGCGGCGCGTCGGCGATCGAGGCGCCGTCATCTGCGCGGATGGTACACGCGGCGCAAAGCAATAGCAGCATCGTCGCGAAAATAATTCGGCTGGCTGGAGGCATTTTAACTCCCGGGTCTGTGTTGCATATTAGGTCAAACTAGCGCGCCCTAGTAGCTGCAAACCCGACCGGAGAGAAAACGGAAATGGCACTACCGGCCCGTATCTCGATCGCGACGCTGGGCGTTAGCGATCTCGCACGCTCGACAAAATTCTATCTGGCGCTCGGCTGGGAACTCGCGGCAGGCTCGTCGTCCGAGATCAGCTTCTTTCGCACCGCTGGTGGAGTACTCGCGCTCTATCCGTTCGACCTGCTCGCGAAGGACGCAATGATGCCAGCATCCCGAGCGAAGGGGTTCGGCGGAGTCACGCTCGCGATCAATGTCGAGCGCCCAGAAGACGTACAGCCCGGGCTCGACGCTGCGAAGGCTGCCGGCGCAACGATTCTCAAAGCCGGCGACCAAGACGGACTGGGGAGGAGTGTCGGGATATTTCGCCGACCCCGACGGCTATCCGTGGGAAGTCGTGTGGGCGCCCAATTCGAAGTTCAAGCCCGACGGTTCGCTGGATATTGGTTAGCGAGAGGCGCGGATGGCGGAGCGGCATATCGTTGCGATGGGCGGCGGCGGATTCTCGATGGAGCCGCGCAATCCGAGGCTTGACGATTTTGTGTTGAGTCTCGCGCGGCGCAAGCGGCAGCCGCGCGTATGCTTCGTCGGAACCGCCAGCGGCGACAGCGATTGGTACATCAGGCGCTTCCACGAAGCCTTTCCGCCGTCGCGCGCCGCCGCGACTCATCTTTCCACCGACACCGACTTCGCGACGCCGCCTGCCTTCTCGATTTCCGCCGCGGTATTGCTCGCCGTCTCCGCGCGCATGTCGGCGACCATCACCTTCGCGCCTTCGCGTGCGAACCGAATCGCGCTCGCGCGCCCGATTCCCGAACCCGCACCCGTAATCAACGCAACTTTGTCTTTGAGCAACATCTTAAGTCACCTCACCCGCTTGATCATCGCTGGATGACCGACGCTTGCCACACTCGGCGGGAAATTAAAAGCGAGCTGCTATGCGAGAACGCGATGAGACTCGTGCGAACGCGCACTCGTTGGCTTCCAGACAGGAAGATCGCGCTCGTAGGGAAAATCTGCCAGGTGACGCTCGAGCTGCGGCGTCGTCGCCGTAGCTTTCGCGACGGGTGAGAATATGAATCGTCAGCACCGCAAATGGCAGATAGATGAACACGCTGGCCCATCCAATGTTCCGCGCGCCGATTCGAAACAGCATCGTGATTCCGAAGATCACGATGCCCGCATACAGCAGCGGACCGAGCAGCGCGCGCGAGCGCATCGCGGGCAGCAAGCCGGCCGGCTTGGCAGAACCTCGGTTGAGGGCAGCGTCGAGCCACTGAAAAATCGCAATCGTGATCGCGGCGACGAAAAACCATCCGAGATAATTGGTGATTGGCACGCCGAAATGCGGCCCCGGCGGGTCGTACCAGAAAATCCTGCCGAGAAACCAGCGGTCGCCGAGCACGCTCAGCGGATCGACGACCATGTCCACCATCACCATGAACAACGCCGCCATCAGCCACACTCGCGGCGCGCGACGAATTTCCCAGGTGTCGAGAATCCGAAGGTCGGTGCCGCGCTGATACAGCGGCGAACTCAGCAGCAGAGCAACCGTGTAGCTCGCGAATGCAAGAAAAGTGAACGACAACGAATCCATGAACGGAACGCCGACGACCCAGATCTCGCGCACACGAGTCGCGTCAATATAATGATACAACCCGAACGGGAACCCATTGTGAATCGACGACCACTCGCACGCCAGCGAAATGGCGTAAGTCAGTGCAGTGAACAGGACGGTCGTGCGCAGACCGAAGTTCACGATCGCGATAAACAGAAAACTCGCCAGGAAGATGAAGACGTACGGACGCAGCGCGATGGTGGATAGCAGCAGATGCATCGCTGAATCACGCGGCGCTCTTTGCCGTCCCTCTGGATCTGAAAAAGTCTATCGCCGCCGCAATCGCCACATCGATCGGCCCGTGCGAGTAGGCCAACTCCGCGCGCGCCTTCGACGAGTCGAAGAACATATGCTTTCGCGCCATCCGCACCTCGGTCAGGCTCGCGCGCGGCGCCCGACGCGTGACGGTGCGCGCAAACGCTTCGGCGCCGAGTGCATAGCCGAACGCGACCGCGTACGGAATTCTCATCTTCGGCGCGGGCAGACCCGAAATCGCAGCCAGACGCCCAAGAAAATCCTTCAGCGTGAGATTTTCGCCGCCCAAAATATATTTCTCGCCGATTCGCCCGCGCTCCGCCGCCAGCAGATGCCCGCGCGCGACGTCTTCGACATCCACGATGTTAAGCCCGGTCTCCACGTACGCCGGCATCCGCCGATTCAGAAAATCCACGATAATTCTGCCGGTCGGAGTCGGCTTGAAGTCGAGCGCACCGATTGGCGTTGAAGGATTCACGATCACCACCGGTGCGCCAGCGCGTGCAGCCTCAAGCGCCTGTTGCTCAGCCATGTACTTCGATCGCTTGTAATGACCTGGCATCTCGGCAAGCGCCGACGGCGTGTCTTCGCTCCCCACTCCACCGTGCGGAATTCCAAGCGCCCCGACCGTGCTGGTGTAAACGATTCGCGAAACCCCGGCGTCGGTCGCGGCGCGGATAACGTACTGCGTCCCAGTCGACGTTGGTCGCGTACATCGGCGCCGGATCGGTCAGCCACAGCCGATAGTCGGCGGCGACATGATAGACCTCGTTGCACCCGTTCACCGCGCGCGCGACTGAATCGAAGTATCGAAGATCGCCGTACATGATCTCGACCGGCAAACCGATGAGCGCGCTCAAATCCGCGTTCTCACGCGCCAGCACCCGCACTCGATCGCCGCGGGCAAGCAGAGCGCGCACAACGTGGCATCCCACGAATCCATTGCCGCCCGTTACCAGCGCTAACTTGGTAGTCATTCGATTAGCTAGTAGCTATTCGCCGGGGACCGTGCGACGACTTCGTTGGCCGCAGCCCTTCCCGAAATCACCGCGCTCTCAATCGTCGCGGGCAGACCTGTCTGTATCCAGTCGCCCGCCAGGAAGAAGTTCGCGATCGGCGTCGTTGCGGTCGGACGCAACTCATGCGACCGGAGATCTGGCGCCATCGTCGCGTTTTTCTCCTTGAGCACCAGCGACTTCACGACTTTGGCCTCGCGCGACGCGGGAATCATCGCGTGCAGATCGTTGATCACGATATCGAGGATTTCCTGATTGCTGCGATCGACCAGCTTGCGCGCGCCGCTGATCACGAAGCTCAGGTAACCCGGATGAGCCTCGCCGCGCTGCGCGAAAATCTGACGTTTGTTGAATAGCCATTGAGTAGTGGTGCCGATGAAGCCGATGAACGGTGAATTAGTCACTTCGCGATCGAGCCACACGTGGACGCAGATGATAGGCGAGCTCGAAAGACCCGCGAGACGCGAAAAAAATGGATCGGCAACCGCGTTCTCAGGCAGAAATCGGAGCAACTGAGGCGCCGGGACCGCGCTGATAAAGTCCGACCCCTCGATTCGCCGCCCGTCGCGGAGCCGCACGCTCGCGACTTCACCCCGAGCGCCGAGTTCCAGCATCTCGACGATCGAATGCGAAATCACTTGCCCTCCAGCGCGCTCGATGAGTCGCGTCGCGCCGGTGCAATACAGGTCGCTCAGCCCGACGCGCGAATAGACGAAGGCCGAGTCGCTGCGCCGCGAAAAGAATGCCCGCTTGAGCACCTCGGCCAGTAGTTGCGCTGACGACGATTCCGGCTCGTCGTTGAGCGTCGCAATCGACATCGGATACCAGAAGCATCGACGCGCATGTTCGGATTGTCCGAGCCGATCCATCAACTGCGCGACCGTCAATCGACGCAGCTCGTCGCCGCCGAACCGCCTCATCGCAAGCATGCGCAGTCCGCCGCGCATGACGCTCATCCGTTCCACAAAACTGAGATGTCGGTAGCCGAGCAAGGCCGCGGTCATGTGCAACGGTCCCGGCAGCCGCGCCGTTTTCAGCACCGCACTTTGTCCGGGACCCGCGAGCATTTCGATTTCCAGATCTTCGTGAAACACCAACTGGCCGTAGGCGCCGATACGTCTCAGGAAATCGAGCGTCTCGGTGTAACAACCCATCAGCACGTGCTGTCCGTTATCAACGAAATCGCCGGTGTCGGGATCCTCGAACGAATACGCACGCCCGCCGAGCGCCGGTTTTCCTTCGATCACCGTGACGCGCACGCCCCGCTCTGCGAGCGCGACCGCCGCGCTGAGTCCAGCGAAGCCGGCGCCGATCACGACCGCGTCTTTGGTCGCCGATGCCATCTATCCGCGCAGCGAGCTGAACCGTCCCTCGGCCCACGCGCGCCCGACCAGGTAGAGCTTGTGCGGCGCGGAGAGGCTGTGGCGGCGGTCGAGCACGCGATAATTCGACTTGATGATTCGTCCGAGCAACGCGGCGTAGATGAGCCGCATCGCCTCCGCCGTCAGCAGCGTCGCGCGATCCTCTGCCGCGAGTTCGCTCTGCGCCAGCGCATAAAGTTCGCGCGCGCGTGTCGCCTCGAAGTCCATCAGGCTGATGAAATTCGGCGAGTACACGCCGCCGAGAATTTCATTCTCGCTCACGTTGAAGCGCGCGAGGTCTTCCAGCGGAAGATAAATCCGGCCGCGCTCCGCGTCCTCGCGCACGTCGCGCAGAATGTTGGTCAACTGCAGCGCCAGTCCGAGATTCTCGGCGTATAATTTCGCCGACGGATTGCGATAGCCGAAAATCTCAATGCAGATGAGGCCCAGCGCCGACGCGACGCGATAACAATACGGTCGCAGCTCTTCCCAAGTCTGGTAGCGCTTGCGCGACAGGTCCATTTCGACGCCGTTGATAATTTCCTCGAACAGCTCGCGCGGAATGTTGAATCGCCGCGCGCTATCGGCGAGCGCACGCGAAAGCGCCCGCGTTGGCGCACCCGCGTACACGCGATCGAGTTCCTCGCGCCATCGCTTGAGCAGCAACGCCGGCTCGCGAATCGATTCGTCGTCGGCGATGTCGTCGATAAAACGGCAGAACGCATAGACGGCGTGGAGCGCGCGGCGCCGTTCGGGCGGAAGCAATATGAACGCGTAGTAAAAGCTCGAGCGCGATCGACGCGTGACCTGCGCGCAGCGTTCGTAGTCGGCGTCGAGCGACGCGACCTCGCTTCCGGTCGCCTCTTCGAGACCGGCGGCGCTGTTGTCAGACTTCAAGCCTGCCACGCAATGCGCTCCATCCGAGTTTCAGGTAGTCGAGTTTCGCGAGTTCCGGGCGCATCCGGAACACGTCGTAGTTGACGCGTTCGATCGCGCGCAATATCGCGAGGCCGCCGCCCGCGAACATCACGATGTCCCGCCGCAGGCGCCGGTCCACGTGCTTGTGCAATTCTCCGCCGCTCAAGCAGCATCGCGCGCGCGACGCTGACTTCGTACCGCATCAGCTCAATGAACTCGCGCGACGACGTATGCGCCGCGAGGTCCGCCGGCGTTACGCCGAATCGTTCCATGTCGCGGCGCGGAAAATAAATTCGCCCCTTGTCGAGATCGACTGCGACGTCCTGCCAGAAATTCGCGAGCTGCAATCCGCTGCAGACCAGGTCCGACAGATGCTGCCGTTCCGCGTCGCGATAGCCGAACAGGTAGAGCACCAGCCGTCCGACCGGATTCGCCGAGTAGCGCGAGTAGCCGATCAGATCGTCGAGCGTGTCGAAGCCCTTGAAATCCACGTCGGATCGAAACGCTGTCAGCAAATCCTTGAACGGCTCGCGTGGAATTTCAAACCGTCGCACAGTGTCCGCGAGCGCAATAAACACCGGATGCCGCGGCGTGCCCGCGTACGCCAGGTCGAGCTCGCGCTCCCACTCGTCGAGCATCGCGCGGTCATGATGCTCGTCGGCAAAATCGTCGGCCATCCGCGCGTACGCGTAAATCGCATACATGTGCGGACGCATCTCGCGCGGCATCAGCCACGACGCGACGGTGAAATTTTCGTAGTGCGATTTTGCCAGCCGCGTGCAGAATTCGTACGCGCTCGCGACGTCGAACGTCCCCGGCGGCATCGACGCGTCCCGCACCGTGCTCGCCGCGTACGACGTTGCCCCGCCTTGCACGTTGGCCCGCGCGATTGCCATCGTCCTCAGGCTGCGACCGGCCGCGCTCCGATTAGTTCGCGCGCCGCGGCTCGCGCCCATCCGTCGGTCTCGAGCAGATCCTCGATCGTTCGCGCCGCATGATTGTCATGCCGATTCATCACCGCCTCGATATGCCGCGGGATATCCATGAAGCGCACGCGTCCCGCAAGAAAGCTCGCCACCAGTTCCTCGTTGGCGGCGTTGAGGCACGCGGTCATCGTGTTCCCCGCCGCGAGCGCGTCGTACGCCAGCCGCAGGCACGGGAAGCGCCGCAGGTCGGGCTCCTCAAACGTCAGCTCGCGGATTTTCCGCGAGCGACAGCGGCTTCAGATGCGTCATCGGCAGCCGCTCGGGATACGCCAGCGCATACGCGACCGGAATCGCCATGTCGGGAATCGCCATCTCCGCGATCACCGAGCCGTCGATCATCTCGACCATCGAATGAATCACGCTCTGCGGATGAATCACGACCGACACTTCGCTCGCCTTCAGATCGAACAGCCATCGCGCCTCGATCACCTCGAGACCCTTGTTCATCAGCGTCGCCGAGTCGATCGTAATCTTGCTGCCCATCCCCCAGGTCGGATGCTTCAGCGCCTGTTCGACTGTGATCGATTCGAAACGATCCGCCGGCAGCTCGCGAAACGGTCCACCCGACGCGGTCAAGATAATTCGCTTCAACGACTCGCGTCCGCGCCCTTCCAGGCATTGAAAAATCGCGTTGTGCTCGCTGTCCACCGGCAGCAGACGCACGCGATTCTCGCGCACCGCCGCGGTGATCAGTTCGCCCGCGATGACCAGCACTTCCTTGTTGGCGAACGCGATGTCCTTGCCCGCGTTGATCGCCGCCAGCGTCGGCTGCAATCCCATCGCGCCGACCAGCGCCGACATCACCAGCGTCGCCTCCGGATGCGTCGCGACGGCGATCGCGCCTTCGAGTCCGTGCACGATCGTCACACGTTGCGCACCGAGGCGCGTCGCCAGCTCGCGCGCGAGTTCGGGCGTCGCGACCGAGACCAGTTCGGGATGAAAGCGCTTCACTTGCTCCGTCAGCAGATCGAGGTTGCGTCCGGCCGCCATCGCGACCACGCGAAACCGGTCGCTGAACCGCCCGACCACGTCGAGCGTCGTGACGCCGACCGATCCGGTCGAACCGAGAATTGAAATCGCCTTCATCGCAACTCGTTCAATGCGACGCGGTTTCCGCCAGCCTGCTTTCGGAACCGTCCGAGCGCCATCAGCGGAAAATAATGCGCATACAAGTGGTAGCGAAGATAGAAATGATTCGGAAATCCGTTGCCGGTCGATTCGCGCTCGTCCCACGCGCCTTCGTCGTTCTGCCGCTCTGAGAGCCATTGTGCGCCGCGCATCGCATTTTCGCTGATGCCCGACTCGCCCGCGATCAATCCGATCAGCGCCCACGCCGTCTGCGACGCGCGTGCTGGTCCCGCGCCCGTGCCACGCCGGATCCTTGTCCGACAGCGGGCTCTCGCCCCATCCGCCGTCCGGATTCTGCTTCAACTTGAGCCACGCGACCGCGCGCTTGATCCACGGCTCATTGATATCGACGCCGATCGCGCGCAGGCCCGACAGCGCCGAAGAAGTTCCATAGATATAGTTGATGCCCCAGCGCCCCCACCATCCACCGGCCGGCGACTGATTTTTCTTGAGCCACTCGATCGCGCGCTTCGCCACCGGATGCTCGGTGCGATAGCCCACCGACGCCATCATCTCGAGCACGCGCCCGGTGAGATCGGGACACGACGGGTCCGTCACCGCTTCGACGTCGGCCAGCGGCAGATGATTGAGCCAGGTCGAATCATTGTCGGCGTCGAACGCCGCGAAGCCGCCGTCCTTCGATTGCATTCCCATCACCCAGTTCGCGCCCGCGCGAATTGCGCGCTCCCGCGCCGCCGCATCGTCGGCTTTCGAGTCCGCCATCACCGACAGGATCACCGCCGAATCGTCCACGTCGGGATAGCAGTCGTTGTAAAACTCGAACGCCCATCCGCCCGGCTCGAGGTTGGGCCGCTTCACCGACCAATCGCCCTTCTTGAAAATCTGGTGATCGATCAGCCACTGCGACGTCTGCTTCAGCGCCGGATGGTCGCCCGGAAGTCCCGAGTCGAGCAGCGCCCGCCCCGCGAGGCCGGTGTCCCAGTTGACCGACACGCACGGCATGTACATGTCGTAGTCGTCGAAATGCCAGATCAGTTCCTGCGACGCTTCGATCGCCCGCTTCAGCACCGGATGGTCGTTGCGGTAGCCGTTGGCTTTGAGAGCCATCGCGCTCAGCAGGTAACACGGCTCGATTCCGCCCCACGAGCCGTTGGCCTCCTGATGCTCGAGCAGCCACTCTTCGGTATGCCGCAACGCGCGGGCGCGCAGCGAACTTATTTTGTGCCGATCGTAAAACCGCAGCGCCTTGTCGGCGAAGTTCAGCGCGTTGCGCAGCGACAACAATTTTTTTCCGCGCGGCTGTTTGAACTTCGTGAAATGCGGCGGCTGGATGTACAGCTCGAGCACGCCGCGCTGGTAGTCGATCTTTTTTTCCGGCCGCGCCGCCTGCAGCATCATCAATCCCATCAGCGTTCCGCGCGCCCATGAACCAAGCTCGTAAATATTGAACGGGAACCAGTTCGGGAAAAGCGACAGCTCGACCGGCAGCGCCGCCGTCGCGTCCCACGTGATCTGTCCCATCGACGCCAGGTAAAAGCGCGCGAGCGTCCCGCAGTTCACGATGCCGCCCTTCGACAGAATCCAGCGCCGCGCCGCCGCCATCGGCTCGTCGCCGGCGCGCATGCCGGTCAGCTTCAGCGCAAAATAACTTTCGATCGTCGTCGAGAGATAGCCCTCGCCGCCCTGGTAAAGCGCCCAACTCCCGTCCGAACTCTGCGTGTCGAGCAGATGCTTCTTCAGGCGCGCCTCGGTCTCGACGTCAACCGTGTCCATGAAATGGTTGAAGATGATGAACTCCGCGTTCATCTCCGCGTTCGCTTCGAGCGGCGCGTGCCAGTAGCCCTCGGGCTTCTGCAAGTCGAGCAGCGCACGCTGCGCACGATCGACGGTGTAATCAATCTTCGCGACGAACTCGTCATGCGGCGACATCGCGACTGCCGTGTTTCCAATTTCAACAGCCTGAGTGTTTCCAATATCAATCGCTTGAGTCATAGGTTCACCTTCATGGAATCACGGCGCACTTCAACACCACGCCGCGCTCCAGCATCTCGAACACTTCGGCCAATTCGCCCAGCCGCCTTCGCGCGTTGACGATCGCGCCCGCATTCAGCGCGCGCCCCGCCAGCAATTCGTAAGCACGCCGCACGTCGCGCGGACGATAATGAAACGGCGCGATCAACGTCAGATTGTCGTAATGCATCCGTCGCGTATCGACGCTGAGCGCAGTGCCCACCGGACATCCGCCGAAAAAAACCACTCGGCCTCCGCGCCGCACCCGCGCCAACGCATCATCCCAGCCCTCGACCTGGCCCGTGCACTCGATCACCAGGTCTGGACCGAAGCCACCGTTGAGCTGCGCGATTTCCGCGGCCGCGTCGGCACTGCGCGCGTCGATCACCCGGTCCGCGCCCAGCTCCCCGGCCCACTTCAGACGTTCCGCGCCGCGACCGACGACTACCACCTCGCGCACGCCCGCGGCCTTCAGCACCAGCATGTGCAGCAAGCCGAACGCGCCGCCGCCGATAATCACGACCGTCTCGTTTTTTTCCGGACGCGCCAGCTCTTGCGCGTACACCACGCACGAAAGCGGCTCCAGCAGCGCAGCTTCCTCGAACGGCAAATCCGCTGGCTTGATAAAAGTGTTGCGCGCGACGACGTGCGCCGGCAGCACCAGCGTGTCCGCATACGCGCCGTGCACCATCCTCCCGACCGCATCGTCGCAAAGATTTTCCTGCCCATGCTGGCAGTAGAAACAAATTCCGCACGGCGCAGTCGGCGCCGCCATGATCGCGTCGCCGGCCTTGAACGCCGTGACACTCTCGCCCGCTTCGATCACGACGCCGGAAAACTCATGCCCGAACGGCATCGGAAGCTGCCACATCGGATGCCCGCGGCGAAAAGTTTTCAGATCGGTGCCGCAACTCAGCGCGCATCGAATTTCAATCAGCAACTCGCCCGGCCCGGGACGCGGCGCGATGTAATCGCGCAGTTCGATCCGCCCCGGCTCGACCAGCACCGCCTGCTGCGAATGCGCCTGCGCGATTTTCGCCGACGCTTCGAGCGCGCTCACAGTTTGCGCTCCACGACGAACGTCGCGATATGCCGCAGCGGGTCGGCACGATCGCCGAATCCTTGCAGCGCGCGATGCGCCCGCGTTTCGAGCTCGCGCGCCAAATCCATCGAGCGCTCGACTCCCAGTATCGCCGGATACGTCGCCTTGCCGCGCTCGAAATCTTTTTGCGTGCGCTTGCCCATCTGCTCGGGCGTGCCTTGAACGTCGAGCAAGTCATCGACCACCTGGAACGCGAGCCCGAGCGCGCGCGCATAAGCGTCGAGCGACTCGATCTGCGACGCACTCGCGCCGCCGAGCCGCGCACCGCCGCGCACCGAGGCCAGGAACAGCGCGCCGGTCTTTTTGCCGTGCAGTTCTTCGAGCTCCTCGACCGTTTTCGACTTGCCCTCGCCAATCAGATCGATCACCTGCCCCGCGACCATCCCGCTGGCTCCTGCCGCGGTCGCGAGCTCCGCGACCGTTTCGAGCACCAGTGCCGGATGACCCGTTCCCGTCCGCCGAGAGCGCGAGCACCTTGAACGCGTCGGTCAACAGCGCGTCGCCCGCGAGCGTCGCGATCGCTTCGCCATAAACCTTGTGATTGGTCGGGCGTCCACGCCGCATATCATCGTCGTCCATGCACGGCAGGTCGTCGTGAATCAGCGAGTAGGTGTGAATCATCTCGACTGCGCACGCGAGTCCCATCGCCGCCTCGACTTTGCCGCCGACCGCCTCGCACGACGCGAGCGCGAGCACCGGCCGCAAGCGCTTGCCGCCCGCGAGCAGCGAGTAGCGCATCGCCTCATGCAAGCGCGCCGCCGCGCCAGTCGGCTCCTCGACGCTGCGCTTGAGCGCGCGCTCGATAAGTTGCGCGCGCTCTTTCAAATAGCTGTGCAAGTCGAACACGTTTCGTCTCTTATTCAGATGCCGGCGGCGAGTGACCGGGATTTTTCGCGCGCGAAGATGTTCTCGCAGCGCGAGGGTTCACGAGTCAGCTGCCCGATTCACTACGCCACGTAATGCCGCACCATGCGCCACGAGTCCTTCAGGTTCTTCCCGAACTCGAGCGCCACCGTCCCCTCAAATCCCGAATGCAGCTTGCAGTCGCGGCAGCGGAAATCCTGCTTGGTCCGATAGTATTCCCAATCGGTCGCCGCGTGCATCTCGTCGAGCGTCTTGTAATGCCCGTTCGTGATCAGGTAGCAGGGCCCCTTCCATCCCTGCGGATTGCGCGTGACCGTCGTCCACGGACTGCACTGCATGTCGCGCTTGCCGACCAGGTAGTCGAGGTAAATCGGCGTATTGATAATCTTGTAATCGTTCGCCATGTCGCGAACCTTGAAGAACTTCGCCGGCATCTCTTCTTTCTTCAGATACTCGTCGTCGTTCTGCAGCACCTGGTAGTGATAGCCGGGGCTCAGCAGCATCCCATCGACGCCGAGGCTGGTCAGGTACTTGACCATGTCCTCGAGCTCCTGCCCGCTGGTCTCGCGGAACACCGTCGTGTTGGTCTGCACCCGGTAGCCCTTCTCCTTCAGCATCTTGATCATCTTCACGACGATGTCGAAATGCCCGACCCGATCGACTACGCGATCGTTGGTCTCGCGCATCCCGTCCAGGTGCAGGTTGAAGCTGAGATACGGACTCGGCGGTACTTGCTTGACGAATCGCTCGAGCAGGATCGCATTGGTGCAGATCATCACGTGACGCTTCTGATCCTCGATCAGCCCGCGCGTCAGCGCCGCGATATGCTTGTACATCAGCGGCTCGCCGCCGCAGATCGACACGATCGGCGCGCCGGCTTCTTCCGCCGAATGCAGCGCTTCGTCCAGCGGCATCATGTCGCGGATCGTCTCCTTGTACTCGACGATTCGGCCGCATCCGATGCACGCGAGGTTGCACGCATGCAGCGGCTCGAGCATCAGCACCAGTGGAAAATATTTTTCGCCCGATTTTTTCTTGGCGCGCATGTAGCGGCCGAGGTCGATCATCTGTCTTAGCGGAATACGCATAACGCTCCTGGTTGAAGTTGAAGGAAATTCAGGCGGACGGTGCGCCGCCCTCCGATGAAGATGTCCCCGACGGACCGAACAACCACTCGCCCACCATCGCCACCGCCCCTTCGGGGTCGACCGCATTTGCGCCCATAAACAAGTACTCGATCAGCAATCCGTTCAGTGCCGACAGCAGGAACGCCGCCGCCGATTCCGGCGCCGACCGCCGCGCGCAGATGTTCTTCTGCTGCGCCGCGTTAATCAGCTCGACCAACATCGCGCGATATCCGCCGTAGAGCTTGAGCACCTGCTGGTTGAGACCTTCAGACAGGCGCTGGTCGTGAAGCATCTGCGCGAGGAAAAACCGCACCGAGCTGGCGTTGTCGCGCACGAACAGCAGGTATGCCTCGACCAGCTTCTCGATCTGCTGGCGCTCGTCCATCGCCGCCGCCTCTTCGGCGAAATCGATAAAGTACGGCTCCAGCAGGCGGTTGAGCACCGCGACGAACAGCTCTTCCTTGGTCTTGAAATGCCAGAAAATCAGCGCCTTGCTGACGTGCGCCTCGCGCGCCACTTCCGACATCGAGGTCTCATGGAAGCCGCGATTGGCGAATAGCTGCATTGCGGCCTTCAGAATCTCGTCGCGCGAGTCCTGCGACGCGGTCCGCGGCTCCGTGATGCCTACTTTTGATCTGCGAAACGCCCATATTCCGGCTTTGGCCCCCCGCCTTACTCCTGTCGTCGCCCGTAACCACAAAAACTGTCCAATGCCTACTAATTCAAGCCGCCGTCATCAAATCGCGGCTAACCATTCGGTCAATGGAAACTTTACCGTCACAATCTCGAAAGTCAAGAGCGACAGTCCGAGCGGTCAGTCGGTCAGCGCGAGCCAAACCGCCTCGCGCACGCCGATTTCGCAGTAACTATTTGATTTTACAGGAGATGTACTTCGAGACCAGCGCTCATAGACGATTTGCGCGCAGCGTCGATTAGCATCAGTGCAACACGCGCCTCGTCCCGATTGCGTTTGGCGAGGGGGGAATCGGTTCCTTCGGTGACCGCCTGCTCGAACTCCTCAGCCACTCCCCCGAACCACGCCGAATGATACGAGTCGTCAGCGATATCCGCGACCGACAGGTCCTCGGTCGTCCCCGACCGATCGGTAAGCAGCACCCGATCGCCTTCGATCTCGAGACTGGCGCGCTCTCCATATATAAGCGCCGACGTTCTGCGCACCGGCGCGCGCCACGAAAGATGTGCCCGAGCAGAAAGCTCCACTCCGCGAAGCTGATCCGCAGGTCGGCAACGTCGTCAACGTCCAGCCTGCCGGCGATTCGAGCCGCGCCGAGATCGACACCGGCGAATCGGCACCCATCAGCCAATGCATCAGGTAGAAGACGTGCCATCCATGGTCGATCAAAATCCCGCCGCCCGACGCCGCGGATGCGCGCCACTTCCCGCCGCTGCCGTCCGCACCGGCCGGCTGAGTCCGCAGCCGATCGATCGAGACAAATCGAATCGCGCCCAGCCGGCCCGCATCGATCGCCCTGCGCGCGACCGCGTACGCCGGCGCGTACTTCCAGTTGTGCACGCACATCAGCACGCGATGTTTTTCAGCCGCCAATGCCGCAAGCTGATCGAACTCGGCCAGCGAAAGCGCAAGCGGCTTCTCGACGAGTACGTGCGCACTCGCCGCAAGCGCCGCGCGCGCAGCCTCATGATGCAACCCAGGCGGACTCGCGACATCGACAAAATCAGGCGCCTCACCATCGAGCATCAATTCGAGGTCGTCATACACGCGAACATTCTTGATCAGGCGAATCGCCTCATGTCGCCGCTCCGAAACTGGGTCATGAATCGCCGCAATCGCAACATTGTCGCGAGTACGCCATCCAGCCAGATGCGCCCGCGCAGCAACTTCGCCAAACCCGGAAATCGCCCCGCGCAATTTTCCTCGACTACTCATCAGCGCCGACAAGTGTCAGCTAAACCTGCTCCCCTCGCAACCCGCACCAGACGAGCCCAACGCGCGATTGTTCCCCTTCCCTCGAGGGAAGGGGTTAGGGGTTAGGTGTCGGGTTGCAACAGGTTGTCCGCGGGAAGGCGCGAGATAGGAGAGCGGCCGCCGATGCCGCGATGAGGGCGATGATGGTTGTAGGAATGGAGCCAGGGGAGCAGAGCGTCTGTCCGCTGCTCGGAGTGATCGTAAGCGCGGGCGTAGGCCCATTCGCGCAGGGCGGTCTGGATAAAGCGTTCGGCCTTGCCGTTGGTGCGTGGGGTGTAGGGACGGGTAAAGATGTGCCGCATCCTGCGGCTGCGGCACAGGGCGGCAATAAGGGAAGAACGGTAGGCGGAGCCGTTATCAGTCATGATGCGAGCGACCGCGATGCCCAACCCCTGGAAGTGATCGAGGGCGCGCGACAGGAAGGCAGTGGTGGTCTCCTTGCGCTCGTTGGGCAGGACTTCGGCGTAGGCCAGGCGCGAATGGTCGTCGATACAAACGTGGGCGACCTCGAAGCCGGCGCCGAGGCTGCGTTTTTGATGAGTGCCTGTAATGCGCGAGCCGACGCGGTGGAAGCGGCCGAGCTTCTTGGTGTCGAAATGGAGCGGGTCACCAGGCGCGGCGTACTCGTAGCGAACGATGGGCGGCGGCGGGTCCAACGCGCTCAGCCGGGACAATCCGGCCCGCTTGAGCAGGCGGCTTACGGTGGCGAGGCTGAGCTCGAGTTGTGCGGCGATATGCTTCATCAGGAGGCGCTGGCGGCGCAGCGCGATCGCCTGCTCGACCAATGCTGGCGCCGTCGGGCGACGCAGCCGGTGAGGACGCGAGCTGCGGTCGGCCAGTCCGGCCGGACCTTCGCGGGCAAAACGCCTAGCCCACTTGCGCACGGTCTTGTCACTCACACCCACGCCCGCTGCGACGGTCTTCGGCGATTCTCCACCATTCACCCGCCTGACCAGTGCGGCTCGACTAAGCGGTGTGGTACGCGCATTCTGATGAATGTCCATCCGGGAGTGACCTCCTGAGTCGGTGTTGAGTTCGCACCTTTCACCTTCCCAGCGTCCTCCCGGAAGGACAACCTATTGAAACACCACAGTTAGGTTGCCCGCAGCATGAACTCTGCAGCGCAGTCGAAACACGGCATCGCGAGCGCGGGATCGCGACACTGTTATCGTGCAAATCCACATGAATCCCCGATGGCAACGCTCTTGCTCTCTCCACAAACGAGAGCGCAAAGGAGGACAGGCAATATGTTCGAATGGATTATAGTCGGACTTATCTCAGGATGGCTGGCGGGAAAAATCCTGAATGGCAACGGCTACGGCATGATGTGCGACATCGGCCTCGGCCTGCTCGGCGGAGTGATCGGCGGGATGATCTTCGAGGTGCTGGGCGTGCGCGCGCACAACTTCATCGGCGCAATCCTGATGTCGACCTCAGGCGCCACCGCGCTGGTGATAGCAACCAGAATAATCCGCGACGAAATCTAACCGCGGTCGATCCGGTCCAGCAGCGACGCGCGCAGAGCGCGCGAGATCCTTCGCTGCGCTCAGGATGACTCAAGAAAGCGAACTACCTCATTCGGTCAATCGTGCATTTGTCTTTGTGTCATCCCGAGCGTAGCCGAGGGACCCTGGCTCTTTTACGGAGTCGGTTGGTGCACCCTCAACCACGCCTCATGCCACCCACTGGACAGATTTCGCGCCAAGTGAGATCTTGCGCTCGGTGGAAGAGCACCAATGAGCAAGTTGGAAAGAGACACGAATAAGATCTGGAAGTTATATCTAGCGGGCAAAGCTTACGACACATATAAGCGTGGCGAGAATCCTGTATGGGAAGTCTTCAGGGTTCAAGCTAGGCCATCGTCGTGATGTTAGTGCTGATACCTTTTGTCCTGTTGGTGTTCTATTTCTTCATGAATATCGCAGACCACCAAGTCGAGACACCTACCGCAGCGATCAGCCCGCTCCTAAGTACCCACCAACCGATCCGGCATCGAATCGAGCGCTCAGAGACACGCCCGATCCAGATCCCGTTACGGTGTTCCCGCTGAACGAAGTCAGGCCAGTTCTCGCGGACTCGCCGCTATACGAGCGCCCTGACGTTTCAAGTCCCGCCATTGATCGAATCCACGAGGGTGCCCGGGTTCGCATCGTCGGCGAGGCTCGCGATTTTCTTGAGGTCCGCAAGCTGAGCGGCGTAGTGGGCTTCGCGCCGAGAACTAGCATCGCGCAGCGCCCGACTCCCTAGCATTCCGCGACGGCGAGTAATCCCAGGCTTGTCAGAGCCGATTGCACTCCGAGCACGACAATCTCACTCGCTCGACGTTGTCGAATGGCTACGGTGTCCGCGTCAAAACTTCAACGCGTTGATGCGGCGCGCACTTTTGTATGGGAAACCTATCGACGCCCAGTGCTCGTCGTGGCTCAAGAGCCGAAGTACCAACCGCAGCACCAGACTCGTCAAGCAGTCCTGCCTCAGCGCATTCTCTGCGTTGAACTTCAGCGCGAAGTGCAACAGGCTCGCCGCTTTCTTTGCTGTGCGGTAGCGTCGAGTAGTGCTGAGTGATTATTGGATCTCATTGTCAGGGAGAGGCAGAAGAGGATCCTAGATGTTCCCCGCGCGCTCGGTTGATTCCTCTAATCGCGGTATGGTTAATCTGTGGGGTTAAACAACCATGAATGTAAATATCGAAGAACCCAACAGTCTCCGGCGTAAAGTTACGATTGAAGTCGAGCCCGACGAAATCAAGCATGAGCTGGATCGCGCCTACAACGAACTCAAACGCGGCGTGGTGCTCAAGGGCTTTCGCCCCGGCCATGCGCCGCGCAATCTGCTCGAACGATTTTTCGGCGAACAGGTCCGCGGCGAGGTAGTTCAGAAGCTCGTCGAGGAATACACCAAAAAGGCGCTCGAGGAGCACGACCTCAAGCCCGTCGTCGCGCCCGAAATCGTCACCGAGCAGACCGACCTGCAGAAGGACCTCGCGCTCAAGTTCAGCGCGACCTTCGACTTGCGTCCGACAATCGAGGTCAAGGACTACGAGGGCCTCAAAGTGCCCGAGTCGAAGGTCGAGGTCACCGACGAGCAACTCGAAGAGGCGATCGAGCGATTCCGCTTGCGCCAGGCGACGCTCAAGAAGGTTGAGGATCGCACTATCGTCGAGGACGGCGACTACGCGCTCGCGTCGATCGAGGCGTTCGAGGACGGCAAGTCGATGTCGACAGACCAAGGTCGAGGACCGGCTGGTCGAAGTTTCGGAACGCGCGCTCGCGCACGGCGTTCACGAAGCGCTGATCGGCGCCGAGATCGGCAAAGAGATGAAGTCCGCGAAGACGTACCCCGACGATTACAGCCAGAAAGATCTGGCCGGCAAGACGATCGAATGGCGCGCGACTCCGAAAGAAATCTACAAGCGCGAGCTGCCGACCGTCGATGACGACTTTGCGAAGGATCTTGGCGACGAGAACCTCGAGGCGTTTCGCACCCGCGTCCGCAGCGAGCTGCTCGCGCATGCCAAGCAGGAGGCCGACGCCCGCGTCCGCCAGGGACTGCTCGATCTCGTGATCGAGCGCAACCCGGTCGAACTGCCCGAGTCGCTGGTCGCGCGCGAGCTGAGTGCGATGGAAGCCGAGCTGCATCAGACGCTCGAAGTCGGGCGGCCTGTCGCATGAGGACGCCACCGAACGGGTCAAGCAGAATGCCGACGACCTGAAGTCGCGGGCCGAGAAGCGCGCGCGCACGGCGTTGATCGTCGATGCGCTCGCCGATCAGGAAAAAATCGAGATCAATGACGAAGAGCTGGGCGATCGCGTCGCTGCAATCGTGACCGGAAGCGGACGCAATCGGGACCGCGCCGCCGAGTTCTATCGCAAGGAAGAGAGTCGCGAGGCGCTGCGCCAGTCGATGCGCCGCGAAAAGGCGCTCGATTTTATTTTGAGCCGCGCCCAGCGCGAAGATGCGCCGCCCGAATCGGGTGCAGATGCACCGTCTGAGACGCCTGAAGAGGGTTCATCTGAGCAGAAGTAGCATCATTGCTACCTCTTTCGGCGCCATTCACGGTTGCTCCCTCATTTCCGAGTGGTTACAATTTGAAGGCGTCAGCGGCCTTCTCTCAATCGTTGTCGGAACCGGGCTGTGGCGCGGGTTAATGGGATGAGCAATCTGGTACCGATGGTGGTGGAGCAGACCGGGCGCGGAGAGCGAGCCTACGACATCTACTCTCGCCTGCTCAAGGACCGCATCGTCTTCCTGGGCACCGAAATCAACGATGACGTCGCCAACCTGATGACGGCGCAGTTCCTGTTCCTCGAGTCCGAGGATCCCGAAAAAGAAATCAACTTCTACATCAATTCGCCCGGCGGATCGGTCACGGCTGGGATGGCGATTTACGATACGATGGAATTTATCCGGCCGCCGGTCTCGACCCTGTGTCTGGGACAGGCGGCGAGCATGGCCGCGGTCATGCTCCTGGCGGGTGCGAAGGGCCGGCGTTATGCACTGCCGCATTCACGCATCATCCTGCATCAGCCGCTCGGCGGGATGCAGGGACAGGCGAGCGACCTTGAGATTCACGCGAAGGAAATTTTGCATGCGCGAGAGGAAATCAACAACATCCTAATGAAGCATACCGGACAGAATCTTCGTAAGATGGAAAAAGATACCGATCGCGACTACTTCATGTCGCCGAATCAGGCGGTTGAATACGGTCTAATTGATGAGGTAATCGTTAGCCGAAGGCCGTCCAAGTGAGCCGCGGAGGCAGTAATGGCGAAGCATGACGACCGCTCGGGCAATCTGGTTTGCTCGTTTTGCGGCAAGAGCCAGGACGAAGTTCGAAAGCTGATCGCCGGCCCTACGGTTTACATTTGCGACGAATGCATCGACCTTTGTAACGACATAATCGCCGAGGAGACCGACAGCGAAGAGGCCTTCAGCCAAAGCTCCGCGGTGCCCAAGCCCGCCGAAATCAAGCGGGTGCTCGACCAATACGTGATCGGACAGGAACGCGCCAAGAAAATTCTCTCGGTCGCGGTCCACAATCATTACAAACGAATCGACTCGCAGATGGTGACCGGCGACGTCGAGCTGCAGAAATCCAACATCCTGCTGATCGGCCCGACCGGCGTCGGCAAGACGCTGCTCGCGCAGACGCTGGCGCGCTTCCTGCAGGTGCCGTTCACGATTGCCGATGCGACCTCGCTGACCGAGGCCGGCTACGTCGGCGAAGATGTCGAGAACATCATCCTGTCGCTGCTGCAGAACGCCGATTACGACATCGAGCGATGCCAACGCGGTATCGTGTACATCGATGAAATCGACAAGATCGCGCGCAAGGGCGACAACCCGTCGATCACCCGCGACGTGTCCGGCGAAGGCGTCCAGCAGGCGCTGCTGAAGATTATCGAAGGCACGATGGCGTCGGTCCCGCCCAAGGGCGGCCGCAAGCATCCGCAGCAGGAATTCCTCCAGGTCGATACCACCAATATCCTGTTCATCTGCGGCGGCGCGTTCGTCGGACTCGAGGACATCATCCGGCGGCGCATCTGCGGGCAAGACGATGGGATTCCGCGCCGACATGACCCATCGCGATCCCAAGACCGTCTCCGAATTGCTATACGAAGTGCAGCCGGAGGACCTCCTGAAGTTCGGGTTGATTCCGGAATTCGTCGGCCGTCTGCCCGTTATCGCCACGCTCGGCGAGCTGGATGAGGATGCGTTGGTGCGAATTCTGACCGAACCGAAGAATGCGCTGGTGCGGCAGTATCAGAAACTTTTCGACATGGAGAATGTCCACCTGAAGTTCACCCATGCGGCGCTGCGTGCGATCTCGCGCGAGGCGCTCAAACGGAAGTCGGGTGCGCGCGGACTGCGGGCCATCATGGAAGCCATCATGGTGGACCTGATGTACGACATCCCGTCGCAGCCCAACATCAAGGAGGTCCTGATCTCGGAAGAGACAGTAACTCAGAAAGAACAGCCGCTTTTAGTCTATCAAAAGACGGCAGAAACGGCTACTGAGGAGATCCGGGATCAATAAATGCTTTTTAGAAACGACAAGAAAGACAACCCGATGCCGCGGCGGCAGTGGTTCCACTGCTTCCGTTGCGGGAGCTGATAGTGTTCCCGCACGAAGTTTATCCAATCTTCGTGGGGCGCCAAAAATCGATCAAAGCGCTGGAAGCATCCGAGGCGAGCAAGCGCCCTATCCTGCTGGTGGCCCAGAAAGATGCGAAGGTGGCCGACCCGCAGTCTGGCGACCTCTACAATGTCGGCACGCTCGGCGTCGTCGTGCAGCTGCTCCGCCTCCCCGACGGCACCGTTAAGGCGCTGCTCGAAGGCAAGAAGCGCGCGCGCATCCTCAAGTACGTCGCCTCCGATGAGTATTTCCAGGTCGAAGCCGAGGAAATCGAGGAAGTTTGCGATCGCACCACCGAGGTCGAGGCGCTGATTCGCTCGGTCACCTCAACCTTCGACAACTATGTCCGCCTCAACAAGAAAATCCCGCCCGAGATGGTCACCTCGATCGCGGCGGTCGACGATCCCGCGTTCCTCGCCGACAAGCTGGTGGGACATCTCGCGATCAAGCTCGAGGACAAACAGGCGCTGCTGGAAACTACCAATCCGGCCGAGCGCCTCGAGAAGATCCTCGGCTACATGCGGTCGGAACTGGAGATTCTCGAAGTCGAAAAGCGCATCCGCTCCCGGGTCAAGAAGCAGATGGAGAAGACCCAGAAGGAGTACTACCTCAACGAGCAGATGCGCGCGATTCAGAAGGAACTCGGCGAGAAAGACGAATTCAAGAACGAGATTCAGGAATTGGAAGAAAAGCTTCGGCAGAAAAAGATGCCGGCCGAAGCTCGCGAGAAGTGCGAGCGCGAAATCAAAAAACTCAAGATGATGTCGCCCATGTCGGCCGAGGCGACTGTCGTCCGCAACTACCTCGACTGGTTCCTCGCCCTGCCGTGGTTCGAGTACACCGAGGACAAGCTCGACATCAAGGAAGCGGAACGCGTTCTCGAAGAAGACCATTACGGCCTCGAGAAAGTCAAAGAGCGCATCCTCGAATACCTCGCGGTCGAGACGCTGGTCGGCCAGATGAAGGGCCCCATCCTGTGCCTCGTCGGACCTCCGGGAGTCGGCAAAACCTCGCTCGGCAAGTCGATCGCGCGCTCGACCGGACGCAAGTTCGTTCGTGTGTCGCTCGGCGGCGTGCGTGATGAGGCGGAAATCCGCGGCCATCGCCGGACCTACATCGGCGCGCTGCCCGGCAAGGTGATCCAGAGCCTTCGCAAAGCGGGTTCCGGCAACCCAGTCATGCTGCTGGACGAGGTCGATAAAATGTCGACCGACTTCCGCGGCGACCCGTCCTCCGCGCTGCTCGAAGTCCTCGATCCCGAGCAGAACAACACGTTCAACGATCATTATCTGGATTGCGACTACGATTTGTCCAAGGTGATGTTCATCACTACGGCGAACACGCTCGATCGCATCCCGCGCCCGCTGCAGGACAGAATGGAAGTAATCCGTATCCCGGGTTACACCGAGGTCGAGAAGCTCAACATCGCGAAACGGTATCTGGTCAAGAAGCAGCGCGAGGCCAACGGCCTGCAGGAGGAGAAATCGAATTCTCCGATGGCGCCATGCTGATGATCATCCGCCGTTACACCCGCGAATCCGGCGTGCAGTAACCTCGAACGCGAGATCGCCAGCGATATGTCGCAAGGCCGCGGTCGAAGTCGTCAAGACCGATCGCAACGCGCATGTGAAGATCACCAGCTCCAGCGTGCCGAAGTTCCTCGGACCGCCACGCTTCCGCTACGGAATCGCGGATACCGAGCCGCAGGTGGGCGTCGCCACCGGACTTGCGTGGACCGAGATGGGCGGCGAGCTTCTACAGGTCGAGGTCACTATCGTTCCCGGACGCGGCAAGCTGA
>CAVQAR010000035.1:0-84861 GCA_963710425.1 uncultured delta proteobacterium
ACGCCTTAATACCTTGAACATGGCGCTTCTCCTTTGATTTTCAATAATTCGGGCTGGCCCACGCAGCGATCCTTAGTTTCTACCGCCGCCGGCGGCTGGCCGAGGCGCGCTGTTAACTCTACGTCTCCGAGGCTTGCCCTTGCATCTCTGGGTGCGCCGAAAGCGGTAGGTCTCTATCTAGTTGCTCCATGAAAATGGGGCGGGCGCTCAGGCCAACAGCCGCGCGAGTGAATCGTACTGTTCCGCGAACTTCTTAGGATTCGCCCTCCGAAGTCGCTCCAGGTTTTGCAGCTTCCATCGTAGGCCGGGGAGCTGTTCCAGATGCTCCACTCCCAACAGCGACCATTCAGGCTCTGCCGCGACCAATGACAGCAGGAAGGATGCTGCCTGTCCATCGCCGCAACTAGTTTGCCGCCGTACATGTCCTCCAGCGACACTACCGGAATTTCCAGGTCTGCCTGCAACGTCTCACGCGCACTCGGTTTCAACGAAGCGATCCGAACCGGATGGACTGTGCCACGCATCACGAAATTGACCTCGATTTTGATTTCGATGCGGTCGCGTCGCACCAGCAGCTTGGTCTCGCCCGCATCAGCCGCGGCCACCGCGTGTGTCTGGAAACCTTGCTACTTGAGGCGTGCAACAGACTGGAGGATCGCCGCCTTGATGCGCCGGAGCGCCTCGCGCGGCAGAGTGTGGTCGGGAAATACCAGATCGAGATCGACAGATAGCCGCGGCATGTCGCGCACGAACAGGTTGATCGCTGTGCCGCCCTTGAGCGCGAATGTGTCGTCGACGAACACGAGCGGCGCCACCCGCGTCATCAGGCGTGCGCTGTCGAGGTACACCTGATTCATGGCTTAAGCACGAGAACGCCATCTGCCGAGCGCGACACCCACGGCCGGTCGCTTCCGGTAGGCAAGCGGGCCCGGTTGAGCTTAGCAACCCAGGGCAGCGACTTTTCCCGGCCGAGCTGCAGGCATAATCGCACGGTCTTGATACTGGTGCAGCGCCGCAATAACTCGCGCAGTACGTCGGCGCGTAAATTATAGGTGCTCTCGACCAGCTCGCGCGCTTCCTGCTGTGGCTGTCGCACGCCAACTTCGCTTAACACCTCCAGCAATGCGCGCTCCGGCGCCGAGACAAGCGGGGCATTTTTCAGCTTCTCGAAGGGCTGGACGTGAAGAAGCGCATCGGGTCGCTCCTCCAACAGTCGCTTACGGTGATACTCAGCCGGAAAGCGCTCCGCGAACCAATGAGGCAGGCGCGCGGCCTTCCAGCCGTAGAGGTGGAGGACCGGTCGTTGAGCCAAATAGTGGCGCACGCCATGCCAATCGAGCGCCGATTTCCCTCCGACATGCAACCCTTCAAACCGACGCTGCAGCAGGACCAGGCTCGGGTGTAATGCCGGCGGATCGTTCGGCCGACAATAGACACCGCGCGCCAACCGCTGAAGCCAGCCCGCGCGGACATAGTGGACGGCGAGGTCGGCCGATATCCCCAGGGCGGCCAAATCCTCCGAGGTCAGCGGCGTCCCCGGCGCGAAGCGGGTATAGAGCCGATTTAATTTGTTTCTATGAGTCGTAGCCACACTACGATTATAAGCATATTTCGAAACTCGCGCCACATTTGATATTATCAGTGCAATCGTAGCTAGACTACGATAATTAACGGCTTTTCAAATACTTCTGCGCCATCACAGCGGCCCACGATGATTTTGAACGGTCGCCTAACAAGCGGCCTGCCTGACGATCTTCGCGACCGCGAAGCGTCGCAAGCTGGTTCCCGAAGACCCGATGCTGTTCGTCCAGAATCTTCGCGAACCGAAGGCAGAGGTTGATCCGTTCGAGTTGGAAGAGCGGAGCGGCTAATCAACAGCGCCACCGGCCAGGATCGCACAATTATCACCGTGCTGATTTTCTGCGGGCTCAGACCAAACGAAGCTCTCGCGCTTCGTTGGCAGGACGTGGATTTCGGCCGGCACATACTAAAAATCCGTCGAACGATTCATCGCTTCGGCGGAATCGGATTGCCGAAGACGGCGTCGAGTGAGCGCGACGTGGACATGCTCGATCCTGTAATCGTGGAGCTCGAGGAGCAGCGAGCGCGCACGTAGATGCGCGGCGAGCTCGTTTTCCTGAACGATGTTGGCGGCCCGGTCGATCTCACGAACTTCAGAGATCGAAACTGGAAGCGAATTCTGATCAGGGCGCGTCTGCGAGCCCGCACGATCTATCAATGCCGTCACGCCTTCGCCGCGCTACAACTTTCGCGCGGAGAGAATCCACAATATGTCGCGCACCAGATGGGCCACACCAATCTCGAAATGATCATCCGTCACTACGCGCGATGGTCACGGAAGCCCGAGCGCGTTGGCACTCTAGCTCACCAGCTTTCCGCCAAGTTCCCGCAAATTTTGCCAGAAAAATGCCAGAAAATGGCTGCCGCGGACGCTCCCAGCGTCCGCGGGGCAAGCCTCCGATCGTCGCAAACCGCTGATTCTACAAGGGGAAATCGTGGAGCGGGCGACCGGGGTCGAACCGGCGACGTCCAGCTTGGGAAGCTGGCATTCTACCACTGAATTACACCCGCTCTGAGCCGAGTCTAGGTGGTGACCTGCGGACTGTCAATTGAAGCGCCGCTAAGTCGCGTGCAGTAGTTCTCCGGCGAATACAAGCGCTGCTCGGCATTGACTTCACCGCCTCGGATTCGAAAACTCTCATCCATGACACTTCGCCCTCCGGCCGCCTCCACGCGGCAATCTCAACCTCTGCTCCACGGAACCGTTCTTTCGCTGATCCTCGGATCGCTGACTCTCGTCTCGGCTGGATGCGCTAGTTTTCGAGCGAAGCCGATTTCGCAACCCGCCAACTCAACAGCAGATTGAGACTTTTGCCGAGCAGCAGAACGCTCTTCGCGATGAAGCGAGCAGTCCCGATCAATTCTCGCAGGAACATTGCGATCAGCTCGCAGCGGCCACGCCCGGTGTCGAAGAAATTCGAATCAACCAGGGCGCCGTCGAGAGCCGCCAGTGGACGCTTATCGGAGATGGCAGTGCACACCGCTGGGTTTTCGTGAGGGCGCCGGATGCCTCCGCCGACGGCTGGGCGCCCAAGCCCGGCCTCGACAAGCTCAACTTCCAGCCGCCCATCGAGCCGGCTCTCACGACTGGATCCAGCCACTTCCTCGCCTACGCTCAGGTTCAGACCGGCGACGTTGCGGAAAGCCAGAAGTCCGCCACCATCAGAGATCTGTTCGGTGTGCCGCAAGGCGAGTTCACCTGGCGCGGCCGAAAGTACAGCTACACTCTGACGCCCGAATTGCCCTGCTATTCCCAGTTACCGTAAATCCCGCGGTGAGTGAATCGCGAAAGCTATCGCGCGAATTTTACGCCCGCCCGGTCCTGCTTGTTGCGCGCGAATGTATCGGCAAAATCCTCGTGCATCGCACCGCTCAAGGCGTCGCGGCCGGCCGAATCGTAGAGGTCGAGGCCTATCGCGGCCCTCTCGATCTTGCCGCGCACAGCGCGCGCGGACTAACCAAGCGAACCGCCGCGATGTACGGACCACCCGGCCACGCCTATGTGTACTTGCTATACGGAATCAGTTGGGCGATGAACATTGTGACTACTGCCGACGGCAAGCCGCATGCGGTACTGATTAGAGCAATCGAGCCTCTTCGAGGCGTCGATTTGATGGCCCAACGACGCGGCAAATCGCCGGATTCCCGCGAACTGACTAATGGCCCCGGCAAACTGACTAATGCACTGGCTATTACCGGCGCCGACTATGGACGCGACTTGTGTGGCGGACGGCTTTACCTGGAGCACTCTGATCTTCCGGTCGGGAAAGTCGGCCGCTCGCCCAGGATCAACGTTGACTACGCAGGCGACTGGGCATCGAAGCGATGGCGTTTCTATGAACGCGGCAACCGCTATGTTTCAGTCGCGCCGCGCGACTAGCTGGCAGGAACATTCTGCAAAGCCGCGACTGGACGAGCCAATACCAACACATTCTTGAATGTACCCACGACCTGTCGGATACTCGCGGCGAATTTCGGCGACCTGCGCGGGCGCGACGGTCGGTGAAACTACCACTACCAGCGGCGCTTCACTGTCCGCTCCGTGAAAAGGAAAGCGAACCACTTGCACGCTATCCCTCTGCGCTACGGGAATGTAGTAGCTAACGATATAGTATTCGTGAAATGCGCCGACGCGCCGTTCCGACCCCGCTTTAGTCAATGCTATAGCGCATGCATCGCGCCAGCGATTATCTCCCGGCCTCAAATCCGACGACACTCGCAGTATAGATAGACTTACTATCGCGACTATCGCGACCGCGCGGTAACCTTGTGCAGGTAGAGACTCAATGCCTATTGCAGTGAGTATAAAAATTGGAATGAAAGAGGATATCAAGTAGCGTGTCACGAGCATCGGCGTAACCAGGTATGATCCCGCGAACAGAACAATCGCCGGCACTCCGCCCCACAGGATCAGCAGCACCGCCTCATCTCGATTCAGCCGCCAAAGCCGAATTCCGCCGACTATCGCGAACAGCGCAAACAGTGGAAATGGAAAGCTACCGAGTCCGTTTTCAAACGTCGCTAATGGCTCCCATCGCCCCGGCGGTTTGATCCAATCGTAGTCCCCTCGACTCACGCCCTCGACTCCGTAACGCAGCCCGGCAAAAAAAGGCAGCAGCAATAGCATCGCGACGGCGAGTGCGCCCAACGTCTGCCATCCCGCCGAACTTCCAGCCTCTTCGCCGCTACGCGAACGCGCACCCCGCAAATAGATCAGCCATAGAACCTCCGCTGCAATCAGCAGCGCTGCGGTAAAGTTGGTTGCAACTGCGATCGCTGAGAAAATTGTCAGACCCGCGTAGTTCGCCAGTCCTCCGAGCCGCCGCGCCCGCATCAAAAAAATCACCTGCGCGATAATCCACGCCTGCATCATCGAATACATCCGCGCCTCGCGCGCGATCTCGACCGATGGCAGCCCAACCGCAAAAAGCAGCGCAGACAACGCCGCCACGATGTAGATACCGCTCTGATCTCGCGAGGATTCTGGGATTTCGGCTCGCCGCCAACATCACTTCGGCCCCAAGCATAAACACCAGCACGATCGACAGCGATCCGATTAGCGCCGGTAACGCCCGCATCGCCGCCTCACTCTCACCGAATATCCGCATCCATCCGTGTTGCGCAATTCGAAAATCGGAAATTTGCCCGAATCCAGTTGATGCTGCACCCGCAACACTTCCGACACGCTCCGCCCTGCCGATTCCGCCCATGAGAGCGATTCGTCAATCGACAGCTCGTGCGCGCCGAGTCGAAAAAATCGCAGCATCGTGCCGACTACGATCGCAATCAACAATACTGCCCCGGCTTGTCCTCGCCAGCTGCCCGACAGAGAGTTGCGCTTCATGGATCTGGATCTGCTTGATGCGTGACGTGAGTAGGCTTCGGGAAATTGCGCGACGCCGACGTTTCGCGATTTACTGTTCCGCGATGCCCCCGCTCTCGCGACGACCCTTTCCCGCTCGCCATCATAACCGACTTCGGCTACCGCGACCATTACGTCGGCGCGATGAAGGGCGTCATCGCGTCAATCGCTCCCAGAGCCACCGTTATCGACATCACCCACGGCGTCCCCGCGCAATCGCATCGTCGCTGGCGCGACTCGCTCTGCGCGAATCCTGGCGTTACTTCCCTCCGCGCACCGTCTTCCTCGCGGTCGTCGATCCCGGCGTCGGCACCGCGCGCGCGCCGATTGCCATCGAGACTCGCGCCGGCGCCCGCTTCGTCGGACCCGACAACGGCCTGCTCTGGCTCGCCGCGAATCAGGCCGGAATCAAGCGAATCGTGAAACTGACTTCGCCGCGCCATCGTCTTACCAACGTGAGCGCTACTTTCCACGGCCGCGACATCTTTGCGCCCGCCGCAGCGTATCTTTGGCGCGGCACGCCGATTTCCGCGCTTGGGCCCGTCGCTTCGCCCATCCTCGATTGTCCCGCTCGAGCTGCCGCGTCCGGTGGCGTCGGCGCGCGAGGTTCGCGGTGAAGTGATCTACGTCGACGCCTTCGGCAACCTGGTGAGCAATATCGACCGTCAAGCCGCCGATCAGTTGCGCACTCGCTTTCGCCACAAATCCCTTTCCGTTAGGATCAAACGTGGCGCGGCGATGCGACTACTTGACGCTTATGGTGACGCGCCCAAAGGTGCTCCTCTCGCAATATTCGGAAGCTTCAACCTGCTCGAAGTCGCGATTCGCGACGGCAACGCTGCCATGCATTTCGCCGCTGGACCCGGCACCCCGGTATCGCTCGTCGCGGCACCAGGCCGCATTTAATCATGGATGAAATAATCACACACAAGGACACCCCAACCGTCCTCACCGAAATCCCGCGCTACACCGCGCCGGCCGAGCCGGCCGCGCGCGCGCTCGACGCTCCGCGAATCCCGCCGCTGAACGTCGCGCTGCTTTTGCTGACTCTCCTGACCACCACCACCGCCGGCGCGTACATGAACGGCGAGGACATTTCCCTCCTGGCATCCGTTTCTCGCGATTGCGTCGCTGCGTTCCGGCCTCTCGTTCTCGATTCCTCTAATGATGATTCTGTTCGCGCATGAGATGGGCCATTACCTGACCTCGCGCTACCACAACGTCGACGCCTCGCTGCCCTACTTCATCCCGGCCCCGCCGTCGTTCTTCATCATCGGGACCTTCGGCGCGTTCATCCGGATGCGCGAGCCGGCGCGTACTCGCCGCGTGATGTTCGACATCGGCGCCGCCGGTCCGTGGGCGGGCGTGATGCTCGCGATACCCGCCGTCATCATCGGCCTCTATCTTGTCCGACGTGACGCCGCTCGACAAATCCGCCGGCGGCCTCGAGCTCGGCAACTCGCTCCTGTTCCTCGGCCTCTCGCACCTCGTGCTCGGCGTCGATCCTTCGACCGTCAATGTGAATCTCAATCCGATCGCATTCGCCGGATGGCTCGGGCTGTTCGTCACCACGCTGAACCTGCTGCCAGTCGGGCAGCTCGACGGCGGCCACGTGATCTACGCGCTGTTCCCCCGCCGCCATCGCACGATCTCGGTGCTGTTCGTCATCTCATGCGTGCTGATGGTGTTGGTGCCGCTCGCGCTCGGGACAAGTTTCTGGGGCGGATGGCTGATATGGGCGGTACTGTCGATGGTTCTGGGACTGGGACATCCGTCCACCATCGATCGCGACACTCCTCTGAATCCGCGCCGCGCTCTCGCCGCATGGGCCACCGTCGCGTTGTTTATCGTCACCTTCAGCCCGGTGCCACTCGTCATTCGTGCAACCCGAAGCTCCGATGCCGACGCCGGAAAACAGTCACAGCCAGGAAATAATCCATCACGCGCCGCACTACGACGAAATGCTCCGGCAAATCGGCCACATCAAAATCTGATATTGTTTGATCGATAAAATCGAGGGGAAAGTATTGGCCGAAAATCCGTCCAACACACCGAAGCCCCATCGTCCGAGCTGGGACCATTACTTCATGACTATTACGCGCGAGGTCGCCGAGCGCTCGACCTGCCTGCGCGCCAAGGTCGGCGCCGTCATCGTTCGCGACCGCAGCATCCTCGCCACCGGCTACAACGGCTCGCCCGCGGGATTGCCGCATTGCACCGAAGTCGGATGCCTCGTCTACGAATCGCGCACGCCCGACGGCGAAATCGAGCAGAACTGCTATCGCACCATCCACGCCGAGATCAACGCGATCTCGCAAGCGGCTCGCAACGGCGCCGCCATCCGCGACGCCGACATTTACGTCACCCACACGCCGTGCATCCACTGCCTCAAGGTGCTGATCAACACCGGCGTCCGCACCGTGTACTACGCGCGCCCGTACAAGCTCCACACCGTCGCCGAGATGCTCAAAGGCGCGAGCATCAAGCTGGTCGAAGTCCCCGCCGCAGAATCCCGCATGACCTCGACAGCCGCTGCGGAATCTGCGCGATGATCGATCGCATCAAGGCTGGCACGCTTCCCGCGATTTTGTCGCGGAGCTGAACAGCTGCTACGTCATCCTCGGCGATCAGCAATTCTACCGCGGCTACTGCGTGCTGTTCGCGAAGCTCCACGCGACCGAGCTCTACCTGATGCCCGCAGACTCCGCCCGCCTGCTCTTCGAAGAGATGCGCCTGGTGGCCGAGGCTATCGCCGCCGTCGTCAAGCCGTGGAAGATGAACTACGAATGCCTGGGAAATTCAGAACCGCACGTCCATTGGCATCTGTTCCCACGCCAGGAAAGCGGAAGCGGACGAAATGCGGCGCGGACCAATCTGGCTGCGCCCCGAGTCCGAACGAAAGGTAACGCTTGACGAAAATGACCGCCGCGCACTCATCGGCATCCATCCGCACGCCAGCTCGCCATCCGCTTCCCCGATGCGCGCATCCCGACCGGCTAGCAACTATCTCCGCGCCGTGTTCAGCGCTCGCATTGCTCGCCATCGCACTTTCAGCGATGCAAGCCCGCTGTCGCTCCCCGACGCGACGAGTCCCGGCGCTCAGCTTACGTCAAGCCGATGCGGCAACTGCCACGCGCCGTACAATCCACACGAAATGACGGCCTCGATGTGGGACACGCAGGTCACGATGATGGAAGTCAAAATTCAGGCCGCCGGCATGCCCGCGCTGACCTCCGACGAGCGCGAGTCGATCGTCGAATATCTGAAACGCAACGCCGGCACCCAATAGCACCTGCATTGACTCTCCGACTCGGCTGATCTTAAGTGACCCACAGATTCGTCGCTCTGAAAATCCAACGCGAGGAAATTTTTCATGGCTCGAATGATCAGACACGAAAAAAACTCGCCCTACGAAGTCCCCGAAGGCACCGAGCTGCCGATCTACATCTGCGCGTGCGGACTCTCGAAGAACAAACCTTTTTGCGACGGCTCGCACAAGAAAACGCGCGACGAAAATCCCACCGACGTCTACATCTACGACGACACCGGCCGCGCCCGCGTCAAGAACGAATACTAGTCGTCACGCGCCGCTCCCTCTGCGCGATTTTTCCCCTTCCCTCGATGGGAAGGGGTTAGGGGTTAGGTTTCTCGGCACCCACTCCAAGTTTTGAAACTCGACCAAGAGACTACGCGCGCCGACCTGGAACCTGCCGCTGTGCCCGCGAATGCGGCGCTCGCGACCTGCCGTTCCCGATTGGCTCGCATACATCGCCGAGCCGCGCCACGCGTGGCCGATCCTGCTGATCGTCGGCGTCGCCCTCTATCTCGTAAATCTCGGCGGCTATCCGCTCTACACCAAGGGCGAACCGCGCGAGGCCGTCACCGTCTTCGACATCGTTCACGGCGGCGGCGTGATTCTGCCGCAGCGCGCCGGCGTCGAGATTCCCTCCAAGCCGCTGCTGATGCATTGGATCGCCGCGCTCGTCTCTCTCGTCATCGGCGGCGTCAACGAATTCTCGGTGCGCCTGCCGTCCGCCGGCCTCGCCATCGCCGGCGTGATCGTTTGCTACTTCTACGTGCGCCGCCTGTTCGACGACGTGACCGCGCTCATCGCCGCGCTCATCCTCGCCACCACGTTTCAGTATCTGCAAGCCGGCACCGGCGCCCGCGTCGATATGACGCTGACCTTCTTCATGGAAGTGGCGTTCTTCGAATTCATTTTCATGGCCGAGGGACTCACGCGCCGCCGGATGCTGCTTTACGTCGCGATCGCGCTCGCCGTTTTGACCAAGGGTCCCATCGGCTTGATTCTTCCGGGCCTGGTCGCCCTGATTTGGATCGCGCTCGAAAGACGATGGGACTTTATCCGCGAAATGAATCTGGTCCGCGGCGCGATCGTCGTGCTGGTGCTCGCCGGAGGATGGTACCTCGCGGCGCTGATCGAAGGCGGCCCCGGATTTTTCCGCAAGCAGGTTCTCGCCGAAAACCTGCTCCGCTTCGCCGGCGGCAGCGATTTCCACGAGGGCCACATCCATCCCTTCTACTATATGGAACTCGCTCTGCTCGCCGGCTTCATGCCGTGGACGATTCTGCTGCCGATCGTAGGCATCGAGGCAGCGCGCGCGCCGCTCACCGTCGATCCACGCCTCAAATATATTCTTCGTCTGGTTCGCGACCGTGTTGATCTTCTACAACCTCCCGCACAGCAAACGCGGCGTGTACCTGCTCTGCATGTATCCGGGCTTTGCGACTCTGGTCGCGATTTACGTGCGACAAGCCATCGTGCATCCCGCGTCGGCGCAGACCTTCGTCCGCTGGCTCGCGCGATTGTCCGGTTTCACGATGCTGCTGCTCGGTAGCGCCGCGCTGGTTGCGTTCGCGATGCTGGCGACGTCCCCACATCAGGTCGCAGACTTCTGCAAGCCGGAAACATTAGCGCCCCAGCCTTCGCCCCGACTTTGGCCTCAACCGTCGCGCGATCACTGGATGCTCGCGCTCGCGATGCCGCTAGCTGTCGTCGTACTCGGCGTCAGGCTGATCGTGAGCCGGCCGCGATTAGAACGGATCGTTTTCGCAATCGCGACGGCGATGGTTTTCATCACTGTCATAGTCAATGTCATCGTCGTGCCGGCCATTGCCAACACTCTCTCGCTGAAGGACTTCACTGATCGCGCGATGAGAGTCGTGGACGACAATTCGATCGGCTACCTCAACGCACTCAACTACGACGTCGCCTTCTACAGTCGCCGCACGATTCCGATCGTCTCGCTGAAAGATCCCGACATGCCCCGCTATCTGATCGCATGGCGCACGCTCTTCGACGCCCTGCCCGCATCGAAGCGCAGCCATTTCGAAATCGTGATGGTATCGAATCCGACTTCGCTCGACGGCACCGACGAGATGCTCCTGCTCCGCCAACGCCCCGACTCTCCAACTCCCCCGCCCAACCCCACGGACGACTACATTCAGGCCCGAATCAACTCTTTAATTCTGGTCCCCCTTCCCGCTCGGGAAGGGGTTAGGGGTTAGGTTCTACGGCAGCCTGTCACTTCCAATCTCGCCAACCGCTTTCACTAACCGCGGCAGCACATCAGCCGACGTACCCCGCAAACTCGCATCGCATATCCGCGTGATCTCAGACTCGTACAGATTCACTTCGATCAACGTTCCGCCGCGCTGCTTCACTTCGAGCGCGAACCCCGCCGCTGGATAAACCGTCGCCGAAGTCCCAGCCACGATCACCAGGTCCGCTTTCGCCGAATGCTCCGCGCACTTGTTCAACACGTCGATCGGAATCCGTTCGCCAAACGAAACCGTGTCCGACTTCAGCAACCCCTCGCATCGCGGACACGCCGGCGGCAGCTTCTCGAGGCTTATCGCATCGCCATGAAACCGCGTCCCGCAATCGAGGCATCGAATCAAAGTCCAGTTGCCATGGATTTCCGCGAGCGCTTTCTGCCCGGCCTGCTTGTGTAGGTCATCGACATTCTGCGTAATAACAAATCGCAGCACCCCCAAGCCTTCCAACTCGACCAGCGCGAAATGGCCCGGATTCGGCTTCGCCACCGTCAGCGGTTTATACAGTTCGTCGTTGCGTTTGCTTAGACGCTCTTCCCACGCTTTCTTCGGATCGGCCATGAAGCGCTGGAAGCCGTTCATCGGCGGCTCGCCGTACTTCGTCCACAACCCGCCCGGCCCGCGGAACGGCGGTATTCCGCTTTCGACCGACAGCCCCGCGCCCGTCAACGCGATCGCATACCGCGCTGCCAGGATCGCATCCGCGGCTTCGCGAATTTCCTCGTCGCTCGCCCTCTCACTCGCTTTTTCCATTAGTCAGTCGCCTCAATTGACTACGCACGAAATAAACGTGAATGCGTATGCGGCCAGACCTGCTGCCTCTGCTCGAATAGTCACTGCGCCGGAAACCACCGACTCATTCGCGACCACGCTGTACATCCGCGGACTGTCCACCGTGATAAATCCGCGCTCGCCTTCGAACTTCACGTCGTCGCCTGCGCGCTGACCACCTTCAAGGATTATCTCTGCGCGTACGCTCGCGCCCAATGGCGGCGCCATCACCAGGTTGACGTCCTTGGCTGTGTACCTGAGCGAAATCGCTGCGCCAACTGCCTCGCTGCGTGCGCTTTCCTGCTCGACTCGCCATCTGCCGGCGAGGTAGCTCATGCCTTCGACGTGCGGCCCGGCGTCGCGATAGTCATGCGGCCGATCGCGAACGATGTTCTCGAAATTTCCGAACTGGCCACGCGCATGACCGAGATATAACTCCGGCGTGACGCGATAACACACCGCGCCCGGCCGATCGCTGTCGCGCACCGGCTCCATCGGCGGCGGCAAACTCGCCGCAGGATTCAGTTCGCGCAGTAATCCCTGAATAGCTACTTCGGTTTCCTGGTACGCGCCTTCGCCGAAATGGTAATAGCGAATGCGCCCTTTCGCATCGACCAGGTATTTTGCCGGCCAGAAACGATTCGAGTACGCTCGCCAGATTGCATATTCGTTGTCGAGCACGATTGGGTATTCCAGGCCAAATCGAGCCGCCGCTTCCGCCACGTGCGATCCTTCGCGCGCGAAAGAAAACTCCGGCGCGTGCACTCCGACCACTACCAGCCCGCTGTTCTGATATCGTTTATTCCACGCCACTACGTACGGCAGCGTTCGGATGCAATTGACGCAGGTGTAGTCCCAGAAATCGACCAGCACCACTGCCTTGTCGCGCAATGCCTTCAGGCTCACCGGACCGTGCTGAATCCATTGCCCGCCTTCCAGTTCTGGCGCCAATACTGTCTCGGACAATTGTGGCATCTGTCGATCTCCAGTGGGGCGGGCCGCCGTGCCCGCCATTCCTCGATGGCCGCGAGCGTAGCACAGCGCTCGGATTTAGCTCGAAGTGGATTTGACGTGCGTATATCGCGCGCTAGTCAATCGCTCATGGATGAATCCACGCATCAAGGTGATCGCGATCGAATCGGCCGCCGATATGGAGCGCGCGTGGGCGATTCGCCGCCGCGTCTTTATCGAAGAGCAGAACGTTCCCGAAGAAATCGAAATGGACGCCGACGACTCGCACGCATTTCACGCGCTGGCGATTCTCGACGGCGTGGCAATCGGATGTGGCCGGATGCTCGAACATGGCGCGAGCGAAGTGAAGATCGGCCGGATGGCCGTACTGCGCGAATTTCGAAACAAAGGAGTCGGCGCTCAGATTTTGCGCTTTTTGATCGAGCACGCGCGCACGCGCGGATCCCGCAAAGCGATCCTGCACGCACAACTTACCGCCGAGGGCTTTTATCTGAGGGAAGGGTTCCGCGCGGTGGGCGGCGTCTTCGACGAGGCCGGCATCGCGCACCGCCTGATGGAGCGCGATCTCAATTTCCTCTACCTGCGCTTCGCCCTGCAAGCTCGCCGCGAACTCTTCGATCACGCGCGCGACTTCTGCCGGCTTCTCGAGGATCACGTGATGATGCGCGTCGGCGATCGTCACCAACTGCGTCTGCGGATTGGACACGCGCGCATGCTCCGCACGCTTCTGCCGTCATGATCCGGCTGTGCTCGGCGCGCACCAGCATCGTCGGAATCCTGATCTCCCTGATCGTGTCGAGTACATCAAGCCCGTCGCCGCCGAGAAAGCTCTCGCGATCGAACTTGAGCGTCCACCGTCCTTCATCGGTCCGCGCGAGGCTCTTTTCCGCGATCTCGCGCAGCACTTCGTCGGGAATTCCACCTTCATTCGGCATCAGTCGAAAACGAGCTTTCGCCGTTGCCAGGTCGGGATACTTCACCACCGGAAGTCCCTTCAGCCGCCGCAGGTATCGATCACGTCCGCGGCTCGAAGTGACGGCGACGTCGATCGCGATCGCGCCGCGTACGCTTTCCGGATGATTCCGCGCGAACAACAGAACGTTCAGGCCGCCCATGCTGTGACCCACAACAATCGGCCGGTCGCGATTCGGCGCGAGATGCTGGACGAGTCTCGCGATGTCATTCGGCGTAATCAGTCGGCGAGTACGCCACAGGCCGCGCCCACTCACTGTCGCCGTGCCCGCGCTGGTCAAGCGCTATCAGTCGATACTCCGGCGCTATCGCGCGTGCCACAAGTTCCCACCACCACGCATTCGCCGAGTTTCCATGCAGCAAAACAATCGTGCGCGAACCGTCCGGGTTCCATTCCAGGTAATGCAGCCGCGGCGATCCTTCGAGCAGATGATTGTGCGGGGTCGTCACTTGAACTCGCTGACGAAAGTTCGGATCACTTCGATCAAGCCCGCCGGATTGTCCAGCATCACGTGATGATACGAGTCGTCAACTTCCGCCAGGCGCCCGTTCGGAAACTGCGCGACCATTTTCTTTGCGACCTCCCGATCCAGGAGCGGACTCTTTGTAACTTTCACGATCAATGCGGGGCACGCGATGCGATGCAACCACTTCCACACTCGCGACGGTTCGCGGAGCATCGTGCGCCGGTCGATTTTGTGGATCCACGCGCCTTCTTCGAGTCGTTTGAAACTCCGGCGCGCGACATGATCGAGGATTTCCTTTTTTGCCAGCGTCTCGCGCGGCAGGACCTTGAAATTCCGCGCCGCGTCGTCGAGCGATTCGAATCGGCGCGCCGGCTTTTGCGCGATCGACTGTAAAAATTCGACCGCCTGCTTGGTATAGTCGGGCGGCGGATCGAGCGCGACGATCGCGCGCAACTTTTCGCTGTGATCCGCGGCGTAGGCAAGCACGTTATGCGCACCCATCGAATGCCCAACGAGGATCGGCGCGCCGAAGCCCCATCCGTCGATCACTTGATCCAAATCCGACACATAATGCCGCGAACCGTACGCCCATTCGTCAGCCCAGTCGCTGTCGCCATGTCCGCGTTGGTCGAGCGCCAGTACATGAAAATCGCCGATGAACGCCGGCGCGACGAAGTCCCACCAGTGCGCGTGCGCCGAGCCGCCATGCAAAAACAGGAGCGGGCGTTTGCCCTCGCCGCCGTAGTCGAGACAATTAAGCGCGAGGCCGTTGGCGATGAAGCGATGGGTCTTCACTTCTTTTTTCACGAAAGTAACCAGCAACCTTTTCCCTGGACCCTCCCTTCTGGAGCGGGGAAGTGGAGCGCCGCGTACATGATAGCTTTGCTGCAGGCCTCTTTCATGCCACCATTTAGAGGCAGGATCCTAGGTACGACCTGATGCCATGCGAGATCGAACCGCGCTGAAATCCCTGACTATTGCCGCCGTCCTGATGCTTGCGATCGCGTTTCCATTTCGCGCGCGGGCGCAGGACGCCAATGCACTCAAGGCGCGCGCGCTGGTCGATGCAGCAATCAAAATGAGCGACAGCGACGCTGCTGTAAAGCTGCTGTGGCAGGCCACCGATATCGATCCGGCTGACGAAGACGCCTACGTTTATCTCGGCCTCTACTACAACTCGCGATCCGACTTCACCAACGTCGTCAAGGTTTACCAGAAGCTGGTCAAGTATCAGCCCAAGCAGGTCAGCGCCTATCTGAATATCGGCGAGGCGTACATGTCGTTTTCGCCGCCGAAGACCGACGACGCACTGGTTTACTATCGCAAGGCATACGAGGTAGATCCCAAGAACACGTTCGCCGCGCTGAGAATCGGACAACTGCTCGCGCAGACCGGCCAACACGACGAGGCGCTCAAGTATCTGAAGATTGCGCTCGGCGACAGCGCGAAAAATCCCACGATCGCATCGGAAGCCGAAAAAACCCTCAAGCAGATGGGCGCTCTCTGACCTCTCCCCTGGCTGTTCTCCCTTAAGGCGAGAGAAACCGTACACTTCCGTACACTAAAGCTGTTTGTAGCTAAATCCAACTCATAGTTTCGTCTCTGGAGTTCAGCTATGCTGGTTGCCGGTAACTCCGGAGGAGATCTCAATGCGGATCAACTTGATTGTTCTGTCAGCGGCTTGTTTGTTGGCCGGGTGCGCTACCGCATATCAGCCTGACGGAGTATCGGGGGGATATTCCGATCAGATGCGCACCGGCAATATCGTGCAGGTTTCATTCCGCGCCAATGGGTTGACCACGCCGGAGACCCTTGAGACCTTCGTTCTCAGAAGGTGCGCAGAGGTGACGCTGCAAGATGGCTTCAACTACTTTGTCCTGCTGCACACCGAAGCGCCGATTGAAGGAAGCGACCGCCTTTACAGCATGAAGGTCGCGACGGCGACGATCAAAATGGTCCAGGGCAACAAAACCGAAAACGATCCGCACACCTACAACGCAACCTACCTGCTGAAACAAGCGCTGGTGGAACAAGGTGAGAGCGAGGAACCGGTGCCGCCTGCCTCAATTGCAAGTGCGAACAGTATCGCGAACGCAACAGTAGCGTCGTCGGCGTCAACTCGCTTACCGATCGCAAACCCGAATCCAAACGCGCTAACCAACGAGGCGGTCCATTTCGATCACTGGTAGTCGGACACCGGCCGCTACCTGCTTTCGCGATCGAGAGCTAAACGCTCTCGGTCATGATCAGCAGCTGACCTTCGAGTCCGGCCTCGCGATGCACGCCGATCTCCTGCACTTCCGGCAACGTCACGATTCGCTGGAACGCCGCGCGCGACGGATATTCCATTATCGCGGCGACGTCCCACGCGTTTTCCACCGCACCGATCACGACGCCAGCGATTCTGCCGCTGAACAGGATCCGGCCACCTTCGCGCTCGACGATTTTCGTCATCGCATTGGCGTATCGCATGTATGCTTCACGGCCCGAGATGTTGTCGCTGCGCCCGTCTTTGTAGATCGCCTTGTCGCGGAACTTGAGCAGGTTCAGCATCGCGATTTTGGTCGAAGACGCATCACGCGAAAGCGCCTGAAGTCCTTCGCTCGTTGGATAAACTGCATTTTCAACTTTCATCTTTGTTCACCGTCTATTTCGTTGTCGCGATGAAGCCGTTAATCAGATCGGCGATCTCATTCGGCTTGTCTTCCTGCAGAAAATGTCCACCATCGACGATCGTCACGTGCTTTTGTCCCTTGGTTCCCGGGACGCGATTCTGAAACATCATCTCGCCGCCTTTGGTCACGGGATCCGAATCGCTGAACGCGGTCAGAAAAGGCTTGTTGAACTTCTCCAGAACTTTCCACGCGGCTTTGTTCTCGGCCACCGATCCGTGCTCGGGCGTAATCGGGACCAGCGCGGGAAATCGACGCGCACCGGCCTTGAAGGATTCGTCGGGAAACGGCGCGTCGTACGCGGCCTTCTCGGCGTCGCTCAAAACACGCTTGCATCCCATGCTCACAATCTGGCCGACCGGCAAAACGGGAATGCTCTGGCTGAATTCCAGCCATTGCTGGAACGCGGCGCTGAATCCCTCGCCAGTCGGCAGCCCGGTATTCGCGACCACCACCCGCGCGAACTTTTCAGGAAAGGCCGCCACCAGCCGGAGTCCAATCAGTCCGCCCCAGTCCTGGCAAAAGAGCGTGATGTCCGTGAGTCGCGTGGCCGCCAGCCAGTCGCTCATCCATCGCACGTGCCGCTCGAAAGTGTAATCGGATTGATCGGCAGGCTTGTCCGAGCGGCCGAAGCCGACCAGGTCCGGCGCGACGACGCGATGGCCGCGCGCCGCCAGGCTCGCCACGATTTTGCGATAGAGAAACGACCACGAAGGTTCGCCATGCATCAGCAGCACGGGACTCGCGCTGGGCGGACCTTCATCAAGATAGTGAATTCGCAGCGCGGTGCCATCGGCGTCCTTGATTTCGCAGTAGTGCGGCGCGAATGGAAAATCCGGCAGGTTGGCAAACCGCGGATCCGGAGTTCTCAAGATCTTCAAAGCGCACCTCTCGCAGATCTGGCGTGTATTGTATTCAAACTATTGACATAAGGAGTGTCACTTTATTTTTACCCTGTCAAGCGAACCCTCAACGCGTCGCCGGCTCCTCGAATTCTGCGAGCGTCCATAGCTTATGGGGTGTTTTGCTGACTCCTCGACCTTTTCAGCGCGTATCCGCTGTATTCTTGCTGGTTCTCGCCGTCAACCTTGTATTCATTGTACTTAGTTAGAAAATAGCTACTCAAAGGTATTTGACTAATTTTGACTACCTACTTCTGATTGATTGACAGTTGTGACAAGATTTCTAGCGGCAACGGGGCGCGCGCGGTCGCAGTTGTGAGGTTGGGGAGGTGGTGGATGTCCGTTGTAAGGCACCCTCTTTTTGGTTCGTCGAGTTCCGACTCGAACGATCGAATCACTCAAGACAATTTAATCCGCTTGAGCGACGCTGACCGTGTGCGCGATGAGTCCGGCGACGTCGCGTTTCGACCAGGGCCGCGCGACACGTCCTCGACATTTGTTTTTGAAACGAACCTTCGCGGTTCATTGGGCAACGCGCAAAGTTCGAGCCGCGAGATCGAACAATTAGCGCCACGCGAGAACGATTGGTCCGGGCTGGACGTCGAGCAGACGCTGGGCCAGCTGATGACCGAGACGCGGAAGCATTCGGGCCTGTCACAAGAGGACGTTGCCGACCGCACGCACATTCCCGTGTACTACGTCAGGATGATCGAGAGCGACAGCTACGACGCGATCCCCGATCAACTTTACCTGCTTCCGTTTTTCCGCCGGTACGCGGATTTTCTCGGGCTTGACGCGAAGAAAGTCGTGTCGCGTTTTATCTGCGACTTCGAGAAGGCCGAGAACGAAGTAGTTGCGACGCCTGCTCCTGGCGCACACGCCCAGACTCTTCAGAAATGGCGGCAGGTTGCGGTGACGACGGTGATCGGAGCAATCCTGCTGCCGTGCATCGCTTGGGGAATCGGAACGATGCGCACCGCTTACCGGAATCGCGCGGGAAGTTCGCCGGTCGCGTCCAGGTCGCTGGATTCGCAGCCATCAACTTCCGTAGCGTCGACGGAAACCCGAGCTCCCGATATGGTGCCGGCACCTCCCGCGACTCCCATGGTCGCGCCGCAGCTACATGCGCAGGCGAAATCTTCGCGATCAGGTCGGAGTCATCGGCTGACTCGTCATTCAAGACGCTTGAGGCATAGACGCGGGCAGCTCACTTAGCCGCTGGTGACGGCGCGGCTTCGTGATCGTCGCCATCGTCGCCGTTGTTGCCGTCGTGCCCGTGATACTCCCCCGGATGGGTAAAGTCGCGATCGAAAATCTTTTGCTGATCCGGCGTCAGCACGCCGCGCACCTGGCTTAGACCCTGCCAGAACAGATTATGGCGCTGGTGGTCAAAATCCTGGCGCGCCTTCATCACTTTGAACCGCGTATCGCGCAGGATGTCGCCGATTTGATCGCGTTGCGCGGGCGTCAGATTCAGCTCGAGATTCATTCGCTCGATCAGCCCCGAGCCCGGCACGTGCAGGTAGTGCTCGCGATACGCCATGGTGCTGAGGGCGAAACCAATCAGAACACAGGAGATACCAACTACCAGGACGAACCAGATATTCGGCTTAGCTGGCAAGATCGCTCTCTGTCAGAGGCATCTCCGGCGCCAAAGGATCGCCCGCGGTTTCGGGATTCAAGCTCAGCTCGGGCGCCGAGAGCGCCTCACCGATAGATTCATTCGGCGCGCGCGTCGAAAGATACGCCGCGCTGGTAGCGAACACAAAGATCGCGGCAGCCGCCGCCATCGGGATCCATCGATTCGGTCGCGACACCTCGCGGGTGACCGACGCGAACCGGCGCGGCCGGTCTGCCAACGAGAACTCGCGGCGTGCGGGCATGGATACTCGCGACGCCGGCTGTTCCATGTCGCCATGCAGCACCGGCGCGGTCAGCGCGAAGACGCGAAACGCATGATCGCACTTGTCGCATCCCTTGAGATGCGCCAGCAGATCGGCGCGTCGCTCGGCGGTCGCGGTCTTGCGCCACAGCGCGGGAAATTCCTGTCGTGCTTCAAAACAATTCATTGCGGGTTACCTATTGCGTCCGGTCGCCAGCATCCGCTCTGCCTGCTTGCGCAGCGCCTGTCGTGCGCGGAACGCGCGAATTTTTACCTTAGCCTCACTCCATCCAAGCGTCTGTGCGATTTCGCTGACGCTTAAGTCTTCACTTTCCTTGAGCACCATCACCATCCGGTCGTCGGGCTTGAGCGTGTCGAGCAGGCGATGGGCCAAATCGTAAGCCTCATGCCGCTCTTCGGCCTCACCGACAATATCCTCCGGCGACGCGACGTTCGCCGTCTGCATCCATTGCACTTCCGGCGCGCTGAAATCGCCGACCAGTTCCTCGGGCCGCCGCCGGCGCCGACGCAACTCGTCGTAACACAGATTCACGACGATCGCTCGCAGCCATCCGCCAAACGGCATCTCCGCTCGATACGACGCCAGCGCGGTGTAGGCTCGGATGAAACTTTCCTGCGCGATGTCGCGCGCCATTTCTTCGTCCGAAAAAAATCGCCTGCATAACCGCTCCACGCGTGGCCGATGCCGCCCGGCCAACTCGGCAAAGGCGTCGTTGTGGCCGCCGAGGACTTCGGCTATCAGTTCCTCGTCGGGTTTGTCGCTCAATCTCTACCCTGCCCTTCTGAGCGCCGAGCGACCCAACATAACTGTTTATTAATACGCACTGACTCGATAACGGTTACAGGTTTTCGCCGGATTTACGCTCGATTCGCGATCGCATCGAAAACAATTCTATATGTCTTCTCGACGGTTTTCCGCTCGCGCCGCCGGTCACGATCACATCAAGCAGCATTGAAAGCGAAATAAGTTTGCAGTTCAAATGAAGTCGCACTACCACTCGAAATACCCGAAATATCAGTGGAGGGCCGACAAATGACAAGTGTACCGCGCGGGTTGGCGCTGTTGCGCGATCCGCAACTGAATCAATCCACTGCTTTCACCGAGGCCGAGCGCGAGGCGCTGGGCCTGCTCGGCCTCCTGCCCGAAGGGATCGATTCCGAGGAAACCCAGATCCAGCGCGTGCATATTCAGTTATCGCAAAAGCCCAACGATCTGGAGAAGTACATTTACCTGTCGCAACTGCAGGACACCGACGAAACACTTTTCTTCCGCGTGCTGATGTCGGACCCGGCGCAATTCCTGCCCATCGTTTACACCCCGACAGTCGGCGAGGCCTGCCTGCAATTCGGCCACATCATGCGCCGTCCCAAGGGTCTCTATATTTCTATCAAGCGCAAAGGCCGAGTCCGCGAGATTCTTCGCAACTGGCCCAATCGCGATGTGCGCTTCATCGTGGTCACCAGCGGCCAGCGAATCCTGGGTCTTGGCGATCTCGGCGCCAACGGCATGGGAATCCCGATCGGCAAACTTGCCCTCTACACCGCATGCGCCGGGGTGCCGCCGCAGTTTACGCTGCCGATCCTGATGGACTGCGGCACCAACAACGAGATCTCTGCTGCGCGACCCGCTCTACCTGGGCCTGCGGCAGGCGCGCCCATCGGTCGCGGACCTCGACGAATTCGTCGATGAATTCATCACTGCTGTCAACGAGGAGTTCCCTGAATGTTGCATCCAGTTCGAGGATTGGGCCGGCGCCGACGCCGTCCGCCTGCTAGCCCGCTACCGTGACAGGACTTGCTGCTTCAACGACGACATCCAGGGCACTGCGGCGGTCGCACTCGCGGGAATTCTTGGAGCGCTTCGCATTACCGGCGGCAAACTTTCCGATCAGACATTTCTGTTCCTGGGCGCGGGGTCAGCCGCTATCGGAATCGCGAATCTGATGACACAGGCGATGGCGCTGGAAGGCCTCGCGCCCGATAAGGCGCGCGCGAGAATCTGGCTATTCGATATAAATGGACTACTGGAATCAAACCGGCGGGACCTGGCGGACTATCAAAAGCCATATGCGCATACCCATTCACCGACCAGGGAATTCGCGGCGGCGATCGAGTCCCTGAAGCCGGCGGCTATCATCGGCGTCAGCACAGTAGCCAAGGCCTTCAACCAGCGCGTGATCGAAACGATGGCGCGAATCAACCGGCGTCCGATCATCTTTCCGTACTCGAATCCAACTTCGCACTCCGAATGCACGGCGGAAGAGGCCTACCGATGGTCCGAAGGCCGCGCCATCTTCGCCAGCGGAAGCCCGTTCCCCCCGGTGACACTCGGCAACAAGACTTACATCCCCGGCCAGGGCAACAACGTGTACATCTTTCCCGCCATAGGCCTGGCCGTTTATGCGACCCGCGCCACGCGGGTAACCGATGAAATGTTCATAGCAGCCGCAAAAGCAGTGGCAGACCAGGTAACTCAATCCGAACTGGACGTAGGACTAATCTACCCACCCCAATCAACAATTCTGAACACTCAGCTACGGGCAGCCGAGCGAGTAGCGGAAGTGATTTTCGCGAGCAAGCTTGCAACCGTCCCGGCACCGCAAGACATCGCAAAATTCATCCGATCCCAAACCTACAAACCCGAATACCATCCTCTGATTTAGCATTCATACTCTCGGCGGCGGGGGAAGGCCGGCGCGTACCAGGTCGGACGGTGTGTCCAGGTCGAGATTGATTCCGGGATCAGGCAGGTCGATGTATGCTACCCGCGACGCGTCGGCGTTCACCACGTGGCGGGCGCCCTCCTCTTCCGGCGCCGACTCGAGTTCACTGAACATCGCGCGATCGAAGATCACTGGATGGCCGCGATGGCCGGTGTGGCGCGCGATCACGATTGGCTTGCCCGTTTCATCGTAGTAATCGACCATCGCTTGAAACGTTTCCACCCGAACCATCGGATGATCTCCGAGTTGCACCAATGCGCCTGCCGCGTGCGGCTGAATTGCGCTGAGGCCGACCTTCAGCGAAGAGAGTTGGCCGCGCGCGTAGTTCGGATTCTCGACGATCACGATACGTGCGTCGTGCGGAATCGCGGCGCGCACGCGATCGCCATGCGCACCGAGAACGATCACCAGCCGCGGCACTACCGCCAGCATCGTCCCGGCTATGTGCTCGATGAAAGTTCGCTCGACCGATCTTCAGCAGTGGCTTGGGATAACCCATCCGGCGCGACTCGCCCGCCGCCAGTAAGATTCCGTCGAGACCTTTCGGCATCGATCGCTACTTGGAGCGTTTGAGGTTGCCGAAACGAACGCCGAGTGTGAAGTCGTCGCGCTCTTCGGTGCGGCGCTCGCGGATAATTTCGGCGATGATCGAGATTGCGATTTCCTCGGGCGTCTCGCCACCGATCGCAACGCCGAGCGGCGCGTGAACGTCGGCGAGTCGCTCCTTGGGAACGCCGCTCGCGCCGATTCGTTCGAGCGTCGCTTTCACTCGGCGCCGGGAACCGATCATCCCGACGAATCCGCAGGGCTGCATCAGCGCCGCGCGCACAACTTCCTCGTCGAACGAATGACCGCGCGTGACGGACACCAGGTAGCAGTGGCCGTCGAGTGCGAGCGAATCGATCGCGTCCTTGAAAGGCTTGACGATTATTTCGTCCGCATCGGGGAAGCGCTCGCGGTTGGCAAACGACGCGCGATCGTCAATCACCGTGACGTGAAACCCGAGCATCGTACCGAGCGCGCACAACGGCACCGCGATATGACCGGCGCCGACTATTATCAGGCGTTGCGCGCCGACGATCGGATCGACAAACAGGCGCACACCGCCGTTCGGCTCGAGATGCGTGACGGCGCGCAGTCCGCCGGCGCTATCGACTTCGAGCAAGGCGGGAATCGCGTCGGTCGTGCGCTCAACGATTTGCGCGAAGCCCGCGGCCGGCAGATTGATCGGTCCCGAATCGCGCGTGGCGCCGTCGCGGGGATCGATAAAGGTCCGCGACCCCTGTGGCAGTTCCGATCGCGAACCGGAATCGACCACCGTCAGCAGCGCGCCGGGAGCACTGCGATCACTGGCGTCGGCCAGTTTGCGCGCAATCCCCAAATCGCGGGCGGGCGACCACAGATCGACGAAGACGTCCATGATTCCGCCACAGGTACCGATCTCGCGCTGATCGAAATCGCCGGTGAGATCGACTTCGGCCAGGCGCGCGCCGCGGTCGCCATTTTCTTCAAGTAATACTCGAGCTTTTCGAAAGACCTCGGCCTCGCCGCATCCGCCGCCGATAGTGCCGAATTGCCCGTCCTCGCGGACGATCATCTTGGCGCCGACTTCGCGCGGCGTAGAGCCGCGAACATTGACGACCGTCGCCAATGCGAATCGCTGCCCGCGCTCCAGCGTGCGCAATGCTTCAGCCCAGATTTGGTCCGAACCGCTCATTAAGAACTCGCAATTTAGAACTTACCAGAACCGGCACGCGCGATGAATGCGCGGCCGACCGTTCACCGGTCAGTCGGAAAGGTGGCGCAGGATCGCGCGCGACTGAAGCAGGCTGTCCTCGGCGGATTTGTAGTCGCCGGTTTTGATCGCCGCCTCGCCCTTCTGCTCCAAATTGCTGGCGTCGAAGAGCTGTTTGCGCTTTTCAGGATCGGTAGGTCCGCTGTCGCGCACGTGCGCCAATTCGAGCGACACCTGACGTTCCAGGTTGACCAGCTCCGGTGACGGCGATGCAGCGCTCGCGCGAGAGACTTCAACGAAAATCGCAAGCGCGGCGAGTGCCGCGAAGAATCGTGCGCACTTCCTCATCAAGACGGAATTCTTATTTAAGCGAGAAGAGTTTGCCAGCGGTGAGGAACCTGAGAGTCAGAGAGTCGGCTGGATTAATAGGCGGTGGGGATTTTCGGCTATGCCGTAACGGGTCAGCATCCGGTAGAGCGTCGAGCGTGAGACGCCGAGCAAGTCAGCGGCGCGGCGTCGATTTCCTTCGGTCTCTTCGAGCGAGCGCACCAGGGTCTTCTTGATGACGTCGTCGAGCAGAAAGCCGAGCGGCTCGGAGCCGAAATCCACCTGAGGCGGATGTTGCGCGATCGGCACAGTGTCGTGACTATTGGCGCTCGGATCCGCATTCGGGTTCAACAACTCGGCGCCGGTTCCGTCCACCACCTGTTCGGGGAGATCGGACAAGTCGATGCGCTTGTTCTCGCTCAAAATAACCGCGCTTTCGATTGCGTTGGAGAGTTCGCGGACGTTCCCCGGCCATTGATAGGCGCATAGCAGGTCGATCGCGGCGCGCGAGATCTCCGAGACGTCTTTGGCGAACAGGCGATTGTATTGTTCGATGAAATATCCGATGAAGGCCGGGATTGCTTCGCGCCGTTCGCGCAGCGGCGGAATGAAAATCGCCGTCGCGCTCATGCGGAAGTAGAGGTCGTCGCGAAACGTCCCCGCTTTGACCATCGCGCGCAAGTCGCGATTGGTCGCCGCGACCAGCCGCAGATTAACCTTGTAGCAATGCGACGAGCCGACGGGCTGAACCTCGTGGGTCTCGACCGAGCGCAACAGCTTGGGCTGAAGCTTGAGCGGCAACTCGCCGATCTCGTCCAGAAACAGCGTGCCGCCGTTCGCCGAGCGGAAGTAGCCCTGCGACTCGTCGCGCGCGTCGGTAAAGGCGCCGCGTACGTGACCGAATAACTGCGACTCGGCCAGCGATTCGACCAGGTTGGAGCAGTTCAGCGTAACGAACGGACCGTTCGGGACAGGCCCCAGCGTATGAAGTGCGCGCGCGATCAGCTCCTTGCCGGTTCCCGATTCGCCCGAGATCAGCACGGTCGCCTTGTAGGGGCTCAGTTGCGAGACCGACTTCAGGACCTTGCGCACCTGCGCCGAACGCACCACCATCCCGCCGAGCCGATCGGCGCTGTGCACGAGATTGGTCAGCGACACCATCTCGCTTGCGCCGTCGCCGTTGGCAGAATTTGCGGACGCGGGCTGCGGTCCTGAGGGCGGTTTAGTGTCCTCGTGCACCATTCTCCTTACTGTGCGGCCTTCTCGATCGGGCTGCGCTTGGGCCTGTTATGGCAGGTCAATAGCAGTGTTTAGAGCAAAGGACGGGCCAGTGTTGCGGAAACGGAACACTCGTTGAACGCTTGTCTGCATTAGGCACAACCGCGCAAGTGCCCGAATTGGGCATCGGATGCGGCATTTCGATGCCAAGCGGCGGCCAGGATGCGACATCGGTTTGCCGCTTTTCGAGCAACTAGCCGGCAGGCGTCAGCAGAGCCGGCAAATCGCGCAGGTCGGTGAGTTCGATGTCGGGGATTGGATGATTTGCGCCGAGCGTCCGCAGGTAGCGATTGATCCAGATGGTGCGGATGCCGGCGTCGCGGGCCCCGGCGACGTCGCGATTGAGACTGTCGCCCACCATCACCGCTTCGTGCGCCGCGACTTCCAGCCGATTCAACGCCAATTGAAAAATTCGGAGGTCGGGTTTCCCGAATCCGTGATCGCCCGAGATTATGATCGTTTCGAAAAAGCTCGCGAGGTTTGAACCGTCTATTTTTGCGCCCTGGATATCGGGTGCGCCGTTGGTGATCAACGCGAGTCGGAAATTTTTCTTCAACTGATGCAGGACCTGCTCCGACTCGGCAAACACCACGTGGCGGCGGCTTCGATCGACCGCAAAGAATTCGGCGATCTCGGCCGCGAGCGCGGGGTCGTCGACGCCAACTTCAATCAGCGCGGCCGTCCACGATCGCAACCTGTACATGGGCATCCAATCGCGCAGCTGCACGAGCGACGGATCGTCGCCGGTGAATGAGCCCCATAGTGCTTCGCGCGCGCTGATGCCGATGTCGTGGCAGTAGTCTATTAGCGGGCCGGCGAGAAACAGCTCACGCGAATGCTTGCGCAAAGCTGTCAGCAGCGCGACGCGATCGACACCGTGACGAGTGGTCGCGATTTCGCCGGCGGCCAGCGCCGACGCGTCGTTGGAGGTCTCTTCTTCGATCAGGGTTTCGTCGAGATCGAAGATGACGGCGCGGACTTTCATCGGCGAAGCTTTATTGGCGGATGCGGCATCGTCAGACCCCCAGCACGTCGGCCAATACGCGCGCCGGATGGTCGCGAGGATCAACCTGATCGTACACTCGTTCGACGACGCCGTGCTCGTCGATGAGGACAGCTCACGCGGTCGGGATATCTCGCATGCGCATCCGAACAAGCCCCGTATGCAATCGCGACGGAGTGATCCGCGTCGCTCAGCAGCGGGAATCCGAATTGGTGGCGGCGGGCAAAGGCCGCATTGTCTTCGATTGAGTCAAAGCTGACGCCGACGACGCGGATGTTATTTTCGTCGAAGTATGATTGATGGTCGCGGAAGCCGCGTCCTTCGAGCGTACAGCCGGGCGTGTTGGCCTCGACGAAGAACCACAAGAGCACTTTGGCGCCGCGAAGATTTTTCAGAGAAAGAGTTGCGCCGTCGTGCGCGGAGAGCGTGAAATCAGGCGCGATCTGTCCGACTTCGATCACTTCAATCGACCGGGTTCAATTCAGCAGGGCGCGAAGTTGCGCAAGCATAGACGTACAAGCTGGATCGCCGGGCGCGAGCGCGAGCGCACCCTCGAATTCATCGATCGCCCGCTTCACCATCCCCTTGGCAGCATAGATTCGGCCCAGGTTCATGAACGGATAGTGCCGCGGATCGTAGCGCGGCGCAGTTTTGGCTTTCTCAAGCCACGGAATCGCCTCGTCGAGATCGCCCTTGGCGATCAGATACGCGCCGATATCGTTGTAGGGATTGCCAAACCCAGGATCGACTTCGATGGCGCGGCGGCATTCCATGATCGCGTCGTCGATTCGGCCCATGCCCTCGAACGCCCATCCGCGAAAGGTGTAGGCCTCGGCAGTTGGAAAAACTTCGATCGATTTGGTGTAGAGCTCGACCGCGCGCTCGAGATCGTGGTTCATGTGAAAGCGCATCGCTTCGTTCCACAATTCGAGGGCCCGTGTGCGCGGTTCCGAATCAGCCATGATCGATCGGTATTGTGCCGACCTGTCCGCGTCAAGAGCGAGCGCTGCTATTGAGTGTGGACGCTGGTAAGCGCGCGCATGATCTGAATCATCGCGGGGCCGACGATCACGCTCATCATGGCGGGCAGAATGAACAGCACGAGCGGGAACAGTATCTTGACGGTAGTTTTGGCGGCGGCTTCTTCGGCGCGCAGGCGGCGAGTGGTGCGCATCGTGTCGGAGATCGAGCGCAGTGCGGGACCGATTTGCGCGCCAAGCTTTTCGCTTTGCACCAGGGTTGCGGCGAGCGGCTTGATGTCTTCGACATTGGTGCGTTCGGCGAAGCTCTTCAATGCCTGACCAAGCGAGCTGCCGGCGGAGAGTTCGCCAGAAACCATCGCCAGTTCGGCGCCGATTTCCTGCTTTTGGCGCGCCGTTTCGGAGCCTACAATCTTGATCGCCTCGCTGAGCCCCAGGCCGGCTTCGACACAAACTACCAGCAGGTCCAAAACGTCGGAAAGTTGACTGGCGATCAGGTCGCGACGGTTCCTGGCTTTGCGGCCAATGTAGTAGCTCGGTGCGAATGCGCCGACGCCCGCGCCGGCGAGCATCGCTATCAGCGGCTTGAAACCGTGGAAGCCAAAAGCGATCGCGACGACCATCGAGGTGAGCGCGAGTCCAGCAGTCGACGCGAGGCGGACAAAGTGAAAGGTGCTGACGGCGGTCGACCCGGGAAAGCCGGCCCGGACCAGAGTCTGCGATAACTTTTCGCGCTCGGGTGAGTCTGCCGCGGGCTCCGGAAGATGCTTGGCGACCCATCGGAAGAGCGAGTTCGCGAACGAGTCGGAGTCCATGTCTACATTGTCGGGATTGCCGTAGGCGACGCGCATCTTGACGCCCATGTCGGCGATGCGATCGTCAAATGGGCGATTGATCCCGTAGATAGCGGCGTAGATCGCGAGCGAGACTGCGCCAAACAAGAGAAGCACCGTCAGGCTTGCGTAGATTGCCGGCATGGATGGTCCTTAGTACTTCACTTTCAGCAGCTTGCGGATTGAGAGGAACGCCATCGCGTCGAGTACCGCGGCAACTTCCAGAATTTTCTGGCCGGTCGGATCGAAAAAAAGCGTGTTAGTGTAGCTCGGCTGAATCACACTGAACGCAGCCAGCATCACGATCGGCAGAAAGCCGACCAGTATCCCGCTCATCTTGGATTGCGCCGTAAGCGCCTTGATCTGCTGCTGCAGCCGTTGGCGGGTACGCACGATTTCCGACAGGCGTCCGAGTATGATGGCGAGCGAGCTGCCGACTTCCGATTGCACGCGCACCGCCGACCACCAGCAGACGGAGGTCGTCCTGCGGCACCCGCTTGAGCATCTCTTCGAGCGCGCGCGGCAGCGGCAGTCCCAGCCGACTCTGCTCGATAGCGGAACGGAACTCGATGCTGATCGGCTCGGAGAACTCCGACACCACGACCTGCAATCCGCGCAGCAAAGTGTGTCCGGCTTCCAGCGACGATTTGATCAAGTCGAGCGCGTACGGCAGTTGCTTGGCGAATGCTTTCAGGCGCCGCTGCCGGCGCACCCTGATGTAGATTATCGGCAAGCTGGCCATCGCGCCGCCGATGCCGATCGAGATGAGCACGCGTCCCCAAATCGCCTGGCCGGCAAATAAACCGGCCGTGAATAGCAGCAGAATCACGAGCAGGATGTCCGCGATGCGCGCGTAGATTCCCGCCTGCCAGAGATTTTCCTCGAGCTTTTGGAGCAGATGGAGACGATAAAACCAGCTCAGGAACTCGCGTCCGCGTCAGGCGTACGATCGGTCTTGATGATGCCGCCTTCCAGCGCCACGTCGGGACGCGACATGCGGCGCATCACGGTGCGGCTCACGCTCGGGCGGGAGCCGCGGCGCATGAACCATAGCGCGCAGGCCACCAGCACGAAGCCGGCGACGGCGATTGGAATGAGCAAATCGTCGCGGTTCATCGCGCCGCCGTCTTGATGACCTTCGATTCGGTTTTGTAGCCGGCCGTTTCGAGGCGCTGCGTGTAGGCGGAGCGGATGCCGGTGGATTGAAAACTGCCGTTGATTTTTCCTGCGACGGTGGTTTCGGCGCGGACAAATTCGAACAAGTCCTGCATCATTATCATCTCGCCTTCCATCCCGCTGATCTCGGAAATTTTCATCACCTTGCGCGAGCCGTCGGACAGCCGGCTGACGTGAACAATTATGTTGATGGCGGAGGCGATTTGCTGGCGCATCGCGCGCTGAGGAATCGAGACGCCCGACAGCAGCATCATCATCTCGAGCCGCCCCAGGCATTCGCGCGGGCTGTTGGCATGGATGGTGGCGATCGAACCGTCATGGCCGGTGGACATCGCCTGCAACATGTCGAAGACCTCGGCGCCGCGGACCTCGCCGACCACGATTCGGTCGGGGCGCATACGCAGACAGTTCTTGACCAGGTCGCGCTGCGTGACTTCGCCGCGTCCCTCGAGATTGGACGGCCGCGTCTCGAGCCGCACGACGTGAGGCTGCTGCAGCGAAAGCTCGGCCGAATCCTCGATGGTAACGATACGCTCGTCCTCGGGAACGAACGCGGAGAGACAATTGAGCATCGTAGTCTTGCCCGAGCCGGTGCCGCCGCAGACGATCACGTTGAGGCGCGCGCGAACGACGGCGAGCAGAAACTCGACCAGGTCCCACGTGAGAGCCTCTTTTTCGACCAGCGCGCCGATGTCGAAGCGATGCTTGCCGAACCGCCGGATTGACAAGCGCCGGCCCGTCGAGCGCCAGCGGCGGGATGATAGCGTTGATACGCGAGCCGTCGGGCAGGCGCGCATCGACCATCGGCGACGATTCATCGACCCGCCGGCCCACGCGCGAGACGATGCGATCGATGATGAGCATCAGATGCGCGTCGTCCTGGAATACCACGTCGGTCGCGTGCAGCTTGCCGCGCTTCTCGACGTAAACCTGGTTGTGGCCGTTGACCAGGATGTCGGTGATTTCGTCGTCGCGCAGCAACGGCTCGAGCGGCCCAAGGCCGAGCAGCTCGTTCTTGAGTTCCTCGACCAGCCGGTTGCGGTCGGCGTCGGTCAGCAGGCGGCCGTCTTCATTGAGAATGTCGTTGATCGCGGCGGTGACTTTGCTCGAGACCATCGCGGGCTCGAACGTCTCGAGCTTGGAGACGTCGATAGTCTCGAACAGTTTGTTGTGAACTTTGACCTTCAGCCGGCGCGAGCTATCGGCGATTGCGTCCTTGCGCCGGCGCACGGTTGCGCCGATCAGCGAGCCGCTGGCGCTGGCGTTATCAGGAGGGCGTCCGCCCTTGGTGGCATTCGAAAGCCGGTCAGTCAGTCCCATCCTGCATACCTCGCTAACTTAAGAGCGTGCGCTTCAATGCGTGCCGAAGGCGGATTTGAGCCGCGACATGAAGGTTTCCTGCGAGAGCGACGGGTTCTCCCCGCGGCATCACCAGCGCCGCGAGATCCGAGCATCGCGCGCGCGACCGGCAGAATGCGGCGCCACCTGGAAAAGGTCCTGCGCCTTCAGCTCGATAGTTTCAAAAGTCCGGTCGTCGGTCGGAATCCTGGCGTAGATCGGCTTGGCGAGAGTCGTTTCGATGGCCTTCTCGGTCAGCGGATGCGACGGGCTGTAACGATCAAGAATGAAGTGCGGCTCGAGCGTGGTCAGGCCCAGCCGCTCGAACAGATCGATGAAGCGCCATGCGGAGCGCGCCGCCGCGATCGATTGATTCAGTACGTAAAAGAGATGCTCGGAGCGCTCCCACGCCGCGACCCCGTTTTCATCCACGTGATCGCCGCAATCGACGATCACGTAGTCGAACAACTGACGCGTCAGATCGAGCACCGTGCCGACGGTCAGGTCGGAAACCAGTTCCCCTTCCTCGATTCGCTTGGGCGCGGCCAGCAGGCAGACTCCCGACGGATGCTTGGTCAAGGCGGATTCGAGCTGGATCGAGTCGAGCTTATGCTCGAGCCGCACCAGCGGCATGATCGTCACTTCCGGATCGAGGTTCAGAAAGACCGCGAGGCCTCCGGTCTGAAGATCGAGATCGATCAACGCTACCCGCTGATGCAACGACTCGAGCGCCAACGCGAGGTTGGCCGCCAACGAGGTGACGCCGACTCCGCCGACCAGGCTGGTGACGGAAATCACGATGCCACCTTCGCGGCGCTCGGTGCGCCAGCGCGCTTCGCTGACTTTCAGCAAGGCGCGGGTGGCCTCTCCCGGATCAAGCGGCATGAACAGGATTTCGTCGGCGCCCGAGCGCAGCGCTCGCTTCATCAGACCGGGCGAGCGCGCGCTCAGCATGGCGAGCAGAGTCGGACGCGGCGAATGGAGCGACTGGCTCTGCAGAAAACTCAGCGCCGCATCCTCGTTGCCGTTGACCATCACCAGGGTTGCGTCCGGTGGCGTGGATGCATTCTCGGAAAGATTCGCGGCAGTGGCGGCCTCACCCTCGACGATTTCGAGTTGAGGCTCAGTCAAGCGCCGCCAGAACCGTTTTGAGCTGAACCCGCTGCTCGCCGGGCTCGCCGACCAGCATGACCTTCATCATGCTGCGACGACCCTCACCCTTTGATCCGTTTAACGGCACTGAATCATTCTCCTGCGCATCGAGGCCTAAAAGCGGGGCCGGGCCGCATCCGGCGGTTCGAGCCTTTGGGTCTTGATTTCTGTTTGCAGTTAATTCGCTGCGGCCGGTCGGCAGGTACACCTGCCCGCTCGGGGGCAGCGGCCGGACTATCTCGGGCGTCACGCTCATGACGAGGTCGGATTCCTTGTTCGACCAGGAGGTATTGCGGAAAAGACCGGCTACGTAGGGGATGTCTCCCAGGTAAGGCACCTTCTGCACTTGAGAGACTTTTTCGATGAAGAATCAGGCCGGCGATGATAAGAGTCTGGCGGTCCTTGAGCCGCGCCATCGTCTCAGCCCGGCGGGTGACGAAGGCCGGAACGGTGAACCCGAAAAGCATGACGCCGTGAGTGTAGTCCGGTTCAGAAACCTCGGTTTTCACCAGCAGCTCGATATCGTCGCGGCCTACTACGGTCGGGATGAACTCGACTGAAGTGCCGAAGGTTTTGAAAACGATGGTCGAGTTCAAAGCCTGGGCAATTACGATTGGTATCTCGCCACCCGAGAGAAATTTGGCTTTTTCACCGGAGTTCGCCAGCAAATGCGGCTCGGCGAGAACTTTGCCGAGGCTGTGAGCTTCGAGAAACTGGAAAAATCCGTTCCACGCAATGTTCGAGTTTTGCGCAGACAGACCGTAGGTCAGGTTCGGCGACAGCAGCAGGGGAATCAGCTGGCCGCCAAAGGGCAGGAGTCCGCCAGAGGTAGAACCTGCCGAGCCCGAGCTCGAAATCATGGAATTCGCGGTGTAGGGCGTGGCGACATTGCCGGGCAGACCGACCAGCGAGATACCGATTTTGGTAAGCGCCACCGACAGGTTAACTCCCTGATTCTCCAGCTCGGTGCGGTCGAGTTCGGCCACGATAGTGTTGAGCATCACCTGCTGTTTGCCGCTCGCGTCGACTCGAACCGATGCGCTCGTTGTAGCGGCCGTCGGCATCCCAGATAGCAAGCGTGGTGAAGCCGGGCTGATGGCCGATCAGATTGAGCTGGAACGGATCGATCACCTGCACGTCGGCAATCTTGGAATCGGCGACGGAAATTCTCGTGATACGCCGCTGAAAGTCGATTACCTCAGAGGTGCCCATCATGAGCGACACGGCGTCCTCCGGCAGATAATGCTTTCCGCCCGAGACGCTGTCGCCCAGGTATCCGGGGCCCGCATCCAGCACCGACGGATCGTTGCGATAGCGAGCGGCGCCGGTCGCTTCCGGAGCGACCGATTGGACGCGGCTCATAGGTTTGCGATCCCTTGTCCGGCGCAGGCGGCACATTCCACGACGCGTCATCGTAGGAGACCGGCGCCTTGGCTGGGACGACTGCGGTGTATGGTGCAGATGCCGACGGAGTGGTGCGCAGCGAGGAAACGGTTCCCAACTCCGGCATTCCAGAGGATGTCGAAGTTGACGCGCCCTCGCCCGGCCGCGAGCTGAGTCCTTCATCGTTGATCGACGGCGGCGCCTTGCCTGGGGTTAGCGGCGCGCCGGGTTTGGCGGCTGCGAACGCATTGACGTCGTAGCTGACCTCATGGTCCGCATTGTTGGTGACGGTAACAATCCAGCGGCCCGCGCCGGCGCTGAGCAGGGTCAGTTTGCCCGGCGGAGAATCGTAGCTGACAAATGCGCTCGGATTCTGTTGAACCTGGAACGAAGGCTTGGTCCCCGGCTTGATATCGTTAATCACGTAGGTTTCGCCGGCGTTCATCGAGACCGGTATCCATTCGGCCGGATCTTTGGCCTGGGCCCGAGCGATTGGCGCGCTAACGAGCAGCGTCACTCCGGCCGCCGCGAGCAGCCGACGGATTCGACCGGCGGCCCGGATGTTTACGTTTATTCTTTTGCATCCCCTCATGGCTTTCCCCTTATTGCCACCTGCGATCATGGAACCTGATAAGTCTTTGGCGCGGGTACGTAGCCCGGATCCCCCGGCCTGAGCGGCGCGCCATCTGGCAGCGGCTGGCCTTCAATTTCATTTCTTCGAACCGCGGCGAATGCGCTCGGCGGCGGTGCGGCGAAGCTCGCGGACCAGACCGGCTTGGCCGACGACACTGGCCCTTCCGGAGCGTCCGGCGCGTCGGGCATTGACGGCGGCGCAGGCGCCGGCGGCTCCGCAACGGCGGGCGTGTCCTGATTCGCTTCAAATGAAGAACGTGACGACCTGCCGGAATGGACAAACGACATCGCCTCGGACGACTTGCCGTCGCGCATCACTTCGATTCGAAAACCGGTCGGTCCATGCGCCGGACGCGCGGTCAACGCCGGCGCCGGCTGGATTCGCATCACGGGCAAGGTCGAGGCCGGCGGCGCGCCGCCGCCTTCGTGCAGCAGGTCGGTGAGTCCGATTCCCCGAGTCGCGACTATTTTGGCGTCGCTGTAGTTGCGCATCGCCAGCCGCAGCATTCCCTCGCGGCTCGCGAGAGTAAGTTTTTCGGCGTCGGTCGGACTCACCAGCAGAGTGATGACTTTCACTACTTCCGGCTGGTCCTTGACGTGTTCGATTTCCTGGGCGACCGCCAGGACTTCGATGTTCTGTAAAACGATGCGCGAGAAGGAGGGCTCGCCCGGGCCGGTGCCTGCGACCGCGACCAGGATATCGACCCGCGTATGCGGCGCGACGAACCCGGAATGTCCGAGACCTCGTCCACCGGCATCGACATCGCGCGCATCCCGGCCGGAATCAGCAGCGGCATGACGCCGGAGGTCATTTGGCCCATGAAGAGTTTGCTGGCGACCACCGGCTCGTTGGCGACGAACTCGCTCTTCGCGAACGAGCCCGCGACCGCATTCGGGTCGGTGAAGGAGCCGGCTGGAACGCTGTCACGCGCCCATCGAATCAGCTTGACGGAGGTGGAATCGAGTTTGCGTGCCCACTGGTATATCGTTGGCCGCGACCACGACTTCGACCGTATGCGCCATCGCGCGCTGCACTTCGGTCTCGCGTTTTCTGATCGCGGAAAAGACCACTATTGCGGCCAGCACCGCGCCCATTGCGGCCAGGATTACGAACACAATCGGTCGTCTCATCTATGCCCCCTTCTCTTACGCGACCTTCCGCGGTTCACGCGCTCCCCAGCGCGTCCAGGATTCTTTTCGCCCGACCCTTCGCTCGTCACTTTCGCGCGCCGCGATCTGAATTTGAGCGGCGGGGTACCTGGTCCCCGCCGCTCGCCCGCGACGTCATCAGATCGCGCGGGATTGCGGGCTCTTTCTCACGCACCCGACAGGGTCGAGGTCACGTTGGCGATAATCGAGTTGATTCCGCCTTCGAGACCCTGGTACGCGACGTAGCCGGCCACCGCGATCGCCGCGATAATCAGCACATACTCAGTCATCGTCTGACCCTTCTGGCTTTCGCGGACCCGACTAACGAATTGGTTGAAACACTCCATTCGTCGATGTCCTCCTTGGCGCGTTTGCTTCAATCGCATCGCGCCTTGCTTGCGAAAACCCAGCGGCCTACGCACCCTTGAGGGTAGTCGTCACGTTAGAGATGATCGTGTTGATTCCGCCTTCGAGACCCTGGTACGCGATGTACCCGGCCACCGCGATCGCCGCGATAATCAGCACGTACTCAGTCATCGTCTGTCCCTGCTTGCTTTCGCGGACCCGAACCATGAGCTTGTTGATATAGTTCATTACAGATGTCCTCCTTTGCGCGTTTCGTCAGCGCAATCGATTTGTTCACGCCTACTGAACGGTTGATCCGAGCCGGTCGTGTTGCCTGCCGAATCGACTTGGTTTACGAGACAACCTCTGTGCGTGGTCTTCGATTTCCGTTTCGCTCAGTTTTCAGTTGCGTGCCTAGTGAGGTAAGTGCACCACTTGTGCCAGCAAAAGCTGAACGCCAAAGACGGCGTAGCCGCCCACCGCAAATCGGACGGGCCAATCTGAGACCGCACTGTCGCATTGCGGTACGTCGCATGGCTCAGCGGTCGAAGCGGCGTCCGATCTCTCATCTTTTCGGGTAGTCAATCGGATGCCGCCTTTGCCATAATCGACTCATGCTTGGCCAAAACCGCACTTCAATTGCTCCTCGTCGTTTCCGGCGAATTGCGGGCCAGGCGGTTGTCGCCGTCGCGCTCGCGGTCGCGCTGTCGGCATGCGCTCCGTCGGCGCTCTCGACCGCGCGCAGCCAAATCGCGGCCGCCAATTATCCGGCAGCCCGTCAAGAACTGGTCGCTCTGTCGGCGCGTACCGACTTGAGTGATAGCCAGCGTCGGGAGGTCAAGGACGATCTCTGCCTGGTTGATTTCAAGATCGGACGCCCTACATATACGCTGGCCGAGCAGCGCGCCGCGTGCCTCGACGCGTCGAAAGAGCCGGGCAGCGACAGCGCTTCGATTATCGCGCAAATCGACGCGGCCGAGCGCGACCGCGACGCGCAAGAAGTGAACGCGGCGCTGGCCCAGCATGATCTCGCCGACGCGGAGCGCGCCGCGACCGACTACCAGCGGATGCCGGGGTACGATCCGGTGATGCTGGCGCGATGGTCGAAAGAAATCTGGACGATTGCCGACGCGCAGGTGTTCGCGGATTCCGCCGCGAAGAAACACTCGCTTGCGGGCGCGATCGCTGCAGCTCGCAAGCGCCATCCAACCGTCGCGAAGATGAACAAAACTCTATTCACCAAGTGGGTGGTCGCGACTTCGACCGTCTCCGGAACCGCGCTGGTGTCGAGCGTCGCGTTGAGCGACTCGAGCCTGAGCCTCGCGGTCAACGAGGCGAACCTGCCGGTCGCTGCGCTCAGCCTCGACCGGCTCGCAACCATCAACGACGCGATGGTCGCGCGATGCGGCTGCGACGCGCGCACCAACGTGGCGGTCGCCGAGACCGGCTTCCCGGCGTACTTCATCCGGCTGGATCCCGAAACCAAAATGTCCGAAGTGATGATCCTGCCGCGCGGCGATCGCGGGATCGTCGCCGCCAACTCGAACTGACTCAGGGCTGAATCAGCGGCCGCGGGCTGAGTGGCGGCAGCGACTGGAAATCAAACATTGTTCTGAAGTGGAAATGAGATGGAGATTTTGGTTGACATGTTCTTTCTCCTCCATTTCCTCGTTCGAGGTGTTTGGTGAATGAGGGAAAGCATGCTGGCGAGGGTCGGATTCCGCGAGGTAGTGCGAGGTGAGAGTGGGTGAAGTGGTCATGTTGAGTATTATGGCATGGCGGGATGACAACGGTTGGCAGGGGTGACTCTGCACCAGTGATGCTCTCGCTCCGTTGTCGCGCGATGCCGAGGGCGGGCGCGTATCTTCCCCTCGCCCGGTCAGGGAGAGGATCGAAGGTGAGGGTCCGAATTCAGCGCACGGCGATAGATGATGCGTTGCGCGAACTGATTCCGCGCGCGAATTTAAGATTCTGCTCGGAATTTCTTGTTCTTGCGTCATTCTAGAGCCCTTCGACTCCGCTCAGGACAGGCTCCGCGAAGAATCCCGGTCCTTTTTTCGCGCAATGCGCTGCATCGCAAACATCCCGTTCGGGATGCTACGCTGCCGCATTCAAGATCGCCGGCGATCCACTCGAAGATTATCTTCGCGAACTTCGCGACATTCGTCGGTCCGGCTCCGCCGTTCCCGAAACTTCCTACTATCCCGCGCTCGCCGCACTGCTGGATGCCGTCGGTGCAACTCTAAAACCGAAGGTCCGGTGCATAGTTAATCCGAGCCACGGCGCAGGCATCCCCGATGTCGGCCTTTTCACGCCCGATCAATTCCAGAAAGCCTCAGCCGAGGAACCGCTCCCAGGCACGAAGCCATCGCGCGGCGTCGTCGAGGCGAAGTCGACCAGCGACGATGCCTTTCTGAAAGCCGACAGCGCCCAAGTGTCGAAATACTGGAAGGCGTACCGCCAGGTCCTTGTCACGAACTACCGCGACTTCCTGCTTGTGGGCGCTGATTCGGAGGGCAAGCCGGTCAAGCTCGAGCACTACTCGCTCGCGCAGAACGAGGCGGCTTTTTGGACTGCGGCCAGTCATCCACGACCAATCGCAGCCGAGCAAGGCGAGGCATTCGTTGAGTTCCTCAAGCGCGTGATGCTCCACGCCGCATCCTTGGCTGCCCCAAAGGACGTCGCCTGGTTCATGGCGTCCTATGCGCGTGAGGCACTGAGACGCGTTGAGAAGAAGAGCGACGTGCCGGCCATCTCATCTATCCGGAGCGCGCTCGAAGAGGCGCTGGCTATCAAATTCGAGGACAAGAAAGGCGAGCATTTCTTTCGCTCGACCCTGGTCCAGACCCTCTTCTACGGCGTCTTTTCCGCGTGGGTTCTCTGGACGCGCGATCATCCGCCGTCTGATCGCAAGGCGCGCTTCGACTGGCGGACAGCGGCTACTATCTGCGCGTTCCTGTCCTTGCCGAATTATTTCATCAAGCCAGCAATCCCGCTTCGCTCGCCGGCCTCGAGCTGCCCGAGGTGCTCGACTGGACCGGAACAGTTCTCAATCGGGTGGACCGCGCCGCATTCTTCACCGCGTTCGAGGACCATCACGCCGTCCAATATTTCTACGAACCTTTCCTCGAAGCCTTCGACCCTGATCTCCGCAAGCAGCTTGGCGTCTGGTACACGCCGCGCGAGGTCGTGCGCTACATGGTCGCGCGCGTCGATCGGGTGCTGCGCGAGGAGCTTGGACATTGCCGACGGCCTCGCCGCCCCCGATGTCTATGTGCTCGATCCCTGCTGCGGCACCGGCTCCTACCTGGTCGAGGTGCTCGACCGATCGCGGGAACGCTTCGCGAGAAGGGCGGCGACGCGCTCACGGCGCAGGAGATAAAGCATGCCGCGATGGAGCGCGTGTTCGGCTTTGAGATTTGCCGGCGCCGTTCGTGGTGACGCATCTGCAGATCGGCCTGCTCCTCCAGTCGCTCGGCGCGCCGTTCTCCGACAGCCAAGAAAGAGCGGGCCGGCGTCTACCTGACCAACGCTCTTGACCGGATGGGAGCCGCCCGACGGCTCGAAGCCGCAGATGCTGCTCGCGTTCCCTCGAACTTCTGGAGAGAGCGCGATGCGGCCGAGCAGGTCAAGCAGGCGAAGCCAATTCTCGTGATACTGGGAAATCCGCCTTACAACGGCTTCGCCGGACTCGCCGTCGACGAGGAACGCGATCTGTCGCAGGCCTATCGAACCGCCAAGCGCGCGGCACAGCCGCAGGGACAAGGTCTGAACGATCTCTACGTCCGCTTCTTCCGCATGGCCGAGCGCCGAATCGTCGAGAAGACAAGGCAAGGGAATCATATGCTTCATCTCAAACTACTCGTGGCTCGACGGACTTGTCCTTCACCGGAATGCGCGAGCGCTATCTCGATCGCTTTGACCAGATCTCGATCGACTGCCTCAACGGCGACAAGTACAAGACCGGAAAGCTGACTCCTGATGGCGAATCAGACCCAAGCGTATTCTCGACCGAGTTCAATCGAGAAGGGATTCAAGTCGGCACCGCGATAGCTCTGCTCATGCGTCGTCAGAAATCGAGCGGCGCCAAGAGCGTGGGCTTCCGCAATCTGTGGGGCAAAGAAAAACGAGCCCAACTCCTCGACGAAGCCGAAAAGAGTGTCACGCCGGAATACACAGCACTGCATCCCGCATTGGAACTCGGACTATCATTTAGGCCCGGCAACATCGAAACCGCATACATTTCGTGGCCGCTCCTGCGCGAGCTTCTTCCCGTTTCTTTCCCGGGTGTGAAGACCAGCCGAGATGAACTTCTGGTGGATATTGATCATGACCGGCTGGTTAGTCGAATGAAGCAATACTTCGATCCAAAGCTTACGAACGCAGATATTCGTACGCTCATGCCGACCGCGGTTGCCGACGCCGCGGGCTTCGACGCCATAAAGACTCGCCGATACTTAGTTCAACGCGGCCCTAAGCCAAACAGCGTCGTTCGATTCTGCTACAGGCCTTTCGATGACCGCTGGCTCTGGTGGGAGGCTGAGACTGAGCTACTTAATCGTAAGCGTGAAGAATATTTTCCACACGTTTTCGAAGGGAACCTTTGGATAGCAGCCGTTCAACAGAACCGAAAGGACTTTGATCCTCCCGTTGTCACCACGCATCTTAGTTCGCTTCACACTATAGAGCGCGGCGCGAATATGTTCCCGCTACGGCTGCACTTGGCGACTCACGGAAAGACGGAACCGAACTCTTCCAACGAGAGCGTAAAATATCTTCGCGCTCTCGACTCGGAAGGCGATGCTTTTGAGCAACTCTTTTACCATGCGGTAGCAATTCTGCACGCCGCGGCATACAGGAAAGGTAACGCCAGTGCGCTGCGACAGGATTGGCCCCGCATTCCACTCCCAAGGTCCAAGGATGCGCTAGCCAGGTCCGCCCAACTAGGGCGTTCGGTTAGAGCCTTGTTTAATCGCGACGATTCCGTTGAAGGCATCAGCGTCGGGAAACTCCGACCCGAACTCGGTGACGGCGCGCGCTTCGTCCATCTTGAGCGCGCGGCCCAGGATTTCGCGCTCGCGATAGCTGAGCCATTTCTTGATTACCTGGTAGCCGCCGATCGTGTACTGCCAAACGCCAACGGGAATGTTTCGCCAAAAGGCCACGTCGTTCAGGTAGACGTCGAGCGTGCGATCGCCCAGCAAGGCGAGTACTCGTTCTTTGGTAATGCCGAGCGTGGCGGAACCCAGCACGATAGCCTCTAGCTCTTTCGCGGTGTAATCGCGTTCGACGACCTTGCCCTTGCCGGGCATCACGGCACCGCCTTTTCCAGCGTGACCCCATCCGTCGGTGATGTCGAGCTCGCCGGCTTCAGGATCGAGCGCCCCGCCACCTTCGCGATAGATAACTCCAACGATGCCCAGAAGGACCCTCACCCTTCGGCAGGCTCAGGGCAGGCTCTTCGATCCTCTCCCTGAGAGGAAGAGGGGAAGAAGGATCCGGGATTCTTCGCTGCGCTCTGAATGACACGGGGGAGAGGGGAAGAAGGGCACGGCGCGTGCGGCTCAAGATTCTGCGGAGGAAGTGCCTCAGCCATTTTTCAGTGCTTAGTCATTAAAAATGTTTTGTGATAGTCATCCGGGCTGACTGAGACTTGCGACTTTGCTGCCGCATCGTGGCGGCCTGCGGTCTGAGGAGCATCCGGAAAACTTGTCCTCACGTCTTCAGCGCTGGTGGTTGACGATTGCCGTTATCGGCTGCAATCCCGTCGCGGCGCTGGCTGACGATTGGGGGATGAAAGAGTCGAACTCGAAGATTCCGCCGAGCAGCGTCTTCAATGCGGTCTCGACGCCCGCTCACGAAATCAACACCGTCGCTTTTTTCGTCATCGCGATCACGGCGGTGATTTTTCTGATCGTCGCGGGGCTGCTGACTTACAGTATCGTGCGCTTTCGCGCGCGACCGCATGACGACGGCCGCGAGCCGCCGCAGGTCTATGGCAGCAATCCGATCGAGTTCGCGTGGACGACGGTCCCGGTCCTCATTGTATTGGTGCTCATCCTGATAACCGCCCGTACCATATATGTGGTGCAGGCGCCGGTGCGGCCGCCCGACGCGGTGAGCGTCCACGTGATCGCGCATCAATGGTGGTGGGAGTTCCGTTACCCCGGCTTCGGTATCGTCACTGCGAACGAGCTTCACGTGCCGCTGAGCGATCCGAGGAGTCCGACGCCGACCTTTCTCGATCTCGAGTCGGCCGACGTCGCGCATAGTTTCTGGGTGCCGCGGCTGGCGGGCAAGACTGACGTAATCCCGAACAAAAAAAATTCGATGTGGATCGATCCGCACGAGGCGGGAACCTACCTCGGGCAATGCGGCGAATACTGCGGGACCGAGCACGCGATGATGCTGCTGCGGGTGATCGTCGAGCCGCGCGCCGATTTCGACAAGTGGGTCGCCGCGCAGAAGCAGCCGCCGGCGCTCGAGGCGTCGGTGGTGCATGGGCGCCAGGTGTTCGAGTCCACGGCGTGCGTCAACTGTCATACGATTCGCGGCACCGCGGCGGACGGGCGATTCGGTCCCGACCTGACTCATCTGATGACGCGCGAGACGATCGGCGCGGGCGTCGCGATGAACACTCGCGACCATCTGAAAGTCTGGGTGAGCGATCCCAGCGTCATGAAACCCGGCGCGCTGATGCCGGCGATGAACCTCGGCGACAAGGACCTCGACGACCTCGTCGCGTACCTGGCGACGCTGCGCTGAGCGGGGAAGCCCTGGGCATGGCAGGAAGCATCGACACTGAAATCGCTCTCGGCGCGGCATGACAGCGTCGAGTCGCTGCCCCTTCTCGGCAAGCTTCACGAATGGGTCGTCACTGTCGATCACAAACGGCTCGGGATCATGTACATCGGGGGCGGGCTGTTCTTCATGGTGATCGCCGGACTGCAAGCGATGACGATTCGCCTGCAGCTCGCGATCCCCGACGCCGGTATCGTGCCGCCGCAGGTATTCAATCGCCTGCTCACGATGCATGGCACCGCGATGGTGTTCCTGGTCGGGATGCCGATCCTTACCGGCTTCTTCAACTACCTCGTGCCGCTGATGATTGGCGCGCGCGACCTCGCCTTCCCGCGGCTCAACGCGTTCGGCTTCTGGCTATGGTTCTTCGGCGCACTACTACTGTACTTCAGCTACATCGGCGGCGACGGACTCTATGGCGCGGGCAGCGCGCCGGACGTCGGATGGTTCGCATACGCACCGCTGACCGAGCTGCCGTTCTCGCGCGGCAACAGTACTGACTATTGGATACTGAGTATCTTTCTGACTAGTGTCGGCTCGACTGCGACCGCGATCAACATAATCACCAGCGCGTTCTGCATGCGATGCGAAGGAATGACGCTCAACAAGATGCCGGTGCTGGTGTGGCTGGCGGTGGTCGTCGCGTTCATGATGCTGATCGCGTTGCCGCCGCTGTCCGCGGCGCAGGCGATGTTACTACTGGATCGTTTTCTCGGCGCGCATTTCTTCGATACTCAAGCCGGCGGCTCGGCGATACTGTGGCAGCACTTCTTCTGGATCTTCGGGCATCCGGAAGTTTATATCCTGGTCATTCCCGCCTTCGGCTTCGCGTCGGAGATCATCCCGGTCTTCTCGCGCAAGGTCATTTTCGGTTACAGCGTGATGGTCGCGGCGTCGTGCGCGATCGCGTTTATCAGCCTGAGCGTGTGGGCGCATCACATGTTCGCGGTCGGCATGACGCCCGCCGGCAACTCGTTTTTCGCGGCCTCGACGATGCTGGTGGGCGTCCCAACCGGCATCAAGATCTTCAATTGGATCGGCACAATCTGGGGCGGAAAACTTCGCTTCAGGGTGCCGATGCTGTTCAGCCTGGCGTTCCTGTTTCAGTTTCTGATCGCGGGCCTGACCGGCATCATGCTGGCGGTTGCGCCTTTCGACTGGCAAGTCACGGATACCTACTTCGTGGTTGCTCATTTTCATTATGTACTAGTCGGTGCGATTGTCTTCATGATATTCGCCGCTATCTACTACTGGTTCCCAAAGGCTACTGGCCGAATGCTCAGTGAGTATCTTGGAAAATGGCATTTCTGGCTATTCCTGATCGGCTTCCATTTGACTTTCGACACTATGCACTTCGCGGGACTGCGGGGGATGCCACGGCGCATCTATACCTATCAGCCGGGGCGCGGTCTCGAGACGCTTAACCTGATCGAGTCGATCGGCGCGCTCTTGCAGGGCATCGCAGTACTCATCCTGGTGGTGAACATACTGCGCTCGCTTCGATCCGGCGAAGAGGCCGGCAACGATCCGTGGGATGCGTGGACGCTCGAATGGTCAACGAGCTCGCCGCCACCGGAATACAATTTCGCCGAGCCGCCAGTGGTGCGAAGCCGGCGCCCGTTGTGGGACCTGAAACATCCGGAAGATCCGGACTGGAAGTACGAATGAACCGGAGCACCTTTTAATGGCTGCCGCACCGACTTCGATACCTGCGACCGCAATCCCGTGGAGCGAAACGCTTCCGCGACGAGGCCGCGTCGGCATCCTCGCACTGATCCTCACCGAGTCCGCGTTCTTCTCAATCTTCGTCGTCGCCTACATCTTCTACCTCGGCAAAAGCCTGACCGGCCCGTTCCCAAAGGACGTCCTGTCAACTCCGATCCTCAATACGATTTGCCTGCTCTCGAGCAGCATCACGATCGTCCTCGCGATCCGCGCGCTACGCACCGGCTCGATTCGCAATTTCACTATTTGGTGGTTCGTCACTTTCGCGCTCGGCCTCGAGTTCCTGATCGGCACTGCTTTGGAATGGCGCCGCCTCATTTATCATGACGGTCTGACGATTCGCACCAACCTATTCGGAACTACCTATTACTCACTCGTAGGTCTGCACGCTCTGCACGTTACGGTCGGGCTACTGCTTATTCTTTTGGTACTGCTACTGACTATGTGTGGTTACATGAACGATCGTCACGTTGAGCGAACTGATGTTCTCTCATGGTATTGGCACTTCGTCGATGCGGTGTGGGTAGTAGTGTTTCTGACCGTGTACGTGATCGGTCGATGAGCTAAAGCAATGGCTATTCAGAGCGACGCCGACAGAGTAATCGAAGCGCCTGCGCCGACGGCGTGGCCGATGATCTTTGCGCTGGGCTTGACTCTCGCATTCGCCGGCTTGGTCACCAACATCGCCGTCAGCATGGTCGGTTTCGTTCTCATCATAGCGGGCAGTGTCGGATGGTTTCGCGAAGTACTTCCGGTCGAGCATCGCGAGGCGGTTCGCATCGAGCCCGTCGCCGTGGCCGCCATAGTCCCCGCGAAAATCGGCGTCGATTACTTGCAAGTCGGAGAGCTGGGTAATCGCGCCGTTCTCCCGCTCGAAATCTATCCCTATTCCGCCGGAATCAAAGGTGGCATCGCAGGCGGCATCGCGATGGGTGTGCTCGCCGTGTTGCAGGGAATCGCGCTTCACGGCAGTCCCTGGTACACCGTCAACATTCTCGCCGCGACTGCGATGGCTAATCTCGCCAACGCCGACACCGCGACGCTTTCGTCGTTCATTCCGGAGGCGTTCGTCGTCGCGTTGATCATTCACGCCTCAGCTTCCATCCTGGTCGGACTGCTCTACGGCGTGATGCTGCCGATGTTCCCGCGCTACCCCGCGTTGTGGGCCGCGATCGTCGCCCCGCTGGTGTGGACCGGCCTGCTTTGGTCGTCGCTGAGCGTGATCAATCCGCTGCTCGACGCACGAATCGAGTGGCGATGGTTCATTCTGTGCCAGATCGCATTCGGCGCCGTCGCGGGTTTCGTAGTCAACCTGACCGAGCGCGTCCATACGATGCAGCATCTGCCGTTCGCGGTCCGCACCGGAATCGAGGCGCCCGGCCTCACTGAGAAACGCGATTGACGAGCACCAAGTTGAACTCGCGCAGCCTGAAATCGCTCCTCGCGATCGCGTCGCTTGCGGCAATCGTCTTCGCCGGATGCGACTGGCTTCCCGGCCGCCCAACTCAGGCCGACTTGCCCTTGCGTCCTTCCGACATAAGCGACTTCGCGACGTTGTACGGCGAGAATTGTGCTGGATGCCACGGCGCCGACGGCAAGTCCGGCGCCGCAATCGCGATGAACAATCCGGTGTATCTCGCGATCATCGACGACGCTTCGATGCGTCGTGTAATCGCCAACGGATCGCCGGGCACCGCGATGCCGCCGTTCGCGCAAAGTGCGGGCGGCTCTCTGACTGATCGTCAGATCGACCTATTGATCGCCGGCATCCGCAAAAACTGGACGGGCGCTCCCGGAGCCGCCGAGGGCGCCCCGCCCTACTCCAGTTCCACCGCGGGCGATCCGAGTCGCGGTGCGCAAGTGTACGCGACGAGCTGCCAGTCGTGTCACGGTCCCGACGGCAAAGGCGGCAGTGCGGGTTCTATCGTCGATGCTTCCTACTTGTCGCTCGTCAGCAACCAGTACTTGCGCACGATAGTGATCGCGGGACGCCCCGATATCGGCCATCCCGATTGGAAGAACGACGTGAGTGGACAACCGCTTACGCCCGAACAGGTCTCCGACGTAGTCGCATGGCTCGGCTCGAAACGTCCCGCGCCCGCGCTGGCTCAGGGCAATTGAATGGATACTGAAAAGACTGAAAAGACTACACGGCGCAGTTTTCTATTTAGTATTGGAATAGCTATTAACGCAATAGCTATTGCGCTTTTCGCAATACCTATTGTCGGCTACGTGCTATCGCCTGCCCGTCGCTTCACCTGGCTCGACTGGATATCTCTCGGTTCGCTGACTGACTATCCGGAACATCAGACGCGACTGGCCGAGTATGTAAACCCGTTCAAGAAAGCGTGGGACGGCGAGACGGCCAAGATTCCATGCTGGGTGCGACGCCTCGACGGCAACCAGTTCCAGGTCTTTGCGATTAACTGCACTCATCTAGGATGCCCGGTGCGATGGTTCGCCGAATCCGAATTGTTCATGTGCCCCTGTCATGGCGGGGTATTCTACTCGGACGGCAGGCATGCGTCGGGACCGCCGCCGCGCCCGCTGTATCAATACAAATACAAAGTCGAGGCCGGCAAACTTTGGATTTACGCGGGCCAATTGCCGACGCTGGGCCATCCTAACGCATGACCGACCTGCTCAAATCAATTGGGCGATGGCTCGACGCGCGTCTGCAACTCGGTCAGACCATCGCCGACGTCGCCGCGCATCCAGTACCGCGCAGTTCTGCGAGCTGGTGGTACATCTTCGGCAGTGCGACGCTCGTCGTGTTCATTTTGCAAGTAGTCACTGGCATCTGCCTCGCGACTGTCTATACGCCCGCCGCCGACCGCGCGTGGGACAGCCTCATCTACTTGAATTACCATCAACCGCTCGGATGGTATCTGCGAGCGCTGCACGGCTGGGGCTCCGACTTCATGGTCGCCCTGATGTTCATCCACATGATCCAGGTGTTCCTGTTCGGCGCCTACAAATATCCGCGCGAACTTACCTGGGTCGCAGGCTGCGTACTGCTTTTGTGCACGCTGGGCATGGCATTCACCGGCCAGGTGCTGCGCTTCGATCAGAACGCATACTGGGGTCTGGGCATCGGCGCATCGATCGCGGGGCGCACGCCGATCATCGGCTTCAAGGTTGTGGATCTGATTCTGGGCGGACCCATCATCGCCGGCGAAACGCTGTCGCGATTTTTCGCGCTGCATGTGTTTGTGATTCCGGCGCTACTAATCGGCTTCGTCGGCCTGCATCTCTACTTAGTATTGCGATTAGGCATTAACGAGTGGCCGATGCCTGGTCGAATAGTCAGACGCAATAGCTACATCAAGGAATATGAAGAGTTAGTCCACCAGGACGGCGAGCCGTTTATGCCGTACGCGGCGCAGAAGGATCTCGTCTTCGCCGGCCTGATTATACTGAGTCTGCTCGTCGTCGCCGCCATCGCCGGCCCGATTGGTCCCAACGGCCAGCCCGATCCGACCATTATACAGACGGTGCCGCGCCCCGACTTCTTCTTCCTGTGGCTGTTCTCGCTGTTCGCATTGTTACCGCCCTGGACGGAGACCGTCCTGATGCTCACCGGTCCGGTCGCCGTCATCGCGCTGCTGTTCGCACTGCCTTTCATTTCCGGAACCGGCGAGAAAAGCTGGCGTCGACGACCTTTCTCAGTCGTGGTCGTCATTCTCGCGGTGACGATTGTCGGCACTCTCACCTGGCTCGGGACATTTTCGCCATGGTCGCCGGTGATGGACGCGTGGAGCGCGACGCCGACACCGATCGACTACGTCAAAGGCCGCACTCCGCTGGAACTGCAAGGCGCTCTGCTCGTGCAAAGCAAGCAGTGTCGCAATTGCCACTCGCTCGGCGGCGAAGGCGGGATGCGCGGACCTGCGCTCGACGACACCGCGACGCGCCTCACGCGCGACCAGATCGTGCGCCAGATAATTCAAGGCGGCGGCAACATGCCGGCGTACGGCAAGAATCTGACGCCCGCGGAGGTCAACGCGCTCGTCGCATTCCTCGCGACGATGCATCCGGCGGGCGAACCGCCGGCGCGCGATTCGGCGCGCCCAGCGCTCCCCGCGTCATCGCAATGAACTCCGCAATACAGACCGCTTTCGATGTGTGGACGCCGCCGATTTTCACGATCGCGATGCTGCTCGCAGTAGCCGCGCTCTACGCGCGCGGCTTCGCGCGCGTGCATCGGCAGATGCCGCGACGCTTCGCCGCGTGGCGGCTCGCGTCGTTCCTCGCCGGCATCGCGACGCTGCTGGTCGCGATCGCCTCGCCGCTGGAGGCACTCGACGACCTGCTGTTGCAAGTGCACATGACGCAGCATCTCATCTTGATGCTGGTATCGCCGGCGCTCCTGCTGGCAGGAGCGCCGGCGATACCGCTGCTGCGCGGCTTGCGGCCGCGCATCGCGAAGCGGGTCGGGCGCGCGCTGCGCGCGCGGCCGACCCGGCGCGCATACCAGTGGCTCTCAGAGCCGCTGGTATGCTGGATCGCTTTCTCCGCCGCCACCTGGGGATGGCACCTGCCCTACACCTTTCAGCTCGCGCTCCGCTCCGAGCGATGGCACGTCGTAGAGCACGCATGCTTCTTCACCACCGCCCTGATGTTCTGGTACCCAGTCATCCAGCCATGGCCGTCCGCCCCGCGATGGCCGCGATGGGCGATGATTCCGTATCTGCTGCTCGCCGACGGCCAGAACACCATCCTCAGCGCGTTGTTCATGTTTTCCGATCGCCTGATTTATCCTTACTATGCGACCGCACCGCGCATCGCAGGCTTCACTCCCCTTGGCGACCAAATCGTCGCCGGCGCTATCATGTGGGTGCCCGGCTCGATTTTTTACCTGGTGCCCGCGGCCGCTCATCATGTTTCAAATGCTCGCCCCGCAAAGTCTCTCTTCCCCTCTCAGAAGCAGGACGGAATTTATTCCGTCGAATTGAGACGACGCAGAAGGAGTCCGTCATGCCCGAATCAACGACGCTTACCAATCGCCCCGCGTGGAAGGCCCTGCAGGCGCACTACAATGAGATTCACAGCCGCCACCTGCGCGCGATGTTCGCACGAGGATCCCAAGCGCGGCGAGCGCCTCGTAGTCGAGGCCGCCGGCCTCTACTTCGACTATTCCAAGCATCGCGTGACCGACGAGACTCTCCGCCTGCTGCTGGCGCTGGCCGACGAGGTCGGACTCCGCGGGCGCATCGACGCGATGTTCCGCGGCGACAAGATTAACGTCACCGAGAAGCGCGCCGTGCTGCATATCGCGCTGCGCGCACCGCGCGGCGCGTCGATCGGCGTCGATGGCGACGACGTGGTGCCCAAGGTCCACGAGGTGCTCGATCGCATGGCGGACTTTTCCGCGCGCATCCGCGACGGCTCGTGGAAAGGCCACACCGGCAAGCGTATCCGCAACATCATTAATATAGGGATCGGCGGATCCGACCTCGGCCCGGTGATGGCGTACGAGGCGCTGCGCCATTACAGCGACCGCAACCTGACCATCCGCTTCGTCTCCAACGTTGACGGCACCGATTTCGCCGAGGCCACTCGCGACCTCGATCCGGCCGAGACGCTGTTCATCATTTCGTCGAAGACTTTCACCACGCTCGAGACTATGACCAACGCGCACACCGCGCGCGAATGGGCGCTGGCGGAGCTTGGCGACGAAAAGGCGGTCGCGAAGCATTTCGTCGCGGTCTCGACCAACGCCGCCGAAGTGACGAAGTTCGGCATCGACACGAAAAACATGTTCGGCTTCTGGGATTGGGTCGGCGGCCGCTACTCGATGGACTCCGCGATAGGCCTATCGACGATGATTGCGGTCGGCGCCGACAATTTCCGCGCGATGCTCGTCGGGCTTCCATGCGATGGACGAGCATTTCCGCACCGCGCCGTTCGCGCGCAACCTGCCGGTCCTGATGGGCCTGCTAGGTGTCTGGTACAACGATTTCTTCGACGCGCAAACCGTTGCCGTGCTGCCCTACGAGCAATATCTCAAGCGCTTTCCCGCCTACCTGCAACAGCTAACGATGGAATCGAACGGCAAGCACGTCACGCTCGAAGGCGCGCCGGTCGATTATCAAACCGGACCTATCTATTGGGGCGAGCCCGGCACCAACGGCCAGCATTCGTTCTACCAGCTAATCCACCAGGGCACGAAACTTATCCCATGCGACTTCATAGGATTCTGCCGCGCCCTTAACCCGCTCGGACGCCATCACGACCTGTTGCTATCGCAACATCTTCGCCCAAGCCGAAGCTCTGGCATTCGGCAAAACCCCGGAACAAGTAAAAGCCGAAGGCACCCCCGACTGGCTAGTGCCGCGAGAGTATTCGAAGGCAATCGGCCTTCGACAGTTATACTAGCCGACGAACTAACACCCGAAGTCCTAGGCAAGCTCGTAGCCCTATACGAGCACAGCGTCTTCACCCAAGGCACAATCTGGAACATCGACTCCTTCGATCAATGGGGCGTAGAGCTAGGCAAGGTGCTAGCGCAAAAAATAATCCCAGAACTGGAATCCCCAAAGGAGCCCGAGCTAAAGCACGACAGCTCCACCAACGCGCTGATTCGGAGGTATCGCGCCCGCCGCGCCAGTTGACGATTCGCAATGACAGTGGAGTTCACGGGCACCTTGGATGGTTTCAATCACGAGAATAAACAATTAGTCGAGTTGTGCTGTCCCGGTGATTTGTCCTACAGAAGCTCCTTCGTGCGCTGTCAACCGAAATGGCGTCGGGACGGACGCAGATCATTTGGATGCCTCGAGAGTTCAAAAACACCGCGGAAATTCTAGAAATCCTCGCCAGCGGTATGTTCGAGAAATTGGTCGGTACTTTAGAGAATGAATTCTTCGATGCTAAGGCAGAGCCTTCAAGGGATCTGGACCTCGATAGAGGAAAGCTCGATCTGGCAAAAGATGTCAGTTCGTTTGCAAACTGGCGTGGAGGCATCATTGTTGTCGGCGCCAGCGCCGGGGCCGGCAGATACTTATGAGCGAAACGAAGTTCAAGAAATACATCCGTTACCAGCGGCGGCCCTGGGCCAAACTGATCGATATTTGCATGTGATCCGCGATTGGATTTATCCAGTGCCGGAAGGCCTCGATCCAGCTTGGTATCCACTGACTACTGAACCTGGTCGGGGATTGATTGGCTTTCATATTCCAGATCAAGAGGGACGAATTGCGACCTTTCTTGGTTGCGCATCACATAACAGAAGCCGGAAAGAGAATCGACAGCGTATTCGGACTAGTTCAGCGTTTGGGAGCGACGACAAAGACCGAAACTGTTAGAGAGTTGCACACGCTGCTAAAGGAGGGGCGCGGACTAGACGAAATTCATCAAAAGCTGGACACTATCATTGCGCGGGGCGAGAGTCCCAGTGCGGCGAGTCGAGAATCATGGATGAAAAGGCTCCTCACGAAATCTGGTAACAAGGCAATTAGGGGCAGCGGTCGAACTGGCACAACTGGCCGACCGTCCTTTCTTTGCGCTAACCGCGCGCCCTCTGCCTGACGGGCAACTCAGAACCCTTTTCGCTGGCAACGATGCGACTCTGGTTCGGCTCTTCAACAATCCTCCAAAGCTGCGGCGGGCAGGATTGAGTCTTGAACACGACGGTAACAGCAGAATCGTGATGGGTGAGTCTCGTCGCGTGCTTATTCCCGGCTGGAAGGCGTTGGAGCTTTGGCGTGATGGAGTACCGTTTATCTGAGTCGACGCTTTCGTACAACCGTTGTGGGGAAGCCCTAGGCGCGAACAGTTCGATTCAATTGAATCCCCTAGCCCTGGCCGAGCCGGTGTATTTGTTCGCTGAATTGAGCCGACTGATCTGTTCGGAGCTTACACCTAAACCCAAGAGCGTTGAATATCGGGTAAAGTTTGAACGATTTGTCCAAAATGGAAATCGGGCATCGCTAAGCGCGGGACCACTTCAACCGTTTTTCTTCGGAAACGGTCACCAACATCCCGCCCCCGGAGTTTCATATGGAGAAGGCGGTCGTTTGGAACCAGGAAACCGTCAGATCCGGAGAGGTCGCGTATCAGTTGGTCAAAGAGGTCTACAATTGGTTCGGGATTTCCGATGACGGAATTCCGTACACTAAGAGAGAGGCGGACGGAATCAATCGCAATCGATCCTGAGGCTCTAAAAAAGGCGGGCGCGAACTGATGCCTCTCCTAAAAGAGGCAATTCGCGTTCGCGGACAGCCTCTGCAGCGTAGCGGAGCGCCTCTTCGACGTCCTTGGCCTTCAAATCGGGGTACCTTGAGAATCTCTTCACGCGTCATCCCGTCAGCGACCATGCCGACCACGGTCGCTACAGGAATCCGCAGCCCCCTAATACAAGGAACTCCATCCATTTGCCGCGGATCGATTGTGATGCGGTTGAACTTCATGGATCAACGGTTTTATCACATCGATTGAAGGTCAGCGAGCTAGGCCAGAGACCGCGCAAGTAGTAGATGCTCCCCGGCAAGTCCCGGATGAGCCGGGGAGCAGTAGGTCCATCGCAGCGTCAACTCTCGGGGGCTGCGAGCATTGCGCTGTGCGGTCCTGTCAGTTGCAATTTATAGTTCCGCGCTGCGTCGATAATCTCGAGACCGCTGCGGCCGCCGAAAGACATTTCGAGACGCCCCCGACCAAGATCGATCACGAACTCGGCGCCGTCTGGAGCGCTGTAGGCGACTCGCTTTGCACCAATGTCTTCCTGCAACGAACCTCCGTTTGCGGCCTGCACATCTTCAAGTCGGTCGACAATATCTGCGTAGGCGAGCCCGCGGGAATCGATCTCGATCACCATCCGCTGAAACTGCGACCCGAAGATCGACTCAATCGCGGTGCGGTTGTTAGTCCATCCCGAGCGCAAGAGCAGCCGGCGCTGAATCGCATATTCTCTGCAGTTCGCCGGATTCTGACTACTTGCGACCGAGTATCGGAACATAGGAGTGTCAAGCTCGCCTTCCCCGTCACCGCTTTCCATCCGCATGTCGCGGCTCTTCAGTGACAAAGCCTCTTTCGAGATGCTGTAGAGCTCCTGCAATTCCCGCGTAATCCGTTCGCTCAGCAGCCGTCGAACCCAGCGATCCGCTGAATCAGCAAGACGATTCGGCAGTTTGTTGCGCTTGTTAAATCCTTCGATTTGACGAATCGCGCCGGTCTCGACACCCTGTAGATACTCGTCGCAATTCTTCAGCGGCAGTCCCGAGAGCTTTGACGCACCAGCTACCTTCGATTCCGGAATTTGACGAATGCGGAAAATGTTGAGCTCGTCGAGAATTGCGTTTGGCGTCTGTGAGCCTCTCACCGACAGTTCCCGGGTTATAAAGCGGGGCACCTCAATTCGCAGCCAGTCTCGCAATCCGACATCGGTCAACCACCGATCTGGCGCCAACGCGTCTTCTGCCTCACCGCGCATCGCGTGCAGCAGAAAATTTGCCCATACGCCGTGACCGAGCTTTATTGAAGCGTACGACTTTTCGCCCGGCGAGCACGAGAGAAACACTCCGTAGTTGCGGCCGCCGTCGAAGGAGGCCTCAATTTCGGCCGTGTCCAGACCATCGATCTCGCCGCCGCGAATAGCCGAGAGTTCGGCTGCGCAAGCGTCCAGGAAGATTAACGAGCCCGCATGTTTGCAACGTTGCAAAGGCTGGAGAATGTCGTCGCGTAGCACCAACGTCGTATCGGTGATTTCCAGACGGCTCATATCCCATGCTACCAGCCGGTTCCCGTCTTTCCCGCAAAAGCCGTGCCCCGCGTAATAGAATACAAAAAGGTCGTTTTCCCGCAGCGCCTTGATCTGACAGAGGATGCTCTCTCGCAAGCAGATCAGAGTAGCATTCTCGTTAACTAAAAGCTGAACGTCCACTTCAATGTCGGAATATATCTCGCGCAGTGAAGCGGCAAATCCTTGGGAGTCAGCGCGCGCGTATGGGACGCAGGCCACAGCGTCCATGCCGCTGCCTTGATAAGTCTCAATTCCGGCAACTACGGCGACGACGCGTGAAGGGGTGCGAGCATCGAGGGAAGAATAGTTACTGGACAAACCTCGATGCATCCACAAATTGTTAACAGATTCTGCGCGCCCGCGCGACAGCCCGCGACGATTTGATTGACGATTTCACTTGCCACGAAAACACGGATTACCAATCAGCGGAAGCAGCTCCCAGGTTGTGCGTCTCGGAAAGATTGATTCCTAACCGTACAAATTGTAATATTTTGATACGATACATTGAGTAGCCGCCACGTCTCGGGGGAGAACTATATGTTTTTATCGAAACCGGCTCGTCCTGCATTTTCCGGATCGATACTGGTGAGTGGGTTGATACTGGCGACCGCGATTGTCGCCGGCCGTTCGGTCGTCGCTGCGGATTCGGGCGCCGTGCTGAAGCTCAAGCCCGAGACGCACGACTTCGGCCAAGTGACTGCCACGAAGGACAGTGCGCCGCTGATTGTCACTGTCACCAACAAATCCAGCTCGGCCGTTACGTTTGCGAGTATCGTCGCGGCGGAAGCCTTCTCGGTCCAGAGCGACAAATGCTCCGGTACGCCGCTGGCGCCCGGGAGCTCATGCAAAGTCGAGATCGTGTTCCATCCGCTAGTCACCGGAAAGGTGAGCGACCAAAAGGCACTAACCTTTACCGATTCGGCGTCCGACAGTCCCCAACACATCGAGCTCGAAGGCCAAGGAGTATTCGGCAGCTGGCTCTAGACCGCAACGCCGATGCCTGCGGCGGCTCACGCCGTGAGGAGTTCAAGATTCTGCTGCAACGCGCCGTGGACCGATTTGAGCGAGATCGTGGAATCGAACGTGGCCAAGCGGGCTTGGTTCGATACTGAGAGCGCGAGCAGATAGACGTCCGTGAGCTGTCGATGCCCCTGAACGTGAGTCCAGCGGAACCGTCCAGGATCGCGCACAGTCAACGAGTCGGGCCAGAAAACATGCTGACGGTCAGAACAGAAGGTCCGCAAGCGCGAGGCTGCGTCTTCGACTGTGGTTCGACGGCCGGGATAGGATGCGTTGGATAGTATGCGGACTAGTGCGTTCTCGGTGAACGGACAAGTCGCCCATCCGCGGCTGCGATTGCGTCCGAACCAGCCGTGAGCCGCTTCATGATGGAGGTGCGCGGGATCGAACAGCGCCACAAGGACGTTAACGTCGAGCAGAGCGATCACGCGCTGTCCAACCGCTCAATCTTCGTCCCGTAACCGGTTTACAATTTCAGAGGTAATGACCCGCCTCCCGCGTTGCGTCGGCAGCACAGGTACGCCATTGCGCATGCGCGGCGCGCGACTTCGCGGCGCCAGTGCGCTGCGGGCAAGTTCGGAAAGAACGCGCCCCGCCGTAGTGCCTCGCCTCGCGGCGAGTTCCTTGGCGCTCTCGAGAACGTCATCGTCGATATCGAGTGTAGTGCGCATGCGATCAACATCACGCATCAAACATCAGATGTCAAGCGGCCGGCATGTAGGGAGTATTTCCAGGCGCGCATCGCTGATCCAACAAGGTCTTTGCTGCGCCATTTTTATGACGCCGCTGGCATTTGACTGTCATCAGACCTCACTTCCGCTTGCCTGCGACGTCCCTAGTCATTCGCTTTCGGCGGCATGACTCTTGAACTCCCAGAATGAACCGCCCTCTACCCATAGAAAGAGAGAACAACCATCTGTGAGCGAAGCCCTACATCCGAAACCAGGCGATGGGGAGTTGGCTCGTCGAGTCATCGAGCGTCAGCGGACAGAGGACATGTTCCGCGCGTTGCTCGAGTCGGCGCCCGACGCGATGGTGATCGTGGGACAGGATGGTCGTATCTCGCTGGTCAATGCGCAGACCGAGAATTTATTCGGATACGCGCGCGCCGAGTTGCTCGGCAATCCGGTCGAGATGCTGGTGCCGCCGCGTTTCCGCGACCAGCACCCGAATCATCGCGCCGGCTATTTCGCCAATCCCAAGGTGCGTTTGATGGGCTCGGGCCTGGAGCTCTGCGGTCTGCGCAAGGACGGCACTGAGTTTCCCATCGAGATCAGCTTGAGTTCGCTCATGACCGAAGAGGGTCAGTTAGTCTTCGGCGCCATCCGCAACATTTCCGAGCGCAAGCGCGCCGAGTACGAAGTCCGGGCGCTGAACGAATCGGCGCGGCGACATGCCTTGCAGCTCGAAGCGGCAAATCGCGAGCTCGAGGCGTTCTCGTATTCGGTATCGCACGATCTTCGCGCGCCGCTGCGCAGTATCGACGGCTTCAGCTCGGCGCTGCTGGAGGACTACGCCGACAAACTCGACGACGAGGGCATCAGCCACTTGAACCGCATCCGGGCCGCGACTCAGCGCATGTCGCAACTGATCGACGACCTCCTGGAGCTCGCCCGCGTATCGCGCAGCGAGATGCGGACCGAAGCGGTGGACCTCAGCGCGACCGCCAACGGCATCCTGATCGAACTTTCCAAGGCCGATCCGAGTCGCCAGGTCGAGTGCGTGGTCGAGAAAAATTTGGTCGGCCATGGAGATCAACGCCTGCTGAGCCTGGTGCTTGAAAACCTCCTCGGCAACGCGTGGAAATTCACCGGCAAGACGCCGCGGGCAAAGATTGAGTTCGCGGCCTCGGTTCAAGATGGCGAGCGCTTCTACTTTGTCCGCGACAACGGCGCGGGTTTCGACATGGCATACGCGGAGAACCTGTTCGGCGCGTTCCAGCGGCTTCATTCGCTATCTGAGTTCCCCGGTACTGGCGTGGGACTCGCGACCGTCCAGCGAATCATCAGGCGTCACGGCGGCCGAGTCTCGGCGGTTGGCGCGCAAGGAAAGGGAGCGACGTTTTCGTTCACGCTCGAAGAAAACCAGGCGGACCTAGAATGAGAGATCGAGTGATCCTGCTGGTGGAAGATAACGCTGACGATAAAGCGCTGACCATTCGCGCGCTCAATAAGAACAATATCACCAACAGAGTCGTGGTCGCGCACGACGGGGTCGAGGCGCTTGATTATCTCTTCGGTACGGGACCATATGCTGGCCGCGATACCAGCGAGCAGCCGGAATTGATCCTGCTCGATTTGAAATTGCCAAAGATAGACGGCTTTGAGGTCTTGAAAAGGCTGCGCGCGGAGGTGCGAACGAAACTTCTCCCAGTCGTGATCCTGACTTCCTCGAAAGAACAGCAGGACATCGTCAATGGCTATGGTTTTGGCGCCAACAGTTACGTCCGCAAGCCGGTCGACTTTCAGCAGTTCGTCGATGCGGTCCGGCAGCTCGGCCTGTACTGGCTGGTCCTGAACGAGCGGCCCGAAATCGACCGCCGGAACAGCCCGTGAACGGACCGCGGCGCGTTCTGCTGGTCGAGGACTCGGCGGACGACGCCGAGCTTGCGGTGCGGGCGATCCGGCGAGGCGGCTGCGACGTGACTTACCATCGGGTCGATACGCCGGAAGCAATGCGCGCGGCGCTCGTCAACGGAAGCTGGGACGTGGTCATCGCCGATTATGCGATGCCCCATTTCAACGGACCGGCCGCGTTGAAGATTCTGCGCGAGACGGGACTCGACCTGCCGTTCATCCTGGTTTCGGGCACCGTCGGCGAGGACGTGGCCGTCGAGGCGATGAAGTACGGTGCCGATGACTACGTATTAAAGAGCAACCTGGCGCGGTTGCCCCTCGCGGTCGAGCGCGAGCTGCGCGACCATCAAGTGCGCGTCGAGCGCAACCGCGCCGAGGCCCGCTATCGCAGCCTGGTCGATCGCGTGCCAGTGGGGCTGTTTAGCGTGTCACCTGAAAGAAAGATTCTCGAGGCCAATCCGGCGTTGATCGAGATGCTGGGATTCAGGGACGCCGATCACCTGAAAAAAGCCGCCCTTTCAGATCTGTGGTTGCGGCCGGAGGAGTTCGACAGGTTCCAGGCCGTAATCGCGAGCGAGGGAGTCGTGCAGAACTTCGAGATAGAGATACGCCGGCCCGACGGCAGTATCCTCTGGTGCGAGCAGAGCGCGCGCGCAGTTTACGATGCGGCGGGAAAGCTCGGGCATTACGAGGGAGTGCTGGTCGATATCAACCAACGCAAGCTCGCCCAGGAGGAGACCACTCGCGCAGGCGACCGCGTACGCGACCTTGCGCTGGAGACCGCCCGCTTGCGCTCGGATTTCCTGGCCAGCATGAGTCACGAGATTCGAACTCCGCTGGTCGGAATCATCGGCACGGGCGAGCTGCTGTCGCGATCGGATATGACTGCCGAACAGCGCCGCTTGATCGAGATCATTCGATCGAGCGGCGAGTTGTTGCTCACGGTCGTCAACGACATCCTGGACTTCTCGAAACTCGCGGCCGGCCGGGTTGTGCTCGAGCGAGTCGATTTTGACCTGGTCGAGCTGACCGAGACACTAATCGATTCGTTCGGAGCGGCGCAGGCCAAGGGTATCGTGCTTGCGTTATACATCGACCCCAAGGTGCCGACCGGATTGCGCGGAGATCCGAATCGGCTGCGGCAGGTTCTTAACAATTTGGTGGCAAATGCGATCAAGTTCACGGAACGCGGCGACGTGACGGTCAATGCAACCAAAGTAGAAAACGCAATCGACGACATAGTGGTGCGTTTCGAAGTGATCGACACGGGAATCGGAATTCCGCTCGAGACGCAGGCGCGCCTGTTCCAGCCGTTTGTCCAGGCCGAAGGATCGACCAGCCGGCGCTTCGGCGGCACCGGACTCGGGCTCGTGATCGCGGCCAAATTGATCGAGCAGATGGGAGGCGAAATCGGTTTCGAAAGTGAGCCGGGAAAAGGATCGAACTTTCATTTCACGGTCCGCCTCGAAAAGGGCGCCGAGATTGTTCATCCGTGGATGAGTGCGTCCGCAATTTCATGCTTCAAGGCGATGCGCACGATGGTCGTGAGCGAGAGCGGCGCCTGCCGCAAGGTCATCGCCGACTATCTACTGTCGTGGGGGGTTAGCGACGTGGCGGTCGGCAGCCGCGCCGAAGTGCCGGAGATGTTGAGTCGAGATCCGGCAGGCAACGAGGAGCAGATTATCGCATTCGTCGATGAACAGAGATCAGACCTGGAGTCGCTCTGGGTGGCGCGTGCGATCAAGGATCATTGCGGCAAGGACCATTGCAAGGTGATCATGTTCAGCGCGGGCGGCGTGAGAAGTGCGACCGACGGCGTGGACGCGTGGATTACGAAGCCGATTCGTCCATCGCACCTGTTCAGTCGTCTGCTCGAGCTGTGCGGAAGCACCAATCGCGCCGCGGTCGAGAAATTCACGACCACACCTGTCAGCCCGACCGTCGATGAACCGCCGCCGCCCTGGCGCAAGGCAGTGCGGGTGCTGCTGGTGGACGACAATCTCGTCAATCGAACTATCGGTGCGAAGCAGCTTTCCGCGCTCGGCTATACTGGAGAAATTGCCGACAGCGCTCGCCGAGGGTTGGAGATCGTATCTGACCACGGCTCCGATATTGTCCTGATGGATTGCGAAATGCCTGAGATGGACGGTTACCAGGCGGTCGCGGAAATCAGACGGCGCGAAGGGACCGCCCGCCACACCGTGGTGATAGCGCTTACCGCGCACGCGACCGCAGACGATCGCGCCCGATGCCTCGACGCCGGGATGGACGACTACCTGAGCAAGCCGGTAAAACTTCAGGCGCTGGCTGAAATGCTCGACACCTGGATGCTTGGCAATCCGGGTCACGTCGCAACTCATCCGATGTAGAAACTGCGGAGACGCGCGAAGTTGTTCGCGATTGCGGTGGACGGCGCGCCGGACGGCGGCTAGAAGTAGCTGTCATGCCGCTTGAATCTTCGATCGTCGGGAGCGCCGGCGCGCCAATGGTCAGCGAAGTCGATTCGCGCTGGACGATGGCGTACGCCGCGGCGCTCGGCGATGCGCTTCCATGCTACATGGACACGACGCGCGGCGTGATCGCGCATCCGATGTTCCCGGTTTGCTTCGAATGGCCGGTGCAGGTCGCGATGCGTGCGTTGCTCGAAAAAACCTCGCTCACGCGCGACGAGGCGATGCGCGGAGTGCATGCGACGCACGACACCGTGATCTATCGCCCGATCCGGCCGCCCGCGCGGCTGACGACTCAGCTCACGGTCGCTGGCGTGGAACGGCGCAGACCCGGCGCGTACATGGTCACGCGACTCGACACCGTCGATGAGGCCGGCCAGCCGGTTTGCACGAGTTGGTACGGCGCCATTTATCGCGGCGTCGAAGTGAAGGGTCCCGACGCGGCCGCCAAGCTCGCGCCCTCGCCAATCGAGCCGCTGGTCGAGGAAGGCGAGCCGCTATCCGAATGCCAGGTCGATGTACCCGCGGGCACGGCGCACATCTACACCGAATGCGCCCGAATATTTAATCCGATACACACCGACGCGTCAGTCGCCCGCGCCGCCGGCCTACCCGAGATCATCCTGCACGGAACCGCAACGCTGGCGCTGGCGGTGTCGCGCATCATCGAGAGCGAAGCCGCCAAAGATCCAACCCGCATCGAAAGAGTAACAGCCCGTTTCGGCGCAATGGTCACAATGCCCTCGACGCTCACCGTCCGAGTTCTTGCGCGCGAAGCCGCCGTAGTCTTCTTCGAGACCCTAAGCGGCGAAGGCCGCCTAGCAATCCGCGACGGCATAGTCGTCCTCCGCCCTTAGCTCTTCAATTCCCCTCGCCCCACGTGGGGAGAGGTCGCCGTGCTTCCGAGCGCGGCGGGTGAGGGACCAAATTTTCCATAATTCAGAATCCCGCGAATTTATCCCCTCACCCTGATTTTTGTGGCACAGGCTTTAGCCTGTGATTTTCGCAACCGTGCCCCGATTAATTCCGCCCAGGGACTCGCCGAGTGGTCGAAGGCACCAGATTGCTAAGGTGGTCGGGGACATCTGACAGCATCGGCTCGGATCGTATTGGATAGGAAAAAGCGCCGGTTTCCCAAATCGGGGAGCCCTCGCATCCGTTCGGCTTTGCTCGGCTCAGACACTCTAGAGACACTTTTTGGATGAGCCGCCTTATGGGGTCCGTTGTCGGATATTGATGCTTCTAGAACGATCTGGCATTGACAATTCACGCTCGGACAAGCTAAACAGCCGGCTGGTAATCGGCGGCACGTAGTGAAGGCACAGTCCTAACCGCTACCAAATGGGAGGGACTGTACGATGCACTTTATCGCCGTTGCCGCCCGCTCGCTTCTTCGTTCTTGCCCTTCTGATTCGGTTGCAAACGCGCTCTCCAGACTCTCTGGGCCGACCATAGCGAGGAAGTGTTCCGAGTGAATGCTGCCGCTCGGCCCGCGAACGTCTAGGGCTACGGAGTGTAGACGATTATCTCAGTTTGAAAGTAGGTCAAAATGAAGATCCGGAAGCGGATCATTAGACAACTCGGGGGAGATTGACATGAAGCTGAAACTATCCTCGCTCGCCATCGCAATTGTGATTGTTGTCGTGGGCTCGGTCACAGGTTCTGTCGCTGCCAGTACTTGCGGGTCACTATCTGGCCACACCTATGCAGTCCAGATTCAAGGCGCGGAGTTTTTTAACGGCACGATGCCTTCTAGTCAGGCTCCAGTCCCAACTCCGATCGTTGGTCTCGCGGCCATTGAGATCAACGCCAGTTGTGCTGTCACCGGTGAGATGATTTATGACGACAATGACACCTTTACTGCCCCTGCTGCCTGTACTCCCGGCGGTGTCGGAGTCGCCTACGCTCCCCCTACTATCAGCCTTACGGTTGTTTCGTATAGCGGATGGGTGCCGTGTTTCAATGGAACCACGAGTCAATTGAGTGGCAGTGCCGTTCTCAATTCGGCGGGAGCGGGCACGCTGACGATTGCCAACGCTCCCAGCTTTATCTTCGCTCCACCCGGCGGCACGAATACGCCCTATTCGGGGCCGCGCATCACCCTGAGCTTCAATATTTCTGAGGGTCTTGGTGGAACCGAGTTTACAGGAACCACTATTTCCAATGACAGCGCCAGCCCGGCTCAGCCGATCTTGACGCTCAACGCGGAAAAAAATGGGATCTCCACAACTATCCCTCCTAACACCCCGAACGTGTGGGGATCGGCACCATGGGTTGGCCAGCGTAGCTATACTTGTACAGGCTTGTTGACCGCGGATAATACGACGTTTCCGGGCGGTTTCTTCTCGCAAACTGGAGGATATGTGATCTTCTCGAACGGTTCAGTGGGCGCATACTCGAATCAAAACGCGAACAACAATTGGGTCGGCTCTCCTTTCCCTAGTTCGTGCCATTCGGAATATGCAGTCCAGTCTGGTGGTGCCGATGGTCCTTACGCCGATGGCACCGTGGATCTTTATTCAGTTCCCCGCGGACCATATGATGGAAGCTGCCTGGGCGCGAACATCGCGGGCGCTGTCTCGATTAGTCAAATCGTCTGGGGTCCGACTGGTACCAATCTTTGGACCATCGGAACCGGCGGAGGGGCAGATGTGGAAACAGGTGGTGCCTACGGTAGTCTAGAGGACACAGCTCTCTGTACCGCGCAACCCGCACCCGCGATAGCGCCGAAAGCCCCCGTGACTGTGGCAGCGACCAAGGCGGAAACGTTAAACCTTGCCTTTACGAACGCGTCGGCAAGTGACTGCGCTGTTACTTTGACCGAAGTCAACGCTTCGGGCAGTAATTTCGCCTCGCTATGCAGCCTCACACAGGATAGCGCATTGACGGAGGTATATTGGGATGCGATCGAATCACCGGATCCCTCCGGTCCCTACCTCAGCGTTTATCCGGGCTATGCCAGCACGGATGCTACTGCGATTCAGCTCGTTTGTACCGCGAAGCCCAGCAAAACCGGCAATAGCATCAGCGTAGGATCTCCGGATTGTCCTGCCTTGAACGGCAAGCAGATCACAGTGAATAACTGAGAACTCCGTCCTTGGGCGGCCTCGAACTCGATTTGGCGGGCCAGCAATGGCCCGCCGTTCTTATTTCCAGAGAAGAGAAGATAGGATAGATAGGTGTCACCTCTCGTCGACACTTTTTCGTTAGGCAGCTGAGTTGGCGCACCGCGCTGTCAAAACTACCGGGTCCAATCGGCCGACCGAGCCCGCTTCAACGCGCGCTACCTCGCCGTGACCGGCGCATCGCGGGCCGAATCTTTGCCGCCCTGCACCAGATAGGCGATCTGGTGACCTCGAAATCATCCCCGATGTGCACCGATAATTCGGCCCTTGTGTCTGCGAAGTGTCGCCGAGCGTCTCGCTAAAAGAAGGCCCGATTCAAATGCGACGATCCGAAGCGCCTATCGTCGCTTGGATTCCGCTGCCACGTCCTTCCGATGCACGCGAAAACGGAATGTGCACCGCAGCAGACATCCGCGCCGCACAAATGTCCCTCACCCTCCCCCCTGTCCCGACGAACGGGCGAGGGAACTCGGAAGGGGCAAAGAAAAAAGAGTCAAAATTCATCGGTGGGTTTTACTGCGCGGAACTGGATTAGCAGCAGGATGTCGTAAATCGTTTTCAGAGTGCCTGCGCAAATCAGCGGCCATCCGAACGACGAGTGATTCAACATCGCGCCCGCAGGCAACGGCGCGAACGCTGACGCCAGGCTGCGCGGAACATTGGTCACAGTCGCCGCGGCGGCGCGCTCCTCGGGCGGCACCACCGCCATCACGTATGACTGACGCGCGGGAACGTCCATCTGCGAGGTTGACGAGCGCAAAAGCAGGAATCCCATCGCCAGCGCCGGCGTCGGCATCAGCGCCGCGAGTATCAACATCGCGTTCGACGGCAGATGACTGAAGACCATCGTGTTGATACGGCCGAAACGCGCCGCCAGCGCCGCCGAAATGAACTGCGAGAACGATCCGAGCAATCCTGCCGCGAAGAAAAATGCACCCGCCACCTGGACCGACAGGTGGAAGCGGCGGAACAGCCATAGCGCCAGCAGCGACTGAATCACGAATCCGCCGCCGAACGCATCGATGCTGAACAGCGCCGACAGCCGGTAAACGATTGCGCGCGACTTCTCCAGCGGCGCGCGCCTTACCGGCTGGCGTTCGACCTCAACGTCCGGCGACAGACGCCGATAGAACGTGAACGCGACGACCGCGAGGATCGAATATGCGACGAAGCCCGAGCGCAGCGCCGGCGCGAGCGCCCATCCATGCTGCGTCGCGAGTATTGCGGGCACGCCGCTGGCGAGCGCGCCGAATGCGCCGGCGAATGCGCCCGCGACGTTGTACAGCGCGAACATCGCGGTCAGATCGCGCGGGTCGGCGGCCTCGGCCAACGCCGCCTGCTCGACCGGCAGAAACAAACTGACGTCGCCGGCCGACGGATTCAGCGTCCCGACGACGGCGACAACGAACAGCGGCCAGAAGCTGGTCGTGATGGCGAATCCGATTCCCGTCAGCAGCATCAGTGCGCAGGCCGCGAGCAGGACTCGACGCCGTCCCAGCCGATCGGTCGCCAGGCCGACCCACAGCGTCAGCGCTGCCGATCCCAGCAGCGTGCCGAACACGATAGCGCCGACTCGCAGCGGGCTGAATCCGATCGCCGTCAGATAGCCGGGCAGCAGCACGCTGACAGCGCCGTCGGCCAGGCCGCGGAGCGCGCGCGTCGTCAGCAGAATTCGCGCGTCACGCGTCGCGCTCTGCGGAAACCATCGATTGACCGGAGTCTGCATGATGTCGGGAGAAAGCTAACCTCATGCAGCAACTGGAACAATCCGCTTGGGCGCCGAACGCGAGACAAGCTATTGTGGAAAACTCAGTGGCATCCGACGCTCTCCTCGATCATTCCGCATTGTCCACCGAAGCGGCGCTCGTGTTGTGCTGCGCGACAACCGCGCCGACGCCTGCACGCACTGCGCGGGCGTCCGAGCTCGCTTCACGCGTGCGCAATTGGGACACGGTCATTGAGATTGCAAAGGGTCACGCGGTGCTCCCGCTAGTCCATCGATTTCTGAACCTCGAATGTCAGTCCGTGATGCCCGCGGAAGCGATATCGAAGATGCGGTTACAGTCGCAGTTGATTGCGCTCAACAACCGTCATCTGACGACTGAGCTCGTGCGCCTGACGGGACTGTTGAAGGCGGCTGAAATCGAATCGATTGCTTTCAAAGGTCCGGTGCTCGCCGCGATGGCTTACGGATCGATCGACCTGCGCCAGTTCGTCGACCTGGATATCCTGGTGCGGCAATCTGACCTGCCGCGGATCGCGGAAATACTAACCGCCGAACGATACTTGTCGCCGCACACCCGGCGCGAAGGACTGGCGACCGGCTACTTCCAGGAATACGAGGACGCTTTCTTCGCCGCCGAAAGGATGGGCGCGATCGACGTTCATTGGAAAATTACACCGCGCTCGTTCCGCTTCGCCCCCGATGAGGAATTCTTCTGGCGTCGTGCGCAGGTTGTCGAACTCGAGTTCGGAAGCGTGATCGCGATCGCGCCCGAGGATTTGCTGCTGTTCATCTGCGTTCACGCGGCGAAGCACGGATGGGTCCAGCTCGGATCGATTTGCGACGTCGCGGAAACCATTCGCGCGCGGCCCGCAATCGATCTGATGCCGATACTCGACCAGGCGACCACGCTCGGCAGTCGCAGAATCTTCCTCACCGGCATCTACCTCGCGCACGAACTGGCCGGCGCGCCGATTCCCGAAGACATTGTCGCGATAGCCCGCAACGATCGCGCCGTGCGCGCCTTGGCGAGCCGCATCGCGATCCAATTATTCAGTGCGGCCTCGCGACGAGATGCGAGCGTCGACCCGTGGGCGGTTCCGCTTCGCTCAATCGAAGGACCCCGCGCACGCATCGACTACATCGTCCGCCGGATGCTGGCGCCGACGATGGGCGACTACGAACTCATCCCGCTTCCGCGCGCGATGTTCCCGCTCTACTGGGCAATCCGGCCATTTCGGATGGTCGTGCGATACGGTCCTCGCTTGATCCGCGGGTCCTCGAACAACACGAGCGCGTGATTGTCGATTTTCGTCGTCACCGGACGACTAGATAGTGCGCGATACAATCAAGCGCGATGGAGAATCACCTATGCGATATTTATGTGCCGTTTACGTCGAACCGAAGGCGATGGAGAGTCTGTCCCCGGCCGAGGGCACTACGCTCGACCGTGATTCGATCGCCTATGACGAAGAATTGCGCAGGAGCGGCCACTACATCGTGTCCGACGCCCTGCAGCATACGAACACCGCCAAGACCCTGCGCGTCCGGGGCGGCAAGTTGTCCGTCATGGACGGTCCGTTCGCCGAGACCAAAGAACAATTGGGCGGCTTCATCCTGGTCGAAGCCCGGGACATGGATGAGGCGGTCGAGCTGGCCTCGAAGATCCCGATGGCGAAATACGGCAGCATCGAGGTGCGCCCGATTATGCAAATCTCGGCGAAGCCCCGCTCCTGACGAACCGGTTGATGAGCGATCTGATCGATGCGGTCCGGCGTTTTAGCGTCACCTGGTTTTAAAAACGCGCTATTTAGTCGTTTGCCCTATGGCTGCCGCTCAGTCATTGAGAGGGATCTCAGATCACTCACATCGGGCTAACATCCGCTAACAGAGAGAGGACAGACGTATGGCATCGGGCAAACCGATCGGAGAATTTTCATTCAAGATGGTCAATCAAACCAACCTGCCGGGACCTGCCGGTAGCGTACTCATCCAGGTGAATTTCGAAGGGACAGGCGCTGGCTTCGGAGCGATCTTCGACACCTCCACATTCGTCGGCGGCGGCAGAGACGGGACGTTCAGCCAGGTCGGATCGGCTTACCTAGACAATGGCGACGTGCTGAGCGGCATTGGTCAGGGGACCTACGAAAGCAAGGGCAAACACCGGTGGTCCACCAAATCGATCATCCAGATCTCGGACGGACGCCGACTATCCAGCGAAGGCGAGATAGATTTGGCCGCGCGAACCTGGAAGGGAACGCTGTCCGACATCAGCTAAGTGCGATGGAGTGAATTCGATCGCCGCGACCGCGGCGCTCGACCAGCTCGAAGCATAAGAGGGGCCGGCTCAAAGCCGGCCCCTCTCACTTTTTGGCCTTCTGTGAGATGCCGCGACGCAATGCGGTCAACTGGTCCTCGACCACCATTTGATCGACGAGTGCGGCGATTTCCTTCTCGTCGATTCCACGCCGCGCGGTTTCGCGATCCAGCCAGTCCATGAAATCACTCTTAGCCATCGTCCTTCTCGCCACGCCGTTGAGAATAACACACTTGTTATGAACGGGTCAGTGCTTGAGGCGACGCCGTGGTTCAAACGGGTCGCTCGAAAACGAAAAGGACGCACAACACTATTGCTGTGTACAGACTGTGGACGAGATTGTTAACAAATCTCTCTCCACCGCAATTGAACGAATTCGTTACAGCGCGCATCCTCGAACGCATGGAGCCGGGAACGTGAGTGCCTTCGTGAGTCAGTTGAGTGCTTGTTGCCCTGGCTGCAACGGCGATCTTCTTGAGCTTCCACATGGCCTCTACTCTATTCTGGAGTGTGCTCGCGGTTGCGGATGGTGGGACGAAACCCGTCCAACAGCAAACTTTGACAGCGATTCGGACGGCGATGCAGTCAACGGCAGTAGTCGGTTGGCCTCGGCACTCAAATGGTCAATCGTTCGATGGGCGGAAAGCCGCGCACCCCGGTGCGACATTTGCGGTGAGCTTGAAATACACAAAACGAAGTTAGGAGGCCGGAAGGCGCTTGCGTTCGATCACTGCCACAAAACCAATCGCCAACGGGGCCGTCTTTGAGTCGCTGCAATACGGGGCTTGGTTTCTTTCGTGACGACCCCGGCTTGCTGCTCAACGCGATGGAGTATCTACGAAAACATCGGCGGTGAAAATTCTTCCTTGGAGGTTGCGTTACGATGAGTTCGATAATCGCTCAAATCACGAAATTCTCGCAAAACCACCCGGAGTGGCAATTCCTGATCGTCGCCTGCCTTCGGCTCTCCGAGGAGAGGCCCGACGGAGCGTTCCTGAGCGGCGAAGCGCTGAATCTGGCTCGATGCCAAGATCGCCGTCCGTTGACTCCGCTCTGCGCCCTTCAAATCTTGGAGACAGTGAAACCGAGCACCAAAAACTACCGCAATGCGTGGTATCGGGTTCGCGACCCGAAGGCCCTGCGACAAGCGCTCGTCGAAATGGGAATCGACCCAGACGCGAAACTTCCCGGCGACTTCTTCAATCGGTACAATCGGAAGGTGGGCTAGCGGCGGCTCATCGGCCAGAGTAGGATCGGAGCGTTATGGAACTTGAATGCCGTTTCCTTGCGGGTTCGAAAGAATACGTTTTCGTGATCTACTTCCCGGTCGGCACTTCGAATTTGTTCGTGGCATTCCTTGATCGCCCCCTGCGCGACAGAACCATACGGTTCGCCACCGATCAAACCTGCTCATCTTGACTCGCCTCTTCCCCGCGATCGCTCTCCTTGCCTTACTCGGTTGTTCGTCCCAGCAACCGGCGTACCTGACGCAACTAGGCGATGAATGCCGTAACGGCGATAACCCAGGAGCCTGCCAAGCCGTTGCGCAGTACTATTGCCAGCACGGCGATAAAGCGTTCTGTCGACTGCAGTGTCAGGGAGGAGACCAAGCCGCCTGCATCGACTATGCACGAATGCCCTGAGGTTCTTCGCGGACGCGGCGCTGCCGCTTCAACTAAACCGCAAACCTTTCATTTCCCCGTCTTCGCGCCATCGCTTGATCAGCTCGTGGAACTCTACTGGGCCGCCGCCGTATAGTTCGCCGGCGAGGCCGAAGCCTTTTTCCGGCTTGCCTTCATTGTTGTAGTAGCCGGGGGTGCACGACTCCAGGAAATCCTGGTTGTTCATCGCCTTCTCTTTGATCGTCGCGACCCATTCTGCTTCGGCCTCGGCTGTCGGCTCGATGCATCGCGCCTCTTGCGATTTCGCGTGCTTAATCAATTCGGCGATGTGGCGTGACTGCTCCTCGAGCATGTGCGGAAAGTTCGCCGTCAACGCATTCTGCGTGATGCCCATGTGGAAGCAGTTCGGGAAACCCACGCTGCAGAAGCCATGCAGGGTTTTCATACCCGCCGCCCAATTCTCGCTGAGCGCCTTGCCGCCGCGGCCGTAAACGTCGAAAGCCGCGCGCCGCGTGTACGCCGTGCCCACTTCGAATCCGGTGGCGAAGATGATGCAATCCGCCTCGTACTCGACTCCGTCGAACACCAGCCCCTTCTCCGTGATTCGGTCGACGCCGCGGCCCATCGTGTCCACCAGCGTGACGTTGGGCCGGTTGAATGCGGGCAGATACTCGTCGTTGAAAGTCGGGCGTTTGCAGAACTGGCGGTACCACGGCTTCAGCGCCTCCGCCGTCCGCTTGTCTTTCACGATTGAATCCACCCGCGCGCGAATCTGGTTCATCTTTTTGAAATCCGCGATTTCAGCCAGGCGCATTATTTCTTCCGGAGAGACCGCGGAGTCGGTGTTGTTCCGCGCGATCAGCAGGCCGCCGAGGTTGCGGATGATGTCGGTCCATCCGTCGTTGACGAGATCCTGATCCTGGAAGCCGCCGGTGACCAGCACGTTGAAATTTTCCATGCGATGCTTCTGCCATCCCGGCTTCAACGTCTTGATCCACTCGGGGTCCGTGGGACGATTCCCCCGGACATCTATAGAGGAGGGGGTACGCTGGAATACGTAGAGATGCTGCGCGTCCTTCGCCAGGAACGGGACGCATTGGACGGCGGTGGCGCCGGTGCCGATAACGGCGACGCGCTTGTCGCCGAGTTTGTGCAAGTTCCCGTTGGTATCGCCGCCGGTGTAGCCGTAGTCCCAGCGGCTGGTGTGGAAGGTGTGCCCCTTGAAACTGTCGATGCCGGGAATCCCGGGCAGCTTCGGGCGATTAAGCGGCCCGTTGGACATCACGACGAACCGCGCGCGCATCCGATCGTCGCGGTTGGTGGTAACGATCCATCGGCATTCGTCCTCGCTCCAGGTTAGCGCTTTAATCTGCGTCTGAAAGCATGCGTCGCGATACAGATCGAACTGCTCGCCGATACGCCGCGCATGCGCCAGGATTTCCGGCGCGTACGAGTACTTCTCTTTCGGGATGTAGCCGGTCTCCTCGAGCAGCGGCAGATAGATGTACGACTCGATATCGCATTGCGCACCGGGATAGCGGTTCCAGTACCAGGTGCCGCCGAAGTCCCCGCCCTTCTCGATGACGCGAATGCTTTTGATGCCGGCCTCGCGCAGACGGGCGCCCGCCAACAGCCCGCCGAAGCCGCCGCCAATGATCACGACGTCCACCGCGTCGTTCAGCGGTGCGCGGGTGAAGCCCGGATCGACATAGGGATCGTCGATGTAGCGGCTGAAGTCGCCCTTCACTTCGACGTATTGTTCGTTGCCATCGGGGCGACGCCGTTTGTCGCGTTCCTCACGATACTTGGCGCGCAGAGCCTCAGGATCGAAATCGAATTCCTGCTGACCATTGCCGGCAGACGAAACTTTTTCAGTGTCACTCATCGATGCAAACTCCCAAAAATTGATCAGAGTTGATCGTAATCGCTTTGAGCGTTACCCAAGTGCGGCACGATATTCAAGTACGACGAGTCGAAACTCTGAAGCCTCGTCAAATGTGGATGGATTTATTGGTGAGCCGGCTGGGACTTGAACCCAGGACCCTGTGATTAAAAGTCACATGCTCTACCACCTGAGCTACCGGCTCGCCGAGGGATTCCAATGCTTACAGGTAATTCAAGGCGTTGGAAATAGAAGACTGCGCCACTAGCCAATCACGCGGGCGGGGCGCTGCTGAAAAGAGGCGCAAACGCACCGCGATAGTACCACGCAAGGAACAATTCGAGCGCCGCCACCACCAACGCCATCGGCAAAAGAGCCGGCGAAAGATATATGTGAAAGAACAGAATATTCACGATCACGGGCGCGAGAATCACCAGTGCAAATGGCACTGCGATGTTCAGCAGGAGCAACGCCCCACCTAAAACCTGCGGCCGAAAGATCAAGAAGAACATGTAGCCGGTCTTGATCAGCGCGCCGAAGAATTCCCCTGCAGGCAGGCGTTGGCGGCGGATTCGGCATGAAATGCAGGAAGCCGTTCAGCCCGAAGACAAAGAACACCAGGCCCAGGAGCACGCGAGCGATGATAATTGCGATCCTCATCTTCATTTCCTCCGGCGCTATTAATAGCAATCGTGGGCACGCTCCGACTATCGAGAATCTGCTTGATCCGCAGCACATTTTGACAGCCGAAAGCCGGAATCGTCTCGCAATATATTCGCCGAAAGCTGAGAAACCGCGAAAACGCAGTTAAATCGGGCCTGTGGATAAGCCCGGGAAAGGTCGATTTTTCAGCTGGTTAAGGGCGACACTTGCCCGCAATCAGAGCCGGTAAAAATGTAACGGCGTCGGAGGCTATCATTATCAAATGAAACCTCGTCATCATTGGCCGCTTCGTGCCCCGGGAAACCTGGGATGGCAAAACATAAGGGAACTCGCTTTTGCTAAAGAGCAGCCGGTAAAATCTCGGCGCGGCGGCTTGACACATCAGGCGCTACTCGATTATATCCAAAATCCTACAACTAGTAGAGAAGGTTTAGTAACTAACTGTAGGTCGAAGTCAAGCAGCGGAGAAGGAACCAAAGATGCGCCTTCAAGAGTACTCGGCGAACGAATCGCCGGTCGCGGCTGCGATGAACTAATCTTCGCGCCGCGCCGACGGATGCCGCGTGCGAGTGGTTCAGCCTCGAGCATCTTGCGCATGGGTCGGAGCGGGTTGGGGGGATGGTGGTGCGGTCGGCGCAAGTGCGCAAGGTCCTGAAAACCATTTCACGCTTGAGTCCATACAAAGCAACGGTTCTCATTCACGGCGAGTCCGGGACCGGCAAGGAGCTGGTAGCGCGAGCGCTGCATACGCTCGGCTCGGCGCCGGGCGGCCCGTTCGTGACCTTCAACTGTTCGAACCTGGTCGAGACGCTGGCCGAGTCGCAGCTCTTCGGCCACGTTCGCGGCGCCTTCACCGACGCCCGCGAGGATTCGCTTGGCTATTTTCGCTCGGCCAACGGCGGCACCCTCTTCCTGGACGAAATCGGCGAACTCCCGCTCCGCCTGCAGCCCAAGCTGCTGCGCGCGGTCGAGACGCATGAGATCCAGCCGGTCGGCTCGTCGCGTTCCTACTCGGTTGATATCCGGCTGGTCGCGGCGACCAATCGCGACCTGCGCGCGATGGTCAAGGCGGGTCAATTCCGCGACGACCTGTACTACCGCCTCAATGCGGCCGCGATCCTGGTGCCGCCGCTGCGCGAGCGGCGCGAGGCGATCCCGGCATTCGTCGCGCATTTTATCGAGCATTACAATCGGCTGTTCGGGAAAAACGTAAAAGAGGTATCGCGCGCCGCGTTGGACACAATCTGCGCCAATCAGTGGCTGGGCAACGTCCGCGAGCTCGGTCATGCGATCGAGAGCGCGGTGTTGATGACCGAGAGCGATCGGATCGATATCGACGACCTGCCGTTCAATCACGATGATGCGACTCCCGAAGCGGTCGGCGTGCCGGCCGAAGCGATGGTTGCAGGTGGCGCCGCTCGATCTGGCAGAGGCGGCGCGCTGCCACCAGTCGCGAAAGAGTGGCCCTACTCGCTCGACGCAGTGATTCGCGAGGCCTCGAAACTCGCGCTGATTCGCGCACTGCAGGCGACCGAGGGCAATTGTCATCGCGCGGCTGAACTGCTGGGTGTATCGCGCTACACGGTGTACCGGATGCTCAACCGCTTCGGCCTGGCCGAAGGGCGCACCTACCGAACTTTCCGCAAACCAACCGCCCGCCGCGCGTAAGGCGCGGGGCGGAACGAATCGAATGCGGAACCCACCGTGGGTTCCGCACCTCCATGCGCAGCGGCTAAGCGTTGCACCTTCCGGCGCGACGTTGTCGCGCCGACCTCCCCTCGGACAAGGGGAGGTTAGAGTCGGAATCGCCCGTTGAGCACCCTGCCCCACGCCGTGTAACCTGTCGCGAGGGCTTCGTCCGAGTCCCAACCAACAGTGCCTCGCGTTTCTGTAATTATCCCTGCCTACAATGCGGCGGCGACTATCGCCGGCACCGTGGACAGCGTCCTCGCGCAAACCTTTCAGGATTTCAAAGTAATCTGCGTTGACGACGGCTCGACCGACGGCACTCTCTCTATCATCAAGCAGTATGGCAGCCGCGTGCACCTGATCGAGCAGGCCAACAGCGGGCCGGCCGCAGCCCGCAACAACGGCGCACGCCATTCGTCAGGTGAGTATCTCGCGTTTCTTGACGCCGACGACGTCTGGACGCCGCAATTCCTCGAGCGCAGTCTGGCCGCGCTCGACAGTGACCCTGCTCTGTCGCTCGCCTACTGCAACTGCGCACTCGCTGATAGCGAGGGCGTCGCGCTCGACACCTCTCTGGTCGGCAACGGCTTCGACCACGCCCCGTCATTGAACGAATTGCTGACCCGGCTCTGGCCGATCATGCCGAGCGCCGCTCTTGTCCGGCGCTCCGCGTACGACAAGTGCGGCGGCTACCGCGACGCGTTGAAGGGCGCGAGCTTTCGCTTCGAGGACGTGGATTTCTGGATCAAGATGCGCGAGCAGGGGCCTTTCGGCTATATCGACGAGCCGCTGATCACGTGGCGATTCGCCTGGTTCCCCAAGCAGCTGAAGCGGCTGCCCGACTACTCGAAAGCGCTGCACGTTTTCGAGGCGTACCTGCAGGAGCGCTACGGCGTTTCCGCGGCGCCTCTGGTCGATGCGCGCGCGCGGGCGCCGCGTAGTATCCTTGCGACGATCGGATTGAAGGCGATGCGCGACGGCGATCGGCCGCGCGCGCGGGCGGCATTCGGGCGCGCGATCACGATCGATCCATATCGGCTCAAAAATTATCTGCGCTGGATGCGAACGTGGCTGCCTGCATCGCCTGGCGCAGAGTCTGTCCGGCGGAGCTGCTCGGCGCGCTCGATCTGATCGCGCATTTCAGAAATAAATAGACGGCGTATCGCTGCTGTTGGAGGCATTTTCAATGCGGGTGATTGTAACTGGTGGTGACGGCTATCTCGGATGGCCGCAGGCGATGTATTTGTCCAAGCGCGGCTACGAAGTCTGCGTGGTGGACAACTTCAGCCGGCGGCTGTGGGACCTCGAAGGCGGCACCGAAAGCCTGATTCCGATTGCGCCGCTGCACGACCGGGTCGCGGCGTGGCGCGAAACCAGCGGCAAGAACATCCAGATCGCGGTCGGAGATTTGACCGACTACGACTTTCATCAGTGGCGTGGTGCGCGACTTCAAGCCCGACGCGATCGTCCATTACGGCGAGCAGCGCAGCGCGCCGTTTTCGATGATCGATCGGCGGCACTCGGTGCTGACGCAGGTGAACAACATCGTCGGCACGCTCAACGTCGTGTACGCGATTCGCGAGCACGTCCCCGAATGCCACCTGGTCAAGCTCGGCACGATGGGCGAATACGGCACGCCCAACATCGATATCGAAGAGGGCTTTATCGAGATTACGCACAACGGACGCACCGACACGCTGCCGTTCCCCAAGCAGCCCGGCTCGTTCTATCACCTGTCCAAGGTTCACGACTCGCACAACATCCAGTTCGCGTGCAAAATCTGGGGCATCCGCTCGACCGATCTCAACCAGGGCGTCGTGTATGGAATCGAAACCGACGAGACGATGCTCGACGAGCGCCTCGCGACGCGTTTCGACTACGACGGAATCTGGGGCACGGTGCTCAACCGTTTCTGTATCGAGGCAGCGATTGGTCATCCGCTGACGGTTCACGGCAAGGGCGGGCAGACCCGCGGCTACCTGAACATCCGCGACACGATGCGATGTATCGAAATCGCGATCGAGAAACCCGCCAAGCCCGGCGAGTACCGGGTCTTCAACCAGTTCACCGAGCAGTTCTCAGTCGCGCAACTCGCCGACCTGATCCAGGCCGCCGCGAAGCATAAGGGCCGCAGCGTCGAGATCCAGCATATCGCGGACCCGCGCGTCGAAGCCGAAGTCCACTACTACAACGCCAAGCACACCAAGCTGATCGACCTGGGCCTCAAGCCGCGCCTGCTTTCCGACACGTTGATCGACTCGGTGCTGGACAAGGTCGAGCACTACAAGCATCGGGTGAAAAAAGATCGGATCGAAGCGAAGGTAAACTGGCGCAACATCAGCAACGCAATCGGCTACGGCTCGATGTCGCCGGCATCGGAAGAGTCAGCGGGCGACGTGAAACCGAAAGCGAGAACTTCCAGGCGCTCGCTGATGATTTGTTTCGCGTAATCCTGCGTTCATTACTGGGTGCAGGGGTCACCCCTGCCGCGGAAGCGGGAAACCCGCGGAGGGTTTCACATTCAATCAAGTGATTGCGCGCCGCGCGACGCTTTTCCGCCCAGCGCGCGGCGGATCGGCGCGGGCAAGAACGTGCGCGCTATTCGCAGGTAACTCTTCGCGTGTAAGCGATCGTATTGCAGCACTCGGACGAAGCATTGCCGCGCGCCGGCCATGTTGCCGCGGCTCATTTCGATTACCCCGGCATTGGAAATCATCTTCACGCGATGCCGCATGAAATCTTCGGCCAGCCCGTCGGCGCGCGAGCCGTAGCGCGCGCGGATCAGATCGAGAAACCCCTCGGGACCAACGTCGCGCTTCAGGATTTTGGGATAGAGCTGACCGAAGGTAAAGCGCACCATCCGCTCGGGCAGGTAGATGAAGCTGCCTTGTTCCCGTATCCGCGGCCAGAAATCGAGGTCCTCGCCGAGGCTTTCGGTGAATCCGCCCGCGCGGTCGAAGGCTGTCCGGCGCATCACGACCGTGCTCGGCATGATTGGCCAGATCCGCGAGAGCATCTCGTCCATTGACGGCGCGTGCGCGGTGTCGGGTCCGACCGGTGACGCGCGCGACTCCTCGCCCGCTTCGTTGACGACTGTCACGTCGGTGTAAACCAGCGCGGCGCCAGGGTCGCTTTGCAGCGCCGCTACGCTGACCTCGAGATGCCGCGGGAGCCATTGGTCGTCGTGATCGATGAGCGCGATCAAGTCGCCGCGGCTGGCTGCGACGGCGGCATTGCGCGCGGCGGGGAATCGGCGGTTGGCCTGGCGGATCACCCGGATCCGATCTCCGAAACCGGCTAGCACCGAAGGCGTATCGTCAGTCGATCCGTCGTCGCAGATCACGACTTCGTAGTCAGTGAAAGTTTGATCGAAGACGCTGTTGAGCGCGCGGCCGATTGTCGCGGCGCCGTTGTAAACCGGAATGACGACGGATACGAGCGGAGCCGTCGACGGCTTCGCTCAAGCTTCATTGTCTTCGGTGTTCGAGGCTGCGCGCCGCGAGCGCATCGGCAGGAACGTCCTCAAATATCGCCGATAAGCCTTGGGTGACGCCGGTTGATAGTGGATGACTCGCGCGAGACATCGGCGCGCGTCGTCGGGACGGCCCTCCTCGATAAGCACGCGGCCGAGATGGCGCAGCACCTTGACGCGCGAGCGGCGAAAGCCTTCGATGAGTCCGTCGGCGGAAGAGCCGTAGCGCGCGCGCACCAATTCGACGAACAAATCGCACTCGGGCTCGCGTTCGAGCGCTTTGGGATACAGCGGGCGCGTTTCTTTGCGCAGGAGCGCTTCCGGCACGCATCGGAAATGGCCGTGCTCGCGCGCGTTCAGCAGGAAATAGAGATCCTCGCAGGACGTGATGAACCGCTCGTGGAACCCGCCGCATCGCTCGAACACATCGCGCCGCACGACGAACTGGCTCGGCACGACGTTCCACGGATTCGTGAGCAGTTGTTTCATCGTGGGAGACTCACTGCCATCGGGCGGCCCTCGCTCGCGTTTTGCGGTCCATCGGCCGTCCATTGCGGATCGACCTTGAGCGCCAGCGTGTACACCAGCGCGCATTCCGGATCGGCGTCGAGGATGGGCACGCATCGCGCGAGCTTCGCGGGCATCCACTCGTCATCGTCGTCGAGAAACGCGAGGTACTCGCCGCTCGACGCGCGACGCCGGCGTTTCGCGCGGCCGAGAGACCGCGATTGGACTGGGTGATGACGCGGATACGATCGCCGATGGCGCGCGAGAACCGACGCGGTATCGTCGGTTGAGCCGTCATTGACGACCACAATTTCGAAGTCGCGGAAGGTTTGCGCGAAGACGCTCGCGAGTGCGCGGCCGATCGTGGCCGCGCCGTTGTAAACGGCGATTATGACCGACACTTTCGCCATCGCGGCGACTAATTTCCCGGAGTGGCGCTCGCGGGAAACTCTCAGGTACTGCGCCCGCCGCGGACTCTTCCATGCAGAGATATTCGCGTCCGATCAATTTTTTCGAGCGCTTCGATTTCGGGACGCATGAGTTCGTGGAGCCGGGCCGCAATGACAGGATCGAGTGGCGGAACTTCGGGCCGCCGCTGAAAACCATCTTCCACGCGCCCGCCTGTTCGAGAAAGTTGGTCGTGGCGTACGCTTGTTTGTCTTCAAGCCAGTGCATGAAGTGGCGCGCCTTCCGGGCGACTCGCGGGAACCTGCGGCAAGTCGTTAATCGAGTTGATCAGCTCGCCCTCGGCTGCGGCAGCGGCACCGAATAGCGCTCGATCCCGATAAAGTCGCAAACGCGATCGAGGTATGCCTGCTGATCGGCCCGGAGATCATCATTCAGCAAGACCAGCACGCGGTCCTCGCCGAACCGCGCACGGTAGTCCGGCAGATGCGTCGCATAGCGGCTCACTTCGATCACCTGCGGAACTTTTACCAGGAACTACATCCAGCGGATCGTTGGTCAGCGTGTAATGACGCCAGAGTTTGTAGGCCGAGTAGATGCGCTCGACCGGATTTCGAAACGAGCAAATGATTTTACATCGCGGAATGTGCAAAGCAATCCGCTCGGCGGCTTCGGGAAAGCCGAAGTACGGATTCACCTCGCCCGTTGGGCGCACGCGGTCGGCGTCGCGAAAGTGATGCGCGTACCACTCGATACCCTTGTTGTAGTTGGTGGTGAAGAAATCCGTCTCTTTGATTCCGGCCGGCAGATTGACGCGACCCTTGAGCACTTCATGCAGCCACGTCGTGCCGGTGCGGCCGGGGCCGACCCCGATGAAGTCGGGCAGTCGCAGATCGCGTGCGCTATTGGAAAAATTTGCCATCGATTTACGCTACCGTCGCGCGCCGCACTTGCGGCTTCTTCCATGCTGAGAGATCGATTCGCGAGCAACTCTTCGAGCTGCTCGACCTCCGGCAGGTAGCGCTCGCGCAACTGCTGTTCCTGTTCCTCCTGAGAGATGGCCGAACGGCTCGCCGCGCCCGTAACAGAAATCCCAGACGCCCGCGCGCTCGAGCAGGTTGATCGCGCCGTATGCCTGACGGCCTTGCAGCCAGTACATCATCTTCCGCGCATTGCGGGCGAGCTTGTAGCTGCTGGGCGCGCGCGCAAACGAATGAACATCATCGCCGATTTCCGGACGCGCGGAAAGTGCGATGCGCTCGACGCCCATGAAATCGGTCACGCGATCCAGGTACGACTGCGGCTGCGCGCGCAGTTCGTCGTACATCGTGACCAGCACGTTCTCCCGGCCGAACAGGTCGAACCAGGTCTTGAGATGCGACGCGTAACGATTGCCGCTGCCGAGATTGGGCCGCGACTCCAGGACCTCGTCGAATGATCCGTGCGCCCACGCGAAGTGAACGACCAGCTTGTACGCGGAAAAAGCGTGATCGACAGGATCGCGTAGCGTGGTAATGATGCGGCAATTGGGAATGTGAGACTTAATGCGGCCGGGCGCGAGCGGATGAAAAAAATATGGGCAGATTTCGGCGACCTTGCGATCGCCGGTGGCGTAGCGAAAGTGATGCGCGTACCATTCGATGCCCTTGTCGTAGAAGGTGTTGAAGAACTGGGTCTCCTTGACGCCGTAAGGCAAATCGACGACGCCCTCGAGCACGCGATGTAACCAGGTGGTGCCGGTGCGGCCGGGACCAGCGCCGATGATCTCGGGAAGCCGGTGTTTGACGTTCGCGCTCATCCGTTGGCCAGTCGCTGCAGCGCTTGCGGCGGAGAACCTTCGAGGACTCGCGGCGCGCGCGGTTTCTTCCAGGCCGAGAGATCGATCCCGAGCAGTTCTCGAGGGCTTCGACTTCCGGGAGGTAGCGCTCGCGCAAGCGCGCGTCCTGCTCCGAGGGTGAGCGGTCGATACAGCTCGCCGCGCCCGTGCGCAGAAATCCCAAACGCCTGTGCGCTCGAGCAAGTTGACAGCGCCGTACGCCTGGCGTCCCTTGAGCCAGTACATCAGTTGGTCACGCTTTGCGGGCGAGCTTGCGGTTCCTGGGCGCGCGCAGCAAAAGCATTCACGTCGTCGCCGAGATCCGCGGCGCGGTCGGAAAGCGCGATTCGATCGATGCCGATGAAGTCGGTCACTCGATCCAGATATGCTGCGGGTCCGCGCGCAACTCATCGTACATCGTGACCAGGACGTTTTCGCGGCCGAAGTGGTCGAACCATGCCTTGAGATGCGACGCGTAACGGTTTCCCTCGGCCATCGAGGGCCAGACGCTCAGGGTCTGTTCGAAGGTCTCCGCGGCCAGCCATCCGCGATAGCGCAACTGCTTGTACATCGAATACAGACGATCGACCGGATCGCGCATGGTCGATGATGAACTTTGCAATTCGGAATGTGCGCCTTGATGCGCTCGAGAGTCACGGTGTCGAAAAAATACGGGCAGATCTCGGCGATTTTGCGCTCGCCGGTCGCATAGCGAAAATGGCGCGCGTACCAATCGAAACCCTTGTCGTAGAAGATGGTGAAAAAGAGCGTCTCCTTGACGCCGTAGGGCAGATCGACGTGGCCCTCGAGCACATGATGCAGCCAGGTGGTGCCGGTGCGCGGCGGACCGACGCCGAGAAACGTCGGGCAGCCGGCGCTTCACCTGCTGACTCATCCTAGTGCCACCCGGGAGGTCCGGCTTTCGTCGCGGATCGCGCGGCGGCGCCCGGAATTTTCCACGCCGAGAGATCGATGCGCGAGCAATTCTTCGAGCGCTTCGATTTCGGGGAGGTAGCGCTCGCGCAGGCGCTCTTCCTGTTCCGTCGTAAGGCGCGAATAGAGCTCCCCGCGTCCCTAGCAGAATTCCCAAACGCCGTAGCGTTCGAGCAGATTGAGCGAGACCGTATGCCTGATGGCCCTTGAGCCATTGGCTCAGCGTCGCGGCGTTGCCCGCGAGGCGGCGATTTTTCGGCGCGCGAGCAAAAGAGTTCACGTCGCCGCTGGACCTGGGCGCGGCTGAGAATACGACTCGCGGTCGATACTGATGAAATCGGCAGACGCGATTGAGATACGTTTGCGGCTGCGTCGCGCAATTCATCGTACATCGTGACGAGGACGTTTTCGCGCCCGAAAGTGTCGAACCACACTTCCAGATGCGCCGCGTAGCGGTTGCCACCGCCGAGATTCGGGGCGTGATTGCAGCATCTCGTCGAAGGTTCCGCTCCCGACCCATCCGTAGTGGCGCATGAGCTTGTACACGGAATAGATCCGGTCGACCGGATTGCGCATGGTCGCGACGATCTTGCAGTCCGGAATGTGAGTCTTGATGCGGTCGGGCGTGAGGTCATGGAAAAATACGGCCGGAGATCTCGACGACCGGGCGATCGCCGGTCGCGTAGCGAAAATGAGCGTGCGTACCAGTCGATGCCCTTGTCGTAAAAGGTGCTGAAAAACTGCGTCTCCTTGACGCCCGTCCGGCATGTCCACGGAGTCGCGCAGCGCGTTGTAAAGCCAGGTCGAGCCGGTGCGCGGGGGCCCGATTCCGATAACGTCGGGGAGCCTCATCGGCCATATTTCATACGAATTAAGTGCGCAGTGCCAGCGCAAGTCTTAGTCGAGATCGGCGAGCGACTGGTCCAGGATTGTCAGGCCCTCGTCCATCAATTCGGGGGATGCGGTTAGCGGCGCGAGGATTCGGATTACGTTGGAGTGGATGCCCGCGGTTAGCAGGATCAATCCGCGCTCCGATGCACGTTTCGCGAGACGGCTTGCGAGCTCGGGCGCTGGCTCCCTGGTTGCGCGGTCGCGGACCAGTTCGATCGCGAGCATCGCGCCGAGGCCGCGCACATCGCCGATGACGGGGAATCGTTCGCGCAATACCTCGAGGCGCGCGCGAACCATGATGCCCTGCTTTTCGGCGCGCGCGAGGACGTGCTCGTCGCGGAATACGTCGAGGACGGCGAGCGCTGCGGCGCATGACACCGGACTGCCGGCGAATGTGCCGCCGAGGCCGCCGGGCGCGACGCTGTCCATGATTGCGGCGCGGCCGATCACGCCGGAGAGCGGGAATCCACCGGCGAGGCTCTTCGCGATCGTGATGAGGTCGGGCTCGACGCCGGCGTGTTCGATCGCGAACATCCGGCCCGTTCGCCCGAAGCCGGTTTGGATCTCATCAGCGATGAAGAGGATGCCATGGCGATCGCACAGCGCGCGCAGCTCGCGCAGGAACTCGAACGGCGCGACGTTGAAGCCGCCCTCCCCTTGCACCGGCTCGATGATAATCGCGGCGACGCGCGACGGCTCGACCGACGCTTTGAACATCGACTCGATCGCGGCAAGGCTTTTCTCGGTGCTGCCGCCGCGATACGCGTCGGGGAACGGCGCGTGGAAGGTATCGGCGGGAAATGGCCCGAAGCCGGCTTTGTAGGGATTTATTTTGCCGGTGAGCGCGAGCGCCATCAGCGTGCGCCCGTGAAATCCGCCGGTGAAGGAAATGATCGCTGAGCGGCCGGTCGCGTGACGCGCGATCTTGACGGCATTTTCGACCGCCTCGGCGCCGGTGGTGAGAAAGATCGTTTTGGTCGGCGTCGCGATCGGCGCGAGCTGATTCATCCGCTCGGCGAGCTTGATGTACGACTCGTACGGCGTCACGCCGAAACAGGTATGGGTGAAGGCGTCGAGCTGAGCATTCACCGCGGCCATCACGTGCGGATGGCGATGACCGACGTTGAGCACCGAGATACCGCCGCCGAAGTCGATGTAGCGGCGGCCGTCGGCGTCCCAGATTTCGGCGCCCGACGCATGATGCGCGAGGATAGGAATCGGCACGCTGACGCCGCGCGGAATTGCAGCGGCAATGCGCTCGGATAGAGGTATGTTGCTCATGCTTTGACTCCTCGATTTGGCCAGCGTTCGCTGCACCCTCACCTACCTTCGCTACGCTCGGCCTCCTCTCCCGTGAAATAACGGGCGAGGTAATCTCGTAACAGTTTCGGACCCGCCAGCAAATCGCTAATATTCACTCGACGAACTCTGTCTGATGAGCACTCACGCCGAAAGTTCAAAGCTTTACGAACCGATCGTACCGTCGGATCAGATTCAGTTCCGTGAGTACAAGCTGCTGCTGAAGCCCGATCGGTTTCCCGACGAGAAGGCGTTTCACAAATTCTGGAAACTCGCGCATCACGCGGCCAAGTCGCTCGGCATCAAGCTCGGCAAGATGGACGAAGCGATCAAGGCGCATCAGCGCGAGGTGGTCTTTTACGACACGCCGCACTTCAAGCTCTACAACCACGGCTTCATCCTGAGAAAACGCACCTTCTATCATCACGGCTTGCCCGACCCACGGCACGAGCTGGTGATCAAATTTCGGCATCCGGATAAGAAGGTGGCGCTGGCCGTGGATCCCCGTCCGTTGCTGCCGTGCGCGTACACGATGAAGTTCAAGGAGGAGATCCTCCTGCCCAAGGACGGCACGCTCGGGATGCGGCTGGTGTATTCGCACAACTGCGAGCTCGACACGCCCAACATCATATTGACGCAACGTTTCGAGACGACCGCCGAGGCGTTTCCCGCGCTCAAGCATATCGACGCGAATCCGAAGGCGGCGCTGAGCGTCGTGCACGGCGTCTCGATCCAGGAATACCTGGTCGATCTCGGGATGCTCGACTTCGGGCACAAGCTCGAAGCGAAGGCGACGCTGGCAGTATGGCGCGTGCGCACGACCAATGCGCCGATCGTCGCGGAGTTCGCCTATCAATTGAAGTTCGACAGTCCTGAAGCGGTGCGTCGCAAGCAGCGAGAGCTTTCCGAACTCTTTTACACGGGCCTGCAATCGCGGGCCACAGACTGGGTGCAGCGTGGAACAACCAAAACCGCCCTTATCTACGGATACGGAAACGCCAGTCTCAAACACCAGGAGTGAGCCTGATCTTCATCCGAGCCTGCTGACGCTGTTCAGGATCTTCCTGCTGGCGGGAGGACTGAGCTTCGGCGGCGGCGCCGTCGCCTATCTGCGCGAGTACCTGGTGCGCGAAGAAGGATGGCTCGACGACGAGGGCTTTCTCGGCGCGATGGAGATCAGCGAGACGCTGCCGGGGCTCAACGCCGTCAACATGGCGATCATCATGGGCGACAATCTGCGCGGGCTTGCAGGCGCGGCGGTGTCGGTCATCGGGATGCTGTTACCAGGATCGATCGTCGTGATGGTTCTCGGAATTCTGTATCAATCGAATCACGACAACCCCGACGTGAAACGTTTTCTGCTGGGGATCGCGGCTGCGGCGGTCGGCCTGCTGTCGGCGGTGACGCTGCAGATAGGGCGTCGGCAATTTCGACAACTTCCGGACATAGCGATCATCGCGCTGACATTTCTCGCGGTGAGTTTTCTGAAGTTGCCGCTGTTCGTGGTGCTGTTGGGAATCGGGCCGATATCGGTCTGGCTGTACCGACCGCACATTTCAAAACCGCGCGCGGAAGACGAGCATCTGCCGTTTCATCGCGGCGAACGACAGCATCTGTTCAGGCACTAAGTTGAGAAACAGATTCGCATGACACGATTGATACACCTGTTCCTGGTGTTCTCGCTGTTGTCGGTGCTGGCGGTCGGCGGCGGCACTGCGGTGTTGCCCGAGATGCAACACATGACCGTGCATACGTTTCACTGGCTGACGGACGCGCAGTTCCGCAACATCTACAGCCTCGGCCAAGTCGCGCCCGGGCCGAACATGCTGATGGTGCTGGTGATCGGCTACAGGCTCGCGGGATGGCCGGAATGGTCGTGGTTGGAATCGGATTTTTCCTGCCCGATTGCATCATCACATTGTTCGTCAATCGATGGTGGGTGCATCTGGCGGATGGCCGTGGCGCACGTCGATTCAGCGCGGGCTGGCGCCGGTCGCGATCGGACTGATGACCTCGGGGACGTACACGATCGCGAGGCTTTCGATCATCAATGTGCAAACTCTCGCGATTGGACTGGTGGTGTTCGCGATATTGCTGTGGCGCCACGTTAATCCAGGCGTGCTGGTGCTGGTCGGCGGCGCCGCGTACTTGTTGTTGCGGTAGGCGTACAGGTGATGAACAAGCGGAAACGACGACGATTGGAACGCGCGGGATGGAAGGTTGGGAGGAACACCACCGATTTCCTAGATCTCAGCGATGAAGAAGCCGCGCTGGTCGAGGTCAAGCTGGGACTCGTCCGCGCGGTAAGAAAGTAGAGACGCCGGCGCGCTTGAAGGTCCGCTACGCGATTTTCGGAGACCGGAACCGGCTTCGCGTGCGCGAAGCTATCCGGAAACCAGAAGCCATGTCCTCCCCCTGCGTTGCTCAGGTCGTCAGGATGACAAACGAGGCGCCGCTATCTCCGTTTCCCCT
>CAVQAR010000036.1:0-124996 GCA_963710425.1 uncultured delta proteobacterium
ACGGATTCGTTTCCGCCGATCGATACGACAAGGCAGAGGAGCAACTCAAGGGTATCACCCACTATCGGACTCGACGACGATTTCGGACTAAGGAGCTGTTGCACGCGGGGAGCGCGAAATGGAACGGTCATGAATGGTTCGCGACCGATTTGAATTCGTTCGATGTCGCCGAGAGCGGCACGGTGACCAAGACCGACGCGACGCGCCTCGACCTCGGACTCACGCCGGCCGACTTCGGCCTGCTGCGCTTCGACCCCGAGGAATTCAGCCTGTGGGAGCTCGACCGTTACATCGCGGACCTGCGCAGCAAGGGACTCGATCCGGGCGGCTACGTCGTCGATCGCGATTTGAAGTACGCGATGCCGCTGGCGTGCGTGATAATGGTCGCGCTCGGGATGGCGCTGAGCCTCGATCCGCTGCCGCGCAACCTGAGCCTCGGCCGCAGCTTCGGACTCGCAATCGTCATCGGCTTCGCCTACTGGACCGCGCTCGGAATAACGTCAGCGCTGGGCCGTTCAGGCCTGCTGCCCGCGGTAGTCGCCGCATGGATTCCAAATTTCATGTTCGCGATGATCGCGATTTCAATCTTCCTGTTCGGCGAAGAACATAGAGATCGGGAGCGGTGCAGTCCCCCTACGACTGACACGCACGGCTAGTCGTGATTGAATTAATCTTCATTCTTGCTGACTAGATACAGGCTCATTTGCGTGGAAAATTACGGAAAACAAACGAGCAAATACCGTTGGATTGGACGTGGCGTGTACACCGCGGCGGAAGCATCCCGGCTCACCGGCATCTCGCCGGCCGCATCCGTCGTTGGATGGAAGGCTATACATTCGTCCGCAGGGGCGAAGTTCGAAAATCGGCGCCAGTCCTGAGTCGCGGGCTGGACGCTTTCCCGGAGTCCGACGCCGTAGCGATCTCGTTCAGGGATCTGATCGAGATAATGTGTGTCAACGGCTTTCTCGAAGCCGGTGTGCGCTGGCCGCGCCTCAGGAAAGCATACGAAAAGGCTGGCGAGGTTCTCGGCATCGATCATCCGTTCGCGACGCGCCGTTTTCTCACCCACGGCTACAGCGTGTTACTCAAAGTGAATGACAGATACCTGCTCGACCTGGTCAGCGATCAATTTTCTCTGTTCGAAATGCTGCGGCCTTATCTCCGGACCGATGGACTTGATTTCGCCGATGAGTTCGCTACGCGCTGGTGGCCAATGGGCAAACGGAAGCCGGTCTTTATCGATGGACGACTGAGCTTCGGCCAGCCCGTGATCACTGAGGGCGTGCCTACCGCTACCCTTCATCGTGCCTATCTCGCGGAACTACGCAGCGCCACCGGCGGCAGGGTCCAAGCGCCGGCTGGTCAGACGATCGATCAAAAAACTGTTCGTTACGTCGCGGAATGGTATTCGATCACATCGCCGTCAGTCCGCGCGGCGATTGAGTATGAAACACGCTTGGCGGCGTGAAGTTCTTCTTCGACAACACCATGCCTCGCAAGGTTGTCGAGGCCCTGAAGATTCTCGATTCCGATCATAAGATCGCTCACCTGACCGAGCGGTTCTCTGCCGATACGCCGGACGCCAATTGGATCTCCGCGTTAAGCGAGGAAGGAGACTGGGGCATCATTTCGGGCGATGTCAGAATAACCCGAAACCCAGGCGAACGAGCGGCGTGGCTCGAATCGAAGCTGCTCGCCTTCTTCCTGGCAAAGGGTTGGACGAATCAATCCTTTGGGACCAGGCTTGGCGCTTCGTCAAATGGTGGCCGCGCATCGTCGAGCAAGCTGCGCGGATTAAGCCTCCAGCGGGATTCATCGTCCCACTTAAAGACTCAAAACTCGAACAAGTTCGAATTTAAGCGGGGCTCAAGAGATCGATCGGCTGCTGTGTCAGAGAGCTGGGACTTCGGGAATTGATCAGCGGGCGGCGCGGGCGCGCGCGATGATTTCCTCGACGACTGCCGTCTTGGCGTCGGCGTAGTTCTGCACGTACTTCCAGGTCTGTTTCGCCAGCTCGCGCTTGGTGTGCTCGTAGAGCTGGCGGTCCGCGTCGTTGCTGCGCAGCCAGTCGCGGAACATGAGCATCTTGTCTATCTCAGGGCATCCGACCGAGTACACGTGCAGATTGATGTTGGTGTCGGGACCTTTGAACAGTCGATGCTGATGCCATTCCGGCTCTCGGATGTGGAGCACATATCCAGCTGACTCCATCGCAGGCACGTATGCCGGCTCATCGGCGGAATCCGCAACCGCGAGAATCATGTCGATGATTGGCTTGGCAGCAAGCCCCGGCACCGAGGTCGATCCGACATGCTCGAGCCTCAACACGCGAGTGCCGAGCGTCGCGCGAACCCGCTCCGCCTCGCGGACAAAGAGCGCCGGCCACTCGGCGCTGTACTCGATCAAGGTGATCGGAGCGTTATGTGCGCGCATGCCGCCGACATGCGCCGCCTGCATTTCTTCTTCCCGGGTCATGTCGGCCAAGGCTCAGCCTCTATTCAGACGCATGCTCAGAGAAGAAGTTCGCCGAGACGTTAAAGGCCCGTCCGTCGCTTGACTATGAGAATCAGTTTCAATACAAAGGTTATCGATCACTTCCTAGAAAAGGTCTCGATGAGAAGCACGAAGCAAATGAAAAGAAAACTGAGAATTTCCTTTCTTCCGCTAATTGCGCTGCTTGTGTTTACGGCTTCATCAATTTCCGTCGCCGATGAATCGAGCTCGGTCGCGCGAGTCGATGCGGCTGGTCCATGCACTCGATTCGCCGCGGGTAGCGTCGTCAACAACCCGCCCGACTTGTTCAGCAAGAACGGTGTGCTCAAGGTGAACCTGTCGTACAACACAGAAACGGATGCGGAGGGCCGCATCTTATACTGCTTCACTACGCCAGACGGTACCGAATCCCCGACGCTTCATGTATTCCCCGGCGACCGGCCTGGTGGTAAACGTCACCAACAATCTTCCGAAGCCTTTTGCCTTCGAGCTGCTATGCGGATGGAACATCGCCGTCGGAGTGTGCGGCGCACGTCGATGGGCCCTGCGTTCGTGAACTTCATTATCACGGCACCAATACTTCGCCGGTCTGCCATCAGGACGAGGTCATCCACACGCTGATCAACTCGGGCGAAACATTTACCTACAAAGTGAAATTTCCCGACGACGAACTGGCGGGCCACTATTGGTACATCCGCATGTTCATGGAATCGCGGACGCGGCGGTAAGGGCGGTGCGTCCGGCGCGATCGTGGTTGATGGTCTCGAGAAAGTGCAGCCGGCGGTTGCAGGACTGCCGCAACGGATTTTTGTGATTCGAGACCAGTACGTGGCTGGCAGACCAGTGCCTGGCGGTCCGACCGACGTGCCTTCATGGGACTTAACCCTGAATTAGTTCCCATTCCGTATCCGAACTACACGCCCGCGATCGTCAAAATCAAGCGGGCGAAAAACAGCTCTGGCGGGTTGTGAACGCGTGCGCCGATTCGATTGTCGACCTCCAACTCCAAACGACGGGCAACCGCAGAAGCTGGAGGTGGTAGGTCTGGATGGAGTTCCTACCGGATCTCAGGACGGCACGCGGCAGGGCAAGATCGTCAACATGACGGACATTCTTATACCGACCGCCGCGCGCGCGGAATTCATAGTTACCGGCCCATCCAAGTCCGTGAAGAATGCTACGTTAGTGACTCTCAATGTCGATACTGGACCGATCGGAGACTTCGATCCGAACCGCCCGCTGGCGACGCTAACCAAGCCGCAATACTGCCGATGAGGCGGCGCAATTGGAAATGCCGGTGGCCGTCGGCGCGCCGGGGCCGCAGCGGTTCGAGGGGCTGGCGGATGCGAAACCGACCGCGCGGCGCACCCTGTATTTCTCCGAAAGTGTATACGGACGACCCCGCTAAAGCAACATTCTGGTAGAACACGCAATTCTTCATCACTGTCGTAGGAGCGACGCCGGAAATATTCGAAACCGAACAACCCGCCGGCGATCACGACCACGCAAGGATCTGTGGAAGACTGGACCATCGAGAATCACAGCCCCGAAGTCCACGAATTTCACATGCACCAGATTCACTTCCTGCTGCTCGCAATAAACGGCGTGCCGGTACCCAAGGAGCAGCAGCAATAGCGGGATATGGTTCAGGTCCCTTAATACTCAGGCACCGGTCCTTATCCGAGCGTAAAGGTCCGCATCGGATTTTCGCGGGCCGGACGTCGGCGACTTCGTCTACCATTGCCACATTCTGGCGCACGAAGACGGCGGCATGATGGCGATCATCAGGGTTCTACCGCGCGAGACGGGATGGTTCGGCCCTTACGGAAAATTCCGGACGTTGTTTGCTTCGATCGGCGGATCGATACCGCGAGAAAACCGCGGTATGGTGTGTGGGCGGCAGGATTATCGAGCGGGACAGAGGCTATGGACGCAACGCGGCAGGAACAACGCCCGCAATCCCAATTGCCGGTCTGATGTTTTTGCTTCTGGCCGGCGCTATCTTCTGGCGCCGCGTGCCGTAAGCACTCACTCAGAGGTCAGCGCCAATTCGAAACTTACTCAGTTCTTGTTGCTGCCGCTCTTGTGACTATGACCGTCGCGGCCCTAACCGACTCGCACGCGAAAATCGCCGTGTCGCCGTGGCCGATGTTCCATCACGATCTTGCGCATACCGGACTGAGCCCTATACTCCATCGCAACCCCGGCTGAGTGGGCGTTCGCGACGGTCGTCGGTGTATCCTCTTGAAGATTGGCGCTGACGGAACTATCTACTTCGGATCGACCGACGGCAATGTGTACGCGGTGAACCCCAACGGGACCAGGAAGTGGTCGTTCGCAACTTTGGGCGCCGTGTCCACTTCGCCAGCCCTCGGCGCCGATGGGACCATCTACGTCACCTCCGAGGACGCCAACCTGTACGCGCTGAATTCCGCGGGCGTGAAGATCTGGTCATACACAGCCGGGGCAGCCTTGTCCTCTTCGCCGGCGATCGGTCCCGACGGCACCATTTACTTTGGCTCCGACGACTACAAACTCTACGCGGTAGATTCGGGCGGCACGCTAAAATGGACGTTCGCGACGGGCAGCTTGATAATCTCCTCGCCGGCCATCGGTTCCGATGGAACCATCTACGTTGGTTCCCTCGACCAACACTTTTACGCCGTAAACCCGAACGGCACTGAGAAATGGGCGTTCGCAACTGGTGCAATTATCGAGTCCTCACCGGCAATCGGCTTTGACGGAACCATCTACCTCGGCTCCTATGATGACAATCTCTATGCGCTAAATCCCGACGGCACCCTGAAATGGAGCTTCGCAACGGGCAGCGGCCTCGAATCCTCGCCTGCCATCGGTGCCGATGGAACCATCTACATCGGCACGGTTGACACCGGCGACGTCTTTTACGCCGTAACCGATGGTGGACAAGGGAGCGTTGCGCAGAAGTGGGTATTCAAAGCTGGCGAGGATGTCCAGTCATCGCCGGCGCTCGGCGCCGATGGCACGATTTACTTCGGGTCCGACGACCATAAACTCTACGCCTTGAATCCCGACGGCACCCTCAAATGGACGTTCACAACCGGTGCGTCGGTCTATTCCTCGCCGGCGATCGGCGCGGATGGGACCATCTACGTCGCCTCCGAGGACAATAATCTCTACGCAGTGGGCATTCCGAGTCCGACCCCGACTCCAACCGCGACCATCGCTCCAACCGCCACCGCGACGCCGACGCCAGTGCCGGTAACGCTCAAGATCAAGCCGAAGTCGCTCAAGTTCGCAAAGACCAGTGTCGGAACGTCGAGCAAACCGAAAACCGTAAAGGTGTCCAATCCCAAGGGCAAGAGTAAGCATCCGGGGCTGCCGGTGTTGATCGAGATGATCTCCAATCCGGCGGTTTTCATGCAGACCAACAATTGTCCCGCGAGCCTGGCGGCCGGCGCATCATGTTCGATCTCGGTGACGTTTACTCCGAGCGCGCCACCCACGACGCAAACCGGAACGCTGACGATCACTGACAACGCGAACGGTGGTACGCAGAGGATACCTTTGAGAGGGGTCGGGAAATAGCGGGAGAGGATTCTTGATCGGCGCGACGACGCGCGCGAGAAGCGAGACGCTATCCGGATTTCCTAGCCGCCGATTTGGTACATCGAGCGGTCTTGCGTCGAGCGGCCTTCTAGCAGGTGATGGCCGGTTGGTTTTAGTTCGACTGCGCGTTTCAGGATTCTTGCTACGTCGCCGATTACATCAGCTTGAACCCGAGCGCAGGGCTTTGCGGACGTCTAGTTCGTCGTCGTTCAGCAGGCACAGGTGGAATTTTCCGTCGGCCGTCAGGCGCATCCGATTGCAGGTGCCACAGTAGGGCTCGCTGACTGGGCTGATGAACCCGACTACGCCGCGCGCGCCCGCGAGCCGGTAGTTGCGCGATTCGTCGGCCAGGTTTTCCGACGGGATTTCAGTGAGCGGCCCGAACACCGACTCGATTCTGCGCCGCGTCTCGATGTTCGACACGTAGCGCTTCATCGACAACGTCGCGCATTCGCCGCCGCCCAGCGGCATCAGCTCGATAAATCGCACGTGCCAGTCGCGCTCGAGCGTCAGCCGCGCCAGTTCGACCACATCGGATTCGTTGTAGCCGGCCGTCACCACCGAGTTGAGTTTGATCGGCGTGAGTCCCGCCTCTTCGGCCGCGACTATTCCGCGCCAGATTTTCTCGAAGCTGCCCCATCGCATCTGCAGCTCGACGGTCGCGGGGTCGAGACTGTCGAGATGCACGTTGATGCGATTCAAGCCCGCGCGTTTCAACGCCGGCGCAAGTTCGGTGAGCAGCAGCGCGTTGGTCGTCAGCGCGAGGCCATGGACGCCCGGCACGCGCGCGAGCCGCTCGACGATTTCCACCAGGTCGAGCCGCAGCGTCGGCTCGCCGCCGGTCAGCCGGAATTTTCGAAAGCCCACGCTCGACCGCCGCGCGCGCGACGGTTTCGAACTCCGCCGGCGTCAGCAGCTCGTCCTTGGGCAGAAAGCGCAAGCCCTCGAGCGGCATGCAATAGACGCAGCGCAGGTTGCATGCGTCGATCACTGACAGCCGCAGGTAATCTATCTCACGATTGAACGAGTCGCGGGGCACAAGTCCATAGTTATCGGAGCAGCCCCCGCGAAACAACGTGGCGCCGATGAGGAGGCCGGCAATCTTGCCAATTCGTCGGCGGCGCTTATTATCATTGGTGTCGTCGTGAGCAGTCGCATGAACATCGTTGGTCGGTCGGGTGGGAAGTCGCGTTTGAAGTTTGCGCTCGCGATCGTTTCATTGGGCATCCTGATGATCGCGTCATCGAGCTACGCCGCGGGAGCCAATCGCGCTGAATCCGACGCGGTGGTTACCGAGGCGGAAAACATGATCACGAAGGCGGGTCAAGCCGATCCGGTCGATACGAAATTGATTCACCAGGCGATGGACAAACTCCATGTCGCGCTGAAAATCGATCCGCGCAACGACGCCGCATACGTGGACCTCGGCTTCTGTTACGGCGTGTTGCGCGACGGCGAAACTGCGGTCGATATGTACCGGACGGCGACCGAGCTGAATCCGTCGGGCAACAATTTTATCGAACTGGCAGATATTTATATGCGGGTCGGCGACACCGAGGATGCGTTGCTGGCGGCCAACGCCGGGCTAATGAAGGATCCTTCCAACGCGCGGCTCTACAACGCAAAGGGCATGGCGCTGAACGACTTGCAGCGCTTCGGCGAAGCTGAAGAAGCATGGGAGGAGGCGCTCAAGCTGAATCCCAATCTGAAAGTTGCGCAGGCAAATATCGACGCGCTAAACGGCGGCCCCAGCGGCCGCGGCAGCATCAGCAAGCATCGGGCGCAACCGCCATCATCGAGCACGATGCACTAAGCGCGGCTGGAAGATTCGTCATAATCCGAGCAGCGCTCGAAGTTTGGCATCCACTTCGACTAACGCGCTTTTCGGACATTTTCCCAAACGCTTTGCGGCGCGGCTCTTCCAATCAACGGTCTTCATTTGATGGACCAGGATTGCACCGTGGACAGCCAGTCCGGTCGGGATCACAACCTCGAAAGGATAGCCTTTTATTTTGCTGGTTATCGGGCAGACGACCGCCAAGTCCGTCCTGGCATTGAACGCAAGTTCGGTTAGCACTAACGCGGGACGCGCTCCTGCCTGCTCGTGCCCCAATACTGGATCGAAATCAAGATCGACGAAATCGCCGCGTTCTGGAACGTATCGCGCCGTGGCTGATTACCAGCTTTCCTTCCCAGCCGGTTTGCCCCAGTCTATCAGCTCGTGGCTGTTCTCCGGTGTGATCTGTTCAACCAATCGATGCAATTCGTACCGGCGAGAGGCAGCCGGGATCACTATCAAGCGACCCGCACGAACCTTCACTTCGACTTCGCTGCCTTCTTCAAGCCCGACCGTCTCTGCAAAAGCTGCCGGTATCCGCACCGCCAGACTATTGCCCCATTTTGAAATTGTCTGCATGTGATTCTGTGTCTCTTTTTCAGTGTTTCTACAATGTCTAAACGTTGTCAAGCGCGAAGCGGCTTCTGGCTAAGGCGCGTCGCCGACTGAGACCAGTACCAGATACGGGGTCATCCGATCGTACACGAAGCCATCTACCACCACCGGCTTGGACGGATTTGCCGACGCCGCGTTCGCAATCTGAGCGCGCAGTTTCTGGTCTCCGACCACTTCCAGACGCTTGCTCAAAATCAGGCGATACAAAATTTGTCCCAGTTCGTCGCCTTGATCCAACTGAAGACTGTCGCTCATCGCATCGCCGTTGATCGACATCGGAATATCGCGCCCGTCCACGCGCATCCGCACGATTTGCCGATCGATACTCAGCCCCGATTCATCCTTAGCGAGACGTCCAATAATTTTGATCTCGTGATAGTGGTTCGGATCGTTGGTTGGAAAGACGAGAGGTCGCGTACCATTGGTGGAGGATCCGACACCGCCGAATGATCCGCCGAAGTCGCGCCTGAATCCACGCGGATTAACCATCAGCCGGTTCATTCCCGATGCGCCCATCGAGGCCGCCGATCCAGCCCCGCCGGCACCAACCCCCATCGGTCCCATCGCAACGGCCAACGTAGCCGTCATCGCAAACGTCACCGACGCCGCGAATCCCGCGAATGCTTTACCGATCATTTTGATAAACCTCCCCCGATGCGAGCTTGCTCTACCCGCCGGTGATCGGACGCTCGGGCTCCGCCACGCAGTACGCGCATCGGCAGAGACTCCTGAGTTGCGGCATCGTGTAGATAGTCTCGTGACCGTCAACCCATCCGATAAAAACCGCCGCCTCGCCGAGCCGGGAAAGCTGCCGCATCCGCATCGACGCCGGCGGCACCTCGCCGCTCACGCTGCCCTTGCAGGCGTCGCACAAACATCCGCGGCGCAAATTCTCCAGCGGGAAGATACTGTCGTGACCGTCGACCCACTGGACGCCCACGGCATAGCGCCCCACTTCGTGCAGCCCTTTGATCTTCGGAGTCTTTGACTTGATAAGCGCCATCGGTGCAGTCTTTCGCTTAAGTATATCTCCCGCGCCGCGAAGTGGGGAGATGCTATTTTTCGCCCGCGCTTTTTAAACCTCGTTCACTAAGGAGTCTGGAGTCATGGATGAAAAAGCAAAAAAACAATCGCTGTTGATGATCCCGTACGGATTGTTCGTGCTCGGCGCCGCGCACGGCGGCAACGCAACTGCCGCGACCGTCAACTGGGTCACGCAAGCCAGTTTCAATCCGCCGCTGGTGGTGGTCGGAATCAAGAAAGACTCGGGCTCGCATGCGATGGTGAAAGATTCGAAAAAGTTCGCGCTCTCGATGCTCGCGCAGGGGCAGAAGGGAATCGCGGGCGCGTTCTTTCGTCACGTCGAACCCAAGGACGGCAAATTCGGCGACTTCGCGTTCGAAAAGGGCGCGAACGGCGCGCCAATCATCAGCGACGCGCCGGCGTCGGTCGAATGCCAGGTGGTCGGCTTCTACGAGCTTGGCGATCACAGCGTCGTCGTGGGCAAGGTCACGGACGCGCACATCAAGCGTGACGCCGAAGCGCTAACGATGAAAGAAACCGGATGGAACTACGGCGGCTGAGCAGGGGTGACCCCTGCACCCAGTATTAGGAAAAAATCTGTCTGATGGACTCTGCGGAAATTAGAAACGCGCTGGAGCGGCTGACATCGAATGCCAGTCGCGAGCTGCTCGTCAAGCAACCGCATTGGGGCGACGCGATCCTGTGCGACGGACTTCTGTACGCTGCGCGCGCGCTGAAATCTGACGCGCCGATCGAAGCTGCGCAACGATGGTTCGAGCCAAAGCTCGCGGCGGGTCCGCGCACCGGCGGATGGTTCTGGTTCTGGGCGGCGGAAGCATTACCCGCGCTCGATTTATACTTGAGGACGAACGACCCACGCTGCCTGGAATACGCGCGCGCGATCGCCGGCTTCCTGGAAAATTCGGCGACGCGAACTGCCGACGGCGCTTACGTGCCGCATCCGCCGGCGCTCGAAGTGTGGATCGACGTCTGTTACTTCACCGCGCCTGCGCTCGCGCTGCTCGGCCGAATCTCGCGCAACGTCGCGATGCTCGAGCACGCCGCGGATCAGATGATCGTTCACCGCGATCATCTGATCGATCCGAACAGCGGACTTTTCTGGCACGTCGCCTATATCGATCGCAAATCGCACTCGCCGTGCCTGTGGGCGCGCGGTAATAGCTGGTTTTCGATCGCAGCTCCGCAAGTTATCGCGGAGATTGAGTCCGCGGGCGAATCCAAAAGGCTGGCCGCAAAAGTTGAGAAGATTCGCGAGGCGCTGGCGCGTCAGCTCAACCAGATCGTGTCGCTGCAGGACGATTCCGGCTTGTGGCATACCGTGATCGATCGCCGCGATTCGTACCTCGAAGCGTCGTCAGCGGCTGGATTCGCAGTCGCGCTCGGTCGCGCGCTTCGAACGCGATTGCCCGGTCTCGACGCGGTTCGCGCGCGCGACACTTATTCGCACGCACTCGGCGCGATTTCTTCGAAGATAGATTCGCGCGGCGCATTTACCGGGGTCTCGCAGCAGACGCCGCCGGGCGACTTTGCCTTTTACAACTCGATCGAGGTCGGGACCGCGCCGTTCGCGACCGGCGTGTGCATGATGGCGCTCAGCGAGGCGCTCGAGTCGGACAATGGATAACAAAAACAAAAGAGTCGTAGTGCTGCCGGGCGACGATGCGGCGCCGGAGGCGATGGGAGCGACCATGGATGCGTTGCGCGCGCTGAAACTTCCGATCGATTACGTCGAGTTCCCGGTCGGCGAGAAATGGGTGCGCGGCGAGACCGACGCGGCCGCGCGCAAGGCGATCGACGCGTCCGACACGACGCTGTTCGGGTCCACCTCGGGCAAGACCACCGCGATCACGTATCTGCGATGGGGCAAGCAGACCTTCGCCAACGTCCGGCCGGTGCGCTACTCGAAGGGTTTTGCGAGTCCGCTGGCCCGGCCCGAGGGAATCGATTTCGTGATCGTGCGCGAGAATCTCGAAGACCTGTATCTAGGTCTCGAGGGTCCGCTCGAAGCGCTCGCTCCGCTCAAACTGACGAGCCGGATCCTGCGCGCGCCGCTCGACACGTCGGAGCGCGGCGTCTATGCGATCAAAGTGATCACGGAGCGGGGGACGCGCCGGGTTGCCGAGTTCGCCTGCCAGCTTGCGATCAAACGAAAGCGCGCCGGCGGCAAAGGCAAGCTCACGTGCACGTCGAAGTACAACATGCTGCGCGAGTCCGACGGCCTTTTCAGGAAAATCGTAGAAGACACTGCGGCTCGCTATCCGGAAATAAGATACGAGCAGTTCATCGTGGACGACTTCGCGCGACGGCTCGTGCAATCGCCTCACGATCTCGACGTGGTAGTTGCGCCGAACCTGTACGGCGATATCCTGTCCGACGCCGCCGCGGGAACTATCGGAGGACTGGGTCTCGCGGCCAGCGGATGCTACGGCAGTGACTACGCATACTTCGAATCGGTGCATGGCACCGCGCCCGACATCATGGGGATGAACATCATCAATCCGTCGGCGACGATGTTCTCGGCGGCTTTGATGCTCGACTACCTGGGCTTCAGCGCCGACGCGTCGCGCCTCGATGCCGCCGTGCGCAAGGTATACGCCGACGGCCGCGTCTTAACGCCAGACCAGGGTGGCACCGCGAAGACGTCGGAGTTCACGCGCGCCGTGATCGCGAATCTTCAGTGACGGAGAACTTTGAATGACCAAAAATGCGAGGCACATATAATGTCCAGTTACTCATGGCCGCAGGGCCGATCCGTAAAGATTGCGGCGCGGGGCAATCAGCCTTCTATCAGTCTTACCGTTCATGAGGCTGGTGACGGACCGGCGGTGGTTTTCTGCCATGGGTTTCCTGAGCTGGCTTTCTCGTGGCGGCATCAGTTGCCGGCGGTGGCGGCGGCAGGCTTTCACGCGATTGCGCCCGACCAGCGCGGGTATGCGGATTCGAGTGCACCGCCTGCGATCACTGACTATGGACTTACCGAGCTGACCGGTGACATGGCGGGATTGCTCGACGCGCTGAAGATCGACCGCGCGATTTTCGTCGGGCACGATTGGGGCGGCTTCGTCGCGTGGGCGATGCCGCTGCTCTATCCGGAGCGCACTGCGGGCGTGGTCGGAGTTTGCACGCCGTACATGGCGATTCCGCCGACGGCAGTCATGCGCGCGATGGTCAATGGCAAGGACGAGCGGATGTACATCGTGTGGTTTCAGGAGCCGGGACGCGCTGAGAGCGTGATGGATTCGAAGGCGCGGCTGATTTTCGACCGCCTGATGCGTGCGCCGCTCTCACCGGAGGAATCCGCCAAACGCATGATGGCGAGCGGCGAGATGGATATGAACCCGTTCAGGCGGATCGAGGAGCTGAAACCTGAAACTGCGACGATAGTCACCGCCGAAGAACTCGACACCTATGTGCATGCGTACGAAAAAAGTGGGTTTCGCGGCGGTATTAACTGGTATCGGAATATCGATCGCAATTTGCGTGAGCATCCTGAGATTGGGGTCAAGAAGCTGGACTTGCCGTGCCTGATGATCACTGCCGAGTGGGACGGGGCGCTGCCGCCGCGGATGGCGGCCGGGATGCCGGCGCTGTGCTCGGATCTCGAGATGCACAATATCGAGCGCGCGGGACATTGGGTGCAGCAGGAGTTTCCGGACGAGGTGAATGGGACGATTGTGGATTGGTTGAAGCGGCGATTTAAGAAGTAGCGAGGCCTTGAGTGTGTCTCGATTCGCAGAACCCTCACCGCTGGCCGCGATGCGGCCAGCCGCCTCTCCCGTAAAGTAACGGGCGAGGTAAGAATCGGAGGCGGGCACGGCGGCCCGCCCCACTTAATTAAGAGAACTACTTGGTGTAGTCGAAGATTTCGTGCTCTTCGGTCAGGAAGATTGATGAGCGCTCGAAGTCTATAAATTTCGATTCATCCTCGAGCAGCGCGCGGGCTGCTTCTGCGCGTTCCTGGACCGCGCCGCCTCCGCTGAAGTCCTCGAGCGTGTCCCACCATACTTCGGTGATGCCGTCGGCGGTTTCGTGCATCTTGGGGCGGGTGTTACGAATTTGTTTGCCCGCGTCTTCGGAGACGGTGTGGCTCTGCACGTACTTCTTCGCACGCATCGATTTGGCGAAGCTGCGGACCAACGGGCCGTGCTTCTTCAGCCAGTACTCGTGGAAATCTTTTTCGGAAATGTCAGCGCGCTTTCTAACTATGTAAACGAGTTTGATCATGGCATCCTCACATTGCGCGTAATCGATCGAGGATCGTTTCGTCAAACATTTCGGCGGGCAGGAGGTCGGGTCCGATGAAGGCAGCGGGCTGGATGTCGGGGAAATTGCCGCGCAGACGGTCTTCGCGGACTCTCGCCCGGCGCGCGCGGCCGCGGTCGCCGAACTCGACGTTCAGTATCGAGAACGTCGAAGCCGTCATCCTGAGCCGGCGCATCCGCTCGCGACGCTCCTCTGCGTAGGGTCGAAACATTTCGGGCGTCCAGTTGCGATTTTCGAGCATCAAGTCGCGTACAATGCGCACGTCGCGATAGCTGATCGACAGGCCCTGCCCGATGATCGGATCATTGTGGCCTGCGGCGTCGCCAATCAGCACTACGCCTGGGACGTACGGCACGTCGGTCCAGGTGTCCTCGTTGCCGTAGGAATTGCAGGGGCCCGCGGAGGTGCCGTTTGCCAGGTATTCGCTGCCGGGGACGCTCGCGAGGTGGAACGCGTCGAGGAAGCGCGCCTGGTTGTCGGCGCCGGCGAAGCGTTTCTTGTCCTCGTTCGGATAGCAGATATAGAGACGGACGCGCTCGCCAGATTGCGGGAACGCGAGAAAGTTGACGCGCGCTTCGGTGCCGAAAATCTGCAAGTCGGCGGGCCAGCCAGTGGTGTTATCGACCAGCATCCCAGCCATCAGGTGATGCGTCGGATCGCGATGCTGCTCGATGCCCACTTGCGAGCGCACGATCGAGTTGCGGCCGTCTGCGCCGATGACGATGCGCGGATTGAACTCGCGCTCGCGCCGGTCGTGCCTGAAGCGCACTTCGGGCGCGCTCCCCGCGATGACCTGAAAATCGGTCACGCCGCGGAGCAGTTCGGCGCCCGAGATTGTGGCCTCGCGGTTGAGCAGGTCGCACATGTCGGGATGGCGCATGCATAGCGGCGGCTTGAAGCCGACGCCCTCGAACGCCTTGAAGTCGAGCGGCTGAGATTCCGCCTCTGCCGGATCGATGTCGTCGCTGTAGCCGATGTGGCGGCCGAGATGATGGCCTCCTGCAGCGATCAGGGTGTCGTACAAGCCGAGGCGTTGCGTTTCCGCGACGCCCCACGGCGCGAGCCATTCGCCGCGGACGTGATCGACATGCACCAGCGACTTCTCTAGAAGTGTCACCGTGATGCCGGCGCGGGCCAGCACGGTCGCGAGCGCGCTGCCGCCAATTCCAGCGCCGACGATCACGACCTCGGGGTTCGAGTGTTTCTCCATGCGGCTCAGTTCACGACGGTGTCGAAATGTGCGGTCTCGATTTTGTCGGCGCGTTTGAACTGTAGAAAAATCCGGTAGTGGCCGGGCTTGGGGAAACCATAGGGCATCGACAGCTCAGGCGAAATAGCCGGATTCGTGTCGGACATGTTCATGCCCGCCATCGAATCGGACTTGGCGCTGGCCATCATCAGTGCGGCCATCGGGACTGAGCCCGACGGATGGATGTGGGCGAAGACCTGCAGATCGGCGCTCATGATTTCGGCGTGCGCCGCCATTCCCATGTACGGTTCCATCCCGGTCGCGGGCTTGCCGTTTTGATCCTGCACTTCGAAGCGCAGGATCGTCGGCACGTTCGCGCGAAGTGCGGCGCTGTCGCGACGCCAGACGACGCGCGTGCCGTCATCGAGGACGTCAATCGCGGAATCAGTGGACGACGTGAGAGCGGGTGCATTGCCACTGCTGTCGTCGCCGCTCAGAGGCGTGCCGGTTATATGCGGTAGGTCGATCGAGCCGACCAGCGTCCATGGAAATCCGGATTGGTCCACGATGTCGGCGAACACGCTGTAATTGCCGGGTTCGATCGACGGAAGCGCTACGACGAATGAGCCGTCGGGCTGGCGCGTCGGATGCAAATGCCAGATGCGGTCGAGCGCGGGCGCGTGCACGAGGAAGAAATGCATCAGGTGGCCGTGGTCGGGCAGGATGCCGTCCATAACTTTGTACTTCAGCCACGCCTTGTCGGTTGGCGACGGGCGAATCGCGAGGCGGTTGCCATCGACGATGGTTAGCGCCAGCTTCGGCGGCTTGAACAGCGCGGTGATCGCCGCGTAGTTCTGCGCGTCCGAGTTCCACCACGCAAACGCGAGATAGAAGAGCGTCGCGACAATGCCTGTGGCAATCGCTGTCGCGCGCAATCCGCGGCGCTTGAGCTGCGGCGTGATCGGATCACCCGGCGCGAGGCGCGATTCGCGAGCCGCCGCGCCGACGATCGAAATTGCGCCGATTGCGAGGATGATCGCGAGCACCAGAAGCAATGCGCCGAGCGCCGGCGGCATCGGGAGCATCTTGCGAGCGGCCGACGGCACTGGCACTGACATTTGCGCGGGACCGTGCGCGCCCGCGACGTTGATCACTACTCGCATCGAGCCGTACTCCATCAGCCACAAGCTCGAGGTGAACAGGTGCGGGTCAATCGGCGAGCGCTGGGCGGCGTCGGGCACGGGCGCGTACTGCGAGCCGGCACCGGCGAGGCGCGTCACCGAGGTGCTGACCTGACGGACGTCGTCGGAGTCGGCGCGAATCTGGACGTCGGCGACGCCGGGGATTACGGCGGGGACGTTGACCGTCACGAACAGGTGATAGGGGCCCGCGTCGCCTTCGTAGAAGACGTTGGGACTGCCGACGTGGGCGTCGGCGGGGAGCGCGAAGAGCAGCACTGCGGCCACCGCCAGCATCGCCGCAAAGCGCGATTCGTACCACCTGTAGTGGTATCGAGATGGGCGCACTACCATCGATAGTTTCGTTTCGTCAAAAAGTGTTTTTTCTCTGGAAGCCCGGGACACCGGATTTCGGGTGAGGACCGGCGAGGGTGAGGCATTCTGGTGGGCGTCCATGCCTTATATGTAGCGCACAAAATTTACGAGCATAAGGCCGGAAAGTTCATCCCCCCACGAAGGGTGGAGCGCTGCGCGATTTTCGGAAACCGGAACCGGCGGCGCTAGCGCGCCGCTGTCCGAGGCCCGTTCCTCCCCTCGCGTTGCTCGGGTCGTCAGGGTGACACCAAAACGCGAATCTGTCCGCTCACCCGGAGCGGCGGCGGGTTGAGGGTTCTGTCTTGTGTAGAAAGCTCGTGAAGCCATCGGCGGGTGGCGTGATCGAGTTTTGCATCATGAGCAAACTGATTTGCCCCCGGTGGTATTCGCCATGAACTGTCACGTGCATCAGAATTTCTTCGCGTGACATGCGGCCTGGTTCGCCATCGGTAAAGGTAAAGTCGATGCGCTCGGCCAATTGTGCTTGATCCAGACGCGACACATAGTCGAGGTACCACTGATCGCTGGTCTTGATCGCCGCGGATAACTCCTCCAGCGACGGCGCCTGGCCCGGGTTGGGTGAGGTGTATCCGTGCTCAGCTCGGCGCAAGTTCGCAGCGAAAATCCGGTCGACAGCGTAAGTGTGGTTGAGGACTCTGACGGCGATCTCCTTTGCCGGAGAGGCCTCGTCAAATTGTCGCATCGCCGTGAGCATCTCGTTGTTGGCCTTTGCCTTGTAGCTGAAGACCCGTTCAAGCGTGCTGACTTGATTCATCTTCTTTCTCCTAATTGAGATAATAGGATGACAAAAGTGGAGCGCTGCGCGATTTTCAGAAACCGGAACCGGCTTCGCGTACGCGAAGCTGTCCGGAAGCCCGAAACCCCCATTCCTCCCGTCGCGTTGCTCCCGTCGTCAGGATGACAGCAAAAAAACTCGCGTTGTTCGCTTTGTCGGGATGACACAAAAAAAGCGCGGAGCGGTCCGCAGGCCCGTTTCCTATTCGCTCCAGTTGCTCGGCTTCGTCGGGATTTATGAACTCAAAGACTGGCGCGGGTTAGCGGCGGACGGTGCGCATCCAGTTGCCCAGGGCCATTCCGAGGGAGCAGAAGATTATCGACATTGCGAGTGCGATCATCATTCCTTCGGTGAAGGCGGCGGGGGTCTTGTCCAGGTGGGCGAAGTGGTACGGGTTGTACAGCAGGTTGGCGGGGTCGAAGAAGCCGAAATAGTTGGCGCCGAAAATTGGATTGCGGGCGTATGGCGAGATCAGGAAGTCGGCGAAGGGCCATTGCGCGGCGACGAAGGCTGCGATGAAAACGAATCCGGCATAGATTGCGGATTTCCAGCCGCCCCACTTCTCGCCCATCCACGCGCGCAGCAGGTCGAGCGCGAACGCGGGCACGATCACCAGCACCGGGAACCATAGCGGAACCATGTGCGTGACGTTCTGATAAACCGGGCCGAGCTTGGGCGCCGCGGGGAACAGTGGGAAGATCCACAAGAACGCGAGGAACAAAGCGGTGTACATCGCGGTCATCGCAGTGGCGGGCCAGCGCTTTTTCGAGACGACGGAGATTGCGATCAGTCCTATGGGGAAGGCGGTTGCGACTGCGCGATAGAAGCTCGGGCTGTGCATGAATTCCGTCGGCGTCGATTCAAGGATGAACAGCGCCGAGCCGGCGACGACGATGCCGCCGATCGTAAGCAGCAGCCAGTCGAGCTTGCGCTGATAGGCGCCGGTCGCGCGATTGAGATGCGCGCATACCAGCAGCATCGCGCCGAGCTCGATCATGAGCTCGCCCATTCCGAGCATCGAATGCGGCAGGCTGACGATCTTCACGTCGAGGCCGTAGGCGTTGTGCCACCAGTTGTCGAACGGCGCCGACGTGAGCATCGCGAACCCGCCCCACGCTGCCATGAAGCATCCGAGCGGGCCGCGAAAGCCGAGGACTGAGACGCTCGCGTCCCTGGACTCCTGCGACGAGCCGAAGGTGGTCGTGAGAATCGCGTAGCCGCTGGCGATGCCGGCGAGCACGCCCGCGAGATAAATCATCATGTGCGCGGGAGTCCAGAACGTGTCGCGGCCGATCGAGATATGCCACGAGATGTCCCAGTAACCACCGAACAAGTCGGCGGCGGTCGCGGCGGCGAGGCACCAGACGTACCAGGGAATGGCGGCGGTGCGGGTGGCGGCGACGCTGCGAACGTCGGCGCGCTCGCGAAGGTCGAAGGTAGCGGCGGCATTTCCCATGACGGATTCTCCGCCGACGATTGTAGCGTTTACCTGCGCGTCCGACCAGCTAAACGCACTTCTTACAAATGCATTGTGAGAGCAATTTACCTAGTTCCGGATCGCGCGATGTATTCGAGCTGATTTCGTAGGCACCTGAATTCGCGAATGCCCGCACATATAGCAACCGTTCATTGTTGTTCTTTTTCGCGAGATTTTTTCTCGAGTTCGCAAGCGCGAACGGCATAACCGTTGCAATTTTCCAAGTTCTGCTCGGGGGCGGCAATCGACCTGCCCTCGCGCGGATTTCTATATTCAAAGGATCGGAGGTAATCAGCGTTGAAGAAAATTGCATTGACATTGGTATTGTCGTCGTCGCTGTTGGGACTGGGGACCATCGCGATGGCCCAGGATTCAGCCGCTCCCGCTCCCGACAACTCCGCCGTTAACGTCAGGGATCGCGCACCTGACGCGATGACCGCGGGCGAACAATCAAACTCCAAAAGCGATGTCGAACTCACTCGCGAAATTCGGCGCGCGGTGGTCAAGGACGATTCGCTTTCGATGCTCGCGCACAACGTGAAGATCGTCGCGGCCAATGGATCGGTTATTCTGCGCGGCCCGGTGAAAGACCGAGCAGGAAAAAGTCGCAATCGCGAACAAGGCGGAGCAAATCGCGGGTCCCAACAAAGTCGATAATCAGCTCGAAGTCAAAAACCAGTAGTAAGGAGTCTCCACATGGCGAAGAAAGCAGTATTTGGAATCGCGAAGAGTGAACCACAGGCGATCACGATCGCCGATAATCTGAAAGCGGCCGGTTTCAGCGAGAACGACATCTCGGTCCTGTTCCCCGACAAGAAGGGCAGCAAGGATTTCGCGCACGAACAGCACACCAAGGCGCCCGAAGGCGCGGCGACTGGCGCGGGCAGCGGCGCGATTCTCGGCGGCGCGCTCGGCTGGGCGGTCGGTATCGGAGCGCTCGCGATTCCGGGGCTCGGCGCGTTTATCGCGGCGGGTCCGATCATGGCGGCGCTCGCGGGCGCGGCTGGCGGCGCAGCGGCTGGCGGCCTGACCGGCGCGCTCATCGGCATGGGCATCCCGGAATACGAGGCGAAGCGTTACGAAGGCAAGGTCAGGGACGGGAACATCCTGCTGTCGGTGCATACCGAGGACAGCAAAGAGCGCGATCGCGCCAAGAAGATCTTCAAGGCCGGTGGCGCCGTCGATATTTCGTATACTGGTGAGGCGTCGGTTCCGAAGGAACATCGCCCCTCCGCTCATTAGATAGCCACGAGTTGCAGGTGGGAGTTGTGATCTCACCTGCAACCTCGCAACTTCCTATATCACGCCGGATTGCGGGGGCGAATGTATTTTCCCACCTGGTTCATGTAATCGATTTTGCCGATAGCGACGCCGTTGTGACGCAGGATGCCGTAGGCAGTGACGACGTGGAAGTAGAAATGCGGCAGCGCCCAATCCCTTAGGTACTGTAGGCCGTCCATTTCGAAGTCGATATTGTTTCGGGGATCGGAATCGTGATCTTGCGATCCTCGGCGCCCTCGAATGCGTCCGCGCGTACGCTCTCCACATACTTTAGCGTCTTGGCGATGCGAGCTTTGAGCTGCTCGAGCGTCTTCTCATCGTTCTCGAATTGCGGCGCGTTCTGGCCGGTCAGGCGCGCGGTCGAATCAGCGGCTTGATCGCAGGCGAGCTGCACCTGTTGCGCGAGTGTGTACATGTCCGGCGCCAACCGCGCATTCACGAGGTCGGCGGAACCGGCTTTTTTGGCGCCCTGGTCGAGAACGTGAGATAGCGACCGCAGCATCGGGACATACGTTTCAACCGCCATCGCGTGTATCGAGATCTTCATTGTGACTCCTTTGTCGAATGTTAGATGAGCCTGAAAAAAATTCCATCACCTGCGCGGTGGGCGCAAGGGGTGACCCCTTGACCCAGTGTCTATCGCCTCGCTAATCAGGATGACCGCTGAGTAGGGGGCGCATTTTGGGGGGAATCCATCTTCGACGATTTGTTGCGACGATCGCATCCGCGTGTGTTGTCGCCGCGTTGTTCTGCAACGTGACCTATTCGCAGGACGACGTTTTGAGCGGCGACGAGGCCGCAGTGGTGAAAGCTCGCGTGCAGAAAATTCGCGGGCTCCGCCTCAAGCGCGATGTGCCGGTGACCTATCTCAGCGTCGCCGAAACCGAGGCCCGGTTCACGGCCCAGTTCGCCAAGCTGATAAGCCAGGACGAGATCGATACCAGCGTCGAAGAAAACAAGATGATCGGTCTCTTTCCGCCCGATCTGAAAATCCAGCGCAAAGACCTGGCCGACATGACATTGGAGCTGGCCGGCTTCTACGACGACCATCATAAGGACATCGTCATTATCGATCGGCCGCTAACTGTCGTCCTGCCCGAGCGATATCAAAATGCTGTCACGCAGATGAGAAAGCTGGACACGATGGGAACCCTGGGACACGAACTGACTCATGCGATCCAGGACCAATATTTCGACATCGGGGCGACGCAAAAGAAATTCAAAGGCAACAGCGATCGCGAGCTGGCGTACAAGGCAATCGTCGAGGGCGACGCCACCCTGTCAGGATTTTCGGTGGTGACCGGACGGGTCGATGACGAGACGATCGACTACTTCAATTCGCATCTGCAGGACATCGTGCCGATATTTATGGGACGCATGGAAGGCAAGCCGCGCGCGATGACGTACCCGTTCATTTTTCAGTACACCGAGGGCGCCCGCTTCGTCGCCGAAGCTTACCATCGGAATAAATGGGACGGCGTGAATGCTCTGTTCAAGGATGTGCCGACCTCGACGCAGCAGATCATGCATCCCGAGCTCTACTTCGATCATCCGACTCCGGCGTTGACGGTCAAGCTCGAAGGCTACGAGAAGGTTCTGCGCGATTGGAAAAAGGTCGACGAGGACACGGTCGGCGAGCTGATGCTCAAGATCATGCTGGAGCGCACGATGGGCGAGGATACGCCGTACGTGCAGGCGTCAACCAAGTGGGCGGGAGATCGGATTGTCGCGCTGCAGAAGGGAAAATCGCTGACCGTGCTGTGGATGATCGTGTTCCGCAATTCGGGCGCCGCCGACACGTTCGCTCAGCTCTATACGCAAATCCTCGACAAGGTCCTGGTCGGCAGCATGGCGCGGAAGATCGAACAGCGCGGTCCCGCAGTTTTCGTAATGATCGGCGACGGCGCAATCCGCAACCACGAGTTCATCCCCGAAGTATGGAAGCAGAGCCAGATCAACGGCACTGCGATCGAAGCGTACGAAGCGCCGCTCAATCCCTGGCAAGCCGCGCAACCGCGGCAAACCTCACTGCAACCGCAAGCAGCGCCGACTCCGGCGAGTCCGGCGCCGCGGACGATAGAAGCTGACTGACAAGGCAACCGCGGTTTCCGAAGCAAAATGTGCTTTCGCAATTTTGCGAAATCTGTTAAATATTGAAATGCGTGCCGAAGACCCAAGTCGTTTTCTACTGCGAAGCGGACGGCGCGGTGCCAGTGCTCGAGTGGTTCGATCGCTTGCCAGCCAAGGCGCAGGATAAGTGCAGAGTCAGAATCCAGCGGCTCTCGGATTTAGGGCACGAATTGCGGCGCCCGGAAGCAGACCTGCTGCGCGATGGCATTTACGAGTTGCGCGTGCGATTGCAGCACGTCAACTATCGGATTCTCTACTTCTTTCACGGAAGACTGGCCGCGATTCTCGCGCACGGATTGACCAAAGAGGATCGCGTTCCCAATGCCGCGATCGACGAAGCGTTGGCGCGAAAGCAAAGATATGAGCTGGCTCCTAAGCTCCACACATTTGAGGAGTATTGAAACCGTGAGAACTGGAAAAAAGCGGAAGCCGACCACTGATGCGATTGAGATCCTTCATCGACGGCATTACGAAGGACGTCCCAAGCGTATCGCAGAGCTGGCGGAAGCCGAGGCTGACGATACCGTTGCGCGCACAATTTACAGCCTTCGCAAACGCGCGGGCTTAACCCAGCAGCGGCTCGCGGAGCTGGTCGGCACGACCACGTCCGTTATCTGCAGACTCGAAGACGCTGACTACCAAGGCCATTCACTTGCGATGCTTAGGCGCATCGCTGATGCGTTGAACAAGCGGGTGGAACTGCGCTTCGTCAATGCGAACCGAAAAACTAAGGTGGCGTAGGACCACCCTCGCGGTTCCAGGTCAAGCACGGATATATGAGAGCGCCTGGCTGTTGGGAAGCCAGGCGCTCAACTGATCATCAGTCGCGGTTGTAGCAGTTGGCTCGCGCCGCAGCAGCTTCCGCCTCTACATCTTGAGCAGCAGCAGGATGCCCCGTGCTGCGATCACGCCACACCTGGGCCTGGAGCTGGCGAGCGCGGTCGCAGGCGTACCGTTTACCGCCGTATTGGTAGTATCCCTGATGCCAACCATGGTTGGCGTACCCGTCGCGGTCGCCTTTATAGTGGTCCCACCACCAATCGACCGGCTTGATGTAACTCGAATCTATGCTGCTGTTGGAGGACTGCGCCAATGCGGGCGCGGTAATTGGCAGCGCCAGCATCGCGCCGCCTAACAAACTCAGGATCAGGTTTCTCTTAAGTTTCATACAAAGTACCTCGTCTTCAGAAAGCATCAGCGGTGCCAGAGTTCGTTGCACCAAAAGTCTCGGTAATCAAACAATTGTTAAGCGATTGGCTGAAAATCCTCGTGAGAAATAATGTGTAGTCATCGGCAAAAATTTCAAAGTTTCGCCGCAGCGGTCCAGCTTATCGGATCGTAAATTTGGTCCACCTGACGAAATCCTTGACCCGAAAGAGCAATTCAAGCAGGCGGTTGACTTAGGCCGTGCACGCGCGGATATTTCCATCAACTCCCTGACGGGAGGTGCACACGCGATGAATACCACCATCAAAGATCTTACCGAATCACGCCCGAGTGCGCCTCCGCCGAGCAGATAGTCGCCGGTAAAAGCCGGAAAATCCCTTTTCACTGACATCGTAGCCACGGAGGCGAAAGCTCTCGTGGCTTTTTTGTTTCCGCTTCGCGCGGAAGCTTCGCGCGTGCGTGATTCGACGATTCGTATTTTCGTGTTTCAAAAATCGCAGAAGGAGGACGAAAGCCATGAGGAGAAATGCGCAACAGGAAATCAGAAGTGCGCGAACGAAACTTCTAACTATTGAGAAAGAGAAAAGAGATGACCACTGCTTTAGAGATCGATGAAGGATTACTCGACGCGTTTATAGGCGATGGATCGATAAGCGACGTCTTATACGTAGTTCGCAGCGGGAAAGAGGCGACTGTCTATTGCTGTCGCGGCGCCGGAGGCGAGTTGGTCGCGGCCAAAGTTTACCGGCCACTCGAGCGCCGCAATTTTCACAACGATGCGATCTACCAGACCGGGCGCGACCGGGTGCTGAGCAGCCGCACCAAGCGTGCGCTCGCGAACAAGAGCCGTCATGGACGCGATGTGCAGTACGGGACCTGGATTCACGCCGAGTTTCAGACGATGCGGATGCTCCACGCGGCGGGCGCCGACGTGCCCGAGGTGTTCGCGCAATCGAATGGCGCGATCCTGATGGAATACTTCGGCGACGAAGATGCGGCGGCGCCGATGCTCAATCGGGTCACGCTGCCGCGCGATCAGGCGGAGAAATCTCTGCGCCAGATTATCGACAACATCACGTTGTGGCTCGCGAACCATCTGGTGCATGGCGACTTGTCGCCGTACAACCTGCTTTACTGGGAGAATCGAATCGTCGCGATCGATTTTCCGCAGGCGGTCGATGCGCGGATCAATCCGAGTGCGAGGTCGTTGCTGGGCCGCGATCTTGAAAACGTTTGCGGTTATTTCGTGAAGTACGGAATTCGTGCGGACGCGACCAGGATCGCGAATGCGTTGTGGGCGAACTACCAGGCGGGGCGGCTGTGAGCGCGTGCCGTCTCGCATTCGTGCCACGCTGTCGATTAAATGAAAGCCGGAAACGGATATGGCAAGGCAAATCGGTCCGGTTAAAGCGCGCATCGAATACACGGGCATCACAGCGGTCACGGCGGCGCTGCGTGCGATGCCGTTGGAGCGCGCGGTGCGCGCGGGCGCGCGGCTCGGGGGATGGGCGATGAATTTCGATCGTCCCAACCGGCCGATCGCGATCAAAAATCTCGAGATCGCTTTTCCCGAGATGACGCCGGCGGCGCGGCTCAACATCCTGCGCAAGATGTATCGCAGTTGGGGCCGCGTGCTCGCCGAATGGACTCACTTGCCCGAACTCAGCCGCGCCAACGTCGAGCAGGTCGCGACTTACGAGGGCAAAGAAAATTGGGACGAGGCCGAGCGTCGCTCCAACGGCCGCGGCCTGTTCGTGCTGACCGGGCATTACGGAAATTTCGAGCTGATGCAGATTGCGCAATCGGTGTACGGCTACCGGCTCGCGATTGTGCATCGCGCGTTGCGCAATCCGCTGATCGACGCCGCTATCTCGACCCAGCGCGTCCGCTACGGCAACCGCATCATCGAGCGCAAGGCGGGCGGGCGCGAGATGATGCGGATGCTGCGGCAGAACTGGATGATCGCGATCGCGCTCGACCTCGACGTGCGCAAGGGCGTGTTCGTGGATTTCTTCGGGCTACCGGCTTCGACCAGCGACGGCATCGCGCGGCTTTCGATCGCCACCGGCGCTCCAGTGATGCCGGTGTTCATGGTGCGCCAGGGCGACACGGTCCATCACAAGATTACGATTCTGCCGGCCTTCTATCCCGAGAAGAGGCGCGACCGCGAGGCGATGGTGCGCGAGTACACTCAGCAATACAGCAACACGCTCGAGCAGATGATTCGCGCGCATCCGGATCACTGGAACTGGATTCATCGGCGATGGAAAACGCGTCCACCAGGTGAATCGCGCTTTTACTAGATCAATTTCGGCGGAGGTGAGGAGGCGAACTCGGCTTTGAGGGCGTCGTAGCTTTTCAGATCGTCCATCGTGCGGAAGTAGCCGGTGTGGGCGTAGCCGAAGATCGGTTCCGCCTCAGCTACCATCGGGGCGAACAGGCCGTTCATCAAACTCCACGGCGCGTGCGGTGGAATCCGGTCGAGAACCGAGGGCTCCGCGACGATCACGCCGCAATACATGAAAGCTGAAAGCGTCGCGGCGACAGCGTCGTCGATAACCGGTGGGTAGTCGTCGTATTGAAGGGGATCGCGCCGCATCAGCAGGCGCATCCGGCGCAGATTTTTGCCGGCGTCGATTTCGAGGCGGCTGTAGTAGTCGAGATTAGCGGGGTTGAAGAGCGCAATGGTCGCGAGTGCGGAGCGCGCGCGATGGAACGCGACCATCGCGCGCAGATCGAGGTCGAGGATCGTGTCGCTGTTGGCGATTACGAACGTGTCGTCGCCGAGAAAATTGCGCAGGCCATTGAGTGGGCCACCGGTGCCGAGCAAAACGGGCTCGGGCGCGTAGGTTATGTGCAGACCGAGTTGCGAGCCGTCGCCGAGGCCGTGCTGAATCAGAGAACCGAGGTGATGGAGATTGATCGCGACGTCGGTAATGCCGGCGCGCCGGAGCATTGCGAGCGGATAGTGAATCAGTGGACGGCCGCCGAGCTCGAGCATCGGCTTCGGCGTTACATCGGTCAGCGGTCGAAGCCGCTCACCCATCCCGGCCGCGAGTACGAGCGCCCTCATGGCATCAACGCCGCGCAGAGTTTTGGGAAGTCGGTGCGCATTTCGGCAAGCATCCGGCGTGCCTGCGCCAGCGCGTGTGGAATGTACTGACGGTACCCGGTCTTGCCGTTGCGCTCGAACATTTCGAAGCGTCCGATCATTTTGAGCGCGTGCTGCAAAACACACGGGCTATAACTGAGCATAAATTCTGTGGCATCGAGTGCGGGTGCTCCGCGGCGGGCAAGTCCGGCGCAGTAGAAGTCGAGAATGCGGCGCTCGATTGCCGGGGTGATGACTTCGTCGGTGTCGCGCGTCGTCAGGAGCACGGCGAGATCCTGCGCGGCCGGGGCCATGAGCGCATCCTGAAAATCTATGATCCGAATTCGCGGACCACTCTGAATGTAAAGATTCTCGCGATGATAGTCGCGATGGGAGAACACGCGCGGGAAGCGATCGAGGCGAGCGGCGAGGGTCGCGAGCTCGGGCGCGATCGGCGAAATGTCGGCGCCGGGCGCGACCGCTTCGAGACCGACCTCCTTAAATTCCTTCAGCTCCCATTCGAAGAGGCGGCCGGTGTAGGCAATGTCGTGCGCGATACATCGAGAATCGATTTGCGCGGTGCCGTCAACGTGGAAGCGGATGAGTTCGGACGCGGCGAGTCGGAACAAGTCTGCGGCGTCGGCGCCCGGACGTCGCACCGCGTCGAGCAGGGAACGTTCGCCGACATCCTCGACCAGCATCGCGCGCCGCGTTGGATCGGCGTCGTAGAGCGCGGGGATAGGAGCGCCGATCGATTCGAGGAAGCGATGAATGTTGATCCATGGCGGCTCGGTGATAGGCGTCGGCAGAAGATTCAGGACGCGGACATAGCGCGGGAGGTCGTCGGGGCCGAGATCGACGAGGATCGCGGTGGCGGGAGCGGCGGTTGCGCTGCGCGTCGCGATAGCGGCGCGCCAGAAGCGGCGGGTCGAGAGATCGCCGCGGAGCGCGGCGATCTGGTCGAGGCGCGCGCCCGGCCATCGCTGCGCGATGGCCGATGCTGCCCATGCCTGGAACGCGCCGCTGTCATCCATCGGAGATGGATTCTAGCGGCGCGGTACCGGTTGCGCGAGCAACCGGAACCAAAAAACCGGCGCAGCCATCGATGGCCGCGCCGGTTTTTTTCTCAGACGAAGTCGCGAAGCGCGCGACTTCGATCATACCTCTATCAATCGCCGCCCACCGCGTGGCCGCCCTCGGCCGCGCGCGCCATCTGCTCCGGCGTGAACCAGTCGCGATCGACCGAGCCCATGTTGATAAACCATGAGTCGCGCGACGGCGCGGCCTGCGACGGATGATAGCAGACCGTCGAGAAGCCGCTCTGGACGTTGACGCTCGAAGAGCCGGACTGGAACTCGCGCTTGAACGGATAGATTGCGATTTTGGCGTCGGGTTCCGACCGATCCGCGTAATGCATCCACGACGTGTAGTTGACGAACAGCTCGCCGCTGCGATCGTACATGTCGTTCGCCATCACAAAGTCCGCTTCGGAATCGATGTACATAACTTCGTGATTGTAGATTGAGTTGAAGCGGCCGGGACGCGGGCGGCCCTCGATGATGAAATCATGGCGTATCTGCCAGTTGTCGGGGCAATGGCTCGCGCCGCCGTCGGTCGGGCATCGAACGTCGGGCACTTTTGCGATGTTGATCGCCGCGAGCATATTTTTCTCGCCGATTAATTTCCAATTGTAATTCTCGTTCTTGCCGCTGAAGCCTTCGTAGTGATTCGGGTCGTAGGCCTGCGCTCCGGTCGCCGAGTCGAGAATCGCGTAGTTCAAGCGGCGGACGCGGCGAGCGCCGGGCGTCCAGGACCAACTGGCGTCCTCTTTAGTGGGATCGGCGTAACGGAACTTGATCAATCCGACTCCACGCTGGTCCTCCGGGGCGAGAACTGGGTAGAGCAGTCCGAGAAAGTAGCGGCCGGTTTTCCTGAAGTCGGGATCGATCGGCATAGGATCGACTTCGGTGCGACCGACCTCGTTGTAGCCGGCATAGTGGCCAACTTCGATATCGGTGATCTCGCGGAACGGCGCGTTTTTGCCCCAGTACACGCTGTCGCAATCGAACCATCGCAGATCGTACTCGTCGCTCGAAATCGGGCGGAACGCCACGTTCCACATCACCTTCGTGCCAGCATCCGGATCGTTGGCGTCAACGATTGGGAACGGCTCGCCGGCGACGTAGCCAACCAGGCTGCGATGGTCGGGCGTCAGCCTCACCTGGCTCGAATACTTTTCGGTCGCGTCCTTGTACGGTGGCGGCCAGTCGATCCGCTCGGTCGGCGTGACCTGGATCGTCATCCCGTGGATCACGCGCAGGAACTGTCCCGGCGAGACGAGGTCCTTTACCTTGTACGCATTGTCCGGGGTAATAAAGTCTCCCGGTTTCACCTGAGCCAACGCGGGCGCGCTGAAAATCCCGACCACGAGCATCAAAACGGTGAGAGTTCCGATGTGCCAACTTCCCCATCCGATTGCGCGATTCATGTTGATCCCTCTTTCGGCTAGTCGTTGCCGTTGTTTGGAATTAATCCGCTACAATCCTACATTTGGTCATTAGTCTTCCTGCTCTGAATCGTCAATAGCAATAATAGTAACAGCCTGATGGGGCTTGCGAAGGCATTATTTGCATCAGTAATGCCGCATCATGACTACAGTCATGCGAGTGGTCAAAACATTTAGGTACAAATAATTCAGGCTGATACAGCGCTCGAAACTAATCTGCATCCCAGATGCGGTTCGAAGATCGTTCCAAAAGACGTGCTCATCGGGTATGCATATTGAGATAAGAAGATCTTGTAAGCGTATCGACCATGACTACCTGGTTTCCCGTCGCTGTGACTCTGCTCGTCGCCGGCTTGATCGTCGGCGTCATGTGCACGCTCAACATGTTGATCGGGCCCAAGCGTCCCACCGCGATAAAGGGCGAGGCGTTCGAATGCGGCAACCCGCCGAGCGGCTCGGCGTGGGGACGGTTCTCGGTGCGTTTCTACCTGACCGCGATTCTCTTCCTGCTGTTCGACGTCGAAGTGATTTTTCTGTATCCGTGGGCGGTCGAGCTGCGCCATCTCGGGATGTTCGGCTTCGTCGAGGCGCTGATCTTCATCGCGATTCTCGGCGTGGGACTGCTGTACGCATGGCAACGCGGCGCGCTCGACTGGGATTGAACATCGATGCTGACAGAAAAAATCAAAGCGCGCTTCGGCGCCGAAATTCTCAGCGCGCAAAATGAGCGCGACGAGGAGACTTTCACCATCGATCGCGAACGCGCGTACGATTTTTTCCGCGCGCTGCGCGACGATCCGGATTTCCAATTCAACTTCCTCACCGACGTGACCGCCGTCGATTGGCTCGATCGCAAACCGCGCTTCGACGTCGTCTATCAGCTCAACTCGCTCACCCTGGCTCATCGCATCCGCGTCAAGATTGGCGTCGACGGGGCCGATCCGTGGGTCCACAGCGTGGTCGGAGTGTGGGGCGCAGCCGACTGGCTCGAGCGCGAATGCTTCGACATGTTTGGGATCGTGTTCAAGGGTCACCCCGACTTGCGCCGCATCCTGATGTACGATTCGTTCGAGGGACATCCACTGCGCAAGGACTACCTCTACAACAAGCGCCAACCGATCGTTCCCGAAATCGATCCGGTCGTGAATCCGATTCGCCCCACGCGCTGACGACGCGACTCGTAAAGCCATGGCACTACCCGCGCGCTGGAAAAACAAAATTGTGCCGTCGGATCCGTCCGACGAGATCATGGAACTTCAGATGGGCCCGTCGCATCCCGCGTCGCACGGCACCATCAAGTTCAACCTCAAGCTCGACGGCGAGCGCATCGTCGATTGCGACGTCGAGGTGGGATACCTGCATCGCGGATTCGAAAAAATGTGCGAGCAGGGAACCTGGACGCAATGCTTTCCCTACACTGACCGGCTGAATTACGCGTCGCCATTCATCAACAACGTCGGCTTCGCGCTCGCGGTCGAGCGACTGATCGGTATCGATACGACCGAGCGATGCAAGTACGTGCGCATGATCATGAGCGAAGTTGCGCGCATCGCCGATCACCTGACCTGCCTCGGGATGGCGTCGAGCGAAGTCGGCGCGACCACGGTTGCGTTCTATATGCTCGAAGCGCGCGAGTTTCTCTACGATTTGATCGAGGCGGTCACCGGCGCGCGGCTCACCGTCACCTGGTGCCGCGTCGGCGGCATGACGCATGACCTGCCCGCGGATTTCAACGATCGGATGAAGGCGTCGTTCGCGCGGCTCGACCAGGTCCTCAGCGATTGCGACAAGCTGCTCTCGCGCAATCGCGTGTTCATCGACCGGATGGCGAATGTCGGGAACCTGTCGAAGGAAGAGGCCATCTCGTACGGGCTGACGGGTCCGCTGCTGCGCGCGGCCGGCGTGTCGTACGACGTTCGCAAGGCGCATCCGTACCTGGTCTACGACCGCATGGACTTCGAGGTGCCGCTCGGCGACCGCGGCGACAACTACGATCGCTTCAACGTGCGCTTCCAGGAGATGTACCAGTCCAAGCGCATCATCGAGCAGGCGATCGCGGCGCTGCCCGAAGGCCCCGTCACCATCACCGATCCCAAGGTCGTGCTTCCGGACAAGGAAAAAGTTTACAACTCGATCGAAGGCTTGATGAATCACTTCAAGCTGATCATGGAAGGCATCCACGTGCCCGCGGGCGAAGTGTACCAGGCGGTCGAGGGCGGCAACGGCGAGTTGGGATTTTACATCGTGAGCGACGGCAGCGGCCGCCCCTATCGCGTCCGCGTGCGCCCGCCCTGCTTCCTCGGGATGGGCGCGCTGAACAAGATGCTGATCGGCCGCATGATCCCGGACATCATCACCACTTTCGGGATGATCAACATGATCGGCGGCGAATGCGACCGCTAGCGTCGCGTCACCTGCTCGCCGCCAATCGCAAAAGTCTTCCTCACCAGCGTCGTCGAATCGAAAAATAGAAACGGCGTCGGCATCGTCTCCGGCGGGCGCGGCTTGATCACGAAGTCCGGCGTCTCAGGCAATCCATCTGTCTGATCGATTATTGTCACGACGAACGGCGCGGGCGTCGCAAGCTTGAGCGTCAGATCAAAACCGGATGCCGGCGCGCGCCAGTACCATCCGCTCCATCCGTCGGTGACGCGATCGCCCGGCGACCGGCCATCGATTGACGCACCCAGCACCGACACGCCCACCGGCACCGACATCCAAACGATCGACGACCGGCGCGCCGACGCGATATGCATCTTGACGGTGCGCGCGCCGAGAATCGTCGAGTCGTCGAGCACTTTGAGTTCCGGCGGCGCCACATTAATAAGCGGCGCGTCGCCTTCAGTCGTTCGGCCGCGATTGAGATATGCAAAGTCGCGCGAGATGGACGCGAGGTTGCTATCCGGCGTGTCCCTGGTCGCGAGCCCAACAAGTTTCGGCAGCCATCCGCCGCGCACGTGATGCTGAAAAAATTGCGAAGTGAACCTGTCGGGCCGCGAATCCAGGCTGACCCATCGCGCGCGCCCGCGGTCAGTGTCGAGAAAATAAAAAATGCTGTCGGGATGTGGCTGAGACGCGTCGAAGTTACTGGCAGCGTTGCCTTTGATGATCATGACGATAGCGAGCAATCCGAGCACGCCGGGCACAATCCATCGGCGTCCGCTGGTGAGAAAGTCGATATACGGGATCGACAAACCGAAAAGGAGCGCGCAGGTTAATCCACCATATACGAGGAAAGCATTGTTCCGTCCGCGCTCGCGGCGAATGACGGCGCGAACATAAAAGTGGCCAGCGCCAATGCAACCAGCGTGGGAATCGCGCGGCGAATAGTCGGGCGACCATCGGTCGCGCCTGAGCTACAGCTGATCGCGAGTGTCGCGAAAAGAAGCGGCCACCAGGAAGACGTGGCTGCCGCCGGGCGTCGTAATGCTCGTTGCAATTGTAGTGACCGTCAAAACGACGATCGCGCCTGCGCCGAGACTCTGCAGATTAACCCGTCGACCGATCAGCTCGTACGCCCCCCACAACGTTCCGAAAATTAGGGCGTCCGCGGCAACTGAAAAGTAGAAGCCGCCGTAAGTCGTGCCGACCGGCAGCATTCGCCAGCCCGCAAGCATCGCGGTCAGCCGCCACGCAACGCTCGCCTCGACGATCGATATCGCGATTGCAATCGTGTAGATCGCAAATCCAGCCGCGATACCCCCTATGCGTGAATCGTCCGTTACGGATTCCAATCCAGATCACGACGAGCACCAGTATCGGGACAAGGATCGCAAGCAGGAGTCGACAGCCGCTGTATGTAATAACTCACCGATCCGGATCGAACGTAAAAGGCCGCGCCTTCGGCGGGAAGATCTTTCAGGTCGGTCGTTCCGAACCCCCGAGCCATCGAGAGCGCATACCTCCCCTGATCTTGTACCGAGCGCTGGTCGAGTAAATCGGCGTTGTCGAGTTCGGTGTGATCACGCGTGATTCCTCGCGTCGCCCCAAATCGTCATCCCGTCCAACCCGGCGTGGAGAAAAACATTCAGGTCGGTCTCCCACGGCTTCATCCGATATAACGACTCTGCAAAGGAACTCCCGGGCGAAATTGGACCCGCGGCCGCGAGCCACGAATTGAATGATTTGTTCTGGTACATCACCGACGGACCATAGTCGCCGCGCATCTCGAAGTTCAGCACGACCTTGATGTTGCGCAGCGTCGGATAGGTTTCGACGAAACCTTGCGCACCGAGCTGGCCGAGTTCTTCGCCATCGGTGAACAGAACGATCAGATCGTTGCGCGGCGCGGATCCCGCCTTGAGCGCGCGAAGCGCCTCGAGGATCGCTGCCACCGACGCCGCGTTGTCTCCCGCGCCAGGACCACTCGGCACCGAGTCGTAGTGCGCGACTAGCATCACCGCGCCCACCGGGTTCGTGCCAGGGATCTTCGCCACGACATTATTCACGACGGCCCACGTGTCCGGCCCTGATGGACTGTGCCGCGCGACAGTGGAGGTCTCGACTTCTGGATTCGCGCCGAGTTCTCGCAGTCGACCGACGAGGTACTCGCGCACGCGGTCGTTTTCGGCTGAGCCCAGCGGATGCGGCTTCTTCGCTATCTCCCGCACGTCGCGCAGCGCACGCGCCGCGGAGAATTCTGTCGGCGGCGCGTTCGCATCGACAGCGGGCGGCGGCTCGTTGCTGCGGATCGCGAGAAACCCGATCAGAATCAGCAGCGCAAATGTGATTGGACCGGCGAGAGTGTCCAAGGCGCGCGATTCGTGCGTCAAGTGAGGAGTTCCTTCGCCATCTCAGCGCCACAATACGCGGATGCGGTCGCGCCGAACAATTGCGTGAGTAGTGTCCTAATTTCAGAATCGCCTCGGTGGGTCCAAAATCGCGCAGCTACCATGAGTGGGACGTTATGGCCTCTATGGTTTTTGTAGTGGGGCGGGCCGCGTGCCCGCCATCGACGCGCGGGCGTCCGCGCCCACGCCTACCGACGAATGACCCACCTTGTCGCGAGCTGACAGATTACCGCTGGGTGTGCCGCAACCTTCAGGAAAGGGCGGGCACGGCGGCCCGCCCCACTGAAACCAAGACTGTACCATTGCGCGCACGCCCTTTGCGGCGCCGGTCCGCGTCGTTATCATCGTGCGTTGGAGCTGGAAGCCAGTTTCGACCATTCTCAAAATGTCCTCTCCTGAAGCCATCGTCCCGCAATTCGCGCCACCGCCGCGTCGGGTGCTGATCGTGCTGATGGGCGCGATTGGCGACGTGGTTCGCGCATTGCCGTTGCTCGGGCGCATTCGCCAAGCATGGCCCGACGCGCACATCGCGTGGGCGGTCGAACCCAAGTCCAAGGCGGTGCTCGAGCACCATCGATGGCTCGACGAAATCATCGTGTACGATCGCGCGCACGCGCCGTGGACCTTCCTCCCGTTCCTGCAGCGGGTTCGCAAGGGCCATTTCGACCTGGTCATCGATCTGCAGCGTCATCTCAAAAGCGGATTCACTTCGCGAATCTCGGGCGCGCGCGATCGTTTCGGTTTCGACGCGGCCAACACCAAGGAATTCAATCACTGGTTTTCGAATCACCGGATCGCGCCGCAGCCGAATATGCGTCTCAAGATCATGCAGTACCAGGCGTTTGGCGACGCGCTCGGCCTTGCGCAATCGCCAATCGAATTTGGCCTTGCCGCGACCGACGACGAGCGTGCGCGCGCGCTCGCGATGCTTGCCGACGCGCCGCGCCCGCTGCTGGCCGTGATTCTTGGATCGTCGTGGCCGAGCCGCATTTATTTTCCCGAATCGACCGCTGCGGTGATTCGACGGCTCGCGCGTCGCCGACGGCGACAGTCCCGCGCTGTTTCCGGTGTTGCTCGGCGGTCCCGACGAAACCAAGCTCGCCGGCGAGGTCATGCGCCATCTCGACGGCGTCCCCGCACTCAATCTTGCCGGACGCACGTCGCTGCGCGATTTGATCGCGATCTTTCCGGAATGCGCCGTCGCGTTCGGACCCGACTCCGGCCCGATGCATATCGCGGCCGCCGTCGGATGCCCGGTGGTATCGCTGTGGGGCGCCACCGCTGCCGAACGCTCTGCGCCGTGGGGGTTTGCAGACCTGGCGATCAGCGGCGAGATTCCGTGTCATCCCTGCTATCTTCGTAAATGCCCAATCGGGCGCGAATGCATGCGGCGAATATCCCCCGAAGAAGTCAGCGTCGACCGTAAGGCGCGCACTCGCGATGCGCGGGGCGGAGCCGCGCGATGAGCTTGTGGATGGCGGGCCTGGACGGGGTGCCGTTGAACGCGCGGCGGATGGAGCTTTCTTCATCCCCGGCTACGACGCGCGATTTTCTGAGGAGCTGCGCGAGAGCTGATCGATTCCGCTTTCGCCGCAATCGACGGCACAATGGCGACTCGGGTGCGCCGCTCGCGTCACGCCGAGACCTGGTTCAAGCATTTCGATCACGGGGTCTGAAAGCGTACTTCAAAGTGCTCGACCCGATGCGCGGGCTGAATCGTGCCAGGGGGATATTCAAACGCAAGCGCGCGGCGCATGTCGCGGCGATCTCGGAGCATCTGCGGGCCGACGGCGATGGGCGTTCCGGAAATTCTGCTGCTCGGCGCCGAGCGCCGCGGCGGCCGCGAGATAATAGTGACCGCGCGGGTCGACGGATTTAATCTTGTGCGTCATTTGAAGCGCGCGAAGCTTGCGTCCAGGCGCGTCGTGTTGCGCGCGCTCGGCGCGGAGGTCGCGCGGCTGCATCGCGCCGGATACATCCACGGCGACCTGACGCCGTACAACATCTTCGTCACCGGGCTCGAGCCGCCGCAATTTGTTTTCATCGATCACGAACGCACGCGGCGCACGATTCTGAGCCGCTTCGAGCGGCCGCGGATGCGCAACCTGGTTCAGCTGGGGCATCTCGACGTCGCCGGCGTCACCAATACGGATCGGATGCGCGTGTGGACCGGCTACTGCCGCGCAGTTTTCGGCGCGACGCCGGACGGCTGGAACTGCGCCGCGTCGCCGCGATGCTTGCGGCGCAGAATGACGCTCGAACGCAACAGCGCGGCGGTGGCGGCGCGAGCGTCGTCGTCGCTCGGGCAGCATCGGGAGGCGAGGGGAGGCTGATGGCGGAGCGGACGAAAATTTCCGTGGTGATTCCGGTTTACAACGAGGTCGCGACGATCGGCCGCGTGATCGAGCGCGTGCTCGATTGCGGATTCGACCCCGAGATCATCGTGGTCGACGACGCCTCGACCGACGGCACCGCGAAGTTTCTGCGCGAGTTCAGCCATCCGCAGGTGCGATGCTTTTTTCACAGCGACAATCGCGGCAAGGGCGCGGCGCTGCGGCTGGGATTTGCGGCGGCGAAAAATCCTTACGTGTTCGTGCAGGACGCCGACCTCGAATACGATCCGCGCGACTACGCGCGCGATGATTGGCCCGATGCTCGACGGGCGCGCCGACATGGTTTACGGATCGCGCTTTCTGTCGGGCCCGCATCGCGTCATGTTCTTCTGGCATTACGTGGCGAATCGCGCGGTGACCCTGCTCTCCGACATGATCAGCGATCTTGAATCTGACCGACATGGAAACCGGGATGAAGGGATTCGTGCGCGAGAAGCTGATGACGCTCAAGCTCAACGCCAATCGTTTCACCTTCGAGCCCGAGATCACCGCCAAGGCGGCGCGCGCGCGATGGCGAATTTACGAAGTGCCGGTGTCGTACTCGGGACGGACCTATGAAGAGGGCAAGAAAATCGGCATTCGCGACGCGCTGACGGCGGTGTGCGCAATCCTGTATTACAGATTTTTCGATTGATGCGACCGAACTGCAAGATGACGCAGACAGTTCAACATGACGACGCAATCCAAGTGACTGCCCGACAGCGACACGACTGACGCGCCGGCGCTGAGCGTCGTGGGCGTCGATCCCGAGCTGGGCTTCGCCGGCGGCGAGACGCAGGTGCTTGGATTGACGCTGGCGCTGGCCGCGCGCCGGCCATCGCGCGGAGCTGATTTGCGATCCCGCAGGACGGCTCTGGGAGCGGGCGACTGCCGAGGGGATAAGATGCCATCCGCTCCGCATCCGCAACGCGATCGACCTGGCTGCCGGGCGTCAAGCTGCGCGCGATTCTCAAGCGCGAACGCTACGACGTCGTTCATTTTCATACTTCGCGAGCGCATTCGATGGCGCCGTTTGCGCGCGGCTTCGGCGAGCACGCTGATCGTCACGCGGCGGATGGACTACAGGCCCAATCGCGTGTTCGCGCCGCTTCTGTTCAATCGCGCGGTCGACGGCGTCGTTGCGATTTCCGAGCGGCGTTGCCGATTCGCTCGCGGCCGCGGGCGTCGATCGCCGGCGCGTCACGGTGATTCATAGCGGCGTCGATTGCGACCGCTTCCGCCCGCCAACGACCCAGGAACGCGCCGATGCGCGCGCCGCGCTCGGAATTTCAGACGGCGAGTTCCTGATTTCGGCGGTCGGCGCGCTCGAGCAGCGCAAGGGCCATCGCTATCTGATCGAAGCGATCGGCGCGCTCGCGGCGACCGGCGAAGTTCAAGTGTCTGATCGCGGGTCAGGGTGCGATTCATGAAGTGCTGCAAGGCGAGATCGCGGTGATCCGAGATGCCTCGACCGCATCAAGCTGCTCGGCAGAATCGACGACGCCCGCGAACTGCTGTGGGCGTCGGACATTTTCGCGATGCCGTCGCTGAAGGAAGGGCTCGGCGTGGCCGCTCTGGAAGCCATGGCGAGCGGGCTTCCGGTAATCGCGAGCGATGTCGGCGGACTGCGCGAAGTGGTGGAAGACGAGCGCACCGGAATCATCGTGCCGCCGGCGAATTCCAGAGCGGATTGCGTCGGCGATTCAGACGGCTGGCGGAATCTGACCGGGCTGAGAGCGCAGATGGGCGCGGCGGCGCGGGCGCGCGTCGTGGAAAATTATTCGATGGAAAAGATGGCGGCGCGGACACTCGCGCTCTATCGCGCGTGTGTGCGAAAACGCGAAAGAAAGGGGCGAGAGTGACATGAAAAGCATGACCGGATTCGGCAGGGCGATCGCCGAGCATGACGGCACGCGAGTGGTTGCCGAAGTGCGCGCGCTCAACCAGAGATTTTTCGAACTCAAGCTGGCGGTGCCGCGCGGATGGGGCGAGCATGAGGCGGAGATTCGCAAGACGGTGCAGAGTGTCGTCGCGCGCGGGCGGGTCGAAATTTTTATCAAGTCGGTCGCGCTGAAGCCGCCGCCGGTGCGGCTCGAGGTGAACGACCGGCTGGCGAACTTGTACGTCGCCGAATTGCGCCGGCTGGGCAAGCAGCTTCATCTCGACGGCAATCCGGAAATTGGATCGATTCTGAATCGGCCCGAAATTTTTCACGTGGTCGAGGAGGAGCACGACTCGCGCACCGCCTTCAAGCTTGGGCAGAAGGCGCTGGTCGCGCGCATTGAAGGCGCTCGATGCGGAGCGCGTGCGCGAGGGCCGCAGCCTGCACGACGATTTCGCGACGCGGGTTCGCAAGATCGAAGCGGCGGTGCCGAAGATCGAAAAGCTGGCGGAGCAGTCGCGTGCGGAGATCATGGAGAACTTCCACAAGCGCATCCGCGAACTGCTCGAAGAGTTGCCGGTCAACGAGAAACGGCTCTATGAGGAGGCGTCGTCGGCGTCGCAGCACGGCGATATCAGCGAAGAGATCACGCGGCTGCGCACGCATCTCGAGGGCCTCAAGGCGATCGCTCAAGCGCAAGGGGCAGGTCGGGAAGTCGATCGAATTTCTGCTGCAGGAAATCAACCGCGAAGTGAATACGATGGGATCGAAGTCGCAGAACGCGGCGTTATCTCAAGTAACGGTTGAAGTTAAGGCGGAAGCGGAAAAGATGCGCGAGCAGGTCCAGAACGTCGAATAGGGTATAGTGGAAGGGCCTTTGCACCTGGTCAATGGCTTCGATACCTTTGAAATCAGATGATTCTTTGCCGCCGAGGCGCGGTATAATTTTCATTCTCTCGGCGCCGTCGGGCGCGGGCAAGACGACGATTTATCGCGCGGCGCTCAAGGCGATCGCGGGTCTGGAATTTTCGATTTCGTTGACGACGCGCGCGCCGCGAGAAGGCGAGGTCGACGGAATCGACTACAGCTTCGTGAGCGAGGAAGAATTCAAACGCAGGCAATCGTCGGGCGAGCTCGCCGAATGGGCGCGCGTGTTCGAGTCATCGTACGGCACGCCGCGCGCGCCGCTCGACGCGGCGATCGCGTCGGGCCGCGACATCCTGCTCGACATCGACATCCAGGGCGCGCGGCAGATTCGCGACAGCTATCCCGCACGACGCGGTTTCGATTTTTGTTTTGCCGCCGACTTTCGAGGAACTCGCGGAGCGTCTGCGCGGCCGCGCGACCGAGGAAGAGTCGAAGATCCAGCATCGACTGCACAAAGCGCGCGACGAAGCCGAGGCCTATCCCGAATACGACTACCTGATCGTCAACGCCGAGATTCCAAAATCGGTTGCGCGACTCGAAACGATCGTAAACGCGGAGCGGCTGAAGGTCAGCCGTCTGCGCGGCGAATTCGCGCCGTGGAAGAGCTAGCGCAAAGCGGCACTCCCGACCAACTCGCCGGCCTGATCGGGCGGGTGCAGACCTACAATCCGCAGGCCGACATCGGCCTTATCCGGCGCGCCTACGATTACTCGGCGCGGATGCATGTCGATCAGAAGCGCGAATCCGGCGAGCCTTACGTCACTCATCCGCTCAACGTCGCGATGATCATCGCGCAGCTCAAGCTCGACGTGCCTTCGATCGTCACCGGCCTGCTGCACGACGTGGTCGAAGATACGCACGCGTCGCTGGCCGAGGTGCAAGCAGACTTCGGTCCCGAAGTCGCGCAGCTGGTGGACGGCGTGACCAAGGTTTCGAAGATCACGTTTCAGAGCCGCGAGGAGAAAGCAGGCCGAGAATTTCCGCAAGATGATCATCGCGATGGCGAACGACATTCGCGTCGTGCTGATCAAGCTCGCCGACCGCCTGCACAACATGCGCACGCTCGACCATCTCTCTGCCGAACGCCAGCAGGAAATCGCGCGCGAGACGATGGAGATTTACGCGCCGATCGCGCATCGACTCGGTATTTACTGGCTCAAATCGGAGCTCGAGGACCTGTCGTTTCGTTATCTGAATGCCAGTGCGTACCAGACGCTGAAGGCGTTCGTCGCGGCGAAACGCAAAGAGCGCGAAGAATATATCGCTAACGTCATCGAAATTTTGTCGCGCCGCATGTCAGACAGCGGAGTGACCGCCGAGGTCACCGGCCGGCCCAAGCATTTCTTTTCGATTCACTCGAAGATGCAGGAGCTGGGGCTCAGCTTCGAGGAGATTTACGATCTGGTCGCGTTTCGCATCATCGTTGACACGGTGCGCGAATGTTACGAGGCGCTCGGCGTCGTGCACGCGAATTGGAAGCCGGTGCCAGGGCGCTTCAAGGATTACATCGCGCTGCCCAAGGCCAACATGTACCAGTCGCTGCATACCACGGTGATCGGGCCGCGCGGGCAGCGGATGGAAGTGCAGATTCGCACGCGCGAGATGCACAAGGTGGCGGAGGAAGGAATCGCGGCGCACTGGAGCTACAAGGACGGCAGCGCGCGCGACCTCAAGGAAAAGGACACCGAGCGGTTCGCGTGGCTGCGGCGGCTGATCGAATGGCAGCAGAATCTCAAGGACCCGCAGGAATTTCTTTCGACGGTCAAGGACGATCTTTTTCCCGAGGAAGTTTTCGTCTTCACGCCCAAGGGCGACGTGTTCGATTTTCCGCTCGGCTCGACCGTGATCGACTTCGCGTACCGAATCCATTCGCAGGTCGGGAACCATCTGGCGGGCGCGCGCGTCAACGGGCGCATGGTGCCGCTGCGTTATCGGCTTCGATCGGGCGATACGGTCGAGGTGCTCACCTCTGAAAAGCAGGTGCCGGGCAAAGATTGGACGAACTACGCGGCCACCGCGCGCGCGAAATCGCGCATCCGCCAATGGCTGCGCAATCAGCAGGCGGAACGCTCGCGCGACCTTGGCATCTCGCTAATCGATCACGAACTCGAACCGGTCAAGCTCAGCGTCACGCAACTCAGATCGAACAAGCGGCTCGACAACGTTCTCGCGGAATTTTCGCGGCGCGACGTTGACAGCCTGCTCGCGGCGGTCGGCTACGGAATAATCACGCCGGCGCAGTTGCTCGGAAAACTTCTCACGCCCGACGAGCTGAAAATCTATCGTCCCGAGAAACCGGCGACGCCGCTCGGACCCGCGCAACGGGAACGCGCCGCGAAGGAAGCGCGCAAATCCGCAAGCGGCGCGGTCGTGGTCTCGGGCGTCGGCGACATGCTGGTGCGATTCGCGAAATGCTGCAATCCGCTGCCGGGCGAGGCGATCACCGGCTTCATCACGCGCGGGCGCGGCGTTACGGTGCACGTCGCGGGATGCCCGCATGCGCTCAACACCGATCCGCAGCGGCGCGTGCCGGTGGTGTGGAAGGACGGCGAGGAAGCGCCGCGCCCGATTCGGCTCGAAGTGCTGTGCGCCGATCAGCCGGGCCTGCTCGCGGCGATGACCAAGGCGATCGCGTCGGCGGGCGTGAACATCTCGACTGCCGAAGTGAAAACTCACGGCGCCGACGGACGCGCACTGGCGGTGTTCGAGGTCAGCGTGACCAGCGCGCGCCAGTTGAACAACCTGATGAACTCGATCGGCTCGATCGACGGCGTGATGCGGGTGTCGCGCCTCGGCCAGCAAAACGGTAATCGCTATTCATGAAAACTTCGATTCACACCAGGAAGGCGCCGGCTGCGATTGGTCCTTACTCGCAAGCGGTCGAGCAAAACGGGCTGATCTTCTGCTCGGGGCAAATTTCACTCGATCCGGCGTCGGGGACGATCGTCAAAGGCGGGATCGAATTCGAGACTCGGCGCGTGCTGCAAAACCTGGGCGAAGTGCTCGCGGCGGCCGGTCTGGATTTTGTCGATGTGGTCAAGACGACCATCTTCATGATCGATCTTGCGGAGTTTGAAATCGTGAACCGCATCTATGGAGAGCATTTCGAACCGCCGTATCCGGCGCGCTCGACGGTGCAAGTGGCGGCGCTGCCGCGCAACGCAAGAATCGAGATCGACGCGATCGCGGTGAAGCGCGACTGAATTCCCGGATCATTCCAGACTAAGAATCGACAGCGCAGCCGCGTCGAGAAATTTCCCTGACGGATCGAGCTTGCGTGCGGACCGCATCAGGCGCGCCGCGTTGGCGCGGCGCATCGCAGCCGACAACGGCGCGTCGAAGAGCCGCGACTTGTCGAGGTCGATGACAATCACACTGAAACTGTCGCGCGCTTGCGTCACCAGCAGGTTGTGCAGATTCAGATCGGCGTGAAAGAGACCCTTGTCGTGCATCGTGTCGATCGCGGCGCGCGCTTGTCCGAGCACGTGAGTGCGAACCGTTGGATCGTCGTCCGTTTTCAGGAATTCCCATAACGTCATGCCACGCACCGCTCGGGTCAGAAAAAATCCGCGATAAAGAACGGGACTGAGCCATTCGATCATCGCGCCCATCGGCTCGGCCACCGGAATTCCGCGGCGCATCGCTTCGACCGTCACCGCGAGTTCAGTCAGCGGACGCGGCGTGATGCCGAAGTAAACGTCGCTGAGGATCGACGCGATCAGCCCGCCGCGACGTCCGCGACGCACGAATAGCTCGGCTCCGTCGCCGAGGTCTAGCCGATACGCGCTCTGCCGATTGCCCGCGCCCGCTTCCACAGCGGAAGTCAGCGCAGTGAGCTGCCGCATGACCTGCGCAGCCTGCAGAGCGATATCGCGATGAATCACCAGCTCGCGGCGCCTGACCTTGAAGGTCGAGAAGTTCGGATCGGAGCGCCACTTCATTTGCGATGGCGGCCTCACGCCCGGGCTGCCTCGCTCGTTAGCCACAATGCGAACACAGCGGCCAGTGCGAGCAATGACGAAATGAAATGCGCCGAGTAGAAGAGCGCGATGCGGTTCAAATAATTTCCTGTCGCGAGATTGAGCACCACGGAGAGCACGAACAGCGTCCAGACTATCTTCGGCGCGCGCTTGTCAGCGCCTCGGTCGGTCACCAACGCCGCAGTCAGTGCCGTGTACGGTACGAGTATCGCCGCGTAGTAACTCTTCCAGGAAATCGGCGCGAACGACGGCATCAGGCAGAACAATCCGCACAGCGCGAGGCGACCCGCGAATTTTTCGCGTGCGTCGCTCATCCAGTCCCAGAGCGACACTGCCGCGACCAGGATAATCTCGAGTCCCATTCCAACAATCGTCGCGGTGGCCGACGTTTCCGCCTGAGTACCGACGCGAAGACTCATCAGGCGCGCGACAGCGGACACGGCCGACTGGTTTGTGAGCATCGTGCGATATCGATTCGTCATTGAAGCGATCGCCGTGACGTACGCGCTGGTTTGATCGATCAATCCGTGCGGCCCGAAGATCACGATTGGCACGACCAGCAATGCGATCCCGGCGACGACAGACCATCCGAGCGTCGCGAAGTGCCGGCGAATCGCAAGATGAAGCGCGGCGAGTATCGCGAACGGCTTGATCAACACTGCCGCCGCGAGCATCAGACCCGCCCACGCATCGTGGGATTCGTCGGCATAGATGATTGTCCACACGATCGAGCGCGAGCGTCGGGAGATTGATCTGACCGTGATCGAAATTGTTGTCGATGAATCGAAATGAGAGCAGCACAGGGACGACGATCAGCGCGGCCGGAAGTTTTCGCTCGCGGCCAAACAAAATCACGCCTGCGCCGAGGATCAACTCGATCAACGAGAATGCGTTGATCGCGAAGAAGAAAAATTGCGCGAGATGGCGTGGCAGCAGCGCGAGCGGTGCGAACGCGATCGCAAAGATCGGTGCGTAGAGGAACCGATCGGAGTCGTCGGCTGGATAGATCGCATGGCCGAGAAGCACGCGATGCCCGGTGCGATAGTAAACGTTGAAGTCGCCTTGTGCGCGAAATGTCGCCGAGATGCCGAGCCCGACGAGGTAAAAGGCCAACGCGATCCACGCGAACTGGCGGGCGCGCGTCGCGTCGATCGCTTTCATCGCGGGAAGGAGACTGGCCGCGCGCCGCGGTGAGGTCACGCGATCGGTTTGGCTTCCTCGATCAGCATGATTGGGATGTCATCGCGCACCGGATACACAAGTCTGCACGCGCTGCAGACCAGGCCGTCCTTCTGTTCGTTGAGATGCAGGTCGCCCTTACATTTCGGGCATGCCAGGATGTCGAGCAATTCCTGACTCAGCGCCATCGCCGAAATCCTCCGAGAATTTTATTTTTTCTACTTCGCATCAGCCGTCGCCGTCCTCATGTGCCCAAGTATCAACTCGTCAAGCGCGCGCGCATCGGCCGCATCCATCGTCACTTCGAGCCTGAGAGCGTATAGCGAATCGCGCGGGAACGGAAACCGCTCGAGCTTGACCAGGTCCTTCTCGGTCGTGACGACGAGGTCGGCGTCGCGCATCGCGTTCACCATAGCCTGCCAGTCGGCGTTGGTGTAGGCGTGATGATCCGGATATTCGAAAATGGCGACGAGGTCCGCGTCGAGCTCGCGCAGCATCGCGTAGAATCCGCTCGAATCGGCGAGGCCGCTGACCGCGAGCACGCGGCGTCCTACCAGCGTAAGCGGAGTTTCACGCCAGACTCCATTCTCGATACAGATGAGCGCCCGCGGCCGCACCGACGCATGAAGTACTTTGCGTGCAGTCAGCTTCTTCATCTGCGCGGGCTGAATCGCAGATGTGTCAGCACTCGAGTTCATCACGATGATCGCGTCGGCACGCCCGACCGCTCGAAGCGGCTCGCGCATCGGCCCAGCCGGAAGCATCCAGCCATTGCCGAAACCGCTCCCAGTGCTGACCAGCAAAAGATCGACGTCGCGATTCAAGCGCACATGCTGAAAGCCGTCATCGAGGATCACCGCGTCGAGCGGACCGAGCTTGCCGAGCAGCTCGATCGCGTCGATACGCCGGCGCGCAACCGCTATCGGACCGGTGAACGTCTTCGCCATCATCGCCGGTTCGTCGCCCGCATCTTCCGGCGCGATTTTCAATTGACCGCCGTCAGCCACGAGTTCGGCGCGCGCTTTCGATCTCGCGCGGCCATAGCCGCGGCTCACGATTCCGACGCGCAGGCCGTGGCTCTGCAAGCGGCCGGCAAGAAATAACGTGAACGGCGTCTTGCCGGTTCCGCCGACGGTCAGATTGCCGACGCTAACAGTCAGCACCCCTGAACGCTGCTTCATGGTTCGCCAATACAAATGACGCGCGCCAACGCCGATTCGATAGAATCCCGCAACCGCCGCCAGGCCGATCCACGCAGGAAGCAGATGGACTGGAAGATCGCGTTGCCACAATCGCTCGATTCGTGGGCGATTCGGACTCGGCTCGTTTATGGGCATCGGTCAGCCGAGATTAATCAGCGCTTCGAGTTGCTTCAAGGCGAACTGTGCGCCGCCTGCATCTTTGCTGACGGACGCATGCGCGCTGCGCCCCGCCGCTTGCCGCGCCGCGTCGTCGCCCAGCCACTTCGAGGCTTCGCGAACTATGTCGCCCGCGTTCTTGACGATTCGCGCGCCGCCCGAACCGACAATCGACGCGACTATCTCCTTTTGGTTTTCGTGATACGGACCAATCAGCACGGGGACATCAACCAGCGCGGGCTCCGCAGGATTCTGCCCACCGCGTCCGGACGCGAGGCTGCCGCCGATGAACGCGATCGCACCGCGACGATAAAAGCTGCGCAGCTCGCCCATCGTGTCGAGGATCAAAACGTCAACGTCGCGCGCCGCGCTCTGTGGAGCGAGTTGCGACGCTTTCACGTAGTCGAGCGACGCCGCCCGCAGCGCGTTTTCGACGTCTGGCGTGCGATCGAGATGACGCGGAGCAATCGTCAATGCGAGCTGCGGGAAATCCTTGCGCAATTCGCGGTATGCATCTGCGATCACCGTCTCTTCGCCCGGCGCCGTCGATCCCGCGATAAGAATTTTGCGCCCCGACGCGAACGCAATCAGCTCCGAGCGAATCGCACCATCTGCCTGTGTCGTTTCGATTTTGGTGTTGCCGGTGACGATAATCCTTGCCGGGATATCGAATTTCACGTAGCGCCGCGCATCTTCGCGGCTCTGCGCAAGGATCAGGCTCGCTCGACTGAGCGCATTTTGGAACAGGCCGCGCGCACGCATGTAACGGCGCATCGAACGCTCCGATATGCGTCCATTCACAACGGCGATCGTCGCACCCGCGCGCGCGGATTCGAGAAAATAGTTCGGCCAAATCTCGGTCTCTGTGATCAGCACCAGCCTGGGCCGCACGCGATCAGAAAAGATCGCACCGCGCGCTGATTGTCCAGCGGCGCGAGCATCCAAGCGGCAGCACCCGGGATTCGGCGCTGTGCCGCGTCGCGCCCTGTCGCCGTCATCGTAGTGATCACCATGACCGCGCGCGGATAATGTTCGAGCAGCCCGATGGCGACCGGCCGAATCGCTTCGATCTCGCCGACCGACGCAGCATGAATCCAAATTCGCGGAGCGCCGACAGTATCCGGAAAATCGCCGTGACCCATCCGCTCGCGATAGTCCCGCATGTTCGCCGGATGCGCCGCCATCAGCGCGAACGGCAGCGCCGGGTACCACAGCAAGTTGTAGATCGCGCTTAACATCGGAGCTTTGTTGATCGGCGCGGCTGACGGTCGAATCTGCGGTCAGCGATGGTCAGTTAACCAGACCGCCGTTACCGGCGAGATCTTCAGGCGACATAAATTGCAGGTCGTAAAGTTTGCGGTATTCTTTTCCGCGCGCAAACAGTTCGTCGTGCGTGCCGTCTTCGACGATTCGGCCGTGAACGACCACCACGATTCGGTCGGCGCGGCGCACCGTCGAGAGGCGATGCGCGATCACCAGCGTCGTGCGATTTTCCATCAGATGCTCGAGTGCTTCCTGCACCGACCGTTCCGAAGCCGAGTCGAGCGACGAGGTCGCTTCGTCGAGAATCAGAATCGGCGCGTCTTTGAGCAACGCGCGCGCAATCGCGATTCGCTGCCGCTCGCCGCCTGAGATCCGCACGCCCAGCTCGCCCACCATCGTGTCGTAACCGTTGGGCAGCCGCGAAATGAAGTCGTGCGCGTTGGCGAGCTTGGCGGCCGCGATCACTCGTTCAAGTTTTTTATCGCTGCTGCCGTACGCGATGTTGGCGCGAATCGTGTCGTCGAACAGGAACGTACTCTGCGTCACGAGACCGATTTCCGCGCGCAGCGACTTGACTCGCAGCTTGCGCACGTCGATTCCGTCCACCGTGACGCGTCCCTGTTGCACGTCGTAAAAGCGCGGGATCAAATCGGCCATCGTCGATTTGCCTCCACCGCTCATCCCTACCAGCGCGACGACTTTGCCGACGCCAATCTCGAGGTTGATATCGTGCAACACCCATTCGTCGCCGTACCGAAAGCTGACGTTTTCGAACGCGATGCTGTGCGCGCCGGATTGCAATTCGACTCCGTTCGGATCGTCGGGCACCTCGCTCGGAAGATCCATCATCTCGAATACGCGCTCCGCCGCCGCGAGTCCTTGCTGAATGCTGTTGTTGGTTTTGCCCAGCGCTTTGAACGGCCGATACACGAGGATCATGGTTGTGAAAAATCCGGCGAATTGTCCGAGCGTGCGCGTGCCCGCTTGCAGCGATCCCACCGCCCACCAGACCACTGCGACCACTGCGACCGCGCCCAGCGCTTCGATCAACGGTCCCGTCAACGCCTTGATTCGCGCCACCCGCATGAAGATTCGGAACAGCCGCTTGAGCTCGCGATTGAAACGCATGCGCTCGTAATCTTCCATCCCGAACGCCTTGACGACGCGGTTTCCTTGAAAGGTTTCATGCAACAGCGATTGCAGGCCGCTCAGTTGTTTCTGCTGATTCTTGGTTTCACGGCGAACTTTTTTCGAAAGGCTCGCGATCGGCAGAACGATGATTGGGAACCCGACGAACGCGACGATCGCCAATCCCCAGTCGAGCCAAAAGGCTGTCACCAGCAACGCGATCAGCGACATGCCGTCACCGAAAATCGAAAACACGCCGTTGCTCAGGCTCGACACCACGAGGCCGGCGTCGCTGATAATTCGTGCAACCATCACGCCCGTCGGCGTCCGATTGAAAAAACTCAGCGACTGGCGCTGCAGGCTCTCATTAAGGTCGCCGCGAATATCGACCACCATCTTCTGAGTGATGTACGAGCTCAGATAATCGTCGCCGAAGTTTGCAACCGCGCGCAGCAAGAATAATCCTGCCAGCAGCAGCGAGTATTCCCGCAGCTTCACGGCGCCGCCCGCATCGAGCTGATTGCCGACTTTCAGGTTGGTGACGAGATCGACCACCAGCTTTATAATGAACGGGATTCCCGCGCTGGCCGCCGACAGCAACAGCATCGCCACCGCAAGCAGCAACACAAACGGAAATAAGTATGGTCGAATGTAGCCGAAGAGCCGCCGCTGCAGCGGGCTGAGCAGCTTCATGCGGCCATCCTCGACGCGATCATCTCGAGCGCGATCGTCGCCACGCGTCCCGCCGCGCCGGGCGATCCGAGCTTCTCGCGCAACGACTTCAGCGCCGCGACCGTCTCCGCGCGGATCGTATCACTAAGCAGCGGCTCGGCCGCGCGCACCAGCTTCTCAACGGTGACGTCACGCTGTATAAGTTCCGGCACGATTTGCCGGCCCGCCAGGATATTCGGCATTCCGATAAAATCGACTCCCTTCACCAGCATCCGGCCTAGGATATAGGTAAGCGGCGACGCTTTGTAGGCAATCACCTCGGGGCATCCGAGCAGCGCGGTCTCGAGCGTAGCAGTCCCCGACGCGACAATTGCCAGCTCGCTCGCCGCGACGATGTTGTAGGTGTCGTTCTCGACAATCTTGATTCCCGCCAGATCTGTTCGTCCCACCTCGGCCAGCTCGGCCTGCGTCAACGTCGGCGCCAGCGCGAGCGCTATTTCGAGATTGTGATCGCGCGCGACAATCCGCGCCGCCTTGACCATCGGATCGAGCAGGTAGCGAACTTCGGCGCGGCGGCTTCCCGGCAGGATCGAAATGATCCGCGCGCGCGGCGCGAAGCCATGGCGCTTCAGCGTTTCATCGCGATTTTGCGCCGCGGCGACGAGGTCTAACAACGGATGCCCGACGAATGAAACCCGCTCGCCGGCGCGATGGAACAATTCGGCCTCGAACGGCAGCACCACCGCCAGCCGACCCGCGCGCTCGACCAGCTTGTCGACCCGACCGCGCCGCCACGCCCACACCTGCGGCGTAATATAGTAGAGCACCGGAACGCCGTTGCGCCGTGCGGTCCCGGAGAGAATCAGGTTAAACTCCGCATAGTCAATCAGGATCAGTAGGTCCGGCTTCTCGCGCCGGATGATTTGCCGCAGGGTGCGAAACGCGCCGACAGTCCGCCCAATGGTCGACGCCAGCTCCGAAAGTCCAAGCCCATGGATGTCCTCCATCCGGACGATCGCGCGCACGCCGACCGCGCGCATTTTCTCGCCTGCAATTCCGAACAGCTCACACGACGGATCGCGCGCGAGAATTTCCCGGGCCAAATCGCCGCCGTGAAGATCCCCCGACGCCTCGCCGGCAACGATCATGATGCGGCCTCGGCGCGCGGTATCTTTCAAGCGCTCGTCGGGCCGCGGTGGCGCTTCGGCATTCAACGGCATCGAAGCGATTGTGATTGAAAACCCTTGCCTCGCAAATAGCCCCGCCCGTTCGATTTCAATTGTCCTGCGCGAAATTCCGACGGATGGCGTCACGTATCTGATCGACCGGCGATCCCTGCTCCGACATCCGCTTCGCCAGCAGCGCCTCGCCAGTGCAAATTTCGCACGACGCGCCATGCGTGCCGCGATAACAGTCGAGCAGGTTCTGATGCCCTTCCGCCTTGTCGCAACCGCAATAGCAATGCAGTTGCGCCAACAGCGCCGGGTTCTTCTCCGCGAATTTGTACGCTTCCTTTACCGGACCGACGAACTGGTTTGGATCGAGCGTCAGCCGCGGCTGCGCGTCTTTCGGCGCAGGAGCGTCCGCAGCCTCTGCCCGGCCCGTACAGCAGCAATGACCGGCGACGCACATTGCTCCGCGCGCATTGCCATTCACACTCGAACCGCCGAGCACCGGCCACATGTAGGCCAGCGCCAGGATCGCCGCGAACGAGGTGCCGAGAATTATTACGCGTCTCATGCTGCACCGCCCTTGTTCAGAGTTTTTTTGACGTCATCGACGATGTCCTGCGCTTTCACGACTTCGCCATTATATTCGCGGATTAGCCGGCCGTCCGGCCCAATCAACATCATATCCACCATATGGCCAACTGAACCATCCGGCTCGACTTGCCTGCTCAACTTGAATCCCGCCAGCGCCTGATCGACCTCCGCGGGCCCACCTGTCAGAAAATACCATCCCTTCTGATCCGCGCCCTGCTGACGCGAGTAGTCGAGCAATTGCTTCGGGCCGTCATGCTCCGGATCGACCGAAATCGAAACGATCGTCACCTTCGAACCGATGTCGCTGCCCAGCCGCAGCGCGACGTTTTCCAACTTCGCCGTTTCCATCAGGCACGGCCCCGGGCACGAGGTGTAGATGAAGTCGACTACCATCGGCTTGCCCTTGAGCGACGTCAGCGCCACGGTGTTGCCGTTCTGATCGACGAGCTTGGCGTCGGTGAGAACGCTCTCGGCGGCCGCGCTTCCGGAATCACGATGGCATCCAGCGATCGCGAATAGACTAAACATCATTACTACAATGGCGAGAGATCTGAGATTACGGTGATTACTCATCTATATATCCTTCAATAGTTAGTTGGCATTTGATTACTCAATGGGGCGGCGGCGTATTAGCCAGTACCGCCGACCATCCGAGCACCGCTCCCAACAGCGCGCATTCCACCGCAACATTGCGAATCAGCGACGCGCGCGCCGACGACTCATCTACCGACCCTACCAGTCGATACCGGTTGTAGCCGCCGATCAATATCACCGTGGCCGCCGTGCCGACCTTCCAGAGCAGCGTGCGTCCATAGATCGAATTCACCAGCAGATCGAGTTGTACTCCCAGTACCTCCCACGCTCTGATCACGCCGGTGACGAGTAAAGCGGCGACTGACCATCCTGCAATCTGAGATACCCGCGAAGTCGCCGACCGCAGCCAATCTGCTCCCGCATGTCCGTACGTCGCGCCTATCAGCAATGAGACCAGCGCGCCAATCCACATCCCCGCCGCCGCCTGGTGTATAAATTGAATCGTGATCGCGAATGCGCCCTTGTCCACGGCGTGACTCGTAATGCTTTGAAACGCGAGCAGAGCCGCCGAGATGACGAACATCAGCGCTGTGGCGAGCCGCCCCGGCGCGGGAATCCACGCCACCAGAGCCAATAGTAGCACGGTCGCCAGCCTCCACGTCCATACGCGGCCGGCGAAGGTTTCGCGCATTATTTGCGGCATCGACGGCAGCACTTCCCTGAAGGTCGAGTCCGCCATCCCAGCGCCGATGGACCACAGCCTGAGCGGCGACATCACCAACACGATCAGCGCGAGCACCCGCCAAAGCACTAGCATGCTTCGCACCGATACGTCGCCAGCGACGACCGCACGCGGCGCCGCAAACAACGCAAAAGCTGTGGTTCCGAAGATCAGCACCTGCGCCCCAACCAACGGCCACGCGAATATCGGTTGCGGAATCACGATCCGCCGTTGGCGACCGTAAACGTGTACGAGCCCTGGGTGTGATGCGTATCGATGCAAACGACCGCCCACTTGACCTGGTAGTCGCCGGGTTTCAGTGGCGGGACCTTGACCGACAAACGGATGCCGTCGTCGCTGACTTGCGCTGGGCCATCGGCTTCGTTGGTGCCGTCGGCACCCACTACTTCCAGCTTGGCGAACAGCTTCTCGATCGGTGCGTCAAACTTGATCACGACCTCGGGCGGCGACGAGGCAACCTTTTGTCCTGCCGATGGAGTTTCCTGTTCGGGAAACGAATGCGCCCGCGCTACCATCGGATTACTCAGTCCAATAGCCAGTAGCGCTGACGCGTATAGCCATATAGCCGATTTCTTCACTCGCCGGGTCCTCGATTAATGGTCCAGTTGCCCCACTTCGGGAAAAACGAATCGTAAAATATGTCGAGCAATCCGATTATCGTGGCGTGACTCGCGGGCACCGTCGCATTGTTCAGCGCGAACTGAGTACCCAGACTCAATTCGTAGTGATAGCTGACGTAGGCGATGCCCGGCGTCGCCAGGATAGTCGGAAAGGTCTGGCCCGACGGCCCTCGGACTAGCTGATCGTAGTTGAATTCCGTGAACAGGAAGAGATTTCGGAACGGCCATTTGAGTCCGATGTCCTGAACGTTGTTGCTGAGGTACGGCAGCGAATATTCGATCACTACGTCGGCAAACAGATCGTGGCTGGTTTGCCCGCCCAAGGCCGGCAGATAGCCGACATCGCCTTGAAATCCCAACGGCCGCAGATACTTCAGCACCGGCAAATTGGGAAGATCGCCCAAGGCCTTCTCCCACAAGAACTCCGGACCGAGGCTGGTATGGCTCTGATCCCGGATGTCCTTGTTGCCGACGGGGAGATCGGCGACCAACGCAATCGATGTGAGAAACTCGTGTTCGAGTGAATAGTAAAAGGCCCATTTCGCCGCCACTTCCGGATTGTCCACGCCTTCGTGGCTCGGGCCCTGGTACGGTGAAACATGATGCCACGCCGTTCCGGCCGCGAGACTGAATCTCGGCATATAGTTGTCGTCGATCCAAAGGACCTTCTCGCCTGAGAATCCGATCGAGTAGTCATTGGCGTCGCTGCTCTTGACCCACGACGGTTCGAGAATGTCGAGCTCATTCGCCGGAGTCGGGTCCTCGGCGATAAGCGGTTCCAGGAACACGTAGTCCCCGACGACTCCATGTGCGTGCGCCGCGCTCGCGCGCATCGCAAACACTATCATCAAAGTTAGAACCAGCTTCCTTCGCACAAACATCCTCCCGAGCCGCGTCAGGCCGATCAATTGACTACTTCCGACGGGCGATTATTCCGCCGGCAGCCCGGCGATCGAGCGTAAATACACGAACAGCGCGCCCGCGAACAACGCCATGTCCAGCACTAGCTCCAGCCACATCCTTGGTCGCGACGGCGCGCCGGCTCCGAAACAGCCGCAGTCGAGCGTGAGACCTCGAAACAGCGCGGACGCCAAGGCTGTGAAAAATATTGCAGAGAGTAAAATGATCGCGAGCGCACCGATGCGCCTGGTCCGCGGCCCCAGCAGCAAGAGGCCGCATGCAATCTCAAATGGCGGCAGCGCGAGAGCCAGCAAGCTTATAAACACCGCCGGCAGGATCCCGAATGCGGCGATGCTGTCCGCGAACTGCAGCGGATCGCGGATCTTGTCGATGGCCGCGTAGATGAAAATCCCGGCCATGGCCAGGCTGACCGCCAGCACTGCATAGGCGTGAAGCCGGTTGTCGGATACCGTCATCGTTCGCTCCCCGCAGACGCCGGCAGCCCCGCGGCCGACCATGCATCCCATCCTCCGGTGAAGACGCGGACATTGCCGAAGCCAAGACTCAGCAACGCGTTTGCGACGAGGCGGCTGTCATGACAGTCGCCGCCGGAGCAGTACACGATGATCGGCTTGTCATGGGCGGCCTGCAGCACTCCTGCCAGCCGTCTATAATCTTTCGGGAAGTCGTCTCGCGCGAGATTGAGCGCTCCCGGAACGTGTCCCTGCTCGAAGAAGACGGACGGGCGGGCATCAAGGATGAGTGCACTCTTGCTCTGGACAGCTGAACGGAATTCATCGAGTCCGACCGTCGCCGCCGGTGCGAGCTTGAACGGCGGCGCCGCGACCAGAGTCGTCAGCTCGGCATCGAACCGCTGCTCCGGCGTTTGATAGACGATAGGAAGTGGAGCGCGTGAAAAATGGTTCATCACGAGTCCAGCCGCCAGGGACGCGATTGCGAGCAGGGAAACGCCGCCGAGATCGCGCAAAATTCGCAATCGGAGACTCTTTGCTCGAGGCAGCCGGGCTGAATCGGGAGTGCCAATCGATACTGTTGAAGTCATCTGAGTGAGCGGGAAGGCCGGTTGCCAATTACTTCGCTTCCATTCAATGCTGCCCGGCGGTCGTAACGAATCGCCATGAACGAGGCGCGATCACGTTCTTGCTCCGCCTGCAGCTCATATTCATTGCGCTCATGCTCCGCGATATTGGCGTTTTCCTGGTCCGCAGTGACGCGGCATTGCGAAATTTCGCGATCGCGCTCGTGATTTACCCCTGCATCTGTGATTCAGCGGAAGCGTCAGGAGTTGCTGCTATGCGCGCCATCTCATCATGGCTACGAGATCAGGGCTTCGTCGATGCACCGTTTCTCGCTCGCATCGAGTGCTCGTCTCTGTTTTTCCAACTGTGCGAGCCTTGGATCCGAGTCGCTTTCCGGATGTTTGAAGAAGCGCATCCAGCCAACAGGATGATTGCGACTAAGACGAGCTTCTTCATAGAAGCGGTTGCACTGGAGAATTGCTCTTGAGCGTCAGGGCTTGGCGTTAGGATCCGCCGCAGACTTTTGCGGTAACAGCGGTAACACCGCGTCCGACAGGCTCTTTTCAGTAACCGTTGTTTGGTCGGGCGTGAGCTTTGCGCGCACCACTCCATTTCCATCCACGACAACCGTCATCGGAAGAGCGTCAGGGGTCCCGAAATCGTTGACTTTGGCGTCATCGAGCATCGCCGCAGGATAGCTGTATGATTGCATAACCTTGGTTACATCGGATCGGTCGTGTGGACGGTCGGCGCTCACGCCGATCATCTCGAGACCTTGGCCGTGATACCGCCGGTAGAAAGCGTCGAGAGCCGGCATCTCCTCGCGGCAAGGCGGACACCAAGTGGCCCAAAAGTTCACGATTACGACTTTTCCGCGCTGCGCACTTAGATCGAACGTTTGTCCGTCCAGTTCAGGCACGTCCAGCGCGGGAGCAGGGTTGCCGACGGTTGCGGAGGCGAACGCCAAGACGGCTCCATAAATGATCGCGAGCAACTCCCGCACGCCAGCAAACCACGAGTATGTCGTGCGCATCTTTGGCATTGGTCAATTTCCCCCGGCGTATTGCCTGCGGATCGCATCGCGTATCTGATCTACCGGCGAACCCTGCCCTGCCAGCTGCTGGGCCATCAACGCCTCGCCCATGCAGATCTCGCACTTCGAGCCGTGATCGCCTCGATAACAGTCGAGCAGATTCTGATGGCCGTACTCCCGGTCACATCCGCAGTAGCAATGCAGTTGAGCCAGCAGCGCAGGATTCTTCTCCGCAACCTGGTACGCCTGCTTTGCTGGCCCGACGAACTGATCGGGATCGGGTGTCAAGCGTTCGTTTGCGCCGATAGCCGCGACAGTCTCTGCATGCCCCCGTCGGGCGCAGCAGCAATGACCCGCGATACACATCATGCCGCGCGAGCTGCTATTTTCCATCGATGAAGCACCAAACGTCGGCCACAGATATGCCACTGCCAGAACGGCCGCCGCCGTAGAGCCCAAAATTATCGCTCGCTTCATGTGGCTCTCAACTGTTGTTCAGCGTTTTCTTGACGTCCTCGACGATATCCTGAGCCTTTACGGCTTCGCCGTTGTATTCGCGCACTATCCGCCCATCTGGCCCGATCAACATCATGGAGATCAGGTGCCCAACCGAACCGTCCGGCTCGATTTGGCGGCTGAGCTTGAAACCGGCCAGCGCCTTGTCGACGTCCGCCGGTCCTCCCGTCAGGAAATACCATCCCTTCTCATCTGCGCCCTGCTGATGCGAGTAATTGAGCAACTGTTTGGGTCCGTCATGTTCGGGATCGACCGTGATCGAAACCAGCGTCACTTTCGAACCAAGATCGTTGCCCAGCCGCAGCGCTACGTTCGCAAACTTTGCGGTCTCCATCAGGCAGGGACCGGGACATGTCGTGTAGATGAAATCCACCACCATCGGCTTGCCCTTGAGCGACTCGAGCGAGAGCGTGTTGCCATTCTGATCGACGAGCTTGGTGTCCGTAAGGACACTAGCGCCCTCCGCGGTTGAGTCGCTGTGGCATCCAGCAGCCGCAAACAAGCTTGAAATTACTATTGCCGTGATTCCGATAGATCTGAGACTTCGATGAATACTCATATCTGCATCTCTTAGTAGTTATAATTCTCTAGTTGCCGTTAAGCGCCAACACATCAATGTGGTCCACTGTTTTTGTCGCATCAGAAGCTGTAGCTCAGAATCAGCTTGGTCGCGTAGGCCGCAGTCAGCTGATAGCCCCTGATGTTTTGAAAAACCGGGACCTCTATGTCTGCGTAAGCCCGGATGACCCCGATTTTGATCTCGCCTCCCGGCGCAAGGATCAGACGGGTGTAGCCGCTGGCCCCTGGATTTGCGTTATTTCCTGTGTCCCGCGTACGGTCTGAGGCGAGAAAGGTGAGCATCGGAGCGAGTTCCTTGAGAAAACCAACTTTGCCGAAGTCGTAGTACGCTCCTACTGCACCATCTACTTCCCTGCCCGGTGTGTATTGGTCCTGTGCCCACAGCGGCAAATCGTAGTTGACCTGCACGAAGTAGTTGAAGGGGCGCTCCTTGAAAGTCAGCGGCAAACTCCCCAACTTCGTCGGGATCGTTCCTAGGTGGTAGGCGCCCAGCAGTAGATCGGTGCTTCCGGTGCCAATCTGCGTATCCCGATCGTAGGGTGGATAGGTCCATTGGCCGCTTGGAACCTTGACTCCCGCCATAAGTCCGGTCGACATGTCCTCCGATAGACCCGTATACATCCCCTGGATCCGAATATCGCCGATAGAGTTATCCTGGAACCAGTGAATATCGGAGTTGTTACCGTTATAAGCACCCTTGTAATTACGCTCCCAATACGGCACCTCGAGCATCACTCCCCAATCTCGATTGAACATGTACTGAACGCCGGCCTCCATGAAGTTCGTCCGGATGTACTTGTCGTTATTGTAGAACTCGGAGGCAGGCTGGGTCGCCTTAAAGTTTATGTACTGATCCATGTATTCATATTGAAACCACACCTGGCCGCCGGACCCCTGAGGAAACAGTGATGCGGTTCCTACCTCGAAGATTCCACATCCGCATGCACACGCCCAAACCAGGCCCGGCGTTAGGCCGATCACTAAAATCGTCGCTAGCAACACGCGCCTGGCCCTCTCACCGAAAGCCTGGCGCTCCGAAATAAGATTCCTCTGCATAAACGTCCACCCCGGCCACATGTGGCCGCACCGGATGCTCGCGAGGCCATCCAGCCTGCAAGCAAGCATGTATTGACGAAAATGTGAGAATTCCTTGCTAGGAAAGCAGCTTGGGCGGCGGCGGATCGGGAGATTCGGCAAAGTTACATTTCAGAATGGGAACGAATTGAGCGAAGGTTTCATGCGAAAGAATTCGCGTGCCCATTTCCGGTTGCGCCGGGCGGGCAATCAATATCGCTGGCGCGCTGTCGAGCGATTGCAGCGGATGACAGATGTCCATCGAGATGCTCGGCCCTGAACGATCGGCAATGACGATCAGACCGATCGACGGCAGACTCGCCATCATTATGACCAATGCCATCGCCGCGGCCAGCTGCCGCATCGAAGTTCGATCAATAGTCAATGCAGCAGTCATCTCAGCTTCTGCCGCGCGCCTGATCGACGTCGGCGGCCACTGAATCGGGACTGACATCGAGCGCGTTGTACTGCCTCAACTGATGGCCGTCGGGACCAAGCAGAAATGCGGATATCGAGTGAGTAATCGTGCCGTCACCCTCGCGCGTCCGGCGCAGCTTGAACTGCGCGAGCACCTGGTCGATTTGCGCCGGCGGTCCGGTCAGGAAAATCCAGCCGGGGCCGTCCGCATCGTGGCTCTTCGCATACTTCGCGAGCGCTGCCGGACTGTCATGCTCGGGATCGAGCGAGATCGAAACGATGGTAACGTCGGCTCCCAGGGCGGGTCCGAGCTGATGCGCGATCGCCGCCATCTTCGCCGTCAACATCGGGCAGGTCGAGGCGCACGACGTGTAAATGAAATCGATCAGCACCGGCTTGCCTTTCAGCGACGCGAGCGAGACCGCCGCGCCATGCTGATCGACAAGACTCACGTCAGGCAGGCAATTATTCCCGTTAGCGGCCGGATAGTCGCCGCGCGCCTCGCGATCGCCGCATGCCGACAGCGTAAGGATTGCCACCAGACTGACTAGTCCCAGGGCGCGGCGATACTGCCTAATGGTGTGGCTATCAAACATCAAGTTGCTATAGCTACTCGAATAGTCAGAAGAGCGCGTGTCCGGCTTTTAGGTCAGCGCTCTTGATACGCACGATTCCAGAGTCGTCTTGATGCGGCAGGCTCGCTGGCACGCATGAGGCCTTGCCGTCCGTCATGTGAGCGATTGGATAGTGGTTCCCGCACACCCGGCAGATCAATTCGTTGCCAACTACCCGGTAGCCGCGATGGAACGCGAAGCATTGCCGGCACGCGTCGAACACCGAGTGGACTTTACCGTCGTTGCCGCGCGCCAGGATGAAGCGCAGACGCCTGCCCGCGTCATCGGTGTAGCAAAATAGCTTCGCGCTGCCCGGACGTAGCGAGGACACGTTGACCGCGACGTCGCCCGGGCCGGGCACCATCGTGCAGTCCGAGTTCGCGGTGAACATGAGAAATGCCGCGCCGGCGGCCAGGATCACACCGCCTAAAATCTTGAGCCTCATCGTACGCATTGCGCTCCAATGCTGTCGCAGCACACTGCGGACGTCAAGGCGCGACCGCGTCGGTCAACATTACTTCCTTGATCCGTTCGGTCAGTTCCATCACGCGCAGTCCGTCCTCGGCGCTGACCGCGGGCGTCGATCGGCTGCGCACCGAATCGACGAACGCTTTGACCTCGTCCGCCAGCGGATCGCCTTCGCCGAAATCGATCTGCTCGGCCGAAATTGTCGGGAACTGCGCGCCGCGCACCGGCGGAGTTTTGCGATACATCTGGATGCTGCGCGCCTCGTAATCCACCGAGATGTACGCATCGGGCTGAAAAAAGCGAATTTTGCGCTCGCGCCGCGCCGACACGCGGCTGGACACGAGATTTGCGATCAACCCGCTCTGGAAGCGGACGCGCGCGTTGGCGAGATCGATCCGGTCGGTGAGAATTGCGACCCCGACCGCCTCCAACGACGCGACTTCCGACGGCGCCACCGACAGGATCACGTCGAGGTCGTGCACCATCAAGTCGAGCACCACATCCACGTCGGTGCCGCGCTCGGTGAACGGCGCGAGCCGATGGCATTCCACGAAGCGCGGATTTTTCACAATCGAATGCAGATGGACGACCGCTGGATTGAATCGCTCGAGGTGGCCGATCTGTAGAATGCGCCCGCTGGCCGACGCGAGCGCCGCCAGTTCGTGAGCCTGCATCAGCGTCTCGGCCATCGGCTTTTCCAACAGCACGTCGATGCCCGCTTTCAGCATCGCAGCCGCAATCTCGTGATGCGTCACACCCGGCGACGCAATCGTTACGAGATCCACTTTTCCGATTAGCATCCGATAGTCCGCGAGCGGCGTCGCGTCAACTTCCTTCGCCAGCGCCCCCGCACGCTCAGTATCGATATCCACGATGTGCGCGAGCTTGATGCCTGCGAGCGCGGCGTACTTGCGCGCGTGGAGAGTCCCGAGCCGTCCCGCGCCAACTACAGCGGCCCGCAGCTCAGCCAACGGTTTCGGCATAGCCGTATATCGTCACGTTCTTCGCGCGCGCGAGTTCGAGCGTGCGATCGCTTTCGAGTATCAGCGCAACGCCGGCTTCAAGGCCAATCATCGACGCGCCGATCTCCGCGAGTAGTTCCACCGTCGCCGGGCCGATCGCGGGGCGGTCGAAGCGCATGTCCTGTCCCGGTTTCGCGGTCTTGGCCACCACCAGTCCCGCGCCGACCAGCGCGGCCGCGCGACGAAGCGCGGCGTCGGTTCCTTCAAGCGCCTCGACTGCCGCCACCATTCCGTCACGAACCGCGACCGTCTGCCCGATATCGTAGCTGCCGAGCCGGCGCGCAATCTCGAATGCGAGATCGAGATCGCGGCGTTGCGATGCAGTCGGTTCGGGACCGGCGCCGACGCCAGCGCGCGCGAGCCAATGCGCAATCATCGGCACCGGATCGATCATCTTGATGTTTTCGGCTTCGACTTCGCGCGCGACGCCGCGCAGCACGGCGTCATCGCTGAAGCGCCCGATCCCCGCGAGCATCTTGAGCGCGCGCGCGTCGGGTGCGAACGAGTCTTTCAGGCGCGCGCGTGAGATGCCGCCGGCCATCGCGGCTTCCGCGACGCCCGCGTTTTTGAATACGTCGACAATTTTTTGCAGCTCGCCAACTTTGATCCAGGTGACTTCGTCGATTACTGAGTCGAGCGCGCGATCGCTTTCATTGAGGTGCGCGACCGCGACGATTTTTATTCCGCGTTCGCGGGCGGCGCGCGCAACTTCGAGCGGGAAGACGCCGTTGCCTGCGATTAGGCCGAGCTTATTCACGCTCGCGGCCAACGACTCCGCGCTTGGAGTTGTTTATGAAATCAACCAGCCGCCGCACCTCGGCGAAGCTCGCCGTATTCTTCGAGCGTCTTCGCGATCGCTTCTTCGCGCAGCAGCTTCGAGAAGAACAGCGTGCGTATCGCCGACTTCAGCGCCGCGATCGTTTCAGGTTTGAAGCCGCGCCGCTGCAGCCCGATATCATTGACGCCCGCCAGCCGTGCGCGCTCGCTGCCCGCCACCATCGAGTACGGCGGCACGTCCTGCGCGACCTTCGCGCCCGCCGCCACGATCGCGTGAGTGCCGATACGAGTGAACTGATGCACCCCGACCTGGCCCTCGCAAATCGCGTACTCCTCGATCACGCAGTGCCCGGCAAGGCCGGTGGACGCCGCGAGAATCACATAGTCGCCGATAATGCAGTCGTGCGCGACGTGCGCGTAGGTCATCACCAGCGTGTGACTCCCGATCTTCGTGATCATGCCGCCGCCTTCGGTGCCGCGATGCACGGTGGCGAACTCGCGAATCATATTGTCGTCGCCGATTTCGACCACCGACGGTTCGCCCTTGAATTTCAGGTCCTGCGGTTCCGCGCCAATCGCCGCGAACTGCCAGATGCGATTGCGCGCGCCAATCGTGGTGTTGCGCTCGATCATCGCGCACGGACCGATCACCGTGCCCGCGCCAATTTTCACCGCCGGTCCGATCACCGCGCCCGCGCCGACTTCGACGCTCGTGTCGAGTTCGGCGCGCTTGTCGATTACCGCAGAAGGATGGATTCGCCCCGCTATCGAACTTGCTCCTCGACTTCCATCGCGGACAATTCCGCCTCGGCCGCCAACTCGTCGCCGACTTTCGCCACCGCCTGCATCCGCCACAGCGGCCGATGAAATTTCAGAATTTTTACTTCCATCCGAAGCTGATCGCCGGGAATCACGCGGCGCCGAAATCGCACCTTATCCAATCCCGTCAGCACGAACAGACGCGTCGGGTCTCCACCCACTTCGTTGAGCGCGAGAATCGCGCCCGACTGCGCCAGCGCTTCGACGATCAGCACTCCCGGCATCACCGGATGCCCCGGGAAGTGTCCGGCGAAGTACGGCTCGTTGAAGGTGACGTTCTTGATCGTTACGACCCGGCCCTTGACCAGCTCGACGATCCGATCGACCAGCAGAAACGGATAGCGATGGGGCAACAGCCCCAGCACGCGCTCGAGCTCCGAGACTTTCGTTTCGTCGTCAGGCACCGGGAATTACTTCACGTCTTGTCGAGCGGCCTACTTCGAGATCGTGGACTTCTTGGCCGCCTGCGATCCGAAATCCGACGGCTCCGACGCGCCCGGCTGCTCGCTCTGAACGCTGGCCGGCCTTACTGCGCCACCCGCGCCTTCGCCCACCGAGCCGATCGGTACGTGCATCGTGTTGTAGCTGCGGATCACCTGGTCGGTGATATCGATATTCGGCGCGCCCCAGAGGATCGATCCCTTCTCGAACACCATCGTATAGTTGTCGCGCTCTCCCAGCGTGCGAATGACTTGCGCGAGGTCGTGCACGATCTTCGCCGTGACCTCCTGGTCCTTGGCCTGCAGCTCGTCCTTCGAATCCTTGTAGTCGCGCTCGAAGTTCTTGAGCTTCTCCATGTACTGATCCTGCAGGGACTGGCGCTGATCGGGATTCATCAGCATGCCCTTTTTTTCCATCTCATCTTTGAGCGACTGGACTTCGTTCTGCTGCCGCTGCAGGCGTCCCTCGAGCGAGGTGACGCGCCCCTGGAAGTCAGCCTTGGCGCGCTTTCCTGCATCGCACTCATTGAGCGCCCGTTGCACGTCAACATAGGCGAACTTGAACTCGGCATGAGCGGGAACTGCCGCCAATGTCACCGCAAGGAACGCACCGAACATCGCACCGATGAACAAACGTTGCCTCATACAGCCCGGAAAGCCTCCTGTTGACTACCTATCTGGACGCGCGAGACACATTCGCGACGCGCCATTCGTTGCCACGTGAAATATACACAATAGTACCCCATCGAGCATTAAATCCAGTTGCACGCGCCCAAATCGCCGTTAACTTGTCGAGAAATCATCAGGCCTGATTCGAGCAGCTATAGCGGCGATCCCGCGCCGACTTCGAAAACCGTGCTCTGGTCCGCCGGCCTCGGGTTGATCGGAAAAGCGATATCCACCGCCAGCGGCCCGAATGGCGATTTCCAGCGCACGCCAATGCCCGGCCGCCGCTTGGAGGTCGGAGATGTTGAGCGAATCCTTCAGCCGGAACGCTTGCCCCGCGTCGGCGAATATCACGCCGCGAATACCCAAGCCCGACAATATCGGGAATGTGATCTCGTTGCTCAGCAGCAATTCCTTGCTGCCGCCGATGTCCTGCACGCTCTGCGGCGTGCCGTTCTGGCTGAATATCGGTACCTGCGGGCCCAACGAATAAAGCTGGTAGCCGCGCACGTCGCCCGGACCGCCGACGCCGCCCGGGAAGAATCGTTCGTAGAGCGGCAACTCGCCGCCGGTCCCGTTCTCCAGGTTGGTCCCGATCCCGAATGTGATTCCCTGCGACACCACGAAGGTCCCCAGCGTCTGGCTCTTGAGGAACGGGTAGAAGTATCTGAAATGCGCGACGCCCTTGATGAACGAGTTGGTGCCGCCGAGCCCGCCGAACTGCATACTGAGAGCTCTCGACCGTGCCGGTGCGCGGGTCAGTTGGATTGTCCACCGTGAAGCGCCGAATCGTCGGCGTGATTTCGGAGGTCTGCGTATAGCCCTTGTAGCGCAAAATCTGGAACGTCGTGAACTGGTTCAGCCCGGTAATTCCGATGCTCTGAAACGAGTAGCCCAGTCCCGCGGTTACGTCCTTCAGCGAAAACGGCCCGATCTTTTTGAAACCCAGCTCGGTCAGCGGATAGGTGGTCGTCAGGGTGAAGCCCGCCGACGACTGGTTGAAGCTGAGGAGGTATTGTTTGTTGTCGAACAACTGCAGGCCGACGCCCAGCGGAATATCCAGGAACCACGGCTCGGTGTACGAGATACTGTAGTTCTGGAACAGGAATCCGACCTGCGCGTTCGCGACCAGCGACTCGCCGCCGCCGAACAGGTTGGTGTTGCCCAGCGTGAAATTGCCGAACACCGATTGATAGCTGTCGAAACCGCCTGCGACCTGGAACGACGCAGTATTCGCCTCGGCCACGTTCACATCGAGGTTGATTTTGTCCGGCTGCGTGGCCGGCTCGGTCGTGATGCGCGTGTCGCTGAAGAATCCCAGCCGCTGCAAGCGGGTCTGCGAATCGCGGATCAATTCGGCGCTGTACGGCTCCTGCTCCTGCACCTGCATCTCGCGCCGGATTACCTTGTCCGAGGTTTTGGTGTTGCCGGTGATATTGATGCGGTTGATCAGCACTTCGTGGCCCGGATTGATCACGAACACCACGTTGACCCGCTTGTTCGCGTGGACCAGCTGCGTGTGCGGATCGACGTTGACGTACGCGTAGCCGCGGTTCGAGTAGAAATCCGACAGCGCCAGCACCTGCCGCTGCAGTGCCGATCCGCGAAACAGCTGCCCGCTCTTCATTGTCAGCCGCTTGCGCAAATCGCGCCGCGGAAACTTCAGGTTGCCTTCGATCTCGATTCGGCCGACCCGGTACGGCGTGCCTTCATCGATAGTTATCACGATCGTGATTTTCTCGCCGCTGCGAACCACCTGCGGCGGTGCAATCTGGACGTTGAGGTAGCCGTTGTCGTAGTAAAACGCCGTCAGCCGATCGACGTCTTCCTGGAGTTTCTTCTCGTCCAGCGCGCCCCATCCGGTGACCCAACTCAGCAACCTGCTATAGGTCTTCGTCGCCATGTTCGCCTCCAGGAGCGTAGACGAAAAGGCGTGATTGCCGACGAATTCGATCTTCGTGATCTGGACCTTCGGCCCTTCCACCACGTCGAATTCGCCGAACGCCGTGTTGTCGGGCTGCGGGATCGGCTTGAAGCTTACTTTGGCGTCGGTGTAGCCCGCGTCCGCATAAACCTTCGTGATGTTGTTGATCGTCTCCTTGACTGCGATCGGGTCGAGAATCACCCCGGGATGCACCTTCATCGCCGCGACGATCTTGTCGTCGTTCGATCGGATCGCCTTCATCCCGTAAAGCTTAACGTCGGTAATCTGCGGGCGCTCCTTGACGTAGTACACCAGCACGTTCTGGCCGCCCTGCTGCACGAGGTGCGCACTCACGTCCGAGAAGAAGCCCAGGCTGTAGATCGACTTGATGTCGGCCGACTCCGCATTCGGATCGAGCGGCTGACCGACCTGCTGCGTGATATGGATGCGAATCGCGTCCTCTTCGACGCGTTGATTACCGACGATTTGGATCTTGTTGACTACCGGACCCTGCGCGCGCGCCACCGACGCCGCGAGTATCAAAACGATCATCATCGCCAGCAGCGGGAAGCTCGCGCGCAATAGTCCCCGATATGGACGGCGAAGCCCGCAATATAACGGCGCGCGCGGCGGGCGCGCGTTGAATTTTTCCGATGTCACTCAGACCCACCAAAAACCGCGCCCAAACTAGCCAATCGTCTCCCCCATGTAAACCAAACCCCCGCTCGCGGCCAGATGTTTACGAACATGACTCCACTAAACCCCGCGCAGTTCTTCGCAGCCCTCTTAAATCCTAACCTCTCCTTGTCCGAGGAGAGGTCGGCGTAAGCCGTGTCACGCGGTGTCGCCGGGAGAGGTTCAACGCCAGACACTGCAACCACTAAATCAGCGTTGCGAGTCTCAATGTATTGCGGCTGCGAGCGTCGCACCTCTCCCTAACCCTCTCCTCGGACAAGGAGAGGGTATTGGAATCAGAATCGGACGCTCACCGCCGCTCATCCACCAACTTCCCTTCATGCAGACGCAGTGCGCGTCCGACGCTGCGCGTCAACTGGTCGTTATGCGTTGCTATCACCAGCGTGATCCCAAGCTCTCGATTGAGCTTGTGAAACAGGTCGTGCACTTCGGCCGCTGTATGCGGATCGAGATTGCCGGTCGGCTCGTCCGCCAGTAGCAGCTTGGGCCGCAGCACCACCGCGCGCGCCACCGCGACGCGTTGCTGCTCGCCGCCTGACAATTCCGCCGGCCGCCGCTTGAGCTTGTCGCCCAAGCCGACGATCTCGAGCATCTCGGTCGCGCGCCGCTGCGCCTCGGCGTCGTCGAGACGGTCGATCAGCGCCGGCATCATCACATTTTCCAGCGCGGTGAAATCCGCCAGCAGGTAATGGAACTGGAACACAAATCCCAACTTCAGGTTGCGGAACTCCGCCAGCGCTTTCTCGTCGAGCGCAAACAAATCCTCGCCTTCGAAAAAAACTTTGCCCGCAGTAGGCTCCTCGAGACTCCCAATAATATGCAGCAGCGTGGACTTGCCGGTGCCCGATTGCCCGACCACCGCAATTTCCTCGCCCGCCTCAACGTTCAGATCCAGATTGCGCAGCACCCGAATCTCGCGATCGGCGTCGTAGAATGTCTTGTCGAGGCCGCGCACCTCGATAAGACGCCCCTTGGCCGCTTTCGGTTTCGCTTTCGCCGCCGGAGCGCGCGCTTCACTCATAGCGCAACACCCATTGCGCGATTGTCCCCCTTCCCTCGAGGGAAGGGGTTAGGGGTTAGGTTCCCGCGCATCCTTCGCGATGCTCGCTCACTCATAACGGATCACCTCGACCGGCCGCAGCCGTGCTGCTTGCAACGCCGGATAGATCGACGCCAGCATGCACAGTACGATCGTCGCCACCGCCACCAGCACGAAGTTCCACGGATTCAGCTCGACCGGCACATTGCTCACCATGAACATGTCCGCCGGCAGATGAATCAAATGATATGTGCCGATCAGATAACACGTCAGTAACCCCATTCCCGTGCCTAAAATCGTGCCGACCATGCCCACCGCCGCGCCTTGCCACAGAAACACCAGCGCGATCGACGCCGCCATCGCGCCCATCGTACGCAGGATTGCGATCTCCTTGCGACGCTCCATTACCTGCATCACCAGGGTCGCGATAATGTTGAACGCCGCGACCAGCACGATCAGCAGCAGCACCATGAAGTACGTGAACTTCTCCAGCTTGAGCGCGGCGAACAGTGGAGCGTTGGCCGTGGTCCAGTCCTTCACCTCGAAATCAGGCCCCGCCATCGCCGCGATCTTGTCGCGAATCGCTGGCGCGTCGAACATGTTCGCCAGCCGCAATTCGAGTCCGCTTTCGAGCGACGCGTCGTCGGCCAGCAGCGCGCGTCCGTCCTTGAGCGCAACAAACGCCAAGGTCGAGTCGAAGTCGTACATTCCCGAATGAAAAAATCCGGTCACCACGAATCGCTTGAGCCGCGGCGGCCCGATTCCCGCGCCCAGGCTCGCCGGCGAAATCAGTATCACCGCGTCGCCCGGCTTCACCGCGAGCGAGAACGCCAGCGACTTGCCCAGGATTACGCCGGGCAACTGGACGACCCGCTTCACACCCTTATCAACGATCGTCACCGGATGCGTCGTTTCGAGATCCGCCAGCGTTCCGTTCTCGAGCGTGTCTTTTAATTCCTTCAGCACCGCATTGTCATGCGGCTGAACCCCGCGAAGAATTCCACCCGACACCAGCCCCGGCGCGCCCGAGTCGGTGCTCGAAACCGCCATCACCTGCGAGGTGACGTACGGCGCTGCCGCCACCACTCCCGGCATCGCCGCGATCTTTTTTTCGAGGTCCGCGGGATTCCATACGCCGCCGTCGGCGCGTTCGATCGTTACCTGCGGCGTGAACGCGAGCAGCCGCCCGCGCAGATCGATCTCGAATCCGCTCATCACCGACAGCGCGACCGACAAGGTGAAGGTTCCGATCGCAATCCCCGCCAACGAGATGATCGCTATCACCGATACGAAGCGCTCGCGGCGCCGCGCCAGCAAATATCGGAGCCCAATCAGGAATTCGTAGCGCAACCCATCACCTCGCTGCTCTTACCTCGCCCGTTATTTTTACGGGAGAGGCGGCCGGCCGCAACGCGGCCGGCAGGTGAGGGTTCTGCGGCCCCAGCAACCGTTGAGGCAGGGGTGCAGCCCCCGAATGTACTTCTTTTATCCTTCGATTGAATCAAATCGGGCCGGTGATCGTCATAGTCGCCGAGCACTGTGACATTTGCAAGTTTTCGGGTTGCGCTGCGCGGCGATCGTGAAATATGCTCACGTCGCTTTGACACGAGACGGAGGGAGCTCGTATGAGCCGTTTTTTGCTTGGGGCGATTACCGCAGCACTGCTGTTCTCAACTTCACCTATCCGATCCTTCGCCGCCGAATCGGCAGGGCTGCCTCCTCAGAATACAATCACGATGAACTTTCAGAACGTGGACATCCCCGTTCTGGCCAAGTTCATCTCGGAGATCACCGGTCGCAATTTCATCATCGACGAGTCCGTGCGCGGCAAGGTTACGATCATATCGCCGAGCAAGGTCACTCCCGAACAGGCTTACTCGATCTTCCAGTCGGTGCTCCAGGTGAAAGGCTTCACCACCGTTCAGGCCGGCAAGATCATCAAGATTGAGCCGGCGCGCAACGTGCGCTCGAACGCGGCGCTGACCAATTCACAGACCCCGGCCGAGACCAGCGGCGATGAATACGTCACCCGGATGGTGCGGCTCAAGAATATCGACGCCGCTTCCATCATCGGCGTCATCCAGCCGATGATTTCGCACGACGGCCTGGTCGCTGCATTTCCCGGCGACAACACCGTTATCGTCACCGACGATGCTTATAACGTCCAACGCCTGGTCCAGATAATCGGCGAGCTCGACGTGCGCGGCGAGCAGGCTTCGATTGTGGTAATTCCGCTCAAGCTGGCGTTTGCCGGCGAGCTGGCGCCCGAAATCGATCAACTGATGTCAGCCAAGATGGGCGCCGCCAGCGCCAGCAATCCCCAGATGATGCGGCCTCAGATGGGCGTCGCGACTTCCGCCTCCGGCCCTTCGCTGGGTTACAAAGTAATTCCCGACGAGCGCACCAATTGCCTGATCGTGATGGCGCCGCCGCTCCAGATGCGCGAGATCCAGGACATCGTCCTCAAACTCGACGTCGTTCCACCGCTCGCCACCTCGCGCATCCACGTCTATCGGCTCAAGAATGCGCAGGCGCTCGAGATGGTCCAGGTGCTGAACAACCTGCTTAACGGCGGCAGCGGGCCAACCACGCTCTCGCCCACCACCGGCAAAGGATCGCTCGGCCGCTCGAGCTTCAACGACGCCGCCAGCGGCTTCGGCAGCGGAGGCTTCGGCGGAAGCGGCGGTGGATTCGGCGGCGGGATGGCCAGTAGCGCCAGCTTCGGCGGCGCCAGTGGCGGCGGCGGTCTCGGTGGATCGAGCGGCGGCGGTGGATTCGGCGGTAGCGGTGGCGGCGGCGGCGGATTGCGCAGTCGCGGCTCGATGAGCGGTGCTGCGTGGTTCGTCGTCGGCCAGCTCAGCCGGCAAGAACATCGATTTTTCTTATCCGGTAAATATCACTGCCGACCCGGCCACCAACGCGATGGTTATCAGCGCGTCGCCGCAGGATTGGCAGACCCTCAAGCAGATCATCGACGACCTTGACACGCCGCGCGTCCAGATTTTCGTGCAGGCGGTGATCGTCGAGGTCTCGGCCGAACGCCAGCGCGACATGGGCGTCAGTTTCTACAGCGCCGGCATCGGTGGCGGACAAGCAATTGGTGTCGGCGGAATCAACTACGGACAGCTTCAGAACGCGCTGGGCGACCCGCTCGGCTTGACCGGACTGGGCCTCGGTCTCGCGTCGAACTCCTTGTGTAAAGTTCCGGTCGCAGCCGCAGCCGCGGTCGCGGCGGCTACCGGCACCGGGACCGGCGCTACCTCCACCACCATGAAGGTCCCATGCGATTTCGCACTCATGACCGCGCTTGAAACCGACACCCACGCCAACGTGCTCTCCGCGCCGACGCTGCTCACGGCGGACAATGAAGAAGCGATGATCGTGGTCGGACAGAATCTGCCGTTCGTCGGATCGGCGTCGGCCAACGCGGGATTGCCCGGACAAATCTTCAACTCGGTTGACCGCCAGAACGTCGGCATCACGCTCGACATCGTGCCGCAGGTTTCCGAAGGCGACTACGTCAAACTCGATCTGTATGAAGAAGTTTCCAACGTCGTCAACGGCACTCAGAACGCGACGCTGGGTCCAACGACGACTATCCGATCCGCCTCGACCACCGTGCTCATCCAGAACCATCGCACCGCGGTAATCGGCGGCCTGCTCGCCAGCCAGGATCAGATCAACAACCAGGGCGTGCCGTTCATCTCGAGCATCCCGGTGCTCGGCAACCTGTTCAGCGACAAGTCGAGCGACAAGCAGAAGGACAATCTGATCGTGTTCCTGACGCCGCACATCGTGCGCAACAAGAGCGAGCTGCGCGAGCTGGCGCTGGACGAGCGCCAACGGTTCGTCAACTCACTCGGCCGCAAGGAAATCCACGACATGCCGGCCTCGCAGATTCACGAGGTTTACAAGCCGAGCTTCTCGATTCCGGTTTCGCCCGCGGCTGACCTGAACGCACCTTACAACGGTCCGGCCGCGCCTCCGGGACCTGAAAATCCGGGCGCCGCATACGAATCCGCGCCGTCAAGCAGCGCCGATACTCCCTTCAACACTACCGAGATAGGCCCAACCTCGATGAACTCCACGCCGCCATCCGCGACGCATGCCGCCAGCTTACTCGACGACAACGACCAGTTCGGTCAGCGCTCCGTTGCCGGCGCCCACCGGACGATACGCTGCGACTTTCAGCGGCTCGACGGTGACGCCGCTCGATCCTGGCGCGGGAAAAGTGCGGCGATGGATTAGCGGACTCGTCCAGCGCACTCAGCGCGGCGAAGGTCGGCGTGACTCCGTCGATCTCACCGTAGTAACTGCGGCCTTCACCAACCAGTGAAGGCCGCGATCAGGAACGCGGCAATCATCAACAAGCCGAACTCCATGTGAAGCTGAATCGATCGGAACAATCCGAGATTCAGCTTCTTCGGATCGCTCTCGCGCGTCATGATTCGAATCTGATCGAGCGCGCGCGGAATCGTGATAAACACGGCCAGCGCAATCCACGGAATCGCGTGCAGCGATAATCGCGACGATCGTCGTCACATATGCCGCGACATCCAGCGTGATCAGCTCATAGTTCGCGCCCGCGCGGCCTAGCATCGTCGCGAGCGTCCGCTTGCCGTGGCGCGTGTCGCTCTCGATGTCGCGAATATTGTTGGCGTGCAGAATTCCCGCGACCAGGAATCCAAGCGGTATCGACGCCCAAATCGCCGACGCCGAAAAGTGCATCGCCATCACGAAGTACGCGCCGACCACGATCGCCGGTCCCATGAAAATGAAAACCGTCAACTCGCCGAGCGCCACGTATGCCAGCGACACCGGGCTCGCGGTGTAGAAGTATCCGGCCGCGACGCTCGGGATTCCGATCGCGAGAATCGGCCACCCGCACAGGTAAACCAGCACCAGGCCGATCAGCGCGCCAATCGCGAACGCGACGATTCCGCCGCGCCAGACTTGATCGGCGCTCAGCAGCCCGCGCTGAATCACCATGCTCGGCCCGAGCGACTGCTCGCTGTCGGCGCCGCTGCGGAAATCGTAGTAGTCGTTGATCAGATTGGTGCCGGCCTGAATCGCCATCGCGCCGACCAGCGCAAGAATCATGCGCCCGAACGAAAAAAATCCCTCGCGCGCCGCCACCGCAACTCCCAGCAGCACCGGAATCGCCGCCGCACTGAGCGAAGGCGCCCGAATCGCCTGAATCCAAACCGCTACAGCGCCAGGCCGAGCCCCACCGCCATGCGCAATAACATCATCCATTCCGTTCTCACTAACCCTTTTCGCGAAAGCCCGCTGCGGGATTTCGCGTCCTAACGCTGGGTGCAGGGGTCACCCCTGCCGCCCACCGCGCAGGTGATTGTCTTCTCTAGATCAGCACCTTCGCTTCTTTGAGCCGCGCGATTTCCGCCGCGCTATATCCGCAACTCGCGCATCACTTCATCTGTATGCTCGCCGATCATCGGCGCGCCACGATATTCGAGATCGATACCGCTGAACCGCACCGGCAGTCCCGGCACGACTCGCTCGCCCACTTCGCCATGCTTCAATTCACGAGCATCCCCGACTCCGCGAAGACCGGATCGTCAATCACCTCGGGAGTGTTGTACACCGGACCCGCGGCCAGACCGCGCTCGCGAAGTTTAGTCACCAGTTCATCGCGCTGATGGGCGCGTGCGCGCCGCGATTTCGCGCTCGAGTTCCTCGACATTCGCGAGCCGGCCGTACAGTCGCGCAAACTTCGGATCCGACGCCAGCGACGGCACCTAAGCACTTCGCACAACGTCGCGAACTCAGTGTCGCTGGCGATCGCAATCGCGATCCATTGATCGTCGCCCGCCACCGGAAACACTCCATGCGGCGCCATCGATTCGTCGCGATTTCCAATCGCCGCCTGGTCGCGCCCGTTCATCAGAAAATCCATCATCGCTTCCGGCATCATCGTCGTAACCATCTCGGCCATCGACAAATCGAGATACTGGCCCTGCCCGGTGCGATCGCGATAGTGCAGCGCCGCGAGCAGAAAAAACACCATCCCAGTCCCGACCGCGAAGTCCGGCCACGTTCCGCCAATTCCGCAGGGAACGAATCGGGATAGCCAGTGATATGGCACATCCCGGCAAACGCCTGCGTCGTCGGCCCGAAGCCCACGGTGTGCGCGAACGGGCCGTCCTGCCCGAGCGGCGTGCCGCTCAGCATGATGATGTCGGGTTTGATTTTGACCAGGTCGTCGTAGGCGAGATTGTATTTCGCCATGTTGCCGACGGTGTAGTTCTCGGTCACGAAATCGCTCTGCCGGATAATCTTGCGCGCGATGTCCTGCGCCTCGGGCATCGCAAGGTTCAGCGTAAGGCTGCGGCGCGACGAATTGATCGCGTTGAAACACGCCGCTTCGATTAGCGCCGATCGATCCGTCGGTGCCGGTCAGAAATCGCACCAGGTCAGGCGCCCCGTCGTCTCGATTCTGATGACGTCGGCTCCCAGAGCGCCCAGCCACGCCGTCGCATGCGGGACGGCAAAGATCCAGCCGAAATCGGCGACGCGGATTCCTTCCAGCGGCTTTTTCAGTTTTTTCAGGAGATTCCCGCCGGCGATTCGGTCGCTGTCGGCGACGGAACGATTCCGGAGTATTTTTTCGTTGTGCTCGCCTAGCCGCGGCGCGCCGCGCACGATTCGCCACGGAGTGCGCGAGAATTTGCACGGCGCACCCGGCATCCGCACTTCGCGCGCCGCGGGATGATCGACTTCGACAAAAAATTTGCGCGCTTTGTACTGCTCGTTGTCCGCGACTTCGGCCGGCGAATGCACCGGGAAGCACGGCACGTGCTCGGCCTGGTTCCTCTTGAATGCCTCAGTTCGCGTAATCGTAGATAGCCAGTCGATTACTCCGGCCTCGATCGCATCGATATTCGAAGCGCGCCCCAATACCGTGTCGAACAACTCGATATCCATCCACTCGGGACGACCCAGCGCCTTCTTCGCTCCGCGCCAGAAACGATCGGTCCCGGCGTTGAAGCTCACCCATCCGTCCTTGCACGGATAAACCCACTGCGCGGCCCTTTTCTGACGCGAGTAGAGCCGCTGGAACGAGTCGGAATTTTTGTCTTCGTGCGAGTAAAATCCGAGGTTCGGACGGACCATGCTGATCATCGAAAACCATTGCGCGACATCGACATGCTGCCCCGCGCCATTACTCTTTCGACTATACAGTGCACACATCGCAGCGGCCGCCGCTGTATAGCCAGTCAAATAGTCAGATTGCCGTCCGCCAAGCTTCAGCGGCGGCTGACTATTTGGATCGGTCACCTGATGCCACGGCGTTTCGTATCCGACGCCGCTCATGTGCGTGGCGACCAGGTCACCGCCGCGCAAGTTTCGGTACGCGGACTCGGCGCCGAAAAACGTTATCGACACGACGATCAGTTTTGGAAATCGCGCGGTCAATGTGCGCCAGTCCAGGCCGAGCTTCTCGTTCACCTCGGGACGATTCGGATTGAAGACAATGTCCGCGTAATCAAGCAGATCGAGCACTTGGTCGCGACCGCGCGGATTCTCCAGGTCGATCGTCACGCCGAGCTTGTTGGTATTGAGAAAGAGATGTAGCCCACCGGTTTCGGGGTCGGGCATCTCGTCGCGAAACGGTCCGAGCGCGCGCTCCTGCGATCCGGTTCGCGGCGGCTCGACCTTGACCACTTCCGCGCCGAAATCCGCGAACGACTTCGCCGCCATCGAGGCCGCCATGAACGGCATCGTGTCGAGGCACGGAAGCTCGACGACCTTCAGGCCCTCGAGCGCGCGCGGCGGCTCCTCGTAGTCCTCGAATCGCGCCATCGCTACTCGACCGCTTCAGTCTTCATGTTGTCGATCAGGTCGATCAGTTCCGCCATCGAATGAATCACGTAGTCGGGTTTGAACACCTGATGCGTCTGCAGATATTTGAACGACGCCGCACCGGTTGCGACCGCGACGGAAGCGCCGAAACCCGCTCCCAGAGCCGCCATGATGTCGCGAGGCTCGTCGCCGACGTACATGCAAGCGGGCGGAAGCACCGCCGCTTTGAGCGCGGTCTGCTTGAGACTTTCGGTCTTGTCGAGCGCGCGCAGCGAGGTCGTGGTCTGCGTGACGACCTGGTCGAGATACGACGCGAGCCCGACCATCGCGAGCTTCTCGACCAGCCGTTGCGAGTCGCCCGGCCGGCTCGTGATGACTCCGGTCGCGTAACCGCGCCGCTTCAGTTCGGCGAGAGTGTCCTGCACGTGCGGTAACACTTCGAGCCGTTCGGTCTTGTCGATCTCCGCCAGAAAGTACGCATATGCAAGCTTCGCGTACTCGGGCCGCAAATGCTCCGGCACTCCGAGCCACACGTCATCGGCGGAAAGCGCCTCGCGAAAGCGCGCGGGCGTGAGTGCCGGTTTATGGCCGAGCTCGTCGAGCGCGTTTTTCGCCGCGATATACAACGGCCCGTGAATATCGACCAGCGTGCCGTCGAGATCGAAAAAGATCGCTTTGAATTCGCGCGAGGCCAAATAAATTTCTCCGAACTTCCAACCGAAGTGTGTAGAGATGCCGCTCGAACTGTCAAGCGCGCGCCAGGGGAAGGGTAAATCACTTGATTGAATGCGGAACCCACCGTGGGTTCCGCGGGACTCCCTTGGGCAGGGGTGACCCCTGCACCCAGTGAAAAGTGAAAAGTACAAATCGCAAAATGGCGAGGACACCATTTTGCTCTCAGGTTCCTTAGGACAATCGCGGCCCGATCTTACCTCGCCCGTTACTTTACGGGAGAGGCGGCTGGCCGCAACGCGGCCAGCGGTGAGGGTTCTGCGATTCCACCCCAAAACCGCGCCCGCACCACTCTTTGTGTCATTCAGAGCGAAGCGAAGAATCCCGATCCTTCCTAGTTGCTATGATACAGCAGCAAGTACTCGCGCCGGCCGCCGATTACTTTCTTGACGTAGTCGCGCGTCTCTTTGTACGCGATATTTTCGACCCACTCGTCATCGGGGCCGGGAGACTTCGCGAGCCACTTAATGACCGCGTTCTCGCCGCCGTTGTATGCGGCGACCGCGTGGAACTCATCGCCATGGAACATCTCGAACAGATTTTTCAGATACGCCGTCCCCAACTGTACGTTCACCGACGGGTCGTAAAGCCGGATTTGATCAGTATCCATCCCCTGCTGCGTCGCCATCTTGCGCGCCGTTGACGGAATCAACTGCATCAGGCCGCGCGCGTTCGAACTCGACGTGGCCCGCGGGTTGAAAAGACTCTCCTGCCGCGAAAGCGCGAGCACCAGGTAAGGATCGAGCGCGAGCCGGGTGGACGCCGATGAAAAAAGATCCCAATACGCGCGCGGATAGCGCACTCGCTCCGCGACGTCGTGGCCAATCTGCCCGCTCTTTTCCATGTGCGTGGCCGTGACGATCGCATCGTACCACGCATCGGCGCTGGCATATCCAGCGAGCACGAATCGGCGCATCTCAACCGAACTCGACTCTTCAGCCAGCGCCTTCAACTCATCGGGCTGAAGCTCCTTGATTCCAAGCGCGCGCAACGCTTGCAGCCGCGCCATGTGGAACTCGGCGACGCCGCTGACAGACGGGGTCACATCGGATCGAGGATCAGGCGCGGATGCCGCCGGCAGATCCGGTTTGCCGGTCGCGACGCGACGGCTGGCGAGTTCTGGATAGTAGTTGCTGTCGGTGCTGTCGGCGAGCTTTTCGTAAATCGCGCGAGCGCCACCGCTGTCGCCCGCCTTCTCGAGCGCGCGCGCACGCCAGTACTCGTTCATATCGCGATCGATTGGATCTTTCGCCCGCGCGGCCGCACTCTGGAAGCCATCGGCAGCGATTCGGTAACTGCGGGCCGCGTACAAGGTCCACGGTATTCGAAACCGCGCATCTTCGGCGGCGTCGCTGCCCGGATAGCGCGCGGCCAGCCGTCGATACTGCGCGCGCGCCGAGTCGAGCTGATGCAGTTCTTCGAAAATCTTGCCGATCCGGAGCATCGCGCCCGGCGCCAGCTCGCTGGCCGGAAAATTCGCGACCAGACGATCGAACGTCGCGCGCGAGAGATCGTCTTGATCGTCGTGCCAGTAAATCAGCGCCAGCGCTTCGAGCGCCGCCGCAGCGTCATGACCGCGCGGCGCAATCTGCAGATACTCGGCGATCGCGCGCTTTGCCCGTTCGGGCTCCGGTTTGAGCGCGCGCACCGTCACCCAAACCAGTTCCGCCCGAAGCTGTGGCTCGGGATTCATCGCGAGTCCCGCGTTCGCCTGCTCGTCCGCTTCGGACAGCGCGCCTTCGCGCAGCAGCAACTCGGATTCGTCGCGATGGTACGAGAGCGAATTCGTATCGGCGACCTCGGGATGCGCCGCGAGGATCTGATGAACGAGCACGCGCGCTTCGGCATCGGCGTCGGAATGCGGATACTTGTCGCGAAGTTCCATCAACTGCGCATAAGCCGACTTTGGATTTCCAAGCGCGATGAGAGACTTCGCTTCTACGATTCGTGCAGTCTGCTCGATCGACGCTTCCGGACCCCGCGCGATCAGCCGCGACGCGCGCTCGGACGCCTCGGCGTTCCTGCCAAGCTTCAACAGATTGTCCGCTAGTAGCATCTCGCCGGGATCGATCGCGACGCTGCTCGGGTACATCTTAACGAGACGATCGAGAGTTTCGGCCGAAGCGTTCAGATCGCCCTGGTCATGCTGCGCGAGCGCAAGATAGTAGAGCGCGTGGTCGCCGAGCGTGGGAAAGCGGTCGGCCGCAAACTTCAGGTTTTCAATCGCGCGCGGGTAATCGCGGCTCTGATAGGCGCGATAGCCGTTTAGAAACGCGGTCTGCCCGTCGGTGGGTGGAGTGACCGGCGCGGCTGCACTCGCGACCGCCGGAGCCGATGCCGTTGCTTGCGCTGGAGCAGCAACTGCCGCCGAATCCGCCCGCGCCGGTGCCGACGCGCATCCGGCGAGCACGGCACACAACACCAACAGCGCGCCGCCGCGCCACCGTCTCGTTTTCATCCGATCTTGGTTAGCGCATGGTCGGCGCGTCTTCAATTACCCTCCTCATAAGATGAGGCTTGCGACCGGCGGCGGCGTCTGGCAACAGTCGGAACCGGATGAGCGATTCAATCAAAGTGATTCTTGCGTCGGCGTCTCCTCGACGCCGTCAACTGTTGGATGCGGCCGGAATCGCATTTGAAGTGATCGAGAGCCGCGTGCCCGAACAGCACACGCCGGGCGAATCGCCGCGCGACTACGCACTCCGGATGGCGCGCGACAAGGCCCGCGCAGTTTCGTCACGCTTCCCCGACGCCATCGTGATCGGCGCCGACACAATCGTCGTGTGCGATACTCACATCCTGGAGAAACCCGCCGATGCCGCCGACGCGCGCCGGATGCTCTCGATGCTATCTTCGCGCACCCACACGGTCGTGACCGCCTTTGCGATAGCGCGCGCCGCACGCATTCTCGAGAGCTCACCGGTCGAGAGCCAGGTCACTTTTCGCAAACTCAGCGACGCCGAAATCGAAGCCTACATCGCCACCGACGAGCCGTTCGACAAGGCCGGCGCCTACGGAATCCAGGGCGTCGGCGGCGGCTTCATCTCGCACGTCGAAGGATCGCGCGACAACGTGATGGGCCTGCCGACCGAGCGCGTCGTCGCAGCGCTCGCGCGACACGGCGTGAAGTGCGGTTAGAAAAAATGGCGATTGATCATGCACTGAAAGAGAGTCTAACGATCGTGCAAGCGCGCATCGGCGCAGCTGCCTATAATGCCGGTCGCGACGCGTCGTCGATTCGGCTCGTGCTGGCGAGCAAGACCCAGCCGAGTGAGGCGATTCGCGCCGCATATCAAGCGGGCGCGCGCGATTTCGGCGAGAACTATGTGCAGGAGGCCATCGCCAAGCGCGCTGAGCTGGCTGACTTGACTGAAATTCGATGGCATCTGATCGGTCATCTGCAAACCAACAAGGCAAAAACTGCCGCGAGCGCTTTCGCTCTCATCCACAGCGTCGATTCGGTCCGCCTCGCCGAGGCGCTCGCACGAGCGCAACCTTCGCCGCGTGTGCATGCGCTGATCGAAGTAAATCTCGGCGGCGAGTCGAGCAAGACCGGCGTCGCCCCCGACGGAGTCGCCGCCATTTTGGATGCTGCCTATGAAAAAATTGAAATCGACGGTCTGATGACGATTCCGCCGCCCGCGCCGACCGCCGAGGCCGCACGCCCCTACTTCGCACAGCTTGCGTGAGCTCCGCGACCGTCTTGCGACACAATCCGGCTATGCGCTAAGCGAACTCTCCATGGGCATGACTGACGACTTCGAAGTCGCGATCGAAGAAGGCGCGACCATCGTGCGGATCGGTCGCGCAGTCTTCGGCGAACGTCGCGTGAAACGCGACCAGTGAAAAAAGCGAAAGTGCAACGTTGAAAAAGTGAAGAAACTTGGATTCATCGGCGGCGGCAACATGGCCGAAGCCCTCGCCCACGGCCTGATCCAGCACAAGCTTTTCAAGCCTGCCGACATAATCGTGTCCGACGTCGCGCCCGATCGCCGGCGCAAGCTCGCGCGCACCCTCAAAGTCGCGGCCACCGCCGACAACCTCGAGGTTCTGCGCGAGTCCCCCGCAGTGCTGCTCGCCGTCAAGCCGCAGACTATCGACGACGTCATGTCGGAGCTCGCCGGTGTCTTGGCGAATAGCACCAAGGGCAAGCTCTTCATCTCGATCGCCGCCGGTATCACGATCGATCGCCTGACCCGCGGACTCGGCAAGCGCGCGCGAGTGATCCGCGTGATGCCGAATGCGCCCGCGATGGTCGGTCACGGGATGGCGGCGATGGTGCGTGCGCGAACTGCCACGCCCGCCGACGAGCGTTTCGCGCTGAAAATTTTCAACGCGGTCGGCGACGCCGTCGCGCTCAAGGACGAGAAGCTGCTCGACGTCGTAACTGCGCTTTCAGGCAGCGGCCCCGCTTACGTTTACCTGTTCGCCAAGGCGATGGCCGACGCGGCGGTAAGCGAGGGTATTCCGCGCGATCTCGCGATCCGCATGGCGCTGAAGACGATTCGCGGCGCCGAACATCTGATGCGCGAGTCCAAGCGTGACGCCGCCGACTTGATTCGCGCCGTCGCTTCCCCCGGCGGCACCACCGAGGCCGCACTGCGCCGATTCGCCGAGCATGGCTTTTCTGATATCGTTGCTGCCGCATTGCACGCCGCCAGCGATCGCTCGCGCGAACTTGGCCGCGGAATCAACTAGCGAGAGCGCATCGCGTGTACGCCTGGACCAACCTGATTATTTTCATCGCGCAGACTCTCGACGGTCTGCTGACGCTCTACTTATACGTGGTGATCATTGCGGCGCTGATGACCTGGATCGAGCCGAATCCCTACAACCCGATAGTCCGCTTCCTCTACTCGGTGACCGAACCGGTCTTCGATTGGTTCCGCAATCATATCCCGGTGGTGATGGGCGGCATCGATTTTTCGCCGCTGATTGTCATCATCGGCATTCAGCTAATCCAGCGCGTCGTCATCCCGAGCGCGGTGCACATGCTGATCCCCGCCTACGCGTGAGAGTGGGCACAACCGGAAATCCGTCCACGCCCGAATCGCCCTGGATGCGAGTATCTATTGACGAAGTCGATAATCGAAGTGACTGCGCGGCCGGGCGCATCGCGTCGCGGCGTCATCGGCGTGACCGGCGAACGCCTCGTAATCGGCGTTAACTCAAGGCCGGAAAAAGGCAAAGCCAACGACGAGCTGATCGAATATCTCGCCCGCGAATTGCGCTTACCACGCTCCGCCCTGCTGATAGTCCGCGGCGAAACCTCGCGCCGCAAAACGATTCGGATCGTCACCCACGAACCGACCAGGGTGTCATCGCGGTTACACCAAATCGTCAAGCGACACTAGAGCTTCTCTGCGTCGCCGTTTTATTCCGCGGACTGTTTCCAGTCCCGACTCGCAGTTACTTTTCTTGTCTCAAATCCCTTCCGTTATAAAATTTACACTGCGAGTTCGTAGCGCATCGGAGGGACCACTTGATGCACCGCTTTTCTTTCTCATTGATTGCAGCCCTTTGCATTTTCGCACTTCCGCATTCCGCGGTCGCTGAGCCCTTCGCAATTCGGCCGAATGAGGCGCCCTCTGCTCACATGGAAAAGGGGCACGACCCGGCTGATTTCGTGCGCCAGTGTCCGCCGGGATTTAACGATACGCCCGCGATGCCGGCGCATTTCGGTCAGGCGACGATCCTCGGGATGCCGCTGAACAAGGTGTTCGCGCTCGGCCAACAAACCTTCGTGACCAATTTCAACGCCTGCGACGGCGCCGGACGTCCCGCCACTACCGGCACCGGCGCTGCGCGCACCGCCGATCCAGTTCTCGGGCCCCGCTTCACCCGGGCCTCCGCGCCCGAGACCAGCTCTTGCGCCGGATGCCATTCGCAGCCGCAGCCGGGCGGCGCCGGTGACTTCGCCGCAAACGTATTTGTGCTCGCGCAAGCCGCCGATCCGGTTTCGCGCATTATCCTGAACGACGACTTCAGCAACACCTGGCTCGAGCGCAACACGCTCGGGATGTTCGGCTCGGGCGCAATCGAGATGCTCGGGCGCGAGATGACCACTGATTTGCAGGCCGAGCAGAAAGGCGCGATCAGCCAGGCCGAGTCATCCGGACATAACGTCACCGTTAACCTGATCACCAAAGGCGTTTCGTTCGGCGCGTTGACCGCGCATCCCGACGGCAGCGTGGATACCAGCGCCGTCGCCGGCGTCGATCCCGATCTGGTGATCAAGCCGTTTTCGCGCAAAGGCGTATTCCGCTCGCTGCGCGAGTTCACCGTCACCGCGATGAATCAACATCACGGCATGCAGGCGGTCGAGCGTTTCGGCCTTGGGCGATCCTGATCAGGACGGCGTGACCAACGAACTCCTCATCGGCGACATCACCGCTGTGACGATATTCCAGGCCGCACTGCCGGCGCCGATCGTCTCGACCCAGGGCCTCGATTCGCGCGTAGCAGCGCATGGCGCCGATTTATTCGCCAAGATCGGATGCGCCGGATGCCATCTGCCGTCGCTCCCGCTCACCAGCACCAAATTCTGCGATCCCGATCCGCAAAATCCTGCCGGCACTTTCAACGATACCTCGCAGTCGTATTGCTTTGACCTGTCGCAGGCCGGAATCCACGGCAACTCAGTCGCGGCGTTTACCGATTTGAAGCGCCACGTGATCTGCGACAACAACAAGCCGCACTACTGCAACGAGCCTGCCTCTCCGCTGCAGGCCTCCGATAGCTAATTTCGCGATCCCGCACGACCAGTTCCTCACCGCCAAGCTGTGGGATACCGGCAATTCGGGACCATGGGGTCATCGCGGCGACCTCGACACGATCTACGCCGCGATCACCGCGCACGGTGGTGAGGCGACCAGCTCGGAGGCCCAGTACGAGTCGTTGTCGGATTCCGATCAGCTGGCAGTCGTGACTTTTCTGAAGACCCTGCAGATGCCGATACTGCCGCCGAACCAGGATCCGAACGTCGGTATGCCGAACCCAGTTCACGGACCGGGACCGCATGGTCACTAACCTCGGCGCTCAGTGACCGCTGTCAGAGTGCGTCGAGCTGGGATCGAAAAAAAGCGGCGCGCCTACTGGCAGCTCGGCGCACGCTGATTGGCCTAACTGGCCCGACTGGCTAACGAACGCGTCACTGGTCTTCTCCAACGGACAAGTGCAATCGGCGATCTCAAAGCCATTGACGGTACCCGCACGCGTGCACTGCCAGTTCCAGCATTGAGAAAAGGAATCGTGCGAAGGACAGACCTGCGGTATCGGCGCCGCGTCCTGCCAAGTGCCGTCGATCAGCTGCGGGAAAGAATCCGAGAACTCGAAGGTCGAGTACACAAAATCCGGATTCGACGACGTGCAACTGCCTTGCATGTTACCGCCGTTGAGATCGGCGACATTGTCGCCCGTAACGATCGGACACTCGCATGTCACCGCCGGATACCTCTTGCCCTGGTTGTTCCTGACGAAGCCGCCAGTCGCGACGCAGGTGGACGCCGCGCACAACGCAAACTCAGTATCCTGACAAATCGTGAGCTGCCGCTTCGACGATCGCTCCGGCTTTGCGTCCGCCGATCCCGCCGCAAAGAACATCATCGCGCACACCAGCGCCATCATCGTGAACGGAAATATTCGCGCATCAATTCGCTTCATCGAGTCCTCCCGGAAATTTTTGATTTGAACCGAGCGCGTTCGTATCAGCAGATGCCGTGCCAGTTTCGCTCGCGCGTTTACGTTGCCAACGTTGCTCAGACTTGCGATCGAATCACGCTCGCGACCCCGCATGTAGTCCGATGGAACATTCGGTGACACCTTTCCCGCCCCGATAGCGATCACCGGGAATTGGCAATCCAAAGCACCGTCTGCTGGCGAATTTGAGGCGAATCGAAAGCGAAAAATCCGCGTTTCGGTTGACTACGTTGCATTTGGTGGTTACCTAGAGTGTAGGGAGAGCCGCTTTTTCGATTAGCAACCTCGGTTTTGCGATGCCAATCTACGAATACAAGTGCAACAAATGCGGCGTTTTCGAAGCGATGCAGGGAATCAAGGAACCCGCGCTCAAAAAATGCCCCACCTGCAAAAGCAAGGTCGAGCGCCAGATGTCGCGCGGCTCTTTCATCCTGAAGGGCAGCGGATGGTACGCGACCGACTACGCCAAAAAAAGCACCCCCAGCACCGACTCGGATTCAACCTCGACCAGTGAAAAACCCGCCACCAACGGCAGCACAACGTCAAGCGATTCGTCGTCGAAGCCTGCGGCAGAATCCAAGCCGGCGGCGGAATCCAAGTCGTCGTCAGCTGAACCCAAGCCATCAAAATCCAAGTCATTGTCAGAAAAATCCGTCTCAGCAAAATCCGCCGACTGATGCGGTGCGATTGTCTGTAGCGCCGCAAGAACCTAACCCCTAACCCCTTCCCGAGCGGGAAGGGGAACCGGATTTATGTGATTGAGAGCAAAATGGCGTCCTCGCCATTTTGCGATTAGTACTTAGGTGCAGGGGTTACCCCTGCCGCGGAAGCGTGAAACCCGCGCAGGGTTTCACTACAATTCCGCGCACGTATGCGCGCGCTAGTCTTCGATCGCAATCTCCAATTCCGCACCGACTACCCCACTCCCCTCGCGTCACCCGGCGAGAGCATCGTGCGCGTCTCGCTCGCCGGCATCTGCGGCACCGACCTCGAACTCGCGCGCGGCTACATGCAATATCGCGGCGTCCCCGGCCACGAATTCTGTGGCCGCGTAGTCGAATCGCAAAACCCCGCGCTCCGCGGCAAACGCGTGGTCGGCGAGATCAACGCCGGATGCAGTCGATGCGCCGCGTGCCTCAATGGCCTCGCGCGCCATTGCCCCAATCGCACCGTGCTTGGAATCCTCGGCCGCGACGGCGCGTTCGCGGAATTTCTGTCGCTGCCCGACGTCAACTTGATTCCGATTCCCGATTCGATCACCGACGATGCCGCAGTGTTCGTCGAGCCTCTCGCCGCGGCCTACGAGATTTTCGATCAGGTCCATCTCGCGCGGAATCAGACCATCGCAGTGCTCGGCGACGGCCGTCTCGGCGCAATGGTTGCGATTGCGCTGAAGGGCGAGAAGTATCTTCCTATCGTTGCCGGCCATCATCCCGAAAAACTCGCGCGACTCGCTGCACTCGGACTCGAGACCGCTGAAGTGTCCTCGTTGCGCGACAAATTCGATGTCGTCATCGAATGCAGCGGCAGCCAATCCGGCTTTCGCCGCGCGGTCGAACTCGTCCGCCCGCGCGGAACCATCATATTGAAGAGCACCGCTGCCGCGTCGGCTGAACTCAACCTCGCACCAATCGTCGTCAACGAAATCACGGTGATCGGCTCGCGATGCGGCCGGTTTCAGCCCGCCCTCGACGCACTGGCCACTGGAAAGATCGATCCGCGCCCGCTGACCGATGGCACCTTCGCACTCGACGACGGCATCGCCGCTTTCGAAGCCGCGAGCAACCCGCTCAATTTCAAAATATTGTTGAGCGCGTCATGAAAGGCCGCGAACGCGGCTCGATAATGGTCGGCATCGACACCGGCGGCACCTTCACCGATCTGGTCGCGATCATCGGCAATGAAATCCGCGTGCACAAAGTGCTCTCGACCCCCGCCGATCCTGCGAACGCCGTCATCCGCGGCCTGCGCGAGATGCTCCACGATGCGCCGCCAACGAATGTCACTTACAGTTCCACCGTCGCCACCAACGCGCTGCTCGAAAAAAAAGGCGCGCGCATCGCGCTCTTCACCAACGCCGGCTTCGAAGACCTGATCGAAATCGGCCGCCAGAATCGCGACGATCTCTACGCGCTCGCGCCGTCGCGTCCCGAACCGCTCGTCAGCCGCGCGATGCGCTTCGGCGTCGCCGAACGCACGCTCTTCGACGGCAGCATCATCAAGATCGCTGAGCCGCAATGAGCTCGCGCGAATTCGCCGGCTCGCATCGCGCAGCGGCGCCGAAGCATTCGCCGTCTGCCTGCTCCACTCGTACGCCAATCCGAAGGGCGAAGAGTCGATCGCGCGCACGCTGGCCCCGCTCGGCCGTCCGCTCTCGGTCTCGCATCGAATCCTCGCCGAGTATCGCGAATACGAACGCTTCTCGACCGCCGTCGTCAACGCATACGTCGCGCCGCGGATGTCGTCGCATCTGAAAAACCTCGAGACTCGCCTCAAACCCGCGCGCCTCCGCGTCATGCAATCCAATGGCAGCGCGATCGGCGCCGATATGGCGCGCGCGGAGCCGGTGCGCACGATTCTGTCAGGTCCCGCCGCCGGCGTGATTGGCGCCGCGAGCCTGGTGGCACAGGCTTCAGCCTGTGATCTCGCAAGTCCATTCGGCACCGACCGTTTCATCACCTTTGACATGGGCGGGACTTCGACCGACGTGTCGATGTTCGACCACCGCGCGCGAATCCGCACCCTGAGTCATCCCGACGGATACGCGGTGCGCACGCCCGTGATCGACATTCACACCGTCGGTGCCGGTGGTGGTTCGATCGCGCGGATCGACGCCGGCGGCTCGCTCCAGGTCGGGCCCGACAGCGCGGGCGCCGATCCCGGTCCCGCATGCTACGGCCGCGGCGATCTGTGTACCGTGACCGACGCCGACCTGGTCGCGGGCCGTCTGGTCGCTGCGAATTTCCTCGGCGGCCGGATGAAGCTCTATCCGGATCGCGCCGCGCACGCCGTGTCGCGGCTCGCGCGCGAGATGAAAACCAATCCGGCTGCGGCGGCGCGCGGCGTAATTCGCGTCGTCAACGCCAACATGGAGCGCGCGATTCGCGTGATCACGGTCGAGCGCGGCTACGATCCGCGCGACTTCGCGCTGCTCGCGTTCGGCGGCGCGGGCCCGATGCATGCCTGCGAGCTCGCGCTCGATCTGGGCATCCGTCGGATCGTGATGCCGCGAAATCCCGGCCTGCTATGCGCGTGGGGCGCGTCGAGCGCTCCCTTGGGCCGCGAGTATTCGCTCACCGTGCGCGCGACCAATCCCGAGCTATCGAGACTTGGCGGCGCGCGCCTCAAAACTGATCCGCCGCGCTCACGCCGAACTTCGCGCCGAAGGCGCGCGCGCGATCCGCCACGAACTGTGGCTCGACATGCGCTATCGCGGTCAATCCTACGAACTCGAGATTGCACTCACGCCGCGATTCGTCGCCGACTTCCATTCCACCCACCTCAAAACTTTCGGGCATTCCTCCGCGCGCGCCGCCGTCGAAGTCGTGAACATTCGCATCCGCGCAGTCGCCGGCGAATCTACTGCCAAGCCAAAGCGAATCGCGCGCCACCCCGGCAAGCCTGCGCCAATATCCAATGGGCGCGTGCTCGTCGGCGGCCATGAACGCACCGTGCCGATTTACGATCGCGACTCGCTCGGCGCGGGCGCGCGTATCCGCGGCCCGATTGTCGTCGTCGAGCTGAGTTCCACCACCTACGTCGCGCCGGAATTCACCTTGCGCGTGGACGACTTCGGCAATCTGCAACTGGAGGCCACCCGATGAAGCTCGACGCGATCACGTTGGCCGTCATGAACAATCGCCTCGCCGCGATTGCCGACGAGATGGGCGTAGTGCTCGGGCAGACCGCGTTCTCGCCCAACATAAAGGAGCGCCACGATTTCTCCTGCGCGATTTTCGACGCGCGCGGCGAGCTGGTCGCGCAGGCCGCGCACATTCCGGTGCATCTCGGCTCGACCCCGCTATCGGTGCGCGCCGCGATCGCGAACCTCGACCTCGAGCGTGGCGACGTCGCCGCGCTGAACGATCCGTTCGCCGGCGGCACCCATCTGCCCGACCTGACGCTGGTCGCGCCCGTCTTCATCGGCAACGAACGCCGCCCGTTCGCGTACGCCGCCAACCGCGCGCATCACGCCGACATCGGCGGCATCGCGCCGGGCTCGATGGCGCTGGCAACCGAAATTTACCAGGAAGGTTTCCGACTGCCGCCGGTGAAAATTGTCGCGGACGGCGAAATTGCGCGCGACGTAATGACCCTGTTTCTCGCCAACACCCGCGTCCGCGAGGAGCGCGAAGGTGATTTGCGCGCGCAGATCGCCGCATTGTCGGTCGGCGCGGAGCGCCTGCTGGCGATTGTGAAAAACTCGGGACGCAAAACCGTCGAAGCCGCGATGGACGGGCTCAAGGATTACGCCGAGCGCCTGATGATCGCGGCGCTCGCGCGAACTTCCCGTCGGGGACTTATCGCGCGGAGGATTTTCTCGACGACGACGGCTTCGGCACCGGCCCGATTCCAATTCGCGTCGCGATCAAAATCGGTGGCGGCAAAGCGGTCGTCGATTTCACCGGCTCCGCGCCGCAGGTGCGCGGCTCGGTCAACGCAAATTTCGCAATCACGCTGTCCGCGACTTTCTACGTCATGAAATGCCTCGCGGCCGAGGCCGTTCCCGCCAATGAAGGCCTGATGCGCCCGATCAAGCTGGTCGCGCCGCCCGGTTCGATCGTCAACGCGCTGGCTCCTGCAGCGGTCGCGGGCGGTAACGTCGAGACCTCGCAACGAATTGTTGACGTACTGTTCCGCGCGCTCGCCAAAGCCGCGCCCGATCGCATTCCCGCAGCGAGTTCAGGCTCGATGTCGAATCTCACGGTCGGCGGCTTCGATCGTTTTCGCGACCGCCACTTTTCCTACTACGAAACGATTGCCGGCGGCGCGGGCGCGGCGAAAGATCGGCCCGGCGCGTCCGGCATCCACACGCACATGACCAACACCCTCAACACCCCGATCGAAGCGCTCGAGGCCTACTATCCGATGCGAATCACTGAATACAGAATCCGCCGCGGCTCAGGCGGAACTGGCCGCGCGCGTGGCGGCGACGGATTGATTCGCGAGCTGGAATGCCTGGTTGATTCGAACGTGAGCGTGCTCACCGAGCGTCGAACAATCGCGCCCTACGGACTCGCCGGCGGCGGTCCTGGCGCGACTGGCAAAAATATTCTCATTCGCGGAACGCGCCGAACCAGTTTACCCGGCAAAGCGAACATCGATCTCAAGGCCGGCGATCGCATTCGAATCGAAACGCCCGGCGGCGGCGGATGGGGCCGTCGCTTAGACAACGCCGCTCTCGCGCAAGCGCTTGCGCGCGTCCTCATCGATTCCAAGTTCCGCGAGGACGTCTTCCGTATCCGCTCCCAGAGCCGGCGCGCCGCTTCTTACCCGGGTCGGTGTGCGCGAGAACTTCGCCGCCGGACCGGTGATCGGCGCGAGCTTGCCGTCTTCCTGCGCCACCTCCTGCAGCATGTCGCGCTCGAGCGTGTGCGGGCATCGCGCCGCCTCCGCGTACGTCCTAACCTTCGCGCACGGGATGTTGTTCTTCGCGCACTCACTGACGGCTTCCTCGACCGTGCGCGTCTCGCACCACTTTGCGAACATCGCGTTACACTCTTCGCGATGGTTCATCCGGCCCGGAATCGTCGCGAAGCTATCATCGACGGCGAGATCGTCGCGCCCCGCCATCCGCGCCATCACCTTCCAATGCGTATCGAGCAGCACCCCTGCCATCACCAGTCCGTCACGGCATTTATATACGTTGGTCGGAACCGAAAACGGAATTTCGTTGCCCCATCGCTTCATCTCGACGCCCATCGCGCCGAGCGTCAGGTTGCCGTTGGACTGAAACAGCATCGCATCCAGCATCGCAACATCGACATGCTGCCCTTCGCCGGTGCGATCGCGATGACGCAGCGCCGCCAGCGCACCGATCGCGCCGTGCAATCCGCCGAGATCGTCGCATAGCCAGGTCGGCGCCTTCATCGGCGGCCCGTCGGGAGCCCCGTTGAGCGAGATAAACCCGCTCATCGCTTGCGCGAGCGGATCGTACGCAACGCGATCGTGAATCGGACCGAACTGCCCGTAGCCGCTGATCGAAACATAGATGATGTCCGGCTTCACTGCGCGAACGTGATCGTAACCGACGCCCCATTTGTCGAAAGTCCCCGGCCGGAAGTTTTGCACGATGACATCGGAGCGCGACGCGAGTTTCAGAAAAATATCGCGCCCCTCGTCGCGCCGCAGATCGAGCGTGAGACTCCGCTTGTTGCGATTAACCGTCGCCTGCGCAAATCCGATCTGCCGCTCGTGTCCGGGCAGCGCCGGCGGAATCCGCCGCGCGACCTCACCTTCGCGCGCTTCAACTTTGATCACATCGGCGCCAAGATCGGCCAGGATGCACGCGCACATCGGTCCGGCCCAACTCGTCGTGGCATCAATCACGCGAACACCGTCGAGCGGCCCGGTCAAATCGCGTCGCGCATCGCGATAGAACTCAGATTTTTCCATAGCAACCAACCTCCAGGCGGAAAGAATCGTACTGCGCGCGAGTCGGTTCCGACAAACGCGGAAGTGGCGCGTCGGCGATTCGCCCGCTAGCTTGAGCAGCGATGGCGGAGCAGCAATTCTATGTCGGCATTCACGGCGTGATCGCGAGCCGCGGGCGAATGCTGGTGCTGAGGCGCGCGCCCGGTTTGAACTACCGGGCCGGGAGCTGGGACCTTCCCGGTGGACACCTCGCGCTCGGCGAGAGTTTTGAGGACTGCCTGCTGCGCGAGGTCAAAGAAGAAACCGGACTTGATGTCGCGATCGACCGCTTGCTCGGACTGCACAGCATGATTTCGGAGCCGTACCTGCAGGCGCTCTACTCGTGCAGGCCGACGGTTTTTCAGAATGTGAAGTTGCAGCCCGATGAACACGTCGAGCATCGATGGGTCACGCTGGATGAGCTCGCGATTCTCGAGTTGATTCCGTATCTCGCGTCGATCCTGAAGCGCGGGATGCTGAGTTACGTGAAGTGACCGTGCGCTAACGTGCGATCAAACGGCCGCGCCAGTAGCCGAAAAAGTTGGCGCATTCGAGTTCGTGATAAATCGCGCGCTCGGGATCGCCGCGCATCGCCGCGGTAGCCATCCTGACTCCGTTGCGGACCAGCTTGTCGAACTGATTGTGGTTTTGCAGACCGGCGAACGCGGTGCCCATGCCGAACGCGAAACTTTTGCGGCGCAAATACGCGCGCGTCATCCGCTCCGCGGTATCAGATGATGCACGATCGCGCGCGGCGTAAAGCCCATTGCACCGCCATGCTCCAATATGCGCGCGAACAGTTCGGTATCCTCCCCTGAAATCGGATTGCCGCCGACCACGCCGAGGTCCTCGCGAAATTTTCCGAAGCGCGCAAACGCTGAGCGCTTGAATCCGACATTGGCGCTGAAATAGTTGTCGAGCCGCTCGGCCGATGCGGTTGGCGCCGACTCGATCGCGCGCCGGTCGTGAACCGCGAGCTTGACCCACAGGCTCGGCCCCAGCCACTGCGGCGGTGGCGACGACCATCGCGGCACAACCATCCCGCAGGCGGCGTCGAGGTCGCGCCGCCGCATGTCATCAAGCAGTTCGGCAGCCCAATCGCGCTCGGCCACGGCGTCGTCGTCGATGAAGAAAATAAAGTCCGACGCGCTTTCATCAACTGCACGATTTCGCGCGAAGCTCGAACCCGGGTGCGGCTCGAACACACGGCGCATCGGAAGCGCCGCCCCGCGGGCGAAGTCGTCAACTATAGCCGCAGTATCGTCAGTGGATGCGTTGTCGATGACGACGCAGTCGGCATCGACGTCCGCTGGAATCGCGAGCGCGGAGACGCTCGCGAGCGTCTCGCGCACAAGCGCTGCGCGATTGTGCGTGGGGATCGCGATAGTGAGCTTGAGGGTCACGTTGTGATGCGCGCGGCGACGCCGCGCGCATCAGCATAATAGCCGAATTGCGCCGCGCACCGGAGTATCCGGTGCCGCGGCGCAATTCGGCACTGACGCGGCGACACGCCGCGTCAGTGCGGCGCGGGAGCCGCAGCCGCGGGAGCGGCTGCGGCGGAGCCGGCCGCCGCGGGCGAAGCCCCCGGCGTCGGCGTCGGCGCCACCGCCTTCGGCAGCGGCGCGCCCGATTGCGTGAACACGATCGACGTGACCGTTAGATCGGGCGTCGCCTTCTGCTGCACTTCCGGCGCTGCCGTCAGGCGGAAGCCGAAGTCGCGCGTCTCGCCCGGCACGAACGGCCGCACCGGCCGCCCGAAGTTGGTGAACTCGAGCGGCGTCGCGATCGGCGTGTGCACCTCGGTGAAAACGGCGCTCTTCTTTTTCCCTTTGCCCTCGTAATAGGTGACCGTGAATTGAACTTCGTCGATCGCCTTGTCGCCGCTGTTGGTCATCTTGCCGAAAATTCCCGGCACTCGCGACGCTGACATCTTCATGTCCACATCGCTCAGCACGATTTTCGGAATGTACGCCTGCGCATCAGGCTGCTGCTTCTGCGCATTCTGAATGTCAGCCATTTCGCGCCCGTACTGGAATTTGAGGCCCGCGTTGCCGGTCGCCTGCTCTTTGTCGAGTTCGTCGAGAATTTTCTGATACGCGGCGATCGCCTTGTCGTAGTCGTGTTTGTGGTAGAGATCGACGGCGTCCTTGTGTTCCTTGATGATATTTTCCTTGAATGGAAAATCGACGAACAAGCGCCACTCGCCGCCCTGCTGCATCATCACCATGTTGTCGTCGTAAGTGACTTTTGGGTAAGTATTTTCCTGTAGATTTTTTTGCGCGATCGAGTCAGGAGTTTGGTCGCCGCTGAGGCCGGCGTCCACCGTCCGCTCCCAGAGCGCGAGATCCGGCTGCGTTACAGTGACAGTGACGATCGCCTTGTCGCCGTCGATCTTCGCGTCGCCAACCTTATAGTCATAGGTGCGCAGTATTCCTTTGAACCAATCCTTGCTCACATCGGGCGCCATCGGGATTTCGGTCAGGAACTGATCCATCGTGCGATCGACCTGGTCCTGATGGGTCAGCGCCTGGTATGCGGCCGGGTAGTTGTAGAGCTTTAGATTGTCCAGATAGTTATTTGCCGCGCTCTGCGGCGAATGCCCCTGGCATCCCGCCACGAGAAATGCGCAAACGGCCACGGCCGCGAGCATCGCGCCCCTGGCTTGAATCCTGATTTTTGTCATCGTCGAAATTCCTTTTTCATGCTTCACGCTGTTCGCAAACGGATAGATTTTAGTGTCGCTTCCGTCAAAAACAAGTCGCCCAAACGCCATCCGCTGAACACCAATGCGGGGAGTGACAGTCCTGCTTATCAGAAAAAAGGCGTCCTATGCGACCGGCGCGACGCCTGACAGTTACGACGCGGTTGGCATCTGCTTGAGTTCGACGACGTTGCCCTCGGGATCGCGGATGTAGATCGAAAGACCCTGGCCATGCGCCCCGTAACGCATCGCCGGCTCGCCGATCACTTCTACCGATTGCGCGCGCAGGTAGCGCACGACCTCGTTCAAATCGCGAGCCTCGATCCCGAGGCATACGTGATCCACGTTGAGTGCGGTCTCGACCCGCGGGCCAGTGGCCGGAACCAAATCGATCATGCTGCGGCCTGCGCGCAACTGGATAAGCCCGATCTGCGCGATCCGCCGCTCTTCGGCAAGGCCCAGCACGCGCGTGTAGAAGTCGAGCGTGCGATCCTGATCGCGGCATCGCAACACGACGTGATCGATTTCCGCAACCTTGAGTGGAATTTCCATATCGATGCTCTAGGCCTGGGTTTCTGACGCTCTGGTTCGCAGCCACTTTCGTCGCTCGCGGCGGAAACCAGAATCGCTCGACTTCGGTGGCGCGCACCGCGTCGTCGATCATCCGCGGGATGTCGAAGCGCGATTCCGCCGCCTCGACTTCCTCGATTCGCGCGCGCGTCTCCGGATGCGCCGGCACGAACAGCGTGCAGCAGTCCTCGTCGGGGATTATCGACGTCTCGAACGTGCGCAACTTGCGCGCCTGATCGATGATCTCATTCTTGTCCATGCCGACCAGCGGCCGCATGACCGGGAACGACGCCGCCTTCTCGATCACCGCCATGTTCTCGAGCGTCTGCGACGCGACCTGGCCAAGACTCTCGCCCGTCACCAGCACGGTGGCTTGCGATCGTTCCGCCAGCGCGCTCGCGATTCGCAGCATGAAGCGCCGATAGAGCACGACCCGCAGCGGGCGCAGAGTGTTCGCGACGATCTCGCGCTGCAAATTTCCAAACGGTACCAGCATCAGCGTCGATCGCAACTGCCATCGCGTCAGATGCGCCGCGAGCTCGGCCGCCTTTTCCTTGCTCGCCTTCGATACCAGCGGATGCGCGTGGAAATGCACGAAATCCAGGCGCAGCCCGCGACGCATCATGCGATAGGCCGCGACCGGCGAGTCGATCCCGCCCGACAGCAGCGCCATCCCGCGTCCCGTGACGCCAACCGGCAGTCCGCCCGCGCCCGGCATTTTGCCGGCGGACACGTACGCGGCGTCGTTCATTATCTCGATCGAAATCGTCAGCTCGGGCGCGCTCAGATCGACTTCGAAGCCGAGCGCTTCCTGCACTTCGCCGCCAACCGCGCTATCGATTTCGACCGAAGTTCATCGCGAAACCGCTTGTCCTCGCGCTTGGTCCTGACTGCAAACGTCCGCGCCTTGCTTCCCGTCGCGCGCTTGATCGCCTCACGCGAGATCGACTCGATATCGCGCGGGGTCGAGTAGCTGAGCGAGAAATTCTGCAAGCCGAAAATCAGCGCCGCGCGCTCGGCGGCGATCTCGTCGCTAAGTTCATCGGGCAGAGGCACCAGCAGTCGCGGTCCGACGCTGCGCATGTTGCCGAGCCGGTAGTCGGCGAAAATGTCGCGCAGGTTTTGTTTGACCTGGTCAACGAATCGCCACTGATTGCGCCCCTTGAGCGCGATCTCGTGGTACCTGCCAATCAAATATCGCATGTGATGAATTCGTTTTTTCAGCAACCGGAATGAGGTTAGCTTACGCGTCCGTCACATTGAAATCCGGCCGTGAGCTTGCGCCCCGGTGCACCGCGCGCGATTATCTGTAGCGATGACTGACAACGCGACGTTCAATCTCCAGGTCGAAACTATCCGGCGCAAGCTTTCGACTGTGACTCCGCCGCCGCGCGAGGCGCTGGCGAACAAATCCAACGCCGCCGCCGTCCTGATACCTGTCTTCGAGCGCGGCGGCGAACTTCACCTCGTCTATATTCGCCGATCCGATCACGTCGCCAGTCATCGCGGGCAAGTCGCGTTTCCCGGCGGACGCGTCGATCCAATCGACGCAACTCTGCTCGACGCCGCCCTGCGCGAGGCGCACGAAGAAGTCGGCATCCATCCTTCGACGGTCGAGGTAATCGGCGCGCTCGCCACGATGCAAACGACGACCAGCGGAATCGTGGTCGCGCCATTCGTCGGCGTCATCCCGCAAGACGCGCCGCTGAAACCGCAACTCTCTGAGGTCGCGCAAATTTTCGACGTGCCCCTGACCGCGCTGCGCGATCCGAAATTCCGCGGCGACTACGAATGGACCAGCGAGGGCCCTGCCACTCGCTCGTCGAAGTTCCCGGCAATTCTGTATGGCGGCCAGACGATCTGGGGCCTCACGCTGCGTATCACGCTGAACCTGCTCGAACTGCTGGATCCGACCAAGGCTTGAGAGGCGCTCGTTCCCAATCCGGTCCCCCTTCCCACTATGGGAAGGGGTTAGGGGTTAGGTTGCTGATGATCATAGACTGCGCACTTGAATAGATTCGAACGGAGCCGAAGATGGGACGCAATATTCTCTTCATCACGACCGATCAGCAGCGCTACGATGCGCTCGGATGCAACGGCGGCACGATCGCGCAAACGCCGGTCGCCGACCGCCTCGCCGCGACTGGAATCAACTATCGCCGCGCGCACAATCAGAATGTCGTCTGCATGCCTGCGCGCTCGACGATGATCACCGGCCAGTACGTCCGCACGCACGGCGTCGTCGCCAATGGCGTCGCGCTCCCGCCCGATTCGCCGAGTGTCGCTGCGTATCTCCATGAAAAGGCCGGCTACCGCACCGCTCTGCTGGGCAAGGCCCACTTCGAGCCCGCATTCGATATGCAGGGGCGATGGTTCGAGAACTCGATGGCGCGCAAGGAATCCACCGGTCCGTATCGCGGTTTCGATCGCATGGAACTCGCGATGCACGTGCCCATCGGCGGATGGCACTACTCGATCTGGATGATGAAAAACCATCCCGACGAGATCAGCGGCTTCGCGCCGCTGCTCAGCTGCCGCTCCCGGCGGTGACACCGGCGCGCCCGAAGTGAAATACAATCCCGTTCCGCGCGAGCATTACCACACAGACTGGGTTGCGGCTCGCACAATCGCCTATCTCGACTCGCTCGATCCCGACGATAACTGGTTCGTGTGGATGAGCTTTCCCGACCCGCATCATCCGTGGGATCCGCCGCAGGACGAGGCCCGTCGCATCAACTGGCGCGACCTCGATTTGCCCGCCGGCTATCCCGGCTCCCGCGAAAAGATCGAGAAAATCCTTGCACAGAAGCCGCGCCATTGGCTCGATTGGTACCAAGGGCGCTTCGGCAACTTCGAAGGGGGTCCCTCCAGTTTCGTCCCGTGCCAGATGACCGAAAATCAGGTTCGCGAAGTCAACGCGATGACCCACGTCGAGAACGAACTGATCGACCAGGCGTGCGGCCGCGTCCTCTCGCGCATCGCCGAGCGCGGATGGGAGTCGCGCACTGACGTAATTTTCACGACCGATCACGGCGAGCTGCAAGGCGACTTCGGCCTGCTCTACAAGGGCCCGTATCACGTTGACGCGTTGATGCGACTGCCGATGATCTGGCGTCCGGCGCCCTCGGCCAACGTCGCGCACAACGAAATTGCGGAGCCGGTCGGGCAACTCGATCTCGCGCCGACATTCTGTCAAATCGCGGGCGTCCCGGTACCCGACTGGATGCAGGGAAAGCCGCTGCCCGTCGCGCCGGGCTCGGGCCGCGAGCGCGTCATCACCGAATGGGACAGCCAGTTCGCCGCCATCGGGATGCACCTCCGAAGCATCTACCGCGACGGCTACACGATGACGGTGTACGAGAAATCGACGCGCGATTATGGCTTCGATATCGCCAACGTGCCGCCGATGGTGGCGCCGCCGCGCCGCCCAATCGAGGATATCCGCTACGACGGCACCGAGGGCGAGCTCTACAATCTGCGCGAGGACCCGATGCAATGGCGCAATCTGTGGAACGATCCCGCGTACGCAAAACTGAAGTCTGATTTGCGCGCGGACCTCTACGACAATCTTCCGCCCGAGCGGAATCCCAAACTGCCGGTCGAGGCGCCGGCGTGAGGGGAAGGGGAGATCACTTTATTAAATGTGAAACCCGCGGCGGGTTTCACGCTTCCTCCGGCAGGGGTGACCCCTGCACCCAGTAAGAAGAAATCGCAAAATGGCGAGGACGCCCTTTTGCTCTCACACATAAATCCGGTTCCCCTTCCCGCTCGGGAAGGGGTTAGGGGTTAGGTTGCTGGCGTCGACCAACACTTCATCGTCTCGCCTTCTTCTTGTGTCATCCCGAGCGAAGCCGAGGGACCCGGATCTTTCTCGACGCCAGCCGACGCTCCCCCAACCACGGATCAAGAGAGGTGTGTAAAGCTCGAGCTTCATTCCGTCCTTGTGTCATTCTAGACCGAAGCGAAGAATCCCGGTCCTTTTGAGATGACCCCATTAAAACTAGTCGGCGGCTTCGGCTCTCCCTACTCGCGCAAAATGCGCGCCGTACTGCGCTTTCGGCGCATCCCCTTCACCTGGATCATGCGCGGATCGACCGACGACGTCGGCATCCCCGAAGTCCCCGTTGCGCTTATTCCGGTGCTCGTCTTCCCCAGTGAGAATGGACGCGCCGATGAAGCGATGATCGACTCGACGTTTCAAATCCGCAGGCTCGAGAAGATGTTCCCGGCGCGCTCGATCATCCCGCCTGATCCGGCGATCGCATTTCTCGACGCGCTGCTCGAGGACTACGCCGACGAATGGCTCACCAAGCCGATGTTCCACTATCGATGGAAGTACGCGGCTGACATTCACAAGGCGTCGCACGTGCTCGCGCTCGACCGCAATCCGCTGATGAGTCGCGAGACGCTGGCCCGAAGACGGCGCGCTTCTTTGCGGAGCGTCAGATCCAGCGGCTGCGGGTGGTCGGATCGAACGACGTGACGACAGTCGTCATCGAGGCGAGCTACCGACGCTTGCTGAGCCTGCTCGACGCGCATCTCGTCGCCGGCCATCGGTTCCTCATGGGCGCGCGGCCGGGCGCCAGCGACTTCGGTTTCTTTGGCCAGTTGAGCCAGCTTGCGCATTTCGATCCCACTCCCGCCGCGATCGCAGCCGCCGACGCGCCGCGCGTCGTCTCATGGGTCTCCCATCTCGACGATCTATCGTCGCTGGACGTCGAGAACGCCGCGTGGCCTTCGCGCGACGATGCCGCATCCGCGCTGCGCCCGTTCCTGGTCGAGGTCGGCCGCGTCTATGCCCCCTTCCTGATCGCAAACGCTCGCGCGCTCGCGAGTCGCGCGAATGAAGTGCGATGCGAAATCGACAGCCTCCCGTGGGTACAGCAGCCATTTCCGTACCAGGGCAAATGCCTCAAATGGCTGCGCGAGGCTCGCGAGACCCTCAGCCCCGCCGATCGCAAATTCGTGGACAGTGCCCTCGAATCCTCTGGCGCCGACGCAATCTTCAGCGCTTCCATCTAAGCCTCCAGCCAGCGTCCGTTTCAGCACCTCGCCGCGCTGTAAATGCCTATTTGTATGATTATATACACTACTTGACAGATTCAGGTGATATGTAGATACTAGATAACATTAATCTGATTGAAATTTCACACTTGGAAGCGTCCAAACGGATGAAAGTGATCGTAAGCTTTCAGGCTTTTTAGTGGGAGGATCGCAGATGTCGGCGTTCAAAGATCTTAAGAAATCGGAGACTTCGGATCAGCTAACGGACGATCGATCGGACTCGAACGGAATCTTCGCCGAGTTTTGTGCCGACCGTGAGACCAACGCAGCCCTCGGTGTGACCGCCGAGGAGTTTCAGGAATTGTCGCGCGCCTCGCTGCTCGGAACTTTGACCAGCAAGGACGACCTGCTCTTCATGCTGCGCCAGATTCGCGCCGCGATGAACCCCGCGACGCCATCAAACGAGCCAACGCTACCGGACATAAATTACTTAGCCGAGACCATGCGCCTCAAGGCGCTGGCGAAACTCGACGAACTCGATTTGAAGGCCGAGCTGCGCAGAAAGTCGGCCGTGGGACGCGTCGAGGCGGCGTTGGAGCGCGTTTCGCTTAAGCTGAGCCTCGCGCGAATATTGATAGTGCAAATGTCGCAAAAACTGGCCCGCCGCTCTGTCAGTTCGCGACCAGTGTAAGTACTCCAAGCCTAAGGCTTCGCGAGCATCTCGAAGTACGAAACGTCGATCAAGTCGGCCTTCCCGACGTTGAGCGCTGCGAGGATTTCGTTCACGGCATCGCGGCTGCGCTCGGGATCGTCGCCGTCTGCAATCACCGCCTCGATCTCGCCGAAGTCGCCCAGCTTGCGTAACCTGGTCAAGATGCAGTCGGACGTTGTCGCGCATCATCAGGATTCGGACCTTTTCAACTATCGCAATCGGTCCGAGCGCGGCGGCGAGAATTCTTAACGTCCGCGGCGGATCGGCGACCTTCACAATCTCGTAGTTGCTAATCATCAGCGGCCCGCTCTCGTCGCGATGGTAGTAGATCAGAACCGCGCTGCCGTTTTCCTCGCGCAGCTTCAGCTTGCCGTTCGCGACCCGAAAAAACGTGTCGCGCTGATGAAGTATCGCGCGCCGCGTGTATCCGATCGCGCTCGCGCGCGCCTCGGCCTCGGCATGATTCGACAGCCGGAACTTTGCTTCGAGGTTTTTCACGTGAGAAACTTGACAGTTCGGCGAGCGCGCGCATAGGCTCCCACGAATTCGCCACCGGCATCGCAATTGAGTAAGTCACACCGACACCAATCCGGACGACACCAAGCTGCTCGAGGCAGGCTTCGACCCGGCATCCGCGCCCGCCGATGCGATCGCAAAACTGCGCGATCTCAGGGGCAAACCGACTGTCACGGACGTCGCGATCGCGCGCGCACTCGGGATGATTGCCGACCGCGGCGCCAGCGCGATGCTCGTCGAGATGGAGGCCGGTGCGTCCGGCGCGTTGCGTCGTGAAGTTCGCCGCGCGCTGTACAAGCTGAAGCAGCACGGCATCGACGCGCCCGCGCTTACGCCGCCGCGCCACCACCCTGCACGACACTGACACTGAAAAAGAAAGCGCGATGCTCTCGCCGATCGACGGCGAAGGCGCGCGCATCGTCTGGATCGTCAAGCCGCGCATGCAGGGCGGCCTGCTGCGGATGTGGGCGCTCATCTCCGAGAGCGAGGGTCTCGTCGGTGCGCAGAACTCTCACCTCTCCCGACGCGAGCTGAAATCCGAACGCGACGAGCTCGAGCGTCGCGCGCAAGTCAAGCTGGTCGATGGCGACTGGCGCGTCGCCGACTTCATCGCATGCGAGGCATGGCGCAACACGCCCGAGTCGCGCCGCGGCCAGGTCGGAAACTTCCTCGCGCTGCGCGCCGAGTTGATCGCGTCACCGCCGCCGACCGAGCTGATGCATCCCGTCTATACCGAGCTCGCCGCCGAAGTTGCTGCCGAGCCGTCAGTCGAGCTGCTCAAGGAACCCGAACTGCTCGAATGGCGACTGCCCGACGCTCTGCTCAAGCGATACGTCGACGAAATCAATGAGGCCGGCGAGAGCGTGATTGTCCTGAGTCCGGTCCACAAGCAGGAGCGCGTGAATGCGGTCATCGATCGCGCGACCGGCGAACTCCTGAGCGGCGACAACGGCAAGCGGATCCAGCGGCGCCTCGAGGACATCGCGTACTACCTCGCGCGAGTCGGCCGCCGCGAGCAGGCCGGATGGGCCGCGGCCGCCGCCGCGCGCCTCCGCGACGGAATCGACGTGACGAAGGTCAGTTTTCTTTCAAGCTTTTATTCGCACCCAACTCGGCACGGTCGCAGCCGCCGAACAGCAGAAAGCCGAAGAGGAGCCGCGCCTGATCATGACCCCCGCCGAAGCAATGCGCGCCCGCGAAGCCAGACCCCGCCGCCGCTAGCCCTTAGAACAAACGTCGCTGTCCTAATTTCAGGCCGAATGTCCTAATTCGAGGTTGCGGGCAGTCCCAATTCCCAAGGGGCGTCTCTTAATTGAAGCTTCATGTCCAGATTGTCTTTGACACGGGGATCGTCGCTGGCGATGCAACGAGCGGACAAAGGTCGGCTGACATTGACCGCACAAGTAAAGTTCGAACATTGCTTGATGTCTTCTTTATAGCCTTTCGTCGCATACTCTTTTATGTCCTTCTCACATTCAGCCTTGCTCATGTAGATGATCCCCTGAGTGATAACCTCCCATTTCGACAGGGGCGCGTTTTGGACAATGTCTTCGGGACAACAGCTTTCCGGCGGCACCATCTGGGACCAGATGACGAGCGCGGATGCGGCTGCATCATTCGCTCGTCTCACATCATCCTGCGCCTTGTCCGCCATATTCTCTACTCTGTCTGCGCTTGTAGCTGATTGTCCGGCTGACGCTTCGGCACGTGCAGCAGCCGCCCGGGCGCGTCTCGAAGCTTCCTCGGCCCTTCGCGTTGCAGCGTCAATGCTCGCGCCGCATCCGGTCAGGAATATAAGCGCGAGCGCGGCTGCGTGGCGGGGCTTCATAGGCAACCATCTAGCAGCGTGCTGGTCTCTGAACAAAGCTGGAACTGGCACACTACCGACTCGTTGGCGGGGATGAACTTTTCGGCCTGATCAAGGCGAATTTTCTGTGATACGGTACCTCATGCGTAAGGAGGCCTCATACTCTCCCGACTCGTTTCGAAATCGGGGAACGCCAGCTTCCAGCAAAATATTTTTTGACGGAACGAAGCTACCCTTGGTGGCCGAGCGACCATCGAACCACTACGGATAGTGTTAATCGCCCTTTTCAGCTCAATTCAACCAGCCAAAAGCGCGTGACGCTCGATTTAAGGCGCAACTTTAAGATTTGCCACAACCGGCAAATTGCACACAAGGATTACCTTCGATGATCGATCAACAGCCGCTGCGCGGGGTTCGTGTGTTGGACCTGACCCGCGTTTTGGCCGGGCCGTTTTGCACGATGAATTTGGCGGACCTCGGTGCCGAGGTGATCAAGATTGAGGTGCCGGGGCGCGGCGACGACTCGCGCAGTTTTGCGCCGATGATGCCGTCCGGAGACTCGGGATATTTCTACAGCGTCAATCGCGGCAAGCGCAGCGTCACACTCGACTTGCGTACTGAAGACGGCGCTGCGGTATTCCTGGAGCTGGCGGCTAAATCTGATGTAGTGGTTGAGAATTTTTCGCCGGGCACGATGGATCGTTTCAAGGTCGGCTATGAGCAGCTCAAAGCTGCCAATCCGAAGATAATTTTGTGCTCGATCTCCGGCTTCGGGCAGACCGGTCCGATGACTTCCGCGCCTGCGTACGACATCGTGGCCCAGGCGCTCGGCGGCACAATGAGTATCACCGGAAATGCGGGCGGCGAGCCGGTGCGATGCGGCGTCTCGGTCGGCGATTTGTCGGCGGCGCTGTACGGGGTGATTGCGATCATGTCGGCGTTGCGCGTGCGCGACCGCGACGGCGTCGGCAATCACGTCGATATCGCGATGCTCGATTGCCAGGTCGCGATGCTCGAGGACGCGCTCGCCCGCTACTCGGTGTCGGGCAAGATTCCCGGCAGGCTCGGCACGCGCCATCCGTCGATCACACCATTCCAGCAGTTTCGCGCGGCCGACGACTACTTCGTCATGGGCGCGGGCAACGAGGCTATCTGGCTCCGTTTCTGCGACGCGATTGCGATGCCGCAGCTGAAGGACGACCCTCGATTTCTTACCAACGCCGATCGCACCGCGAACCATCCGCAGCTCGAAACAACTCTGGCGCGCATCTTCGCGACGCATCCGCGCGACCATTGGCTTCGGTTGCTCTCTGATGCGTCGGTGCCGTGCGCGCCGATCGCCAACGTCGAGGAAGTCACCCGCGACTCGCATCTCGCGGCGCGCAACATGATTCTCCACGCGGATCATCCCGAGTTTGACGGCTTGATTGTGCCGGGGTCGCCACTCAAGAGCGCCGGTGATACGGATATTCCTGCGACCCGCGCGCCGCGCCTGGGAGAGAGCACCGACGAGGTGCTGTCGAGCGTGCTCGGCTACGACAGTTTACGACTATCGGAATTGCGGCGGCGTAGTATCATATAGAGTTAAGGATTTGCGGCGCGCACTAACGACGCGACCGCCACCAAAGGAGAGCATCGTGCGCGAAGTTGTTATCGTCGATGGAGTCAGAGTGCCGATTGGCAAAGCCGGCAAGGACAAGGGCTACTACAAGGATATCCGCGCAGACGATCTCGGCGCGATGTGTATCCGCCGCCTGCTCGAGAAAAATCCCAAGCTCGATCCTAAAGAGATCGAGGACGTGGTCTGGGGATGCGCGAATCAGACCGGCGAGCAGGGCCTGAACGTCGGCCGCATGATTGGATTGCTGTCGGGGCTGCCGGTCGAAGTCGCTGGCACTACCATCGATCGTCAATGCGGCTCGAGTCTGCAGGCGGTCAACTTCGCGGCGCAGGAAATAATGACCGGCGCGGGCGAGGTCGCAATCGCCGGCGGCGTCGAGCACATGACGCACGTCGCGATGGGCTCGGGAATCCTGCCGAATCCGAAGCTGATGGATATGTTTCCGCGCGACATGTTTTTCATGGGCATGACGGCTGAACGGCTGGCCGACATGTACAAAATCACGCGCGAGCAGTCGGACGCATTCTCGCTGCGATCGAACATGCGCGCGGTCGCGGCGCGTGAACGCTTCAAGGAAGAAATTGTCCCGGTCAAATTGCCCGACGGGCAGGTGGTTGACGTCGATCAGGGTCCGCGCGCGGAAACGACCATGGAAAAGCTCGCCGGGCTGAAGCCTTCATTCAAGCCCGACGGCCAGGTGACCGCGGGCAACTCCTCGCAGTTAAGCGACGGCGCGGCCGCGGTGCTGCTGATGAGCGCGGAGCGGGCGAAGTCGCTCGGCCTGAAACCGTTCGCGAAGATTCGCGCGACTGCGGTCGCCGGCGTGCGTCCGGAAATCATGGGATGGGGTCCGGTTCCCTCGACGCATAAAGCATTGGCGCGCGCGGGACTGAAAATCGGCGACATCGACCTGTTCGAAATCAACGAGGCCTTCGGCGCGCAGGTCCTCGCGTGCAACACCGATCTCAAGATCGACGAAGAGCGGCTCAACGTGAACGGCGGCGCGATCGCGCTCGGACATCCGCTGGGATGCTCAGGCGCGCGGCTGGTCGTGACGTTGACGCATGAGATGCGCCGGCGCGGAGTCGCGCTCGGAGTCGCGACGATGTGCATCGGGATCGGCCAGGGTATCGCGACTGTAATCGAGCAGGTATGAACGGCAGCCGACAGTTACTGCGCGCGGTCGGCATAGCACTCGCGCTGGCGCTGATCGCCGGCGCCCTGTTCTTCAACTTCGCCAAGCGCGACGAGCCCAAGCCGCTTTTCCGGCTGGACACCCCGCAAGATACGCCGCAAGCGAATGCGTCGCCGGCGCCGCAGGGACTGAATTTCAGCGCGCCCGGTCTCGACGGCAAGAGTATCGACCTGAGCAGCTACCGCGGCCATCCGGTGATCGTCGATTTCTGGGCGACCTGGTGCGGCCCGTGCCGCAAGCAGATTCCGGAACTGGTTTCGCTCTACCGGAAGTACAATAAATCGCGCGGGCTGGTGATAATCGGCGTCTCGTGCGACATGATCCAGGGCGACGGCGCGAAGGCGGTCGCGCCGTTCGTCGAAGAGTTCCAGATCAACTATCCGATCGCGATGGCCGACGAGCGGCTGGTTGACACGATGGGAGTCGAGGCGATCCCGACCACGTTGTTCATCAACCGCGACGGCGAACTGGTCTCGCGAATCGTCGGGGCGGGCCATGCGGGCGAGATCAGCGAGAGCACCCGGATGCTGCTCGACGGCGTCAAAGGTCCCAGCGGGCCAAGCAAGCCCGACGACATCAACGGCCACGTCGTGGACATCTCGGTCGTGAAGTAGTTTACCTGCTCACTCTCGACGAGGTCTAAAGACGGCCCCATTCGATGCGCGTCTGGACTGAAAACTGGAGCATCTCACCGCTCGCATAAGGCGTGAGCAATTTCGTCATCGCGGAGTCGAACTCGACGGACAATTTCTCGCCTAGGTAATCCTCGGACCAACTGGCGCGCGAATGCTCGCAGCGCAGGTAATCCGCGATGCTCTGCGATATCTGCGTCGGTGAAGTGATCTGGCGCCCGACCGCCTGAAATCCAGGGTGCAGGAGCATTGGGTCGTTCAGTTGCTCGCGCGTCCCACGCCATCCCACCGGATGCTTGCCACTGACCTTGTAGATGAACTCCGCCATGAAAGTTTTTTCTTCGTCCTGCCACGGCGCATCGACGGGTGCGTCGCCGGACACGAGCGCGAGAAACCCGCCGGGCGTGAGCGCCGTCGCGAATTTCCGCAGCACCCAGGAGATATCCATCCAGTGGATACTCATCCCGGCGACCACGAGCCCATACGCCGGCTCGAGCACGGCGTCTTCCATCGTCGATTGAATCCACCGGATCTTTGGATTGTCGCCGTTCGGCATAGAACGTCCGACGCGAAGCATCTCTGCTGAAGGATCGACCGCATCCGCGCGATCGAGATGATCGATAAGGCCGAGCGTGATCTTGCCGGGGCCGCATCCCGCATCGAGGAGGATTCGCGGCCGATCCTCGAAAAGATCGAGAAGCGTCTCGAACACTTCGTGCGAGTAGGGAGCGCGGAAGCGATAGTTCTCGGCGACTCGATGCGAGGCGAAAATGGCGCCACCTGATCGGTCTATAACGGCCGCTGTCGGTGTGGCGCCCGGCCGAAACGGCGACTCCATGACCATCCTCACCGCGGTCGTTCCGTCAAGCAGCCCGACGGTGTTCACGCTAATGAATCCCAGTCCTTCAAGAAACGAGATGAAGCCGCGGTCGGCTGCGAGTTCCATCATCCACGCGCGGCGCGCCCCCAACTCGATTAAGTGCCCGCGCAGCTTCTCGAAGAGAATAGTTCCGATCGAACTGCGCTCGTGCGGCGCCACAACATTGAATACTCGATACACGTTTTCTGCCGAACCATTGCGACGCTCGACAGCGGCGTAGCCGACGATGCGCTCGCCGGAGATGGCAACGAACTGATGCTGGAAACCGTCCGAAGGAGAAAATTCCCGTCGGTTCTGAAGCCATTCGTCCTGACGAGGGACGCGCGTCAGCTCACTTAACGACAGATGTGCCAGATCGAGAATGGCGGGCCAGTCATCGACGCCAACTGCCCGGAAAGTCAGTTCAGCCATGACGTATTACCAACTATCGCTACCTTGAGTCCTGGCCTGGTCAACTGATGCGGAAGCTTGTCCCTATAAGACGCAGGCCCAGGCGGGCGGTTACGCGCTGCGAGGATCGGTTGGACTTGGACGTGCTGTAGAAAAGTGCGTGCTGATTGAGGGACGGTCATCGATGACCACGCGGCGGTGACTGCGGCTGCGAGTCCACGGCCGCGGTATTTTGGAAACGTATAGACGCCGAGCTCGGCGCCCGAGACTCCGAGGCGCGCCGCGAACGCTATCGCCGCTATCTCGCCGGCGTCCAGTGCGGCACACCATGGCTCCCAGAAGTCCCCTACTCCCTTGAATCCCGCGGCCTGCATATAATCCGGCATCCCACGGTCCGCGAGGCGCGCCAGCATCTGTCGGCCCTCGTCGGAATCGCCGCGCACAATCGCGGCCGGGTGTTCGTATCGCAGGCCGGTGGGAAGTTGGTAGATGAGCGCCGTCGAGACTGCGGCTGGTTGGCCGTCGGACAACAGCTCGACGATCTTCTCCGCGCACTCCGGCATCGCGTCAGGATCGCGCCATCGAGGCTCGTTAGCGGCAATCTCGAGTATGCGCATCGCGAGTTGATCGTCCACATCGTACCGGACGCGGGTAAGATTGCCGAACGGACAGCCGGCAAAGAACACGCGCGGCCCCGACGAACGATCAGGATCGTTCTCGCGCTCGATGCACCCGGTCGCCGACATGACGAACATTGTATCGATATCGACCTGGAGCAGCCGCAGATCATCGGCCGTCGATGCATTGTAGGCGTGTTCGTTCAACGGCGCTTCGATCCTGAGCGCATGCGTCAGGGCAGTTGCGGCGGGCCGATGAGCGGGGTCTTTACGGGAGCGGCAGCTCCGACCAGTTCGGTGATGGTGGCGTTGCCAGTGTTGGCCACCCAAACGTTGCCCGAACTGTCAATCGCCACGGCGCGTGGGTTGCTGAAGTTGGCTCCTGGCGGGACAAAGTTGCCGAACAGGGTCCCGATGTTGTTCAAGGCGGTTACGGTGCTACCGTTAACGTTCGTGACCCAGACCCGGCCCGAACTGTCGATCGCCTCGCCAAATGGCGCATTGAACATCGATCCGGTCGGGGCAAAATTGCCGAAAAGGGTCCCCGCGTTGTTCAGAGCGGTCACGGTATTGCCGGTGTCGTTCGTCATCCAGACGCGGCCCGAGCCGTCGATTGCCACGTCAGTCGGGTTATCAATCATGGAGGCGGCAGGCGCAAAATTGCCGAACAGGGTACCGGCATTGTTCAATGCGGTCACCGTGTTGCCGAGGTTGTTCGTCACCCACACGACGCCCGCGCCGTCGATCGCCAGGCCGAACGGCGCATCAAAGTTCGACCCGACTGGCGCGAAGTTGCCGAACAGAGTTCCTCCGCCGTTTAGAGCCGTTACCGTATTTCCGCCTCCGTTCGCGATCCAAACGTGGCCCGAGCCGTCGATCGCCACGCCGTAGGGTTGGTTAAAGGACGATCCGGCGGGGGCAAAGTTCCCCAACAGAGTCCCGTCGCTGTTCAGCGCGGTTACAGAATTGCCGGTCAGGTTCGTCACCCACACGTGATCCGAGTTGTCGATTGCCACTCGAGCAGTACCGTTGAAGTTCGATCCGGTAGGCTGAAAGTTGCCGTCCAGCGTGCCGTCGTTGTTCAGCGCGGTTACGCTGTTTGCGGAGTTCACCACCCAGAGGCGGCTCGAACTGTCCAACGCCAGATCAACCGGGCTCAGGCTCGAACCGGCCGGGGCAAAGTTCAGCGGCATCGACCAGTCGTTCGGCGTGGATGCCAGCGCCGGGCCGTTCACTGGCACTTTGCTCGCCACATCGTTGATTCCCGCTATCGATACGCTCGCCGGATTCAGCGCGATCGAAAGCGCCGCCGACAATGTATCTGTGACCGATCCGGTGCCGCCAGTGCATGCTCCGGCACTGAAAACTGCTCCGGGCAATGCGCAGTTAAACAACTCGATGCACGGTGCAGAAGAAGCCCCATCGCTCCGAACGCAAGCCGCCAGCGCGTTGGCAATCGAATTGAGATTCTGCTGCGGCGCCGTGCCGTCTCCGGCTGGGGTGGTGCTCAGTGCTATTCCGTCATCCGGAACCACCAGATTGAGAACCGTTGCGAACGCATTGACCAGGCCGGCCGCGTTGGTCAAGGGCGCTCCTACGATGCCGGGACTGCTTGTGCTCAGGAATTGGGCCAGTGCGTACACAGTGGCGGCTGTCGTCACCTCGTTGATGACAAAGTGTCTCTGTTTGAAAAATACCTGGTCGCATGGGATCAGCGAGCTCATCATCATAAGGCTGCCGTTGGCGCCTCCACCGGCGTTGCCTCCCACCGCGGTCAAATACTCATAGGGATGATCCTTAGAGCAGGCAAAAGATGTCTCATTAGTAATGAAGCTGCCGTCGGCGGCGCTGAAGGCAGTCCCGATCGGGGTCGCGCCCATTCCATAGCCGGTCGTTCCGAAGGACCACAGCGTCACGAAGGAGTTCGACACAGGAATTGGCGGCGCCATGTTGCCGCCGCTCATCACCGTGCCGGTGAAGGGGGGAATGGGCGTAGGTGTTCGGGTCGGCGTCGCAGTGGCGCTCTGCGTCGGAGTTCCGGTGATGGCCGGGGTGGGGGTCGAACTCAGGGTCGGGGTCGCCGTCAGAGTGGCGGTCGCTGTAGCAGTTGCAGTAGCAGTCGGTGTTGCGGTCGGGGTCGGAACCGCGGCCAGACCGATTCCCTCGAGCTTCACTTTCTGCGGACTCTTTGCGCCGCCGTCGGTGAAGGTCAGCGTGCCGTGGAACTTGCCCTTGGATACTGGCTGGAACGTGACCGACACCGGGCAATTGGCACCCGGGGGCAAAATGCCGGGACATACATACGGGCTCAAGCTGAAACCGGTACCGCTGACCGCGACGCTCGGAGCCGGCAAATCGACGCCACTCTTGTTGGTGAACGCGACCCGGTGTGAAGGGCTGGTCATGCCGACGTGAAACTTCTGGAAATCGACTTTCTTCGGTGCGACCTGGACTGCCGGACGCCTCGAATCTGCGACCGGAGAAGAACCCACCCCGACCTCCGTGTACGCCGTGGCGCCAATATTCAGAATCGCCGCGAGCGAAATCGCGACCGCCGCCGCTATCGCATGCAGATGACGTGAAAACCGCGTGTCGGTCCGCCGATGACTCGATGTATTAATTGACTACTCCCCCATTTACTGCTGATCGCTTATCCAACTATGCCGCAAGGAATGCAATCACGGACAGGCGCGGCTCGCCCCAGTCGGCTAAAGACGTCAGTCCCAACGGCGTTTCCGCTGAAATACTTCTAACAGGGACGAAGTCCCGCATCTTTCCTTTCCTATCACTGGGTGCAGGGTCAGCCCTGCCGCGGGCGCGGGGCGCGTAGCCCCGCATGCCAATTCCGTCGCTGGTGGATTCACGGTCGCGATGCGGGTTAAGATGCCGGATCAGTGATGGACCCCAAAGAAATCGAGACGATGATCGCGCGCGGGATTCCTGATGCGCAGGTCGAAGTGCGCGACTACACCGGCGGCGGGGACCATTTCGAGGCGCTGGTGGTGAGTTCGAGTTTCGAGGGCAAGGGTCTAATCGAACGGCATCAACTGGTGTATAAGGCGTTGGGCGACGCGATGCGGGTGCAGGTGCATGCGCTGACACTCAAGACGCTGACGCCGGCGCAATATCAGAACCGCAGATAAAGGAAAGAACATGGCGGACATAATCGAAAAGATCGAAGCGGCAGTCAAAGAAAACAAGATCATGATTTTCATGAAGGGCAACCGGAGCTTTCCGCAGTGCGGATTCTCGGCGGCCACCGTCGCGATTTTCGACGAGATCGGCGAACCGTACGCGACTGCCGACGTGCTGAGCGATCCGGAGCTGCGCGACGCGATCAAGCAATACAGCAACTGGCCGACGATTCCGCAGGTGTATATCGACGGCAAGTTCGTCGGCGGCTGCGACATAATCCGCGAGATGCACGAGTCGGGCGAGCTCGAACCGCTGGTGAAGGCGGCAGTCGGCGCGACGGCGCAGCAGTAGACCTCGGCGTCCGGCAACCTAACCCCTAACTCCTTCCCTCGAAGGGACGGGGAACAATCGCGCGGGAAGAAATCTCGGAGGCAACCATGCTTACTGAACAGGAACGTTCCTATCTTGAGATGCTGGCCAAGGCTCCGATGCCTACCGACGTGCATGGGCTGCGGACGCTGATGGAAACGTTCGCGCCGATGATGAATCAAAACCTTCCCGAGATTGGCGCACTGCATGAGGCCGTCGAAATCCGGCCTGGTCTCACCGCCGATGTTGCGGTGCCCAAGGGAAACGGGCCGCATCCGGTGGTGGTCTATCTGCACGGCGGTGGATGGGTCGCGGGCAGTCCGAAATCGCATCGCAAGCTCGCGATGCAATTCGCCGAAGCTGGATACCTGACGATCAATGTCGATTACCGGCTCGCGCCGGAGCATCCGTTTCCCGCGGGTCTCGACGATTGCGTTCACGCGGTGAAGTGGGCTGGCGAGAACGCGAAGCGATGGAATGGCGACGCGTCGCGGCTGGCGGTTGGCGGCGATTCCGCGGGCGGCAATCTTACCGCAGCGACGGTCACGTCGCTGGCAGCGGAGAAATACGCAGGGGCGAAGCCGAAGGCGGCGCTGTTGATTTACGGTTTGTTCGATTTCCCCGCCCAGCTCAAACGCGAAGGCGACAATCCTGCGCTCGAAGGGATGGTCAAGGCGTACGCGGGCGCGGGCTATCCCGCGATTCTCGAGGATCCGCGCGTCAGTCCGCTGCGCGCGGTGAAGGCGGGCGCGATGCCGCCGAGCTTCGTCATATGCGGAACTGCGGACACACTGCTGCCGGAGACGCATTCGATGGCGGAAGCGCTCAAGCGCGCCGACATCCGGCACGAAGTCGCAATCTTCGACGACATGCCGCACGGCTTCCTCCAGATGGATGTGCTGTCGGGATGCAAGAATGGACTCGACAAGATGTTCGATTTTCTGCGCCGCACGATTTAGCGCGCAGGTCGAAGGACGCTTCTGACCAGCTGTTCCGAGACCTGCGCGATGATCCATTCGGGTTTCCATTTGCCGCCTTCGCGATACCACTCGGAGACAGTGAAGGCCGCGCGCAAGATCACGAAGGTCATGAGCTTCGGATCGCCTTTCACGAAAATTCCCTGGTCGATTCCCTTGCGCACGATATTCGCGAACATCTGCTCGTAACGCCGGCCCAGGGTTCGAATGCGCTTTCGATTCTCCGCGCTGAGCGACACCGGCCCTGGCAGTCCCAGCTCGTAACGCTCCTCCTCGTCGAAGATTCTGCCGATCACAGCCGCGATCGCCTTGCGCAGCGCCAATTCTGGATCTTTGGCCGCGTGCGGCGCGATCGCGGTCAGCCTTTCGATCAGCCGGCGCACCGCGTCGGTCCGAATCTCGGTGAAGATTTCCTCCTTGCTGCGGAAGTAGTGGTAGATGTGCCCCTTGGCCAGTCCGCACTCGTGTGCGATCTGGTCCATGTTGGTCGCATCGTAGCCGCCATGCGCGAACGCGCGCGCCGCGCCCATCAGGATTTCGCGACGGCGTTCTGTGGCTTTGGCGAGGTCGCGTATGCGGTGCCCGCGAACCCCAACCGCCGCAGCTGGGACCCGCTTGAGTTTTGAAAAATCCGCCACCTTTCCTCCATCTCCTCCGCCGCTCTTGACTGAACTACTTATTTTAGAATATCCGTTTTAACAGTCGGACCGCAAGAATTGGAACAATTGGGTCGAGAAAATTTATATGGATCGAACGTATGTCGTCACAGGTGCCGCGTCAGGAATCGGAGCGGCTACGGCGAGTTATCTAAGGGAACGAGGAAGCCGCGTCATCGGTTGTGATCTACACGATGCGGATGTCGTCGCGGACCTGGCGACAATCGAAGGACGTGCGAAGTTGGTTGACGGCGTGGTACGCGTGTCTGGAGGGAAGATCGACGCGATCGTCGCCAATGCTGGTGGCGGACCGTCCGAGACTATGCTCGCGTTGAATTTTTTCGGTTCGGTGGCGACGCTCGAAGGTTTGCGCCCGATGCTGGCGGCAAGTGCTGCGCCTCGAGCTGTGATGGTTTCCTCGGTTGCCTCGTTAGGGCCGATCGATCCTCGAGTTGTCGAGGCTTGTCTGAGCATGGACGAACCCAGGGCAGTCGCCGCCGGCAGAGACGCTATCGCAACGGGAAAGGGGCCGTTGGATCTTTACGGCAGCGCCAAGCATGCGCTCAACTGTTGGTGTCGAAGAGTCGCGGGCAAGCCGGATTGGGCCGGTGCCGGAATTGCGCTGAACGCGGTCGCACCAGGCTTTATCGACACGCCGGCTGCCGCGTACATCCTGTCGGATCCCGAGCGGAGAGCTGCGGCGGGACGGATGGTGCCGATGCGCGGCGCATATCCGGGTCGCCCGGAGAAGATGGCCGCCATCCTAGCGTGGTGCGTGAGCCCGGAGAATTCGCTGATGACGGGACAAATCCTTTTTGTAGATGGCGGCCTCGAGTGTTCGTCGCGCGGAGAACGATCGTGGTGAAGAACGATTCAACCTCAGGACGTCCGCAGCTGACTTTGTGGACCAATATCCTGTACGGCGTCGGATCGATCGCCTTTGGTGTGCATCTGGCCGTGCTCACTTCCGCGCTCCTGCTGTTTTACAACCAGGTGGTGGGATTGCCGGCGGCGTGGGTCGGCGGCGCGATGGCGCTGACGCTGATTTTCGATGCGATCTGCGATCCGTTGATTGGGGAATGGTCGGATCACACGCGATCGCGATGGGGCCGGCGTCATCCGTTCATGTACGCTTCCGCGATTCCGACCGCGGTCGCATTCTATTTCCTGTTCGATCCCCCGCTCGGATGGACGCAGATCCATCTGCTTATCTACATGGCCGTGATGCTGATGACGGTGCGAGTGCTGCTGAGTCTTTATGAAATCCCGAGTTCAGCATTGGGACCGGAGCTCACGCTGGACTACGACCAGCGCACGACGCTGATGAGTTCGCGCTTCTTTTTCGGAACGCTGGGCGGAGCGGCGATCTCGGTGCTCGCGCTGCAGGTCTTCCTGCGCAAAGACGCGACACATCCTCTAGGCCTGCTTAATCGCGCGGGCTACCAGCAAATGGCGGTGATCGCCAGCATCGTGATTTTCCTGTCGATCATCATCTCGTGCGTGGGCACTCAGCGCTTTATCGGGAGCCTGGTCCATGCGCCGAGGATACCGGGCACATGGCGGGAGAAGTTTCGAGAGCTGAGCGGCACGCTGACCAATCGATCGTTTCTCGCGTTGACGATTTCAGGAATAGTCGGCGCCATTTCTACCGGCCTGAGGCAGGGACTCGACTTCTACATCTCGGCGTATTTCTTCGGACTCACGCCCGCGCAAATGTCGTATCTCGCGGCAGCCACGCTGTTCGCCGCCTTTGCCGGGGTTGGTCTGGCGCCGGCAATCTCGAAGCGCTGGGGAAAGAAGCAGTCGATGATCTTCGTCTTTTTCGCCTCGCTGTTCGCGTCCGTGGCGCCCATCGCGATGCGCTTGATCGGGATGCTGCCGCCCAACGGCACCGAAGCTTTGTTCGCGATCGTGTTTCTCTTCAATTTCTTCGCCGCGACCCTCGGGCTAAGTGGATTCATCATTGTAACCTCGATGATGGCGGATGTAGTCGAAGATGCGGCGGTGTCGACGGGACAACGATCGGAAGGGCTGCTGTTTGCCGCCAACGGCCTCATATCGAAATGCGTCACAGGAGTTGGCACCTTCCTTTCCGGACTCATGCTCGCATGGGTCAGTTTTCCGCAGCATGCGACACCGGGCCAGGTGGACCCGGCGATCCTGCATCACCTCGGCATGGTCTTTGTTCCGATTGTCGCGACGTTCAGCGCGATTGCGATCGCGGTCCTGATGTTTTACGGCATCGACCGTTCCACGCATGAGAGAAATATCGAGCTGCTGGAGAGCGGGGGCGAGCCCGATTCAGGTGAGAGCGTAGCGGCATCCGCGCGAGTGTCGTGACACTGGCAACCTAACCCCTAACCCCTTCCCTCAGTGGGAAGGGGAACAATCGCGAATGTTAGAAGGATCGATGAACCGAAGGGCATTTTTGAAGGCGATTGGGGCGGCGGCGCTCATTCCGGTTTTGCCGCGGCGGGTGTTGGCGGCGGGTGCGAATTTTTCGCGGCGGCGGCCTTCTGATGCCGGGTGGCCGTCGCCGGCGGCTTGGAAGCAGCTCAATGATGCGGTTGGTGGAAATTTGATTCCCGTGGATTTTCCGCTTTCGGTGCTTAAGACCGATCCGGATAGTGCTGCGGCCAAGGCTCTGCTGGAGAACTGGAGAAATCCATATTACATCGGTGATCAGCCTGGGCTCACCGAGAGCTTCGGATGGGTTGATGCGTGGGCTACCAAGCCGAGCGTTTATGCGGTCGCGGCGCGAAATGCGCATGACATTGCGGCGGCGGTGAATTTTGCGCGCGAAAATAATTTGCGGCTGGTGGTCAAGGGCGGCGGTCACAGCTACCAGGGCACGTCCAACGCGCCCGATTCGCTCCTGATTTGGACGCGGCACATGCATGACATCGAGATGCATGACGCATTCGTACCGCAGGGCTGCGAGCATACTTTGCAACCGCAACCGGCGGTGACTGTCGGCGCTGGAACAATCGGGATACAGGCATACGACGCGGTTACGACCAAGGCCGGCAAGTACGTGCAGGGCGGTGGATGCCTGACAGTGTGCCTCGGCGGCCTGATTCAAAGCGGTGGCTTTGGGAGCCAGTCTGAAGCATTACGGCACTGCCGCCGGAAGCTTGCTCGAAGCCGAAGTGGTCACGGCCGACGGCGAGATTCGGATCGCGAACGCATGCACGAACCCCGACTTGTTCTGGGCGCTGAAAGGTGGCGGCGGCGGCAGCTTCGGCGTGGTGAGTAAGATGACACTGCGCGTGCACGAGCTTCCGGAGTTCTTCGGTGTCACCAACTTCACGGTCAAAGCGGCGTCGGATGACGCTTATCGGGGGCTGATTCGCGAGTTCGTGAGCTTCTACCAGGAGCATCTCTTCAACGACCATTGGGGGGAGCAGGCTCACGTCAATCCCGAAAACACACTCGAGATCAGAATGGCCGCGCACGGATTGGACGGCGAGCAGGCGAAAAAAGTCTGGCAGCCGTTTCTGGACTGGGTGGCGGATTCGTCGCACAACTGTTCGCTCAAGGAGCGGGTGACGATCGGAAGCGTCCCGGCGCGGCACTGGTGGGACGTGCAATGGTGGAAAGAGCATTGGCCGGAAATCGCTTTTCCTCGAGATGGCATCCTCCACGGATTGCTTGACGATGTCCTTCTGCGCGTGATTCCGCAGCCGGCTCTGGACTTCGACAATCGGTCCGGCGCGGATCCCAATAACGCGTGGTGGAAAGGCGACGGTGGGCAGGTCGCGTGGTTCATTTGGGGCTTCGAGTCGCTGTGGATGCCCGCGTCGCTGCTCGAGAGTGACGCAGCAGCAGCGTCTCGCCGACGCGTTGTTCGCCGCGTCGCGGCATTCAGGTTTCGAATTGCACTTCAACAAGGGACTCGCAGGCGGCCCGCCCGAGGCGATCGAGCGATCCAGGGATACGGCGACGAATCCGGCGGTGCTGACCGCGTTCGCGCTCGTGATCGCGGGCGACGCGCAGGGACCGGCGTATCCGGGAATTCCCGGGCATGAGCCTTCAGTTGAGGACGGTCGAAAGGCGCGAACTCGCGTCCATGAATGCATGGAGCAGTTGCGCGCGATTGTGCCGAATCCGGGGGCGTACGTGAGCGAGAGCAATTACTTCGACAAAGGATTCCAGCAGGCGTATTGGGGGAGCAACTACTCTCGCCTCGCGGAAATCAAAAAGAAGTACGATCCCGACGGGCTGTTCTTCGTCCACAACGGCGTTGGATCTGAACAGTGGAGCGCGGACGGCTTCACGAAGCTGTAAACCAGGAGGCTTCGTACAATGAGCACCAAATGCGGGATTTCGATCCCGCAAACCTTCGAGCAGTCGCATATCGACGTGGAGCTTATTCGCAAGTTCGTCGTGCGCGCGGAAGCGCTTGGCTACGACAGCTTGTGGGTGCAGGAACAGATGATCTCCGATGCGGCGATCCTCGAGCCGGTGGCGCTGCTGACGTACGTCGCGGGGTTGACGTCGCGAGTACGCCTCGGCACTGCGGTGCTGCTGACGGTTGTCCGCAATCCGGTGGAACTCGCGAAGATACTGGCGACGATCGATCAGCTGAGCCGGGGTCGTCTCATCGTGGGAGTCGGTATCGGCGGTGAGACGACGCCTCACGAGATTTTCGGAGTGCCTCGCGAACATCGCGCGCGCCGGTTTGTCGAGGGGATCAAAGTGATGAAGGCGTTGTGGACGGAGCCCAGGGCTACCGTCAGCGGCGATTTCTGGAATTTCAAGGACGTCCCGATGGAGCCGAAGCCGGCGCAGAAGCCTCATCCGCCGCTTTGGTTTGGAGCGCGGACCGAAATCGCACTGAAGCGCGCGGCGCGCCTGGGCGACGGATGGATGGGGCCCGGATCCTCATCGTCGGCGGAATTCGTTCAGCATATGGAATGGATTCGGCGGCTGCTGGACGAGGCCAAGCGCGATCCCGCCACTTTTTCGATCTCGAAGCGCGTGTATATCGCGGTTGATGATAACCGCGATCGCGCGGAGCAACGGCTGCGTCGATGGTTTGGCGCGCGATACAAATTTCCGGATATGGCGCCTCGAGTTTCAATTTACGGCGGTCGCGCCGAGTGTATCGACAAATTGAGCGTACTGGTTCGGGCTGGGGCGCAGCAGCTTTTGCTTGATCCGGTGTATGACCACGTCGAGCAGATGGAGTTGCTCGCGGCCGAGGTGGTGCCGGCGATTTGAAGCGATGATCGGGGGGCTGGACTGTCCGGCGTTGCACCTCTACCGCCGCGCTCCTTTGGCGCGCGGCGACCTCCCCTCGGACAAGGGGAGGTTAAGATCGATCTGTGGGAACGGGATTTACCAGAAGCGGACGCGGCCGGTATCGACGTGGACGAAGTTGCTCCTGGGGTAGTAGCCGACGCCGCCTGATTGTTGCGCCAGGGCGGCGCCGCGCAGTTGCGCGAGGCTGCGACCCGGGACGCAGATGTCGATGGCTTTGCCTTCGAGATGGAGGCTGTGGACCGCGACGCCTTCGCTGTTCGCATGGAGCATCGCGTTGGTCAAAGGCGAGCGGTATCCGGAAATCACCTGGAACGGTTCGTTGGTGCCTAGCCGATGATTGATTCGCGTGAGCAGATCGAGCAGCGCGGGATCAATCGGTTTTACTTCGTTGGCGCGGAAGTCGCGCAGGATGTAATTGACGCGCGCGAGTTCGTCAGGAATGTAGCGGCCGTTTTCCCAGTAGGTCGTGGTCAGGCTTTCGCCGGTGTGCAGAGCGTAGAACTTGAGCGAGCGGCGTCGAAGGTGGACGGTGGTACGAGCCATCGCGACCGCGGGCACAACGAGTTGCGCCGCGGCAATCGCGCTAATGCGGAGGAACCGCCGCCGCGATAAGTCCGCGGGACGCGTGGATTGCCCCTGTGACTGCTCCCTCAACTTTCGTCGCCGCACTAGAACCTGCTGGCGTTCCCCCTGCGCGCTCGGTCGTGGCCGTCACGTCTCGCGCGATTCCATCCTGGTCGTTTAGAACTTCCCCGGCAACCGACCAGTCAATTAGGTTATCAATCCCATCAGCCCGCGCAAGAGCCCTCACCGCGTCGATGCCACCTGTGCCTTTGCGGTAAATATCCTTCTCGCTCTCGAGGAAAATCCGACCGTCGTCAAGCTTCGCAAGCATCAAAGGATAGTACTCGATCACGCCGCTATCATTCAGATCGACGTCGTTGAACAGCGCTTCGATATCGTCGGGATGCAAGGCGCACGCATCCGTGAGTCCGGTAGCTATACACGCTGACCGGATGATTGGTGCCGTGAATCCCGATGATGGGGAAACTGAGGCCGATCCAGTATTTGCCGAGAGGATTGTCGGGGCCGGGTTCGATTTCGTCCTCGACATCCTTGCCCTGCCTCTTCCTCTTCGCGCTGAATCGACGCGGGTACGCGCCAGGTCGGATCCTCGCGCATCTGGATCACCTTGAATGCGCCGGTCGGCGTCTGCCACTGCCGGGCCGGCTGGCCGATCGCGACCGGATACGCCCCACTCAGGCGGCCACCCTCGAAATGAAAGAGCATCCGCTGCGGCAGGTTAACCTCGATCAAATCGGCGCCCTCGATGGGAACGATGTGTCGATTGTCGATGTGAATCACATCGCCGGCTTTTAGGTGATCGGTAACCTCCTTGCCGTTCTCGCGGGCCAGAACTTTGGGGCTCTCGCCGAATCGCGATCCAATTTTGGTAAAAGTGCTGCCTTCGGCGAGGAAATCGAATTGGCCGCCTGCGATCCGATGCGAAGCGGCGGCAGCGGCGCGACGGACGGGCGTCGATCTCGTGGCGGAGGAAGGCATCGCCACCGGTGAAGGAGCGGCGCGGACAGGCTCTGTCGGCCGCTTGGAGCCGGTCGCTGCGAGCGCGCATAAGAGGAATGCCCAAACGATTGCGCTACTCAGTTGTCGAATCGAACTCGTCACACTTCCATTGTGACGACTTTTGAAAATCGAAACGAATCGGTTCGTCCGCAACGGGTCTTATCGGGACGCGAATGTCGGAAAATTTGACAAATTATTTTTTTATTTTTTTATTTTCTTGAGCGCCTGCTCGACCCCGGGCATCCGCTTGGGAAGCTCCTTGCCTTGCATCTTGGCCTGCATCAGGCCGCCGATGCCGAGAATCATGTGATGCGAGTGGGCGTTGCGAATCGCGGTGCTGAAACCCATCGCGTCCTGCGCGGAATTGACCGCCCACTTGACCATCCGGAGCGTGAAGCGGTCGCTCTCCGCGATTCGATTCGCGAGCGCCATCGTCTCGGCCTCGAGCTCGGCGCGCGGCACGACCATGTTCACGAAGCCGAGGCGGGCGGCCTCGTCGGCGTCGACGAAGCGGCTCTGGAAAAGAATTTCCTTGGCCTTGCGCGGCGGCATGTCCCACGGAATCGAGAAGTACTGCAGGAGCGAGGGCAGGAACTTGGCGTCGTCGGACGCGACGACGAGATCCATCGCGGCCGCGAACATCCAGCCGCCGAAGATGCACAGGCCCTGTACCTGCGCGATGGTCGGTTTGTCGAGATCGCGCCATCGCAATGTGTTGTCGAGGAACATCTGGCGCGATTTGGCGTACTCGCCGCGCACACCCTTAGGAAACGGGCGGCGCTGCTGGTCCTCTTTTTCCTCGGACGTGCCGAGGTCGTGGCCGGAGCAGAAATTGTCGCCGGCGCCGGACAGAATGATCACGCGGACGTCGTCGTCGGCGTTGGCCTCGGCGAACGCGGCGTCCATTTCCTCGAGCAGGCGGCGCGATTGCGCGTTCTTGTAGCGCGGGCGGTTGAGGATGACCTTGGCGATGCGGTCGTGCTTTTCGTAGAGAACTGGTTTTTCTTCCATGGTGTTGCGTCCTGAAGGAGAGTGTCGAGATTGATTGCGACCTGATCCTAACCCCTTCCCATAGTGGGAAGGGGACAAAAGTAAAAGCGTTAGCGGCGCGGCGGGCTTGCTTGAGATTCGACGGGTTGGATACGGTCGGAGTCATTCTCGACGAGGCGGTGCGAACTCATGGCACTGTGGAAACCTGATCAGACTTTTTACCCGTCGGCGCGGATGGCGATGCAGGCGCCGCGCGAACAGCTCGGCGTACGTCGTCACGTTCAATCCGACGCCGGCCAATGGAAGCATGACGCGCTGTGCGTGCTCGACCTCGATCCGAAATCGAAAACCTATTCGCAAGTCGTCGGCCGCGCTGAAATGCCGAAAGCGGGCGACGAACTGCATCACTTCGGATGGAACGCGTGCAGCGCTGCGCTCTGCCCCTACGCGCCGCATCCTCACATCGAGCGGCGTTACCTGATGGTGCCCGGGCTTGCGATCGTCGCGGATCTACATCTTCGACACCAAACCCGACCCGCGGAATCCGAGCTGGTGAAGACGATCGAGCCCGAAGAGATCGCGTCGCGAGACCGGCTACAGCCGGCCGCATACGATCCATTGCGGGCCCGACGCGATTTATGTCAGCGCGCTCGGCGCTCCGAACGGCGACGGGCCGGGCGGAATTTTCCTGCTCGATCACGAGAGCTTCGACGTGCTGGGGCGATGGGAGGTCGATCGCGGGCCGCAGCAGTTCGCCTACGATTTCTGGTGGCATCTCGGCTGGGACGTCGCGGTCACGAGCGAATGGGGCACGCCCGAACATGATCGAAAACGGCGTCGTAGCCCGACCTGCTGCTGGGCAGCAAGTACGGCCATGCGATTCATATCTGGGATCTGCGCAACCGGCGCCATCTGCAAGTCGCTCGACCTGGGCGCCGAGAATCAAATGGCGCTCGAGCTGCGCCCGTCGCACGATCCGACCAAGACTTACGGCTTCGTCGGCGTGGTGATCTCGACCAAGGATTTGTCGGCGTCGATCTGGCTGTGGCATCGCGACGGCGGCGACTGGAAAATTCTCAAGGTGATCGAAATTCCCGCGGAGCCCGCCGATGAAAGGTGCTGCCGCCCGCGCTCAAGCCGTTCAAGGCGGTGCCGCCGCTGATTACCGATATCAATTTGAGTCTCGACGACAAATTTCTGTACGTCGCGTGCTTCGGCACCGGCGATTTGAAGCAGTATGACGTGAGCGATCCGTTCAAGCCGAAAGAGACGGGCTCGGTGCGGCTGGGCGGGATCGTGTCGCACGCACAGCCGCACCGAGCCCGTTTCTTTCGGCTTGAACGGGTCGCTCACGTCATACTGCTTCAAATCGCCGGTGCCGAAGCACGCGACGTACAAAAACTTATCGTCGAGACTCAAGTTGATATCGGTAATCAGCGGCGGCACCGCCTTGAACGGCTTGAGCGCCGGCGGCAGCACGCTTTCATCGGCGGGCTCCGCGGGAATTTCGATCACCTTGAGGATTTTCCAGTCGCCGCCGTCGCGATGCCACAGCCAGATCGACGCCGACAAATCCTTGGTCGAGATCCCACGCCGACGAAGCCAAAAGTCTTGGTCGGATCGTGCGACGGACGAAGCTCGAGCGCCATTTGATTCTCGGCGCCCAGGTCGAGCGACTTCAGATGACGCCGGTTGCGCAGGTTCCAGATATGAATCGCGTGTCCGTACTTGTTGCCCAGCAGCAAGTCGGGCACGACGCCGTTTTCAATCATGTTCGGCGTGCCCCATTCACTCGTAACAGCCACGTCCCAGCCGAGATGCCACCAGAAATCGTAGGCGAACCTTTGCGGCCCGCGATCGACCTCCCATCGCCCCAGCACGTCGAAGCTTTCGTGATCGAGCAGGAAAATTCCGCCCGGCCCGTCGCCCTTCGGATCGCCCAGCGCGCTGACGTAAATCGCGTCGGGCCCGCAATGCACCGTATGCGGCCGGCTGTATCCCGCGCGCGACGCAATCTCGTCGGCCTCGATCGTCTTGACCAGTTTCGGATTCCGCGGGTCGGGCTTGGTGTCGAAAACGTAAATCCGCGACGATCGCAATCCCGGCACCAGCAGGTATCGCCGCTCGATATGAGGATGCGGCGCGTACGGACAGAGCGCGGCGCTGCACGCGTTCCAGCCGAAGTGATGCAGCTCGTCGCCCGCGTTCGGCACTTCAGCGCGCCCGACGACTTGCGAATAGGTTTTCGATTTCGGATCGAAGTCGAGCACGCACAGCGCATCATGCTTTCCATTGGCCGGCGTCGGATTGAACGTTACGACGTACCCAAGCTGTCTCGCGCGGCGCCTGCATCGCCATCCGCGCCGACGGGTAAAAGGTTTGATCGGGTTTCCACAGCGCCATGAGTTCGCACCGCCTCGTCGAGAATGACTCCGACCGTATCCAACCCGTCGAATCTCAAGCAAGCCCGCCGCGCCGCTAACGCTTTTACTTTTGTCCCCCTTCCCACTATGGGAAGGGGTTAGGATTAGGTCGCAATCAATCTCGACACTCTCCTTCAGGACGCAACACCATGGAAGAAAAACCTGTTCTCTACGAAAAGCACGACCGCATCGCCAAGGTCATACTCAACCGCCCGCGCTACAAGAACGCGCAATCGCGCCGGCTGCTCGAGGAAATGGACGACGCATTCGCCGACGCCAACGACGACGACGACGTCCGCGTCATCATCTTGACGGGCGAGGGCGAGAATTTCTGCTCCGGCCACGACCTCGGCACGCCCGAGGAAAAAGAGGACCTGAAGCGCGCCCTTTCCGAAGGGGATGCGTGGCGAGCACGAGCGCTCGTGCGAGATGTACATCGACGAGACGCTGCGCTGGCGCGACCTCAACAAGCCCACCATCGCGCAGGTTCATGGCTTGTGCATCTTCGGTGGCTGGATGTTCGCGGCCGCGATGGATCTCGTGGTCGCCTCCGATGACGCGATGTTCCTGCCCTCGCTGCTGCAGTACTTCTCGATTCCGTGGGATATGCCGCTGCGCAAGGCCAAGGAGATTCTCTTTCAGAGCCGCTTCGTCAACGCCGAGGAGGCCGCAAGCCTCGGCTTCGTCAACATGGTCGTGCCGCGCGCCGAGCTCGAGGCCGAGACGATGGCGCTGGCGAATCGAATCGCCGAGAGCGACCGCTTCACGCTGCGGATGGTGAAGTTGGCGGTCAATTCCGCGCAGGACGAGATGGGTTTCAGCACCGCGATTCGCAACGCGCACTCGCATCACATGGTGCTCGGCATCGGCGGGGTGATGCGCCAAGAGCAAGGCAAAGAACTTCCGAAGCGGATGCCCGGGCGTCGAGCAGGCGTTGAAGAAAATACAAAAAAAAAAAACGCTGTCAATTATCGGACATCAGCGTCGCCACAAGACCCGTTGCGGACGAACCGATTCGTGTCGATTTCCAAAAGCCGTCACAATTGAAGTGTGACGACGTCGATTCGACAGCTGAGCCGCGCGATCGTTTGCGGCATGCCTCTTATGCGCGCTCGCAGCGACCGGCTCCAACGCGGCCGACGCAGCCTTCCCGCCTGCTCCATCACCGGCGGCGATGCCTTCGTCCGCATCGACGACCGCGCCGAGGCGGTCGTGCCGATGCGACCGCTTCGCAACGGATCGTCGGCGCGAATTTGATTATCGCCGCCGAGGCAGGACCTTCACCAAGATCGGATCGCGACTCGGCGAGAGTCCCAGGGTGCTGGCTCGCGAGAACGGAAAGCAGGTTACCGATCGGCTCATGCCGGCGAAACGATTCACATCGACAATCGTCACATCGTTCCCATCGAAGGAGCCATTTGATCGAGGTCAACCTGCCGCAGCGGATGCTCTTTCATTTCGAGGATGGCCGCCTGAGCGGCGCGTATCCGGTCGCGATAGGGCAACCCGGCAGGCAATGGCAGACTCCGACCGGCTCGTTCACGGTGATCCAGATGCAGGAGGATCCGACCTGGCGCGTGCCCGCGTCGATTCAGCGCGAAGAGGAAGAGCAGGGCAAGGAGGTCGATCGACGGATCGAGCCCGGTCCTGACAATCCGCTCGGCAAATACTGGATCGGCCTGAGCTTCCCCGTCATCGGCATTCACGGCACCAAGCACCCGGTCAGCGTGTACAGCTACCGAACCCACGGATGCGTGCGGTTGCATCCCGACGATATCGAAGCGCTGTTCAATTCCGTCGATCTGAATGATCGCGGCGAGATCATGTACGTAGCCGCTGATGCTCGCGAGACTGACAACGGCCGGATTTTCCTTGAAAGTGAAAGGGATATTTACGGTAGAGGCACCGCCGGAATAGACGGCGTGCGGGCTCTTGCGCGGGCTGATGGGATTGATAATCTAATCGACTGGAATCGGGCGGGGGAAGTTGTAACCGATCAGGATGGAATCGCGCGCGATGTGACGGCCACGACCGAGCGCGCAGGGGGAGCGCCAGCAACTATTGCGGCGACACAAGTTGAGGGAACAGTCACTGTCACAGACGGAGTCACGCCGGCCGGACTTATCGCGGCGGCGCTTCCTCCGGATTAGCGCGATCGCCGCGGCGCAACTCGTCGTTCCCGCGGTCGCGCTCGCACGCACCACAGTCCAGCTTCGACGACGCTCGCTCAAATTCTACGCGCTGCACACCGGCGAGAGCCTGCAGACGACTTACTGGGAAAACGGACAGTACATTCCCGAAGAGCTCGCCCGCATCAACTATGTCCTGCGCGATTTCCGCGCTAACGAAATGAAGCCAATCGATCCCGCGCTGCTCGATCTGCTGACGCGAATCCAGCGTCGACTCGGCACCTCGGAGGCGTTCCAGGTGATTTCCGGATATCGTTCGCCGCTGACCAACGCGATGCTCCACGCCAACAGCGAAGGCGTCGCGGTCCACAGCCTCCATATCGAGGGCAAGGCGATCGACATTTGCGTCCCCGGCCGCAGCCTCGCGCAGTTGCGCGGCGCCGCGCTGGCGCAGCAAGCGGGCGGCGTCGGCTACTATCCGAAGACCGGCTTCGTCCACGTAGACACCGGCCGCGTCCGCTTCTGGTAAATCCCATCCCCACAGAATGAATCTTGACCTTCCTTGTCGAGGGGAAGTAGCCGCGCGCCAAAAAGTAGGCGTGAGAGGTGAAAAGGGACATAACCCGAGAATCGTGTTCAAATCGCAGAAACCGCCTCGGCCGCGAGCAACTCCATCTGCTCAACGTGGTCGTGCGCCGGAATAGAGCAAGGGGGGGGGGGGGGAAAAAACCAGTACGCTCGATTTGTCGATACACTCGGCGCGACCGCCCCCTAAATTGAAACTCAAAGCGCCATGAACAGAGATAAATATCGCGCGCCAAACCATCGACACAGCCGTTGCTCCACCGCGATCGCGGTTATCATCGACCACGATATACACGCGCTTCGAGATGGAGAAGTGGCGGGATCGCGCTTGGCCTCGTCCAGCAGCCGCCAATCCATTCCGTATGCTGAACGAATTCCGCCGACAATAAGAATCCGAGCAGTTTGGTCCCGTTGCCGCCCAGGCGCGCCGCGCGCTTCCAGTGCGAGTTCGGTCCGCGCGCCAAACCAAAGCGGCGGATCAGGCTCTGGGCCCGCTGGGCCCCATCGGGACATCTCCTTGAAATTCCAGAAATCGCGCTGACAGTAGCCTTGGGCTGAGTCCACATGCTTTCATTACTTTGATCCCTTCGACGAACCGGCGCGCGCGACCTTCGCGAGGCACTCCAAAATCTCGTGAGGCGTCGTCTCGCCGCCGATACCGACTCCCGCGATGAATCGGCCCGGCTCAGCTGATCGATCGTCGCCAGTATTTTCGCGAGTTCCACCGGATTGCGGACCACCGTCAGCAGCACCGCAGTGCCGAGGCGTACTGCGCAACGTCAACCCCAGCAACGTACGTCAGCAGCGCCACCAGCTGGAAGAAGATACGCCCGCATCGGAGGGATATCATCTGTTCCTGCACCCACAAGCTGTCGTAGCCGAGCGCTTTCCGCGCGCACGACAAACTACGAATAAGCTCCACGTCGATATGCGACTGCTCGAAGGTTTGCGGGATGCGAAATCCCATTTGGTGCTCATTGTACGAAGCCTCCTCGTTTACAGCTTCGTGAAGCCGTCCGCGCTCCACTGTTCAAATCCAAGACGCCCGTTGTGGACGAAGAACAGCCCGTCGGGATCGTACTTCTTT
>CAVQAR010000037.1:0-70742 GCA_963710425.1 uncultured delta proteobacterium
CTGAAGCGGCATCGTGGGACGGCTGGCAGCGGAATTGGCCGCGCCGTTAATCGAAAGCTCGACGCGAATCGCGCGCCCGAGATGCTCGCTCGCCAGCTCGGCGATAACATTCTTGTTATCGCTCAGATAGCGAATGTAAATGTCGTTGCGCGCCGTCACCGTCAGAATGTCGCCGTCGAGAATCAGTCCCGCGCCCTGCTCCATGAAACCCGGCCAGCGCCGCGCGCTTGCCGCGGATAAAATCGCGCAACTCGGGAAGTTCGCGCGCACCGTCGTCGTTGGACTCTGCGTGCTCCGGCGAAGCGGCGCGTCGGCTTTGACTTCGCCCTCGACCCGCATCCGCCGCGCACCGCTCGATTGCGGACTCGCCGCAGGCTCCTGCTTCGCACTCGCGCGGCTCCCAGAGCCGCCACCACGACGATGCGGGCGGAGTGCCTGACGCCGGTGGCGTCGATCCGATCGCGCGCAGCAATTCGTCGGCGTCGATCACCGCCGCCAGCGACGCCATCCGCACGACCGCCATCTCGAGCAGCAGGTCGGGGTAGGGCGATTTAAGAATCTGTTCCTGCGAATCGGCCATCAGGTGAAACAGCCGCATGATGTCGCGCGCGCTCGCGCCCGCGGCCAGCCGCTTCAGCTCCGCGACTTCATGATCGGGAATATCGTCGAGCGGACTGTCCGAGTCGCCGGCAGGAAGTTTCGCGACCGCGAGATTTCGAAGAGTCTCGAGCAAGTCGCGCCCGAGCGATTCAAGATTAGCGCCGCGACTCGCCAGCTCGCGCACATGCGCCAGCGCCGCCGCCGCGTTCTTCTGCAAAATCGCATCAGCCAATTTCAGGACGGTGGTCCGGCTCGCGACGCCGAGCGACGACGCCACTTCGGCCTCCGTCACTTTGCCCGCGGCCGTCGCGATTGCCGTCTCGAGCATCCGCTCCGCATCGCGCATGCTGCCGCCGGCCTCGCGCGCGAGCAGCCGCAGCGCCGCCTCCTCGACCTCGACCCCTTCGCGCCCGGCGAGATCCTTCAGCCGCTCGAAGATCGTCAGATACGGAATGCGCCGAAAGTCGTAGCGCTGCAGCCGCGACAGAATCGTCTCCGGCATCTTCTGCGGCTCGGTCGTCGCGAGGATAAACTTGACGTGCGGCGGCGGCTCCTCGAGCGTCTTCAGCAGCGCGTTGAAGGCCGAGTCGGTGAGCTGATGCGCCTCGTCGATAATGTAAATCTTGAAGCGGTCGCGCGCCGGCCGGTAGCTGAGATTCTCGATGATCGCGCGCGCGTCCTCGATTTTGCGATAAGTGGCGCCGTCGATTTCGTTGACGTCGAGCGAGCTGCCCGCGCGAATCTCGATGCACGCCGCGCATTCGCCGCACGGCTCCGCGGTCGGCCCCTTCTCGCAATTCAGGCATCGCGCGAGAATCCGCGCCGCCGTCGTCTTGCCGACGCCGCGAATCCCGGTGAACAGAAACGCGTGCGCGATTCGGCCGCGCTTGAGCGCCTCGCCGAGCGTGCGCGTCACGTGCTCCTGGCCGACCAGCTCCGAGAAGCGTTCGGGCCGCCATTTGCGCGCGAGTACCAGATGTGGGGTTTGAGTATCGGCCATCGCGAATTTTTTTTCGCGGGACTGCCCGTCGAATGATAGCCAGGCACCCCTGCGGCACAGGGTGGCAGCCGGTACCGTTGCTTCCTTCCGGACCTGGCGGGGTTCGCGGCCTTCCCTTGCGCAGGACCCGGCTATCAGCGGCGGGCAGTCCCGATAATTGCTCCAGCGCGCGTTTCTTTGGCGCGCCCTATTACAGTATCACAGCGGCGTTCATGCAACCGAAGATGACGAAAATGTTTCGTGCCCATGGTAACGCGATTGTGCTTGCGCGATGGCGTGGGACTTGCGCGGTTGCTATCACAATTGTGATGGCATCGCATGCGGAAAAGGTCTCGATTGGGCTCATCCAGATGAGTTGTGCGGCAGAGCCGCGCCTCAATCTCGACAAGGCGATCGCAAAAATCGAGGACGCTGCCAAGCGCGGCGCGCAAATCATCTGCACGCAGGAACTGTTCGGCGCGCATTATCCTTGTCAGGTCGAGGATCCGAAATTTTTCGATCTCGCCGAGCCGATTCCCGGACCCACCACCGAAGCGCTCGGCGCGGTCGCCAAGGCGCGGAAAGTGATCATCGTCGCGTCGATCTTCGAGCGGCGCGCCGCCGGCGTCTATCACAACACCGCCGCCGTCATCGACGAGACCGGCAAAATCGTCGGCCGCTACCGCAAGATGCACATCCCCGACGATCCGCGCTACTACGAAAAATTTTATTTCACCCCCGGCGATCTCGATTTCGTCGCGCATCCGACCTCGCGCGGATCGATCGGCGCGCTCGTATGCTGGGATCAATGGTTCCCCGAGGCCGCGCGGCTCACCGCGATGGCCGGTGCGCAGATCCTCTTCTATCCGACGGCCATCGGATGGTGGCATGGCGAGCCGGAAAAAGTCCGCCCCAAGCAGGTGAACGCGTGGGAAACGATTCAGCGCAGCCACGCGATCGCCAACGGCGTGTTCGTCGCGGCGGTCAACCGCGTCGGCGTCGAAGGCGAGCTCGAGTTCTGGGGCGATTCGTTCGTCGCCGATCCGTTCGGCGAAGTGATCGCGCGCGCGAGCGCCACCGCCGAGGAAACGCTGATCGTCGAATGCGACCTCGCCAAAATCGAGCAGGTCCGCCGCAACTGGCCCTTCCTGCGCGACCGCCGCATCGACGCCTACGCCGACCTGACCCGCCGCTATCGTTCGTGAGCAATATTTCACCTGAACATCGCCGGCTGCTCGCCGGCTACCGGATGCCCCCGAATGGGCGCCGCATCTCGCGTGCTACCTCGCGTGGCCGCACAATCGCGACACCTGGCCCGGCAAGTTCGACGTCATCCCGCCTATCTATGCCGAGATGGTCGCGAAGATCGTGCGCTTCGAACCGTCCGCCTTGCGGTCACCGACGAAAAACAAATCGACCAGGTGCGCGCGACGATTTTCGACGCCGCCCGCCGCACCGCAAAGGACTTGCCCGGTGCAATGCGGCCGATCGACATCTTTCATCTGCCGACCAACGACGCGTGGATGCGCGACCACGGCCCGATTTTCGTCAACCGGCTCGCGAGCGCCGCTGCGTCCACCGGCCCAAGTCAGATCGCGCTCGACTGGCGCTTCAACTCGTGGGGCGAAAAGTACGGCGCCTTCGATCTCGACGACGTCGTCCCGCAAAAGCTGGGCGCGCGCTACGGCTTCGAAGTGATCGAGCCGGGCATCGTGCTCGAAGGCGGCTCGATCGACGTCAACGGCGCGGGCTCGCTGCTCACCACCGAGTCATGCCTGCTCAACCCCAATCGCAATCCCACGCTGAGCCGCGCCGACATCGAGGATTACCTGCGCACCTATCTCGGCGTGACCAACGTGCTGTGGCTCGGCGACGGCATCGCCGGCGACGACACCGACGGGCACATCGACGACCTCGCGCGCTTCGTCGCGCCCGACACGATCGTCACCGTGGTCGAGGACGATCCCGCCGACGTGAACTACGAGGTCCTGCGCGACAACCTCGAGCGCCTGCGCGCGATGCGCGATCAGGACGGCCGCCCCTTCAAAATCGAAACGCTCCCGATGCCACCCGCCGTCATCTACGACGGCACGCGCCTGCCCGCCTCCTACGCGAACTTCTATATAGCGAACGGCGCAGTCCTGATGCCGACCTTCGACGCTCCAACCGACGCGATCGCCTCCGCGACACTGTCCCGCCTTTTCCGGGCCGCGTCGTCATCGGCGTCCCCTCGACCGACCTGGTCTGGGGCCTCGGCTGCGTCCACTGCCTGAGCCAGCAACAGCCCGCCCCTACCGCCGTCTGACTTTCCGCGATTCCCAAGCCACTCTGGTTCCCCTTCCCGCTCGGGAAGGGGTTAGGGTTAGGTTGTCTGTTCATCGATACGAAATCAATAATCTTAATATTAACCTTGACAGAATTAATATTCAGATCAATACTCCACCTCAATGAGGCCAATAATTCTCAAATGCCCTTCATGCGACGGCAATCTCACCGTCACTCGTCTCGATGTCCTGATTGCTCAATCTCTATCGAAGGCGAGTTCGCGCCGCCCGCGCTGCTCAAACTCACTGGCGCCCAAATCGACTTTGTCGAGGTCTTCATCAAGAACCGCGGCGTCATCCGCGAGGTCGAGCGCGAACTCGGCGTCTCCTACCCGACCGTCCGCGCGCGCCTGGACGAAGTGATCACCGCGCTCGGCTATTCCGCCAAGTCCGCGCCCGAAACTTCGACCTCCGAGGACAGCGGCTCGCGGCGCCGCTCGGTCCTGGCCGATCTCAAGGACGGCAAACTCACTCCCGAGGAAGCGCTCGCCGCACTGAACGATCCCAATCCCGGCCACGAAAGACGATGACTGAAACAAGCTCAACGGAGGGAATTTACCATGGCTATCTCGACCCTCGAAGGAGTTGAATCAATCCGCATCATCCGCGCCGCCGGAAATCTGAAAATCATCGGCACCGATCGTCCCGCCATTGAGATCGACTCGGGCACCGCGCCTAGAGTCGAGATCAACGCCGGCGTCGCCGAAGTGACGCTGCGCGACAACGCCAGCATCGCAGTGCCCAAGGGCGTCACCGTCGAAGTCGAAGATCTCGCGGGCAACCTCGACGTCGCCGAACTCGCCACGCCGTTCGTCGTCAACCGCGTTCGCGGCAATCTGCATGCGCACCGCGTCGGCGCCATCTCGATGCTCGATACCGTCAGCGGCAACGTCTCTATCAAGCAAGCCGGCGCGGTTGACGGCCTCAAAATCCGCGGCGCGCTGTCGGTGGAATCCAGCTGGCGCGATCACGTCAGCCACGTCGCCGGAGGCTTCGATTGCCGCGCGATCGACGGCGAAGTGGCGATAGAAAAGATCGCCGGCAGCGCCAACCTGCTCGGCGTGCGCGCGCCGTTCATCGCGCGCGTGATCGGCGGACATCTGGAAGTCGAGGATGCGGCGCACGTCGAAGCCGGCGTGGTCGGCGGCAGGGTACGCGCCTCGAACCTGTCGGGCGGCCTGCAAATCGGCAAAATCGGCGGCAAGCTCGCGGCTGACAATGTCGCCGGCGAAGTCGCGGCCGGCTTTGTCGGCGGCAACGCGCGCCTCAGCCGCGTCGGCGGCTCGCTCAATCTCGAAGAGGTTGGCGGCGCGGTCGATTTCGCGGGTCCCTTTCCGCTCGACAAGACCTGGAGCGTCCGCCAGCCGCGGCCGCGTCAACGTCGAAGTGGATGCGACCGCGTCGCTCGAGCTCGACGCTTCCGCCGGATGGGGTCGAATCCGCACTTACGGTATCGACGCCGCCGCGCTCAAATGGCTCGATCGCAATCATGTTCACGGTCCGGTCGGTCCCGAGCCGGCCGCGGGCGCGCGCACGAAAATTGCCGTCGAGACGCGCGGCGCCGACGTAATTATCGCCAGCGCCGACGCGCGCGAGCGCGATTTCTCCGGCCGCGGCTATCGCTCGCGCGCGGGCGACGCTTCACCGCGCCGTTCGAGGATTTCGTGGACGACTTGGGCGGTGAGATTCCCGCCTTCGTGCGCAGCGTGCTCGACGCCGCCGGCCAGTTCGTCGCCGAGAGCGGCGGGCTCTCGAGCGGAATCGTGCGCGAAGTCACCCGCGACGTGAAACGCAGCGTCAGCGAGGGACTGCGCGAGGTCGAGCGCGCAATCTCCGAAATCGAGGAGCACGTCCCCGAAGACGTCGGCGCGCGGCTGTCGAAACTCGGCAAGGAAATCGGCGAGCTGGTGTCGCAGGCGGTGCGCGGCGGCTCGCGCGAGGCGCGCACCGAAATGCGCGATCGGGTGCGCGCAGGCCGCGCGCGAGATGCGCGACAAGATCCGCGAAGCCGCCCGCGACGTCCGCAACCGTCCGCACGACCAGCCCGCCAGCACTACTCAGTCGAATACTCAATCGACTACTCAGTCGGATGCTGAAAAGCCGCAGATAGTCAGTCGGCAAAATTCAGCCCGGCGCGACGGAGAAGTTGAATCGCGACGACGCCATTCTCGAAATTCTCGCCGCCGTGAAAGACGGCCGCCTCGAACCCGATGAAGCCGACGACCTAATCAACGCCTGGATGGAAGTATCCCGCGCCGACAAGGCCGCCATTGAGCCCGCTAAATCGCGATTGTCCCCTCTTTTTTACCCTTCCCCTATGGGAAGGGGTTAGGGGTTAGGTTCTTTTCTTGCTCACTTCGTGAACTGAGTCAGCGAAAGAAGATTGCCATCAGGATCTTTAAACCAGCAAACCTTCCCCACCCCATCCGGGGTGGTCCAGATGCCGGCGGCGTCTTGTTGCAGTTCTGGAATGCGCTCGAACTCGACGCCCTTCTTCGCGAGCGTCTCCACCGTCGCCGCGATGTCGGTCACCTTCCAGCCCAGTGCCGTGAAGGGCACCGGAGTAAATTTTTCGCGCGGCTTTTCGATATAGAGATGTCTCCCACCTACTTCGTAAATGATGGCCCACCAGGCATCTTCGACCAACTTGAGCCCCAGCACTCCGCCGTAAAACGCTTTCGCCCGTTCCGGCTGGGTAGTTCCAACGAATGTCATCATTTCGCAATCGCCAAGCATGGTTCGATCCTCCTCCGCTGTCGATCTAGGTGCGGTTGTACTACTTTGAGCCAATGGCCATCTTGCGCTAGATTGCCAAACAATGCCGAAAAAGCGCCACTGGTTTTTTGACTCCCAAAAGTACCAGGTCCGCACTGGAACCGTTCCCGAATACTCCGACGGTCACGTTATCAAAACGCATTCGCACCCGTGGCATCAGCTGGTTTACGCATCGAAGGGCGTCATGACGGTGCGCACTCCGAACGGCGCGTGGGTCGTCCCGATCCATCGCGGTGTCTGGGTACCCGCCGGCACACGACACTCGATCGAGATGTCCGGGGCGGTGTCGCTGCGAACACTCTACCTGGTGCCGCGCCTCAGCCACTCGCTGCCCGACGAACCGCGCGTCATCGGCGTATCGCCGCTGCTCCGCGAACTGATTCTCCGCATCGTCGAGCTCGACAGCCTGAATCTTCGCAATCCCGCTCACGCGCATCTCGTGTCGGTCCTGCTCGATCAGCTTCACGTGATGCAATCCGACGCCGTGCATCTGCCGCTGCCGCGCGACGCGCGCGCGAAACGAATCGCCGCGATGCTGCAGCAGCAGCCCGTCCGACAATCGATCGCTGATCGAGCTGTCGAAGCTGGCCGGCGCCAGCAAGCGCACCGTCGAGCGCTTGTTCAAAATCGAAACCGGCCTCGGCTTCGGCAAATGGCGTCAGCAACTTCGGCTCGGTCATGCGCTGCGGCTGCTGGCGGCCGGCGACGCGGTCACGACGGTCGCCTTCGACGTCGGCTACGACAGCATCAGCGCGTTCATCTCGGCGTTTCGCATGACCTTCGGCAAAACTCCGGGCCAGTACTTCCGCGCCGCGTGACGACGGACGGTTGTGGCGCTCGCGCCCGCTTTGCTATTGAGGTTCGCAGCCGAGCCGTGTTTTGCGGATGTGAGGAGACTCGCGCGGATGATGGTTGATCGGTAGCTCGATGCTCGACTTCTTCAGAGATGCGCCGTGGCTGACCCGCCGGCGCCTCGCGGCGTATCCGAAACTGTTCCTTGTCAGTTTACGTCGTAAGCGCCGCGATCTGGATGCTGCGCAGCAAGGGGCTGATCGATCCCGCCGGACATCCTATCGGCGCCGACTTTATCGATCCGTGGTCCGCGTCGTGGCTGACTCTCCATCGCGCGCCCTCCGCCGTTTACAACATCGCGCGCCTGTGGACCGTCGAACGTTCCGCCGTTGCCGATCCGGCGGTCGGTTTCGCCGGCTTCCACTACCCTCCTCTGTATCTGCTGATCATCCTGCCGCTCGCGCTGCTGCCGTACGCGTGGTCGTTGCTCGCGTGGACGGTCGCAACCTTCGCCGCCTATCTCAGCTGTGATGTGGAAGATCGATCCCGAGCGCGATTCGCTCTGGCTGGCGATCGCTTTTCCCGGCGCGCTGGTCAATCTGACCAACGGCCAGAATGGATTCCTTACTCTCGCGCTGCTCGGAGCCGCACTGCTGACGCTCGAGCGGCGCCCGCTTCTCGCCGGCGTGCTGTTTGGGTTGATGAGCTACAAGCCGCAGTACGGCCTGCTCGTTCCGATCTTTCTGATCGCCACCGGCCGATGGCGCGCGATCGCAGCGGCGTCGGTCACGGTGCTGCTACTGGCCGCGCTGTCGTTGGCGATGTTCGGTCCGCAAACCTGGCAGGCTTTCTTCTCGAGCATCGCATTCACCCGTCACGTCGTGCTCGAGCAGGGCGGCAGCGGATTCGAAAAACTGCAAAGCGCATTCGCGGCCGCGCGCCTGTGGGGCTTCAGCGTCGCGACCGCGTACGCATTCCAGGCCGTCGTCAGCCTCCTAGCCGCGATCACTGTCATCTGGATTTGGCGTGCGACCGCGAACTTCGATCTTCACGCCAGTGCGCTCGCGATCGGTGTCCTGCTGATGACTCCTTATATGATGGACTACGACCTCGTCATACTCGCGCTGCCGATCGCGTGGATTGCGCTCGAAGGCCGCCGCGCGGGCTTTCTGCCGTGGGAGAAATCGCTGCTCGCATTCTGTTGGCTGCTGCCGCTGTTCGCGCGCTCACTCGCCGGCCACGCAATGATCCCAATCGCGCCACTCGCGATGCTCCTGCTGTTGGCGGACGTCGCCCGCCGCGTTGCAGTGCCGCCTGCGATTGTTCCCCTTTCCTCGAGGACTGAAAAAAGGGGTTAGGGGTTAGGTTGGTCGCCCAACAAATCGCGCGCGCTTTCGTCGAGCAATCGCACGATCTCTTCCTCGTGGACATCCAAAGACTTCGCGTCGCCCTCGGCCACCGCGTCGCATAGCGCTTCGGCGATCAACAATTGCGCGAGCATCCGCGCCCGGCTCGGCACGCGAGTATTCCGCGCGCGGATGAGCCGCGACATCGTCTCGATCTGCCGGGCGCGCGAGGCAATTCGCGCCGCGTGCACCACGTCGTCGGTCGAGCTGAGCGCGCGCAGGCTCGCGCGAAAGGTCCGCCACTTGCGATGGTGCTCCAGGACGGCGCGGCTCAGCCGCCGGCGAATCGCGCGCGCGCTCCCGCCCGATTTCAGGATGACTTCGATCGATGACCACTCCGCGCTCACCCAGTTCTCGTAAACCGCGAGAAATATCGCGAGCTTGTCGGGAAAATGAACGTAGAAGGTGCCGGGCGCATAGCCGGCTTCGCGCGCGATCCGGTTCGAGTCGGTTCCGTGATAGCCGGCCGAGTTGAAAATCTTCGCGGCGGCCTCGATCAGCGCCCGTCGCGTCTCGACGGGTTGCCGATGCCGCTGCGGTTTGCTCCGAGTCGGCGACTTCGCGGACGGAAGTGACGTTGCGGGCGAACTTCGTACGCATCATCTACATCGCCGCCGCTGCCAGCGGCCGCGCCGATTCATTTGTGGAAGTCGCTGTTTCAAGAAACGGCTCGACCGCAGCGAGAAACTGTTCCGGCTCTTCGAGGAACGGGCAGTGGCCGCCGCCGAAAAGCGCTACCGAATGATTTGGAAAGCGGCTGATCGCCTCCTTGCTGCGCGCGAACGAGACGACCGGATCGCTCGAGGCCCAGGTGAACAGAACCGGGCAGTTCGATTTGAGCACCGACGCCGGTCTGATCGGCTTGCGGCATACGAAAGCCCAGCCACGCCTGCTCCCAGATTGCGGCGCATTCGGCGGCCGCATCGACAATCCGATCCCGCTGCGCGCGCGCGGCGGGCGTCTTGCAGAAACTGCCGATACAGCATCGAGAAGACCGGCTTGAAGTAAAACGCATCGCGCTGCCCGGCGCGTCCCAACGCCGCCATCATGCCGCAAAACCTGCGTCCAAAGTTGTTCATCGGAACCAGGCCGCCGGGATCGGCGAGGACCAGCGCCGCGACGCGGCTGGGGAACTGCGCCGCATAGGCCATCGCCGCCGAACCGCCGATTGAATTTCCAATCAGCACGGCGCGGTCGATATTGAGCGCGTCCATGAATCCCGCGAGCAGATCAGTGTAGCGCGCGAGACGCGCCGGATGCGTATCGACGCCCGAGCGTCCCTGGCCGGGCCAATCCGGCGTAATCAATCGCCATCTGCTCGCGAGCCGGTCGGCGACGTGCTCGAAGTCGCGGCTGCCATGGGTGATCGCATGCAGCCCGACGATGGGAAATCCATCGCCGCGATCGTCGTAGGCAATCGAGACTCCATCGACGGTGACCCTGCGACAGTCCGGACTTGCGCCAAGCTGCAAACCGTTTCGGCTCCGCATTCGCTGCTGGTGTCATCGGCATCCAGCTCCTTCGGTCGCTGATGATATTGATACCAATATCATTTCCACGATGCAAATCGAGGAAGCCAGACAGCGCGACACCCGAACGGCGCAGGCTACAGCTTGATAGGTTTTGAGCGCGGTCAGGATTTTTGTCGTCAACTCGCTGTTCAGCGTCATGCCCTCGAGCGCCATCCCTTCCAGCAGTCAGGCACACGATATGCGGGATCAATTCGTAGTAGGCGCTGGCACCTTCGGGGCGTGGAAAGAGTTCCTCGAACGATCGATTGATGAATTCCGTCGACCCGATCGTTGGCTGCGCTCACCGACTCGCGCAGATACGAATCGGTGCGGCTCGCGACCACCAGTTCGATCCACGCGGTCAGCCAGGCGGCCGTTGAAGGTTTCCCACAACAAATCGATCGCCATCGCTCGCCGATCGTTCTCATTGGTCAGCCGACTCACCTTCTCCTTCATCTCGCCAAACTTCAGCTCGAAAAGGTGCTCGACCGCGCTCGTCAACAATTCTTCTTTCTTGGGGAAATGGTAGAGCTGAGCGCCGCGCGAAAGGCCCGCGCGCTCGGCGATTTCGGAGGTCGTCGTGTTCGCGTAGCCTACGGTCTATTAGGCATACGATAGCTGCATCGAGCAGCCGCCGGCGAGTTTCCGCAGTTTTCTCGTCCTGCGTCAGCCGTTGTTTGAAGTTCGATCCGGTGGGTGAAGCGCCCATAACTCGGACAATCGTAGCAGACTGAAGGTTGTTATCAAGGAAAACAGTAAAGTCGCATTATTAGACTCGCTACTGCAAGAATGTCCCTATTGCAGCTAAGATGAATTACCTATGCCAGCGACCACGAGCGTAGAGGCCGAAATGACCGGCCCGACTGGCTGGCGGCGCTCGCTCGCGCAGTACCGCGATCGACGCGTCTTGCTCATCCTGCCGCTTGGATTTGCCAGCGGACTGCCACTGCTGCTGACGTTTTCGACGCTGTCGGCGTGGTTCGCCAAAGCCGGCGTGAGCAAAGCGACGATCGGCGCGTTCGCGCTGGTCGGCACGCCGTACGCCTTCAAGTTCCTGTGGTCGCCGCTGATAGATCGTCTCCCGCCGCCGATTCCGCTTGGCCGGCGGCGCGGATGGGGCCTCGCGATTCAACTTGCGCTGATCGCCGCGACGCTCGCGCTGGGCTCCTGCAATCCGCAAGTCAATCTGGCGCGGATGGCAGCGCTGGCGATTCTGGTCGCATTCCTTTCCGCCAGCCAGGACGTCGTGATCGACGCTTACCGGGTCGAAATCCTGACGCCCGATCAGCAAGGCCCCGGCGCCGCCATGATCCAGACCGGCTACCGGATCGCGATGCTGGTGTCGGGCGCAGGCGCGCTGATCATCGCGGCGCGCTACGGATGGTTCGCGGCCTACGCGACGATGGCGGCGCTGCTGAGCGTCGGGATGCTGGTGTTCATTTTCGGACCCGAGCCGACGATACCGCCCGACGCGCAGCCGCGTGACCGCGCCGCGCGGGTTGGACGCGATCCGCGAATGGTTCGCGACCGCCGTAGCGGGCCGTTCGCCGACTTCATGCGGCGACCGATGTGGCCCGCGATCATCATCTTCATCGTCGGTTACAAGCTCGGCGAAGCGATGGCGGGCGTGATGGCGATGCCGCTGTACATCTCGATCGGCTTCTCGCTCAACGAAATCGCGGCGGTCTCGAAGCTGGTCGGATTCTTCGCGACTGTAATCGGCGCGATTGTCGGCGGCCTGGTGACCTCGAAGCTTGGCGTGATGCGCGCGCTCATCCTGTGCGGGATTCTGCAGTCAGCCGGCAATTTGTTTTACGTGCTGCAAGCGGTGGGCGGCCATCGACTCGACTATCTTGCGTTGTGCGTCGCCGCCGAGAATCTCACCGGCGCGATGGCGGGCACGGCGCTGGTCGCCTATCTCTCCGGCCTATGCTCGCCCGCGTTCACCGCGACGCAGTACGCGCTGCTGTCGTCGCTCGCGGCAGTGGGACGCACGATGGTCGCGTCGTCGGGCGGATTGCTCGCAGACCGGCTCGGCTGGGTGCCGTTTTTCCTCCTCACAACTGTCGCGACGCTCCCAGCGCTACTGCTGCTTCTCTGGATCGCGCGCCGCGATCCGGGAGCAGTGCCCGCGCGACGGAAATCTCTTGTTCTATAGATAACACATTTCGTCGAATCGACTCCGGTCGCGACCGTTATTCAGCCCGCACCACAACTCGTCTGATAGACTTCATGACATGCCTGCAGTCCGATCATCGGGCGCCCGCAGATTGCGGGGCCTCAAGAATATTTCCTGGCTCACGACGCGCCAGCTCGACAAGCTCTCCAATGCCCTTACTGTGAGCGTGGTCGAAAAGCGCGCGATCATTTTCGACGAGAAACATTCGCCCGACACCGCCTTCATCCTGCTGGCGGGCGTGGCGCGAATCACCTGCCGCAATCGCAAGGGAGCGCGGACCCTGGTGATCATGGTCGCGCCCGGCATGATACCCGGCTTTCCGCCGCCGGTGCCCGGCATCAGTTACAATTTTCGCTGCGAGGCGGTCACCGCTTGCCGCGTAGGAACAATCGAGCTCGAGGCGCTGGTCGAAATATCACTGGGCGTCGCGTCGGCTGACTTCAAGCGAATGGCCCAGAGTTACCTGGGCCGTTGGGATTTGGTTCAACTGCGATGCGCAAATTTCATGAGCTGCACTTTGGAAGAGCGCTTGGCTTTAATTCTGCTCGAACTGGGCGAAAATTTTGGCATCCCCGACCCGAAAGGAATTCGGCTGACGCTGCCCGCGCGTCATCGCGATCTCGCGGAACTGGTCGGCGCGTCGCGCCCGCGAATCACCGAACATCTGATCATGTTCGAGCGCAAGCGTTTGATCTCGCGCAACAGCCGTCAGCTGGTGATCAATCGCGATCGATTGGAAAGTTTTCTGGCGCAAGCGCATATCGCTTCCGTGGATGGGGAGTTGAAGAAGACGCACAATAGCGTGCCAGAACGCGCAGTTAGCGCCTGAAGCACGCTGCCTCTTCCAGTTCCTTTACTCCGCCCTTTTCCGTTCTCCAAAGCACGGACAGTTTGTTATACAGGTTACATTTCGTTTCCTTTATAGGTTGTAACGGGCGTATGGTTAGAGCCTGGACGGTGCGAATTTGAATGAAAGAAATACTTCACGTGAAACTGATCTTGACAGACTGAGCCGGCTCAAGGCTCTGTCGTGGCTCTCCCCCTCTGAGCTCACACTTCTCGTTGGCGCGCTGGTCCTGGCCAACTACAAACGACATTCGATAATTCTGCGCGAAGTTTCGCTCGCCCAAAATGCTCACATTTTGTTAGCAGGAATCGCGCGCATCACTTGCCGCAACGCGCGCAACGAGCGGGTCACGGTCGCGATGCTCGCGCCGGGGCCGATTCCTGAATTCCCCGCGCTGCCGCTCAGCCAGTCCGGTTTTCAATGCGAAGCTTACAATGATTGCCGCGTTGGCAGCGTCAGTTGGACCGATTTCGACGGCATCACCGCGAATGCCTCCGAGTCTGCCTTCAGACAATTTCATCGCAACGACTTGAAGCAGTGGTATCGCCTGCTGCTGCGCAGCTCGAGCTTCTTGAACCTCGGCCTGCATGAGCGAATCGCAATCGCCCTGCTCGAGCTATGCGCCGACTTTGGAATCGAGGAATCGCGCGGCACGCTGCTGCGCGTGTCTTTCAGCCACAAGGACATCGCCAATCTGGTCGGCGCGTCGCGCCCGCGGGTGACCGAGCATCTGGCGCAGCTCGAGCGCGAAAAGTTCGTGATCCGGCAGGGACGACAGATGGTCGTCCAGGTCGCCAAGCTCTCCGACTCGATGAACGCGCAAGCGAGTGCCCATTTGAATTGAGGGGACGCAGTGGAAACTGAACTCAACCTGGTGCGAATCGAGTTGATCGACGATCCTGCCACGATTGCGGAAGTCGGTTTCGAGGCTCGATGCGACGGCGACGACCTGGTTTGCCGGCGATGCGGCGATGCGAAGAAAACCATCGCCGCAATCCTCGTCGTGCCGGCCGGCGGTCATGCGCGATGGGCGCTGTGCGCGAATTGTTTGCTGGAAATGCCCTGAACTAACCCCGCTTGCAGGCAAGCGATGAACGGCAAATTCGATCCAGTAGAGAATCCCGGCGATCTGTTGCACGCGATTGCTCGAGGGTTTGATCGTCGCCGAGATAAGTGACGTGACTGCCGCGACCAAGCAGTCCGAGACCCCCGACGAGTCACGGCGGTTGCCGGGAATCCAAAGTATCAGAAAGAGCCGCGTCTCAAATTCCCGAGGCTCCAGGCCCACCCGGTAGCATCACGAGCTGAGCCCCAGCCGCGCGCGGGCATACTGTTCCGCAGAATTGTCAAAATCGATACTGGCGTGCTGCGCGCCGACATTGACGTTTCGAAATGCGGCCTGAAGCGCACTCGGCGAGTACACCGCATGCGCCCCCGAACCCGAAAACATCCGCGCGACTGCGCGTCGGCATAGCTCGGCGGCGTACGCGGCTTGCCACTTCGCGCGCACCCGATGATCGTTGTCGAAGGTCTCGCCAGTCGTCATCAGCCGATCGAATTCGCCGAGAATGTCGTGAATCAAAAGACCCGCGGAATGAATCTCGGCGGCAGCTTCCGCCAATCGCACCTGCGTCGGCCCATGCTCCGCCTTTCGCGCGCCAGTCAAAACCACGCGCCGTTCCTTGGTGCGCTCGATAAACTGATGCAGCGCGAACTTCGCGGAACCAAGCACCGCGGTCGATACCGACACCGACAGCATCGCCTCGGCCGACAGCCGATACAGATTAGTCGAATGATTAAGTGCATGAGGACTCGCGCCGCGAAACAAAATCCGCGTATCAATCGCGCGATGCGATGGCACGAACACGTTGTCCGCGACCACATCCTTGCTGCCGGTGCCCTGCAAGCCCATCACGTGCCAGGTGTCGTCAACCTCGAGCTCCGCGCGCGGCACAACGACGTGAACCGACGGCCGATGCGTCGTCGCGTCGGCGCATCCCAGGATTACCCAGTGCGCGTGATCGACGCCGCTGCAAAATTGCCATCGCCCCTCGACCCGGAAGCCGCCATCCACCGGACTCGACGTTCCCTGCGAAGACAACGTGCCCGCGACCAGCCCGTCGCGTCCATCGCCAAAAATCTCATCCTGCGCCTGCTCCCGAAACGAACCCAGGCACCAGTGATGCGCACCCATTACCATCAGCACCCAGCCAGCCGACGGACACGCCTCCGAAAGCGACGTGACCGCGTCGGCCAGCGTCCGCAGACTCAGCTCGTAGCCGCCTACCCGGCGCGGTTGCGGAATCCGAAACATGCCCGCATCGACCATAGCCGCCATGCTTTCGCCAGTGAGCTTTCTGGCAACGTCACATTCACGCGCATGCTCGGCGAGCGTCGGCGAAATTGCAGCAACCCGCCGCATGATTTCATCATGATCGATCTGCATAGTCACTCCATTAGTCAGATCGCGACCCCAATGACTATCGGCAATAGCCAGTTCATCGCGGTGCGAGCGCCTCGAGCGTCCGCTCTTCGGGCGTCGCGCGCTCGCGGCTGCCGCCGGTTGCAAGACTCCATGCCCCGGCGCTTCCTTCCGATTTGACCGCCGTGATGCACACATGCGTCGCGCCGGCTTTGTATTGCGCCGTGATTCGATCGCGGATCGCCTGCTCGTCACCCCACGCGACCATCGCATCGACAATTCGATCGCTGCCGCCGTCGGCGAAGTCCGAATCGTTGAAGCCCATGAGCCTCAGGCTCTGCAGGTAATTGGGGAGTCTGAGGTAGAAAGCGATCAGCCCACGAATCGCGGTGCGCGCCTTGCTCGCGTCCCGTTCAAGCATCGAGATCTGTTGCACGCAGATCAATTTGTCTGGTCCGATCTCGGCGCGAATCTGCGCGGTCCGTTCGGGCGTGACGAAGGTCGGGATCGTTCCGTCTGTTTCGGCCGCTGCGAGCTGAAGCATCTTCGGCAGCAGCGCGGCAACCACCACTGGCGCCTCGGACGACGGCCGCGCCGCCCCATACGGTGCGCTGCTCATTCGCGCAAGATAATCACGCATGAAAGTCAGTGGCTTCGCATAGTTGATTCCTACCCGCGTCATCATCGGCCCATGGCTGACTCCGATTCCCAGGACAAAGCGTCCGGGAAACATCTCAGCCAGCGTCCGCGCGCCCCCAAGCATCGCAACCGGTTCGCGCTTCCAGACATTCGCGATCGCAGTGCCAACGATCAATTTTTCGGTGACGGTCAGCAAGTGCGCGGCCAGCGCGAACGGATCGCGCCCGAAAGCTTCCGGAAACCAGAGAGCCCCGTAACCGAGCTTTTCAATCTTGCGCGCAAATTGCGCGAGCTCGGCCCCCGCCATCGAATCCATCAATGCGTCAACGCCGACCGTGCCAAGATTCATCGAATGAAACCTCCAAAAGCAAAAACGCAACAAGCCCTTGCGACCTTTACGCCCCAAGATCGAGACTGACAACCAGACGCGCTCCTTGATACGCTAAAATGGAGCCGTGAAGAGAATTATTTTCCTGGCGATGATCGCGTTTCTGCTATCTTGCAGCAGCGCGGATCCTCCGACCGCATGCGGGCCATTCGGCGCTCCGTCCGCGGCTGTATTTTCCGACGTGGTACCCAATTGCGGCAACGGCCAGCTGCTCGGTCCGTGGAAAGACGCGGACAAAATCGATCGATACGCTTGTCTGTACCAGCCGAAATCAGCCAGTGCGAATAGCAAGTTGCCAATGATCGTATACTTACATCCGTCGCTGTTCTCCGCCGGGTGGATTACTCAGACCAATATACTTGACCTCCAGAATTCCGTCTCACTCGCCGACGATCCGAAAAATATCGGATACATAGTTCTGGCGCCGGAGGGGCGCAAGACATCGCACTACTATCCCTTCCCGGACAACAAGGGAGTCGGATGGGACAATTGGTATCGCCAGTTGAATCCAGCGGGTGACGTAAGGATCGGAAACACGACCTGGCGTGAAAATGCCGACGCGGCGACGATCGATCATTTCATCGCCGCCGAGGTCGCAACCGGCAATGTCGATACCAATCGAATCTACGTATCGGGATGGTCCAACGGCGCCGCGATGGGTCTTCTTTACGGATTGAATCGTCCCAACATCGCCGCGACAGCAGTTTACTCGGCACCCAATCCGTTCGGCGCGTTCGATGATCCATGCCCGCAGACGCCGGTCGCCGGACCGCCGGCCAGCAACAAACAGATTCAGATCTTCAATCCGGCCGCGCGGGTAATGCATATTCACAACGCTTGCGACGTCGGCGGCATCTGTCCCAACGGCGAGCAACTCGCGACTGAACTCAACGCCGCCGGAGTCGTTGTCGATGACGTGATCCTGGACAATCATCACCAGCGCGTTCACGAATGCACAGATTCGTGCGGCACCGATCCAACTGCCCCTGAGAAATCGACCGCTACCACCGCTGGCTCGATGATTGGCCTCGGCAATCACATGCGCTGGCCCAAGGAATGGACCACCGCGATGCTGGATTTTTTCCGGCAACATCCGTTAAGGAGTGCGAAGTAAGTCCGTGTGTCTTTCTTTGTGTCATTCAGATCGGAGTCCGCGCCTTGTGTCAGTCAGTGCCGAGTCCCGCCTTGTGTCATTCAGAGCCGCTGCGGCGAAGAATCCCGATCTTTCAGTTTGGTAATTGTGCTAATCAGAAGGCGATCGTAAGGTCGAACAAAAGAGGTCGCTGAGAGCATGCAAACCAAGGCCATCAAGCAAAACTGGTCGCCGGCAGATCTGATCGATCTCGAGCGCTATCCAATCTTCGACCTGGGCTGTGACGCCACGCGCGAGCTGACGCGTCATTGCCGCGATCAGCTCGACCGGACCGGCGCGTGCGAACTGCCCGGCTTTCTCAAGCCCGCAGCGGTCGCGATGCTCGTGCGCGAAGGCGATTCGCTCGCGGCGCGCGCCTATCACAGCGTCGTGACCGGCACACCCTACCTCGCGCCGCCCGACCCTTCGCTGCCGGATGGACACCCACGCAAATTTTTCGAGCCGACCTCGGTCGGCGTCGTCGCTTACGATCAGTTTCCGCACGACTCCGCGATGCGACAACTGTTCGAATGGGATCCGTTGATGGAATTCATCGCGGCGGCGCTGAAAAAGGATCGCCTATATCGCTACGCCGATCCGATGGGCGCATTGAACCTCGCCGTGATGGGCGACGGCGAACGCCTGCACTGGCATTTCGATCAGACCGACTTCGTCACGTCGATCGCCTTGCGGCCGTCGGAGGCGGGCGGCGATTTCGAGTACGTTCCGTTGATTCGCAGCGCCACCGACGAAAATTATCCGCGCGTTCAGCGGCTGCTCGAAGGTTCCAGCGAAGATGTGGTGCGCGTCGCGATGCATCCGGGGACGCTGCTGCTGTTCGAAGGACGCAACTCGATTCATCGCGTGACGCCGATCAGCGGATCGACGACGCGGTTGGTCGCGCTGCTCGCGTACGACACCAAGCCCGGAACGCGGAGCAGCAAGGGGCTGCAGATGGCCCGCTATGGCCGCGTCGCCTAGGTCGTCGAAGCGGCGAAGTTCGATTCGCAAGCGGGCCGACGCGGCACCCGGGACTCGCATCGAGAAAGATTTGCTCGGCGAGCGCGCGATTCCCGCCGACGCACTTTACGGAATCCACACGATCCGAGCGGTCGAGAATCTGGGCTTCTCGGGGCGTCTCCTCGCGAACTATCCCGACTACATTCGCGCTCTCGCGATCGTCAAAAAGGCTGCGGCACGAGCAAATCGCGATGCGCACGTGATCGACGTGCGCCGCCAGGACGCGATCGCGCACGCGTGCGACGCGCTGATTCGCGGCGAACACGTCGCCCAGTTTCCGGTCGACATACTCGGCGGCGGCGGAAGTATCGCCGTCAATATGAACTGTGAATGAAGTAATCGCGAACCTGGCCAGCGAGCATCTCGGCGGCGCGCGTGGAACTTATCAACCGGTGCATCCGAAGGCGCACGTCAACGCGTCGCAATCGACGGCCGACGTCTGCCACACCGGCAGTTCGGATGACGGTACTGAGCCGGTGGAGCGGATTGCGGCGCGTGCTCAGCCAATGCGTCGCGACGTTTCGCAAAAAGGCGGCAGGAGCTGCGCCCGGTCATCACGATCTCGCGCACCTGCCTGCAGGACGCGTCGCCGGTGTCCCTCGGCGAGCTATTCGGCGGCCATGCAGAAGCGATCGCGCGTCGTGCCGGCGAGCTGGCGCAAAGCATAAAAGCGCTTACGCAGATAAATCTGGGAGGCACTGCGATTGGCTCTGGAAGCGGCGCATCTGCATCCTATCGTCGCGCAATCGTGAAGCGGCTGAACGAAATCGCCGGTCAGAAATTTACCCTGCGTCCCAATCTCTACGACGCGGCGCAGAACATCGACGACCTTGGCGCAGTGTCAGCCCAACTCGCGATGCTCGCCGAGGTACTAATCAAGATAGCGCAGGACCTGCGCCTCCTCGCGTCGGGTCCGAACGGCGGCTTCGGCGAAATGATTCTGCCGGCGGTTCAGGAAGGCTCGTCAATCTTCCCGGGGAAAATCAATCCGGTGATTCCTGAGACGATGATTCAATGCTGCTTCCAGGTGTTGGGATGCGAGCGCGTGGCGCGACTTGCTCTCGAGCGTGGCGAGCTCAATCTGAACGTATTCGAGGGCGCGGCAGCGGCAAACATCTTCGACGCGATCGAGATGATGGAGCGATCGATCGCGCTGTTTTCCGATCGATGCGTCAGCGGAATCACCGCGAACAAAAAACGATGCAGGGAACTCGCGGCATGCGCGCGCTACTGACTAAAGATTGTTCTTGTAATCCTGTTCGACCGCCTTATCGACTTGCTCCGCCAGTTTCTCGCCGCCGCCAATTTGCGCAGTCAGGATTTTGCCGAAGGAAATCTTCTGGCGCGCGGGCCACGACTCCGGCTTCCAGAGCTGCGAACGAATAAAAGCCTTCGCGCAGTGGAAAAAGCATTCGCGCACCGTCACTCGAATCGCCAGCAGCGCCGGCGCGCCGCGCGCGCTGAGCCGAACCAGCAGATCAGGATCGTCACTCAACGTTGCGGTCCCATTGACGCGAAAGGTCTCGTCGGTGCCCGGCACGAGAAAAATAATTCCGACCTGCGGATTAGCCAGGATGTTCCTGAGACTGAACATCAGCCGATTGCCCTTGCGCTCAGGGATTAACAGCGTGTTCGCGTCTTCGACCGCAACGAAACCGGGACCGTCGCCCTTCGGCGATGCGTCCTCGTTGCCTTCTGCGTCCGCGGTTGCGAGCACGAGAAAAGGAGATCGCCGAATGAAATCGATCGCGGCGTCGTCGAGCGCCGAAAAAAGCTTCTTCGGAGTCATCGGATTCGGCTCGCCAAGCAGCGCCTGTAGTTGTGCGACGGTTTCAATTCGATGTGCAGAAAGGTTTCCCATTTTGACAATCCTCCGAATGGCTACTCGCGATTCCATGCATCGATCGACTGCGCAATTCCGTCTTCCAGCGTCGAAAAGGACTCTGCATAGCCCCCGCTTCTCAACGACGAGAGTTCGGCTTGCGTAAAGCTCTGATACTTCCCCGCCAGGCTCTCAGGAAATGGTACATATTCAATCGCACCAGAACCAAGCCGCGCAATTATTATTCTCGCGATGTCGTTGAAGGTGCGCGCTTGTCCAGTGCCCACATTATAAACACCGCTGCGCGCGGGACCTTCGGCCAGAGCCAGGTTGACGCGAACGATATCGTTCACATACACAAAATCGCGCCGCTGTTCTCCGTCGGCGTATCCATCAGTGCCCGTCGAACAGTCGCGCGCGCCCGCCCGTCTTCAGTTGCCGATACAGTTGATACACCATCGACGCCATCTTGCCCTTGTGAGATTCGCGCGGTCCGTACACGTTGAAATAACGAAGACCGGCAACGGTGCTCCCGAAGCCTGCGGCAACGCTGCGCACATGATTGTCGAACGCGAGTTTGGACAGCCCGTAGAGATTGAGTGGCCTTTCGTTTTCGCGCGACGGCGCAAACGCGCTCGACGAGCCGTACACCGCCGCACTCGAGGCATACACGAGCGGAGCCTTGCGTGAGAGCGCGAAATGCAGAATCGATTTCGAGAAGGCGAAGTTGTTCTCGATCATGTAGCGGCCGTCGGTGCAGGTGGTGTCGGCGCACGCCCCTTGATGGAAGATCGCTTCGATACGATCGGGGAGGATTTTCTGCGTGATGGCGCGGGAAAACTCCGCAGGCTGCATGAAGTCCGAAAAGTTCAGATCGCGAAGGTTGCGAAAGTTATCACCGCGACGATCGACGACGAGAACGTCGGTGACGCCTTTGTCATTCAACCCGGCCAGCAGGTTGCTGCCGATGAAGCCTGCACCGCCGGTTAATATGATCATTGATCGAGGCTCCGATCATTATCCGCGAGCGGAATATTCGAACCGCGGACGACAAACTGGATTGTCTGCAGCGCGTCGCCCGAGTCGCGCGCTATCGCGAGAGTGTGCGTGCCGACAGACGGAGTCCAGAGCAACTCACCCTGCACTGGCGCGACTACGCGTCCATCGAGCATCCAGTTCGAACTCCGCACGCCCCGGCTGGCCTCGAATAGGACTCGCTGCGCACGCGCGGGGATATCGGGATCGAGCGCGATGACCGCACCGGACGCCGGCGACATAATTTGCGGATTGGAATCGTCGAGGCTGCTTGCTGATCCACTCGGCTGGGTCTTCGCAACGAACCATTCCTGACGCGGAGGCTCAACCTCGTTGGGGAAGCTCACGCGACTAAGCGACACATCCGAAGGGCGAACAATTTGGCCGCTGCCGAAACGGTCGTGCAGGTAGTTCATGACGCCGAGCCAAGTCGGCGCAGCGCCGGTGATTCCGGTCACGTCGCGCATTGGCGCGCCGGAAGAATTGCCGACCCAAACCCCCACCGTGAACTTGTCCGTGTAGCCGACGCACCAGTTGTCGCGCATGTCCTTGCTGGTACCGGTCTTGACCGCGCTCCAATAGCGAGTCGCGAGGCTGTTTTCCAGCCCGAACGTGGTACTACGGCTCGCTCGATCAGATAGTATGTCGGAAATGATAAATGATGCTTCCGGCGAGTACACTTGAGTCCACATATGAGTATTGGCATCATTAGTCAGTCGAAGATCTGAGTATCTGCCGCCATTAGCCAGTGTGCGGTACGCATTCACCAATTGCCAGAGCGTCACATCGGCGGATCCAAGCGCAAGGGCCGCTCCGTAATAGTCGCCTTCCTCGACCAGACCGCTGAAACCAAGACGTCGCAAACGATCCGCGAAACTCTCGACGCCGACCATGTCCGTAGTGCGCACGGCCGGTACGTTCAGCGACGACGCCAGCGCCGTGCGCATCGAGACCAGGCCCCTGAACTGGCGATCATAATCCAGCGGGCGGTAAATCCCGCGCTGCTCGGGCAGTTCGAGCGGAGTGTCTTCGATCAACGAAGCGGCAGTGAGCAAGTGCTGGTCGAGCGCGAGCGCGTACAGGAACGGCTTCAGAGTCGATCCCGGTTGGCGTGGCGCGCGGATGGCGTCGAAATCCGGGGCGCTCGAGAGATCGCCCGCGCCGCCGACATACGCCCAAACTTCGCCAGTGGAATTCTCGACGACGATTACGGCGCCATCGTCAACGCGTCGATCGCGAACATCGACGATCTGGCGATGCAGCGTATCGATGACGAACCGCTGGAGTTCGCGATCGAGCGTGCATCGCGCGGACCCGCTCTCACCGTGCAACAAACGTTCTGCGAGATGCGGCGCAAGTGCGATTCGCGCGTAGTCGCTGCTTGCGGGAGAATGCGCTTTCAAGCGCCGAAGCAATAGCGACCCGCGAGTGGGCCATTCGATCCGAGCGCGCGGCTCAGTGCGTTCGCACGAATCGCGACAGATTCGCGGCGCGCGTTGGGCGCGCGGATCAGAGCTGCCAGCACTACCGCCTCGGCAGAATCGATTCCATGCGGCGCTTTGCCGAACATCACGCGCGACGCCGCCCCAATTCCCTGCAACTCACCGCGATAGGTGACAAGGTTGAGGTATGCTTCGAGGATTTCCGGTTTCGACCATCGTCGTTCGATCGCGAGTGCAGCAAAGACTTGCCTGAATTTCCGCAGGATCGTTTTGCGCGCCTGTGATTTCCCGAGCGATGGGATCGAGGATCGACGCGAGTTGCATCGTGATCGTGCTCGCGCCACGGCTCTTCCGCCAACCACAGCGCGCGCCGCGGAAGTCGCGATCGCGATCACATCGACGCCATGATGGCTCCAGAAGCGGTGATCCTCGGAGGTTACTATCGCTTGCGTGAGCGCGGGCGAGATTTGATCGAGCGGCGTCCACGCGAATCGCCGGCCGTGCCGATCGATTCTCAATTCGTGGACTGGATCGCCATTGCGGTCAAACAATTGCGCTTCCGACGGATGCCATCGAGCGCGCACCTCGGCAAAAGTCGGCGTCGGCGGTCCAGACATCGCCAGCATCAACGCCACGATTGCCGCGATTGGAAGACCGAAAATTGCGAGGCGGCGCAACATTTAGGGTGCGACCTCGAAAGGAGAGTTGGGAAGCACGCCGAACATTTCCGGTTCGTAGAGCGCATCGACGTGAGTCGCGGGAAGCTGGAAGGTGCCCGATTGATTGAGCCGAATCGTGTACTCGATCTCGAACGTCCCCTTCGGCACGTAGTCGTAGTACGCGCGGAAACTGTCGAAGGCACGCTCCGCGTAAATCGGCCACGCAACGCTCTCGGTGTCGATCTTTTCGCCGGAGGTCGCAATCGCCGAATCGCGCCCGAGTCCTCCCCCGAGATGTGAAGCGCCCGCGGGAATCGGATCGTTCACGACCACCCAGGTCATGTCGGTTTGCGCTTCGACTTTGAGATGCACTCGCACCAGGTCGCCGCGTTTCCATCCATTAGGATTCGCATTCTCGACCGGAAGAAGAGTGCGCGTGATTCGATAGCCACTCGAAAAACTTTGCGTAAAGGGCACTGCTGCGAGCGCTCGAATCTGTGCCCACGGATGGCCGCTCCCAATATGTTCGATCTTCAGATCTGATTCGGCGGATGGCCAATCAAACGCGAGATTTCCACCCTTCGGATCGTTTGCCCAGTTCAGCTTTTGCGTCGTCGCCCGAATCGAAGCGTTCGTGACTCCCGCGACAGGCGTCGATTCGAAAGCGGTTGCGAACTTCCTGACCGCTATCGTGCCCCATGCGTTGGTGATCGTTTCGGTCCACGCTCCGTGCATCTGCAATGCCAGCGCTCCGCGCATCACGAGCGGTAGGTCGTCGTGCCACAAGTTATTGTTGAGCAGCAGCAGCGCGAGCCTCACCATGTTGCAATCGGGCGAGACCATCAGCCACCACATATCGTTGCGCGGGTCGCTCGCCAGATGCATCGCCGTCCTTTGTTCATTGAGGCGCGCACGCATGATGTGTTCCGCGTCCTTGAGGCGCCGCTCGCGATCGGGAATCTGCGGAACGCGGAGCAGGATACTCCACCAATCGATCACGGCTGAGTCAGGCCACAGATTTGGATCGATCGTGATACTGCCGAGCATCGCGGGATCGGCGTGACCGGTGCGCGCGAGCGCGTCGATCGCGGCGAGTTTGCGCAACGGCAGGTCAGCCGCCTGAATCGGCCCGTCCCGCGCGATCTTGCCCTCTACGAAATCGCTCAGGCCTTTTTCCAGCGTCGCTTCTGAGTCGGCCGGAATAGTCAGTCCCGCCTCGTGCGCGATCGAAATGAAATAGCTAGTTAGTACCTCACTTCCATGCTCCATGACGGGAAAATATTTGAGCAAACCCTCCGCGTCGGTATATGACGGCAAGTCCGCGATGATTGCGCTCCACAATTTCGGGTCGCCGAGTGCGACGGCGACCGACACGCGTTGCTCGAGGCATCCGTACGGATATTGGCGCATCCAGTCACGCACTCCGTCGAGTCCCGCCGCCAGCGAAGAACTGAGCGAGACTTGCACGCCGCCCACACCGGCGAGCGCGTCTGTGGGCCTTGCGACCGGCTGAACGATTGGTTTATCGAGCTGTAACAGTGTGGCCTGAAGCGTTCGCACCGGAACCGCAGGTATGACGCGCTGCGTGATCAGCAAATGATCGGACGGTCCGTGCTCGACGCTCGCATCGACATGATACTTGAGTTCGCGCACGACCGCGGGCACCGGGACGTTCCATGAAATGGTCGTGCCCTGGCCGGGTCCGAGTGAAAGCTTCTGTGGCGGCGGTACCTGCGCGAGACCATCGATCTTTGCATTGACAGTCGCATCGAAAGCGCGCTCTGACGCGTTGCGCACCGTAAACTCAGCGGCGAACGAATCGCCATTTCGAATGATTGGCGACATTCCGGACAACAACATCAGATCCTGAGTCGATCGGATACTTGCGAATCCGGTTCCAAACTGATCGGCGCCGGAATTGGCGATCGCGACGATTCTGAAACTGGTCAGCGAGTCGTTGAGCGGCACTTCGATGGATGCGTCGCCGTTCGCATCGAGCGCGACGGACGCCTTCCACAGCAGCAGCGTGTCGAACAGTTCGCGCGTGATCTGATGGCCACCGCCGCCGCCCGGCGGAATCGCCTTGATTCCGAAGTGGCGCTTGCCGACGACTTGCATCTCGGCGGTCGAAGTCTCGACCTGGTACGCGCGCCGGCCCATCATCGCGTCGAGCAGTTTCCAACTGTCGTTGGCGCGCAGCTCGAGCAAGCCCTCGTCGACCGCGGCGACCGCGATCGTGCTGCCGGGCGCGGGCGCCTTGCCGTCGAAGGTCCTCACGGAAACTTTGATGCGCGCCTTGTCGCGCACGTGATACACGGATTTTTCCGGCGCGACCTTCACGTTCAGACGATGGTCCCGCCATCCCACGCGAACCTCTGCAATGCCCAACTTGAAAGCCGGCTTGCCAAGATCGAGCATCGCGGTCGGCTGCACGCCTGCGATTCTCCCGCGGACCACCAGCGCGGAGACGAAAACATTGGGCGCCCAGTCGCGCACGGGCAGCGTGACGACGGGATTGCGTCCCGGCAAATGCACGATCGACGCAGCTAGCACGCCCTCGCGCTCGACGGTGACGAGCGCAGTCGCCTCCGCGAACGGCATCCGCACCTGGAAACGCGCGACGTCGCCGGGCTCGTACGCGGGCTTCTCCGGAATGAAGTCCATGCGGTCGTCGTCGCGGCCCGCGAACCACTCGCGCTCATTTCCAGGAATGAAAATTTCGCTGTTCGCAGAACTCGAGTTGCCCGCGTCGTCGGTCACCGTCGCTTGCAGAATTGCCTGCCCGGTCACGAGCGGTTTCGCCTCGCACGACAGTCGTCCGCGATCGTCGGTCACGCCCGAGCACAACGCGCCGACTAGTTTTGTTTCCTGGGTGTTCTCGTAGGCGTAAAATCCGCCAATCAGCCGCTTGCGATACGAATATTGCAGGCGACTGAAAATATCGACGCGAACCGGCACGTGTGCGATTGGTTTTCCCGAATCGTCGACCACCGCGAGATGCGCGCGAACCACGCCGGGCGACGACGCCCAATCCTCGACTTGGATTCCGACCAGCCGCTTCGCCGGCCAAATCATGATGTTGTTCGAGACCGTCTGACTCTCGCCGTTGGGGTCGTGATATTCGAGCTCGGCGTGGACCTCAGTGGGCGTGGACGTGCGGGGGATGTCGCTGATGTCGGTGCGGGCGCCGCCGGCGGCGTCAAGCGTGAGATCCTTGCGCTGATGGACGCCGGGATTCTGTTCGCTTTCCATCCCTTCCGAAAATCCTTCGCTGTGGACGATCCCCGGCGTCACGATGCCGTTGGCGAAAACGTAATCGTCGAAGTCGGTGAATTGCGGAGTCGCGTTCTTGTTGATCTGGCTTCGAAGCGTGACTGGAAGTCCTTTGGCCGCGCCGCCCGACAGGTATTCGGCGCTCAAGTCGATCGGAATTTCCGTGACCGCGACCAACGGCTGCGCCGGAACTTTGATCGCGGCTTTCATCAGCGGGATCTCGAAATTCCTCGACGCGAAAATTCCCGGTGCTGAGTTCCTGGGTTGATTGATCGCCGACATATCCGCCGTCAGCAGCGGGTGTCGGACTCGCCGCCGCAGTCTTGCGCCGCGACATCGTGACGTCGTAGGTGCCGAGCTTTGCCGCTTTCGGAATCTGCCAATCATTCTCCGCGCTGCCCGAATCGTTCCACTTCAGATCGAAATCGTAATGCTGATCGCCGCCGGAAAACGTAATCGAAAGCGTGTCGGGGAGATTTTCCTTCGGCACCAGCGACAGTCCATCGACGGTTTTGGCGCGGATGAAGTGCTTCATGTGAACGGTCTCGCCCGCGCGCAACAGCGTCCGATCGAAAACCGTGTCGGCGATGTACGGCGACGGTTGATACTCGGTCGGCAGATGAAAGCGCCACGCTTCGATTCCCTGCTGCCAACTCGAATGCACAAAACTGAAGTCCTCGCCCGACTGGGCGGTGACCAGCAAGCCGCGATTCAATCCGCTGAGCGCTTCGACCTGGTGGGTGAAGTAGTCGCTCTCATGATCGGTCTGCGTCGAATCGCACTGCGGAAGATTTGCAAACGCCGCGGACGTGGGAACCATCGCGAGGCCGCGCGCGTCGGTGCGGCCGGTCCACAATTCGGTCCCATGACAATCCGCAATCGCGACGTCCGCGCCATCGACCGGACGTCCGCTCTCGAGTGCCGTCACCCAGACGAGCGAGTTCGCTTGTCCTTGTTTGAAATGAACCCCGAGGTCGGTGACGAGCGCCGCAGTCGGAACGTACATCGGTTTCGGCGCGCCGAGCAAAACGGTGCCGAGGCGAGTGCTCTTCAGCTCGACGATGTAGAGTCCCGGGCGCTTGAGCGGAATTCCCATCACTTCGAAAGCATTGGGGCCGTTGGGCTTCGGCATCGCGAATTGCTTGGCGCCGTCTGCATTCTCGCCGCTGAACACCGACTCCGCGCGCTTCGCCTCGGCCACCCGGTTGAGCCACGAAAGAACATCGCCGGCCTTGGGCGTCGGGACGCGCCATAACGTCGCCTCGATTCGCGTGAGCAGGGAACTGTCAGCGTCACCGCCGAGCTTTAGTTGATCGCCGGCGATCTGCGCTTCGAGATTTCGCACCGTGACCGGCAGCACGGCGTCCGCCGCTTCGATAATTCCAAAACGCGCCGAGAACTTGGCCAGCGGAGGGAACTCGCCGGTCTCGACCGTCATCGGAAAGCGCGACGCGTTCGCAAGTTCACGTCCGGAACCATCGACCAGTTTCGGCGGCATCTCGATTTTGTACTGTGACGATTCCTTAAACGGACCTTTGAAGGAAAGCGACGACGTCTCGCCAGAATCGCTGAGCATCGAGAACTGCCGCGCGCCGTCGGGCGCGATCAGCGCGATCTGTTTTGCCTGCTCCGCCGAAATCGCCGAGGTGAACGAAACCGTAATCGGCGTCAGCGGGATACATCCGGCGTTCGCACTTTCGCGCTCGCAACGTATCGACGCCTCGAAACGTTTGCGCGTCTTGTAGCTGATGGTTTGATCCTGATCGGTCGCGATTCCGCTTTTCGATTTGATTCCCTTGCCCCAAATCAGGGTCACCGCCGTGTTGTTCGGGAAACGCTGCTTTGCCTGCAGGATCACGACCGTCTTGTTCGCGGTCAGATTTGCAAATCGCTTCAATAGAATGTCACGGTCGGCGCCGCTCATGATCGTCGCGCCAACCGTCTGCGGCATGTTTTCAACCGAAAAACCCGCGTGCTCGACAATCGACGCCGGGTCCGGCTCCGCATCGAGAATCAGCACGAACGCCTGCTCCTCATCTATATCGTTGCTGTCGGACCACGGCCGCTGATCGACGATCGAAGGTCCGCCGGTGTCGAAGTTGAACGCGCTGAGATCCCTAAAGGCATTCCCCGCCAGCGACTTCAGACCAGCACGCAATTTGAAGGTACAGCGCAAACCGGCGGGCAAATCATTTTCGAAGTCGTAAGACCAGTTGCGACTGTCGATCCATCGGCCCGCGCCCTTCGCCGGACAATCGATCTCGAACGGCGCCGTAGTATCGCGCGGATCGCCGAGCGCGACCATCGGCTCGGAAAATCGCGCCGTCACCTGTCGAACCTGCTTCACTGTTCCTTGCGGCGAAAAGTGCGTCACCGACGGCGACTCGCCAGCGACAGCGGAAGAGATCTCAACCGCCGCATATATTGCCAACACAGCCGCTAAAAAACGCGCGATCAAAAATGTAAATGGAATCAGCCGACGCGAATCCGGTCGCGAGCTATTGATAGGAGTTCCTCCCCGACCACCACGGCGTACCCGTGGGCTGCCGACATCCTACTGAGTAGAGCAATCTCGTGTCAGAATGAACCGGGCCTCGATTGCCTGCAAGCGCACTAACCGACGCGGTAAAGACGCGCCGCTTTGGCATGGCGCTCCGCAATTGTTTTGCGCAGCGCGGCGGGCTTGAGCACCTCGATCCACGCTCCCATGCTCATTATCCAGTTCGCCAACTCCGTCGTACCCTTGACGGTCATCGTCATGATCGTCGTCCCGTCGCGGCGATGCGTGAAACGCTGACTGCGATGAATCGTGCGCGAACGTACGTACGCCTCGGTCTGTTCGTTGTGAATCTTCAACTCGACTTTGGTCTCGGGGCCGTCGACAATTCCGAAAGTCCCTTCAGTATGTGCCGCCGGATCGAAGTTGCGCGGATAGATGAATCGCGTCGCGGCGCCGTCGGGCTGACGAATGAATTCGACCGAGCGCATTCGCTCGACCGCCAGGTAAATGATCGCTTTGCTCCGATGGCTGTGGCCGAGCAGGTAGAGCCCGCCGCGGTATGCCATCAGCGAGTATGGATCGAAATCGTGATGATGCCCCTCGCCGGTCAGACCCGCGTAATCGACGCTGAGCCGGCTCTGATCGAGCAGCGCGCGCAAGATAACGTCGAGCTGTTCGCTGAAGTCAGTGTAATCCTTCGGCGCGTAAGGGACGGCGTAAAATTTGCGCTCAAGGTCGGACAACCGCGTCTGCTGCGTCGAGCTCAGGTTCTGGAAAACCTTCTCCCACAGCCCCTCGACGCCTTCCTTTAATACCGTGCCTTCGAGAAACTTGAGCACGGTCAGCGAGAAATACAGCAGCGCGACCTGGTACGAAGATGCCTCCGTGGCTTTCATCGAGCTGACCAGTCGAAGTCTGCGCTCTGTGCCTGTGCCGACCACTTCGACCAGCGGCGCGCCACGCGAGTCAGCGAGTTCGCTGCGCAGTACCGACACGTAACGGGCAAGCGTGCGCTCGGAAATTTCCAGGCTCTCGGCGATGGATTTGAAACTCCAGCCGTACGGCCTCGAGAATAACCCTGCGGCGATTCGCGCCAGTCGAATCGCGGCGCCATAGGTTGGCTTGCGGCGAAGTTTTTTCATGTTCACATCCAATCATCTCAATTATCGAATGACAACCGTTGTCAGTTCACCGCGATAGGTTTCTAAACACTGAGCCGCGATCCATAGTTGTGCCGCGATGATTCGTCTTCACTATTCAAATCGAATGGAAAATCTGATTGCGCCGCTCGCCTTGGCGGTCGCGGATCATCAGCGGCGCGATCCGCTCGAGCGCATCTCAATAGTCGTGCCCAACCGCGTCGTCGAGCAATTCGTTCGGCATCGGCTGGCTGAATCGATCGGCATCGCCGCAAATCTGGAGTTTCCGTTCCTGCGCACCTATCTCGCCAGGCTTCTCCAATCGACCGACAAGAATCTCAAGATCCTCGAGGCCGATGAGCTTCAGCTGGTTCTCTTCGAATGCCTCCGAAGTCCCAGCCATCGCGAGGACGCGGACTTGAAGCCGGCGCGTGACTACATCCTCGGCGGATCTAAAACTGACTCCGACGTCGAGCTCAGGACGCTGCTGCTTGCCGCGCAGTTGGCGCGACTGTTTCGCGAATATTCGATCTCGCGGCGTCGTATGATCATGAAATGGCGCACCGCCCGCCGCTCCGACCTCGATGCGATGAGCGAGACCGAGCGATGGCAGCGCCATCTGTGGCAGTTGGTATTCGATTCGCACGGCCGCGTGCGCGAGGAATGGCTGCGAATCCGCGAGACGCGGCTGATGTTGCTGCCCGATGCATTCGAGGCGATCGAAGGGCGCCATCTCAAAGTCTCGATGCCCGAAACGCTTCACGTGTTCGGTTCTTCGTACGCCGGCAATGCGTTTGCGGATATTTTTGCGCGACTCGGCGCGCTCGGCGACATTCAAATTTACGCACTCAATCCGTGCCGCGAGTTTTGGGAAGACCTGGACACCTCACGCCGCAACGCGCTGGCCGGATGGGCTCATCGAAAGGACAAAGTCGGCGACCAACTCGTCGAATCCGAAGACCCTTTCGTTTTGAATGGATTGTCCGACCCGCCGGCGCTCAGGCTCTGGGGGCGACCGGGCCGCGAATACATTCGGCTACTCAACGAAGTATCGCAATGCGACTTCGCGCCGCTCTTTTCCGATCCGGTTTCCAGCGAAAGCGAAACGCCGACGGTGCTCGAGCAGCTTCAGCAAAGCATCCTCGATCGTGAACCAGCGCGCACGCACGTCGAGAATGTCGAGGGCAAGCCACCGGAACCGCGAATCACCTTTCTTGCCTGCCCTGGAATTCGACGCGAAGCGGAAATCGTCGCGAACGAAATCTGGTCGCTCATTCGCAGCAATGAAAAACTCGCCGCAGAGGGCAGCGCCGATCGACTTCGCTTTCACGAAATCGCAGTACTCCTTCCCGACTCCGCGGTTGACGACTACGTCGCGCAAATCGACAGCGTCTTCCGCAAGCAGCACCGCATCCCAATCGATTTTGTCAGCCGCAGCATCGCCGGCGCGAGCCGCGTCGCCGAAGCCGTCGATTTGCTTCTCCAATTGCCGAGCGGCCGCTTCTCGCGCCCGGAAATGATCCGGCTGTTGACGCATCCCGCATTGAACAACGAGAGCGAAAGCGGAATCGATATCGAGAAGTGGCGGCGTTGGAGCGAGACGCTAGGAATTTTCTTCGGCGCCGACGACTTCGATCTCAAGGACACCTACATTCCGCCCGGCCTCTACAATTGGGATCAGGCGATCAAACGCCTCGCCCTAGGCACCATGATGACCGGTCAGCGCGGCGGCAATTCCGATTACTATAAGGCTGGGCCAACCACTCCCAGCTACCTGCCGGGCGAAGTCGCGCAAGATGAGCTCGAAACGGCCGCGCGATTCATGCGCGTCGCGCGCTCGCTGATTGCCGACGCGCTGTCGATCCGCAGCGCTCGCCTGACCCCCCGCGAATGGTCGCTGATGCTGAGCGAATTCGTGAGCACGTATATCCGTCCCGAGAGCGCAATCGATGAGCAGGTCCGGGACCGCTTTCTTGAAGCAATCGGGGACGTCGGCGAATCACCACTCAAGGTTGGCGCGATGTCATTCGAGTCGGCGCGCGAGATAATCGCCACGCGAGTCACCGATCTCGAGTCGCGCCGTGGACAATATTCCGAGCGCGGAGTCGCGATTGGATCGTTTTCGTCGCTGCGATCGATCCCCTTCAAAGTGATTTTTGCGCTCGGGCTGAACGACAGTATCTTTCCCGAGCGCGAACACATCGATCCGCTTGATCTGCGAACCCTCAAGCGCGTCGCCGGCGACGTCTCTCCGGCCGAGCGCGATCGCTATTTATTTCTCGAGACGATCCTCGCGGCGCGCGAGCGGATTTTCTTCTCCTACATCGCTCGCAATGCGAAGACCGGCGACGCGCTTGAACCTTCGCCCGTCATTCGCGAACTGCAGAACATGCTGCGCGGATTCATCGACCAGAACACGCTCGACGAGCTGACCATCAAACATCCGGTCAGCCGCTATGACTTAAACTACTTTCCGGAATTCAGCGCAGGGGCCTCGTCAGAAAATAAATTCACGAGCTTCGACTCGGATGCACGCCGTGGGGCTCGGATGCTCGCGCTAAAAGTGCAAATCGATCCTGTATCGGATGAGAACTTGCGAGATCGCCTCGGCCAGAAGTTGAGCGCTCGTCTGCGGGATGAGCTGCAATACCCCAAATTCGAGACGCCCGTTGCCGCGACCAACCCGACGCCGCCGCAAGAGATCGCTCTGCCGATTGCCGCGATTCGAAGATATCTTGAATGCCCTCTGCAAGGCGCCGCGCGCTATTCGCTCGGAATGCTCGAGGATGAGGACGCGCCCGAGGAGGCCGAGGACGAACCGATCGAGCAGTCGCGTCTCAATCGCACCGTTATGTTGCGCAATGTTTTCTGGCGCGCCGGCGGCAACCGCGACGCGCTCGACGAACAATACGCGCGCGAACTCCGCATCGCGCAGACCAGCGGCAACGCTCCCGCTGGGCAGTTCGCGCAGGCTGCGAAAGATACTGATGCTGCGGCGCTTTGCAAATGGCTCGCGCAGGCTTCCCAAGCGGGCGTGAATGATTTCACCGGCTGGAAGGACATTCGGCTCGGGCGCGCCGACGAGTTCGCCGACGCCGCCGAAATTCTCGCTCCGATCGCCTTGACCGTTGAAGTTCGCCGTCTCGATGGAACCACAGTTACGCAGCGCGTGAGTCTTTACGGAACGATTCACGGCGTTTCGCCGGCGGCAGGCGCCGCGATCAACTGCGTGCTGCACAAGACGATCAAATCGAAAGATTTTCTCCCGGCGTTTCTGAATGCAATCGTGCTTGCCGCCGTCGGGACGAAGCTGCCCGACAAGTTTCGCGCGCTCGTGATTGGAACGCAGTCGGAAAAGCTCACGGAATTCACTCGCGAGTTCCGGCCGATGGACCGCGAATCGGCGCTCGCATATCTGACCAACGTCGTCAGCGATCTGCTCTCGACCGGCAACGAATACTTCCTCCCGATCGAAGCGGTCGAGCAAGTCGTCAAGGAATTGCAGAAGGCCGAGAACCGCCGCGACCTGGTGGAAGCAGTCGAGCGCACGCTTTTGAACGACGTCGTGAAGTGCAGCTCCGACTACGGTCCAGTGCGCAACGCCAGGGATTTCGATCCGCCCGAAGAAGACCGGATCAAAAAAATCGTCGATCGCCGCTTCGCTCCAATCGGACTATTCAGATGAGCGCGATCACCTCTATGGAATACCAGCGGCCCGCGCTCCTCGATGAGATTCTCGACGGCCGGCACAAGGTTATCGACGCCAGCGCCGGCACCGGCAAGACGTTTACGATCGAGCAGATCGTTATCGACCTGGTTCGCAGCGGCGCCGCTCAACTCGATCAGATCCTGATCGTAACCTTCACCGAAAAGGCGACCGCGGAACTGCGCTCGCGAATCCGCGCGACGATCGAAGGCGCGTTGGCTGGCCAAAATCCACCTGACATCGACCGCAGACTGAATGAGGCGCTGGCTACATTTCATCGCGCGCCGATCCATACAATTCACAGTTTTTGCCGTCGAATGCTGACTGAACTCGCTTTTGACAGCGGCGTGCGATTTGGACTCGACCTGGCCAGCGGCCGTCTCGAGTTCCATGAGAGCCTCCGCGCTGAATTGCGCGACCGGTTGAAGTCGGACGCTCGGGTTCAGCAGCTCGTCGAAGAATGGCTATCCGACGAGGGGCGCACTTCAGACAAACTCGAAGTACTGCTGTGGCAGGCGCACACGCAACGTTACTTGCGGACCGCGGCCCCCGCTCTCAATCAACGCGCATTGACCAATCTGATCAATGCGTTCGATGCAAATGCGCTCGCGAATGCATTCCAAATCGCATCGATTAAAGATGATGCGCGCGATGACGCACTCGCTGCGACGCGCGAACTCGAAACGATCATCCGACGGGCCGATCGCTCGACCGCAGCGCTGACCGACGCTCTACGAGACTTCAATTTCAATCGCATCTGCAAGCCATCGAAAACCGGCAAGCGAACCAACAGATTCCCCGACGATATGCCGGCACGGGTACGCACGATCGTCGATACGGCCAGGCAGGTGCAAGCGGCGCTGGACATCGAGCAGCGCGCCGTCGACGAATTGCTGCTCGGCGTCGTCAACCGGATGGACGCGCGAAAACGCGAGCGCGGAACCCTCGACTACGAGGACATGCTCGCGTGGCTCGCCGACGCGCTCGACGGTCCTCGCGGCAAATCGCTCGCGACTACACTGCGCGAACGTTACCGCGTGACGCTGATCGACGAATTCCAGGACACCGACGAACTGCAATGGAAAATCTTTAGACAGGTATTCGTCGACGGTGGCGGCACCAACATCGTCTATGTAATCGGAGATCCCAAGCAGGCGATTTATAGTTTCCGCGGCGCCGATGTACACGCTTATCTCGAAGCCTGCGATCAACTTTCCAGTTCGGGAGCGACGACCGTTCATTTGCGCAGGAATTTCCGCTCGACGCCCGACATGATCGACGCGTGCAACCTGATTTTGGATCAGGGCGCCACGGAGCCGCTGTTCAACGGCGACATCACTTATAGCTATCCAGTAGAGTGCGGGCGTCCCGCTCTCAGAGCCATCGCGGCGAACGGCGAGCCGATTCGGCCCTTGACTCTTTTGAAATTCCAGCCGCGCGATGACCGGCACAAGTTTTCACGGCGCATGCGCGAAGCAATCGGCGCCGGGATCGCGCATGAGCTACGACGCATCATTATGGAGCCGGAATCCTCAATTACAATTCGTGACGAAAAAAAGGATCCGCGCAAAATTACTGCCAAGGACATTTACGTCCTGACGCGAACCAATCGCGACAGCGCCGAGATTGCCAGGTACCTGCGTCAGGCCGGCGTCCCGTACGCCTTCTACAAGCAGGACGGGTTGTTCCAGACGCGCGAGGCCGCCTGGATTCTCGACCTGCTTCGCGGAATCGACCAGCCAGGTCGCCGGTCGAACCGGCTCAAGGCGTGGGCGACAGTTTTTTTCGCCGTCGATCACGCTGACCTTGAGCGGCTTGACGACCAGCGCGCGTCGCAGCCGATGTTCGACAGATTGTTGGAATGGCGCGTCCTCGCGGAGGGCGGGCAGTTCGCCGATCTGTTCGACGCCTTGCTCCATCAGAGCGGACTGGTCGAACGCGAGCTGCTGATGTCCGACGGCCGTCGCGAACTTACCAACTACGAACATATCTTCGAGATACTCACGCATCAGGCGTCACGACGCGGGATCTCGCTCGCGGAAATAATCGAACTGCTTGATTCCTACATTTCCGGACGCGCGACACCGCCGGGTGACGACGCGAATGTGCAGCGCGTCGAAGATGATCGCGACAGTGTGCAAATCATGACGATCCACAAGAGCAAGGGCCTCGAGGCCGACGTCGTAGCGCTCTACGGAGGATTCTTCGCGAGCACTCTTCCCGATCCCGTCAGCACTTACCATGTCGGAAACGATCGCTGTCTTGTGATCGGCAAACTTGCGCGCGAACTCGCAAAGGATGCGATCGCAAAAGAAAAGGCAGAGGAGGATCAGAGGCTACTTTACGTCGCGCTCACTCGCGCCCGCGCCAAATTGATATTGCCTTACGTTCCAAGCGACGCACTGGCGTTGGATCTGAGAGGATCTTACAGGCAATTGAACGATCGGCTGCGCACTCTCGATCGCGAATCTCGATCGAAGACAGTGAAAGAACTCTGCACGATTCAAACCGTCAGCGTCACAGATTCACCGGCAGCGACGGCGATGGCGAAAACCGCGCTCGACAAGAATGCCCTGTGGGACTGGCTCGAATCGACGTCGCGGCCCACCGGCCTCGACGGCGAGCTCGCCGACCTGGGTACAAAACATCGAGGCGCTGATCACCGAGTCTTACACTTCGCTTCAGGCGTCCGAGCCTGACGATTTCAAAACCAGCGTCGACGCGATCGATGCGCGCGCCGACAACCTCGATTTGCCCGGCGGGCGCCACGTGGGCATTTTTCTGCATGAGGCGATCGAGAAGCTCGATTTCAAATCCTTTGGCGATGCCCCGAATCTGAAATCCTGGATGGTCCTCGACGACGTGCGCGATTTGTTCGCCAGCATCATGCGTCGTCACGGCGTGGACGATCCTCGCTGGCTGGATCGCGGACGCGAGCTGGTCTTCAACACCCTGACTTCACGAGTCGCACTCGGCGAAACGATGCTCGAGGGCGGACTCCGCGGACTGAAGAGTGTTCGCGAAATGGAGTTCGCGTATCCGATTCCCGAACAGCACCACCCGCGTCTCGGCACTGACCCGTCCGGCGCGTGGACGGTCGGCCGCGGTTACATCAAGGGATTTATCGACTTCGTGTTTGAGCGCGACAAACTCATGTATTTCGCCGATTGGAAAGGCGATTTGCTGCCATCGTACCATCCAAACGCAATCGCACTGCATGTTGACCGCCACTACCGACTACAGGCGCGAATATACTCAGTCGGTGTAGTGCGCCTGCTGGCTATTCACAACGAGCGCGACTACGACAGTCTGTTCGGTGGCCTCCTGTATGTCTTTCTTCGAGGCGTCACGCACCCCGGTGATGGCAAAGCTGGATTCTATTTCGCGCGACCGTCGTGGAACGAAATAGTCACTTATGAATCCGAACTGATGAATTCCGAATCCACTTTCGAGTTGCGCTCATGAGCGACAGATACTCACTACTCGGAATGGATACCGCGTGGCGGCGCTTTGAATCAGCTCGCGGCGGCGGTAATTCCATTTTCGACGCTCGCATGCGCGCGCTCGAGGTCTCAGTCGCCGGACTCAATCTCGCCCCCGAAACCGTACATCTCGCAGCCGAGCTCGCCGCGCTCGAACCCGCTCTGGAAGCCGACGAGCGAATGACGCTGATCGTGCTCATTCTCATTTCTTTCGTCGCACTACAGGAAGGAAGCACCCGCTTTCCCGTCACTGGCCCGCTATCCGACGCCCCGATGCGTCGCGTGCTAAGCAGTCTGTGTGCTGACGGTTTCGGCGCCGGCGCCGTCGATAGAATAGCCACTTCAATCGAAGCTCTGCTCCAATCGAACCGCGCGGCAGCGATAGTAGGTCAGCGGGAGGATGACTACAAGCCGCTACTATATATCGCGCCATACATAATGCATCAGAGTATCTATTACTGCGAGCGCGAACTGGCTATTCGAGTTGGCGCGCTACTGAGTAATAGTTCGCAAGAGCGTCCACAAGAACAACCGGACGCGGAACAACTCGCCCGCGCGCTTCACGACGTGATTGAACGTCCCGTAATTGTGCAGGGGCAGCAGATCGTGATGTCTGACGAGCAGCGCAGCGTTGTTGAGGCTTCTGCGCGCGCCGGACTGACGGTCATTTCCGGCGGTCCCGGCACCGGCAAGACCTCGATCGTCGTTGCGATTATTCGGCTGATGGTACGCCTCGGGGTCGATCCTTCCCAGATTGCTCTGACGGCTCCAACCGGAAAGGCCGCGAATCGCATGGGTGAGTGCGTGATTGAGTCGCTGACTCGAATTGAACAACGCGATGCGGTGGACCAGGCGCTCCTCGACGCACATCTCGAGCCCTCGACCATTCATCGCCTGCTCGGCTATTCACCGGATTCCGGACGCTTCCGCCATCACCGCAACAACCCGCTTTCGGCAAAGGTCGTTATCGTCGATGAAGGATCGATGCTCGATGTCACCTTGATGGAACGGCTGACGAATGCGATTCAGCCGGGAGCGCGCCTGATCCTGCTCGGCGACGCGAACCAATTGCCGTCGGTCGCCGCGGGTAGTGTGTTCCGCGCCCTGGTCCCATCGGCGGAAGATGGGCGCGGTCCACTCGCCGCGGCATCGATCCGACTCGAAGTGAATCATCGGATGAAAAGCGACGATGCCTCGGGTCTATCGATTTTGCTGGCCGCCCGATCGATCAACGACGGCGTCGCTCCAGTTGTTGAGCAGCGCTCATCACCCGCAGAGCTGACGTTCGCGGGAGTCGAATTTCTTGGCGCTACTCCCCGTGAGCTCGGGCCGTTTCTTGATCGTTGGTACGCCGAACGAGTGCGCGGCGGAAAAGATGTTGCGGATCTGATCAAGCATGAATACGTCGAGCGCGACGGCATTTTCGATGACGCCAACTGCGCGCGACTGCGCGCCTTGTTTACGCATGCCGCAAAATCGCGAATCTTGTGCGTGACACGGGTCTTCGAGACCGGCGCCGAACGAATCAACGCGCGCCTTCATTCGCGCGCCGCCGAAACCGCCGACGTCACCGCCGATCGTATTCCATTCGTGGTGGGAGAGCCGCTGATCGTGCTGCGCAACGACTACGAACGCGGACTCTTCAACGGCGACAACGGAATCCTGTTGTGGGTAAGGCGCCACGGCTCGCAAATGCCGATGGCGATCTTTCCGCGCGGCGGCAATTTCGTCGCGTTTCGAATCGAAGCACTGCGCGAATTCGTCGAGCTGAGCTACGCGATGACCGTGCACAAAGCGCAGGGCTCGGAGTTCGACTCGGTCGCCATCGTGTTTCCGGAAAAACCGGTAGCAATGTTGACGCGGGAACTCCTCTACACCGCAGTCAGCCGCAGCCGGTCGTCGGTGGTCATCGTCGGCGCCGAATCGGTGCTCAGCAACGCAGTCGCCACGCGCGTCGAGCGATACTCCGGACTCGCCGACCGGCTGAAGCTAACGCTCGCCGGCTAACTCTTCGGCGTGTGCGATATCAGGAATTCGCGCACGCGCTTAACGGTCGCGCCGATCACCTCGGGCGTTTTCCAATGCTCGACCAGTTCGGCGTTGGGCGCGAGCGCGGCGATCTCCTTCGACGTTTCCTTCGGATGATAGTCGTCGTTCCCGCATAGAATCAGCATCGGCGTTTTGCACGAGCGCACAAATTCGCGCGAGACATTGAAAACGAAATCGCCGCCGTACATCCGGTCGCGGAACTGTCGCAGCGCGGCGTCGTCGAGCTTTGGCCGCTCTGTCTTCAACGCCTGCGCCCATCCGTCGAACATCGCAAAGAACATTTCGCGATTGCGCGGACTGAGCCCGATTGGCTGTTGTAAAATCGCGGCGCTGACCCGCTCCGGGGCGGCTTTGATCATTCCGAGGCTGTAGGACCCTCCAATACATCCGCCCATCACATGGCACTGTTTGATTTTGAGATGATCGAGCAGCGCGAGATGATCGCCGGTATAAGTATCCCAGCCATCGTCAGCGCTGACCGGCCCTGATGACTTCCCGGCGTTGCGCTGGTCCATCGCGATCACGCGAAAGTTCGCCGCGAGTTCTTTGGTCGGGTCGAACGGGCTCTTGGCCCAGAATTCGATACTCGAACGCATCCCGCCCGGCGCAAATAGTAAGATCGGATAGCCAGTTCCGTATTCTTCATAGTATATCGATACATCGTCGCGCTTGAATGTAGACATCTCAGTCTCCTTGAAAGTAAGTATTTAGTCTCCCGAGAACGGCGGACGCAGATCCCGCCATGGGCGAGCGTGTTCGAACGTAGCAGCAAGTGCGAGCAGATCGAACTCGCCGTTAGGTCGTCCAACAATTTGAAGTCCAATAGGCAGTCCCGCGCGGCTGAATCCGGCCGGAATAGTAATTGCCGGCTGACCGGTGGCGTTGAATGGATACTCAAATGCTATCCAGGTCCATAACTCATCGAGATAGCGCGCCGGCGTCGATGGAAAGCTGCCATTTTTCATCGCCGGCCTTGTCATCGTGGGCGTCAACAACGCGTCGTAGGGCTCGAGGCGCTCAACGATCGTCCGCGCGATGTTGTGCATAGTGGCAACCAGGTTCACATAGTCGGCGCCGCTCACCTTGCGCCCGAATTCGTACATCTCGCGCACCACCGGATCGATCCACTCCGGATTCGTAACGGCGATCGCCGCGATGCCGACGCAAATCAGGATTCGCGTGCATTCGACCAGCATCGCGCCCGGGTCCAGATCGATCGGTTCCACTCGATGCCCCAACTCGCGCATCGTCGCGCACGCCGAATCGAACGCTGCCGCGACGTCGGGATCGACCTCGCCAAGTTTCGAAGTCGCGATTGAGGCGAGCCGCAGATTCTTCGGAACGACGCGCACGGCTTCTTCGAACGGGCGCGTCGGTGGTGGCGCCCAGTACGGATCGCCGCTCGCGGGCCCGGCAACTATGTCAAGCATCGTCGCAACGTCGCGCACCGAGCGCGCGATCGGACCGCGAGTCGCGTAGCCGCCCCATGCTTCTCCCCTATGCGGCGCATAGGTTATTCGTCCACGCGACGGCTTGAGTCCGACCACGCCGCAGTTCGACGCAGGACCGCGAATCGATCCGCCGCCGTCGCTGCCCTCCGCCAACGGCCCGAGGCCCGCGGCAACGGCTGCCGCCGCGCCGCCGCTCGAACCGCCTGCGTTGTACTCGCGATCCCATGGATTGCGCGCGGTCGGGCACAAGCCGCCTTCAGTCGTGGGACGCCCGCCAAACTCCGGCGTCGAGGTTTTGCCGAGCAGTATCCCGCCCGCCTTCTGCAAGCGCTGCGCGATCACTGCATCTTGCGGCGGGATTGAGTCGGCGTAGTTCCTTGATCCGAGGGTGGTGCGGATTCCCGCCGTCGGTGTCAGATCTTTCAGTGAGTACGCGACGCTGTAGAGCGGCATCGATGTCGCATCCGGTCGCGACGACTCCAAGCGTGCGGCGTCGGCGAGCGCGCGGTCCGCGGTGACCGTCATGTACGCGCCAAGTTCCGGATTCAGCCGTTCGATTCGCGCCAGGTAAGACTCCGCGACCTCACGCGGCCGCAGCTCACCCTTCATTACCAAGTCGCGCAGTTGCCAGGCTTCGATGAACGGATCGAACATGTCATTACTCTTCATTACAAACTATTGCGCCTATAGTCAGCCGTCCACCGCTCATCCGCTCTCAGCGCTCGTGTCCGCAGAAAGCGGGTTGACAAGAGATGGCGCTCGGAATTATTTGAAATGAAAGCGCGCGGAGCATCACGCTTCGCCATCGTGCTACCGGAGTCTTGCCACGATGAAGCCCGCACGCAGAATGTTCCTCGTCGTTGCGGCCGCGACCGCGGTCGCCGCCACTTTCAGCTTTGCTTGTGCGCAAGGACCCGGTCCGCTCGCCGATCCCAAGTCCACCAGCCAGGTGGGATTTCCTGCCACGCTCTACTCGTGGGTGATTCCGCCCGACAATCAGCAGACGCCGGCAAAGATCGCGCTCGGCAAGGCGCTGTTTTTTGAAGACGCGCTGTCCGCGGACGGCAAAGTCTCGTGCGATCACTGTCACGGACCGGCCAAAGGCTTCACCGATCAGCTGCCGACCTCGGAGGGAATCCACGCGCAGTTCGGGCAACGCAACGCGCCGTCGGTTCTCAACGCGCTGTTCAACGTGACGCAGTTCTGGGACGGACGATCGCCGACACTCGAGGCGCAGATCGAGGGCCCGGTGACCAATCCGGTCGAGATGGGGATGAAATCGACCGACGACGCGGTCGCGGCGATCAAGGCGATTCCCGAGTATCAAAAACAATTCCAGGATGTGTTCGGCCACGACGTCAATTTTGCCGATATCGAGCATGCGATCGCTGCTTACGAGCGCACGCAGCTCGCGTTCGACTCGCCGTTCGACAAATTTATCAACGGCGATCAAAGCGCGATCAGCGATTCGGCCAAGCGCGGATGGTCGATTTTCAACGGCAAGGGCCGCTGCATGTCGTGTCACGGATGGAATCCGACGCAGCCGCTGTTCACCGATCAGAAGTTCCACAACATCGGAGTGTCGGCGCATAAGTCGGACTTCGTGCCGCTCGCGCGCAAGGCGCTCGACCTGCTCAGCACCAGCGGTGGCGACTCGATAGGCGATCGACAAGCTCGCGATCGGCACCGACATGAGCGGGCTCGGCCGATTTTTGGTGACCAAGCAGCCGCATGATATCGGATCGTTCCGCACCATGACGCTGCGCAACCTGCTGGTGACGCAGCCCTACTTCCACGACGGCTCGCAGGCGACGCTGTGGGATACGATCGATCATTACAACAAGGGCGGCGTGCAGAATCCTTATCTCGACGGCGGTATCACTCCGCTCGGACTTACCGAAGCTGAGGAGGACGACCTGGTTGCGTTTCTCGCGAGCCTGACGAGTCCCGAATACGCGGATGCCGCCAAGCAGGAGTACGACCTGCAGTTCAAGCGCTCGCGCACCGACCGGCCGCAGCGCGACGAGGCCGCAGCCAACGGCGACAAAGGACGCGGGCCGGGATTGGCGGGTCCGTTCGGCGATATCGGACCGCAGCAAACCCTGGAGAATCCGGCGCTGGTCGGCGGCGATTAACCTGATGAAAGAAAAAAGGCAGAGGCGCGATGGCTGCTCGGCATAAAAGCGTCGAAACAAAATATATGGAAGAGCGCGACGCGGTCCTGCGCGGACTGCGCGGCCTCGACCGGCGCACGTTTCTGAAAGTGCTCGCGGCGTCGGCGGGCGCCGTGATGGCGAAGAGCCTGATGCCGCCGCATACGTTTCAACTGGTCGAGGTCGCCAACGCCGCGCCCGACAAGACCGCGGAAGCGACCGGGATGGCGGGCAAGCCGCCGTTCACGTTCGCGTATATATCGGACACTCATCTGTATCCGCGCACGCTCAACCAGCGCTTCGTGCGCGGCGCGGTCAAAGCGGTCGAGGACGTCAACGCGCTCGATCCGCAGCCCGACTTCGTGCTGTTCGGCGGCGACCTCGCGCAGACGGGGCGTCATGAGGAGCTTGAACTTGGGCGACAGATTCTCGCCGAGGTGAAGGCGCCGGTGAAGATGATGGTCGGCGAGCATGACTGGTTCTACGACCTCGGCGAAGCGTGGCAGGACATGTTCGGCCCGCCCAACTATTCGTTCGACTGGAAGGGCGTGCACGTCGTGGTGCTGATGAGCGTGCATGAGAAGGATTTCTGGACGGCGCGCAAATTGACGCCGGCCGAGAGGATGGGAATTGTCGCGGGCCTGGACAACGGAATCCAGTCGCGCTTCGAAGTCGGTGACGAAGAGCGCAAATGGCTGTCCGACGACCTCGCCAAGGTGCCGCACACCACGCCGCTGCTCGTCTTCTCGCACTCGCCGCTCTACAAATACTACCGCAACTGGAATTTCTGGACCGAAGATGCGGAGCAGGTGCAGGCGATTCTGAAACCTTACAAGCACGTCACGGTGATCCACGGCCACACGCATCAGATGCTCTACAACCAGATCGGGAACATCAGTTTTTACGGGATGCTCTCGACGGCGTGGCCGTGGCCGTACGCGCCGACCGGTCTGCCGCCGCTGACGGTCCAGATGAATCGCGCCGATCCGTTCGACCAGTTCGACGGATTGGGCGACGGCCAGTTCAATGTCCGACCCGACGGATTGGCGGACAAGATTTACAACCTATGGGATCGCAATCCGGTGTCGGTGAAGGCTGACTACCTGGTTTCCCACGGCAAGGTTGCGCGGCCGCCCGCGCCACAGTTCGCGAGCTACTGAGGCACGATTTCCACCGAGGCGAACATGACCCGACGATCGATTGCTTTGGTAACTGCCGCGGGATGCGCGGCGATACTCGCGGGGGTGGCGTCCGCGCCGCAAATACTTCGCGCGCAACAAGCGCAACCGCCGCTGCCAATCCATCAAGTGCCGCAGCCGAAAGACGGTGGCGTAGTCGTGATGCTCTGTGACGGCAAGACCAGCATGGAAGTGAAGGGCCTGAAGACCGGCGAGTCGATGAGTCATGCGCAGGCGGTCGAGGTTACGCGCGAACTGATGGCGCAATGGCAACGCGAGCATCCGAACGAAAAATGGCAGATGGCGCAGACGGCGCAGACGGACGAATCGTCACAGCCGGTGCCCGCGCCTTCGGCTGCATCGGGTCCCGATGTCTCAAAGCCCAGCAGCACCGTGCCGAGTATGGAAGCCGGCGCCAAGCCTCCGGCAAAGGGAATGCAGCAGGGCGACACATACGCCAGCTTCACCGATCGCGATTACAAGGTGTGGAAGAACGAGACCGACAACTTCGTCGCGGAAGGGAAAAGGATTTTCCACAGCGACAAGGAACTCGGCGGCATGATCGGCGTGAGTTGCGACATGTGTCATCCGGACGCGTCGAATACGCATCCCGAGACTTATCCAAAGTACCAGGTGCAGTTGCAGAAAGTGGCGCTGCTGCGCGACATGATCAATTGGTGTATCGAGAACCCGGTGAAGGGCAAGGCGTTCGATCCCAACGATCCGAAACTACGCGCACTCGAAGCGTACATCCTGGCCCAGCGCAAAGGCGTCCCGCTCAATTACGGCAAGCATTGAGCGCCCGCGACTGTCGAGCGGCTTTACAAAGCACTCTGCGATTGATAGCACCTAATTAGGTGCTCAATCGAATGCGAAATTCAACCAAGCTCGACATCACGAAAGACATTCAGTCTCTGACAAACTTTCGGCGCAATTCGGCCAAATTTCTCAAACAGATCAAGAAGAGCAAAAGGCCGGTAGTGCTGACGATCAATGGCAAGGCCGCGGCTATCGTGCAGGACGCGGAAGAGTATCAGCGATTGCTCGATATCGCCGCGCGCGCCGACGTTTACGAAGCTCTCCGGCAAAGCGACGACGACATCGCTCACGGTCGGATGCGACCCGCCCGCGAGGTTCTCGACGAATTGCGCCGGCGCTATGGCATACCGCGTTAAAGTAACCAGTGGTGCTCAGCGAGACCTTGTCGATATATCCGAACGGATTGTGGTTGACGGCTCAGTCGCAGCCGCTCGCTGGTTCAGTCGACTCGAGGCGGCCATCGATACGCTTGAACGGTTCCCCCGCCGCTGACCCAGTAGCTCCCGAAAGCAAGAAGAGTAATCGCGAGTTGCGGCATCTGCTATATGGCTCGAAACGCGACGTGTACCGCGTGATCTACGACATCGACGAACCGCAGAAACTGGTCCGTGTCCGTGCAGTCAGGCATTCAGCAATGGATGAATTTAAGACCTAACACAGGGCCCGCGCGAGCCAAGCGATCATTTAATCGCGATGCTCATGTATTCGCAGCAGCATCAACATCAGCATCAGACGATCACTCTGCGGTTGTACTTCGGGCACTGTGCTCTCGTCCGAGATGAGCTCGCTCTGCGCTGTTTCGCCGTAGATTTCGAACGCGACGCGCGAGTCCATTCCGATCGAGAACAGTTGCGGGGAGGTGACATCTACCGGTAGCGGGTGCGCAACTGAAAACCGTCTCGCCAGACTATTCGTGGGGCTCAATAAGTGAAGATCGAGCGAAGCCCGATCGGAGACTCCGTCCCGGGAGCGGATGATTGACTTCGGTCCCAGGCGCTTGAACAAGGGATTGTTGTGGAACATTCCGGATTCTAACGCCAGCAACATTCCTAAGAGTGCAGCCAATGCAAGCATCGCTGCGCGCCATCCTCGTCCGCCGATGCCTTTCGTGGGTATTTGCGTTTTCAGTTCCATTCGCGTACCCGCACTCGAGGCAGCAAGAAATATACCTACTATTAGTAGCTTATCTTATCTTCCAGTAAAGCGCCGCTTGTGAAGTTTACGCGCTGCTTGAAGCTAATTGTCGCGTCGGCGCGCGCGATAATACAGCCAGGCGCGCTCGGAGATTGCGGCGGCATAGAACAGTGCGATCAGCGGGGCGAGGTCGCGGACGATTGCGCCGGGGAATTCAGGCGGCGGTGCGATCGCGAGCGTGATCACCAAAGCGTAGTTGATGATTCCGCCCCAATGACCAAGACGGCTTTTTATCGGGCCGCTTGCCGGTTGTCCTATCAGGACAGAATCGATTGCATACTGGCTGAACGACACCGCGATCAGGATCGGAATATAGAAAGGGATCGCGGCGGCGGCTGCTTCGCAGAAAAGCGCGGCCAGCACGAAGGTCACGTCCGCGATTCCGTCGAGCCATCGTCCGCTTCCGCTCGCGACGCCGAGCCGGCGCGCGACTCGCCCGTCGATGAAATCGCTGCCCGCGGCGACAATTGCAACGATCGCGAAGGCCAACCGTCCCTGATGCCCGTGCGCTGCGAGCGCGATCCAGATAGCGGCGAGCGCAAATCTGATCGCGCTGAGGCCATTGGGTATCTGCGCGAGCATCACGCCACCGCCGGTGCGCCGTTTAGGTGTTTCGCTCGAAGGAGCGGAATGCTCTACAATTGATCTCTTATGCCCGGAAAAACTTCCCGAACGATCCAAATCGTCAGCCACGGCCCCTCATGCCTCGACGGTGTGATGGCGGCAGCCGCGGTGGCGCGCTTTTACGATGGCCATAAAGTCTTCACGACGCTGGCCGGCAACAACGAGGCCGACCAGGTGATCGGGAGCCTGACGCTGAAATCGGCGGACGGCAGTGACGAGATCTGGATCACCGATTTGTCCTGGAACTCACCCGCGACTGGCGCGCATCTGGCCGAGTTGAGCGCGCGCGGTGCGCGGATTTACTGGATCGATCATCATCGCACCGCAGTTTCCCGCGCCGATGCCCCCGAGTTCAAGGTGCCGTTCGCCGCCAAGGTCCTGAGCGAGCAGTATTCGGCGGCGCGCCTGACTTTCAACTTTCTTAAAAAGATGGACCGCGACCTTCCCGAGCGGCAGCGCGCCGAGTTCGAAAGCTTCGAGCCATTCGTGATGATCGCCGACGATCACGATCGCTGGGTCCACAAGATTCCCGAGTCGCCCGAGTGGGCGCTCGCCGTCCAGACGCTCGGCGGAATCTCCTCGTATCGCGAGATCCTGAAACTGCGCGAGCCGCAGATGAGCCGCAAACTGCGCTCCGCCTTCGAGTCGGGCCAGGACGCGATGCGCCGCAGTCTCGAATTGGCGCAAGCGACGATGGTCGATCGCAAGCTCGACAACGGAATCACGGTGCGGACGGCGTGCTGCTTCGGCTACAGCAGCGAAGTCGCGGCGCATCTCTACAAGGGTCAGACTCGCACCGTCGTCGCGCTGTTCGACTTGCGCAGCCAGGGCGTCAGCCTGCGCCGCAGCTCCGACAGCGAGGTCGATTTGTCTCAGCTCGCGCAGAATCTTCGGCGGCGGCGGTCATGCGGCGGCGTCGGGCTTCGCGATTCCCGATTTGCGCCGCGTTCCAGCCGAGCGGCTCGCCGAAATTCTGGGCGACCAGCTCGAAAAGCCAGCTACCTGATCCGCGCACACGCCTTCACCTAGCAATATTCGCCATGTATTTCTCGACGGCACTCCCCTTGCGTCAAATCTGACGATTTGCCTAGACTGACCGTACGTTCATTTGACTGACTGTCCAGTTCGTCATGACCAAAGAAGAGGTAATCAAGGAATATCGGGTCCGCGAGATCCTCGAAGCCGCACGGCGCGTGATGGCTCGATACGGGATGCAGGGCACTACCGTCGATCGCGTCGCCGAGGAAGCGAAGGTCGCCAAGGGCACTATCTACCTCTATTTCGACACCAAGGACGCGCTGGTCCATGCGGCGGTGCTCGAAGGGTCTGCGCGAGATGGTGGCGGAGACGGTCGCGTCGGACGACTCGTCGATCCCGCCGCTCGAGCGAATCCGCAAGCTCATCCTGGCGCAGTTCCGAATCCAGGCGTCGAACCAGGATTTTTTGAAGACGCTCATCATCGGCAACTCGCTCGACATCGAGCTCGAATCGGAAGCCGGCCGCGAATACATGCGCGTTTACGCCGGCCATCTCGACTTCATGGCGTCGGTGCTGCAGGACGCGATCGATCGCGGCGCGATTCGGCGGATCGATCCGCACTTCGCGGCGTTCATGCTCGGCGAGATGCTGACCGGGTCGCTGCGGCGCCGGCTGCTCAAGCTGGCGTCGAGTCCGCTCGAGTCGGACGCCGAAGCGGTCGTCGAACTTTTTCTCAAAGGGATCGCGGCGGTTGGATGAAGCCGTTTTTCAACATTCCAGTTCTCGTTCTGGCAGCCGCGCTCGGTGCTTTCGCGCTCGCGGGATGCCATCAGCCGGCCGCGGCCGAAGTCGAGAACAAGTCGGGACCGGCGCCGATTGCGATCGCGGTCGCCGCGGCGCATCAGCAGAGTCTCGATCGCACCGCCGAAGTGCAGGGCGCGCTCTTTCCGCGCGAGCATGCGGTGATGTCGTCGGAGGTCGAGGGTCGAGTAGCTGAGGTTCACGCGGACTTCGGCGACAAGGTCATCGCGGGCCAGGTGATGCTGAAAATCAACCCGCGCGAATACGAGTTGCGGGTCGAGACCGCGCAGGCCGCGCTCGACCAGGCGCGCGCGAAGCTGGCCAACTCGACCGCGCGCTACAATCGCGCGCGGACGCTAAAGGAGTCGGGGAGCATCTCGGCCGAGCAGTTCGATCAAATCGCGTCGCAGTTGCGCGTCGATCAGGCGGACACCGAATCGGCCAACGAAGCGGTCGCGATGGCGCGCAAAAAACTCGGCGACACCGAAATCAAGGCGCCGTTCAGCGGCTCCGTGCAAAAACGGATGGTCTCGCTCGGCGAGTACGTCTCGCCCGGCAAGGAAATTTACGAACTGATCGCGACCGACCCGATCAAGCTGCGCTGCCCGATGCCGGAGCGGTTCGTGCCGCTCGCGCGCGTCGGCATGCCGGTGAAGCTCGCGATCGACGCGAACCAGGGTGCGTCGTACACCGGAAAAATCACGCGCATCGCGCCGGCGCTCGATGAAAGCAGCCGCACGCTGCTGATCGAGGCCGAAGTCGCCAATCCCGACGGCGCGCTGAAGCCGGGATTCTTCGCGCACGTGACGATGGATCTCGGCCACGACCGCGCGCTGTTCGTGCCGACCGCCGCGGTGCTGCGCTACGCGGGCGTCGCGCGCGTTTTCGTCGTCGAGCAGGGTGTCGCGCGGGCGCGCGAGGTGACGACCGGCAGCGTCGTCGGCGACCAGACGGAAATCACCGGCGGGCTGAAGGAGGGCGATCACGTCGCGGTGAGCAACGTCGATCGCCTGGCCGACGGCACCGCGGTGACCGCGAAGGAGCAGTCGTGATTCTCGCCGACCTGTGCGTGCGCCGCCCGGTCTTCGCCACGATGTTCGTCGGCGTGCTGGTGGTGCTCGGATGGTTTTCGTACATGCGACTCGGCGTCGATCTGTTTCCAAAAGTCGATGTGCCGACCGTGATGGTCACCACCTTCCTGCCCGGCGCCGCGCCGGAGGAGACCGAAGCGCGCGTCACCAAGCCGATCGAGGAGGCGGTCAACACCGTCAGCGGAATCGACGAGATGCGCTCGAACACGCTCGAAGGTGTTTCGCGGGTCATCATCCAGTTCAAGCTCGAGCGCGACCTCGACGCCGCCGTGCAGGACGTGCGCGACAAGATTTCAACCGTGCTCGATCAACTGCCCGACGGCACCAAGCCGCCGCTGGTGCAGAAGTTCGATCTCGACGCGGTGCCGGTCGTGACGATCACGCTCACCGGCTACCAGAGCCTGAAAGAGCTCACCGAGCTGGCGCGCCGGCGGCTGAAGGAGCCGCTCGAATCGGTTGATGGCGTCGGCTCGATCGACATCGTCGGCGGGCGCGAGCGCGAAGTTCACGTCGACGTCGACGCCGACAAGCTGCACGCGACCGGCGTCACGATTCAGCAGGTCGGCGCGGCGCTCTCGCGGCAAAACGTCGAGTATCCCGGCGGCCGCATGAAGCAGGGCATGTCCGAGGAGATGCTGCGCACGCTCGGCCGCATCACCGAGGTCCCGGATTTCGCAAAAATAATCGTCAGCGAAGTGGAAGGGCGGCCGGTCACGGTTGGCGACGTCGCGTCGGTCGAGGACGCGGTCAAGGAGCCGCGCTCGCTCTCGCGATGGGACAACAAGAACGCGGTCTCGCTGATCGTGCGCAAGCAGTCGGGCGAGAACACGATCGAAATCGTCGATCGCGTGAAAGAGCGCTACGAAACGATCAAAGGCACGCTGCCGCCGGGCGTCGACGTGATCTTCACCCGCGACGCGTCCACCTTCATCCGCGCCGCCGTTGACACCGTGCAGGAGCATCTCTGGCTCGGCGGTCTGTGCGCCGCGATCGTGGTGTTCTTTTTCCTCGGCTCGATCACTTCGACTCTGATCGCCGCGGTCGCGATTCCCGTTTCGATTATCGCGACTTACTCATTGATCCTGTGGATGGGCTTCACGCTCAACCGCATGACCCTGCTCGCGCTGACGCTCGCGGTCGGAATCGTGATCGACGACGCCATCGTCGTGCTCGAAAATATTTTCCGTTTCATCGAAGAAAAAAACATGAACCCGATGGAGGCGGCCAAAGCAGCCACCGCCGAGGTTGGGCTCGCGGTCAGCGCAACTACGCTCTCGCTCGCGGTCATCTTCGTGCCCGTCGCGTTCATCCACGGCGTGATGGGCCGCTTCCTCAATTCTTTCGGCCTGACGATGGCGTTCGCGATCATGGTGTCGTTGCTGGTCTCCTTCACGCTGACCCCGATGCTCTGTTCGCGCTACCTGAAAGCCAAAGGCGCGGGCCGCGCGAAGCACAACAGCACCAAGGATTGGAAAATATTCCGCTGGATCGAGGACTACTATGACCTAGCCCTGCGCTGGTCGCTCGACCATCGATGGGTGCTGGTCGTCGTCGCGGTCGGACTCGTGATCTCGATCCCGTTCCTCGGCAAGCTAGTCGGCGCGACTTTCATGCCCGACGACGACTCGAGCGAATTCGCGGTTAACATCCGCACGCCACCCGGATACTCGCTCGCGCACACCGATCAGATCGTCGCACAAATAGAAGATCGACTGCGCACAATTCCCGAAGTTCGCGACCTGTTCACCACCGTCGGCGACACCAACGGCGACGATCGCGTCACGGTTGCACAGGTTGACGCAAAACTTTTTCCGCTCGACCAGCGACGCCTCAGCCAGGAACTGGTGATCGCGAAAGCGCGCAAATTGATGGACGCGTTCCCGGCTTTGCGCGTCAGCGTCGATCCGATCAAACCGTGGGAGCAGGGCGGCTATCGCGAAGTTGCAGTCGAATACGACATGCGCGGTCCCGACCTCGACACGCTGCGCACGTACGCCGACGGCTTGATGACGCGGCTCAGGAAAATTCCGGGCATCGTCGATCTCGACTCGAGTTACGAGGGCGGCTTGCCGGAGCTCCAGGTCAATATCGATCGCACCAAGTCGGCAGACCTCGGTGTGTCGGTGGACGATATCGCGCAGACGATGCGCACGATGGTGCAGGGCGACGTCGTCACCCGTTTCCGCGAAGGCCAGGACACCTACGATGTGCGCCTGCAGTTGGCTGACAAGGATCGCAACAATCCTGTGGTGGTCGCAGGCCTGACGATCCCGTCGAGCAAGGTCGGGCAGGTGCGGCTTGACAACGTCGCGACGCTGACGCACGGGACCGGCCCGGTGCAAATCGACCGCCAGGATCGCCAGCGCAATATCTCGATCGTTTTCAACCTCGCGCCCGGCGTCGCAATGAACAAAGTGATGGACGCCGTCACGCGCGAGGTCCAGCAGATTCACCTGCCGGCCGGCTACGTTACTGAGTTCGGCGGGCAGAGCAAGATTTACGGCGAGATGGTCACCGGCTTCGTGATCGCGTTTCTGCTCTCGGTCATCTTCATGTACATGGTGCTGGCGGCGCAGTTCGAGAGCTTCATCCATCCGATCACGATCATGTTGTCACTGCCGCTGGCCGTCCCGTTCGCGCTGATCTCGCTTTTCGTCTTCCGCGAACACCTGGCGTTGTACTCGACGCTCGGCATTCTGCTGCTCTTCGGCATCGTAAAAAAGAATTCGATTTTGCAACTCGATCAAACGCTCAATTTGATCCGCGCGGGATTGCCGCGACGCCAGGCGATCCTCACTGCGAATCGCGATCGCCTACGGCCGATCCTCATGACCACCGCGGCGCTGGTCGCCGGCATGATTCCCGTCGCGATCGGCCAAGGCGCGGGCGACAGCTCGGTCCGCGCAATCGCGCTGGTCGTGATCGGCGGTCAGACACTATGCCTTCTAATCACTCTGCTCTTTACGCCCGTTGCTTTCTCCCTGTTCGACGACATGGAAAACTGGTTCCGCAATCTCCGCCGCAAGCCGCCGACGCTAAAGCTGGTCGAGCCCTCTTACGAGGACGAACTCGAGCGCCACGTCGCCGACTAGCCTCCCGATCTTCAATCTTGCTCCCGCGTTCTGATACGCTCGCGAAATTGTGAGCGCTGGAGACAAAACCACTATGGCCGATATCGCGATCGTTCTTGCACTCGGACTTGCCGCGGGCATCCTCGGCGGATTCATCGGCGTCGGCGGAGGCGTTCTGATCGTTCCGGTACTCGTGCTGGCGCTCGGTTTCGATCAACATCTGGCAGTCGGTACCTCGCTCGGCGCCTTGCTGCCGCCGGTCGGAATCCTCGGCGCGTACGAGTACTACAAGCACGGCCATCTCAACGTCACTTACGCGCTGCTCTTGGGTTTGGGACTGCTGATCGGCGCTTACATCGGCGCGATTTACGCGGTCAAAATGCCGGCGTCGACGCTGCGCCGGATTTTCGGCGTGTTCCTGCTGCTGACCTCGATTCGGATGCTCTACCAATAGATCGTCGCCTTGCGATTCACTATTGCGCTTACTAAGTTCGCGATGTGGACGCGGCGCTGGAACAAGCTCTCAATCTTTTGCTCGAATCCGAGCGCGCAGGAGTGCTCGCGCTCGAAAAGCTCATCGCCGACGTCAAGCAGGACGAGTTGAAGAAGTTCCTGGCCGGCTCGCGCGCGATGGAACAGCGCAACGCTGAAGAACTCGAAGCTCTGATTCGCGACAACGGCGGCCAACCGTCAAACCGGGTCGGGCCATTCGCGCGCAAGGTCGCCGCGCTCGATTCGATTCGCGATCGCCTGAACCTGCTGTCACGCGGCCAGGAATGGGCCGCGCGCAAAACCGAAGTCGCGCTCGCGCTCGCCCCGGAAAGCGGTCCGATCCACGACTACCTGACCGCGATGGCAAATCGTCATCGCGCCGAAGTTGAATGGGGCCGCGCCGAAGTAATCCGCCTCACGTCGGCCACCTAGTCGGAACGTTTCGCGAGGAAAATTTCGCGCCCCCACTTGTCGTTAAGGATGCTCGCTTCAAATCCCGCTTCACCCAACAGCCGCATCCACTCGGCGCGTGGAAAAATTCCCTCGATGTGCGAGTCGTGCACGACACGCGTTTCCCCGCGGTTATCACGCAGCAATATCGCGAAATCGGTTCTATAGGTCGTATCTGTCGGATCGGTATCTACCGTCCACATTAGATAGCGAAGGCTACGACCGTCGCCGTCGTGTCCGCCATGCTTGGTTTCTGCGACGAAGGTCTCTCGCACGCAGTCCGGCACGAATAACGCGACGCCACCGGCGCGACAATGCCGGTACGCAGTGCGGATCGCAGTCTGCAAGTCCTCGACGTTCGTCATGTATGCGATCGCGTCGTGGATAAACACCGCATCGAACGTGCGTCCGAGGTTCACCGTCCGCATGTCGCCCTCACGATGCTCACATTCAGGATTCAGCTCGCGGCTGACGGCGAGCATTTGCGGCGACAGATCGACCAGCGTCATTTCGAATTTAGACTTGAGATACAGCGCGTTGTTCCCGCCTCCGGATCCAAGTTCGAGAACCGTACGCGGCGGAGGGTTGCACGCCTCACTCAACACACGCGCAAAGTAGGCCGCCTCCTCCGCGTAGTCCTCGGGCGCCGAGAAAAGCGGCCACCATTCCGCAAGTTCGTCGTACAACTTCATCGCGAGCCTTAGGCCTTCCGCGGCGACAACGGAGCCGCTTCCGGACCCTGCGCCCCCGCCGCCGCGGGAGGGGCGGGTACTTCCGTCATCCGCGCCGTCGTATCGGCGTCATACTCGAGATGCAGCGCGCGCACGATCATTCCATGCATCCGCCACAGCCCGATCACGTAGAACAGCTCCATGATCTGTTCGTCGGACAGATGACTTTTCAGCGCCGCGAACGTCTCATCTTCGACCAGGTTGCGCCCGACTATTTCGTCGGTCGCCTGCATCACGGCGCGTTCGACGTCGGTGAAACGGTCGCTGACCGCCCAGCCTTTTATCGCCGCCAGCTTCTCTTCGGAAACGCCGACCATCCGCGCTACCTTCAGATGCTGCGAGTACTCGAAGCGTGACTCGCCGACAATTCCAGTGCGAAGAATCGCCAGCTCGCGCAATTTAGCGGGCAGCTTGCGGCCGGGCTGCATCAACGCCATCAGCGAGTTGCGCGCCTGGAACAGCAAGTCGGGCACGAGCGCAAAGGTCGTCCAATAATCACCGGGAGTACCGGTGGCAGTGCCCGGCTCGGCGACCGGATCGCGCTCACCGAAGAATTGTTTGTAGAGTTCCTGGATTTCCGGCGTAGCCTCGACCTTGCTCACCTGGCGTAGTCGTCCCATCGTTGATTCCTCGGGTTGGTGTGTTCGATGCCACCAATATCGCCGATGTCGCGCGCTCTTGCGAGGCTGCGTGCGCGGCGCGATAATCCGATGCTCCGGTGGACGCATAGCTCAGCCCGGTTAGAGCGCTTGCCTCACATGCAAGAGGTCCCTGGTTCGAGTCCAGGTGCGTCCACCAAATAATTCGACTGCTTGAGATGCTCGGTTTGGCGGCCGCTGCGGATTGGGAGTAGCTTGGGTCTCGGGCATCTGCGGGATCGACAATCGGCAAAGTATTTTGTATTACCGCTACGAGGTCTCGATATGTTTGAAGACGAAACCATAGACATTGCGTGTCCGAAGTGCGGTTTCAAGAACTCGCTGCTGGTGCGCGAAATCGAACAGCACGCTGAAACTCATATCGTGTGCCAGGGCTGCAAGGTTGGGGTGAAGGTCGAGGCGTCGGAATTTCAGCATCGACTAAGCGAGATCAACGACGAGGTCGAAGCGATGCAGTCCGAAGCCCGCCAGGGGAAGAACCCGAAACCGCGCAAAGGTGACTTTCAGATCTAAGGCTCCTGGAGCCATTGAGATAAATCGCGAAAAGTCGGCGCCTTCAACTTGTCGCCTGATTTCAAACTTGAAAGGAGATTTGAGCGATGAACAAAACCACCATAGCAGGAGCGATGCTCGCGACCGCAGTCGCATTGGCTTTCACCGGCACCGTCGTTTGCGCGGAGGATGCACCCGGTCCGTCCACCGCGACGCAAATCAAGTGCGTCGGTGGCAACGCGTGCAAAGGCCAGAGCGCCTGCAAGACTGCGACTTCCGGCAGCGATTGCAAAGGCAAAAATTCGTGCAAGGGCAAAGGCTACGTCATCACCGCCGACGCCAAATCGTGCGAAGCCGCGGGTGGTCACGTAGGCAAGAAAGCCCCGATGCCGGGAATGTAGTGGGGCGGGCCGCCGTGGCCGCCCATCGACGCGCGCGCGCGTTCACCATCATCTCGGCGTCACCTTGATGAGGTTAGCGCGATGGAAGAATCGCGAACCAAGTTCTCGCGCCTGAGTATCTGCCTGATCGCGGCGATCTTTCTATTTTCGCTGTTTGAGAGCACGCCTGCCGCTGCCGACATGGACGGCGTGATGATGCACGACGGAAAAATGATGATGATGAAAGCGGGGCATCCGGCGACCGCGATGGATCATGCCGTCACGATGTCAGACGGCACGATCGTCGAAGTCGACGGCACCGTCAAGTCGAAAGACGGCAAAACTTTTCTTCTGCAAAACGGGGAAATGATCATGATGGACGGGCATCTAATGAAAGGCGGCAAGGCTGCGCCGATGAGTCCCTAGGAACCTTCGCCCTCGGCGCACCGTTGAATTCAAGATGGATGCAAGTTCGACAAAGGATCGAAAGCCCACGAGAGTCACGACGCCGCTTCGATTCTCGCCCCCGTGGAGTGAACCCGCCGCGTCATCGGTCGCTGAGATTCGGCGCACGGGACGCCGCGCGCAGCCTGCCGCGATTCGGCTGGCGCATTGGATCAACATTCCGCTGCTCGTCATCATGGCCGGCAGCGGTCTCCAGATTTTGGCGGCGTATCCTGCGCTCGGACCGCGCGGCGCGCTGTATAGCTGGTATCCGTTTCAGAACGACGCGCCGCCGTCGTGGATGCGCTTCGGCGGATGGCTCGCGGGCGCGCGTCACTGGCATTTCGCAATCGCCTGGTTCCTGATCTTCAACGGCGTCATCTACCTCATCTATATGATCGCGAGCGGTGAATGGCGCCGACGCGTCTTCATTCCGACGCGCGACACTTCCAACGCGCTCGCGATGTTCGCTTACTACTTGCGCATCCGCAAAACTCCGCCGCCCGAGGATTTCTACAACGGTCTGCAGCGCATGGCGTACACGTCGGCGATTCTGTTCGGCGTCGTCGTGGTCCTGTCGGGACTGGCGATTTACAAACCGGTGCAGCTGCTACTGGCTCACCGCGGCGTTCGGCGGCTACGACGTCGCGCGCGTGGTGCATCTGAGCTGTCTGGTGCTGCTCGCGCTGTTCACGGTGATGCACCTGGTGCTGGTCGCGCTGCATCCGCGGACGATCATCACGATGGTGACCGGAGGGCAGCGTGGCTAGCCTGATCACGCGGCGAAAACTTCTGCTCGGTCTCGCGGCGAGCACTGCGCTCGCCGGATGCGACAGCCGGGCCGCGTCGATGTTCCTCGCGGGCATGGGACGCTGGAACGAGCGCGTCGATCGCTTGTTGTTCTCGCGAGAATCGCCTCGCGCCCGAGCCGCCTGCCTCCGAGCTCACGCCCGAGGCCGCATTCCCGAGCTACTTCATTTCCGATTCGATGCCGTTCGCGCCCGACAACTGGGCGCTCAAGGTTGGTGGCATCGTCGATCGGCCGTCAGTCTTCTCGCTCGACCAGCTCAAGCGGATGCCGCAAACGGGAATGCGCATTCGCCATCATTGCGTCGAGGGCTGGTCGGCGGTGGCGGAATGGCACGGCGTGCAGCTTCGCGAGATCGCGAGGATGGTCGGCGCGAGCCGCGACGCGCAGTACGTCGAGTTCCGTTCATTCGACAAGGGCTACTATTCGACGTGGGATATCGAGAGCTCGCTTCATCCGCAGACCATCCTCGCCTACGGCATGAACGGACGTCCGCTGTATCCCGATCACGGCGCGCCGCTCCGCCTCTACTCGCCGGTCAAGCTCGGCTACAAGAACGTGAAGTACCTGACCGAGGTAAATTTTCTGCCGAAGCGCACCGGCGGCTACTGGGAAGACCAGGGCTACGACTGGTACGGCGGCGTCTAGGAGAACCGATGCTCGAATACCGCAGCTTCGAGGAAATCATCGACCATCCCGGTCTTGCGCATCGTGTTGGTCAAAGGCGTGCCGAGCCCGTGGGGTCAGGCCGCCAAGACTATTTTCGAAATCAAGGGTCTCGACTATGTCGCCGCGCCATGGCTGGGCGGCGAACCCAACGAGGACATCGCGGCATGGGGCGGTGCGACGCAGCGCACCCATCGTCGCCTGGGCCAAGGAAAAACCCATCAATCGGTGGATCGATATCCTCTACCTGGCCGAACGGATCGCGCCCAAGCCTGCGCTGATTCCCAGCCGACGCCATGCAGCGCGCGCTGATGATCGGCCTGTCGCACGAAATCTGCGGGGAAATGGGCATCGGCTGGAACCGGCGTCTACAACTCTTTGCACCCGCTTTCGCGGCCGGAAATCCGCCAGCCGGAATCAGCCGGATGGGCGACAAATATGGATACAACGAAAGCGACGTCAAAGCCGCCGGCGAACGCACCGCCGCGTCTCTCAACGCGCTCGCAACTCAACTCAAATCGCAGTATGCGCGCGGGGTGAAGTATTTTGTCGGAGACGCGTTGAGCGCGCTCGACATTTACTGGACGGCCTTCGCCAATCTGCTCGACCCGTTGCCGAAGGAGCAGAACCCGATGCCCGAAGGTCTGCGCCGAGGCTTCACCGCAAGTGACCCGGTCGTCAAGGCGGCGCTGGACCCGCTGCTGTTGGAACATCGCTCGCGGATCTTTCGCGAGCACTTCCGCGATCCAATGGAGCTGTAAGCGTTCTAATCGATCGCGAGGCTTGCGAACGACACCGCCGACTCGCTCTGCGGTTCCATCGCGATTCCGTATTTCAGCAACCGCGCGCTGCGGCCGCGCAGCAGTTCGAGCTGCGTGTACATCGGCGACAGTCCGCAAATTCGTCGCGCGTCGCGATCTTTCAGGATGTCAGCGAAGAAGCCGTCCGGGATCGCCGCGCTTGATATTTTCGATGAGGCCGAGATCCTCGCGCTGCACGCGCTCCGCTACTTTCTGATCGGCGGCGAAATCGTCACCGAATTTTTTGCCGACGTGCGCGAAATCGACGCCCGCCAGGATCAGTACGCGGCGTTTCTCGGCGTCGATCTCGGCTCTCAGCGCCGCGACGAAAGATCCGACTCGCGAATCGCGCGCCGGCATGGTTCCGCTCTCGACCAATCCATGGAACGAACTCACAAGGATCGGCACCACCTGGTAGCCGCGTATCCCGAGCGCGTAGGCGAGGAACAGCGCCTGGAATTCGATCGAATGCTCGCCGCGATGCAGCATCTCGTCGGCGAACAGGTCGCCGTTGTAGCGCGCCGCGAGTCGATCGATAAACGCAGCGTCGGTCTCGACTGCGCCAAAGGGCGTTGCGTAATTCTTGCGCGTTGCGCTGAACAGTTCGGGGCCCGCGCCGTAATGCGAGGTTCCAAGGATCACCACCAACTCGGGCAGTTCGTGCGACATCAGCTCGTGGTACGCATGTGCGTAGGCGGCGGCGCCTCGTCGCGGATCGATATGAGGCGCGATCAGGCCCGCGAGCGGCGTCGTCTTCTTGACCGCGGCGACGCGGCCGGGTCCTTCGGGCGGATCGAAGAACGCCGCGAGCTCGAGCCGCAACTTCGCCGGATCCTTCTCGTAGCAGAGGCCGGCCAGCGCCGCCGGACGGTCGGGACTCGCGAGAAATTCCTCGCGCACGACGCGCTCCCGCTCGTGGAAAGCGGGCGAGTCGAGATAGTATGCACGATCGAGTGCCGTAATCAGCTCTTCGAGCTTCTCGATCGGAATCATCTCACCGAAGCGCTTTGAAAACGCGAGCTGGATGTCTTTCAGCGACATCCGGCCGTCGAACAAAGTGACGATGAAGTACGCGCCCATCCCGAGCATGATTGCCTCGGGCGCGAGCCCGCTCGGATCGCGCAAACAGATCAGCGTCTGATCGTTCTGCTCGACCGGAAACGCCTCGACGGCGCGAATCTTCGGATTTTCCATCGCGTTTACAGATGCTATGGGCTTTGACAAAATCCGGCAAGCGAACGAATTTTCCGCGCGCGAAAATCCTCAATACAGAATGCCCGACGACCAACATCGACGCCGCGCCGCCCTGACCCGCTCGCATCCGCGCCGCAAAGACGCGTCGCCGAAGGCCCGCTACAAAGTCGCACGCACCGACGCACTCGCACCTGGCGAGTCACTGAAGTTTTTAATGCCGATTCGCGGCGCCGACGAGGAATGTTTTCTGATCAACTTCGGCGGCGAGTTCCACGCCTACGTCAATCGATGCCGCCACGTGCCGATGGCGATGGATTGGGTCGATAACCAGTTTTTCGCGGAGGACGGACGCTACCTGATGTGCCAGACGCACAACGCGTACTACGAGCCGGCGAGCGGCGAATGTATCGCAGGACCGCCAACCGCATGTGGCAAATATCTCTACCGGGTGCTGACCGAAATCGACGACGGAGTCATCTACGCGCGGCCGCCGCAGGAAGAATTCGAAGACTGAGGAAAAGGGCGCTACGGTTTATTCGTACTCGTCGCCGAAGTGGGCGCGCACGATTCGCGCCTTCAGGTACTCGAGCGTGCCGAGGTCCTCGACGATGTCGCCGCCGGTGTCGTAGAAGAACAGCTCGCCGTTCTTCGTACGCCCGACCGCGATAATCCATTCGAGGTCGTCCCGGTCCTCAAGCAAATAATTGATCGTCTGCGCGACCCCGCGGCCCGGGATAATCGTAATCTTCGGCCTCGGGAGCTTTTCCTTTTCCTGCTTGGGCATCTTTTTGATCAACCCTCTGGCGGGAGGATGCGGGAATCGACCACTCAATTACTCTAAGAATGCACGGCGATCTAAGTCAATAGCGCGTGCACTGCGATCTCCACATGATGCGTGTTGGGAAAAAAATCGAACCCCCGCACGCGGTTGATTTTGTATCCCGCGCCAGCTAGCACCCGCAGATCGCGCGCCAGCGTCGTCACGTCGCACGAAACATAAATGACGCTCGGCGCGCGCAGCTTGATGATCGGTTCCATCATGTCGAGCGCGCCGGTGCGCGGCGGATCGAGAATTATGACGTCGGGACGATAGCGCGCGCGATGCAGAAAATCCGCGGTCGCCGACGCCTTCATCGCGATGAACTGCGCGTCGCGAAAGTTCAGCCGCGCCGCATTGCGCGACGCCGCCGCAATCGCGCCCGCGTCGTCATCGACGCCCGTCACTCGCGCACCGCGCCGCGACGCGGGCAGGCTGAAGTTTCCCGCACCGCAATACAAATCGAGCACCGCGCGACGATTCGTGAATCGCCGCCATCTCCATCACGCTCGCGACCAGCTTCTGGTTCTGCGCGCGATTCACCTGGCTGAAAAGATCGGCGTCCACCTCGATTGAAAGCCCGGCCTCCAGCTCGATCGTGATTGCCGTATCGCCGACAGTCGCGCGATGCGTGCCCGATCGCAGCACGATTCCCGCAATCTCGCCGTCCGATTCGAGCACGTTGCGCGCGCGCCTGATGTCCTCTTCGGTCGCCGGCTTCTTCAGATGCGCGACCTGCACTTCGCGCGCGCCGTCGCGCACCACCTCGATCTCCTCGACGCGCTTGCCGAGCGATCGCGCCAGGTGCAGCGGCATCCGGATGCCCGCCTCGGCGACCATGCACGAATCAATCTCGACGATCGTGTTGCTGCCGGCCTCGTAAAATCCAAGCACGCCTTTGGCGCCGACGCGGAGCCGGATTCTCGACCGATAGCCGAACTCCGCCGGCGCCGGCTCGACCAGTCCGACTGGATCGATCTCGATGTTCAGCGCGTGGCCCAGCTCGCGCGCGACGACTTCGCCCTTGAAACGCACTTGCGCGCCGTACTCGATATGCTGCCAGTCGCATCCGCCACATCGCGGCAGATACGGACACGGCGCCGCGCGGCGTTCAGCGCTCGCGCTGACGATCTCGCGAATCTTCGCGACCGCGTAATCGCGGCGCTCCGAAACGATCTCGACATCCAGCCTGTCGCCCGCCACCGCGCCGGCAACCATCACGGCCTTGCCCTCGTGACGGCCCACGCCGAACGGCCCGAACGTCATCGCGCTGATTTCAATCTCCGGCATCGGCACCCAAGTTTATCCCCCCTACGCAATTCGCGCGACGCGCCTTATAATGATGCTCGCGCGAGCGGTCGCGCCATTCTATCCGCGCTCTCACCTGGTGACGCCTTGGCGATCGAGACCGAACTTCGCGAATTAATCGACCGGAATCTTCCCGCCGATTCCGCCCCGCTGCGTGTCCGCTTTCGCCGAGCGGCTGTTCGCGCGCGACTCCGCCGACAATCGCGAGCGCGTCCCGGCCAAGCGCCGGCTTGCGCTCGTGCAGTCGGCGTTCGAGTTCTTTTCCGTCCGCACCGAGCCGGTGATCGCGCGAGTCGAATCCGTCACCGGCGACGACAACGACACGCTCACCGTCGTCGAGACTGTGACTCCCGATTGCCCGTTCATCGTGGACAGCCTGCTCGAATATTTCCATCATCTCGGCGCCACCGTTCGCACGATCCTCCATCCGATCTTCAAATCACTCGCGACCAGGACGGGCGGATCGTTTCGTTCGAACAGTCGTCGTCAGCCGAGCGCGGCGAGTCGTTCGTTCACGCCGAACTCGAGCTCACGCCGACCGCCGATCAGGCGCGACAAATCGAGCGCGACGTCATCTCGATTCTGACCGAGGTCCAGCGAGGCCACCGGCGATTTCGACGGAGATGACCGGCCGCGCCCTGCAGATCTGCGAGGAAACCGCGGCGAACCGCGAACTGGTCGAGGTCCGCGACCTCCTGCGCTGGCTCATCCAGGGCGGCTTCGTATTTCTCGGCTTTCGCCGCTACCTCGTGACCGGCGACGACGGCGCCGCCAGATTCGAGCTCGATCCCGGCACCGAACTCGGCATCATGCGCGAGCATGACGAGATCGCGATTTCGCACCTCGGTCCCGCTCGACGAACTCTCGCCCGCGCGCCGCAAGCTCTTCTTCGAAGGGCCGCCGCTGGTGATCGGCAAGAGCTCGCGCCGAGTCGCACGTACATCGCCGCCGCCCGATGGACAGCGTCTCGATTCGCCGCACCGACGCTTCGGCCGCGTCGTCGCGTTCGACAATTTCGTCGGGCTGTTCACCTCGAAGGCCTACGCCGAGGAAGCGCAACACATTCCGGTGCTGCGCGCGAAGCTGCGCGAAGTGCTCGAGTACGAGGGCGCCGCGCCCGGCTCGCACGACTACAAGGAAATCGTTTCCGCCTTCAACAGCTTCCCCAAGGACGAACTCTTTCGCGCGCCGGTCGCCGAATTGCGCGCGCAGTTGCGCCTGATCCTCGACGTCAAGAGCGAGGCCGCGGTGCGGCTCTTCATCGCGCCCGACCTGCGTCACGGCAACGTCATCGCGCTGGTCGTGATGCCGCGCGAGGCCGGCTCCGCCGAGCTCAGCCGGCGCATCCAGGACACTCTGGCAGCCGCGCTTCACGGCACGCTGGTCTATTTCTATCTCGCGCTCGGCGAAGGCTACACCGCGCGCCTCCATTTCTGTTTCGTCGCCGATCCGCCGAAGACTTCGGTCATCCGCGGCCTCGAGGCCGTCGATCGCCGACCTCGCCCGGCGATGGGACGATCGGTTGCAGGAGCGGTTGATCGAAAAATTCGGACCCAAGCGCGGACGCGCACTCGCCGAGCGATGGACCGGCGCGTTCAGCGCCGACTACCAGGCTGCGATCGACGTCGCGCGCGCCGTCGGCGACATCGAAGACGTCGAAACGCTGATCGCCGGCGGCCGCGATTTCATCGTCGAGGCCGGACCGCACGCGTCCGACGGCGACGCCGGCCGACGCGCGCAGCGACATCCGAATCGTCGGCCTCGGCGACGCTCCGATGCTCTCCGACCTGATGCCCACCTTGCAGAACTTCGCCATCGAGGTGCTGTCCGAGGACGCTCACGAGCTTCGCCCCCGCACCGACGGCAAAGTGACGCGCGCGTACCTGCAGGTTTTTTCCGTGCAGGGACCCAACTCGCAGCCGTTCGCGAAATTTCCCGGCGCCGCGCTGATTGCCGACGCGATCGCCGCCGTGCGCAACGGTCTCGCCGCCGACGATGCCCTCAACGCGCTCACTCTCACCGCGGGCCTCGCGTGGCGCGAGGTCGCTCTGCTGCGCGCGTATCTGGTCGCCGCGTTCCAGATGCGCCTGGCGCCCGCGCGTCTCGGCCTGCAGCGCGTTCTGTTGCTGTATCCCGACGTCACGCGAGCTGCTGTTCGAGCTGTTCACCGCGCGCCTCTCGTTCGACAGTCCTGCGCACGCCGGAAAAGATCGCCGAGTTGCGCGAGGCGTATCTCGCTCGTCTCGCGCTCGATCGAAAATATCGTCGACGATCGCACCGCGCGCGCGCTGCTGTCGATGGTCGAGGCGACCGTGCGCACCAATTTTTTCTGCGCGACGCCCTCGCCCGACCCGTACATCGCGCTCAAGTTCGAAAGCGCGCGCATCACCCGGCTGCCCGACACCGCGCCGCTCTACGAAATTCACGTCAACAGTCCGCGCATGGAAGGATGCCATCTGCGGCACGGACGCCTCGCGCGCGGCGGCATCCGCTTCAGCGACCGGCCCGACGACTACCGCACCGAGATTCTCGATCTGATGAAGACGCAGACCGTGAAGAACGCGATCATCGTCCCGCGCGGCGCCAAGGGCGGCTTCATCGTCAAGCCGCGCGCCGCGTCATCAGCCGGACCCGCGCGACGGCGTCGAGGCGTACAAGACGCTGATGAACGCGATGCTCGATCTCACCGACAACCTCACCGACGCCGGCCCGGTGCATCCGGCGCGCGTCAGGGTGCTCGACAACGACGGCCCGTATCTCGTCGTCGCCGCCGACAAGGGCACCGCGAGTTTCTCCGACATCGCCAATCGGATCGCAATCGAGCGCGGCTTCTGGCTCGGCGACGCGTTCGCGTCGGGCGGCGAGCACGGCTACGACCACAAGAAGCTTGGCGATCACGGCGCGCGGCGCGTGGGAATCGGCGCGCCGGCATCTGCGCGAGATGGGCCGCGACCCCGACCGCGGCGCGCCGATCACGATGATCGGCATCGGCGACATGTCGGGCGACGTGTTCGGCAACGGCCTGCTGCGCTCGCGCAACCTGAAGCTCATCGCCGCCTTCGACCATCGCCACATCTTCATCGATCCCGATCCCGACCCCGGCGGCCAGCTTCGACGAGCGCAAGCGGCTGTACGATCTGCCGCGCTCGAGTTGGGCCGACTACAATCCCGCGCTCATCAGTCCCGGCGGCGGCGTCTTCCGCCGCGGCCAGAAACGAATCGAGCTGAGTCCGCAAGCGCGCGCCGCGCTCGGATGCGATTCCGACGCGCTCGACGGCGAGTCGTTGATCCAATGCATCCTGCGCGCGCCGGTCGATCTCTTTTACAACGGCGGCATCGGCACCTACGTTCGCGCGACCACCGAGACCGACGCCGAAGTCGCCGACCACGCCAACGACGCATGCCGAATCACCGCGCCCGAACTTCGCGCGAAGATCGTCGTCGAGGGCGGCAACCTCGGCTTCACCCAGAACGGCGCGCATCGAGTACGCGCTCGCCGGCGGGCGCATCAACACCGACGCGATCGACAATTCGGCCGGCGTCGATATGTCGGATCACGAAGTCAATCTGAAAATTCTGCTCGAGCCCGCCGTGGCCCGCGGCGATCTCACCTTCGACGCGCGCAATCGCGCGCTCGCCGCATGCGCCGACGAAGTCGCCGACCGCGTCATCGCCGACAATCGCGACCAGGTGCTGTCGCTCAGCCTCGAACAGCTTCGCAGCCGCACGCATCTGAACGAGTTTCGCGACCATCTCCAGGCCATCGAAGATCGCGGCATCCTGACCGGGATGGCGCCCGCGATCCCGCCGCGCGAAGCGCTCCACGAGCGCCACGCGCGCTACCCCGGCCTCACCCGGCCCGAGCTCGCGCTCGCGACCGCCTACACCAAGATCGATCTCATCCAGCGCCTCGAAGCCACGGTGCTGGTTGACGATTCGTACCTGGTCGGACGTTTCCTGCAGCCGTACTTCCCGCCGTCGCTCGCCGCGCACGCCGACGTCGGCGACGCATCGCCTGCGCCACGAGCTGATCGCGACCCGCGCCGTCAACGAGCTGGTCGATCTGGTCGGCTCGACTTTCGTCTTCGAGCTATGTGCGCGACCGCGGCGTCGCGGCGGAAGACGTCGTGCGCGCATGGGTGATCGCGACCGACGTGCTTTCGATTCACGAGCGCGCCGCCGAACTGAAGCGCAACAGCCGCGACGATCGCGGCCGAATCGGAGCTGGGCGCATTTCTCGCGCTCGAACGCGCATGCCGCCGCGCGACCGGATGGGCGCTCGGCGAATTGGAACCGGCCACATCGATCGGCGCCGCGGTGACCCGCTTCAAGCCCGCATTCGAGAAGCTCTCGCGGCGAGTTCGAGACGATGCTGGCGGGTGGCGAGCGCGATCGCTTCGAGCGGCTCTATCGCGAACTTCGCAACGACGTGCTCGACGGCGAACTGGCGCATGGGCTCGCGCGCCTGGCCTTCGCCGATCACATTCTGAGCGTGCTGAGCTTGAGTTTCGCGCGCGAAATCGAACCCGCCAAAGCGGCGCACGCTTACTTCCAGCTAAGCGCGCAACTCAACTTCGCAATTCTCGAAGAAGCGCTTCAATCGATCGGCAATGAAGACCGCTGGGAGCGGCGCGCCGCCAACGAACTCGCCGACGAACTTCGCGCCGCGCGCATCGCGCTGTGCTGCGCGGTGCTCGACGCTATCGCCGACGATCCCGAGCTGAGTGTGGATGAATCGATCGAGCAGTTGAAGCGCGTTCGCGCAAACCGTTTCGCGGAAGTCGCGCGCCTGTTCGACGAACTGAAAACCCTCGCACGCCGCCAAGCCTGCCCGCGAATCCACGTCACAATCCGCGCGCTCTCACCGCTCTCGGCCGCGTGATCGATTTTGCCTGAATCATGCGATCGTTACCTGCCCTCTAGGCAGCGCGGCTGCAGGGTCGCGTTCGCGGATGCTCGATCGCAGCTGCAACTTGCGGCAATTGCGCCGTCGGTTGCATCGCAGCCTGCACCGGATCGAGCCGCACCGCTCCACCTGGCGCTCCCTCAAATCCTGGTACAGCCTCAGCCCCGCCGCGACCAGGAATGCGGTGGTCGCAAAGTTGACGCCGATCTCCGCGAGATCGACCAGGAAGATCGTCGTCCCGAGAAAGCCCGTCACCACTCCGACCGGCCCGAACAGCAGGCTCACCACCACGAACGCGCCCGCCGCCCACGAGTTGAATCCCGACCACACCGCGAGAAATACCACGATCCGCGTCGCGACTTTGAAGAAGCGCTTGCGCATCAGGTCGCGGCTGAACAGCAGCGCGTGCCAGCTATGCTTGCCGTCGAAGATCAGCGCGTACTGCGCGAAGTACAGCCACGCGTACACGAGCGCGCCCAGCATGATCATCAACACCAGCGCGATGTAGGCCCACACGCCAATCGAATTGGGCATGTAGCTCGACGCCATGCTGGAACAGGAACAGCCCCAACGCCGGCGCCAGCAGTTGCAGAATCGTCACCCAGATGAATCCCGGCGCCAGCGCGAATCGAGTCGCCGGTAAACTTCGATCGCTTCGCCGATGATCGTCGGCTCGCGGATTCCCGCCTGGATCCGCTTGAGCGAGCACAACGTGACCAGCGTCACCAGCAGCGTGAGCAGCCCGAAGATCAGATGCAGCGCCGTCGTGACCCACGGCGAGAACGGCTGCGGCTCCTGCAGCGGCGCGGGCCTTGGCTCGGCGCGTCGGCGCTATCGACCTGCGTATAGCTGATATTTTGCGATCCCGGCTCGAACGTCGTCGCGAGGCGGTATTGCAGATTCAACGCGTCCGGCAGCAGGCACAACGCCGCCGCGAGCAGCAACGGCGCCAGCACGATGCCAGCACCGACCAATTCCCGCGCAGATCGTTTACCGCGTTGGCGAGATATATGAAGCTGCTTTTGAGGCGAACAGGACTCACGGCGCGTTAAGAGGTTGGCATCCTCGCATCAGCCGAGACAAGTCCGCGCCATTCCTCATGATCGCTCGCCGCTTCGATGATATAATCAGCTTCACCACTACCCACAGGGAGAACGCACTCATGGCCGACGACGACCGCGCATCGAAAATCGAAATCGAGCATGAGAACAAAATGATTCGCCGCCTGCGCATCCTGGTTGAGCTGACCTTCGCCGTCATCGCGCAGGACAACGACATGACGCTCGAACTCGGATGGGAGCACGTGCTCGCGCTCAAGGGCGCCGCGGTTGCGATGTTCCCGGGCAAGGAAGAAACCTTCGACCTGATCTACCTGCCGCGCTTCTCGCGTCTGCTCGCCGAGCGATTCGGCGCGAATTGAAGCTGTCAGGCCTCATCGCGAAGCCCGACGGCTCGACTCGTTCGCGGGCAGCGTCACGTTCACCGATCGGATCACCGCGCTCGAGCCCGCGTCCGACGGCGGCGACGATTACATCTTGCCCGGCTTCGTCGATCTGCAGGTCAACGGCTCGCACGGTATCGACGTGATGAACGCGTCTGCCGACGCACTCGCCACTCTGAGCCGTCATCTCGCGCGCGAAGGCACGACCGCCTGGATGCCGACCGCGGTCACCGCGCCGATCGAAAAGATCGCGCAGGTTCACGAGTCGATCGCGAGCGCGTATCGAAAATTCGCGCGCGACGACTCCGCCGATGCCTCCGCGATTCTCGGGATGCATCTCGAAGGTCCGTTCATTTCGCCGCTCCGCCTCGGCGCGCATCCTGCGCTCAATCTCGAGCCGCGCGGCGACGCCTTCGAGCGAGTGCTCGCGATGCGCGCGCTTCGATTGATCACGCTCGCGCCCGAGCTGCCCGGCGCAATCGACGCGATTCGCCGCCTCGACCGCGCGCGACGTGGTCGTTTCCATCGGCCATACCAACGCGACTCTCGACGAGGCCAACGCCGGCATCGACGCCGGCGCGCGGATGTTCACGCATCTGTTCAACGCGATGCGCCCGTTGAACCATCGCGATCCCGGCGTCATCGCCGCCGCGCTCGCGCCAGTCGCCCGCATTCGCCGCGATCATCCCCGACGCCGTCCATGTGCATCCCGCGATGCTGCGTCTCGCGTTGACGCGCGCGGCAAAGACGGAATCATCCTCGTCACCGACAAAGTGGCGCTCGCGCAGAACTATCGGCACTGAAAAAAATGTCGGCCGCGCTCGCGCGACGATTCGCGACGGCGCCGCGCGCCTCGATGACGGCACGCTCGCCGGCAGCATCATCTCGATGCTCGACGGCGTCCGCGTCATGGTCGAAAAAGCCGGCGTCAGCATCGGCGATGCGGCCGTAATGGCCGCCACCAATCCCGCCAAGCTGATCGGCGCGAACGACCGCGGCCGCATTCAAGTCGGCGCCCGCGCCGATTTAATCCTGCTCAGCCCGGCGCTGGAGTTGAAGTCAGTTTTCATCGGCGGCCGCGAAATGATTAGTAGCCTAATATGCATTCGGAATGTGGGGATGAACTTTTCAAGCCTGATCCCGCCGCACTTTCTATGTTACTTCTAAGGTATGCGTCAACTGCCCACCCACCTTCGCCCAAACTTGCTCTCCTCCCAATCTCTGTTCCCCTTCCCACTATGGGAAGGGGTTAGGGGTTAGGTTCCTCGGACGCCCATGCGCAAAAACAGTTTTTGACGGAACGAAGCTACCGATGGTAGGGGCGACCTCCCAGACCACTACCTAATGGTATGAAGACTAATCTCTCGATGCAGGACTTAATCACCGAAACCATCATCAATCGGAGCCAATCGATGCCACTGAACACTGCCTGCGTGGGCCGCGAATACCCGCCCGTCACCATCAACGTCACCCTCGACGCGCTCCAGAAGTACGCGCGCGCATACAACGACGACAACCCCGCGTTCTTCGACGCCAGCCGCGCCGGCGGCATCGTCGCGCCGCCGATGTTCGGCGTCACCGTCACGTGGGACGCCCTGATGAAAGCCATGATGGATCCCGACCTCCACGTTGACCTGCTGCGCCTCGTTCACGGCGAGCAGGACATGGAATTT
>CAVQAR010000038.1:0-7274 GCA_963710425.1 uncultured delta proteobacterium
GCAGCGCTCGTGGACAAGCGTGCTGTGACGACCTTCGAACGGATCACGCTAGGGTCGGGCACGCTGATCCGCTTTGGCGATTTTTTTCGTAGAGTTTAGGCGAAAGGTCGCCGATGTTCGCCGGGATGCAAAAACCGATTTAGAGCACGCCAAGGAGATCGCTGACATACGGCGCGAAGCGGGTGAACACCACGCCAACCTTTCGGGACAGATTCAGATGGCGGCACTTTTACAAAATAAAGACTTCCGAGAACTTCGAGGACTTACGCAAACAACAGAAGCGCCAGCGGCGACGACTATCGCCATCGCAAATACGGAAATTGCAGAGATGCGTTCGGAATTGGCCGATTTGAAAAGCATGTTTTGGCGACGATTAACAGACCGCGAGATCGGCACTCTCAGCGGTACATGTACGCTTCTCGGCCAATTTACAGTTAAGCTCGCCAGTGAGCCACAAGTTGATTGCTATGAACTGGCGGGGGTGACTTACGGAAGGCATTTTTAGCGGCTGGATGGAAGGTCGAGATACCGGATGGTTTGTATGTTGCCACTCTCACACAACAGTTCTCACCCAGGTCAGGTTTTCATATTCTCGGCAGGATAGACGATCCGCATCAAGTGGGAAGTAAGATAATGGACATGCTCGTGCCTATTGTTCGCGGGGGAATTGGTTATTTCGCCGGATTAGATTCAACGGAACACAGCAGACGCCGTAATGTTCATAGGACCGAAAGGTGGCCGTCTTTCCTTACCCTCGAATGGTAACTCCAACTGTACGGGCTCGCTGGCGACGTTCTCAGATAGCTGGGACGGTCGCCAGTTCCCACGTCTCAGCACCCTGCTATCGCCTTCCCCAAAGATTATCGGAACCGGCGCGGGGTAAGAAACGTCGTCGCGCTAGACGGCCCACAAGCGTAACCAAGGCGCGCCTCCGGAACAGAGGCGGAATTTTGAATCGCGCACGAAACCTCTCCCCTAACCCCTCTCCCTTCAGGAGAGGGGAACAAGAGTGCGCGCTGAACAAGGACCCTCACCCTTCGGCAAGCTCAAGGCAGGCTCTTCGATCCTCTCCGATTCCGGGAGAGGGGAAGAACAGCCAGCCAGGTTGTGCAACGATTTCCTGTGGGGAGAAGGGCCAGGAAGGATCCGGGATTCTTCGCCGCGGCGGCTCTAGAATGACACAAAGAAAGAACTTTTAATTGCGCCAAAAGAGGCGCTTACAAGGACCCTCACCTTCGATCCTCTCCCATTCTGGGAGAGGGAAGAACGGCAAGCCAGTTATGCAACGGTTTCTCCCCTACGCGCGGGCGGGTTTGGTTCGGGGGGCGGGGCGGGTGCGGGGCTTGCCGCGGGTGGGACGGGGCGGCGCGCCTTGCACCCATGAGCGGCCGGTGCGCTTGAAGTCCAGGCGCAGAGGAGTGCCGACCAGGCCGAGCGATTTTCGGAATCGCGTTTCGATGAAGCGCACGTAATGCGCCGGGATGCCGCGCTCGACGTTGGTGAAGAAGCGAAGGCGCGGCGGCGCGTTGCCGACCTGCGTCACGTACATCAGGTTCAAGCGGCGGCGATCGACCTGCGGCGGATCCATCGCAGCGGTCGCCTCGGCCAGCGTTCGATTGAGCCGCGAAGTCTGAAACACCGCGCGCCACGAATCGCCCGCCTGCGTCGCCGCCGGGATGATGCCGTCAACACCGTCGCCGGTCACCGCGGAGGTGAAGACCATCGAGGCGTATTCGAGGAACGGGTAGCGCTCATGCGCGTCGCGAACGAAAGTCGCAACCTTGCGGCCGTTCTTCGCCGCGACGTCCCACTTGTTGCAGACGATAACCATCGCGCGATCGCTGGTGTCCACCAGCCGGGCGAGGCGCGCGTCCTGGTCGGTGATTCCCTCGCTCGCGTCGATCACCAGCAGCACGACGTTGGCGCGGCGGATGGTTTCGATGGCGCGGCCGACCGAATGATGCTCGAGCTCGCCTTCGACCTTCGGCGGGCGGCGGATTCCGGCGGTGTCGATCAGCAGAATTTCGCGGCCATCGGAGGGCGGGGACGGCGGCCCGCCCCACTTAGCCGAGGAAAGCCGTACGTCCACCGGGTCGCGCGTGGTGCCGGGAGTGTCGTCGACGATAGCGCGCTCGAATCCCGATAGCCGATTGAGTAGCGAGGACTTGCCGACGTTGGGGCGGCCGATAAGCGCGAGCCTCAAATCAGGCGCGGCGGCCGCGGCGGTTTCGCGCTCAGGCAGGCGGGCGACGACTTGATCGAGCAGCTCGTCAACACCGCGTCCATGAGCCGCGGAGATGAAAAACAACTCGTCGCCGCCGAGCGCGTAGAATTCGGAAGCCTGGGACTCCTGTCCGGGCGAATCGATCTTGTTGACCGCCAGAATGAGCGGACATCCGGTTTCGCGCACGAGCGCGAGCGCTTCGGAGTCGGCCTCGCTCAGCCCTCCCCTGCCGTCGAGCATGAAAACGACGACGTCGGCGACTCCGACTGCGGCGAGCGCCTCGGTGACGATACGTTCGGTCATCCGCTCATGGCCGCCGAGCTCGAGGCCGCCGCTATCGATCACGACAAATTCGCGATCGCCGTATTTCGCGCGCGCGAAATTCAGATCGCGGGTCGTGCCTGGAATCGCGCTGGTGATTGCGCGACCGCCCTTTGCGATTCGATTGAACAGAGTCGATTTGCCCGCGTTCGCGCGGCCCACCAGCACGACCGCGGGCAGACCTTCGGCCGCAATTCGCCGCGCCTCGGCGCCGGTTGCTTTGCGCGGCTTGGTCACAGGCCGAACTCGGCGAGCTTGCGCGGGTCGCGGGTCCAGTCGCGCTCGACTTTGACGACGATTTCCAGAAACACGCGCGCGCCGAGAATTTCTTCGAGCTCGATTCGCGCCGCAGTGCCGATCTCCTTGAGGGTGGCGCCGCCGGCGCCAATCAGCATGCCCTTGTGCGACTCGCGATCGACGACCACGGTCGCGCCGATCCTTTTGAGCTTGCGTTCCTCGTCGTCTTCGAATTTCTCGACTTTGACGGCGGTCGAGAATGGAATTTCCTGGCGCATTTTCAGAAATATTTTTTCGCGCACGATTTCTTCCGCGATCATTCGCTCGGTCTGATCGGTGTACTCGTCCGGCGACATCAGATCCGGGCTCTCGGGAAGCATCCGCTTGAGCGTCACGAGCAACTCCTCGAGATTTTCGCCGGTGCGCGCGCTGATGGGGACGATTTCGGCGCCGGGAAAGCCGCGATTGATTTCCTCGATCAGCGGCAGCAGTTGCGCGCGCGGAACGCGATCGACCTTGTTGATAGCAATCACGGTCGGACGGCCGAGCGCGCGAATATCGATCAGCACGGCGCGATCTCCGGGATTGAGATGATCGCCCGCTTCCACAACGGCCAGAATGACTTCGCCCTCCGCGATGGCGCGGCGCGCGGTTTGCACCATGCGCTGGTTGAGCTGCTTTTTCGCTTCGTGGAGACCGGGCGTGTCGATCAGAAGGATCTGCGCGTCGGCGTCGCTGCGAATGCCGAGAATTCGGCGGCGCGTGGTCTGCGGGCGCGGCGTGACGATCGCGACTTTGCGGCCGACGAGCTGATTGACCAGCGTCGATTTGCCGACGTTGGTGCGGCCCGCGACCGCGACGAAACCCGCGCGATGCTCAGCCATCGCGCTCACCGCGTTCTTCTTCGATTCGATCGAGGGCGAGGCGCGCGGCGGCCTGCTCGCTCTGCTTCTTGCTGCCGCCTTCGGCCACGCCGAGGTCGCGTCCGGCGATTCGGATGCGCGTGGTGAAGCGCTTGGCGTGATCGGGACCTTCTGAGCCGACCAGTTCGTAAACCGGCTGGGTGCGGAAATGCCGGTACGCGATTTCCTGCAGTTCGGTTTTGTAATCGCGCTCGGCGGAAGGCCCGCCGATATCATTTTCAAACAGGCGCTCGACCACCTGCTGCGCCGGCGCAAGTCCGCCGTCGGTGTAGATCGCGCCGATCACCGCCTCGAACACGGCGGCCAGAATCGAGGTCTTCTCGCGCCCGCCGCTTTTTTCTTCGCCTTTGCCTAAGCGCATCATCTCGTTCAGTGAAATCGCCTGTGCCTTGAGCGCGAGCGTGCGCGCGTTTACGATCGACGCACGCTGCTTGGAGAGCGGGCCTTCCTTGGCGGTCGGAAACTTGCGCATCAGCAAGTCTGCGATCGCGAGATCGAGGACCGCGTCGCCAAGAAATTCCAGGCGCTCGTAATGAACGTCGCTACCGACCGCCGCGCTCGGATGCGTCAAAGCGGTCTCGAGCAGGTCCGCGCGCGCGAACGCATAGCCGAGCACCCGCTCGAGTTTCGTGCTGCGATATTCAGGAGGCTCCGCCGCAGGCGGCTCGAGCTGCCCACGGCCGAACAATCTCCCCAACCAGTTGGGTGCCTTCAACGGTTGACGCCTCCACCACGACTTCGCGGTTGGTCAGTTGGTCGGGGCCCTGCGTCGATACGCGCAGATAGTTGCGGCTGTATCCTCGCAGCGTGCCGTCCGTTCCGCGTTCTTCAAGTAATACCTTAAGTTTCGTGCCGACGAAGCGGCGGGCGAATTCGACCCGCTTGCGATCGCCGAGCTCGCGCATCAGCGCCGCGCGCCGCTTGATTTCGGGCGGCGCTACTCGACCCGAAAACTTCGCCGCGGTAGTTCCGGCTCTCACCGAATACGGGAACACATGAAAGTATGCGAGCGGGATCGATTCGACGAAGTCAAAGTACGACTCGAAATGCGCGCCCGTCTCGCCCGGAAAACCGACGATCAGATCGGTGCCAATCGCCGCGTCAGGCCAGGCCGCGAGCACGCGATCGACGCGATCGCGAAAGTAGTCGCGCGCATAGCGGCGGCGCATCCGCGACAAGGTCTCATCGTCGCCGGATTGCAGCGGCAGATGCAGATGCGGGCAGAATTTTGTGCTGCTCGAAATTATTTTAATGATGCGGTCGGTCAACTCTTCGGGATCGAGCGAGCTGATGCGCACGCGATCGAGCGGGCATCGTTCGGCGATCATCTCGAGCAACTCGGCGAGCTCAACTTGAGGCTCGAGATCCTTGCCGTAGCCGCCGAGATGGACGCCGGTGAGAACGACTTCCTTGAAGCCGCGCGCATGAAGGTCGTCGAGCGCCGCCATCACGCGTCGCGGATCGACGCTCCGCGAAGTGCCGCGCGAAAACGGCACGATACAGAAAGTACAGAACTGATCGCAGCCTTCCTGCAATTTCAGAAACGCGCGCGTGTGGCCGTCGAGGGTGACCGCGGCTATTTCAATCGGCGCTTTCTCTTTGCGAAGGTTGGTGACCATCACGCGCTCACCGGCTCCGGAAGCCACCGCGCGCTCGAGGTCGTCGAGGCGGCCCAGCCCGATTACCGCATCGACCTCCGATGCATTCGCCAGAACGTCGGGGCTCGCCTGCGCGAGGCATCCCGTCATGACAATGCGCGCTTTCGGATTGAGGCGGCGCGCGCGGCGCGCGATTCGAAGACTCTCACTGTCGGCGCGATCGGTAATGGTGCAGGTGTTGACGATATAAACGTCGGCCTGTTCGGTGAAGTCGCGGCGGGTCATGCCCAAGCCGCGGAGGCGCGATTCGATAATCGCCGAATCGTACTGATTGACCTTGCACCCGAGGGTTGCGATTGCGAAGCGCGTTGCCATCGTCAACTCTTCCAGCGCCCGCTCGATGAAACCGCCGCCGAGCACTTCGTCGCCGCGGTAAAAGACGCACGCCTGCCCCGGCGTCACGGCAGGACCGCTCGATGCGAAGCGAATCTCAGCGCGGTGACTTGAATCGACGCGCATGGTCGCGGGGATCGCGCGATGGCGATAGCGAATTTTTACCTCGACAGGCACTTCGCCGCCGAATGCGATCGAATCGTCAACCAGGCTGACTCGATTCGCGAGAAGTCCCGAGGAATCGAGTTCATCACGACGTCCGGCTACGACCTCACCGGAGTCGGCGCGAATCTCGCGGACGTACAGGCGCTCGCCGCTCGCGATACCGAGACCACGGCGCTGTCCGACGGTGAATCGATGCACTCCGGCGTGATCTGCCAGCCGCTTTCCGTCGCCATCGATAATTGAGCCGGGGCGGAGTTGCGCGGGAGTGCTTCGGCGCTCGACAAAGCGTGCGTAGTCGCCGTCGGGAACGAAGCAGATTTCCTGGCTCTCGGGCTTGTCGGCGGTCGCGAGTCCCAACGCACGCGCGCGGGCGCGAACTTCGGTCTTGGTCATCGCGCCGAGCGGAAAAATCGTTCGCGAGAGTTCGTCCTGGCCGAGGGTGAAAAGAAAGTACGACTGATCCTTGGTGTCGTCCACGGCGCGCAGCAGGTGAAACTTGTTGTCGGCGCCCTGCTCTATCCGCGCATAATGTCCGGTTGCGACGTAGTCGGCATTCAGGGCGCGGGCGCGGCTCCACAGGCGATCGAACTTGATCTCGCGATTGCACATGACGCAGGGATTCGGCGTGCGGCCGCCGAGATATTCGGAGACGAAGTTGTCGACCACGCGCGCGGCGAAGTCGGCGCGCAAATCGATCACGTAAAATGGAAAATCCATGCGCTCGGCCACCCGGCGCGCATCTTCGAAGTCGTCATGCGAGCAGCAGGTGCCGCGGCGCTTCGCGATCGGTGTAGAAGGCTCCGGCGCGAGGCGCATCGCGACGCCGACAACGTCATAGTCCTGCTCGCGCAGAATCGCCGCTGCGACACTGCTGTCCACGCCGCCCGACATCGCGACCAGTACGCGAGGCTTCATCGCGCGCTCACCTCTGACAGAGGCTCAGCGTCAGCGACGCGCCGCCATACGGCGGGAATGATCGCAGCGGCCGCGTCGATTTCATTGGCAGTGTTGTTCCATCCGAGGCTGATTCTCAGCGAGCTGCGCGCGTCGGCGATGCTACGCCGCATCGCGAGCAGCACGTGCGACGGCTCGACACTGCCAGCGGCGCACGCCGAGCCCATCGAAACTTCGACGCCTTCGAGGTCGAGCGCGATCAGCATGCTCTCGCCGAGCACTCCCGGGAACGTCAGGTTGAGCGTGTTCGGAAGCCTGCCGATTGTCGGGCCGTTCAAGCGAAGCCCGGGAATCGCAGTCGCACAGACGCGTCAGCAGCGACGCGGTGAGTGATGAGATTCGTTCCGACTCGGTCTCCATCGCGTTGATCGCAGCATCGGCGGCTGCGCCAAACGCCACTGCGCCAAGCAGATTTGGCGTGCCCGCGCGCATACCGTTCTCATGCGGGCCTCCAAAAAT
>CAVQAR010000039.1:0-16105 GCA_963710425.1 uncultured delta proteobacterium
ATCGCCGGCGATGGCTCCTCCGGCCAATCCGTAACATTTTGACGGATAGTTCGACAGGGCGACCGCGCCAGGCGGCCGCCCTGTTTCGAATTGCCTGAAGCAGATCGATCCATTCAGGGTCGGGGGGCGGAGTTGGCTCTGCCTCCGGCGATCGGTCAATCGCGCGAATCCGGATTTATCCGGATCGCGATGACTGGCACGACGCCTTTTTTTCCCGCGCAGCGTCGCAAAACACGCTGCGCGTTTTTTTGTAGCGAAAATTCCTGCTAGCATCTGATTCCTTCCTGCGGGTATCGCGGGCCGCAGGGGGATTAAGAAATTGTTTAGCTTTTGGCGTTTGAGTATTTGCCTCGTCGCATTGATTGCACTGGTTTCCCAGCTGCCGGTCAGCGCGCGCGCCAGTGCCAAGAGCAACGCGTCCGACGAGCAGGTTTGCGATCCGCTCGCCGACTATTTTCTCGGCATGGAAGATTACCCCGAGGCGATCAAACGCCATCGCGCCGTTATCGACGACGATCCCGGCAATGCGCTCGCGCACTATCATTTGGGATTTGCGTACGGCGTCGTCGGCGAGCATCGCCAGGAACTCGCCGAGTATCAAAAGGCGATCGAGCTTGGCCTCGACGACTGGCAGTTGTTCCTGAACCTCGGCCTGCTCTATCTCGAAGGCGGGCAAACCCAGGACGCGACTCAGAGTGCTGCGGCTGGCGACGCTGCTCGGACCGGATCGGCCCGAGACGCATTTCAATCTCGCGCTCGCTTATGAACGTCGCGGAGCACTCGCACAAGCCGAGCAGGAAGCGCTACTGTCGTTGCAAATCGATCCGAGTCAACCGGACGCGCGCAACACGCTCGGCGCAATTTACGCGGAGGAAGGCAAGTACGTCAGAGCAAGCGAGGAATGGAACGAGCTGGTAGGTGAGATTCCCGACTACACGCCGGCGCGGACCAACCTCGCGATTCTGCAACACGCCGAAAGCAACCGCTCGAAGGGCGGGATTGACCCAAGCGGGTTGATTCGCGTTCCGTGAGCGCGGCGAAGGGACGACCAAGGCAGGTGGTGGAATTGGGGAAGCGGTGGAATTTGTCGAGATGGCGTCATGCGGTCGTTAATTTGAAATCGGCAACCTTGCTCGGCTCGGCCTTGATGCTGAGCGTCGCGATCCTGTTCGCGGCGTCGCCGGCAGGCGCGACGGCACAATGGCGCCGGGTGCATAAGTCAGTTCATAAGCATGCGGCGAGGGCGGCGACCTCGGGCGGACCGCTCTACAAGGGCGCGCTGCTCGAGGATGCGGATAGTGGCCGCGTGCTGATGGCGTACAACGCCGACATGGAGTGGCCGCCGGCCTCGATGGCGAAGATGATGAACCTGCTGGTCGCGCAGGAGCAGATCAATGCGGGCCGTTTCAACGGCAACGATCCCGTCAGGATTTCGGAGCGCGCCGCGCATACCGGCGGCTCGCGGGTCGGCCTGAAAGAGGGCGACGTCTATCCTCTGCGCGAGCTGATGAAGGCGGCGCTGGTCAAATCGGCCAACGATGCCGCGGTCGCAGTCGCGGAAAAGATCGGCGGCTCGGTCGAGGCGATGGTCCGCATGATGAACGATCGGGCGCAGCAACTCGGGATGACCCATACGCTGTATCAGACCGTTGATGGCCTGCCGCCGCGTCCGACTCACGACGCCGATCGCACCACCGCTTACGACCTCGCGATTGTTGGTCGCGCGATAATCCGCGAGACCAACCTGCTGATGTGGTCCAGCCAGGAGCATATGGATTTCGACAACGGGGTCTGCATCCTGAACAACACCAATCATCTGATCGGGCATTTCGAAGGATGCGACGGGCTCAAGACCGGCTTTACCTACCAGGCCGGATTCAACGTCACGACTACGGCCAAGCGCGGCGATATGCGGCTGATAGCGGTGATCCTCGGCGCGCCGTCGAATGCGCAACGCTTCGCGCAGGCTGCAAAATTGATGGAGTGGGGCTTCGATCAGTTCACCGCGGTGTCGTTGCTGAGATCGGGGCAGCCGCTCCCGGTCCACGTGCAGGTGCATGAAGGCCCGCTGATTCAGCCGGTTGCGGCGAACGATCTCAAGCTGGTGGTGCCGAAGGCCAATGCTTCGGGGGTCCATGTCGTGTACGATGTGGCGCCGGCAATCGACGGACCGGTCACCACCGGCGAACCGCTCGGGCGAGCCATCGCGCAGGACGAAGGACAGGCAGCGACCGAAGTGATGGCGGTAAGCCCGATCGCATTCACCGCCCCGCACACACTGGGAGGCGAGGTGACCAACGCGGCCGCGCCGCCGCAACAATAATCCAGCTCAGGAGAACCAATGAAGGTAGCCTCGAAACAGCGAAATCGCCGCAACCGCAAACTAGCGCGCAAGAAAAAGAGCGATCCGCATCAGGCGAAATCCCGCCTCCGAAAAATGCGCCGCACAAGAATCCGCGGCAAGTAGGACCGCCCGGAACCGATCTAATTAACTACCTTCGCGAGCGCCTCGTCGGCTAGCTAGTGCGCGCTTCCAAGCAGCTTCTGCAGCGTCGCTCGCAGAGCGTGCTTCGTGTTCGTGCCCGGGAATAGACTGGAATGTCGCCGCCGCGTCCTGCAGCAACTTCGGGTCTTCGCTGTTCATCCACTGGTAGGCCTGCTGAAGTCCGGCGGTCGGGTTGCGGCCGGTGACACGAAGGATCTGATCTCTCTCAAGGGTCGCCACGGCCTGCGTTTCCGGTTCGTCCAGCCCCGGTATGGTTTTCGCGCTAGACCCGCTAATCTCCCTATCAATCTGCGGAAGGACTTCATCGTCGTAATAAGTAGAAAAGTCGCGGCTGGCTTCGACGTACTTACCCTTTTTGAGCCGGTAAACCGCTGGCCAAGTGAACGTTTCCGCAGTGCTGTAAGAGATCAGAAGTGTTGGAACGATTAATTCCTTTTGGCCGTTGCGGTTGAGGTCCCTGACAACCTTTTTGAGGTCGCGCAACTCCCACCCCTTAATTTCTTGAGAGGTCACTCTGCCCGAGGAATCCCGCCAATAGAGCACGAGGGTGTTAAAGAAATCGCGACCGCTGAAGTCTAACGTCACGACGAGTTCGTAGTTTCCATCACCTAAGACGTCAAACCAACCAAATTCACCCACGTGCGCCGGAATAATATCCGTCGCCCAGCCCGGTTGCCCCTGATTTACGAAGCGCGCCACAGCGCTCTTGTCAGAGTTCCGCAGTGTCCGGAGATTGGACTCGTTCCACGCAACATCGCCGATTCCAGCGGCGAGTGCCACACGAAACGACGCCAGTACAATTGTTACCGCTGCAGCCGACGCCAGCTTCCTCATAAATTGACTCCTGTCGTTCACGCGTGCCTGCTAATGCATCTGGTTCCTTACGCCGAGTTCTTGAGTGCCGTCGTACCAGGGGTCTCCGGTAGTATTGGTGACATATTGGAGGCCGGCCCTGTTCCCGAATGTTCCCGTCTTCCCGGCTAGAAATATGTATTTCGCCTGTACGTTGGGATCTGCGCCCGGATCGGTAACGTTTGGGTCGTTTGCGGCCCAATACCAACTCGCCCCATTACATGTCCAGGTATTACCCTTTGCCTTGATAGTGCCATTGGGCGGACATACAGGAATGTAATACTGCCCGGTCCAGCTAGGCGATGCAGATCCGAGGACTGATGAGTGAAACGACCGACCGCGCAGCGGAGAGGCAGGAACAGTCTGTCCATTAATCCTAACAGAGTGTTATGTCAATGCGCCGAACAAAATAAATCCACAGGCAGTTTATTTGTGTTGCCAAAAAGACCAAAAGAATGGAAACTGGAAAACACCAGATTCTTTGATGGGCGGCTCTTCGCGGGCCGCCCTTTTATTTTGTGATGGCGAAAAACTCCAGCCATGTTTACAACTCAGCAGCGCGAAGAATTCGAGCGGTCGGGCATCGTGCGCGTCCCCGGTGCGATTGCGTCGCGCGATGCGGCAGCGATGTGCGATCGCGTGTGGGAGACGCTCGGCCGGCGATTCAAGATTCGTCGCGATGACCCGGATACCTGGGGTGCGCGACGCGTAAACGGATTTCATGACTTGCCGAAGTCCGAGAACTTCGAACAGATCGGCAGTCCCGCGGTTCGCGAGGCGCTCGATGACCTTTTGGGCGATGGCAATTGGCAAAGGCCGGAGCGATGGGGATCGCTGCTCGTCACGTTTCCCGAATCCACCGCGCGATGGGAGTTACCTCACAAGAGTTGGCATCTGGATTTTCCAGCTCCGGCGCGCGTGCAAGGACTCTTCGCCGTGCGGATCTTCGTGTGTTTGGCAAAGTTGCGGCCGGCAGGCGGAGGCACGGTCTTTCTCGCGGGATCGCCTCGGCTGGTGCAGGATCTCGCGGACAAGGGAGCGGGCGAGAAACTGCGATCTGCCGGTGCGCGCGAGGGCCTGATTCGCAATCATCCGTGGGTCAAGGGATTGTGCTCGTTCGATCAGAAGGTCGATCGCGTGCAGCAGTTCGTGAAAGACGGCGCCGTGATCAATGACGTCAACGTCCGCGTGATCGAGATGACGGGCGAGGCGGGTGACGTCTTCATGACGCACCCGCTGATATTGCATGCGGGGTCCACAAACTGCGCGCAGACTCCGCGCCTGGTACTGTCGAGCACCGTGTATCGCGCAGGAGTAGCGGTGCCAGCGCTCTACGAATAGCGGCGCCTGAACCCGCCGATCATTTTGAAAACTGAAAAACACCAGAGCATCGGGTACGGCGCGCTGGTCGTTCGTGACTACGACGAGGCAATCGACTACTACACGAAGATGCTCGGATTTGAGGTCGTCGAGGACACCGCGCTCACCGACGCGAAGCGTTGGGTACTGCTTGCAGCGCCTGGATCGGTCGAGACGCGATTGCTGTTGGCCAAGGCGTCGACGCCCGCCCAGATGGCGCGAGTCGGCGATCAGACCGGAGGCCGCGTGTTCCTTTTCCTTCACACCGACAACTTCCCGCGCGACTACCGCGAGATGACCGCTCGTGGGGTTAAGTTTTGCGAGGCTCCTCGCGACGAGTCATACGGCACTGTCGCGGTGTTCGAGGATCTCTACGGCAATCGATGGGACTTGCTGCAGCTACGAGGCTAGCTGGTCACTCCGATGGCGCTCAACTCCGAGCGTCGATTTTTCTTGGTGCTCGAAAGGATCGGTGATTCTTTCCCAGGTTCGATCGCGATCGAGAATCGCGTCTCGAATTGCTTTGCTGCGCCGCTGGAGGTAGCCGTTTCGCACTGCGGCGTACAGGTCGAGTGAAGTATCCTCGACGTCGTCGTACAGCTTCATGTTGTCCGCGCGCTCGTTGATCGTCTGCGCGGCGGCGCGCCCGAAATCGGCGCCAAAAGGCGTGATGAACCATGAGAGCGGATCCATGAATGAGTCGGCGGCGAATCCGACCGCGTCGCGCACGTCCAGCGGCGGCAACAGCGGCAATACCAGGTAGGGCCCGGGCTTCACGCCATAAACCGCGAAGGTCTCTCCGCTGTCGGCGTCACTCTTCTCGAGACCAAGGTGCGAGGCCGGGTCGAACAATCCCGCAACGCCGACCGTGGTGTTGAGCACGAAGCGCGTGAGCTCGATGCCGGCGCTCGGGCAGCCTGCCTTGCAGGACCTTGTTCACGAACCGGCGCGGCATCGCGAGGTTGTAGAACGCGTTGGCCAGACTTTCTCGCAGCTTGACCGGCAGAACGTCAGCCCAGACCTTGGCGGCCGGCTTTATCGCGTAGTGATCGGCCAGGTTGAAGTTGAAGTAGAAGGTCTTGTCGTTGAACGACTCCCACGGATCGTAGTCCATCTGCTCGCATCGCCGACGGACGAGTCTGAAGCCATCGCTTCCTCGCTCGCGCGCGCGAGCGTATGCGTCGAGCATCCAGTCAGCCCGAGACTACGGCGAGCAACCAGCGAAGAATGATCGCAATTGGCAACAGCGAGCGGTAATCCGCCTCTCGACTATGTGAATGAACTCATGACGAATGAACCTCGCCTCCGTAACGGAAGAGTCGCAATGCGATCAGGAAGGACACGAGGCCGTAGGCGACCAGCACGATCAGCTCGGTTGAAATTGCGACGAGACTTTTGTCGCGCAGCATCACGTCCTGCAGCGCGGACATCGACCAGGTGGTGATGAGCCAGCTCGCGATCTGCTGCATCAATTTCGGCAGGTCATACAGCGGCCAGAACAGTCCGCCGAATGAAGCCAGTACGAACGCCACGGCCAGGCCAACCGGGATCGCCTGCTCGCGCGTGCGCACGAAAGCGGCGACGACGGCGGCGAAGCAGGTCATCGCGGCGACGACTGCGGTCGCGACCAGGATAATCGCGACCGGTGAATGGCCGAGCCTGAGCCCGTAAACGAAGTGTCCGAATAGCAGCAGCAGCAGCAATTGCGCCGTGCCGACGATCAGGCGCGCCAGCAACTTTCCGCCAAGCAGCGACGCCGGCGGCACCGGCGCGACCGACAGCCGCGCGCTCGTGCCCCACACTTCCTCCTCGCGCAGTGCGAGCGACACGCTGAAGATCAGAGTGAGCAGGACGAACATCAGGCTGAAGCCCGGGATGTTCTGCTCGAGCGACGAGAACGAGACGTTGCCGCCGGTGATGTTGTGCTCCTTCACGCTCAGCAATTCCTGGCTGAACGGATCGCCGAGCGACGCGGTCTCGCGATCGGCGAGCAGCATCACCACTTTGATCGCCTCGAGCTCGCGCCACTGCGCGGGATCGGTGAGCAACTCGACGGTCGTCGGGCTTTTGCGTGAGATAACGCTTGCTCAATTCGTGCGGCAGAATGAGCGCGGCAGGAGCGTCGTTGGCTTCGGCGACCAGATGATGCGCCTCGCGCGCGGGAAACTTCGCGCACATCAAGATGCTCGCGAAAGGCGCGGATCAACGCAGTCGCGACCGGCCCCTGATCCTCATTGACGACCGGGAAACAGGATGCTCTTGCTGCCGTCGCCGGATTGGGTGGCGCACGCGACGACCATAATCACCACGATCGGAACGACCAGCAGCGCAATCAGGCCGTAGCGGTCGCGGCAGATGAGCCGCAGATCTTTCAGCATCATAGCAAGCGTCTTCATGACTGAGCCTGTCCGCTGGCATTGCCGTATTTGCGCCGCATCAGCGCGAGCACGTCGTCGACGCTCATCCGCGAAAGGAGATCGTTGAGCTGGCTGCCAAGATTTGCGGTCAGACTCACGTCTTCGACCGTGATCGAGGTCGCCATCCAGGTGTCGCCCACGGGTTTCAGCCGATAGGTGACGTCGAACTGATCGCGCGGCGTGACGATCTTGGTATCGACGACCGCGCCGGCGCCGGTGGATTGCTCGCCCGCATAAACGAAGTTCGGATTTTCGAAGAGCAACAAGTTTCTGCACGTAGGTCCGCTGCAGCAGTTCGCGAAACAGCCCGAGAAACTCCTTCTGTTGATCGGGGGTGAAGCTCGACCAGTGCGATCCGAGCGCCTCGCGACCCATCGCGTCGGTGTCGAGGAATTTGCTGAACAGGGTGGACAGCGCAGCCAGCTTTTCGTTGTGAGTCTGGTTGTTCGCGACGATCGTTTTCGCTTGCTCGAGGGTCGTGCGCGTGTACTCGAGCGGTGTCGCAGCTCGGGCCGGAACGACGAGGAGCAGCAACAACATCAGCGTGATTGATAAGGTGCGCATCAATCGCGAAGCTCCCTTCCGGTCAGGTGGAGAAAAAGATTTTCGAGGCTGAGCGGCGCAATCTTGATGCGTACACTCTCGCCGCAGCGATTGATGATCTTCTGAAGCGGCCAGAGGTAATCAGTTGCGCGTTTTACGTACAGTCGCACGACACCGTCGCCGCGCTCGATGCGGCTGACTCCGTGCAGCGTCTGCATACCGCCGAGATCGATTTGAGGCGGCAGTCCGCGCACTTCAATAATCTCCGCGAACTCGAGACCGCTCAGCAGCTCGTCCAGAGTGCCTACCGCGACGAGTTTGCCTTCGCTCAGGATTCCGAGGCGATCGCACAGCCTCTCCGCCTCTTCCATGTAGTGCGTGGTGTAGAGGATTGCGTTGCCGTCGTCGCGCAGGCCGCCAATGATTTTCAAAATCTGCTCGCGCGATTGCGGGTCAACGCCCGCGGTCGGCTCGTCGAGCAGAATGAGTTTCGGCCGATGCACCAATGAAACCGCGAGATTGAGGCGGCGCTTCATGCCGCCGGAAAAGATGCCGACCTGAGCGTCGCGATGCGCGTCCAATCCGACCAGCGCCAGCAACTCGTCCACGCGGTCGCGCAAGTCGGACTGCTTCACGCCATAGATGCGTCCGAAAAACTGCAGGTTCTCCGCCGCGGTTAGCGCCGGGTAGAGCGACACTTCCTGCGGCGCAAAACCGATCATCTGGCGCACGCGATACGGATCCTTGCGCGCGCTATGACCGAACAGCGTCGCGTCTCCCGACGACGGTGCGCGCTGCGTCGCGAGCATCGCAATCGTAGTGGTCTTGCCCGCGCCGTTAGGCCCGAGCAGTCCGAAAATCTCTCCTTGGGCAATCTCGAAATTCAATGCGCTGACAGCGGTGGTCGTGCCGTAACGCTTGGTCAGGCCGGCTACGCGCAGCGCAACCGCCTTTTCGTCCTTCTGCTCATGCCGAAAGATAGGCGCGGCAAGACTATCGGAAACGGTCGCGGGGCTAATTCGCATTTGTTGCCTGTCACAAACTTCTCGGGGCGCGCTTTCTTCGACGCAAAGCCAGCGGGCCGTCGATGCTGACCACCGAGCGCCGGATCATTCGCGGTTTATCGCCCGGGCGTTTGTTTTTCTCCCATCGAGTAATCAAAGCCCGCAAGCGATGCGGATCGATATCCAGCGTCGCGCACACTTCCGCGAAAGAGAAAGGTCCTTCCATATTTCTATGAAAAATCCAGGTGCGAGCTTCCCTGAATTCCTGGCGGCGGCTCGCACTCGTCGCATCGAAATTGCGCTGAAAACTTCGCACCGCATCGGCCAGGATGCCGCCCATCAGGCGCATTATCGGCTCAATTTCAGCCGTGCCGCGCCGCGCCGGATAAAATTGCGCGGGCATGAGCGCATCAGCGCGAAGATCATCGCCAGCCGTTATCGGGTCGATTCGTGTAGCTGCTTCGTCCATGTCGCGACCTACCTTGCAAGTGGCTTGCCTAAAATGAAAAGCCCACACGACCGGCGGATGTTTCTGGGGGGAGGGGGACAGAAGCGGGGCCTCCAGCCGTGTGGGCGATCTTTTTTGCAGCTATTTCAGGTCTAAAACCTTTCATTGCGTATGCGTGAAAAATGACCGCACAAATTGTGCGCGATGCAGGTGCCGCTGATAAGGCCTGCCTCTACCCTCGCAATTCGCGACACTTCGCAATTTTTTTGCGATTTTAAACAAGACATAAGAGCCGCTCAGCTTTGTTCTCGATTAGAAAGCCACACGAACTATTTGATGCATCTTCAGGTCCTCGGTTTCACGGCTTTACGACGAACAACCGAATTGTTGGCAATTCGACCGTCGCGAAATTGACAAAGGTTGCGGCGGTCGGTTACCGTCGTTTGTGCCCCTTCGATCGACAACTTCGCACAGTGGAGAAAGTTTCTGGCCGACGTCTCGGTGATCGCCGTCGTACCGGCGCGGTACGGATCTTCCCGCCTGCCCGCAAAGGCGCTGGCGACGATCGCGGGTGTGCCGATGATCGTGCGAGTGTGGCGGCAGGCGTCGAAGGCGAAATCGCTCGCGCGCGTGATCGTTGCGACCGACGACGAGCGAATCGCGGCGCCGGTGCGCGCGGCGGGTGGCGAAGCGATGATGACGTCGGCGGCGCATGCGAGCGGCACCGATCGAATCGCCGAGGTCGCGTCGAAGATCGTCGCCGACGTCTATCTTGGCGTGCAGGGCGATCAGCCTTTCATCGCGCCCGACGATCTTGATGCGCTGGCAGAGGCGATGCGCGCCGACGACTCGATCCAGATGGCGACGCTGGCGACGCCGATCGTCGATCATCTCGAATGGACCGATCCGAACAAAGTGAAGGTCGTGTGCGGCGCTGACGGGAACGCGCTATACTTCTCTCGAAGCCCGATTCCACATGCGCGTGACGGCGGGATGCCCAAAGAGGCGCTCCGCCATATCGGTGTTTATGCTTATCGGCGCGACTTCCTTATGAAATTTGCCGCGCTTCCGATGGGAGCGTTGGAGAGTATCGAAAAGCTCGAGCAGTTGCGTGCGCTCGAACATGGTTACGTTATCAGGGTGGTCAGATCGGTGGCGCCGTCGCTCGAAGTAGATACTGCGGAGGACCTGGCGCGCGCCCGCGAGAGCGCTGCGGATTCAACTCGTTGAGGATGGGGAGGGAATCGACGTGGAGAGGGCAAAGACAAAATTTATATTCGTAACCGGCGGCGTGGTCTCGTCGCTCGGCAAGGGCCTGGCCGCGGCGTCGCTCGGCGCGCTGCTCGAGGCGCGCGGGCTCAAGGTCACGATGCTGAAGATGGATCCCTACATCAATGTGGATCCCGGCACGATGAGTCCGACCGCAGCACGGCGAAGTTTTCGTCACCGACGACGGCGCCGAGACCGATCTCGACCTCGGCCATTACGAGCGCTTCGTGCAGACGCCGATGGGCAAGCGCAACAACTGCACCACCGGCCAGATCTACGACACCGTCATCCAGAAGGAACGCCGCGGCGACTACCTCGGCGCGACCGTGCAGGTGATTCCGCATATCACCGACGAGATCAAACGGCGCATCCTCGCCGCGGCTGAAGGATCGGATTTGATCATCGTCGAGATTGGCGGGACGGTCGGCGATATCGAGAGCCTGCCGTTCCTCGAAGCGGTGCGCGAGTTCCGCTGGGACCTCGGCCGCGAAAATGTTTTGTACGTGCATCTGACGCTGGTGCCGTTTATCCCGACCGCCGGCGAGCTCAAGACCAAGCCCACGCAGCACAGCGTGAAGGAACTGACCGGGCTCGGGATTCAGCCCGACATCCTGCTTTGCCGATGCGATCGCCAACTCGAAAAAAAGCTCAAGGCCAAGATCGCGCACTTCTGCAACGTCGAGGAGAACTGCGTCATCTCGGCGCCCGACGTGCCGACGATTTACGAAGTGCCGCTGCGCTATCACGACGAGGGTTTCGATCAGCGCGTGTGCGAGAAGCTCAACATCTGGACCGGCGAGCCGAACCTCTCGAAGTGGCGGCGAGTGGTCAAGACTGCGCAGAATCCGAAGGTCACCGTCAACGTCGCGGTGGTCGGCAAGTACGTCAACCTGAAGGATGCGTACAAGAGCCTGCACGAGGCGATCGCGCACGGCGCCATCAGCAACGAGGCGCGGGTCAATATCGACTACGTCGATTCCGAGGAGCTCGAAAAGCAAAACGTCGAGGAGCGGCTCGCGCAGGCGCACGCGATAATCGTCCCCGGCGGCTTCGGCGAGCGCGGCACCGAGGGCATGATTCGCGCCGTCCGCTACGCGCGCGAGAACGGCGTGCCGATTCTCGGCATCTGCTACGGCCTGCACATGATGGTGATCGAGGCGTCGCGCAACCTGCTCGGCCTCAAGCGCGCGAACACGTCCGAGAACGCGCCCGACTCGCTGCGATCCGGTCATCCACATAATGGATTCGCAGAAGGACGTTTCGAAAAAAGGCGGCACGATGCGTCTCGGCGCATACCCGGCCGTGCTCACGTCGGGATCGATCGCGGCGTCGTTGTATCGCAAGGCGCGCATCTCGGAGCGCCATCGCCATCGATGGGAAGTCAACAATTCCTATCGCGAGCAACTCGAAAAAGTCGGACTCGTCGCGACCGGCATCTCGCCCGACAACAGCCTGGTCGAGATAATGGAGTTGAAGGGGCATCCGTGGTTTCTCGGCTGCCAGTTCCATCCTGAGTTGAAGTCGCGCCCGCTCGATTGTCATCCGCTGTTTCGCGGTTTGATTCGCGCGGCCGTGCAGCGCCGCAATGAACTCGGAGTCAAGCGTCCGAAGGTGCGGGAGCTGCGATCGGTTTCGTGAGCGTCGCCCAGGTCAAAGCCGGCGACGCCGTTTTTGGCGGGCCGGAGCTCGTGCTGATCGCGGGGCCGTGCGTGATCGAGAGCTACGAGTCGTGCATCCGCCATGCGACGCAAGCTCGCGGATATCGCGCGCCGCGCCAAGCTGCCATTCGTTTTCAAATCTTCGTTCGACAAGGCCAATCGCACCAGTCACAGCTCGTTTCGCGGCCCCGGTTTGACAGGCGGCCTCGAAATTCTGGCGCGCGTCAAGCGCGAGGCCGGCGTCGCAGTGCTGACCGACATCCACGAACCGTCGCAAGCGGCGGCCGACCGCGCAGGTCGTCGATGTGATCCAGATTCCCGCGCTGCTCTCGCGCCAGACCGATCTGATCGACGCGGCCGCGAAGACCGGATGCGCCGTTAACATCAAGAAGGGGCAGTTCCTCGCGCCGTGGGATATGAAGGCGGTCGTCGCGAAAGCCGAGAACGCGGGCGCGCGGAAAATAATTTTAACCGAGCGCGGATTTTCGTTCGGCTACAACAATCTCGTCTCCGACATGCGCTCGCTCGTGATCATGCGCAGCTTCGGCTATCCCGTCGTCTTCGACGCGACCCATTCGGCGCAGCTTCCCGGGGCGGGCGCGGGCGGCGAACGCTCGGGCGGTCAGCGCGAGTTCGTGGCACCGCTCGCGCGCGCGGCGGTGGCGGCCGGAATCGACGGGATTTTCATGGAAGTGCACGAGGACCCCGACCGCGCGCTCAGCGACGGTCCCAATTCTTATCAGCTCGACGACCTGCCGGCCCTACTCGAAACGCTCAATCGAATCCATCACGCGACCCACGAGGCCGACTGATTAGTTCCCGCCCAAGATTGGCGTGAAATCCCGGTTGGTGCTTGGATAGTTAGTGGGTGTAAGTTCGGCGCGAATTGCAAGTATGGTGCCGAAGGGCCGCTTGGTTTACTTGGAAAAAGTCGCTTGATACCGTGATGTTCGGAGAGATTGAAGCTTGAGTCCAAGGCGAATTGCTAAGGCGCTGGCCGGTTTCGGCACGGTGGCATTGATTGTGCTGCTGGTCGCGACCATCTGGATCGTGCGCCATCGCTCGGCGGCCCAAGTCATGCAGACCGCGGCCGGGCTGGTCCCCGGGACGCTCCTTCGCGCGCATAATTTTCACTGGACGCAGATGAAAGCCGGCGAGCGGCAATGGGTGCTGACCGCGGGCGAGGCGGATTACTCGGCCGACAAGACCATGCTGAAGCTGACCGACGCGGTCGTCACGATGGTTTCATCGGACGGCAAGCCGGTGGTCGTCAACTCGCCGCATGCGGATCTCACGATGAACGGAAATCACGTGACGAAGGCCTACCTGACCGGCGGCACCGTGATCCATTTCGGCGATTACGTTCTCAGCACCGACTCGGCGACCTTCATGCCGGATGACGACAAGGTCGAAGCGCCGGGCCTGGTAACGGTCATCGGCGACGGACTAAAAGTGACGGGAGTGGGACTGAGCGGGCATCCCAAGACACGCGTGTTCGAGCTTCACACGCAAGTGCAGACAGAAGTCACGCCGAAGAAAGATAGTGGAAAAACCAAGCAGAGTTAATCGCGCGTCGCGAATGGTCGCGGCTGCGCTGGTCGCATTTGCGCTCGCGTTACCGGCGTGGGCACAAGAAGGCGTTGGCACGGGGACGGTGGGCGATTCGATTCGCAACAAGCCGACAAATCCCGCGCCGGCATCTGCGTCCGCTCCGCCAGCGGCTACCAGCGATGACTCAGGTGACGATTCGATCAGCGTGACTGGCGGAGTGCCTGGCGCGCCGCCAGCGGCGGCCCCGTCGGATACGACGCAGGCGCAGCCTGCGGTCGCGCCGGCTCCAGCCGAGGCGGCTGCGCCCGCGCCGGCAGAAGCGCCAGCGCCTGCCGTCGCGGCGGTGCCTGCTCCGGCGCCGGCCACGGCGCCGGACGTTGCGGTGACTGCCGCCGACGTCGCGCCTGCAAGCGCGCCGTCTACGGCAATCGCGCCGATCGAGCCGCTGCCGCCGGCAGTGGCTCCAGCCTCCTGGCCGCGCCCGCGGTAGCGAGCGCGCCTGAGCCTGCTCCCGCGCCGCCGGCTCCGCCGGCGGTCGCCGTCGCTCCCGCCGCGGCGCCTTCGATCGCCACGACTACCACGACCGCTCCTGCAGCCGTCGTCCCCGATTCAACCCCGTGACGACCGCCGCGACAGTTCCGCCCGGCGCGATCGCGCCGCCGATGGTGATGGCGCCGACGGTGCCTGACGCCGCCAATCCCGAGCCGCCTTCGGCTCCGGCCGCCGCGACTTCTCCTGCTGCAACTTCTCCGGCAGTTGCCAGCGCTCCGAGTGCGGCGACCGCGCCGCACAAAGCGCATAAGACCGCGTCTGGCACCACGTCCGGCACGGATACCAAGCTCGCATCGAATCCGCCTGACCAGGGTGCTTTCGGCGGGATGCAATTCGGCAACAGCAAGGCCCCGATTTACATAAAGTCAAAATCGATGTCGCTCGACTATACGAATCATTCCGTGCTGTGGACCGGAAACGTACACGCTACCCAGGCGGACTCGCAACTTACCAGCGATCAGTTGCGCGTGAATTATTTCGACAAAGATTTCAAACAGATGAAGGACATGGTCGCCGACGGCAACGTCGGCTTGAGCCAGGGCACGCGATGGGCCACTGGCAAGCACGGCGTCATGGACCAGACCAAGCGCACCGTGGTGTTGACCGGCAGTCCCGTCGCGCATGACGGCAACGATCAGATCACCGGCTGCAAGATCACGGTGTACCTCAACACCAGTCAGAGCGTGGTCGATTGCGCTCACGCCGTGCTTTTCCCTCATTCGGACGCGATCGCCCGGTGCGAGCGCGACGCCGGGAGCCACGGCGGATACAGTAGGCAATTATCCGATGGCACTGGAAGTAAAACTCGGACAGGATTTGCGGCTTCGCCAGCAACTGGTGATGACGCCGCAGTTGCAGCAGGCGATCAAAATCCTGCAGCTTTCGCTCCCTGAACTCGAAGCGATCGTGCAGTCGGAACTCGAGCAGAATCCGATGCTCGAGCCGCTCGATCAGAGTCCCGCCGAATCCGCCGCCGAATCTGAAATGTCAGAACCTGAAGCCGCCGCACAGGCCGACGGCGAGCCGTTGCCGCCCGAGGGCGACGGTCTCAACGGCGCGAACTCCGACGACGATTGGGAAACCGGATCGCGCGAGGAAAAGCCGGCCTCCACCATCGAGGTCGAAGCGCGCGACGCCGCGCTCGAAATCAAGGAACTGAACAATCTCGAAAAGCTCGACTGGCGCGAGTATCTCGAAACCTATTCGAACAACTGGCAGGAAAGCACGCCGGCCGACAACGACGACGACCATCGCAGCGCGCTCGAGAATACGCCGCTGCGCCGCAGTTCGCTCGAAGACCACATGATGTGGCAGCTCAGGATGTCGAGCCTCGCCGAATCCGACCAGCCGATCGGCGCGACTATCATCTACAATCTCAACGAAGACGGATATCTCGAGACTCCGGTCGAGGAGCTGGCGGCGCAGCTCGAAATTGCGCCCGCCGAAGTCGAGCGCGTGCTCGCGCGCGTGCAGCGTTTCGATCCGCCCGGGGTCGCCGCGCGCGATCTTCGCGAATGCCTGCTGGCGCAACTGCAGAACCTCGGGATGGAAGAATCGCTGGCCGCGCGAATCATCAGCAATCACCTCGACCTGCTCGAAAAGCATCGCTACGCGGAAATCGCCAAGGTGCTGAGCGTGCCGGTCGAGACCGTCGGGCAGGCGGCCAAAGTAATCTCGCTGCTCGAGCCCAAGCCGGGACGCGACTACGGCGGCGACGAGCCGACCTACGTGGTGCCCGACGTTTATATCCACAAGGTCGGCGAGGACTACGTCGTCACGCTCAATCGCGACGCGGTGCCGCGCCTGCGCCTGGCGGGCTACTACCAGCGCGTGCTCAACGACGTCGACGTCGCGCCCGAGACGCGCGAGTATCTGCAGGAGCGGCTGCGCTCGGCGCGATGGCTGGTGAAATCGATTTACCAGCGCCAGCAGACGATCTTCAAAGT
>CAVQAR010000040.1:0-25191 GCA_963710425.1 uncultured delta proteobacterium
GCGGCGCGACGGCCAGTTGTCGTCGAGCACCAGCGTGTAGCTCAGATACTTCGCGCCTCTGCGGATCAGCTGCAGGTACGAGTACGACGCCATCGCGAGGTTGACGCCGCGGCCGCGCGCTTCTTCGAGCACGCCGATGCCCAGGAAGTTGAGCTTCTCATTGTCGCCCAGCTTGCGCCGGGCTTGAGAATTGCGCCGTCGGGGTTCGGCGGCGTGACCATCAACGCGCCGACCGGCTGGCCGTCGCGATACGCGAGCACCGAAGTGTCGAGCGCGCCCGACATCGCGAAGAAATCGAACAGGAAGATGAGTTCGTCGGTGGTGAACGGCGTCGCGCCCCAATGACGCGCGAACGCGGTGTTCCAGGTGTGCTCGAAATCGCGGATGCGGCGCGCGGCCGGCAAGATCCTTCAGCGCGACGATTTGAAAACCCGCGCGGCGGCCCGCTTCGAGTGCGCTTTCGTAGCGCGCGACCAGTTCCGGCGTCACCTCGATCTTATAGTCAACCCATCCGCGCTCGGTTTCGAAGCCGGCGTCTTTGAGCAGCGCGTGGTAGTACGCGGGATTCTGGCGCGCGATGTCCGGCGGCAGGGTTTCGTAGTCGTCGATCACGAACGGAAATTCGAGCAACCCGTAACCCGCGCGCGCCGCCGTCGCGCCGTTCGCTTTCAGCCACTCCGACGCCGCGTCCATCATCGGATTGACTGCGTCGCGCGTATTCGGCATCGCCTCGAACATCACGATATGCCCGAGCGGCTCGTTCCAGTGACGTTGATAGTGGCTGTCGATTATCGCGACCGCGCGCGCGACTATGTTGCCGTCGACCCGCGCGGTGAACGGCCGAATCTTGCGCCCGGCGGCGAACGGTCCTTCGCCCATCAGGATCGGCAACTGCACCGCGACCATCGCGGCCCATCGCGCGCTGCGATATTCGTAAACCCGATGCTGAAATAGAACGAACTCGGTGAGCGCTTCTTCGCCCGCGGGCGACTCGATTTTAACTGGCAACTACAGACTCTCCCGACGGGATGACCAATCGCGCGCTTCTATTCAGCGCTGTCGCAGAGCGCGTTTGCGCGATGTCACCTTGTTTCGGATCTCGCCGTGCGCTAACCACTGTGCAGGGGCGAGCGTAGCGCCGCGCGCGTGCGAGCGTCAAACAATCGCGCGCGGATTGCGTCCCCAGGAGCGGCTGAGCGTCATGGTTGAAAAAACGATCGACCTCACGGGCATCTCGGCCAACTCGGTCGAGGAAGCCGTGCAATTGGCAATCTCGCGCGCCGGCGTAACGATCAATGGCATCCACACCGCTCACGTCACGAGGATCGACGCGATGGTCGAGGCCAACAAAGTGGTGCGATGGAAGGTGAGATGTTAAAGTAACCTTCCAGGTGAAAGACGAGTTGCACGAGTGATCAGTTGAGTTGCGGCATCGCAGCAAGCGGCGGAGCGCAAGGACTTCCAAGTCATGCGAAACCAGCCACTGAGAGTAATCGATGGCGAAAATAGTTGAGGTCCATCCGGGTATCTACGAGATCTTTCTGCCGCTGCCGATGCGGCCGACAATCATCAACGTTTATCTGATCGACTGTCACGGCGCGTGGACGCTGGTCGACACCGGGATGAACTCGCCCGAGAGCATCAAGGCGCTCGAAGAAGCGCTCGCCGAACTCAGCATCAAGATCGAAGATCTCGACGCGATCGTCGCGACCCATCATCATATCGATCACTTCGGCGCGTCCGGCGAGATTCGCCGCCGCAGTCATGCCGTCACGCATATTCATCGGCTCGAAGCCGAGCGCGCGGGCCGCATGATCGAGTTCGGCAAGATGGCGCCGCACGACCGTCCCGAGTCGCGCGCGTTTTTCGCCAGACACGGATTTCCGATCGAACAGTTCTCGCCGACCGGGATGCGCCCGGCGTGGATGGGCACTTCGATGTACGGCCCGGTCACGAAACCCGACAAGTACATCGACGATCACGACGTGATCAAAATCGGCGACCGCGAGCTCGAAGTGATCTGGACGCCGGGGCATTCGCCGGGTCACAACGTGATTTATTTGCGCAAAGAGAAGGTGATGATCGTCGGCGATCACCTGTTGCCCAAAATTACGCCACACGTGGGAATTTATCCCGACGCCGCGGGAACCAACCCGCTCGGCGATTTCATCGCGTCGCAATTGAAGGTGCAGAAGTTCGACGTCGAGCTGGTTTTGCCCGCGCACGGCGGCGTCTATCACGACCATCGTCATCGCGCGAATCAGTTGATCGAGCATCATCGGTATCGCGAGGCGGAAATGCTCGATCTGACGCGCAAATCGCCGCAGACTGCATTCGAAATTGCGCAGCAAGTATTCGGCGGCGAAGAAAGGCCGATATTCCACGTGATGGCGGCGACTTTCGAAACCCTCGCGCACCTGGAACTTGCCTGTTTTGAAGGCCGCGCGCGCCGCTCGGAGCGCGGTGAACAAACTGTGTTCCAGGCGTTATGAGCAGGATTACGGGGGGTTTGCTAATTTTTCCGAACGGTGTATTTTGGCCCTGCTTAAACGAACGGCGGATAGGCATGTTAGCTCGGTTAGTGGAGGGGTTCCTAGATTGAAGGAGGATGCCATGAAACGGAAGATCGGATTGGCGCTGGCAACGGGGCTGGCATTGTTGATCGCCGGTTGCGCGAGTCAAAGTAGCAGCGGCGGCAGCGCGCGGCGGTTCGGCACCAGCGCCTGCGCCTGCGCGCCGCGGTAGCGTCAACCGCTAGAAATTTCAACCTGGCCGTCAAGTGTCCCGGCGTGCACTGGGAGAAGACCCACGGCTGGTCCGATCAGCAGATTATGCAGCAGGAATCGCTCGAAGCAGAGACATTCCTGCTTGCGAGCAGTGGGTTCAGGCGCAGCCCAAGGGCTACGTGCCTCCTCCGCCCGGCGGGGCAGTGGCAGCGAAAGGCTCCGACGCCCGGCTGGCACGCGCTCCGGCCCCGGCGCCTCAGTAATACGCCTGAGGGCGTAGGGCTGGTTCGTGCGCAGCGCGCTGTCTGAGCGCAGCGGCGTGACAAAAATCAGGCGGCGCAGCATCTCGTGAGAGATGCTGCGCCGCTTTTCTATTCTGCAGGATTTTAAGCCGGCTGCGATCTTGCGCCGAGCGAATTCTTCTAGCGAGCTTGGCCGACGCCGTGCGTTTCGCATCGCGACGCGCAGGAGCACTGATACGCCCGCTGCGGACCACTGGCGAGCGCCGCGCCAGGCGCCGCGTCGACACTCCTGCAAGCTGCTGAGTCCGCCAATCGCGCAGACCCCTGCGCAGAAACTGCGGCTCGATTCCGAGCGTTTCGCACACCGTCTCGAACGAGAACGGCCCTTCTCCGCCTTCGCCGATCAGCCACTGCTCAGCCTCGCTGAACAGACGCTTGCGCGGCCCGCCCTTCGCGTCCGCATTATTCTGGAAGCATCGCAGCGCGTCTTCCAGGATCGCCATCATCAGCTTCTTGACCGGGCGGATCGTGCTGTCGTCACGCCGGCTGTCATAAAACTGCTCAGGCGTCAAAACGTCTGGCACGAAGAGATTTCCGAGAGCGCTATTTTCCCATTCCATCGTACTTTGTCCTCACCCGACCGTGCCTGCGCCACGGTTCGACGGGTCAAGCGATCGATGTCGGGATTCCGATTGTCGTTCGTTCGACTAGCAAGAAAGCAACGATCATGCCGAATTTAGCGGCAACTGCCCTAATGCAATTTAAGCTAGCATGTTAAGCCGTCATGAACCGCAACTCGGGTCGCCAGATCCGTTGAGAAATTCAGAAAATCTGCCAACTTTTCGCAAATCATTCCGCATTTTGCGAATTGTGCGGCTCTTGTGCGCACGCTGACTCATTTGCGACACGCGTTACGATTTGGCCACAAACCGCCAGCAATGTGTCGCGCGCGCTGCCATACTGTCGTGCTGCATGGCGTCAGATTCTGCAAGGTACCGGACGTCATTACTGGATGAAGTTAGGCTATTGAACGGTGTCGGGACCGCCGCTCGGTCCCGGCCGGGCCGTGCTTGCGCTCTTCGAGCTTGAAGGTCAGCACGTCGAGCAGGCAATCGACCCGGTCTGCGAGCGCCTCGAGCAGCGTCTGCTTTTCGAGCGGCGTGATATCGAGATGAAAGCACAGGAAGTTGATCGAGCTCGGCGCCGCGCAGCCCGCGCTGCTCGACTATCGTGCGCCACGCCTCCTGCGCGGCCTCGCCCAGGTAGCTGAAGAGCATCTCGCGCAGCGCGTCCATCGTCTCGGCGTCGCAATCGAGCGCGTCGGGCCGCACCGGACACCATGCCACCTCCGCCTGCCGATACGAACGATCGCGAATCTCGCGCGACGATGCGGAACTCGCCGATGCCCTCGAGCACCAGGTTGTAGCGGCCGTCGGCCAGCTTGACTAGCCCGCCGATTTTGCCCGCGCATCCGATTTCGAAAATATCGGGAAACGCTTGGTAGTCGGCTTCCCAGTCGCCCTTGAGCAGCGTCATCCCGATCAATGCCATGAGCGTTGGCGACGTCGGCGATCATCTCGCGATAGCGCGGCTCGAAAATATGCAGCGGCACGTTCAAGCCGGGGAACAGCACGAGGTTCGGCAGCGGAAAAATCGGAATGATGGTGGGTAATGCAGCCACGATTAAATCGGCGCCCAACGTTAGAAGTCAGGTTAAGGCCCGTTGCGATCCGCCGTCAAGTAAGCGTCGCGGAGATACTACTTGCGCGCGGTTTTGCTATGTTTCAGCGAATCCGCGAAACTTCCTTATTAACAGCAACATGGAAACCAGATTGTTCATAGCCGGACGCTACCTCGACGCGGCCAGGTCGGCGCGTTTCCCCGACGTCGAGCCGGCTACCGAGCGCGAACTCGCGCAAGTCGCCAGCTGCGAGTGCCGAGGACGTGAATCGTGCAGTCGATGCGGCGCGCGACGCCGCCGATCGTGGACCGTGGCCGCGGATGAGTGCCGACGCGCGCGCCGGCATCCTGAACAAGCTGGCCGACGGAATCGAGAAACGCGCGCGCGATCTCGGGATGCTCGAGGCGCGCGACGTCGGCAAGCCGGTCTCGGAGTGCGTCAATCACGACCTCGCACGCAGTGCGCGCAACCTTCGATTCTTTGCGGCAGTCGCGCAGACCTGGACCCACGAGGCCGCCGATAGCGACGCGAAATTTCTCGGCCGCGATCTGAAACTGATGAGCGTCACGCAGCGGCCACCGGTCGGCGTCGGCGCGATCGTCATTCCGTGGAATTCGCCGCTGATGCTCGCGACCTGGAATCTCGGGCCGTGCCTCGCGGCCGGAAATACCTGCGTGCTCAAGCCGTCGGAGCTGGCGCCGCTGACTTCGATCGCGCTCGGCGAGATCGCGAACGAAGCGGGTCTGCCGCCGGGCGTGCTGAATATCGTTCCCGGTCTCGCCGACGCGGCGCCGCGCTCGTCGCGCATCCGCGACGTTGATGCGATCGCGTTTACCGGCGGCGTCGCGACCGGGCGTCGCGTGATGGCGTCGGCGGCCGAGTCGCTCAAGCGCGTCACGCTCGAACTCGGCGGCAAGTCGCCGAACCTGGTATTCGCCGACGCGAACCTGAAACGCACCGCCGCCGGCGTCGCGCGATCAATCTATCGCAGCCAGGGACAATCATGCGTCGCGGGCTCGCGATTGCTGATCGACAGCCGAGTCGCCGCGAATTTTCTCGAACTGCTCGCCGGCGAGATCGCGACGCTCAAGATTGGCGACCCGCTCGCAGACGGCACCGAGTACGGTCCGCTGATTTCCGCCGCGCATCGCGAGCGCGTGCATTCATTCGTCGCCGAAGCGGTCGCGAAAGGTGCGAAAATTCTGGCCGGCGGAAAAATGCCCGCCGAACACGGGCGCGGATTCTACTACTCGCCGACACTGCTCGACGGCGTCGATGCGACCTCGCGCGCCGTCTCCGAGGAAATCTTCGGACCGGTGCTGACGGTCGAGCGATTCGACGACGAAGAACAGGCGATCGCGAGCGCCAACGCGACGCGATTCGGCCTCGCGGCTTACGTCTGGACCTCGAACGTCGATCGCGCGCTCCGGGTGGCTGAAAAAATCAAAACCGGGATGGTATGGGTCAACAGTTTTTTTCTGCGCGATCTGCGCGTCCCGTTTGGAGGTGCGAAGATGAGCGGGCTCGGCAGGCAGGGCGGCCGCTTCAGCATGGAGTTCTGGACCGAGCCGAAACTCGTGTGCGTCGCCTACGGCGAGGAGGATCGCGATGGGTAAGGTCGTCGCCACCGTGTTCACCACTCACGTGCCGCGCCTGATGATCTACCGATCCGATCGCGCGCCGCGCGTACATGGGCCGCAACGTGACGACTTTTTACGACGCGATGCCGAAGCTCGAGCGCGAGCGCCTCCGCCATCTCGACTTCGACACCTTCTTACTAATCGATACTCACTGGTTCTCTACTTTGGAGTACGTACTCAATGCTCACGAGCGGCTGTCGGGTGTATATACATCGGAAGAGCTGCCGGAGATGCTGCACGGCCTCGAATATGACTATCGCGGCGACGCCGAACTCGCGCGCGCAGTCGAAATGGAGGCGCGGGAGCGGGGGATTCGTGCGATCGCGTCGGCACATACCAACTTGCCGATTCACTATCCGACGCTCAACGTGATGCACTATTTCAATCACGAGGCGCGCCGCCGCGTGCTCTCGATCAGCGTTTGTCAAACTGCGTCGGTCAAAAATGATTTGGCGTACGGCGCCGCGATCGGACAGGCTATCTGGAAATCGAATCGCCGCGTCGTGATCGTCGCGTCGGGCGGCATGTCGCACAAATTCTGGGACTACGATCATATTCTCGATCGCGCATCGGCGTCGCCCGAAGACATCGCGTCAACCGCCAATCGGTTGTACGACGAACGAATCATGGAATGGTTCAAGCCGGGCCGCCATGACAGCCGTGCTGGCCGCCGCCGACGACTACCGCGCACATTGCTCGCCCGAGGGCCGCTTCTCGCATTACATCACGATGGCCGGCGCGATGGGCGGCGACTCGTGGACCTGGCGCGGCGAGCAGTTCGGAAAATACGAAGCCGCAATCGGCACCGGCCAGGCAATCTTTTTCTTTCAACCCTCATTCAGCGGCGCCGAGCGCGAAGCCGCCTAGCGCGATTCGCCGGAGGTGCGCACTTGAAACTTGCACACGGAATTTTGGCGATGCTGGTGACGCCGTTTCACCGACGATTACCGGCTCAACGAAGATGCGCTGCGGCGCGAAGTCCAGTGGGCGATTGCGGCGGGCGCACGACGGCGTCGTCGCCGCGCCGAGCATCGGCGAGTTTCTGCACATGGACGAAGCCGAGCGCACGCGCGTGTTCGAAATCGTGATCGAGGAGACGCGCAAGCGTCCACGCAGATCTCTCGGCCGTTGCGATGACCTCGGGCGCGACCACGCTCGAAACTCTGCGCTATGCGAAAATCGCGGCGCGTCTCGGCTACGACGCGCAGCAGGTGATCCCGCCGTACTACTGGCGATGCGGCGAGGCCGAAGTCGAGCGCCATTACCGCATGATTGCCGAGGCCGGCGACCTGCCCGTCGTCATCTACCACAATCCCGCGCTCAGCAAGTTCAACATCACGCCGAAGTTCGCCGGCAAGCTCGCGACGATTCCCGGCGTCGTCGCATTCAAGGAAGTGCTGACCGACTTGCAGCATCTCGAGGCGCTGTACGACGAAGTGGACGGCCGCGCGGACATCTACAATACGTTTCGCGCGATGCTGGCGGGGCTGATGCTCGGCGCGGCCGGCGGCTTCATCAATATTTTCGCGGTGCCCGCCGCGGTCGCGCTGCTCAAGGCGTTCAAGGCCGGCGACTACAAGCGCGCGGAGGAAATTCAGCGCCGGCTCAATCGATGCTTCCCGCGCGGCGGCGAGGAAACGCTCGGCCATCTCGGCACCACCAAGGTCACCGCGTCGGTCGCGACCGGAATCGAGATGGGCCCCGCGCGCCCGCCGTACATGGCGCCGGCCGACGCCGCCGAACGAATCCGCAAACGCCTGCCGCTGCTCAACGAGGTCATCTGACGTGGGCGATCAATAGGACGCAAGAGAGTATGGCCGGGCCAGCATGAATCTCCGCCACGCAGCCGCGCTCGCGGTCGGCTGGTGTTTGTTGGTGCCAGCGCATCCATTCATTGCGCAACCTCCGCCAGAAACGGGGTGGTCTCTTTACCATATCTACGATTCCAATGAAGATTGCGAATTCGCTCGGCAGAGTGCTGCTAGCGGAATGTTGCAAGACGCACCGCCTGATTTTTTGCAGCGATTCGGAAATAGGTTCATGCAAATGTTTGATCAGGGGAGGTGCGTCGCCTCGACCGATCTTGAAGGCGCTGTCGCCGACGGCGGCGGAATCGACAATCGACGGCGGAAACGGAATGGGCTCGGGCTACGAGAAACGGGATCGGCGAAGGGTTCGGTGGGTTCATTGGCGAATTGCGGCGCAAGGGACTGGACGTGGTGCTGGTTATCGACGGGACTGGCGCGATGAAACCGATCATCGACGACGTCAAGGCCAAGATGGAGCCGCTGGTGCAGGCGGTTCACCGGCTGGTGCCAATCGCGCGAATCGGGATAGTGGTGTTCGGCGGCAAGGGTGAGGCGATGCAATTCCAGCCGCTTACGCTGTCGCCGCAAAAGCTCGACACTTTCCTCAACATCATCCAAAGGATGGGTGGCCGCGAATCGGAAGAGGACACGTACGGAGCCTGCCAGACGGCGATCAACAAGATGGACTGGAAGCCATCCGCCAAGAAGGTGATCGTGTTGGTGGGCGATTCGCCGCCGCCTAAGGACGACTTCGCGCCGCTACTGACGATGATTCGGCAGTTCAAATCGAACAACGGCACTTTCAGCACAGTGGATGTGGCGGCCGAGGAGCTGGATGGTGAGGTAGATCACGAGGAGCGGCCCAAAAGCTTACTCTTGCGAGAGTTCTTCCGGCAGACGCAGGCGGCCTACAAAGTGCTGGCCACGGCAGGTGGCGGCTCGATGAAATCACTCACCAAGGACACGCACATCGATCTGCAGCTGCTGATCCTGATCTTCGGCGAACAGTGGCAGTCGCAGGTTTCTGCGTTCGGCCACGGGCTGAACAATCCCAGCTTGAATCCCGGTCCATAAGTCAGGGCCGACTCCGGCCGTGCAAATGGCTGGTGGCATCGCCGGAATTCGGTGCTAGGATCGACGTTTCCGATCTGACGGGGAGAAATCGCACTGAGATGGGCGCGCGCTCGGGCAACAATTATCTGTCGTCGCTGAAAAAGCTCGGCGCCGAAATCTGGATCGGCGGCGCGCGCGCCGGCGACGTTACCGCGCATCCCGCGTTCGCCAATTGCGCGCGCTCGGTCGCCTCGCTCTACGACATGCAGATGGAGCATCCCGAGACGATGACCTTCCGCACCGACGACGGCGGTCGCGCCGGGATGTCGTTCATCATCCCGAAAACGCCGACGACCTGCGCAAGCGCTCGCGCATGATGAAGACATGGGCCGACTTCGGCTGCGGGATGCTCGGGCGCACGCCGGATTACCTCAACGTCAGTCTCGCCGCGATGGCAGCGGCGCGCGAATTTTTTGCCGAGAGCGATAAGCGCCACGGCGACAACATCTGGAACTACTATATGGAGGCGCGCCATCACGATTGGTGCGCGACGCATACGCTAGTCAACCCGCGCGCGAGCCGCGCCGCTGGATGGGCGGGGCACACCGACGCCGACCTCGCGCTCAAGCTGGTCGAAAAAACCAACGACGGCATCGTCGTGAGCGGATGCCGGATGCTCGCGACGCTCGCACCGCTGTCGGAGGAACTGCTCGTGTTTCCTTCGACCGTGCTGAAGGCCGAGCCGGCGGCGGAGCCGTTCGCGCTGTCGTTCGCGATCAATTGCAACGCCAAGGGCCTGAAGTTCCTGTGTCGCGACACTTACGACCTCGGCCGTTCGCGCTTCGATCACCCGCTCGCGTCGCGCTTCGACGAAATGGACGCGGTGGTCGTGTTCGACAACGTGCTGGTCCCGTGGGAGCGCGTGTTCCTGTGCGGCGACGTCGCGCGATGCAACGCGCTGTACGCGGGAACCGGCGCGGTCGTCCACATGATGCACCAGGTCGCCGTGAAAAATGTCGCGAAGAGCGAATTCGTTTTGGGACTGGCTGCGCGAATCGCCGAGGCCAGCGACGCGATGAGTCTGCCGCACGTGCGCGAGCGCCTCGCCGAGATGATCACGACCACCGAAACGATGCGCGCATGCCTGCGCGCGGCCGAAGCCGACGCCGCGCTGGACAAGTGGGGCGTGTTCACGCCGGCGCGAGCGCCGCTCGACACCGCGCGCAATCTTTTCCCGCGCCTGTATCCGCGCCTGGTCGAAATTATCCAGCTCAACAGCTCGAGCTCGCTGATGGCGACGCCATCCGTCAGCCGACTTCGCAAATCCCGCTGAGCTTGCCCGACATCGAGCGCTACTTCGCCGCCGCCGACGCCCCGCAAAAGAGCGCGTCGCGCTCTATCGATTGGCATGGGAGGTCGCATGCAGCAGCATTCGGCGGCCGCCAGGTTTTATATGAGCGCTTCTTCTTCGGCGACCCCGTCCGGATGGCAAGCGCCCTGGTCGACAACACCGACCTGAAGCCGCTGGTCGAGAGAGTGCGCGCCTTCCTGAAACGCCCCGAATGAACAGCTCTTCTTACAACTCTGGTTCCCCTTCCCGCTCGGGAAGGGGTTAGGGGTTGGGTTGTGATGCGTCCACGGGTACCCCCTATAACGCACATGCATTGCCGCCCTCATCCTTCATCCTGAGCGCAGCGAAGGATCTCGCGCGACAGCGCTTCGTGTAACGACGTACGCAAGAGCGTCCGTCGAGATCCTTCGCCGCGGCGGCTCAGGATGACGGTTAGCGGTCAGCATCCGATCGCGATGAGTCGCCGCTGTAGCGGCGCAAGGCCGCCGCCCGCTATCGTCATGCATTCATGGCACGACTTCGAAAAGCCGCCCGCATCTGGGGAAATCCCAAATCGCGCGAAATTGGCGAGCGCGTCCTCTTCGCGCCTGACGATCACCTCTTCACGATCGATCCGCCCGCGATGTTCGGCCGCCGCGCGCCAATCGAAATCGAGATCGGCGCCGGCAAGGGTGAGTTCATCATCGAGCGCGCCGCCGAATTTCCCGATCGCGACTTTATCGCAGTCGAGCTTTCATCGACGATCACGCGGGTGCTGGCCGTGCGATGCGGCCGCGCGGGACTGGATAATCTCCGCGTCGTGCGGATGGACGCGCGCACGCTGGTCAATCTCATGTTGGCCGACGCGAGCGTGAGCGCCTTCCACATTTACTATCCCGACCCGTGGCCGAAGGAGCGTCACGTCAAGCATCGCCTGTTCACGCCGACGCTCGTCGCCAGCCTGTTTCGCACCGTCGAGCCCGGCGCGACCGCATATGTCGCGACCGACGTGCGCGATTACTCCGCCGAGATTTTTCCGATGATGCTCGCGGCAGGCTTTATCCGCGCCGTCGAGGCCGCGCCGGGCGCCGAACGGACCGGTTTCGCGCGCAAGTACATCGCCGCAGGCAAGCCGGTCTATTCGGCCGCATTCCGCAAGCCGCGCGAGTCCAAAAGTACCTGAATCCGCCATCCTGTCACACACGCGCGCCGAATCGTGGATCGTGCGCGGATTGCAATGCCCGAGAGCGTTGTTTAACCTTTCCGCGTCACCCGATGAAACGAATTCTGTTGATATTGGTGGCTCTCGCTTTGCTGCCTGCCACTGCATGCAGTCTGCGCCAGAAGCCGACCGGCGAGAACTATTACGCCCAGGCCCAACTTGATTTTGCGACCAAGGAATACAAGGCGGCGATCGAAAATTATCAGCAGGTGATCGACAAATTTCCGTTCAGCCCCTACGCCGAAGATGCCGAGATGAAAATCGGCCTCGCCTACTACCAGCAGAAGGACTACGCCGAGGCGATCGGCGCGCTCGACGACTTCCAGCGGATGCATCCGACGAGCAAAAATCTCGAGCTCGTCACGTACTACATCGGGCTGAGCTACTACGATCAGATTGGGCGCGAGGATCAGGATCAAGGCAAGACCGCGGCCGCGCTCAAGCGCTTCCAGGAATTGGAACAGCGCTTTCCGGAAGGCGACTTCGCCGCGCTGGCGCACGACAAGGTGCTGGTATGCCGCGAGATGCTCGCGCGCAACCAGATGATCGTCGGCAACTACTATTACAAACGCGCGAACTTCCGTGCGGCGGAATCGCGCTTCGCCGAGTTGCTGCAGAAATATCCGGAAACTCCCGTTGCGCCGGACGCACTCTACGAGCTGGGAGTTTCGCTCGAGAAAGAAGGCAAGCGATATTCGGCGGCGCAGGCGTTCGCCGCGGTCGAGAAGCATTTCCCCAATTCCAATTACGCCAAGCGAGCCCAAGTCGAGCTCGCCAAGCTGCATCAGCCAATCGACACTGAAGAAGATCCGCTGCCACTGGTGCTCGCTGAAACCGGCTACGGCGGCAATCCCGACGATTCGAACGCGGACAACGTAATCGTGCGTCAGCGCTCCGACATGCGCGGAGCACAGGTCGCGTCATCGGGTGGCGGCTCGACTTACGGCGCCGACGGACTGCCGAACCTCGACGCGGCGGCGCCGTCGAGCGCGGCCCTGAAAGCGTCATCGGCGGAGGTGCAGGCCGTCGCGAATGCGCCTGACCCGTCGCAGCCCGATCTTCCGAGCCGAAAGAGTGGCGCCCCTGACATGATGCGAGCGCCTGCCCCGATTTTGCCGAAACCCACCGGCAGTATCGCCGGCGCCGCCGCAGCACAGGCGCGCGCGATGACTGGTGCGGCCGAAGACGCGCCGTCGGAGCCCGCGATGCCTCAGCTGACTGCGAACTCGGACGCGTCCGCGCCCGCGCCGGAACCGGCGACGGGTGAAATGACCGCAGATTCCGTGCCGGTACCGACGATGCATCAAGTGACCGCCCCCGGCGATACCGCGGCCACATCTGCGCCGCTGTCGCTGAGCGAGCCGCCCGCAGCCGGTCCCGCGACGCTGAAAACGATCAGGTTGTCATCGAACGATCCGCCGCTGTCGGTGATTCTCGAGCTCAGCGGTCCCGTCAGCTTCGCCAAAAATCTCGAGAGCAGTTCCGACGGCTCGACCGCGACCGTCGTGCTCAAGGACGTCACCCCCGACCCGGCGCTGCAGACTCATCTGGTGTTCGACAAATCGATCTTCAAGGATTGCAAAGTCTCGAGCAGCTCGTCGGGCACGACCGTCACCTTGAGCATGCAGCCGGTCGCGCATTTCGCGATCGTGCCGCTCGAAGCCCCGGCGCGCCTGCTGATGACCTTCACCCCGCAAGCCGGCACGCTGAAAACCAGCTCCGCGAAGTAACTGTCGTCGTGCGTCGGTTCCCCTTCCCGCGAGGGCCGAAAAAAGGGGTTAGGGGTTAGGTTGTCCGCAGCCGCAGTTAACCAAACACGTCGTCGAACTTGATGTCGAGGAACTTCAGCACCACCTCGGCGTACACCTTCAGTCCCCAGTAGAAGCCCTCGACTGGCAGGCGCTCGTCGTTGCCGTGATAGAGCGATCCGAACGGCATGTGCGGGTCGAGCTTGACCGGCGAGAATCCGTAACACGCGGCGCCCAGCTTCGAGTAGAACTTGCTGTCGGTCGCGCCCGGGATCATCCAGGGAATCGCGAGCGAGCCGGGGTCGGCCGCCTCGACCGTCTTCTTGATCAACTCGAACAGCGGCGTATCGGGACTCGTCTCGGCCGGCGGCGCGGTCTTGAGCAATTCGAAGGTCGGCTCAGGCCCGACAATCTGGCGCAGCTCGGCCATGAAGCTCTCGGGATCTTCGCCGGGCAGCGTGCGTCCGTCGAGCACGATCGTCGCCTCGCCGGGAATCACGTTGTCCTTGTATCCCGCGCGCAGAATCGTCGGCGACACCGTGTTGGACAGCATCGGCGCGAACAGCGGTCCCGGCGATTCGACCGGCACGCCCATCTCCTCGAGCGTCTGCCGCATGAACGGCGAAACATTCTTGCGCATCGGCGTCCGCACGATCCTGGTGATCAACTCCGACATTCGCGAGATAGCGGTGTCCGATCGCGGCATCGATCCGTGTCCCGGCGGCGCAGTGACCTTCATCTTGATCGTGACGAAGCCCTTCTCCGCCACCTGGATCGGATAGAAGCGCTTGTTCCTGAGATGAACCGTGAAGCCGCCGACTTCGTTCAGCACGTAACCCGCGCGGACCAGCTCCGGATGCCGCTCGACCAGGAACTTCGCGCCGAAATCCGATCCCGCCTCCTCGTCCGCGACCGCCGCGAGTATCACGTCGCGATTCGGCTTCGCGCCCGCGCGCTTCATCGCCGTCATCATCACGACGTCCATCGCGCATTTGGATTTCATGTCGATCGAGCCGCGTCCCCACAGGCAGCCGTCGGCGATTTCGCCGCTGAACGGCTCGCGCGTCCATCCCGATCGCTCGACCGGAACGACGTCCGTATGCGACGACAGCAGCAGGGCGCCCGCCGACGAATCGGTGCCCGCATAGCGCGCGACGATATTCGCCCGCGTCGGCGCGCTTTCCCGGATCACCGATTCAACCCCATGCGTTCCCAGCTCGTCGGCGATATAATCCGCCGCGATCCGCTCGTTGCCGGGCGGATTGGTGGTGTCGAGCCTGACCAGCGCGCGCAGACAATCGAGCGCCTCTTGCTGAAACGTCTGCCAGGAGATTTTCATCGAGTTCCCCTTTCGAATGAAATCATAATTGTCATACAATGCTACAACTTGTCACAACGAGAACATAGACGTTTGAACGTCGATTATCGTTACTAAGATCAAGCAAATAAAGTCCTTGCAGGCAGTAGTTTTCGGTAATTTCTGACCGTGGCGTCTCGCCGCAACTGACGCTAGCCTCGCGGAAGGGTTGCAGACTGTGGGTATAGTTTGTGTCGAAAGAGTTCTCGTCGCCGTGCGCGATCTCGCGGCGTCGCAGGAAAATTGGCTACGCGCCGGATTCGCCTTCGCCCGGAAAGAATTCGATCACGACGGCATTCGCATTGCCCGGATGGCCGCGGGCGCGGTGGAAATCGATCTCTGCGCGACCATTCTCCGATTCTGAATCGCCGCTCGCGAAACATTTGCGCGAGGCGGTCACCAATGACAGCGCGGGCGGCATCATCGGATGGGTCTGGGGCGTCAAAGGCGTGCTCGTTTCAAATGAGCGCGAGTCGAATTCAATCCCGTCTATAAAATCAATCCAGTTGCCGGGTCTCGGGCAAGGCTCAGTCAAGGCCGAGATGCTGTCCTCCGGATTGCCGGGCGTCGTGACCGCGGCCGCTCCGATCAATCTCGACCTCGAGTCGCGCCGCCAGTCGCTCGCGCGGCTATGCGGAAACAACCCAAACACCGTCGAATATCTCGAGCACATCGTCGTGATGACCCCGGTGCTCGACGAGGCGATCGCCGCCAACGAGGCGATCGGCGTTCCATGCAAACGAATCCGCGAACTCGGTGACGCCAACAAAACGCGCCAGGCATTTTTCAAGCTCGAGCAGACGGTGCTCGAAGTCGTCGGCCCGGCGACGCGCGGACGTCCCGGATGCTGGGGCCTCGCGCTGATGTGCTCGAACATCGCCAACGCAGTCGCGACCGCCCGCGCCAACGGCCTGCAAGCAACCGAGCCCAAGCTGGCAATTCAAGGCGGCCAGATCGCCCGAATCGTCGATCCTATCGACGGCGTCGCCATCGCCTACATGCAACCCGGCCCCCGCCGCGACAGCTGATCAACAGATCTCCAATATTCCGGTTCCCCTTCCCACTATGGGAAGGGGTTAGGGGTTAGGTTCCCTGCATCAAGCAGCACCTCGTCACGACAGTGTCATCGTTGCTAGAATTTCGGGGCGGAGCCCGCGCGCGACAACGGAGCGCGGCCTTAATACTGAAAAAATGAGCATCAAACATCTACCCGTGTCAGCTTCATCCGAAGAAATCTGTGCAACCCTCGCCGACGACGGATGCGTCGTCGTCGATCGCGTCGTGCATCCCGAAGTGATGGACGAACTCGCCGAAGAGTTGCGCCCCTTCACTGAAAAAACACCGATCGGCGCCGACGATTTCAGCGGACGCCGCACGCGCAGGACCGGCGGCCTCGTCGCGCGCTCGCCAAAATCCCGCGATCTCGTGATGAATCCAATTGTCCTCGGCGCCGTCGGCAAAATGCTCGGCCACGCCACCAGCTTCCAACTCCATCTCACTCAGGTCATTTCGATCGGCCCCGGCGAGCCGGCCCAGACCATTCATCGCGACCAGTGGGCCTTCGATTTTTTCCCATTTCCGAAAGGCTACGAAGTGCAGTGCAACACCATCTGGGCGATGACCGATTTCACCGCCGAGAACGGCGCCACCCGCGTGATTCCCGGCAGCAATCGCTTCGACGACCGCCTGCGATTCACCGAAGCCGACACCGAACCGGCCGAGATGACCAAAGGCTCGGTCCTCTTCTACACCGGCAGCATCTACCACGGCGGCGGCGCGAACCGCTCGACCAACATCCGCACCGGAATCAACATCACCTACAACGTCTCGTGGCTCCGCCAGGAAGAAAATCAATACCTATCGGTCCCCCTGGAAATCGCCCGCACGCTCCCCGTCGATCTACTTAGACTAATGGGCTACCGCCTAGGCGCCTACGCCCTAGGCTACGTCGACGACACCCGCGACCCAATCGAGGTAGTGCGTCCCGACCTGGCCCGCAACGGTTTCCGCCCAGTACTGGAAACCCAGGAATCCGCAAGCTTCCTGAATACTTCGCCGCGAAAAGCTGATTAGTCAGTCGCTTTGTTCCCCTCTTCAGAAGGGAGCGTGGTTAAGGGTGAGGTTTCCGAGCACTTTCACGGAATCGTTGGACTCAGCACGACCTCATGAAACGTTGCGCGCGCGGAAGGACGGTTGGCCAGCTTGATCGCAATGCTAGTCGCTCCAGACGAAGGCGGTCCCGATGAAATCACTCCGATCGTGTAGTGCCGGTCGATTTGAGCAGCGATCGACGACGCAAACTGCTGAACCTCGCCTGGGTCAGCGGCGAGTGGTGTGTACTCGGGCGGAAATGGGGGAGGCGGTCCGAAGGACGCGACATTGCGATTGCGCGCCGTCACTTTCGGAGCATTTTTATCGGGTTTGGCAGCAACAAGAAAGAACTCGCCTCCCAGGTCGGCTGCGAACTTTCCCAGATCTTTCGCGCCCACGCCGTCGGGGGCGCCGAGAATCCAGGGGCCTATGCTAATCGCCGGAAACGAGGTTGCGTCCGGATCGCCAACACCTACCACGAAGAAACGGTTCTGCGAGTTCCGCGCGGAAGATACGATGTCCTGCCGCGAAGCCGTCTTGCTTGCATTGTCGAGTGACGACGACGCGAGAAGGTTCGGGACGTCATCAGTAAAAATGATTAGCACCTTGTCCGGATAGTGCCCGGTCGCGAGTCGCGCAAGTCCCTGTTGCACCCCGTCATAGAAAGGCGTCTGATCCCCCGCGCCGATAAGGCTCAGACGCCGACCGATGAGCGCATGGTCGGTCGTAAAGTCATCCACCAGTATTGGATCCATCCCGAACGCAAAAAGAAAAACTTCGTCACAGTGATCGAGCTTCGACATTAGAGCGCTGACGCTTGCGGTGACCACCGGTAGTTTCGTAACCATGCTTCCCGACTTGTCGACCAGTATTCCGATCGAAACCGGCGGCCGTCCCTGCTCCGCGTGAAAGTATGCGATCGGAATCGGCCGGTCGTTCTCCGTCGCCACGAAGTCTGACTGTGTAAGGCTGGTCGTCGGAGCACCGGTCGAATCAATCACATCAACAGAAAACTCAACGTAGTTCGGATTCGACGCAAGATTGCTCGGCGGAGCAGCCGCAGCTGCGGTACACAACTTCAACTGCCCTTGGTAGGAAGGCATCGCTACCGGCGCCATCGGGGGAGTTAGGAAGCAACCTGCAATCGCCATCGCCAACAGTCCAGCACCGAGGAAATCAAGAATACGAATGCCGCTTGCTCTGTTCCCCTCTCCTGAAGGGAGAGGGGTTAGGGGAGAGGTTCGCACGCGATTCAATATTCCGCCTGCGTGTGCCTATGCCACCAAAGTTCAGGGCTGAACTGTTCAGCCTTACGCCGCGTCATCAACCTCGCTACTAATGACGCATGAGCCAAAGCTCACAGCGCCACTGCCTTGTCCGCGTTCCAAGCAATCGCGCCGTTGCACGCTTCTGCACGAAAACATCTTTTGGCGGAACGAACCCACCGATGGTGTACGACCCTCCCAACACCACAACATGTTGTATAGTTCCACCCTTCCGGCCCCATCTATCTGTCAGATTACTCCCCCTTCTCGAAGCAGACCGCCTCGATATTGTGACCATCCGGATCCAGCACGAACGCACCGTAGTACGTCGGACTGTATTGCGGCCGCGGACCGGCCCCGCCATTGTCACGACCGCCGGCCTTCATCGCCGCTTCATAGAACTTGCGCACGGTCGCGCGATCTTTCGCCAGCACCGCGATATGCACATAGCCATGCGACGCGCCTTCGCGATGTCCAATCCCGTCAAGCAGCTCGGCGCGGTGCCTCCCCGTCCCGCAGCATCCGAGAATGGCGATCCCACCGCAGTTGCCCGGGCAGATTCGCTCCTTATCAGGTCCGGCAAAGCCCGCGTATTGCTCTTTGTCGTTGCTGAAAACCAGCGTGTATCCGAGCGGTTCGAGCGCCGCCTTATAGAAGGCGAGGCTCTTCTGAAAATCCGAAACTCTGAGCGAGATGTGATCTATCATTGTCGCTCCGTGCTATTGCGGATCGCCGAGCTTCAGCAACTGCTTGCCGACATTCGCGCCGGTGAACAGGCGGATGATCGTCTTAGGCGCATTCTCGAGTCCTTTCTGCAAATCGACCTGGTTCTTGAGCTTCCCGTCCGCGTACCACTTGGACATCTCGGCAATCGCCTCGGGATAGCGCGGCATAAAATGAAATACCAGGAAGCCCTCCATCCGCGCATGCTGCATTATCAGGTTGAAATAATTCTTGGGCCCGACCGGATTCCTCTCGCCAAGGTTGTTGTACTGCGAAATCGCTCCGCACAACACGACCCGGCCGCCATAAGTCAGTCGCGCCATCGCGTGATCGAGAATCTCGCCGCCGACGTTATCGAAGTACACGTTGATCCCTTGCGGGCAATGCCGGGTCAGCGCTTCCCCCACATTCTCATTCTTATAATCAATCGCTGCGTCGAAGCCTGCCTCCTTGAGCAGCCAATCGCACTTCTCGCGTCCGCCCGCGATACCTACTACGCGGCATCCTTTGATTTTCGCGATCATCCCCGACACCGATCCGGTCGCACCAGCCGCGCCCGACACCACGAACGTTTCGCCGCTCTTTACCGCGCCAACGTCGAGCGTCCCGAAGTATGCGGTCAGCCCGGTCGTCCCGAGCAACGACAGCGCCAGAATTGGATCGGTGCCGCGCGGCAGCTTCTGCAATCCCATCAGCCCTTCGCCGCCGTTGACGGTGTAGTCTTCCCATCCGAAAAGCCCCTGCACCAGGTCGCCCTTGGCAAATCCCTCGCGCCTGGACTCGACCACCTGACCTACCGTGCCGGCCTTCATCGTCTGTCCGAGCGGAATCGCCGGCATGTAGGTGTCCATCGACATCCATCCGCGCTGCGTCGGATCGAACGAGAACGCAAGGTTGCGCACCAGCACCTGTCCATCCTTCAGCGGTGGTACCGACGTTTCATTCCAGCGAAAATCGCTCTCCTTGATAATTCCCTGCGGTCGCGCCTCGAGCAGCCATTGCCGATTCTTGATCTCTGCCATCGATATATCCTCAACTGCGAGTGTGACTTCGACTTACCCGATAAGCGCCCCGCAAACAAGGAACGTCTTCGTGCCTTCCGAGGCCTTAGTAAGTGGGGCGGGCCGCCGTGCCCGCCATCGGCGGAGCCGAATGCCGGGCGCGCGTCCGCCGTAGCATGGAAATGGGCAAAACCCTACAATCGGGCGACGGAGGAACTGACATGTCGATGATGGGGCGTTTCGTTCAGGTGTCGCCGGCTCGCTTGAGACAGATTATTGACGATCCTTCAGAGGTCGAAGAGCTTTTCGCCAGCCCGCAGGCCGCCCAGGCCATGCCGAACTTGATGGGCGCATTGACGGCAAAACTGCAGGGCCGCACGCCGCAGATGCTCGCCGCATCGATGGCGGCGATGCCTCCGGAACTGCGCGATCAGACTCGCGCAGTCCCTGAAAAACATCGGCATCGATCCCGACGCGCTCGCGCGCGGCGAAGGCGGCGACGACCTCGCGAAGTTGATGGCCGAACGCATGCAAAAGCTGGGACTGCGGTTGCCCGGTCAACCGCCGGCATCAGGTGGTAGCGCTCCAGCGTCGGGAAAGGGCGCGGACCTATCGATCGATAAGGCATGGCACGGCGTGCACTACCTCTTGTGCGGCAAGGTCGAGCCCGGCTCCGACCTCGCAAGCCAGGCCGTGATGGGCGGGACTGAGGTCGGCGATGACCTCGGCTATGGCCCCGCTCGATACTTCGAAGCCGACGAGGTTGCCAACCTCGCCCGCGAACTGAGTCGGCCAAATCTCGAAGCCGAGATGACCGCGCGATGGAATCCGGCTCAGATGGCGACGCTCGGCATCTATCCAGGCCAATTCGACGCCGCCGACCAGCAATGGCTGATGGACGCCTTCCGACAGCTGCGACAATTCTACGTCGACGCCAGCGCCGCAAAACTCGCGATCGTTACCTGTCTCGAATGAGCGTTCAGCACAGGCGCTGGCCGAGAGAAATTCGGTTGCGGGCCGGCTCGCGCTCGGCCACAATGCGCCCTGCCGATGACCCACAGAACTCCTTCGCGCGCTGCGATCGTTGCGACTCGGAACCATCCTCCTGGTTCTGATTTCCGCTGCATCCGCGATCGCTTCTCATCGGCCGTTGCCGTCGCAGGTACTCTCCAAATCTCCCGGAATGCGTCCGTTCGGGACGGGCCGCCACTCGTTGTGGGGCATCCGGATGTACGACGCGACGTTGTGGATTGTCGGCTCGCAATATTCCGCGGATGCGCCTCATGCCCTCGACATCGAACCGGGCCGTGCGGTTCCGGCAGACACTCTGGTCAAGAACGCGATCGCCGAGATGCGCGACCTGAAGGTTGGCGACGAGCGCCAGCTTGCGACCTGGCAGGCGGAAATGAGGAAGCTCCTTCCTAACCTTAAACAAGGCGATCAGGTCGTCATCTTCTGTCCGGACACCAGGCGGACGCTGGCCTACCTGAACAATTCGAGCACCGGCGCAATCGACGATCCGTCATTCTGCTCGGCGATCATGAGCGTATGGCTTCATCCGCAAACCAAACACCAGGCGATGCGGAAGTCGCTGCTTCGTCAGTGACGCACGGATATTGGTTCTTAGAAAAGGCGCTGGCCGAAGAACACGGCGTTGATATCGCGCTTCGACGCCGCGAGCGCGTCACGCGACTTCGCCGCCATCGTTTTCGCAAGCTCGTGTGCCGCAGGCATCAACTCACTGGATTTGACGACGCGGTTGAGCGCGCCCATCGCCAGCAACTCCTCCGCCTTGTAATGCCGGCACATCAGGATCGCTTCCTTCGCGCGCCATGGCCCGAGCCGCGCGGCGAGCACGCTCGCGGGAGCGCCGCGATAAGGCACGTCGAGGTCCACTTCGGGCACCCAGAATTCCGCGCCTTCGACGGCGATCGCGAAATCGAACGCGAGCACGAACGACCATCCGCCCCCGACCGCGTAGCCGTTGATCGCGCCAATCGTGATCTGATCGAGATGCGCGAGCACGTCGAACGCGCGTCCTATCAGCCGCGGCCATCGTTTGCCGAACTCACCCATGCGCCGGCGGCGTTCGGCGGGGTCGATAGCCGCGCCCGCCGGAGCCTTGAACATCGCGTGATCGGCGCCGGCGCAAAAGGCGGACCCTTTGCCGGTGACAATCAGCACGCGGCATTCGCGATCGTCGCGGACGGCATGCAGACGCCGCTCGAAATCGAGGATGACTCCTTCATCGAGGCAGTTGCGCCGCTCCGGCCGATTGAACGTGATCGTCGTGATCGGACCGTCGTTCTCGACCAGGAAGTTTTCAGTCGTCTTGCCCGCCGCCATCGTGTTGCTTTACTTCGCCGCAGCGCTTGGGCGCAACTCTTCACCCGGCTTGCGCGCCAGCGATCGATATTGAACAATCGCTCTTTCACGTTCTTCGACGCGGAGAGGTGGCCGAGTGGTCGAAGGCACCAGATTGCTAATCTGGCGTACTGGGTAACCGGTACCGAGGGTTCGAATCCCTCCCTCTCCGCCATCCAGTTTGTATTGTTTACCTACAGACCGGAGATAGCGGCAAATTCGCCCGTGGTCAGGATGATTCGCTGCCGGTATCAGACGAGCCCTCATCTTCCGCAGACAACAATCTTCTGCCTCGAAGCTCGCTCGTGATTTCAGTCGAGTTCGCGCGACGAGCAGGAGCTTGATTAGAGACTTGACCAATAGGGCGTTCGAGTATCACAGTCCGACTGGCCCGTCACCCTCAACCAGGTTTTCGACAACCATCTCGGGGCTATCAATTTTGAGTGGGCTCCATCACCAGTACGTTCGGGCTAAGGGTTTTGGCAAGAACAAGCGGTCGAGAGAAGACATCGAGAGCATTCGCTGTCGAGATCGAACTATGAATGTTGGAGCCAATCCCAAACTCGGATCTCGGTGGTGTGGCGTCCCGATAGCACTGGCAAGCACGGGCGCCATATCGCTCGTGGCGTTGGTTTCCTTCGGAGGCTGCCGCGCGGCCATGATTCTCGGGAGGGTCGGTCCGTTACGCAAGGCGTATCAATTTCTTTCCAGGGCTTACGACCGGTTGCTCGATCGGCTCGGCCAGGAAGTTCTACAGGACCCCAGAGACACGCCTGCATTACGACTCATGGTTTCCCTTAGCCTTAGCGCCATACCAATTTTCCTGATCCAGCTCGTTTTAGGAAAACCTCGACTGCTGCTCGCGATCGCTTTCTATATTTCCCTTTACGGTCTCAACTTCCAGCGGTTTGTCAGGATGTTCACCGCCAAACACCTGGAAGCGCATCGGCGTCAGGGCTACTTCTCGGAGAAGTACGATAAGGTCTTCGGCCGCTACCTCGAATTCTTTCTGGGATATTTGTATGGAAACATTCCGGAACTGGATCGGACGGTTCATGTCCGTCTCCACCATAAAGAGAATGGCGGATTCGATGATACCGCAGCGTCCAGGGACTACGATCGAACAAGTCGACTGGATTTCCTGCGGTATCTCTCGAACAACATTTGGACGGTTTTGGGGATTGCCCCATACGCCTACTTTAAGGCTAGAGGCGATGAAGAGAACCGAAAACGCCTGTTATGGGGCATGGCGCGGTACTATGCCTACTTCGGGGCCGTCGCTATATACGACTGGAGAATCGGGATCATGTTCGTATTGGTTCCTCTTCTCTGCATGAACTTCATCACTGCAATAGTCGCGTGGGTCCAGCACGCCTTTTACGACTCGGAACAGCCCGATGACTACTTTGCGCATACCGTAACCGTGCTTGATGAGGTCAACTTCATGAACGAAGGATACCACCTTTGTCATCACCACCGAGCTGGCCTGCACTGGACCGAGATGCCCGTACATCTCGAGCGGATTCGTGACCGGATGAGAGAGTCCGGCTCCTTAGTGTTCCGCGACTTGAATTTTATCGGACTCTTCCTCGAGTTGACCCTCCTTCGAAGAATGGATGTGCTTGCCGAGAAACTTGTCCCGTGGGAGCCCATGAATCACGAGCAGAGATTGGCTTTGCTGGCCAGGAGAACTGGGTCGGAACTCATTCATTGAGATAGATGAATCGAAAGAAATCCCTGTTCCTTCAAAATGTTTGCCTAATCAAAACCTGAGCATGCAGTGAACATGCGGCGTTGATACTTGCGAGTCGCCGGATTAGCAGGATCACCATGGCGACAGCAATAAGCGAGCAGGTCTCAAGCGACGCGGTGCCGCGCACGAACTGGTTCGTATCGGGACCGGCGATCGTTGCCTATATCGCCTGCCTGGAATTTCCGATTCATCTGCCCAACCCCGGCGGCTACGGATTTTTTATCGATGAGCTTTATTTCATGGCCTGCGGACAGCATCTGAGCTGGGGCTACGTCGATATGCCTCCGCTGACGGCGGTGCAGGCCTGGGCGGCGCGAGCGCTGTTCGGCGATTCGCTTCTGGCGATTCGGATTTTCCCAACAATCGCCGCAGCCGGACTGGTGATCATCGCGGGCGCGATCGTGCGACAACTCGGCGGCGGACGATTCGCCCAGGCGCTCGCCGCGATCGCCGTGCTGTTGGCTCCGTTTTATCTCAGCTTTGGCAGCTATCTGTCGATGAATTCGATCGAGCCGATTCTGTGGATGGGTTGCGCGATGATCGTAATCCGAATGATCCAGACCGGCAACGTCAGACTTTGGCTATGGTTCGGCGTACTCGCGGGAATCGGGCTTGAAAACAAGGACACGATGCTTCTGTTCGGTTTCGCGATGGTGGCCGGCCTGATGCTGACGCCGGAGCGCCGGCTGATGGCGAGCCGATGGTTCATCTTCGGCGGGCTGGTGGCATTTGCGATATTCATCCCGAATCTCGTCTGGCAGATTCAGCATGATTTTCCCCATCTTGAGATGCTGGCGAATATCAGGCGCAGCGGGCGCAACGTAGCGATCGGTCCGATCGGTTTCATCGGGTGGCAACTTCTGGGCATGCAACCTCTGGCGGCGCCGATATGGCTGTGCGGCCTGTACGCATTTCTGTTCAGCGACGCCGTCAGGCCGTACCGCGCGCTCGGCTATGCATACCTGGTGTCGCTGCTGCTACTGCTGATCACCGGCGGGCGATTCTATTACCTGGCACCGGCGTATCCGATGCTGTTGGCCGCAGGAGCCGTAGCTATCGAAAAGTGGACGTCACAACCCGGACGCGGGTGGATTCGGCCGGCCTACACCGCTGTGATCGCGTTGACTGGCGCGATCATTGCGCTCAACACCCTGCCGTTGCTGCCGCCTCGCGAGTACATCGCGTAC